>NZ_JBLKNU010000001.1:0-1753884 GCF_047532935.1 Rhizobium sp. IY2
CACACCGCAGATATCAGCCGTAGATCAAAATCTCCATAGCCTCCGACTGTGGTCCGCGGGTTCCTTCCTCGGGGACTTTCGTACGCCTGGCGGCGCCCGAAACTCTTCACGGAAGCGGACTAACTGCTTTGGGCACCCGATGGTGGTCTAGCCGACACGATGCCGAGAACCAGCGGGCTTGCGCCCGTTAAATCTGACGGACCGACGCGAGGACAAGCGCGGCAACGATCCGAACGCGAACGTTGATCATTTAGGCGACTCGATAAGTCGTCACAGCCCTCAATCCGCAAATCAACCGCAAGGCTGCTGATAACCAGCTAACGCATCGGTATTGTCGCAACTATACATTGAAATAGAAGTCGGATCTATCCTACACTGCGCTCATTAAAACGCGACGAAAGATATATGATGGAAGTGACGCGAGAGCATTTTGTCCGAGCAGCATTGGAGATAGGCAAAAGTGGTGACAACGATACGCTTCCTTACGACATGGATTCCTCGTTCGTGCGGGACCAGGCCGAGGGACTCGCTCAAATATGTTTCGAGCTGTTCACACTTCTCGATAACAAATCTTTCAAAGACGCCAAGAATTTCATCAATGAACTCACAGTGGGGTCCGAACGGCTACTCGTGCCATCAGGGTCCCACGGGTTTCGCATCACGACCAAGCTACACCCATTCTGGAACCTGTATTTAAACGGCATTGGCCTAGCCATCGCCGAGACCAACGAGCCCCAGAGGAGCCATCGAGTTCACTCTTACCGGCTGGACGCCTCAAAATCCGCTTACTTCGACCCCTCGCGTTCCTGGAGGGCTTACAGCGAAAGCACCCTCCAGGAACCTGAATTGCAGCGGGAGGGTGCGATCGTCGTTCAAACCGACGTATCAAGTTTTTACGAACATATTTATCACCACCGCCTGGAAAACCTCATTAAAGATCTCAGTCGGTCGAACTCTACCGTTGCAGCCCAGGTGGATAGGATACTCAACCAATTGACTGCCGGTCGATCTTTTGGGTTACCGGTCGGAGGACAAGGCGCGAGAGTTCTGGCCGAAGTTATGATGACGCCCATTGATCAAATTCTCACGGAGAAAGGTATCGTATGGCACCGGTACGTGGATGACTTTACGTTGATATGCGCTTCACAACAGGACGCATATGGTGCTCTTTCAGTCCTTTCTCACGCCCTTGCCGACTATGGCTTGACGTTGAACCGCAGCAAGACAACGTTTCTCAGCGCAACGCACTACGTTGATTATGTCCAAGCACAGCTTGGTGAGGGCGAAGAAGCCAGCACAACCCTCCGCGAGCTTGACCTCCATTTTGATCCTTATTCGGATACCGCGCAAACGGAATACGAAACGCTCAAGGAGTCGTTTGCCAACATCGACATCCAATTTCTACTCGACCTTGAGAAGGAGAAGTCACAGCCCGACAGCTTTGTCCTCGCCCAGATTGGGCGGGCACTGAAATTCCAGGAGCCGCAAGTTGCTGCGCAGCTTTGCGCGACGCTTTTAGACGCCCGGAACCTCAACTCCTTCCGTGCATCTTGGTCAAAGATCATGAGAGGCGTGTTTTCAGTTCGCGCAAATGAGGAGTTTGCGGCAGTCTTTAGTCAAATCGACAGCTTGCTCGATAACGTGCCGATGGTCGCCCCCCACCTTCTCATTCCAGAAGCCAACCTTCTGCATTATCTCCGAGCCATCCGGTTCAAAAAAACCCCCCGTCGGGCGAGTTTTGTTCGCCAAGCATACGACACTCGAAAATCACAGTCCGTCAAACGGGCATGCATCGAATGCTGGGGCCACTGGGAAGATCGCGCTAATTTTATGACGCTCAGAAACGACTGGCAGAATTTGGGAGCCGACGAGCAAAGGACCTTTTGGCTAATTTCCAAGAAGTTCGGCGACGAAGGAGAGCATGCACGACAGCAATTGAAAAAGTCCCTCAATCAAGCATGGCGGCTTGGGTTTGAAAATGGCGCCAGTTCCTCTTTTGCGTCGCGCTACCTTGAGTGGATGCGAAATGTCCAGTAGTCGCTTACCACTTCGCGATCCGAGAACAGTCGCACGCGATATTCCGGGTGTATTGGACATCCTGTTCCCGCGACTGAGCGGTGGAATGGTTCAGTCGCTCAATAAAGGTTTACGTAGGATCGAGGGAATTTCCCCCGTGCCTGAAGCCATGATCGAGCAGAGTCAGCTTCAAAAAGCGATGCTTTTTGAATTGGCTTCGGTACGCGCTGAGTTGATCCTGCGAGAAGATGGTGCCCCTTCCTGGGAGGAGTGCCTCGCGCTGGCTGTTGCCAGGCAACGGCGGCATTTTGATGCCAAAATCCCTGCAAGCCTCTCTACACTCGATATGGCAGTGGCAGAACGAGCATCTGCCAATCTCGTCAGCATGCTTCATGAACTTGAGAGACATGATCGGAATTCGAGCATCGAAATCGCGCCTCGGATTCCAGGTTTGGGTTGGATCGCGCCGGGCAACGGCGACTTCGCGCTTGGCGTTCATCTGATTGAGGTCAAACATACTAATCGTAATTTCGTATCAGGCGATTTTCGGCAGGTCCTTATGTACTGGCTACTAAAGTACGCCGCATCTGTTGAAACGAACGAAACCGTCTGGTCTGAGGTTATTCTCCTTAACCCCCGCCGTAACTGCTGGCTCAAAGTGAATTTCGATTTTCTGCTCAAAACCGCATCTGCAAATCTAAATAGGGTGGAATTGTCCGAGTTGCTCCGCTCTGTCGTGGGTCAAGATGCAGATCGACGTTGAACTTGCGTCGTGGATTTACAAGCTCTGGAAGAGTAAAACGTCGAAAATGACCCAGGTTTCCCACAGGTGAAACGGCGCTAGTCTTCACCGACCGTGCCAGAAAGCAAATGTGCAAAGCACGGCTACGTTGCATACGACAATATTTCACATCACGTATTGGAGAGGTGCATGACTGAAGGTCCGATCGAACCACCGAGCCCACATCCGAAACGCGCTCTAGCGCGTGGCGTGGCCGAAGGAGCCGTTGAGATCATTCCTGGCGCAAGCCTCCTCACCAAAATCTATGCCGTTACTCATCCGCCGATCGAGGAATTGGAAAGGCAGCGATGGGAAGTGGACATGAGCCGCCGCTCGAATGAGCAGGACGAGCTCTTAAAGCGCCTTGTTGGTGCGCATCTCCGGGTGCGGGCTAATCATCAGCGCGCCAATGACGCACAACAGCTTTCGTTCATCCGAGGCGGCATGGTCAGCTCGCTAGAGGCCATCGCGCGCGAAGGTCTATCTGCCGACACCGAATCGGAGCTTCGGCGGAAGTTTGAAGCGACGACGAGTGATGTCGAGGAGTTGCTTAAGGGATTGGATGCAGCGCTCGGTAGCATGAGCGATGACGAACGGAACCGCGAGTTCGTGGACATCCTGCACGAGACGGTCTTCGGGTCTTTCGGCAAATCCTCGATCCGCAAAGATATCTCTGGGCTGCTGCATGCCGGAAGAAAGTCTATCGAGTGGCAGCGAAACGCGGCTGCTGAACTTTGTGAGCGCATTGATCGGTTCAATGCTAACCTTGCTCGATTAAGCAACTACGCGATGGAATCAGGGGATCTATGAGCCGTGACCCGGCACTCCCTATAAGGCGCGAGTGTTCGCTCGTTAGGAGCAATCATGGTTACCGCTGAACATCAACTTTAGGCGTCGGCGTCTGTTTTGGAACGATCACAACGCAGCCAGCAGCGTCCGTTTGGAAGGCGCAAAGCGGTCAAGACCGCCGTCGGCTCCTTTACTGCCGTTCGAGGTCGATCCGAGGAACGTGCGGTCTGCAGTCATAGCGCAGCAGAAGCCCGACACGTTCGATGCCACTGTCTATGCCCGCAGTACCGTGAAGTTATGTGCCTTACCAGGCGATGGGGAACTTTGGTTCGATGGCTTCCATAAAGCTGGAGTGTTCGTTCCTCACACTGTCCCGTGGGGATCACTTCCAACCATTGCTCGGCGTCTAAAGCGCGAGCCGCAACTGCGGCGTCGTTTCGGACCTTCGCCGTTCCAGCGAAGACAGCGACACGCCAAGCAGGCGTATGCCTTTTCGCGGCGGGAAGATTGGCGCGAGAAGCATATCGACCACGTCTTCAAGTTCGGCGATCGCCGGCAGAGGTGCGGGAACGGTCTTGCTGCGGGTGATCTGGCTGAAGTCGGCATATTTGACCTTGAGGGTCACCGTCTTGGCGCCGATCTCATTGGCCTCGCAGTAGCTCCAGACTTTCTCGATTAGCTGCTGAAGCCCTGCGCGCGCAGGTTCATGGGAATGGATGTCCTGCGAAAACGTGTCTTCCGCTCCGATGGATTTCCGCACACGGTCAGGCTTAACCTGGCGATTGTCGATGCCGCGAGCAATCCCATGGAAATATGGTCCTGACTTCCCGAAATGTTCGACGAGGAAGTCGAGCGTTTTCTCCTTCAGGTCCGCGCCCGTTTCGATCCCGAGCCGATGCATCTTCTCGGCCGTTGCCGGTCCCACGCCATGGAATTTCTTGACGGGAAGCTGTTCGACGAAGGCGGGGCCGTTCTTCGGGGTGATGACGGCCTGGCCGTTCGGCTTGTTGAGGTCGCTGGCCATCTTGGCCAGGAACTTATTGTACGAGATACCCGCTGACGCGTTGAGCCCCGTCGCCGCCTTGATCCTCGCGCGGATTTCCGCGGCGATCTCCGTCGCGATCTCCATTCCTTTGAGATTTTCAGTGACGTCGAGATAGGCCTCGTCGAGTGACAACGGCTCGATCATCGGCGTGTATTCGGCGAAGATCGCCCGGATCTGCAACGACACGGCTTTGTAAACATCAAAGCGCGGCTTGACGAAGATGAGGTCCGGGCATTTCCGCTGGGCGGTCACCGAAGGCATGGCGGAATGGACGCCGAATTTGCGTGCCTCGTAGCTGGCGGCCGCCACGACCCCGCGGGCGGCAGGACTGCCGACAGCAACCGGCACACCTCGCAGCTCCGGATTGTCGCGCTGCTCGACCGATGCGTAGAAGGCGTCCATGTCGACATGCACGATCTTGCGCGGCCGTTCGCGGTTGTCTTCGCCTGTCATTATCTAGCTTCCATCAGCGAGACCGTCACTCAAACATGGGAAGTGTGCTCCACACTTGTCACCCTTGGTCGCCTGCATCCGCTCGCAGCCCATGGCCATGCGCCGGCGGATTTCCGCGAAGGTGACGCTTGCGCCAAACGCTTTCACCAACGTTTTCCGCTCAAGCGCACTATGGCGGTTGCACACACGGCAGAGGAGTTCGACCACCGGGACCTTGTGATCTTTCAGTCTAGGGATCGCATCGTCCACAAGCCGCGTTCGGCGCATCCGAAAATATTCCTTCCTCGTCATCCGATTGAATCCGCTGGCGATTTATTTGCCTTGCACTCGTGCTCAACTTCAGCGGGTCACATGCGCATTGACTCATTTGCGCCATAGGAACAAATACAGAACATATTGCTGTTTCTCAAGCTGAAAACGGGTTGCCGCCAAAGGGAGATCATGAACTCAGCCGTCGCCACAAACGCCGTCCTCGACGGCCTGCGCGAACAGATTGCGCACCTGGAAAGCGCCAGTCAGCGCAAGCGAGGCGTTTTGCCTTTCGGCGTGGCACAGATCGACGAGCGGCTTCCGGGCGGTGGGTTGGCCTATGGGGCGCTGCACGAGTGTGCTGGCGGCGGGGCGGGCACCGTCGATGGTGCGGCCGCCGCCCTGTTCGTGGCCGGGATAGCCGCTCGCACTCAAGGCAAGGTCGTCTGGTGCCTGACACGTCCCGACCTGTTCTTCCCGGCCCTGGCGCAGGCGGGTCTGCATCCGAACCGGGTCGTCTTCGTCGAGTCCGACAAGGAGGAGGACGTCCTTGCCAATATGGAGGAGGGCCTCTCGTACGGCGGGCTCGGCGCGGTGATAGGCGAGATTGTCCGCCTGCCGATGGCGGCGTCGCGCCGGCTGCAGCTTGCCGCCGAGAAGACCGGCACGATGGCGCTCGCAGTGCGGCGGTGGCGACGGCAGACCGAGGCCAGCGACTTCGGGCAGCCGACGGCCGCGACCACGCGCTGGAGGGTGAGCGTCATTCCAAGCGAGGAGCTGCCGGTTCCAGGCGTCGGGCGGGCGAGGTGGTTTTTGGAACTGATGAGGGTGAAAGCGGGTGAGTGTGCCGAGTTCGAAGTAGGAGCCTGCGATGCCAAGGGTCGTATCGATATTTTTTCCCGACCTGCCGACCGACAGGATCAGGCGGGCCGATCCCGCTATTCCCGTTGACCAGGCGATCGCCGTCATTTCGAAGAGCGGCTCCAAACGCTGGGTGTCGGCCGCCGATCCTGCAGCCAGGAAGGCCGGCGTCCATGTGGGCATGCCGGCCGCCAAGGCGCAGGCGCTTTTCCAGGGACTCTTGATGATCGACGCCGATCTCGCCGCCGATGCCGCGGCGCTCGAGCGCATCACCATGTGGGCGCTGAGCCAGTATTCCCCGATCGTCGCCGTCGACGCGCCGGACGGCATCGTCATAGACACGGAGGGCGCCGACCATCTGCAGGGCGGCGAGGAGCGGATGTTGACGAGCATCGCCAACCGCTTCCGCGCCAAGGGCCTGGCAACACGGGTCGCCATCGCCGACACTTGGGGTACCGCAAACGCATGCGCCAGAGCGATCAGTCGCGAGACCGTCATCGTTCCGAGGGGCGAGACCGTTCGGGCGGTCGAGAAGCTGCCGATCTCTCTTCTACGGCTCCCTGAGAAGATCGTCGGCGACCTGCGGACACTCGGCTTCAAGACCATCGGCGAACTCGCCAATACGCCACGTGCCCCGCTGACGCTCCGCTTCGGACCGGAAATCGGCCGCCGCCTCGACCAAATGTTCGGCCGCACACCGGAGCCTATCGATCCCATCCGAACAGCCGAGCTTGTCGAAGTCAGCAGGGCGTTCGCTGAACCCATCGGCGCCGCGGAGACCATCAACAAGTATGTCGCCCGGCTGGTTGTCCAGCTTGTCGATGAGCTACAGAGAAGGGGTCTCGGCGTCCGTCGCGCCGACCTTATTGTCGAGACGGTCGACGGCACCCGGCAAGCCATCCGCGCCGGGACCGCCAAACCCGCGCGCGATGTCGCCTGGCTGACGAAGCTATTCAAAGACAGAACCGAGAAGATCGAACCCGGCTTCGGTATCGAGAAGATGACGCTAGTGGCGGTCATGGCGGAGCCGCTGGAGGAAGCGCAGAAGTCGTCGTCGCTTGTCGAAGACGAGGTCGTGGACCTCACGCCGCTAATCGACATCTACGGCAACCGTGGCCAACGCGTCTATCGCGTAGCCCCCGTTGCTTCCGACGTTCCCGAGCGTTCGGTCCAGAGGATCGGTGCCGCATCCGATCCGATAGAGACTGCCTGGGTTAATCACTGGCGTCGGCCCGTCCGCCTGCTGGCGCGGCCAGAGCAGGTTGATGTGATGGCGCTGCTGCCAGACCATCCGCCCGTCTGGATTATGTGGCGGGGCAAGCGCCGGAAGGTGAAGAACGCCGATGGGCCAGAGCGGATTTTCGGGGAATGGTGGGAACGCAACTCGGAGATGGCGGCGGTCCGCGACTATTTCGTGATCGAGGACGAGGGCGGTGAGCGGCTCTGGATCTTCCGGTCCGGCGATGGCGTGGATACGGAAACAGGCAGCCATAAATGGTTCGTGCACGGGGTCTTCGCATGAGATACGCGGAGCTGCAGGTCACGACACATTTTTCGTTCCTGCGGGGTGCGAGTTCGGCGCAGGAGCTGTTCGAGACCGCCAAGATGCTGGGGATCGATGCCGTCGGCGTCGTCGACAGAAATTCGCTTGCAGGGATTGTTCGGGCGCTGGAAGCCTCGCGGTCGACCGGGATCCGGCTTGTCGTCGGCTGTCGCCTCGATTTGCAGGACGGGATGTCGATCCTCGTCTACCCCACCGACCGCGCCGCTTACTCCCGGCTGACACGCCTCATCACGCTGGGTAAGTCCCGAGGCGGCAAGAACAACTGCATCCTGCACCTGGATGATGTCGTTGCGTATTCCGACGGCATGATTGGCATCCTTGTACCGGATCTGCCCGACGAGAGATGCGCGGTCCAGCTCAGGAAGATGGCGGAGATATTCGGCGACCGGGCGTATCTCTTGCTCTGTCTCCGACGGCGCCCGAACGATCAGTTGCGGCTACATGACCTGTCGAATATGGCGACGAAGTTCAGGGTGAAGACGGTCGTCACGAACGACGTGTTATTCCACGAGCCGGGCAGGCGGCAGCTACAAGACGTCGTGACCTGCATCCGGCACAACACGACGATCGACGAGGTTGGTTTCGAGCGCGAGCGACATGCCGATCGGTTTCTCAAGCCTCCTGAGGAGATGGAGCGCCTTTTCCCGCGCTACCCGGAAGCGCTGAGACGCACGATGGAGATCGTCGAACGCTGCAAGTTCAGCCTCGAAGAGCTGACCTACCAGTATCCGGAAGAAGCCATCGTCCCCGGAAAGACCGCGCAGGAATCCCTTGAGCACTATCTGTGGGAATGCGTGCCCGACCGCTATCCGGAAGGCCTGCCGCCGGAGGTGCTGAAGACCGTCCGGCACGAGCTCGACCTCATCCAGATGATGAAGTATGCCCCGTATTTTTTGACGGTCTTCAGCATCGTCAAATACGCGCGCAGCCAGGGTATTCTCTGTCAGGGCCGCGGATCGGCCGCGAATTCGGCCGTGTGCTACATCCTCGGTATCACGAGCATTGATCCCTCGACAAACGATCTTCTGTTCGAGCGCTTCGTTTCGCAGGAACGAGACGAGCCGCCGGATATCGACGTCGACTTCGAGCATGAACGCCGCGAGGAGGTCATTCAGTGGATCTACCAGACCTATACGCGCGAAAAAGCCGCTCTCTGTGCGACGGTCACCAGATATCGGGCCAAGGGAGCCATCCGCGATGTCGGCAAGGCGCTGGGCCTGCCGGAGGACGTGATCAAGGCGCTGTCATCTGGCATGTGGTCATGGTCGGAGGAGGTTCCTGACCAAAACATCCGCGACCTTGGCCTGAACCCCAATGATCGCCGTCTTGCACTCACCTTGCGGTTGGCGCAGCAGCTTATGGGCGCGCCTAGACATCTGGGCCAGCATCCAGGCGGCTTTGTGTTGACGCATGACAGGCTGGACGACCTTGTGCCGATAGAACCCGCCTCGATGAAGGATCGCCAGATCATCGAGTGGGATAAGGATGACGTGGAGGCGTTGAAATTCATGAAGGTCGACGTGCTGGCGCTGGGCATGCTCACCTGCATGTCGAAGGCTTTCGACCTGATCCGGGAACACAAGGAGGTCGACCTCGATCTCGCGAAGATCGAGCAGGAAGACTCGAAGACCTACGCGATGATCAGGCGCGCGGACACGCTCGGCACTTTCCAGATTGAATCCCGCGCGCAGATGTCGATGCTCCCGAGGCTTCGACCGCAGACCTTTTACGATCTCGTGGTTCAGGTCGCGATTGTCAGGCCGGGGCCGATCCAAGGCGATATGGTCCACCCCTATCTTCGCCGCCGTGAAGGCAAGGAAAAGATCGAATACCCGACACCGGAACTGGAGGCCGTTCTCGGGAAGACCCTCGGAGTGCCACTCTTCCAAGAAAGCGCGATGCGCGTGGCTATGGTCTGCGCCGGGTTCACGGGCGGGGAGGCCGACCAGCTCCGGAAGAGCATGGCAACCTTCAAGTTCACGGGCGGCGTATCGAGGTTCAAGGACAAGCTGGTATCCGGGATGGTCAAGAATGGCTACACCGCAGAGTTCGCAGAGAAGACCTTCTCACAGCTCGAGGGATTCGGATCCTATGGTTTCCCCGAAAGCCATGCGGCCTCGTTCGCTCTCATCGCCTACGCCTCCAGCTTCGTGAAGTGCCATTATCCGGACGCGTTCTGTGCGTCGCTCCTGAATTCGCAGCCCATGGGATTCTACGCTCCGGCACAGATCGTGGGCGATGCCCGAAATCACGGTGTCGAGGTTCGACCCGTCTGCATCAATCGCTCCCGGTGGGACTGCACGCTTGAACCTATCGGCGACACCGGCGACCATGCTGTCCGTCTCGGGATGCGAATGGTGAAGGGCCTGGCCACCGTCGATGCCGCTCGCATCATCGCCGCGCGGACGCAGGCCGGCTTCGATAGCGTGGACGACATGTGGCGGCGTTCCGGTGTCCTCGCCGAAGCGCTCGTGCAGCTCGCGGACGCGGATGCTTTCCGCCCATCGCTGAAGCTCGAGCGACGTGACGCCCTCTGGGCCATCAAGGCGCTCCGTGACGAACCGCTACCTCTGTTTGCGGCGGCTGCCGAACGAGAGATGAAGACAATCGCCGAACAGCAGGAGCCTGAGGTAGTGCTCAGGCAGATGACTGCGGGCCATAACGTGGTCGCCGACTACAGCCACACCGGGCTGACACTCCGGGAACATCCCGTCGCGTTCCTGCGCAAGGATCTGCAGAAGCGGAACATCGTGACCTGCGCGGACGCGATGAACGCGCGGGACGGCCGCTGGCTGATGGCGGCGGGACTTGTCCTGGTGAGGCAGATGCCTGGGTCGGCAAAGGGGGTCATGTTCGTGACCATCGAGGACGAGACCGGGCCTGCAAACATCGTCGTCTGGCCGAGCCTGTTCGAGAAACGGCGGCGGGTTGTGCTGGGATCGTCAATGATGGCGATCAACGGCAGGATCCAGCGGGAAGGCGATGTCGTCCATCTCGTCGCCCAGCAGGTCTTCGACCTGTCCGGCGATCTCTCCGGACTGGCCGACCGCGACATCGACTTCAAGCTGCCGACGGGCAGGGGTGACGAGTTCGCGCATGGATCCCCTGGAAGCCCGGATTCACGAGACGGGCCGAAGCCAGTCCCGCGGCCGCGCGATATCTTCGTCAGGGATCTCCACATTGACACGCTCAAGGTGAAGGCAAGGAATTTCCACTAGGCGCTCAAAAAGCTACTTCCTCGATCTGTGGTTTCCTGCTCCTGCAACTTTCAATAACGGGGTAGCTGGCGGCGCTCGCACCCACTGCGGGCACTGACATGCTTGGCTTCGAGACTCCTCAATCTTTGAGCCCAACTCAAACTTCTAATCCAGGTTCTTAGATTTGGTTGCGCAGCGGCCTGAACGAGTCGCGAAGCTCAGCCGTAAACAGCTCCGGCTGTTCCCAGGCGGCGAAATGCCCGCCCTTTTCCGGCCTGTTGTAGTGGATGAGCTTCGGATAGGCCTTTTCCGCCCAGCTCTGCGGCGCCTGGTAAATCTCATCCGGGAAGGCGCTGACGGCCACCGGGATCTTGATGCCGCGCGGATCGAAGAAACCGCCCGAGGGGAAATGCGCATTGTCCCAGTAGAGCCGTGCCGAGGAGATCGCCGTGTTCGTCAGCCAGTAGAGCGTGACATTGTCGAGGATATCGTCAGGCGTGAGGCCCTCCTTCTCGCCGTCGAAGGAACGGGCAATCATCCGATAGCTGCGGATGTCATGGTCGAGCATCCAAGAGGCGAGGCCGATGGGCGAGTCGACGATGCCGTAAAGCGTCTGCGGCCGGTTGTTCATCTCGATCGCATAGCCGAGGCCGTTCTTGTAGAAATCGTCGAGCTGCTCGTAGGCGCGCTTTTCATCGGCCGAAAGATCTGCAGTGGCCGGGCTGCCGGCCGAAAGCGCCTTGGCGACATCAGCGGGCACGGTCGCTGCCATATTGGTGTGGATGCCGAGCAAGCCCGGAGGCTCCTGCACCGCCATCAGTTCGGAAACGGCATTGCCCCAGTCGCCGCCCTGGGCCACGTATTTCGTGTAACCAAGACGCTGCATCAGCACGGCCCAGGCCTTGGCGATGCGTGGCGGATTCCAGCCGGGCTGCTTTGGCTTGCCCGAGAAGCCATAGCCCGGCAGCGAGGGGATGACGACGTGGAAGGCATCAGCTTCCGTGCCGCCGAAGGCGGTCGGATCGGTGAGTGGCTTGATGATCTTCATCTGCTCGATGATCGAGCCCGGCCAGCCATGGGTGATGATGATGGGCAGCGCCTTCTCGTGCTTGGAGCGCACATGGATGAAATGAATGTCGAGACCGTCGATCTCGGTCATGAACTGCGGGAAGGAATTGAGCCGGGTCTCGACCATGCGCCAGTCATGGCCCTTCCAGTGCTTGGCGACTTTCTGGATCGTATCAAGCCGCACACCCTGCGTATCATCCGTCACCGTCTCGCGGTCCGGCCAGCGGGTCGCTGCAACACGACGTCGAAGATCCTTAAGCTGCTCGTCGGTGGCCGAAAACTTGAACGGTGTGATGTCGGGGGTTGTGGTCGAAGCGGCGAGTGTTCCTGGGAGCATACCCATCGCGCCTGCGGCTGCGGCGACGGCGAGAACTGTTCGACGTGTGACTTCGGGCTGTATACGGGGCATGGCATCCTCCTGCGTGTTTGCTAGGGTTGATAGGAGGAAGGTCACACTGAACAGGCGTGGGGACTATTGCACCATGGTATCGCCGACACTTTAGTATGTACGATGTTCTTCGTTGCGCCTCTGCAAGCCTCGCAATGTAACAAAGCACCTGAGACCTTTACGAAGGTACAACATCTCGGATGACGAGATTGCTTCGAGTACTCAAAAAATGACCGCGCCTTGACTGTGGGAAAGTGAGGTATGGAAGCAGACCTCTGGAAACCTTTCGACATCCTGCCTGGGTTAGTCTGAGCAACAGGCAAAAGAGCTTCGGGAACGCGGCTGGACGGCGACAATTCATCCAGATGACATCGAGTGGGTCCGCGATAGTTGGCACGATGCGGTCGCCAGGGGTGGTTCCGCGGATTTCGAGATGCGCCTTCGTCGGTGCGGCATTATGGAGCAAACGCCCGGCACTTGCGCCAAAATGCCGGAATTGTGTGACACTACTCTCCATGACCGAGACTGCGAGGGGACCGTCAGGTCACGAGGGAAGCGAGGCGGAGCGCGTTCTGCAGCTCGTCATCACTGAACGGTTTGAACAGGCACCCCACCGCTCCGTCGCTTATCAGGCGCGCGCGCACCATCTCGTCAGCGAATGCGGTCACAAAAATGATCGGAAAGCGTAGATTTCTACGTCTAAGCTCGCGCTGCAATTCGGGACCGGTCATGCCCGGCATTGCCACGTCCAGGATGATGCCGTCACTCGTCTCCAGTGCCTGCGATCCGAGGAAGGCCTCCGCGGATGGAAATGCTTCCACCGACAGACCGAACGATCGGAGCAGGTCTGGGAGAGCTTCTCGTACAGACTCGTCGTCATCGATCACCGATACGAACTTTGATCGCTTTCTCATCGAACTGTCCCGGAGGGCGAGTGGGGCCTGTCTCGAACTTCAACGTCGCAAGGTTCTCCGGCAACGTCATATGTCGGAATGGCAAACGCAACTGTTGCGCCATGGCTATTGTTCGCTTTCGCCCACAGCCGTCCATTGTGGTTTTCGACTATGGATCGACTGACAGATAGTCCGATGCCCATGCCATCGGGTTTGGTGGTATAGAAAGCGTCGAAGATCCGTCCCATCTCCTGCGAGGCGAATCCGACTCCGTCGTCACTCACTGAAACCTGGACCTCACCTGTCGGATCTGCTTGGGTTTTGATTATGATTTGCTTCGGCCTGTCGTTGATCCCAGCCAGAGCCTCGATGGCGTTTCGGAGCAGGTTCATGATCACCTGCTGGAGCTGGACACGGGCACCTGCGACGGGTGGCAGGTTATGACCGAATTCTGTCGCGACTGACACGCGCGCCCGCTGGAGGTCGCTCAATGCCAAGGCGACCACTTCGCTTGCGATCTCGTTCATGTCGATCGGCTCGATGATCGGAGGTTTTCTGCTGAACAGCGCCCGCAGCCTGACGATCACGTCCGCGGCCCGGTTGGCATCGCGGATCATACGGCGAGCCGAGTCTTTCGCGACATCCATGTTGGGCGGTTCCGTAGCCAGGACGCGAAGACACGTGTTCGCATTGGTGACGATCCCGGCAAGAGGCTGATTGACCTCGTGGGCGATCGACGCCGTCAGCACGCCAAGGCTTGTAACGCGCGTGACATAGGCGAGCTCGGACCGAACCTGGTTGAGTGTCTCTTCTGCCCGCCGGCTTTCAGTTACGTCCTGCACTGCGCCAGTCAGTTCCTGCTCGCCGTCCTTGTTTCGCTCGCTGTGAGCCAGGACGCGAACGTGCTTCATCGACTTGTCGGGCATAACCAGCGTGATGTCGTAGTCGAAGTCACCACTTCCTTCGCGCGCGCGTTCGAGGACGCGCTGCACCCTTGCAAAGCTGTCGTGATCTAGGCGCGACAGAATCGTGCGCAGCGTCACTCTCGTGGAAGGATCGATACCGAAGATGCGATAAGTTTCCGCCGACCAGGTGACCTCGTCGGTGCCAAGCTTGAGCGAGAAGCTTCCTGTCTTGCTGAGCCGCTGGGCGTCGGCCAGAAAAGCTTCGCTTCTGCGGAGATTTTCCTCGGTACGTTTTCGATCGTCTATATCCGTCAGCAGGCCATACCAACGCACGATCTGACCGTCCGTGTTTCGCAATGGCAACCCGCGAAGCTGAAACCAGCGCCATGTTCCATCATGCCGGAGGAAGCGGGTCTCGTAGTCATAGGGTTCTCCGGTCGCGATGGCTCCCATGAAACTGTCGATGCAGATCTGGAGATCGTCGGGATGGGTGATCCCATTCGTCGCCCAGTTGTCGAGCTCCTCGATAGGGCGCTGGAAATAGTCGATTATCTGCTGGTTGCCGCCAATCAGTTTGGCGTCCGGAGAAAAGATCGCAATCATTCCCGCTATGCCGTCGATGACCAATCGCGATTCGCGTTCACGTTCCGCCAGCGCTTCTTCTGCCTGCTTCCGATCGTCGATGTCCATGTGAAGGGCGTACCACCGGATGATCTTGCCATCCTCCGACTTCAAGGGATGTCCGGTGACCTGGAACCAGCGATATGTTCCGTCGGCGCGCCGCAGACGCACCTCTCTATCATACGGAGATCCGGATGCGACAGCATCCGACACGGCTGCGATCATTCGGGGCATGTCGTCCGGATGCACAACATCCGTGTTGCCCCAATCGCGCAGCTCCTCGAGCTTGCGTCCGTAGTACCTCAACAGCGGTCCATTGATCGCCTCGACCTTTCCATCTGGAGCCAGGACGGCGATCCCGGCCGGGATGCTCTCCAATACTAGTTGCGCTTCGCGCTCGCGCATGGCAAGCGCCAATTCAGCCTTTTTGCGGTCATCGATGTCGACGAGAAGATGAAACCAACGTAGAATATTTCCGTCCCGGTCCTTGAAGGGCAAGCCAAGCACATTGTGCCAGCGATAGACGCCGTCCGAACGGAGATGACGGCTTTCGACATTGTAGAAGGTCGCGGTCCTGTGGGCCTCGAGCTGATCGGCGATGGTATGCTGCAGGTCTTCGGGATGGACGACCTCGATCGCCTTCCAGTTCTTCAATTCCTCCAGCGTCATGCCGAAGTATTCGAGAGCAGGATTGTTCAATGCTTCAACGTCTCCAGTCGGTGTGGTGACCGCGACTGGAACAGGAATGCTATCCACGATGCGCTGAAAGTCCGTTTCGTGCTCGGTACGACTATCCGTGCTTGCAAGCTCACGTTCGTTGGCAAGACCATACCATTTCTGGACCTTGCTGTCTTTGAGCATGGGGTTGCACCGGACCCTCAGAAGGCGGCGCTCGCCGTCAGCCCGCAGGGTTGGGATATCCATCTCGAATGGCTCGTCCCGAGATAGCATCGATCGAAACCTATCGACGATCATCGACGCCTCCGCAGGTTCCCCGTGCACCGGCCATTCCCACGCGTTTGTCTCGGCCATCGGGACGCCGGAAAAATGGGCCAGGTCCCTATTCACAAAATCGATGCGTCCGTCCGGAAGAGCGCTGAACACCATCCCAGGCAGCGCGTCGAGAACCCGACCGAGTTCCGTCTGCATGCATGTCCTTTCAAGGGCTGACCTACCCTTTTCGTGCACTGTATGGTTTCCGCCACCTCTCGTACATTGTCCTATGGTGTCGGATGGGCCAGACTATGCTGAGATTGCACGCGAGCTCACAGTCTCCTAGGCGAAAACCCGATCCAGCGTTTCCTGCAGGGCGACATCGCTAAACGGCTTGAACAGGCAGGCAACCGCGCAGTTCTGCATGAGGGGAATTCGATCGTTCTCGTCCTTGTGGGCTGTGATGAAGACGACTGGAATTCGGTCACCGCGACGGATCAACTCTTCCTCAAGTTCGGGACCGGACATGCCAGGCATAGCGACGTCGCGTATCAGGCAGTTCGTTCTTGATACCCATTCGGAATCCAAGAACTTGTCGGCAGAGGAGAATGCACGGACGTCGTATCCGAATATCCGGATCAGGTCGGGAAAAGACTCTCTGACCGACTCATCATCAACGACAGACACCAGCGCGCGCTCGGTCGTCATTGTCGATGCGCCTTCGTCGCGCTGTGGCTGTCTTGCGTTCTCTGGGCCCTTAACGAAAAGCCAAATATTGCGCCGCCTGCGGCGGCGATCTGGGCTGAAGCATGCCGCGGCAGCGCAGGATTGTCTGCATGGATATTGTCCGGGTTCTGCGTCGTCACAATATCCCTTCATAAGCTGGAACATCTAATTTGCTTGTCGTAGCCGGTAGCCGTCCGACCGTCGCACCATGCTTTTGCGAGGACGATGTCGTCACCGCATTATGCATCACCCTGGCGGTATCCAACTATTGTGCAATGGTGTCGGTTTCAGCGGAAAATGAGCGAGCCCGCGATGCCGCTCGTCCCGGCTTGGCCTCATTCAGCGCCGCCACGCACAATGGTAATCAAATCGGGAGAGGACCGCCCAACTGCTCGCTCACCATATATTCGGCGTACCAGTCCGGCCATTCATCGTCGTGTTTCCCACCCATGCGTTTCTCATGTTCGCCATGGGCTTCGGCGGCACGACGAAGCGCGTTTGCAAGATCGGCGGCGGAGCTGAAGGCTGCACCCGTGGCTTCGATGCGGCCAGGAAGTCTCGCGGTCACTTCCTGTAAAAGCCATCCGTTTCCGTCAGGATCGCTGAAGGAGGCAAACGAGCCATAGCTGGCGCGAGAGGGGTGGGGGCCGGCGACGCGCCCATCGGTGCCTTTGTGATGGAACACGCCACCCGCGTCATGGAAGACCCCGCTCATTTCGGCGCCGCGAGCGGCGAGTGCCGCATGGACCATCTCGATGTCCGAGACGATGAGATGGAGTCCTTGCGCTGATCCCGGGACGGCCGCAGTGACGTTCCTGCCGAAGATGACCGAGCAGGACGATCCTGGAGGCGTTACCTGGACGACCCTGAAGCCGTCTGCGCCAGAAACATCGGCGTCAAGTCTCCAGCCAAGGCGTGTGTAGAATGACTTCGCGCGATCAACGTCAGATACCGGTATCACAACGACCTCAAGCTTCATGTCGATGTCGTTCACGGCGGTGGCAGACTGAGTGCTGCGCTCCTGGACGGTCATTCACCTTCTCCCTCTGTGTGTCCCTGCGGACTGCTAGCAGACGGCGCTACGATGATCTCGCGCACCGGTCGCGTCCATTGTCCGATGGTGTCGGTTCCAATCTGCGATCGCTCACGAAAACCCCTTCCAAGGTATCGCCGATACCTTCGTCCAATGGATTCCGGGCGGAATCCGAACGATCCCTAAGGACGACAAACGCCAACAGTCGGGATGGGCAGCACGCCCGCGGACGCTCAGCACGGAGACGCTAGATGACGCAATCGTCCAAAGGAACAGCTCTGATTACAGGTGCATCTTCAGGTATCGGTGCGATCTATGCCGATAGGCTCGCCAGACGAGGCTATGATCTCGTGCTCGTGGCGCGCAGTCAGGATGGACTTACGAACGTGGCCGCAGAGGTTACTCGCGGGACGGGGCGCCGCGCGACGACGCTGAGAGCCGATCTCGGCGCCAGGGAGGACCTACTCAAGATAGAGGGGTTTCTTCGCAGCGACCCATCGATCAACATGCTCGTCAACAACGCAGGCGTTGGCGCGGTACAGCCACTCCTTGTGTCTGATGTTGAGGACATGGAGCGCATGATCAGGATCAACGTCACGGCGTTGACCCGCCTGGTCTACGCCGCCGCTCCTTCGTTCGTGGCGCGGGAGCAAGGTACTATCATCAACGTCGCCTCGGCGCTTGCTCTCGCCCCCGAAATTCTCAACGGCGTCTACGGCGCCACCAAAGCATTCGTTCTCGCGTTGACGTTCTCGCTGCACAAGGAACTCGCCGAAAAGAACGTTCGCGTTCAAGCAGTCCTTCCAGGGGCCGTGGAGACGCCCTTCTGGGAATCCGCCGGGGGGTCACTCGAGCACCTGCCAGACAGTATCGTCATGAAGGCCGACGACGCGGTGGACGCCGCTCTCGCGGGCCTGGATATGGGTGAGCTGGTGACGCTTCCATCCGTTCCGGACGCCGATGACTGGAACGCATATGAGGCGGCGAGGCAGAAGTTGATACCGAACTTGTCGCGGAACATTCCGGCGCCCCGATATTGCCCCGCAGCGATTCCCCAGGATGCCACGCCCGGAGCGTTCCATGCCTGAGTTTAAGTTGCAGATCGCCCTCAACGCGTGGATTTCAAAAGGACGGCAAGCAGTCGTCCTCGCCACGATGACAGGGGTGCTGGCATCATGCTCAAATGTGTCACGGACGAAGTCTGCTTTCGCGCCTTCCGAAGGTGGCGGAGGTCGTAACATGGGTGACCTCAGCTCTCGGAATTCCGGCGCGAGCTGCCGCCATCGGGATGCGGATCGGCGTCATGACGAAGCACCGCACCGATGAAGGAGATGACCAATGCCACTGGTAAGGATCCACGTCTTCAAAGGCGCAGCGTCGACGAACTTCAGACGCTGCTCGACGTCGCCAACGATGTCGTTGTCGAAGCGTTCGGCGTTCCGCGCCGAGATCGGTATCAGATATTGGAGGAGCACGAGAGATCGCATCTTCAAGTCCTTGATACCGGCCTTGGGATGGATAGGTCCAAAAGATTCGTTCTTGTCGAAAGCCTAAAACACCGCTCCTAAGCCGCTTCCCGCGTACCCGTCTGATTGAGGGGCCGACGCGGCGGTTCACGCCTGCCCGGCATCTTCGTCACCGCCCGAGTGCGCTTATGACCGTCTAAGTGACTCCGGAAGCAGTTCCGCCGGAAAGTCCTGGTAGGAAACGGGCCGCAGGAATCGATAAATCGCCAGTGTCCCGACTGAGGTCGATCTACCGTCTGACGTGGCCGGATACGGTCCCCCATGGACCATCGCCGGGGATACCTCGACCCCGGTTCCGAAGCCGTTGACGAGAAGTCGGCCCGCGAGAAGCTCCAACTGCGGGATGATCGTCGAGGCGGCCGCGATGTCCTCGGCATCCAAGTGCAGGGCGATCGTCAACTGACCCTCCAAGGATTCGATGACTTCACGTAGCTCCGTTTCGTCCTTACAGCGAACAATCAGTCCCGAGGCGCCGAAGATTTCTTCCTGCAGCGCGGGATCTCCGAGGAATACTGCGGCAGTCGTTTCGAAGAGCGCGGCCGCGGCCTGATAGGAAGTTCCGTTCTTCCCCGCAGCGACCCGCCAGACCGACGATGACGACGACAGCCTTGCCACACCCTTGCGGTAGGCCTCGCAGATGCCGCCCGTCAGCATGGTCTGGGCCTGCGCTTCCGAAATTGCTGCACCGGCACTTTCTATGAACGCATCGAGTCCAGGACCATCGACGGCGATGATCAGGCCTGGATTGGTGCAGAACTGGCCCGCGCCCAGGGTTAGGGCGGATGCGAACGATGTTCCGATCTTGGATCCGCGATTACGAAGCGCGCTCGGATAAAGAATGACGGGATTGATGCTGCTCATCTCGGCGTAGACAGGTATTGGTTGCTTCCGCTCCGAGGCGATCTTCATCAACGCGGTACCGCCGCGGCGCGAACCGGTGAATCCGACGGCATGGATCCGGCGATCGGCGACGAGTCTGTCCCACCTCGAATCCTGCATCGAACAAAAGGGCAAACGTCCCAGGTGGAAGACCGCATGCCGTGACGGCATCCACGACTGCTTTGCCAACGAGCGCGGACGTTCCGGGGTGGGCAGAGTGAGCTTTGACGACAACAGGGCAGCCGGCGGCAAGGGCCGAGGCTGTGTCGCCGCCAGCGACAGAGAATGCGAGAGGAAAGTTCGATGCTCCGAATACGGCGACCGGACCGAGAGCAATGTTTCTCAGTCGAAGGTCCGGTTTAGCAACAGGCTTGCGGTCAGCGTCGGCCGGATCGAAGCGAAGCTCCTGAAACTTGCCGTCGCGGACCTCTTTCGCGAACAGGCGCAACTGTCCGGCAGTTCTGGCGCGTTCACCTTCGATCCGTGTGCGCGGCAGGCCAGTTTCGTCCATCGCTCGCAGGATAAGGTCGTCGCCGAGTGAGATGATGCCTTCAGCGATGGTTTCCAGGAAGCGCGCCCGATCTTCGAGCGTCGTCTCTTTGTAGACCGGGAACGCGTCCCACGCCAAAGCCGTGGCCATCTCCACCTGCGCCTTCGTCGCGCCCGCGAAAGTCGGGTCCATTGCACCGCCGTTGGCAGGGTTTATCGCGGAAAAGGTCGCAGCCGCGCCACGCACGTTTGAGCCGCCGATGAGAAGGTCTCCGGAGAATGTCATGTGGATCCTTTCGAATTGGGAGCCATGACCGCCTCTCTGTACCATATTGGAGGATCGAAATCGGCAGTCGGCTGTCGAACTCACATAGGTGCCGGCGAAGGGCATGCCAACCCTTGAGGGTTAAAAAGTATTACTTTTCGATTTTGATGGGAGATTCGGCGTGCGTCCGCGAACGCTCGCCAAATGCTGATGCCGCCGAGATGCAAGCTTACGCCGCTTGTGTAAGGCCGATCGCTTCGATGGCTTCCGTGGTGTCGACGATAGCGCTGGCATAGTTGGGGAGGTTGACCTCCAGAGCGGCATGCATCATCTCCTGCGAGTAATCGGCCACCGCGTCCTTGACGACGGTCACGTCGTATCCGAGTTCGGCGGCGTAGCGCACGGTCGCCTCGATGCAGGTGTGGGCAACGAGCCCGATCACGATAAGCCTCTGGATTCCATGCCGCTTCAGCTCGAGATCGAGATCGGTGTTGGCGAAGCCGCTGGAGCACCAGTGTTCGGAGGCGACGACGTCACCCGGCTGTGGTACGAACTCGGCGCGGAATTCTCCGCCCCAGGTGCCGAACTCGAAGCTCTTGCGATGCCATGCCGCGCGCTGGATAGGAGCGATAAACTTCCAATTTTCGTAATCGCCGGCGCGATACCGATGATGCATAGCATAGAAGACGCGAAGCTTCGCCTCGCGCGCCGCGTTCAGCATTTGGAGCATGTGCGGTACGCAGTTGCTCGCCTCGGCCACTTCCTTGATCCTTGGCCAGATCTTGCCGCCTTCGGAAATGAAGTCGTTGTACGGATCGACCACCAGCAGACCTGTATTATTCCGGTCGAAAGACAGTTGGGTCATGGGGATTCCTCCGTTGATCAGGCCGCTTTCGTGGAGGCGGCGTTCTTCAGCGCCGCCCGCTCGATGCTTGCGGCAAACAGGGGAGTCTCGCCCTTGTTGTGTGCGATCGACATCGGTTGCCGCTGCGTCCGGAAGATCTCGAAGGGGATGCCCTGGCGGTCGAGGAAGGCCATCATCTCGTCCGTTGCATAGGACCTGACGCGGTTGGTGAATTCACATCGACCCGCGTCGAGTTTCTTGACGCTGAGTTCCCAGGTGACATGGATCGTCACGCGGCCATTTGGCGTGAACACGTCGGAATTGGAATCAAGGACGAGATGATCCTTCTCGCCGAGGGTTTCGAGGTAATGTTGGACCATCAGGCTTCCGCCGATCGTCTCGACATTGATCGACATGCGCGTGCCGTCGGGCGCCGTCGTGAAGCCCGCAGCGATGTGCGCCGGAGAGCAGCCCTGGTATTCCTTCTCCGGCAGGGTAAAGCACCACTTCGGAATATCCACCTGTTCGATCGGTGCGTTGATGATTGCCGAAAAGCTGGAATCGACGATCTGGTTTTCGATGCTGTGCATGTGACTTCTCCATCGCTGGTTGGGTTGTCGGTGCGGAAGATCTCCGCGGCTGGGAACCGCGCGATTTCTCTGAGGGGACGACTGGCAGGATGTGCGCCCGCGCGACCTGCCGTTCCAACGCGCGGGCGCGGGTTTGGCCTAGTTGTCGGCCAAAGTCTGAGTGTAGTGCCCGAGGCGCTCTTCGACGTCCGGGTTCGTCTGAAGTCCCATTTCCATCAGGCGGCCGATGTTCTTCTGCGCCACTGGGCGTTGGACGGACTGGATGAACGCGTCCCAGCCCGCTCCGATTTCCGGATCGCTCGGGAGGCTGGCGAAATCGACGAGGCGTTTCGTATCAGCGATCGCCTGACGGTCGAAACCAGAAATCCGGGCGGCGAGCGCATCGACGAACGGGTCCAGCTTGTCGTCGTCGAATGAACGGTTGACGTAGCCGTATTCCTCGGCAAGCTCGCCGTTGATGTCATCGGAGCCGAGAAGGACTTCGAGCGCGCGGCCGCGGCCTATCAGACGCGGGAGGCGCGCCATCGGACCGCCACCCGGAACGAAGCCGGCTCCGACCTCCCATTGAGAAAGAATTGCATTCTCCTTGCTGGCAAACCGCATGTCGCTGGCGAGCGCCAGTTCGCTGCCGACGCCCGTGGCTCGCCCGCGAATGAGGGCGATGGAGACAACGGGCGCCTTGCTGATGCGAACGAGCATGTCCGGCAGGGGGTGGAGGCCGGTCCTTCCATAGGGAAGGCTCGTGGATTCGGAGAGCGGCGGCGTAAAGTTATAGTGGGTGAGGAAGAAGCCCGGCACCGCGCTGTCAAAGACGACGACCCTCAGGCTCGGGTCCGCTTCGATCTCCGCGACGACCGCCTCCATCTGCGGAATGGTCTCCGGGCCGAATATGTTGAAGGGCGGATTGTCGAACGTGACGCGCCAATATGCGGGTGTGCGCTTCTCGATCCGGATTTGGGGCTTCTCGCTCGCAGGCTGTGGCTTGGAGTCGGTGGGACGATCTGTCGTCTCCGCGACCATCGTCTGCCCGGAAAGCGCGAGGGCCGGAAGCATGAGCACTGCCGCAGCCGTCAGGAACTTCGATGACGAGATAGTTGCGCTCGTCGAGATGGGTGATCTGAGTTTCATGAATAACTCCATTCAGGTCGTTGGAATGATATCGCTAGGATTCGATCTCGAGCACGAGTTCGATTTCGACCGGCATTCCCAACGGTATGCTGGAGACGCCAAGGACGATTCGGGGCGGAACCAATGACGCGCCAAACACGTCGCGCAGAAGCTCGGATGCCCCGTCGGCCACCTTCGGGTGTTCCTGGAAATCGCCGGGCGACGCGATGTAGACGCCGAGCTTGGCGATACGGCTGATCTTGTTCAGAGATCCCAGGTGTGCCTTCGCCGCGGCGAGCCCGCTGAGGCAGGCAGCACGGGCGGCGTTGTAGCCTTCAGGGACCGAAAGACCTTCGCCGACGCGCCCGTGGTAGACCGCTTCGTGTCCGATCACTGGGAGCATTCCGCTCAGGAAGAGAAGCGTGCCGACCTGGACCGCCTCGACATAAGCGCCGAAAGGTGTCGGCGGGGGAGGGAGCTCGATCTCAAGATCCCGCAATCGTGCGTCAGCGCCAAGGACTACCATTTTCCCAAATGTGCGCCGTTGTCGACGTGCAGCACCTCCCCGGTGATGTTAGTGGATTCCGTCAGATAGACGACGCCGTTGACGATCTCCGGGACGGCGGTGATCGTGCCCATTGGCGAGAGAGACTTCAGAAAGTCCTTCGGATCCTTTTCATGCATCGGCGTGTCGACGATGCCGGGAGCGACGGCATTCACCCGGATGTTGTCCTTGGCGAATTCCATCGCGAGGCTCTTCGTGACCGCATTCAGGCCGCCCTTGGTGATCATGGCGAACGACGCGGTCACGCCGGCGATCGGGTGGTCTGTCAGCGAGGTCGTTATCGTGACGACACTTCCGCCCGATCCCTGGCGGAGGATCTGCCGGATCGCGTGCTTGGTGAAGTGGATGAATCCTTCGACATTCGTCGCGGTAAGCTGCCGAAGGTCGTCGATCGTGTAGTCGAGGAACGGCTTGGTGAAGAAAATGCCCGCGTTGTTCACCAGCGCGTCGATCGATCCGAAGCGTTCGATCGCGCGTTGCGCTACGCGTTCGGCGGTCACTGGATCGCCCACGTCGCCATCGACCAGTTCCAGGTGTTCCGGAGCGTCCGGCAGCATTGCTTCCGTGACACGGCGCGATGTGCCGACGACATTGTAGCCTCGTTCGAGGAACGATCTGACCAGTCCTGCCCCAATCCCCTGGGACGCGCCCGTGATCAAGATTGTCTTCCGCGTGCTCATTAGCACCTCCATTGTTGGACCACGCACGATCCTCCGACCGCCGACGCGCGGCAGGTTCGCCAGGATCTTCAAAGTCATGTCTCTACTGTTGCGGATAGGAACGATCGTCGCCGCCGCCGTGACAACACCATCTCGCGGTTCATTGCTTCTAGCTATTGTACGAAGGTGTCCCCGATACCTTTGGATCGGGTGCCAGATCATCAAGTGCAATAGACCCGCCACGTGCAAGGATCTAACCAGTGGTCGAGCCACACAATGGGATGGTGTGCGATATGACGAGCTGGCCAGACCGACGCATACTCGATCTTTTCGGTATTGAGCTTCCGATCATCCAGGCGCCTATGGCCGGAGCAACGACCATCGAGATGGTGGTCGCCGCAGGGCAGGCTGGAGGACTAGGCTCGCTGCCGAGTGCGCAATTGACCGTCGATCAACTGAAGACTGCGATCAGCAGCATTCGCGCCTCGATCAAGGCGCCGCTGAACGTGAATTTCTTCGCCCATCTAACGCCTTCCGTGGACGCGGTCGCTGAGATCCGATGGCGGGCGTTGCTGGCACCCTACTATGTCGAATTTGATCTCGACCCTGCCGCTCCCGTTTCCGGTGCGGGTCGTGCGCCGTTCGATGAACGCTTCTGTGAGGTTGTCGAAGAGCATAGGCCGGAGGTGGTGAGCTTCCATTTCGGATTGCCTGCCAGGCCGCTCTTGGACCGCGTGAAGGCGGCCGGCGCGAAGGTCGTGTCCTCCGCTACGACTGCGGCCGAAGCCGCGTGGCTGGAGGCGAACGGGGCCGACGCCATCATCGCGATGGGTTCTGAGGCCGGAGGGCACCGTGGCAACTTCCTCACACAGGACATGTCCACCCAGGTCGGAACGATGGCGCTCGTTCCGCAAGTTGTCGATGCCGTAGCGGTTCCTGTGATTGCTGCGGGTGGTATCGCCGACGGCCGGGGCGTTGCTGCGGCCTTAATGCTCGGCGCTTCCGCCGTCCAGGTCGGCACGGCCTACCTTTTCTGCCCGGAGGCGAAGATCCCGGCGGTACACGCGCAAGCGCTCGCCGAGGCAGGTGATGACAGTACCGCAATCACGAACGTCTTCACCGGCCGTCCCGCCAGAGGTATCGTCAACCGCCTCATGCGGGAACTCGGTCCAATTTCAGAGGCCGTGCCAGCGTTCCCAACTGCCGGAGCCGCACTGTCTGCCGTGCGCGCGCAGGCGGAAAAGGCGTCACGGGGTGACTTCACAGTCGGCGAGACTTGCACCCAGGATGGGAGCCTTCGATCTGACCCGGAACCTCTACGAAGCAGCGTTAATGGTGCTCGGGCGCCGAGCCTGCTCGCGTTCTGGCACGACGCTCTGGGACTGAGCGTCAGCAGCGCTCCGGTTGGCCTGCCGTTCACCGCGATCAGTTTCTTTGCCATGAACGAAGTGAGGCGAATCCGCGCGAGAAATCATGCCCGATACATGGGACTTCTAACGGCTGTCTTCGCTGTCGGACAGATCACGGGACCTCCGGTGGTGGGGATCATTCTGGCGCGGACGGCTAGCATCGACGCGGGATTCGGTCTTTCCCTCGGCCTCGCCAGCATCGCCCTGGTCGTCGGGGCGGCCATATTCGTCGCGATGATAATGCTCTATCCATCCGAAAGACGTCGAGCGCGAGGGTAGTGCACGTCGCCGCGCTAGACTGCCGGACGCTTCAGTCCGCCTCGACACTTTCTCCGAGGCTGAGCTTTGCAGCCATGTTCACCAGTTCCGGAAGGGTGCGGGCGTCCATTTTACGCATGACTTGGCCGCGATGCGCCTTCACGGTGATCTCGCTTATATCGAGCTCGAATGCGACCTGCTTGTTCAAGAGACCCTTGACCACGCGTATCATCACTTCGCGTTCCCTCTTTGTCAGCGTGTCGTACGAGCGCTGCAGCCGTCGAAGCTCCTCGTCGTTGCGTAGCATTTCTTCGCTCCGCGCGAGTGCCGATCGGATCGCCTCCAGAAGCGCCATCGTGTCGATGGGTTTGGTCAGAAAATCGAGCGCGCCCCCCTTGAGCGCCTTTACGGTCATCGGGACATCGCCGAAGCCGGAGACGAAAATGATCGGCATGCGATTGCCGCCCATGTTGATCACGGTCTGCAAATCGAGGCCGTTCAGGCCCGGCATGTTGACATCGAGTACGAGACAGCACGGAGCCGACGAGAGGGGGGTTGCAAGATAGGATTGGGCGGATTCAAAGAGCAGGGGCTGCCAGCCCGCTGATACTATGAGGAGCTCCAGGGATTCCCTGACTGATATGTCGTCGTCGATAACCACGACGGTTGGTCGCTTGATATCCCCACCATCGGGAAGCGCTGCATTCGTCATTGCCGAGATCATCCGATACATGTGCTTCGTCCCCAGAGAAGACAGCAGGCTCGTCGTCCAATCGAAGTATGTATATCACAACTCTCTCAACTTGCGGCGCGCGGCAGCGCAATGCGCTTGCTCCGACCGCCTGCTGAGGATGCGCCGTTCTCGCTAGAAGTCCATTGTACGATGGTATCGCCAGCGGCCTATCGGGATTTTGCCGCGGTGGGCTTGCGCCGACACCATCGTATAATGGATTACGCAACCATCGCTGCGCATGTTGCCTTCGTCGGCTTGGCTCTGGAGCGTGCTGCCACCTTCCTCCAGTCGACCGATCGACGCCGCTGGATTGGCGTAGCTCGCCACAGATTCCGCAAAGAGGTTCGACATGAAGGAACGTTTTGAAGAGATCACGGGTGCAGAACAGAAGGCAGGGAACGGTGGCGCTCTGGATGCGCTGATCGAATTCTACAGGGCCTTCAATGCTGCCGATATGGTGGGGCTGGAGGCGATCTGGTTCCCTGGGGCGGCTCCCAGCATGGACAACCCTATCGGCGGAATTCGTCGCGGTTGGAACGAGATCGCTGAGGGTTATTCTAAGCTGTTCGGCGGCGCCGCAACGGTAAATGTTGCGTTCCATGACTTCACCAGCCAGGGCGGACGCGAGTGGCATCTGTTCGTCGGTCGGGAACGGGGTAAGTGTCAAACTGCCAGCGACAGTCTTGATGTCGCCTTCCGAACAACCCGCTGGTTCGTTCAGGTGGATGGCGGCTGGAGGCAACTCCATCATCATGGCTCTGTCGAAGATCCGGAGATGCTCGCAGCCTATCGAAACCTCATTTTCGGCAGCAGCAGTTGACCACAGCATCCACGTTGGCGCGTTGCCTTCGCAATAAGTGTTTCCACCGACGGTGGAAACACTTCGCTTCCTCAGGCCCACGGATCGGGAACCGCCTGTGAGAAGGCGTCTGGTGACTTCTGGGGAAGGCTGTGGCTGATCCCCGGCGATCAGGCGGTGTTGGTATCTTCCCTTGAGCCTCGTGTCATTCGATGACTCATTCAAGGACGTTGTCCGCGAACAAGAGGCGCTACATCAGTGCCGAGGAGTTCTATCGAGCGGCGCATCGCCTCGGTTTCCAGTGCTGCGGTGCTCATCTGGAAGGTGATGCGAGAGACTCCACACAAGGTATTGTTCACATGCATAATCTTGGCCGCAACTGTCTCCGGACTGCCAACCAGGAACGCGCCACTTGGACCGCACATGTGCTCAAATTGCGCCTTCGTTGGCGGCGGCCATCCCCGTTCCCGTCCAGCGTCCGTGAACATCTGGAACCAGCCCGGAAAGAACGCTTCCCTGGCAGCCGTGTCCGTCTCTCCGACGAAGCCTAGGGCATGTACTCCGACCTTCTGGTTCTGCGCGGGATGGCCGGCGGCGAGCCACGCGCGACGGTAGAGTTCGACCAGAGGCAAGAAACGTTCGAAGCTTCCGCCGATGATGGCGACCATCAACGGCAATCCGAGCGTTCCGGCGCGGAGGAAGGATTCAGGCGTGCCGCCGACGCCCAGCCAGATTGGCAAGGTCGGCTGGTGCGGACGGGGAAAGACACCCTCGCCATTGATCGCAGGACGAAAGCGGCCCTCCCATTTGACATTGGGTTGCTCCCTGATCTTCGGCAAGAGGTCCAGCTTCTCGGCGAAGAGCGCGTCGTAGTCCCGCAGGTCGAATCCAAACAGAGGATAGGCCTCGACGGATGAGCCGCGACCGACCACGAGTTCAGCTCTTCCGCCGGATATCAGATCCAGTGTGGCGAACTCCTGGAAGAGCCGCACGGGATCGGCGGCACTGAGGACTGCCACGGCGCTTGTCAGTCTGATCGACTTTGTGCGCGCGGCCGCGGCCGCAAGGATGACGGCCGGGGCTGAATCGAGCGCGTTCTCTCGATGGTGTTCGCCCATTCCGAAAACATCTAGGCCGACTTGATCCGCGAGCTCAATCTCCGCCAGCACGCTCTCCATGCGGTCAATGGCTGACTGCAATCGCCCCGTGGCAGGGTCGGTCAAAAGCATTGCGAAACTATCGATACCGATTTCCAATCATCGATCCTTCCGTTTGAGCTGGTGGTGTCGCCTACTAAAAATCCTTCCAGCTTAAGCACGCTCCTCGCCGTGCAATCGCGGAGAAGAGCTGTGCTATCTGGAAGTGCGTTCCACCATCACACGGTCGGCGGGTGTCCACTAGGCACCATTTTCTGATCGATTTCATCGAAGGATTCGATACCTGGATTTTGACGGGTCACCATCGAACAGGCGTCGAGCCCAGACCGACGTGCGCGGAACTTGTCGGTTGATGCGTGCTCCCTCACAGGCTCGAGGCTGCGCCGATTTCGGTAACTACGCCCAGCCGTCCACATCGATCACGGCACTAGCGAACGATTCCGGGGCTTCTTGCGGCAGGTTGTGACCGATCCCGCCTGTGATCTGGCGATGCTCATATTTCGACTTGAACTTGTCTGCGTAGGTTTTTGGATCTGGGTGGGGTGCCCCGTTCGCGTCACCTTCCATGGTAATCGTAGGCACGTGTATTTCGGGACCGGCCGCGAGCTTGTCTTCCAACTCGTCGAACCGCTTCTCGCCCTCGGCCAGTCCGAGACGCCATCGATAGTTATGAACGACGATCGCGACATGGTCAGGATTCCCCAACGCGGCGGCACTTCGCGAGAACGTTTCATCATCGAACTTCCAATTTGGAGAGGCGAGCTGCCAGATGAGCTTGGCGAAGTCGTTCGTATATTTCTCATAGCCCTCGCGACCGCGATCTGTGGCGAAATAGAATTGATACCACCACTGAAGTTCGGCGGACGGCGGCAGTGGCATCCTGCCCGCGTTCTGACTTCCGATCAGATAGCCGCTGACCGAGACGAGGGCCCTGCAGCGTTCCGGCCAAAGGGCCGCGACTATGTCGGCAGTCCTCGCTCCCCAGTCGAATCCAGCGATCGTAGCCTCCCTGATCCCTAGGGCGTCCATGAGCTTGATCGTATCGACTGCAATTGCCGCCTGCTGCCCATTGCGCTTCGTCCGCCCGGATAAGAAGCGCGTGCCGCCGTAGCCCCGCAGGAACGGCACAATAACTCGGTGGCCTCGGTCGGCGAGCAGAGGTGCGACCCGCGCGAAGCTGTTGATGTCGTAGGGCCAGCCGTGCAGCAGCAACACTGGTGATCCGGTCGCCGGTCCCAGGTCGGCATAGGAGACAAGCAGGTCCCCTGCCTCGATACTCTTGTTTGCTTCGAGTATGGCTCCGGTAGCGGCCGTTGGTACGTCCACACGCGTGGTTGCCTGAGAGGCTTCAGCCATCTTTTCACCGAGGACACCCGCTGCGGTAATGGCGAGTGCAACGCCGCCAAAAGATCGGCGTGTAAGATTTGCGGGTACGAAATTTGACATTGCGCCAGTCTCCGGTGGTGATTGCTTACCTTCTAGGCTGCGCTCACGATCCGGATTCCGAGAGTGTTGCGCTGACCTTCCGTATCGATATCCGTCGTCGATCCGTATCCGGGAACATTGAGACTGACCCGTGTAGCGCGCTACTGCACGATGGTATCGCCTATACAAACGTATCGCCTATACCAAGGTGCAACTGCCTTCCTGGTTGTCCCCCGACATAGTCTCCGTCGAAGCCGGCGGTTTCGGATCAGCCGCGGCCAGAAATCGGGAGCAGAAGATGATCTACCGAGACCAAGAACATCCTGGCTCAAGCTTTCCGCTTGTTGTGATCGCAATTGCCATGGTGGCGATCGTCGGGGTTCTGATTGCCATCAGCGATCGGCCAGCGCCGACACGTGTCTGGGTACCATCTGCGTCCGTCGGTTCTGGAGCGAGTGTCTCTCTGTCGGACCTCAGTTGAGCTCTCGGGGGAATTAAAAATTTCTCTTGGATGATGGGAAGCTGCATTCAATACCTTGGTATCGCCGATACCAATGTTCAACTGCGCCATCGATCCATCGAGAGCATAGTCTGCGCCGCAGCCTTTTTCGGCTGATCAACCTGGAAGGAGATTCTCCGATGAAGATACTGATGGTTTTCACTTCTCATGACACGCTCGGCGACACGGGGCGCAAGACCGGCTTCTGGCTTGAGGAGGGCGCCGCTCCTTACTACGTGTTCCGTGACGCCGGCATCGATCTTACTCTTGCGTCACCCAAGGGCGGACAGCCGCCTGTCGATCCTAAGAGTGATCTGGCTGAGAACCAGACACCGGCGATGGCCCGCTTCAAGAAGGATCCCGATGCGCAGAAAGTATTCGCCCACACAAAGCTGCTAAAGGACATGAGGTCGGAAGACTTCGACGCCGTATTTTATCCGGGCGGCCACGGCCCGATGTGGGATCTTGCAGAGGATCAGGATTCGATCAAGCTGATCGAGGCCTTCTACAATGCCGGAAAGCCTGTCGCGGCGGTATGTCATGCACCCGGAGTTCTGCATCGGGTGACCCACAAAGGCGCTCCTATTGTTCAGGGCAAGCGTGTAACGGGCTTCACCAATACAGAGGAGGAAGAAGTCCAACTCACTAAGGTCGTTCCCTTCCTCGTGGAGGATGAACTCACGCGGCTCGGCGGCCTTTACGAAAAGAGAGGAAACTGGGAGAGCTTCGCTATTACTGACGGTCGCCTAATCACGGGACAAAACCCAGCATCCTCGACAGCAGGGGCTCAGCACCTAGTAAAGCTGCTGACGAGCGGCCACGCCTCAACCGCGGCCTGACTAATCAGGGGCGGCGTTCCAACCCCTGCTATCTTGACCTTCTCGAATGGGGCACTGGGTCCGTGCTCGGTGCCTTTGATATGAACCTGCCCCGTTCGAACACTACGCCCAGTGCCTGGCAAAATCGTCCTGGTGTCTGGCGAAGACGAGACTTCAGTAAGCCGCCCGCATAGAGCTTGGTAGGTCAGTTAAACGCTCTGGGCCAAGGGAGGGATTTTTGGTATCGAAAAGGCAACCGTTGTGCCCGGTCCATCGTTGGGCGTCGCCCACATGCTGCCGCCGTGGTTTTCGATGATCGACCGGCTGATAGAAAGTCCGATCCCCATTCCGTTACGCTTTGTGGTGAAGAAAGGTTCAAACAGCCTCTCCGCAGAGTCCGCGGCGATGCCGACGCCCGCATCCACGATCGACAAAGTGAGCATGTCCTCGTCGGGTGAAGTCAGCACAAGCAGACGGCGGGGCCGCCCCTCGATCTCAGCCATGGCTTCGATCCCGTTCAGGACCAGGTTCAAGATGACCTGCTGGAGTTGAATACGATCGCCTCTGACCGAAGGCAGTCCGGATGCCAATCTGGACTCGAGGACGATAGATCTTTCCCGCATATCTCTCGCCGATAATGCGATTACCTCGCGAGCAATTTCATTGAGGTCGATCTCCTCCATAGTCGGAGCCTGCCGACTAAACATAGCCCGAAGGCGCTTAACGACTTCGGTGGCGCGCATAGTGTCCCGGATTGTTCTCCGTGCAGTGTCTGCCGCAGTGGCGATGTCCGGCGGATCGAGCGCTAACAGGCGAACACAGGCGTTGGCGTTGGCGAGAATCCCCGACAGCGGTTGGCTCACCTCGTGGGCGATGGACGTCGTCAAGGCGCTGATAGTCATCGCGCGTGAAACATAGGCGAGTTCTTCTCTCGCTTTCAACAGAGCTTCCTCACCACGTCGGAGGGCGTCTTCCGCCCGTTTCGTCTCAGTGATGTCCTGTACAGTCCCCATGAAGATCGGGTGGTCACCCACGTAACGTGTCACTTTTGCAAGTCCGCGGATGAACCTGACGGAAGCGTCCGTCCGGATGATCCGAAAGACGAAATCGGAGCCCTCGCCAGTAAGCCCTCTCTGCATCTCGACATTGAAACGTTCCAGGTCTTCCGGATGGATTCGCTCCCTGACCGCATCGATGCTCGGCGCGAGCTTCGGATCGAGATCGAATATTCGATAAAATTCCTCAGACCAGATATTTTCGTCCCGCTGGATGTCGGATGTGAAGCTACCGGTCGAACTAATCCGCTGTGCTGCGACGAGCTGTGCCTGGCTCCGCTCGAACTGGGTCTCCCGCTTTACTAGCGCTTCTTCATGGCGCGTCCTGTCTATGGAAATCCCCGCTATATGCGCTGCACGGTCGATAATTTGCAGCTCGTGAGGTTTGAGTTCGGTATATTGATGACGGAGGATGGCAAAGATCCCAGCCGTGTTCCCAAAGGGCGAGAGAATGGGAATTGCATGACAATAGTTGAGTTTGTTGGCCAGCATGAACTGGCCCATGGACGTGTCGCGATGATCGCTTTCGCCTAGGTTTTGGATTTCAACGGCCTTCTTTGAAAGCGCTGCGACTGAGCACGCATTCTTGTCCGCAGCCACGCTCTTTCGGTCGAAGATCTCTCGGAATTCGCTTGGCAACCGGGGAGCCGCGCCCATTCGAAAGAACTTGCGATCGAGCGACAGCTCGAGAAAACAGCAAAGGAGATCGGGGATCAGATCGTCGACGACATTGCAGAGCTCGTGAAGAACCTTTGCTGATGGTGTGCCTCGGGCCACCATGTCGAGGATCTCCATTTCCTTCCCGAACAGGTAGGCGGCATCGCGAGAGTCCTGAACGTCGTTCTGAAGTACGACGTAGTTGGTCAGTTCGCCTGACTTATCGATAATCGGCACGACTTGCGCCTCAAGCGACCGGAGTGTGCCGTCGGCATGCTGTGCTTGGTATGAGACGACCGCTGTTTGCTCTCCCTCCATGTATGCCTTGAGCGGAAGCAGGATCTCATCGAATTTCCTCGACTCCATATCGGCCGAAGTCACTTGCTCCGAACCCTCGGGCCGAAAGCCGTACCAACGCAACGCCGCGTGATTGGCAAACTCGAGTTCCAAAGCAGGGGTGATCAGCAGCGCTGGAAGCGATAAGCAATTGAGGAAGCGCCGGAATCTGCTTTCGATTTCCTCTTGGGCCCGTTCGCTGGCGCTCTCGTGGAGTTCTGTCCCGAGCCAGCAGACCTTGCCACCATCCGCCAGCGGCGACGCAGCAAGCTCGAACCACCTGAACTCTCCATCGTTTCGTCGCAAACGGGCGTTGATGACCGTATGCCCTTCGGTCCACCGCGCGCTTCGACCGTACTGGACCGCGAATATTACGTCGTCCGGATGTAAAACGCTCGCCCAGTGTGATGAGCGGCTCAAGCCGAAATCTATACCAGCATATTCTCCAAAACGGGCATTGCAGTATGAGATTGTGCCCGTTTCGTCTGTCGTCCAAACCAGACCCGGCAGGTGGTCCAGGATCAGCGCCGCATCGGGCTCAGTCGGGGTTGCCTGCTCGTTAAGTGAAATGGACATCCGGCCGTCCCGTTACCTTCTTTGCCCGCACGCCGGGGCATTTTGCGCCTTGCCTAATCTGGTACACGCTGCGTGCGCGCCGTAGACAGGCGCCGCCCGACGATCAAGTCCTGCACTGAAATCATGCCCAGTGCGAAAAGGAGCAACCATATCGCTGCGGTCAGCGTTAAAGAGACCGATGTCCAGCCAAGCATCGATGACGCCAATATCGTCCCAACCGAGGTGGATATCTTCAGCACCGAGAACGTTTCGGCCCTCATTTCGGGCCTTACCAATCTGTTGATCTGCAAAGAGTAGTGAATACCGAGTGACGGGGCAAACAGTCCCACCAACGCACAGCCGACGATCGATAACCCAAAGGAATTTTGAAGTACGAGCGCGATACCAATGAGGATCGCCGCTAGCATTCCGGCGACCTGGTGCCTCGAAAAAGTTCGGTTAAGGAAGCTATTTACAATTGCGCCAATCAGGGAGGCCGCACACAAGGTTCCAGTGAACACTGCTCCATACCCCGCTTGGAGCCCAAATCCCATTGCAATTGATACCGCGCCAACCTCGATCGCACTGATTGCGGCGGAACTGGCGCAAGCGCACGCTAACCAAATAAGGACATCTGGAGATATCGCTTTTCTCTTCTCCGCCTCCTCGACCTTCACGTCGGCGGTCGGTGCTGACGGCAAGATGAAGGCAGGAAGCGCCCCTAGAACCGCGATAGCAGCTATCGCCAATGATGCGGAGACGGTCCCCAACGCCGCCGCCAGGATCGGCATGACCAGAAAAGCAAGTTCGGTTGCGAAAAACCCCCAAGCAAGGACTCTGGTCATCTGCGTCGGTGCGACAAGATAGTTCGCGGCGTCGCGCAGATGGCCGAAGGCTGCTCCTTGTACAAGCCCGGACGCAACTGCCGCAGCGATGAAAATCGAGTAGGACGCGCCCATGCCACACGCTGCGGCGCCGCAGAATAGCGCCATGGTCCTGATTACAATGAGGATCTTGAAATACGCGATCGAGTTAGAACCGCGTCCCAACCGGGCAACGGGTATCGCTCCTGCCAGTTGCGCAGCGGTCATAGCTGCGAGCGCTGTAGCCCCGCCCGCTGCATTATCAGTGATCGAAAGAGCTGCCATAGCAAACGCGATCGACGCTCCGGCACGCGGCGCGCCAAAAAATCCGTATGCGACGACCCAGCGGAGAGACCGATGACGCTTCAAATCGCCCCCGTTCATTTGTCGTTAACTCTAGCCAGCCACGTCCGAACCGACGGACGTTGTCGATCTATCTCAAAACAGCCCGGCACAGGTGCATCTCGTCCTGTCATCGTGCTTGATGCCCTGCCGCGTGAAGTTGAGCTTACCGGAAACTGGCACCAAGCACATCATACTATGGTATTGCCCAAATCGTGAGGACAAGGTCGCTCTCTGCGCGACCGTCTCATGCTATCGGGCCAAGGGAGCGATCCGCGATGTTGTGAAGGCGCATGGCCTGCCGGAGGATGTCATCAAGGCGCTTGCGTCTGACATGTGTCAGATGGCCGAGGTCGGCAAAGGGTGTCACATTCCTGACGATCGAAGACAAAAGGGGATCGGTGAACGTGGTGGTATGGCCATTCGTGTTTGAAAAGCGCCGCCGCATCGCTGGGATCATCCATGATGGCCATCCACCGCCAATCGCTACCGCAGCAGACCCTCGCTACCGAACTCGTCCCACCCTCTCAAACCGTGCGTAGCATCTTCAGCCTGGGAACGCGGCAGCTTCGCCTGGTAGGCGGCGCGCCTCCGGTTTTCTGCTTTCGCCGCCGCGTCTTCCTCGCGCCATTCTTCCACGGTCCCGCGATTGAGCAGGTCTTCGACGACCCGCGGATCGAATACGCGGAAAGTGATTCGTCGCGCTCGGCCCTGAAGCCTGACGGTTCGGGTTCCGGCGCTTGGAAGACGCCCGTCCTCCAACCAGCGCTTCCTTTCCTAGGAGGTTATTCCCAGGATGTCCTCGATCTCGCGAGGGATGATCGGAAGGTCAGCTATGCCTTGCAGTGATTCCGAGACAATCGAAGAGGTCGCGCGAAACGCTGTCTTCGAAGTTTCCGGCATAACGAGAGTAAGCTCGCCCGACTGCATATCCAGCGACTTCCTGACCGCGGGAGGCAGGCGAGACCGTATTTCCTGCAGGATTCCCTTCACCCTGACAGCCGATCCGAACGTCGCCTCCACCGGGAGCGACCACTCTTTGATCAGCTCAGGATCATCGCTCTGCACTTTTGTCTTCGTCTTGGGCATACTGGAGATGGCATCGGGAAGGGCGAGCGTCAACGGGCTGCATGTCTTGCCATGGCGGATAATCAGTGCCGGGTACGAGCAAGGGCAGATCGTCGTCGAAATTCCCATTGCTGGCGGCATCGTAGGTGTTCACGCTCCGACCGCCGCCTCGGGTGCCGAACGCCGTTAACCGCACCATGATGGCGCGAGCGCGTTCGACTGCAGCCTCCTCATCTATATAGGCGGCATTGGCCACATTAACGGTAACGGCATCGCCGTCATCTCCAACGAAGTCGACGCGCCAACCGCCGTTCTCGTGGGCTACTTTGGTGTTCGTCAGATGCATGTGACTACCCGGACTTCCTGCCTTTGAGATCGGCCTCGACGCTCTTCCGGAGCGCATCCATGATGTTGAACACATTCGACTTCGGAGCAGCTTCGGCAGCTTTCCCCTTCGCCGTTTTTTTTGGTTTCAACGCCTTTTTCTTCTCATCGATGAGCTTCAGCAGGCTGGTCTGAATGGGATCGCTGACCATGTCCGGCGACCAGCGCGCGGTCTTCTGCTTGATGAGCTTCTGGACGAGCGGAATGAGATCCGGATCTGCTTTCTCGTCGATTTCCTCGAAGTAATTCTCCTCCGGTCGAACCTCGTCGCCGAAACGCAGCGTCCAGAGCACGATGCCTTCGCCGCGCGGTTCCAGGACGACCGCCCGCTCTCGGCGGCCCATCACGAGCTTCGACACGCCGAAAACCTTGTCAGCCTTCATGGCATCCCTGATCACCGCAAATGCCTCGTTGCCGACGGCATCGTCAGGCATCAGATAATGCGGCTTTTCCAGGTAGATCCACTCGATGCTGTCGGCCGGGACGAACTTGTCGATGTCGATCGTCTTCACCGTGTCGAGCGCTACGGCATCCAGATCGTCCTCCGTGAGGATAACGTAGTCGTTCTCCCCGCGAGCGTAGCCCTTGGCTTCGTTCTCGTCCTTGACGGGCTTGCCCGTGACCGAATCGATGTACCGGGAGACGACGCGGTTGCCCGTCTCCTTGTTGAGTGTATGGAAGCGAACCTTCTCGCTTTCACTCGTGGCCGGGGTCATAGCCACGGGGCAGGTGACCAGCGAGAGTTTGAGATAGCCTTTCCAATAGTATTTCGGAGCCATCGTCTATCTCCCTAGCTGGCTTTGCGCTGCGGGGCAGCCTTTGAAGCGGCGGACTTCGCTGCCGCCCCGCGCGCGGCGCGCTGCCTCCCAGTGCCAGAGTTAGCGTTGGCGGCAGTGCGTTTCGGTTGGTCCGCAGCGGCCTTCATCATGCCTGCGCTCTCGCGGAGCGCGGCCAGCAGATCGTTGGGCTTCGAGACCTGCACCTTCTTCGGCTTCGGAAGCGACTTGCCTTCCAGCTTCGCCTTCACCAGATCCGCGAGGGCGGCTTCGTAACGGTCATCGAAGGTCGCCGGATCGAACTCGCCCTTCTTGGTGCTGATGATGTGCTTGGCGAGATCGAGCATCTCGCCCTGGATCTTGAGCTTGGGCATCTCCTCGAAAGCCTTCTCGGAGGAACGAACCTCGTAGTCGTAGTTGAGCGTGCTGGCGATCAGGCCCTTGCCGTGCGGCCGTATCAGCACCGTACGCATTCGACGGAATAGGACGGTGCGGGCGACGGCCGCGACCATCGACTTCTTCATCGCATCGCGGAGAGCCGCAAACGCGTCTCCGCCCATCTTGTCGGGCGTGAGGTAGTACGGCTTGTCGAAGTAGACGTCGTCGACATCGGAGCAGGGGATGAACGCCTCAATCTCGAGCGTCTTGTTGCTCTCAGGGATCGCGGCGGAAACTTCCTCCGGATCGATGATGATGTACTGGCCGTTCTCGATCTCGAAGCCTTTGGTCTGGGCTTCCTTCGGCACCGGATCCTCGGTCTCGCTGTCTATGAAGATGCGGTTGACGCGGTTGCCCGTGGCCTTGTTGATGGTATTGAAGGTGATGCGCTCGCTAGTCGAGGCTGCCGTATAGAGAGCGACGCCGCAGCTTACCTCGCCGAACTTCAAAAAGCCTTTCCACTGCGCACGCTGTCCTGACGGCATGACAAATACTCCGAATCATTAATCCGCGACTCAAAGACGTGTCAGGGTGATTCGTTCCGACTCAAAACGAATCATTTTTCAATACTTTACGGAATTTCTCTCCCAAATTGATTCCGCCGTCTCGCTGGTCGAATTTGCGCCCGGCAGTAGTAGAAAGTGGTGGAGATTGTTTAGTTCGAGAGCCACAGCCACCTGCTTCCTCCAGCACCATGCCGGGCACCTCGCTTAGGGAATTCCGCTGCCGCTTCAAGCGCAACATCATCATCCACTATCTCCCGGGAACCACCGGAATCGTTATGAGTTTCTACTGCGGATGTTCATTCGAAGGAGAAGCCCGATGGCACAGACACCGACATCCCGAGGCCGCGCACAGGATCGAGCCCGCGTGGCCGGCGGCCAGGATCACGAGGTCAAGTACGAAGCAAAGAAGGAGGGCGTCTCGAAAGATGCCGTCAAGAAGGCCGTGAAGAGCGCTGGAAACTCAAGGAAGAAGGTCGAGGCCGGGATTGGTCGCCGTTAGACCGCCGAACGACGTTGCTCTGTCCACGGACGAGGCAGTCCCCGTGGATGTCCTGTCTTTCCTAGTCTGGGATCATGGCGACGCCACTGTCGCGTAACGAAGCAGTCATAGCCCGCAGGCCTGCCGCCTCCATGTCTGGGGTAACGCATGTCCAAGTGCATAAAGAACGACCACCTGCTGATGTCGAAGGCGGTCCGTGAATGGTATCGGTACTACGAGGTGGAGTGGGACGATCAAGCGTCCTCGTTTTTGTGTGATGCCGCCATCGAACTCTACAACGAGGGCTGTCGCTCGGTAGAGGAGATGGCGACCGTTCTGATCGGCACTTACGTCGGGCTGGCCGCCACGCGCGTGAACGCGCCATCTTCGAACTCAGTGCATTGACAAGCCAAATCAGATCGGGCTGGACTCGACGAATTCGCACTGTATGTGATCCGACCGCGTCTTCTTCCAGTCGTAGACATATTCCCCTTGATCGATTGCCAGCAGCTCATTCCAGGCAACACGGTACCGGATGGATTGGTCGCCGCTTTCCGAGCGATGTACCGCCAGAACATGCCCGAGGTATCGGTTTGGTCCTTCTCGATACGAGAGAGTTTCGGGTCCACGCTAGTAGCTTCCGGGGGCATAGGCCCCTGCGATTGATCGTTATCTGAAGAGAGCATGGCGTAGATGTCCTTGACGCGATACCGGACGTTGAGCGCTACCCTATTTCCCGCCCAGTTTCCAACTGTTCCCAGACGGGCAAGCTACGCCGTTGAAGCGCGTCATGCCATCGAGCGATTGCCGACTGGTTACAAAACCGCGACATCCGTCCGGCCCATCGTTACTGGCATCGATCTGTTCGATAACGCCCGCGCTGCCCGTCGATGGGTTGGCCCAAGCAAGCGCAGTTGCACCGACAGCACCGCGACCGACTGTATCTGCAATCACCGCTTGATCGGTCAAAGGCGTCTGGTGCTGGATTGCTGACTGGGCGAGGGGCGTCTCAAGCGGCTCGATATGTGAGCATGCCGCCAAAGCCGCGATGCTCATTGCCGAGATGAAGTGCTTCGGATTCATCGCTCGGATAAAGCGCTTTGCCTGTTGTGTTTCAAGTTACGAATAGTTCACATTCTGGCGAGGTTTGAAGAAGACGCGGTCGCTTTGAGACGGCGCGAACGTTTTCCCAAAGTGCGTGGCCTACAGGCCTTCAATGAGCGTGGGCCGGGATTCCCGAAAACGAGTTTGAAAAGGGTGCTCCGGATCAGGGGCAGACACCCTTTTCGTGCTGAGTTTTGCAGTCTCAGCGGAACGGAAATTAGCAGAGAGATTGCTGTCTACCATCGGACCGAAGTCCGACGCACTCGCAATAATTCGTCGGGGCATTGGCCGCAACGCCGCGTCGTTCCTAGCTCTTGACCACGGATGTACTGGCTCTGGTGATTGAACGACAACGAGGAAGGTCTGTGCGAATTCGTTCCGGCCTTTTTGTTCGTTTGTACCCTGGCGCCGAGCCGAGATCTCGCGACGGCAACTGGCGAGCATTGAAGATTTATCGAGGGGGCAATCCAGCCGAAGTCGGGAGTCGACGTGCCCGAGCAACGACTGCCGTGTTGCATTTCACCTCACCGTAGCGACAGCGAGCAGGAAAAGAGGTACGGTGCCCCAGTGCCGATCGGCGGTCGCGATTAAACCCGTGGGGGCAGATTGCAAGTAGTTCAAGAACCGCTGCTGACCGGATTCGGGCCCGCCATGTCGGCTATGGAGGTAGTGCGCGACGCGGATCTAACGGGACGGGTTGCGGTAGTGACTGGCGGTTCGTCCGGTCTCGGGCTTGAGACGGTCCGCGCACTGGCATCGTCCGGGGCGCGCGTACATGTTCCCGCGCTCGACCCTGTCGCCGCCCGCGCGGCGTTGAGCGGGATCAATAAGGTTGATGTATGGCCCCTTGATCTTGCGGATGAGGCATCAGTTAAAGCCTTCGCTAACGCTTTCCTCGACCGCCAGGGTCGGCTCGACATTCTCGTTCTCAACGCGGGCATAATGGCGCAGCCGCTTTTCCGTGATCCGCGTGGCCGTGAGGGCCATTTCTCAACCAATTTCCTGGGACACTATCAGCTCACAGCGCTGCTGTGGCCAGCGTTGGTGGCAGCCCGAACATCGCGAGTAGTCGTCATGTCCTCTCGGGGACACCAGATATCCGATGTCGATTTCGAGGATATTGATTTCGTTCGCCGTCCCTATGATAAGTGGATGGCTTACGGCCAATCCAAGACCGCGAACGCCCTCTTCGCGGTGGCGCTTGACAGGCGCGGCCGCGCAAATGGAGTTCGTGCATTTGCTGTTCATCCGGGGATGATCGTCACATCCGGGGTCCGTCATCTATCCCGATCCGAGTTCGACGCTGTCGGCGCCCTCGAGCCAGACGGGACTCCTGTGATCAATCCGGCTGGGGACAAGAAAACCCCCGAGCAAGGGGCGGCTACGACGGTCTGGTGCGCAACTTCCCCGGCATTGAATTCATTAGGAGGGGTATACTGCGAGAACTGCGACATCGCTTCCGTCGAGACCGAAAGGCCCGTCGGCGTGCGCCCTTATGCGATTGACCCGGAGAGGGCTGAATGTTTGTGGCGCACGAGCGCGATGTTGACGGGTTTGGATATTGCAGTAACCTGAAGCACCAATGTTGTCTCTTACGGTGCCTTTCGGCGCTTGACGACGGCACCGCACGTACTGATCTCACTAGAAGAAGATGGGACGGCCCACTAATTAGTTGCCATACTTTCTCGATTCATGATTTTACTGCGTTGTCATTCTCCGACCCGACAGGATCGACTATGATGCGCCGCATTACTCGCTCCGAGTTCACACCGCTTAGCTATCAGGGCCGATCAGGATGGAAGGGCAGGCATTACCTAATGCAACCGCGGCGCCGGATGTTGCGACATCGTTCGGCGAATTCCGGCTGTACCCGGGGCGATACCTCCTTTTCAAAGACCAGGAGCCGGTCGCAATCGGCTCGCGAGCCCTCGACATCCTCATCGCGCTGACGGAGCGGCCCGGCGAACTCCTGACGAAGGACGAACTGATCGCGCGCGCCTGGCCGAACACGATAGTCGAGGAATCCAATCTCAGAGCGCAGATCGCCGTGCTTCGCAAGGCGCTCAGCGAAGACCGATCGGCCGCGCGCTACATTGCGGCCGTCCCTTCGCGGGGCTATCGGTTCATCGCGCCGCTTTCCCGTTTGGAACTCGTAAACGGGTCTGCCGAGGAAGCAGCGCCGAATAATCTTCCGAGGCAACTGACACGACCGATCGGCAGGGAGGAGGCAATCGAAATCCTTGAAGGACGCGTTCAACGGTCTCGTCTGGTCTCCGTTGTCGGTCCGGGTGGCATCGGAAAGACAACGGTCGGCATCCGCGTGGCGGAAAAACTATCTTCATCGTACGAACATGGCGTGTGCTTTATGGATCTGGCACCGCTCCCGCATCCTTCGTCGCTTCCGTCCGTGCTGGCGTCACAGCTTCGGCTCCCGGAGATCACGGGCGATACCGTTTCCCTGTTGACCGCGCACCTCCGTGGCAAGCGTATGCTTCTGGTATTCGACAGTTGCGAACTCGTTCTCGACGCCGCCGCGGGACTGGCGGAGACCCTGCTCCGGGAGGCGCCGGGCATCAGCGTTCTGGCGACCAGCCGCGAGGCCTTGCGGGTGGAGGGCGAGAGCGTCTACAGGCTCCCGCCGCTCGATATGCCGCCGCTCGGCGCGGGCCTGACTGCGGCCGATGCTTTGGCATTTCCCGCTATCCGCCTTTTTGTGGACCGGGCAACATCGTCCGGAAGCGAGTATACGTTCGATGACGACGAAGCGCCGATCGTCACCCACATATGCCGTCAGCTCGACGGGATCGCCCTCGCAATTGAGCTGGCTGCGGGTCGGGTCGAGGCATTCGGCACCCGAGGGATAGCGGAGCTTTTGAATGATCGGCTACGATTGCTGACGGGTGGTAGGCGCACCGCTCTTCCACGCCACCAGACGCTGGCTGCCATGATCGACTGGAGCTATGGGGCGCTTTCGCGCGAGGAGCAAGCGGTGTTGCGAGCGCTCGCCGTGTTGGCCGGTGAATTCGGCCGCGAGGCAGCCGCAGCCGTCGCTTTCGACCCGCTCGCAAACGAACGCGATGTACCGGGGCAACTCGCGCAGCTCGTGGCGAAGTCCCTTTTAGCTGTTGATACGCACGGCAAGGCGGCACGATATCGATTGCTCGATACGACACGTGCATTCGCTGCAAGCAAATTGCAGGAAGAAGGGGAGGTAAGCCTCGTCGTCCAGCGCCTTGCGAGATACCTGTGCGAGACCCTCGAGCATTCGGCAGAAGAAGTGGAAACCCTGTCAAGCGAGGATTGGCTGCAAAAGTACGGGTCCCAAATCAATAACGTCCGCTACGTCCTCGACTGGGCCTACTCTGACAACGGCGACGCCGATGTAGGCATCGCCGTAACTGTTTCGGCCATTCCCCTCTGGTATCAATTGTCGTTGGTTGATGAGTGCCTGACGTGTGTGCAACGCGCACTGCTTGGCATCGATCCAGGGGAAAGGCGGGACGGGCGCGCCCGTCAGGTCATGCAGCTCTATAGAGCGCTCGGTCTCTCGCAGGCCTTCAAGGTAGGGTTCGCGCCACAGGCTCCTGCAGCGTTCGCGAAGGCCCTGGAGATAGCCGAAGAGCTGGGGGACATCGACGAACAGGCAGAGGCCCTGTGGGGCTTGTGGGTCGCGCAGGTGGGCATGGGCGAGTATCGGGCCTCTCGCGATACTGCGGATCGGTTCGTGAGGCTTGCTCGAAACGGCCTCGACAGGTTCATCGGCGACCGCATGCTGAGCATGACGCTCTTCTGCATGGGAGATTTCCGGGGTGCCCGTCGCCACGCCGATCTTATGCTGGCTCACGATGTCTCGACCGACATTCCCCCTGGTGGATCTGTCAGGTTCAGATTCGGACAGTCCGTTTCGGCGCGAATACAGCCCGCTCAGCTCTTGTGGATGCAGGGCTTACCGGATCAGGCTGTGCGCGCCGCCGCCGAGGCCGTCGAAGCGGCGCGCACCTCCGGCCACGCGATCTCCCTGTGCGAAGCGTTGGCCAGATGGTCGTGCCCAATCCTCGTTCATGTCGGGGACCTTGCGGCTGCTGATTCCGCGATCACAGAACTACTCGACCTGGCGAAACTAAATGGGCTCGGTCCATGGGAGGTGTTCGGCCGCTGCTGGAAAGCGGCTTTGCTGATCCAGCGGGGACTTCCCGAAAGAGGCGTTCCGCTTCTCCGCAACGGACTGGCGGAACTGCGTCGGGTCAAGCTCTTCAATCTCTACAACGTCAGATTTGTCTGCTCCCTGGCCGAGGGCCTCGCCTCGCTTGGCGAGCACGTCGAAGCGCGCGCGCTCGTGGATGCGGCCATTGCTTCGAGCGAAGAGAAGGATGAACTCTGGTACATCACGGAACTCTATCGTCTGAAGGGCGACATCTTTCTTCACTGCGGAGACGGCGACATCGCCGAGCGGTGCTATCTCCAGTCCATGGAGCTGGCGCGACAGCAGGACGCGCTTTCCCTGGAGCTCAGAGGAGTCATGAGTCTGGCTCGTTCGTCCAGCGAGCGGGGCGACAGGATTGGGGCTCGAGAGCTTTTGGCCACGATCTACGACCGTTTCAGCGAAGGTTTCGATACCTCTGACCTGAGGACGGCGAGGGCAATGCTGACCGAAAATCCCTGATCGAAACCTAACATCCGCGTACAGCTCGTCACAAGAATTCACCACGATTCACTGGCTGGTGACCGTGCTGGTCTGCCATCTTCTGCCCGTCGCCGGATTGTCGGCAGCGCAGCATAAAGGGCATACCGATGAAGACCACCACTCCTACCGAAATGGACGCGCTCGTCCTCACCGAAACGAACTCGGACCTTGTGCGCACCCGGATGGTCTGCCCGGCTCCCGCAGCGGGGGAGGTTCTCGTCCGCGTCAAGGCTAGCAGCGTCAACCCGCTAGATCTCAAGATCAAGAGCGGACAGGCCCCGCACGCCCGCCACCCGTTGCCCGCCATCCTCGGAATGGACGTAGCCGGGGTCGTCGAGGCAGTCGGCCCCGGGGTCATGTCCTTCAAGCCGCAGGACGAGGTCTTCGGCTTGACCGGCGGCGTTGGCGGCCTGCAGGGTTCATTGGCAACTTTCGTCTCGGTCGATGCCGATCTTCTGGCCCCCAAGCCAACCAACCTCACCATGCGCGAGGCCGCGGCACTGCCCCTGGTATTCATAACCGCCTGGGAAGGGCTGGTTGATCGCGCAGCGGTGCAGGCACGGCAAAAGGTACTTGTAATAGGTGCGGGCGGCGTCGGTCATATAGCAATCCAGATCGCCCGCGCCTTCGGAGCCCAGGTCTTCGCCGTAGACAAGGCGTCGAAGCAGAGGCAGATCGAAGAGCTGTGTGCGACGGCGATAGACCGCCATCAGACTACCGTCGAAGAGTACGTGAAGGACCACACGGCCGGACGCGGCTTCGACGTCGTCTATGATACCGTCGGCGGGGCAGGGATTGATGCCGCGTTCAACGCCGTGAGCAGGTTCGGCCACGTGGTCAGTTGCCTCGGATGGGGCACCCATTCGCTCGGACCGCTCTCCTTTCGGGCGGCAAGCTACTCGGGCGTGTTCACGCTTCTGCCGATCCTGACCGGAGAAGGCCGCGCCCACCACGGCTCGATCCTGCGCGAGGCAAAACGCCTTGCCGAAGCCGGAAAGATCACTCCTCTCCTCGACCCACGCCGCTTCAGCTTCGAAACCGTTTCAGCAGCCTATGCCGAAGTCGAAAATCGCACCGCCAGCGGAAAGATCGTCATCGACGTCGCCGACTAGGCGGGCGTCTCACCCCAGCCAAGGAGAAAGCTATGCCATTCGTAAACGTAAAGCTCGTCGACGGCGTCTTCACGCCAGAGGAAAAACACGCCATGGCCAAGGCGCTGACCGATGTCATGGTCAAGTTCGAAGGCTCGGAGGCCTTCCGCGAGGTCGTCTGGGTACTGATCGAGGAACTGCACACGGATGGCTGGCACATCGGCGGAAGGCCGTTCGAGGGGCCGAAGTCCTTGATGACCACGCTTTCGAAATCGAAAGACATCGTCGAGACGATCGACGGTAATCCGACCACGCGCACAGAGTGGGCCGCGGCTGCGCCAGTCGTTGGCTGACCGCCCCGCAATCAGAGCCGGGGCGAACACCGAAGGCGGGCCGCAGGACCTCCACCCGCGCAGAGCTATCCGGCCGAAAAAAAGGGACAGGACCATGACTTCCAGAGAACATTTTCCGATAGCCGCCGCGACAAGACGGGACGTTTTAATCGGGACTGCCGCAACGGCACTCGCCGCCCTGCCGCTGCAGGCAATCGCGGCCACGGTGTCATCAAATCCAGCCAATGCAAACATCGAAAACGGGAGTGAGATCATGAGCAGCATCACGACGAAAGACGGTGCGCAGATTTTCTACAAGGACTGGGGTTCAGGTCAGCCGATTGTATTCCACCACGGCTGGCCTCTCAGCGCCGACGACTGGGACAACCAGATGCTGTTTTTCCTGGATAAGGGGTTCCGGGTCATTGCGCATGACCGCAGGGGCCATGGCCGCTCGAGCCAGACATCCGGTGGCAACGACATGGATACGTACGCAGCCGACGTCGCGGCCCTGGCCGAGGCTCTCGATCTCCGCGACGCTGTTCACGTCGGCCATTCGACGGGCGGCGGCGAAGTCACCAGGTATGTGGCCAAACATGGCAAGGGCCGAGTCGCGAAAGCGATCCTCATTTCCGCAATCCCCCCGGTCATGGTCAAGTCCGACAAGAATCCGGGCGGACTTCCGATCGAGGTGTTCGACGGTTACCGCGCGGCGTTGGCCGCCAACCGCGCGCAGCTCTACCTCGATATCGCCAGCGGGCCCTTCTATGGCTTCAACCGACCCGGCGCGACCATGTCCGAAGGCACGATCCGCAATTGGTGGCGTCAGGGCATGATGGGCGGTGCGAATGCGCATTACGAGTGCATCAAGGTCTTCTCCGAGACCGACTTCACGGAAGACCTCAAGGTCATCGACATCCCGGTCCTCGTAATGCACGGCAGCGACGACCAGGTGGTTCCCATCGCCGACTCCGCGGAGCTCTCGGTGAAGTTGCTCAAGAATGGGAAGCTCAAGGTCTACGACGGCTACCCCCACGGAATGTTCACGACGCACGCCGACGTGATCAACGCGGACCTTTTGGCCTTCATCAAGGCTTGATGGCCGGGCGGCCCGCCCTCGACCTCTCCAACTCCAGTTCGAAAGCCGTCGGCTCGTTCGAGGACCGGCTGCGGAAAGGTATGTCATGAAATCCGAACACATGCTCTCGCGCCGTGGATTTTGCCTCTGCTGCATCGGTGCGGCGGGCTTTGCCGCCACGGGAGGGTGGTTGAGCCCCCGCGATGCCTATGCCGAGGCACGCGGACTGGTCAGCCTCATAAAGGACAGCGCCGCCAAGTCCGCCATTTCCACCCGCAAACTGAGGAATAGCATCACCATCCTCGAAGGATCCGGCGGCAACGTCGCGGTGCTGAGCGGCAAGGACGGTCTCGTCATGGTGGACGCCGGGATCGGTGTCTCGCAGAAACAGATGACCAAGGCGCTATCGGACATCTCGCCGGACCCGGTGTCCCACTTGATCAACACCCATTGGCATTTCGACCACGCTGATGGAAACCCCTGGATCGGCTCCTACGGTGCAAAGATCATCGCGCATGAGAACACCCGCAAGCACCTTTCGCAGGTCCAACGGGTAGAGGACTGGGACTACAATTTTCTCCCGCTGGCGCGGAGCGGCGTTCCCCAGCATGTCTTCTCCAAGGAGCATACGCTCAAGCTCAATGGCGAGACACTTGGTTTGAAATATTACGGTCCGGCCCATACGGATGGCGACATCTCTGTGATGTTCGGCGAGGCAGATGTCCTCCATGTGGGCGATACTTACTGGAACGGCATTTATCCGTTCATCGATCACTCGACTGGCGGAAGCATCGACGGCATGATAGCGGCCTCTGAAGCGAACCTCGCCGCGTCCACCGACAAGACCATCATCATTCCGGGACATGGAAACCCGGTCAGCAACCGCGCCGAGTTGCGTGACTTCCGCGACATGCTGGTCGCAATCCGCGAGAACGTGGCCAAACTCAAACGCCAGGGACGTTCCCTTGACGAGGTAGTCGAGGCAAAGCCCTCGGTGGCGTTCGACGAGAAGTGGGGTCAGTTCGTGATTGATCCCGCCTTCTTCACGAGGCTCGTCTACGCCGGCGTCTAGGTTGGGCCGATCTCACGAAACCCTTTTGGCGCGCTCCTCCCACCGCCCCCTCGCGCGCCTCCGGGACGCCGCGCATTGGCGTCCCGGATCTATCGCAACCAGCAATCTTGAAGGAACGAACATGTCGGATACGAAAAGCGCGCTGTTCATCGATATCCCGGTCGAACTGCGAGAAGTGAAGTCAGTCCACAGCATCGGGGGGCTGGAGTTCGAGGGCGACTTGCCCGCGGCTCTATTCCATCTTCAGTTGATCACGACGGACATCGCGAATTGGAAAGCGGCATCTGAAGTGATCGTGGTGTTCCACACCAACGCCGGCCACGTCACGCTAGGCGATGAGACCTACAATGCGTCGCGGAACATCGCCACTGGCAACCCCTACAAAAAGCTGGTCGCGGACCTCATCGACATCGGTGTCAAGGTCGAGCTTTGCGGAGCGACTGCGAAGGTGAACGGATGGGGCAACGCCGATCTTCTGCCCCGCATCAAGATCAACCTCGACGCCATGGCGCGGACGATCCAGCTCGTCCAGCAAGGATTCGTCAAGATCACCGAGTGACCTTCTGGTTCCCTGTCCTGCGCAAGAAACGAACGCCCGAGGAAAGTGCCATGCTTCAACTGCCATTTGGTTTCCATTCAACGGCCTCGGATGTCCTGAAGGGCATTGATCTCCATGGAAAGACAATGATCGTGACCGGAGGCGCAAGCGGGATCGGCACCGAGACGACGGCAGCTCTTGCCGCCGCCGGCGCGTCCGTTGTCATCGCCGCGCGTCGTCCGCAGGCGGCCGAAGTCGTCGCCCGAGACCTCAGGGTGAGGTTCGCGAACACCGATATCACGGTGCAGCCGCTGGATCTGTCCGATCTCCGTTCCGTAAGTCAGTTCGTCGACGGCTGGGAAGGTCCGATTGACGCGCTCATCAACAACGCGGGTATCATGGCGTTGCCGGAGCTCCAACGGACGGCCGAAGGATGCGAGATGCAGTTCGCAACGAACTTCCTCGGGCACTTCGCCCTGACGCTCGGCCTCCGCCGATCGCTCGCCATGGCCAACGGCGCGCGGGTCGTGTCCGTGAGTTCCAGCGGCAGCTTGTTCGGACCGGTCTTCTGGGGGGACCCGCACTTCCGCTTCATCCCTTACGATCCACTGCTAGCCTACGCTCAGTCGAAAACAGCCTGCACCCTCCTGTCCGTTGGGATCGCTTATCAATGGGCCGACGACGGGATAGTTTCGAACGCGCTTAATCCCGGAGCTATCGCGACCAATCTACAACGTCATACTGGCGGACTCCGAACACCCGAACATCTCCGCAAAACGCTCGAGGAAGGCGCGGCGACTTCCGTGCTTCTGGCAGCTTCACCTTTGGTGGAGGGAACGAGCGGGCGATATTTCGAGGACTGCGCCGAGGCTCCCGTGGTCGAAAGTCGGCCGGAGCAGCGGTTGAAGGGCGTCGCCGAATATGCGCTCGACACAGCCAACGCTCAAATGCTTTGGGACTTGTCGCTTCGTGTCCTCGATCAAGGGCGCTAGTCAGCGCGCCTCGCGGGTTCATTCACCCGCTTGAACATGCCCGGCGTGTATCCGGTTACTCGCTTGAACACCTTATTGAATGCGGCATCAGATGCATATCCGGTCTTGTGGGCGATCTCAGATATCGGCGCTGGTGATGTGAGGAGAAGCGCCGAAGCGCAGTAGACACGCCAGGAGGTCATGTACTCCAGCGGAGTTTGGCCAAGAACGTTTTTGAAACGCGCCGCGAAAGCGGATCGGGACATGCCCGCCGTTCTTGCAAGGGTATCGACGGTCCAGTCCTTTGCGGGATCGGCATGGATCGCCTCGATAGCGGATTTTAGCCGGCCATCCGATGCAGCGGCCAACCAACCGCGCTTCTGGTGCCTATCATCGCCTACGTAGGCGCGGAGCGCATGGATAAACAGAAGCTCGAATAGTCGAGCCACCGCTGCGTCTGCGCCCAGACTAGGAACAGAGGTTTCAAGTGCAAGCATGTTCAGGATGGTCGCGAAACCCTCCGTCCGTCCAACGCCTTTGGTCAGATGCAGAAACGGCGGAAGCACGTCGAGGACGTAATTGCGCCCGAGCCGCTCCATCTCGAAGGACCCGCTGATGAATGTCGTCGTGGCTCCGCCGCCGCCGAACTTAATACCGTCGCCCACGCGGGCTCGCTCGACGTCGACGCAGTCGATGAGCACCGAACGTTCGTCGTCGAAAATCTGGTACGCGGCATCCGCCAGCAGGATGAAGACGTCACCGCTTTCCAACCGTGTCGGCAGGGCCTGGTCGGGGGTGGTCAATACAGCCGAGCCGCTCACGACATGTACGAACTTCACCACTGGCTCGCCGGGGGAAACTATCCCCCACGGTGCGCTGGCCTCCAGGCGGGTGAACTTCGCCTCTCTGATGCGGGGGGCAGTGAAGATTTTCGAAAGCGCGTCCATGTGGCCTCGTCAGAGTTGGACGATCCGACAACAATCCGAGACTAATCGATCTCAAACGTCCGGAACGGGCGACTTATGTAGACACCCTAACGGAGATTGCAAATGCAGAGCGACATAGAGGCATTCGAAGCGATCGGGTTTCAGAAGGCCCGGTATTGCCGATACATCGACACTAAACGCTGGGATGAGTTCGGGAAGCTGTTCTCGACCGAGCCAGAAGTCCGTTTCATGGACCCTGAAGGAAACACAGTCGGCGCGTTCAATTCTGTCGCCGATTTCGTCGCGGTAACCGCCCGCTACCTCGAGGGCGCCCGTACGATCCACCAAGTCCACAACGCCGAACTGGAACGAGTGTCCGCCCACCAGGTCACGGCGATCTGGTCCATGGAGGATTACCTCGTCTTCCCGGTGGAAGACGAAACGCGTCCGGCCAGCATGCATGGCTACGGCCACTACCACGAAACGTGGGAGCTGGCGGATGGACAGTGGCGCATTGTGAAGCTCGCCCTCCGTCGCACCATTCTTGAAATCAAGCCCAAGGAGCGCGTCCAATGACCCAAGCACCAATCAGAGTTGGCATCATCGGGGTACACCCCGACCGTGGCTGGGCATCTACCGCCCATGTACCCGCACTTCAGGAACTGCCGCAGTTCCGGCTTTCGGTGCTAAGCCACAGCCGGATTGAAGTCGCACAGGCAGCGGCCCAGAAGTTCGGGTTCGACCACGCTGTCTCATCAACCGAGGAGCTGGTGAACCATCCCGATGTGGACCTCGTCGTCGTTACAGTCAGGGTCCCTGAGCACCTACAGCTTGTGACCGCCGCCCTCGAGGCCGGGAAATCGGTGTTCTCCGAATGGCCTCTCGGCATGAACCTCCGGGATGCGGAAGCCATGAACGAGCTTGCCGCCGCCAGGGGTGTCTCGACGATGATCGGTCTCCAGACCCGAGCCAACCCGGCCATCAGGCACATCCGGAAGCTCGTCGGCGATGGGTATGTCGGCGAGGTTCTCTCGGCCTCCGTTATCGGCTCCGGGATCACCTGGGGGGAGGAACTCGAGGAAGCCTTCCGGTACACCCTGGACCCCTCCAAGGGGGCGAGCATGCTGCACGTGCCGTTCGCGCACACAATGGACGCCCTTGGGTTCGCGCTGGGCTCTGAGTTCCTCAGCGTTTCAGGGACGCTCGAAACCCGGCGGCCCACTATCAGAATGGTGGAGAGCCGCGAGGTTGTTCCGCTCACTGTCGCGGACCAGATCGTCTTTAACGGTAGACTTGCATCGGGCGCTCTTGTGACAAGCCATTTCCGCGGCGGCCTGTCGCGCGCGACCAATTTCCATTTGGAGATCAACGGAAGCAAGGGAGACTTGCTCCTGACTAGCCCGATTGGCTACGTGGGCGTTGGCGGGTTCAACCTTTCTGGTGCGCAAGCCGGCGAGAACCTGCATCCAATCCCCGTTCCAGGCGACTTCGGGCCGGATGAGAATGTCCTGACTGGCAACGTTAAGAAACTTTACGAACTCTTTGCCTCCGACAAACTGTCCGGCACGCGCCAAAGCCCGACGTTCGAAAGCGCCGTCAACCTGCATCGGCTGATCAATGCGGTCGAACAGAGCGGAGGGGTTTGGCGCGATGTTTGAGAAGATGCGTGCGTTGGTGCTGGACGCCCCCGGCGGACCTGAAGTCTTGCAGGTGCGGAACATAGCTAAGCCGAAAATCGAGAGACCTCAGGATGTTCTCATCAAAGTGGTCGCGGCCGGCATTAATCCGGCCGATTGGCAGAATAGAAAGAGTGGGCAGCGGCACGATCCCGGCGCGGATGCCGGATCGCCGACGATCCTCGGCATTGACGGCGTTGGCGTTGTTGAGGAGATCGGCGACGCTGTAGACAGCATCGCGGTTGGAGACGAAGTCTGGTACATCGATGGCGGTTATCCTGGCAACCCCGGCAGCTACGCGGAATACAAGGTGGTACATGGCGCGTATGTTTCCCGGAAGCCGAGGAACGTCGATTTCGTGCAGGCTGCCGCGCTCCCGGTCGTCGGCCTGACAGCTTGGGAAGCCGTCTTCGACAAGGGGAAGGTCAAACCGGGCGATCACGTCCTAGTACACGGTGGGGCCGGCGGCCTTGGCCACATCGCGATCCAGTACCTTTCGGCGATCGGGGCGCGGACGGCTACGACGGTTTCGAGTGAAGCGAAAGCCGCCCTCACGCTAGAACTGGGTGCCGACTTGGCGATCCATTATCGGACGCAAGACGTTGGCGCGGCGTTAAAGTCCTGGAGTGGCAAGGATGGAGCTGATGTCGTGTTCGACTTTGTCGGACGTGACAACTTCGCCCGAAGCTTCGGTCATGTTATTCCGTATGGCCGTTTGGTGAATACCGTGGTCTCCGATTGGCCGAGCGGCGGCAACAGATTCGCGGAATGGCGAAACCTGGACATCTCGTTCGTCAATATCGGCCTGCCGCAGATCGCTCGCGACCATCCTCGTAGACTGAGACAAGTACGCGTTCTCGAAGAAATCGCCGACAGGGTCGACCAGGGCACACTGCGTGCCCACATCGACCGAGTGGTCTCGTTCGAGGAGGTGGGCGAAGCCCAGAGGGCTCTGGAGGCCGGGGAGACTTTAGGGCGAGTGGTTTTGAAAATATAATGCACCGGCGGCGCTGCTGGCCTGCCTGAAGCTTGCAGCTATACGTCAGCGAGGAATCCTCCTAACGGATATAGAGCATGCCATTGGTGGGATAGTCTGTGGCGACGGCATCGAACGCCACCATTCCGACTGCAAGCATTATCAGCGTTTTCATCGATTTTCCCCGTCCTCAACTTTGCTCCGGCAGGAAGGGGAATTCAAGCCTCAGGACACGCCGCATCTTGTGATCTGCTAAGCGTTAACGAATCCTTGCTACGACTCGTTCTGGTGTCTAGCTTTTCGGTGCTCGCGCTGTCGCGCCGTTGCATATCCGCATCGCTGCCGCAACATTGTCTCCGAGCATGCTCTTCCTGAACTGACGAGGATCCGACATGCTTGCTGAACGTCATATGACAACGGAATCCAACCCCGTCGACGCAGCTTTGGCCTGGCACGGAGGGGATCCGCGTGCAACCATCGATGCTCTGCTCAAGAATCGTGAACGGCTGTGCGAACAGCTCGCAATCGCTCGGGCATGCATCAGCAAAGGCTATACGCGCGGTTGGCTGCCCGGCGCTAAATTCGAGGGATGATGACGATAACTGCGGAGACGAGCAGCGTCCCGGGGTTCGTCGCAGAACTCGTAAGGGCGGCGAATGAAGTCGACCGCCTGACCGCGGGCGAGATCGAGAGCTTGTTGCTTCGTGCGATGACCACGGTACGCGATCTGCGCGAGCAAGCTGGGATCCCTGGAAGTGGTACCGAACGCGATGCAATCGTACGTCTGGACGCCGCGGCAAAAGGTGTTGTTAGATTTTCGCATGCGAATGTCTCGGGAATTCTTCGCGAAGCCGCGGATATGGTCCGGACGCTCTGGATCGTCGTCGACAGCGGGATGAAGTCGTCAGGGTCGAGCAGCAGCGATCGTTCATGATGGGATCCCCGCGATGCAGGCGCGTACGTTTCCTATACTAAGTCTCCGTTCCCCGCCTAGGCGACGCCCTGCGCGGCCTTTCGCCTGACCCGCGGATATAGCGGTGTTCTCGTTGTCACGCTCAGCCTTCTCGGCAAACGCGACAGCATTGACGACCTGGAACTCGTCTTCGTCCGTTTCGAGCAGGATTTTCACAGGAGGACCTTTTGCGTGCGCTACGAGGGTAAGCCGATCCCAAACCAGGATTGATGCTTCTCGAAGACAAGTTGCTCACGCGCGTGACCGGTTGCGTTCGGCTTTAAGGCCAGGGCAGAGCAGCATTGAAAGGACGATCCCTAGCGCGTTTCTCCTCCGGCTGCAGGGATCGCCTTTGGTGTGCATTCGAGCCCATTGCCAACTTAGGAGAAATGGTCCTAGTTTGCGGTCAATTCTTCACCCGCAATCATGAATGTCCCAGCCCGCAAAACGCAACTTCACCGACGCCGAACGCTATGCAGTTTGGACCGTGCATAGCGAGCGATGCTGGCTGTGCGAGGAACCAGTTTCGTACAACACCTGCGAGGTCGATCACATCATTCCGGAATCTCTGGAAGGATCCGATGCCCTTCAAGCAGTCCTGGAAGGTTTCGGCCTTGGGGAGAACTTTGCAGTCAATTCGTGGGCCAACTGGATGCCCGCTTGCCGCAGGTGCAATGGCTCAAAGGGAAATAGGGTCTTCAAGGCAACCCCAGTCATCCAACTCAGGCTCGAACGCGCCGCTGAAAAGGCACCACGCGCCGCCGAAGTTCACGAGAGGTTTCTCACTGATCGAGCAATTGGCATCGCCACTGCCCGGATCACAGAAGCCTTGGTCAGTGGGAAACTACCGGACAAATACAGGATGAAACTCGAGCAGCTCTTCTATCGTCATCACGAGGAGAACCGAGAGCCGGAGCAGAAGGGCAGGCCATTGGAGTTCGGCCCCGGTACGACCATCGTTAGCGAAGACAACCTGCGCTACATGATCCGAGGGCGCACCGGGATTGTCGGGATGCGGCCCAAGGGCGATCGGCTCGATCCTGGTTGGGACTGTCCGTATTGCGGTCCGACCAGTTGGAATGGCACGCGGTGCACAAACTGCGGTCAGATGATTGATCCGGACTGATCACTTCAGATGTCGTGGTCACTAAAGAACTGAATGTTGGGTGTTGAAACCTGAGGCGTTCGCCAGGAGAAGAATGATCTGGCGGTACCGCCGAACGGTGACCGACGGTGAACCGGACGTGGTGCAGAACGGTATCGCGCTCTCAGCTACCGTGCAGGGGCTCTTCGACAGGCATTTGATCTCGCTGAGCGACGATTACCGGATCCTCGTATCGCACAACGAGGTGCCGCTGGTGCCGCGGACACCGTTTGCGAAGCAGATGGATCGAATCCATTTGCCTGCGGATGGCAGGTTGTGGCCTCATCCGGCGTATGTTGTACGGCACCGAGAGAGGTTTAGTTCGGTGTGAGGTAACCTGCGCTCATTCCCGAAGGGGTTCTCCGTGATGCAGGCGGGTGACACAGTGCGCTGACAATTAAGCAATCTTGCAAGAAGAAGTTGAAATCCATGCCTCGATGGCTTTAGCTTTCGACCGCCTGGGGAATTCAAATGTTTGTCACTTGTCGAGTATTCGTTGCCGCGGGCCTGTCCATGGCCATCGCTTCACACTGCCTTGCTGACGAGCCCAGTTCCTCGGGAACGGGATTTGCGGTGACCACCGATGGGTGGGTCCTGACGAACGCCCATGTGGTCCAGGATTGCGGGCGGATCGAGGTGAAGGGGAAGGGCGATGCGGCCGATTCCCGCATTGATGGGATCAATGATCTGGCGGTCGTGAAGATCGCGGCCGGCGAGCCACTAAAGCCACTTGCATTCCGAAAGTCTCCAACGAGGCTCGGCGAGGACATCGTTGCAGTGGGATACCCTCTGGCCACGCTGCTCGCGGATTCCGTGAAGATCACCACAGGCAACGTGAATGCTCTCGCGGGGATCCGTAACGACACCAGATACATCCAGATCTCGACACCAATCCAGCCGGGCAACTCAGGAGGCCCTGTAGTGGACCGGAACGGATACCTTGTCGGCATTACGAGCGCGACGCTATCCAAGAAGACTGCAGATGAGATCGGTATCACTGCTCAGAACGTGAACTTCGCGATCCGCGCGTCGGTCGCCGAGTTATTTATGCAGTCTCAGAGCCTCGTTGATCAAGCCGCTGATACGACTGAGAATCCGACAGACCTATCGACAGCCGATCTTGCTGATCGCGTTACGCCGTCGGTTTTCCAGATCCTATGCTATCCAAAGCCAGACGCGCGAGTAGCCATCACCTCTGAGTCGCCGAACTCTATCCAAACCCAGCCTCCCGCAAGCTCTGTCAACCTGCCGGCGGACAATGCGGCCACCGATGACGCGTCGCTCGAAGTTCCCCGAGCCCGGAGCGGCTTCGTGCGTCATCCCAAGGGGATAGCGCCGATCAGATCTGCGGCCGACGACGATGCGAAGACGATCGGACATGCGCCAAACGGAACTCCCGTGGAGGTCACTGAACTACTAGGCGACTGGTATCGCGTCGCCGTCGGAGGATCCAGCGGCTACATGCACTATTCCTGGGTGCGGGTGAACGAATTCGAGGAACCTGCTGGTGACGGGCGCTTCGTGCAGGTCAAATCCTTCCGGACACTCGAAGACGCCCGCTCGTTCATCAAAGCCTCGTCGGTCCTGCTCGCGGCACACCTAGCTGCGAACGGCTGGATCGCCGTGACACTGCATGACGTCTATGGCGAGCAGGAAGCGAAGGACCTGTCACACGCTCTCAAGACGCACGGGCTCATCGCGAAGGATGCCATGGTGACCTTCGGAAATACTTACGTCCGCAAGGTCTGCTGCGACTGACATCATGAGAGGACTGCCATGAATTTTTCATTTCGACATCTCGCCCTTGCTTGCTCAGTCGTCGTTGGAGCTGCCGCTCTCCCAGCCCTCGCCGCCGAGGATCATTCGATCTACTATGGATCTCGGGCGGGGATGCAACTGACAACCGTCTCGAAGACGGGAATCGGCACCGCAAACGCGGTGATCGTGGTCAAGCACACGCAGAAGGATGCAAAGGCCTACTGCGTGGGGTACGAGATGGACAATTCCATGGCATGCGTGAAGCGCACGATGGCCGAGGTCAAGGTCGGCGATCGTGTCACGGGAAATTGCCGGAAGCGTACCTGGACGGACATGTATGGTCAATCATATGCGTTCGAAGGGCCGACGAAGTCTACGGACAACATGGCAGACTATGCCGTCCGCGATATGAAGTCCGGCGAAATTCTCGACGGCTCGTCCGCGTCCGGATACGGGGTCGCCCTCACCATCTTCCAGCAGCTCTGCCCGGACATTGCGAAATGAAGCTTGGGCGGCTCTCGACCTTGGGCGTACTGGGCTTGGCGTTCCTTTCAGACCCCGGAGCGTCGGCCGACTTCTCGTTCGAAGGCCTCAAGAGCGGGCCGATCGTGGAGGCTCGCTTCCGATTACAGGGTGACATCGACCAGGGTGACGTGCAGCGGCTAGATGCGGCTCTTCAGTCGTCCGGTATCACTCACGCCCAGGATCCCTGGCGAAAGATCGTCGTGTCACTCGACAGTCCGGGTGGCTCCTACCTTGAGGGGCTTGATCTCGCGCTCGCGTTCCGCCGACGAGGTTTAGCAACAGTCGTCCGTTCAGGTAACCAGTGCTTGTCCGCTTGTGCGATTGCCTTCCTCGGTGGGACGGCCCTGCCAAAGGATCCGAACCCCGTCGGCGACGACGATCCACTTCCGGACCAGCTTCCCGAAAGATCGCTCCAACCCGGAGCTGTACTCGGATTCCATGCGCCGTATCTTGCTGTTCCCAACGACGACTATGACGCCAACGTCGTCGCCGATGCATATCGATCAGCCGTGCTGGGAATATCCAGGTTGGTCGCGATCGCTGACCGACTGTACGTCGTTCCTGCAGAACTGCCGAAGCTGCTAGCGCCGACAAGGGACGAGCTATTCGTTGCCGACGATGCCGACAGCGTACGCTTCCTGGGTATCGACTACGAAGATCGTTCGTATCAGATGCGAGACAAGCCCGGCATCACACGATCAATGATCGTAAACGGATGCGTGAACCGCTTCTACCATCTGAAGCGGCGCAGCAGCGTCGAAGGATTCTTGTTAGCCAAGGCGACGATCGACGAATTCATCGAGGGGTCGCAGCTTCTCGAGAATGGGGAGGACAAGATCGCTTTCGGCACACATCCGTTCAGACAGGGCACGATCAAGACCTGGGTGGCATACTTGCCAATCGCGAAGACCGCAGACGGAAAGAATTTCGTTTGGTGCCTCTTCGGGCCGGACCCTTCCAATCTGACGACCTTCTACAAGGCTGCCGGATCGATCGAAGAGCTATTCGTCGGCTTCGAGGGAAAGGGTGATTTCATGACGCTCTCCACGGCCGCGGACATGATCTCACCAACGACGGGAGACTGGATCTACGACATGGTTCGCGACATCGATCTGGTTCCGCCGGACACCAAGCTGGACAAGGTCGCGAACGTCCTCGACCACTACTTCGCCTCCGAAGAGGTCTTGAAGTGGAGAACACGTTGAGCGTCACTTGCGGCACGCACTTGGTCTTGGGCGCCATGGTCATCTTGCTATCAATAGCGGTGACGGCACAAGCTGCAAACACTCCCTGCAGTGGCAGGAAGGGCGGCATCGCAGGTTGTCAGGGCGATACATTCATTTGCAATGACGGCTCGGTTAGTGCGAGCAAGAGATCCTGCTCGGCGTACATGGGAGGTGCCGTCGGCCTGCTGGGCGGTGCCGGATCACAGATGGCGCCCACTGTCAGCGAGGACTGCTCCTGTCGATCAGGGGCATATTGCACGGGTCCCAGAGGAGGTCGGTACTGCATGACCGATGGAGGGCAGAAGAGCTACCTGCGGAAGTGATTGTGAGTTTTGGCCGAAGTGAGGAGGGAGACGAGGTTGAGAGCGGTTCTAGGCATTGACGCCGCTTGGACGGAGCGCGAACCGAGCGGAGTCGCCTTGATCGTCGATTGCGGCTCCGGCTGGCAGCTCCTCAAAGTCGCTGCCTCCTACGCTGGGTTTGCCGCTCACAAGGATGCCGATCCTATCGTACGCCATCGGGGATCGCTTCCAGACGCGTCGGCGTTGCTCGCGGCAGCGAACGAAAAGCTCGGCGGGCGAATTGACCTGGTCGCTATCGACATGCCTCTGTCGCTGGCTCCCATCATCGGCCGTCGTGCGTCGGACAACATGATCTCCTGCGAATACGGCGCTAGGCATGCGAGCACCCACACGCCCAGCGTCGCGCGTCCGGGAAAGCTCAGCCATGAGCTAAGGATCGGGTTCGAAGCCGCCGGATATCCGCTCGCGGTTTCCAAACCGAGCGGCTGTGCACTGCTTGAGGTCTATCCGCATCCCGCGCTCATCGAACTGGCTTCGGCAGATCGGCGGCTCCCGTACAAGCACTCAAAAAGCCGCAAGTATTGGCCGAATGAAAGCCCCGCTGTCCGGCGGCAAAACCTCTTCGAAACCTGGAGGCGGATCGTCACACAACTGGATGCCCAAATCGAGGGAGTGAAGGACGCGTTGCCATTGCCGACTCGGATGTACGCGGGCACGTGCTGAAGTCATTCGAGGATGCGCTCGACGCAGTCGTTTGTGCCTGGGTTGGCTCCTGCGTCACGGACGGGCGGGCGAGGGCATATGGGGATCTGGAGTCGGCGATCTGGGTGCCCATACCTGATTGAGACTAGCGACTATCCTTCGCCTCGATGAATATTGCGCCGAGTTTCATAAAATATGAAATCCGAATTGTTGACAATTTAGTTCGTCTATTTCAGTTTTTACGCCACGTGAAAATCGTGAGAAAAATGGATAGTAAGCGCGAGAAATTCGTTAAGTTGGCGGAGGGCAGGACACAAGCTGCTCTCGATGCCATCCGCAAGATCGGCAATCTTTCAAACCGTCGGGCCTACGAGTTCGATGACGGTGATGTGAAAAAGATCGTCAAGGCACTCCGGGACGCCGCGTCTGAACTCGAACGCAAGTTCGGAACCTCCGGCGCGTCCGAGAAGGACGTTTTCAAACTGTAGGATTCAGAATGAGCTACGAGCGCCTGACGATCGAAGACGATAGGTTCCTGATCAATCGGATGATCGGGCAGGCTCCGCGTCACACGGTTGTCCGGGAATTCTTCATGAACGCCCAGGAGAGCGCTTCGCTTGCTCCGGACGGGCGGCGTATCGTCCGCATTTATCCCACGCTCATCGACGGCGTCCGAAAACTCACGTTCTGGAATACCGGACCGGGAATGAATGCGACCGAGCTGAGGACGGCGACGAATATATCGGCTTCCATCAACAAGCAGATGTCGCTGAAGGGCAATTTCGGGATCGGGGCTAAGGTGTCCGGCCTCACAGTTTCTCCTGCTGGCATACGCTACCGCTCGTGCAAGAATGGTCTCGTCCACCAAGTCATGATCGGATACGACGACGAAGCAGAGACGTTCGTCCGGTTCACCTACGACATCGAAGGAAGACAGGAAGCTGTCTTCGATGTCGGCTATACGTTGCGCCACACTATGGACCTGTCCTCCGACTGGACCGAGGTCGTCCTCATCGGTGAAGACGACGATCATGACACGGTATCAGAACCCGTCGGGAAGGGGATCAGAGTCGATCGGAGCTACGTCGCCACGCAAATCTTCCGGCGTTTCGCAGAGTTCCGCCCCGGCGTGAAGGTTGTAATCGACGTGTCGATGACGAAAGGCGGCGGCAAGGACGAGACGGGAAGGACGAGGACTCTCAAAACCTTACAGGAGGTTGTTCCAGCACTTCCGAAAGCGGAAATCGTGACGTGCCCCGAAACCGGGGTCGGGATCCAATACATTCATGATCCCAAGCACCAGAGTTACAGCCACTCAATCAGCGCCCTGAATAACCCTACGACTTCTTCGACGACGTTCTGCGCTCTCGTGCATAAGGGAGAGCGCTACGATTTCCGCACCGGCAAGAAATGGTCCGCGATAGCGCCAAACTACGGTATTCCCTTCGGCTCGACCGTCCTCACTGTCGAGATCTATCTTCCCGACGACGACGCGCTCCCCAACCAATACCGCGATGCGCTCATGACCGTCGAAGAGCGAAATCCCATTTCCACGGACGACTACGCGGGAAGGGTGCGTGAGCTCATGCCGGAATGGGTGAAGGGTGTGATCCGCGAAGCTCACCCGCCGCGTGAGGAAAACCTCGATGATCTTCAGAAGGATCTTCAGAAGCTTCTGGACGAATTCCGTCTTCCGACGACCACATATGTCAAGTCCCTGAAGGCTCCGGATCGCACGGACGATAGTGATCTCGGTCTCGATGAAGCACGGTCGGCAACCGTTGAACCCATCGATGACGAAGAGGATCGGTTCCTGCGCGGCGAAGGGAACGGCGGGCAGCGCGCGACAGAGAAGAAAGTTCGCAAGGCGCCCGAGGGAGCCAAGCTCTCGAGGGAGGCGCAGGCCCTGGAGAGAGTGCCGACCATCGAAATCCTGGATGACCCGACAGAGATCGACGAAAAGCAAATGAAGGGGCGAGCCGGACGCTACTACAAGGATGCCCAGACCTTGTTCATTAACGGCCTCTATTCCGCAGTCGAGCGCATGACGGCGGAGCTCGAAGTCTTTTTCGCTGGTCAGTTGGAAGCCGAGGAATTGAGGAGGATCATTCTAAGGGCGGCGCAGCGTTCGATGGCTTTCCGCGTAGGCAAAGCGACCTGTTTCGCGATCAGCAAACGGCTTGTCGAAGGATGGTCGCTCGAGGACCTTGATCGGGCTACCTCGCCGGAATCGCTTTCTCTCGCTGCCGACGACTATCGGCAGAGTATGATGGCAGCGCGGAAATGGATTAGTGCCGAGCTCAAGATCCAGGGTCTCACACCGGAAGAGATTGAGGCGGTCTGAATGAAATCATAAGCTCGGTTTCATGCACTTGCCTTGCTGCTCGGGCCATTGGCATCGAAATGTACGAAATCATCGGGCTTATGTCCGGCATTGGGGCACAGGCACCGATCCAATCTACGCGACCATTCGGCAGTCACTAAATAATCGCCCAAGTTGCTTTCTCGCTACTGGACCATTGACCCAACTTTATGCATCAGTTGCACCCATGGGGAATGAGGTGAATTCATGCAAGCTGGCAATACACATGCAGCGGAAAGTTCCGAGCAATCGATCTTCGACAGCAACCTCTCAGTAGAGGCAAAGATTGAACGAGCACGAACGGAGCTGCTCGACCTATCGGCAAGAAACAGACTCCTGAACGTTCCCCGATTCTCCAAAAGCGCCAAGACGATCGACATCGTGGACGAGAAATCAGCCGAGATCTTTCGGGTGCTCGTCACTGAAGGCAAGTCCATGACTTTCTTGGCTGGAGCCAAGGGAAGGGATCCGAAGGACGGCGAGGACGCCGAAGACCTGATCGAGCTTGCGCTGCCCGATGACGACGACCGCGATGAGAGCGGCCGTCTGACACGGCATTTGGATACTAAGCTTCAAACCCGAATGACCCCGAATGCTCTTCAGAAGCGCCTGTTGGATCTGTACTTTGATGCCCGCACTCTGGAAGAAGAGCAAGGCGTCAACATTCTGTTCCTCGGGCTCGGCACGCTAAAGTGGATCGACCCCCAGAACGCGGAAAACATCCGTTATGCGCCCCTCGTTCTCGTACCAGTCTCGCTTATGCGCGGCAGCGCGGCTGAACGCTTTAAACTGAAGGCGCGTCCTGAGGACTTTGCGTCCAACCTGTCGTTGGAGGCGTTTCTCGACCGGGTTCACAAGATTCGGATGCCTGACTTCGAGGCAACCGACGAATTCTCCTTCGAGTCCTACGCGAGTCAGGTGGCAGCGGCAGTGTCCGTGAAGCCGGACTGGTCCGTCCAGCCGGATGACATCGTTCTCGGATTCTTCAGCTTCGCGAAATTCCTTATGTACCGCGATCTTGACCCGACACTTTGGCCGGCGGACGGGAAGTTCACCGAGCGTCCTCTGATCACCGGGCTTGTGTCCAATGGTTTCGAACGCGGCGACGCTCTTCTCAACGATGATACGAAGATCGATGCACATATCTCCCCGCAGGCGATGACTCACATTGTCGATGCGGACAGTTCGCAAGCGGTGGCTATCCACGAGGTCCGCCGCGGGCGCGACCTTGTCATCCAAGGACCACCCGGCACCGGAAAGTCGCAGACGATCGCGAACATCATTGCCGCCGCGGTTGCGGACGGGAAAACAGTCCTGTTCATGGCCGAGAAGATGGCCGCTCTCGAGGTCGTAAAGCGACGTCTCGATCAGGCAAACGTTGGCGACGCCTGTCTCGAACTTCACTCCAGCAAAGCGAACAAACGTGCGCTTCTCTCCGAACTGCAGCACGTATGGGAGCTGGGTGCCCCCAAAGGCGAGGCCGCCGAGGCCCACGACCGCCGTCTGCTGGAAACAAGAGATAGCCTGAATGCGCATCCGGACCGGATGCACCAGATTTACCGTCCCTACAACCTCACGCCCTACCAGGTGATCGGTCACCTGACGCGCCTGCGTAGGATGGGCCTGCAGCCATCGGATATCGAACTTCCAGCGGCTGTCGGTTGGAGCCCGGACGCAAAGGATCAAATAGTCACCATCCTTTCTGAACTGGCGCAGCGAATTGACGATATCGGCCTGCCATCGAAACATGCCTGGCATGGTGTCGGCCTTACAGGCATTACCCCCCTCGATCTCGAGAGACTGACGACACGCCTGACCAATGCTTCCGGAGATCTCGCCAGTCTTTTGAACTCTACGAGGGAGGTGACAGACGCCCTCCACCGGGAGCCTGCCGATTCGGTCGCGTCATTCGACGAAGCTCGGATCCTTGCAGAGCATCTCGCGACATGCCCGCCCGAGATATCGTCTGAAGCCTTGGCCAATCCAGCATGGGAAGTTTCTCCACAGCAGATTGCCAGCGTCATCCGTGACGGAGCGGAGTTCCTTCGCCTGTCCGAGCAAGTGCGAACTCAGTTTAATGACGCTGCTTGGGAAGCAGAGACTTCGCCGCTCGTGACCACGCTACGGCGCCTGCCTGCCTCGTTTTCTCAATCAGGCCATCAAACCGTTGAGCAGCTTGATGCCTTGTTGCCGAGGTTCCTGAACGCCGCCGGATCACTCAAGCAGATGCTCGGCGTGAACGCGTCCGCGACCCTTGGATCCATCGGCAGGCTGGTGACCATCGGCGAGAGAGTCGCCGACGCGCCCGACGCTAGCCCGGACGCATTCGTCGCAGCAATCTGGGAGCGTGGTCTGGATCAAGCCAGTGATCTCGCTGAGGCCGTGTCGACGTATCGCCAGATTAAGGCGGAGCTGACTGGCAAGGTCAGCGACCAAGCCTGGGACATGGATCTGACGGCCGCGCGAACGGCTGTGGCCATCCATGGCCAGCGTACCCTCAAGTTCCTGAGTGGGGATTGGCGAAGGTCCAAGGCTCTTCTCCGCACCGTAATGTCGGAAACGAATCCCAGCGAAATGGTCCGGCTGCTCGATCTCTTGCAAAAGGGGAAAGCGGCGCGCGCGGCGATCAAGGACGGCGATAGTCTGGGCCGCGGTGCGTTCGGCGCCGACTGGCGGGGAGAAAAGTCGGATCCCCAGCCGCTCGAGAACCTCGTCCTGTGGATGCGCAGTCTTCGCGGGGTAGGGGCCGAAGCACGGCAGATCGCGAGCAGGTTGACAGACAAGGGATCGGTGGCGACCCGGTGCGAGCAAGTGAGAGCGCTGCTCGAGGACATGCGTAAACTGATGATTTCTCTTTGGACCGACCTTGGTGACGGTACTGCTCAGCTCTTTCAAGCTGCCGCCGGACCGGATGAAGCGGTGTTGACGCAGGCTTCAACAGTCCTGAAGGAAGTCGCGACCGCCGACCGGGCAATTGCGGCATTGATGAAGGGTGTTCCGGAGAACAACTCCGCTAGGATAGCCGCCTTGGAGTTGCTCGCAGCCGCGCGGACACGCAAGCGGGCAGTCGAGAACTCCGGTGAACTCGGGCGCGCCGCGTTCGGCGGCCTTTGGAATGGCGCAGACTCCGATTGGATGAAGCTTGCGGCCGTGTTCGACTGGTTGTCGCGGAATGGCGATATCCGAATGCTTGCTTCCCGGGTAACCGACAGGTCTAATATTGCGGCCAAAGCACAGGCCGCCGCATCGCACGGCCAGCGGTTCGCCGCCGAGTTCCAAGACATCTTGAAATTCCTGCAGGCGAATATTGGTGTGCTCTTCGGCGAGAGCGCCGTCGCCCTGGCCTCGCTCACGTCAATCAGAGAAAAGCTCGCCCGTTGGATCGAGAGCGACGAGCAGCTCTCGAAGTACGCTGCCTACAACGGACGCGCTAACGACGCGGGAAATCTCGGCGTCGGTCTGGTCGTCGAACGCCTTCAGGACGGCCGGGTCGCAACAGCCGATGTCATCCCGTACTTTGCGATGGCTTTCTACGAGGCGATATTGCGCCATCAGCATTCGCAGGATCCGGTTCTCGCGAGATTCGACGGCGAAGTCCACAGCAGGCTGGTTGGCGAATTCGCATCGCTCGACCGGAACCGCATGCGAATTTCTCGACTTGAAGTCGTGAAGGCACATCACAGGAACATCCCGGCGGTCAGCGGCCTCGGTCCTGTCGGGATCCTTCGAGGAGAAATGGCCCGGCGCCGTAACCACATGCCAATCCGGCAACTCATGCAGAAGGCTTCGCTCGCCATTCAGGCATTGAAGCCAGTCTTCATGATGAGCCCGCTGTCGATCGCCCAGTTCCTGCCGCCTGGTGTCTTGGAATTCGACTTGCTCGTGATGGACGAAGCCAGTCAGATCCAGCCCGTGGATGCGCTGGGTGCGGTCGCTCGCGCAAAGCAGGTCGTGGTCGTCGGCGACGAGAGACAGCTACCACCGACCAAATTTTTTTCCAAGATGACGTCCGGAACGTCGGATGACGATGACGACGGCGGCGCGCAGGTCTCCGATATCGAGAGCATTCTTGGTCTCTTCTGTGCCCGCGGTCTACCCGAGAAGATGCTTCGCTGGCATTACCGCAGCCGCCACCAGTCACTCATTGCAGTCTCCAATACCCAGTTCTACGACAGCAAGTTGTTCATCGTTCCCAGTCCTTACACCAAGGAAGCCGGGATGGGACTGCGGTTCAACCACATTCCAGGCGGGACGTTCGAAGACGGAGTGAACAAGGTGGAGGCGAAGGCGGTTGCCGAAGCCATCATCCGGCATGCGCTTAACTCACCCGGCCTTTCCCTGGGCGTTGCGGCTTTCTCGATCAAGCAACGGCGGGAGATCCAGGACCAGCTCGAACTTCTACGGCGGTTGAACCCGCAGACGGAAGAGTTCTTCCATTCGCATCCTCACGAACCGTTCTTCATCAAGAACCTGGAAAACGTGCAGGGCGATGAACGCGATGTCATTCTGATCTCGGTAGCATACGCCAAGGGGCCAGGTGGCGCGCCAATGAGCATGCGCTTCGGACCGCTGGGCGCCGAAGGCGGGGAACGCCGCCTGAACGTCCTCATCAGCCGCGCAAAACGCCGCTGCGAAGTCTACGCCTCAATCACAGACGATGACATCGATCTTGAGCGCGGCAAGGGGAAGGGCGTCTTCGCTTTCAAGCTGTTCCTGCACTACGCGCGAACCGGGCGTCTGTCGATGAGCCAGCGCACTGATCGCCAGATGGACAGCGTCTTCGAAGAGCAGATCATGGCAGCTCTTCAGGAGAGGGGATATCAGGTTCATCCGCAGGTCGGGATCGCAGGGTTCTTCATCGATCTCGCCGTTGCCGACGAAGCGGTCCCCGGCCGTTATCTGCTTGGTATCGAGTGCGATGGTGCCGAATACCATTCGTCCCGCTCCGCGCGCGACCGGGATCGGCTGCGCCAGTCAGTGCTCGAAGATCACGGGTGGACGATCCACCGGATCTGGAGCACTGACTGGTTTCAGCGCCCTAAGGCTGAACTCGACCGCCTCGTGGCAGCAATTGAACAGGCGAAAGCGAACGCGCTCTCCGGCGATCATGTCGCTCATGCAGCAACGAGGGCGGTGCCTGTCGAAGTCGTCACGATCGAGCGTGCGGACGTCACAGAGATCGGCCTTCAACCAGTCGCCTTTGAGAGCACGACGCCTCTCTATGAGGAAGTTTCGCTCACACCTAACACCACAACCGAGCTCCACGAAGCGCCGCTTGGAGCACTCGTTGGTCTGATCAAGCAGACGGTGGAGGCAGAGGGACCGATCCACAGGGACGAGGTGATCACGCGAATCCGCACGGCGTGGGGTCTGCAGCGCGCTGGCAACCGGATCGATTCCCATGTCGGCAACGCCATCAATACGGCGGTCAACGCGGCGCACGTCTATAGATCCGGTGACTTCCTGCTGTGGCCCGGCGCCGAAATCCGCGTTCGGGACCGAACCGCTGTCGCGTCGCCGACCCTGCGCCGGATAGAAATGATCCCGCCGATGGAAATCGATCAGGGACTAACCTCTCTCATTTCCACCAGCCTGGGTGCTACGGAGAACGAGGCCGTGAACGCTGTCGCGCGCGGCTTGGGCTTCAAGGCAACCAGCAGCCAGTTGCGAGACGTGATCCTTGCTCGCATCGAAGCGCTTAAGTCCGATGGCGAGTTGTTGGTTCGAGATGGCATGCTCGTCTCGGGGAATGCGATGGCGTCTGCTCAGTGAGGAAGCCTTTCAATGTGACATGCCGAGGATTCCGTCGAGTTCTCGCTGCCCGCGCTTGCCCACCATGGTAAGATCGAACTTGGGCCGGCACCTGGGGTGGCCCCATCGGAGGTGAAGTTCAAGACGCCAAGCTCACGATCGGCGAGGACGTCGCGTTCTGGAACGGCCTCGTATATATGGAATCAAGACTGACGCGTCCGCACAGGGAGATTGCCGCGCATTCGCGGCGATCGGCTTTGAGGACCGGGGTGCGTAGGCGGTCACCGATCAGAAATCGATGCCGTCGAACGATGAAGCCTCGAGCTTCGGCTTCCGCCGGTCTTCCTCTTCTTCGCGATTTCTGATCCCTCTTTCCAGCATGCGTGCAAGCGCCCATGGACTGTCCTCGGCGAAGAGTCCTCCGGACTCAAGAAGGTCACCAAAAAGCTGCAGAGGAACCCAGTCATGAGTTTCGTAGAAACCACTGACGAGGTCTTGGTCAGGGCGGATCTTGGCGATCTCCGTGTCACCCATCTTGAATTGCAACGTTTCGCCCCTTCGGACCCGTATGCCTGCGTTAAGAATCGAGGGCGATTTCCAGAGTTCGCGCTGGATCTTGGTCGCATGGCAGATACTGGTTACCACCCCCTCTATATTGAGTGTGTTTCTTATCCCCTGAAAGACGAAGGCTTCGCCATTCCTGAAGAATCCCACTCCGTCTTCGAGACCTCTGACCATAGCTGAGCTCCTGGGACTATTCCTTGCGATTAGAGTGTAGTCTCCGATTCCCCTCACGGGCCAAGCCTCGTGACCTGAGGGCGGAGCTTCGTAATACGCGCCGCCGATGTGGTTCGAGATTGCCGTAGGGCCAATGGATTTCGTAGGCGCTACCGGGAAAAGGTGTGCGTAGAAAAACGCATGTTGATCAAAAACGACTGGAATGGATTCCGGCTTGCCGCTTAGGCCAATAGGCACGAGAGAGGAGAACAACGTATCGTTCGGCTCAAACGGTACAGGTTTATCGTGTGAGAGATGTCGGCCCAAGCGAGCCTCGATACGATCTAGGCGCGTCAAGATGCCTTCCTTGAGCTCAGCGAGGAATGGCGAGAAAAGAGGATCAAACCAATCGAGACAGGTTGGATTGGCGACGATCAGAAGCTGCATCTCGCGCCAGTCGTGTATGATGACTTCAATCCGACGTCTCGGATCCGGACTCGACTCCTCAGTCAATGCACGTGCAAGGCTCTGAAGGGCGCTTCTACTGTCCGAGGTCGTGGCGACGACCCATTGAGTGAGGCGAGTATCGAATTGGAGAACCTTTCTGAATTCGTCGCGAATTTCTCGCTCCGTCAGATTGGCTGTGGCCTTGCACTGGATGCCAATGGGCCTGTCCAAATCCCCATCCCGATAGCCGAAGATATCGACGCCGAACTGCTTGCTCGGAGGACTGATTTTCATTTCTGGGTGCTTGTAGTGCAGAGCGAAGAGCTCGCGACATTGAATTTCGAATCGATCGCCGTTAGTCGGCTTTCTGATTTCTGCGGTAGGACGGATGGACATGGCAACCAGCGGCAAAGTTTCTAGCGGATGCGCGGATTAGTAGTCGGTTCTGCTTTCGGAATAGCTAACTCTGCAGGCCCCACTACCATCGAAACCAGTGGAGAACGCTTCTATTTGGCTACCCGCGGAAAATGAACGCGTTAACGTAGAGCATGAAGCACCACACAGAGAAGAGTCGTGACCTCGTTCAGATTCATTCATGCCGCTGACCTTCATCTAGGGAGCCCTTTCCGAGGCCTCTCGGTAAAGGATGAACAGCTCGCTGCGCTTTTCTCGAGGGCGACCAGGCAGGCTTTAACGCTGCTGGTCAGCCGTGCGGTCGAACTCGCCGTCGACTTCGTGGTTATTGCAGGAGACGTCTATGACGGGGACTGGAAGGACAACAAGGTTGGTCTGTTCTTCAACCGCGAAATGGGGCGGCTGCAGCGGGCGGGAATTCCAGTCTACCTGCTACGTGGAAACCACGATGCTGCCAGCGTGATTACCAAGACGATCGCGCTGCCCGACAACGTGCACGAATTTACAACGAGCAAGCCCGCTACCTTCCTCATCGAGGAAAAGAAGATTGCTCTCCATGGACAGGGTTTTTCAGACCGGGCGGCATACGAAAATCTAGCCATCGGCTATCCTTCGGCAATCGCAGGCTGGTTTAACATAGGGGTTCTGCATACCTCGATGACGGGACGCGAAGGCCATGAGGCCTATGCGCCGTGCTCGATCGACGATATGCGCTCGCGCGCTTACGATTATTGGGCGCTGGGTCATGTCCATGAATTTGAGATAGTTGCTTCCGATCCTATGGCTGTCTTCCCGGGTAATCTCCAAGGTCGAAGCATCCGGGAGCAAGGCGCAAAGGGTGCAGTGCTTGTCACGGTTGATGATGGCATTGCGACCGTTGATCGCCTTATCGTGGACAGTGCCCGATTCATCTCAATCGGCATCGAAGTCAGCGAGGGAGACCTCGATGTGGATGTATTGAAGCGGATCGAGGAAGAAGCGACCCGGATGTTAGCGGAGTTCGACGGCAAGCCAGTTGCCGCACGCATTCGGATTTCTGGGACCTGTGCGTTCTATGACGACCTGGCGCGTGATCGAGCGCAATGGCATGACGAGGTGCTGGCAGCCTGTCAGCGGGCCTATAGTGATATCTGGATCGAAAAACTAGAGTTGCGGCTCTCCCCAACGCTGGCCGCCGCTGAGAACTCCTTTGCGGGAGTTGAACTTCTCAAAGCGCTAGAGGCTCATGGGGATGACGCCATCCATGTCGATGAGATATTGATGGAAATCTTGCCGAAAATGCCAGGGGGACTCGCCGCCAACGACAGTCCGCTTGGGGCTACCAATCTGGAACTGCTGAAAGAGGCGCGGGAACTGCTTCTGGCACGCATGGCGGTCGCGGGCTGAACCATGCGCTTCGATAGGCTTGATCTTCTCCGCTACGGATCACTTTCTGACCGATCCATCCCATTTCGGCCGGATGCCAAGTTGCACATCGTTTACGGGCCGAACGAGGCGGGCAAGTCCACCATGCTGCGTGCCCTATCCGACCTCTTATTCGGCTTTCAGAACGAGGTCGCCGGACTGCACAAGTTCGAGCCCTCTATTCTCAGAGTTGGCGCGAGCCTGACCCGACGCGACGGAGAATCGATAGATTTCCGGCGCAGGAAAGGCCGCAAAGCGACACTGGTCTCCAACTCGGAACAAGAGACAGCTCTCGCGGATGATATCCTTTCTCCCTTTATCGGCGGGGTGAACCGGTCAGTCTTTGAAAAGGCGTTCGGAATGGATTCCACCAGACTCCGTCAAGGGGGCGAGGAGATGGCGACAGGCGATGGCGAGATCGGCCGCCTCCTGTTCTCGGCCGCGTCCGGACTAACGGGGCTCACTCAGTTGCGTAAGAGCTTGGACGGTGAGGCTGACGCGATCTTCTCTCAGCGAAAGTCGAAGGACCGGGCCTTCTACCAGGCCCTCGATCGTCACGAGGCTGCGCGGCAGTCCGAGAAGGTTCATGAACTCCGTTCGCCCGACTGGAAGCGCCTTTCTGATGAAATCCGTGAGGTCGAGCGCCAGTTGGAAGAGCTGGCGCATGCCCGTCTACGAACGAAAACGCGTCTTGATCTTCTACAGAACCTACGGACGCTCGAACCGCTTCTGACCGATGTCGATGTCGAGTTGGCCGGACTGGCGGAATTTGACGAGATCGCCGCAGTTCCCAAGGAAATCGAGCAACAGCTTGAAAAACAACTGGAGCGGCTCCAGCAACTTGCCACACGAGAGGCTGCCTCCCTCGAGACGAGCGAGCGCATTCGGGGCGAGTTTGAGGCACTGCAGCTCGATCCTGCCGTTTTGAAGCAGCGCGACTTAATCCACGAACTCCTCACGGAAAAAGTGGCGTATTCTCAAGCGAAGGCCGATTTCGCGAGAGTCCGCGCAGAGGTGGCGGATTTCGATCTTGAGCTTGCTGGTCTCGGTCGAAGAGCGGGTCACAGGGGTTCGGTCGAAACACTCATTCAGTCGCAGCCAACCGATGCTCAAATCAATCGTCTCAACAGTCTTATCCGCGATGGCAACGAGATGAAACGCGTCGAGACGAGCCTGCGGCAGCACCTGGAAGACCAGAGGTCGGAGTTCACCCGCATGCAGCGAACCGAAAACGTCGGTACGCTTCTGGATGTCAGGGCTCTGCAGGAACGCCTTGATGCCCTCCAGCCAGATATCCGATCGATGGAACGGATTGACGAGATCGATACCGCGCTAGCAAGGGCATACCAGGATATTGGCGAGGCGAAGGCTCGCCTGGCTCCTCCGGTCGAGGATATCGAAAGCATTCTCAAGCTTCCTCTTCCGGACGAAGTTGAGTTGGAGAAACATCGCCCGAATCTTGTTGCAGCTTTCGACCGTCTGAAACGTGCCCGGGAAAAGCAGGCAGAGCGGCGCTTGGAGCGTGAGGACGTAACACAGCTCATCTCGGACCTCGAAGATGATAGGCACCTCATTACGCGCTCGATGATCGAAGAGGCGCGGGCTGTTCGCGATGAGGCCATTGTGGGACTTCAAACCGGCAAGCTCTGGGACGATGCGTTGCCCAGGCTCGTTCGCGAGGCGGACAAGCTGTCGGACGGTGCACTTTCGCAAGCTGAGCGAACCGCCCACCACTCGGAGCTAACGCTCAGGTTGGCTCGAATCGATAGTGACATCGGTGCCGGAGATCTCGAACTTGAGGCCGCGCGCAATCAGCAGGATGGTATACTGGCCGCGTTTTCGCGACTTTTCGACCATGCAGGAATTCCTGTTCTCGACATTGATCAGATGGGCAAATGGCTCCGCAGCATCAATGCCATCGCCAATAGGCGAGAGAGCGCCCGGGACCTTGAAGATCAGCTTTGCATTCTTCAAAGCCGGAATGTCCAAGTCACATCTGAACTCGCGAGCATCGCAACCGCCCTTGGGATTGATGCCACGCTTGGCGGTCCGCTTTCGTCGAATGTCAGGCTAGTGGAGGCAAAACTGAGCGAATTGGCGAAGGCGTGGGATGAGCGGCGCATGGTGCGCGCGCGGCAGGAGGCGCTCGAGAGGGATATTACTGACGGCGAGCGCAAGATTGCTGCCTTGGCTAAGAAAGTTGATGAGTGGCAATGCCAATTCTTTGAAACATGCGTAGCTTTCGGCCTCGATAATGCTCCAACCCTGGAGATGGCGGAGGCTGCAATCCAGGTCTGGAAAGAAATCCCACGCTGCTACGCCGAAAGACAGAACAGGCAGCGTCGCGTGGACGGCATGACACGCAACATCGACCAGTTCGAGGAGAAGCTGTCTACAGTATGCAAATCGATCGGCGACGATCTTTCCAGACTTGCTCCGCTGCTTGCTGTCGATTTCCTCCACAAACGAATGAGCGAGGCACAATCCGCCGAGGATCGTGACCGACATCTTGCTACAAGCCGGGAGCGAGTATCCGCTGAACTTCAGCAGATAGCAGAAGAACGCCAGTCGATCAGTCAGGATGTAACTGCTCAGTTGGCTCGCGTGAATGTGGAGATGGACGGCAAGCCACTTCTCGAGCGTCTCGGAAGGCGTCGTGTCGTGGTCGAGAAGCTCGACGACAGTCGGCGGAGGCTGTCGCTGCATTCAAGAGGCGTCAGCGAACAAGACATCCGGGTGAAACTGAACGACTTCGATCGCGTCGCCGCAGATTTGGAGATCGAGGCGCTGGCGGCCGAAGATACTCAACAGTTCGACATGTTCGGCAAGCTCAAGGGAAGACTCGCTGAACTGGCATCGACAAAAGAGTCGTTCGAAACAGGAATGAGCGCGGAGCAGGCTGCTTTCGACAAGGCATCTGCGGAACAAGAGACACAGGATCTGGCCCGTCAGTGGGCTATTCTGCGGCTCGCCTCAAAACTGCTATCGACGTCTTTGGAACGCTACAGAGAGTCACAGGCAGATCCGCTGCTCGCGCGGGCAAGCGAGTACTTCTCCACTTTGACGAACGGCTCCTTTGTTCGCTTGGTGCAGGAATTCGACGATCAGGATGCGATAAGGCTCAAGGCAGAACGAGCCGACGGTGAGAGGCTCCCGACGAGAGCACTTAGCGAAGGTTCCGCAGATCAGCTTTACCTAGCCTTCCGTCTGGCATTCATCGACGACTTCAGCAGCCGCAACGAGCCACTGCCTTTCATAACGGACGACGTATTTCAGTCGTTCGATGACGAGCGCAAGGCTTCCGGGTTGAGAACTCTGGCATCGGGAGGGCAGGCGTTCCAGCCAATTTTGTTCACACACGAAGGTAAGATTGTCGAGATCGCGAATGAGTTGCTGCGAGGTGATGTTGATATCATCAGCTTTGAACGTGTCGCGTCAACCTAACCAGATGCGTCGAGATTGACCGCTGCAATCAACTATGCAGGGCCTTGTTAAAGACATTTCCGCGGCGAGAAGGCGACGGACTGGGAGGGTGGATATCGCGTGCCGATGTTGCATCCAATGGCCGGGCGTCATCAGAGTCATGGGGCCTTCTGGGCGTGTCGAACTTCATTGGGCACTGCGATCACGCAGCGCGGCTACTATCGTCATCGCCGGCGGCGAACAAGTCACTTTCGAAGACGATAAATGCGTTCGTGTTAACGTCAGGTTTGCCGGGGGTCGCCAACGCGTCGGTTTTGCGTATTAGGGAAAGTTGGCTTCGGCGCTGATGCGTTCGTCTACTTCGGTGATGAAACGCGAAGGCCTCTGGGCGGACCAGGCCAGATGTACTTCAGATCGGGCGCGGGTGAAGCCGACGTAGAACAGGCGCCGCTGCTCGATCACGTCGTTCGGTGTCGGATTTGCTCTGGGAATTCGACCTTCATCGATCCCGAACATGACGACGACGTCAAACTCCCTCCCTTTTGCGCTATGGAGCGTACTTAGATTAATCCGGTCATTCGCTTGCCCAACCCCGAAGAACTGTCCCAAAGTTACGTCAGCGAGATCCGCGTCTCCTTCCAGGCGCGAAGCAAGCGCCCTCATGATCGCAATTTCGTCTGAAATTGTCCTGCATCCGATCGCAGGCGCCTGGAGAATTTGTGCATCAAGTTCGCGGAGCCAGACCGTAAAGGAGAGCGAGCCATCTCGCCTGGCCCACAGAAACTCCATCAGCGCACGCTTGAACTGCGATCGATCACCATCCGAGGTGAGGGTCTCCGAGAGCATGCGCATCGCTGCTGATGCGATCCTCACCCACCGGGGTTCACCCGCCTGCCATCCCCCGCAGCACCAGTGCGCGCAATTTTCGATCCAGCGCATGATCCTGCTAGATCTTGGATACAGAGCATTCGTATCAGCTCGGACAAAGGACCATCCGTGCTCTGCGGCTGCCGCAGCTACCGCATCTCCAATGAATGCCGCGGCATACAGGATCGCGATGTTGCCCCGTTGAATGCCAGGATTTCGCGCTTCGATGCCGGGGAGCAGCGTGGAAAACAGCCATGCGGCCTGTCCCTCATAATTCCCGGTAATTGGATGGAAGTAGACAGTACCCTCGGACGCGCCATCCACAGCCTGGTACCCGCGAGCCTCCCCGAGGGCGTATTCTGAGACTGCTACGATCCTGCGGCCGCTTCGGTAGTTGAGGCCAAGCGTGACTGTCTCGACATCGTCGCGCCCGGAAAGCCGCCGCAGCAACTCGGGTCTTGCGCCTATGAATCCATAGATCGACTGGTCGGGGTCGCCCACTGCGAGGAGCCGGATCCCCGTTCGGAAGCATAATCCCAGCACCATCTGGTGGAGAGCCGTGCCGAGGTCCTGGTATTCATCGACGGCGAGGACCGGATACTTGGCGAGAATCGCGCGCCGAAGCCATGGATTCCCAACGAGAGCCCTCAGTGCCAACAGCGGCATGTCGTCGAAATCGATGAGGCCCGCTTCCCGCAATGAGGCCTCGTAGGCCGCGGCGAGAGCTGCACGCTGCTGGTTGGCATTGATCCAGGAAGGATGCGTGCGATCTAGATATCTGCGGCGGTGGAAATCCATGCCGAACCGAAAATCTTCCGGATTTCCGGCGCCGCCGATCACCTCCCGGTACGCTCGGGCGAACGCAATTCCCCTCTGCTGCGTGTCCGCGACTTGGAACTGTGCCGGAAGTCCTACGCCGAGCGAACCCGCATATGGGATCAGGATCTGCGTCAGCGAGAAGGAATGCACGGTGCCGATGAAGACGCGCTTCCCGGGCTCGACGCCGAGGGCAGCGAGACGATCTTCCAGTTCGCGGGCGCATTCGTTGTTGTAAGTAATGCATGCCACCCCGCGTGGCGCTTTGACATCCTCGTTGAGGATGCGGGCCAACTTGATCGTCATGGTCTTCGTCTTGCCGCTTCCCGGCCCCGCGAGCACCACACAATGGCCCGTTGACTGGTAGGCCTGCCACTGGGCCGGGTTCGGTCTCAGTTCTTCGGCTGCCGCGAGATAAAGAGAGGCGTCAGACACGGTCGACCACGTGCTCGATCGCGCGCTTGATGTAGCCGGGAACCTCGATGCCCGCAATGCGGGAGCTCAGGCGTTGTGCGAAGCGCCCTTTGCCGATGGCTTCGATCAGGGGCAGCAGTTTATCGGGCTCCATGGTGTCCGGGTCAGCCTCCCAATCGTCAATCCGCGCCGTCCGAACGTCGCCGAAGTTTCCTTCCCTCAACCCGGCGATCATCGCTGCAGTGAAGTCGCCATTGAAAAGCTCCACCTCCAACGTGTCGCTGTTTGTGAATACCCCAAACTCCTCGATGCTTTCATCGAAACGGTCCCAATCACGCGTGGAAAGAAGCTCATCGAAGTATTCTTCGTCATACGTCTTGGTTCGCATGCCATCCAACAGCCGGGCCAACGCCACAGTTCGTTTCTGGCCTCTGTCACCATCGGGATCGAAATCGGTGATGATCGAGAATGGGATTTTCAGCGCCTCGAGAAATTTCGCGTACGGGGTAAAGTTCGTTCCGGCGACCGAGCAGACCGTGATACCCAACCCGTCGAGATCGAATTCGAGCTCCTCGGCAAACCTGGGTATCAGGAAGCGTTCGGCGTCGCCCTCGACCAGGATGACGCCACGTGCAAACAGCATCTCTGCGCGGGTGATGTCGAGATAGCGACTGAGATCATCGGCCTCGTCAGTATTCAATTCGAGTGACGCGGTCGAGCATCCGACAGTCTCGTTTTCATCTTCGCGAAGCAGAACGAGAGATCGGACTGGCGCAACACTGGCAATGTGCGGCGAGTGCGTCGTCATGATCACAGACATGGGAGGATCGTCCTCATCCCCCTCGGTCGGACCGGCATCCTGGAAAAGACTGCGATAGACGAGCCTCTGAAGATGCGGATGGAGGTGCGCTTCAGGTTCCTCGATCGCGAGCAGCGAATGATCCCGCTTGTCGCCCGCGATCAAGTTATGAAGCTCCATCGTCTTCAATGTGAGAAAGATCAGGTTGGCCGAACCAAGGCTGGCCTCCGCGACACTACGCTCTCCGGAGTCGATCAGCAGCTTGATCTGTCGATGGAGCTTCGAGGCATTGGTGGCCGAGAAACCGAGAGTGGGATTGACGTCCTGTCGGTCTCCGCTCATCGCGCGAAATGATTGGGCGATGTCGTCCTCGAGATCGGACACCGCTTCGAGTTCCATGAGCTGTCCGGTAGCTGCCTCTATCTGGTCGGCAACACTCTGCAGGTCATCGCGGTCGATGGTGGCGAACGCGGACTCTATCAAGGGTCGAAGTGGCGAGCGGCGCCAAACTGCGAGGTCGCCCTCGGCATCGCGAAGAGCTGGCAGCACATCCATCGTGATCCGGCTCCGCACATCGTAGCCGAACTTCCTTGTCGGATCCCTGCCGCCGTAACAAACGAACTCGAAGTCCTTCTCGCTCGCCGGAGCCCTCAGCAAGGAGGACTTCGCCCTGAATTCAAACGTCAGTGAAACCGTCTGCGGGTCGCCCGGAATCCGAAAATCCGTGAGAACGGCGAGGACATCCGGATCATCTTCGAAATCCATGATCTCGACGGAAATCTTGATTCGGGTGTCTTGATCGAACTCATCTATGCCATCCCAGAAGTCACCAAGCTGAAGCTCCCTCGCGCTGTCCGGTAGTGATGGATCGAAGATCAGGCGGAGACCGTAAAGGAGGTTCGATTTCCCAACGCGGTTTTCTCCGACGACTACGACATTGCCTGCGAGGGTTACGTCAAGATTTCTGAAGTTCCTGAAGTTGTCGATCGCAATCCGTGAAAGGTACATGAAGGTTCCCGCCCTAATCCGTCGGGAAGATACCCGATTCTCGGAACGGTTGCTTTTTTGAAAGTGTGCAGGGTCGCTTCGTTTGCATCTGGTTAAAGGGCAATGCATCCAGAGCGTCTGGGCATAAACGTCCGTGGGGGGTGATTTGCCGCTTGCATCATCGGGCGTGATCGGCCGCAATATAGTTCAGGTTCAAACCTATCGCGGAGAAACTGCCAGACCAACGCTCTGAGGCGCAAACCTAGGCGATCTTACTAGGGCGAAGCTTATGGCTATGAGTCAGCCTTCAAAACGGTGGCGCACCCGACAGGATTCGAACCTGTGACCTTTGGAATCGGAATCCAACACTCTATCCAGCTGAGCTACGGGTGCATGCCGAAGGCGGTTTGAATCGCCTGTCCGATGGGTGGTTCTTAGCCTAGCTTGCGGCTGGCTTCAATCGCGAAATTCTCGGAAATACCGATGCTTGCAGTTTGACGGGTGTTTTTATCCGTCAGCCCCAGGGAACGCCACATAAAAAAACTCCACCGTCCTTGCGGGCGGCGGAGCATGATTGTTATGGACTGTCGCCTTATGGCGGTCAGATCTGCATGGCGCCGGGGCCGGGGATCGCCTTTGGCGGCACCTTGCCAAGGATGATCATGCCGAGGACCTCGTCCTTGGTCACATCCTCGGTGCGGGCGTGGCCCACCACCTGGCCGTTCTTCATCACCGAGACGCGGTCGGCGAGGTCGAAAACGTCGTGGATGTCGTGGCTGATGAGGAAGATACCGATGCCTTCCTTCTTCAACTGCTTGATCAGCTCGCCGACCTGCGCCGTCTCCTGGGGCCCGAGTGCCGCCGTCGGCTCGTCCATGATCAGGATGCGGGCGTTGAAGAGGATGGCGCGGGCGATCGCCACCGATTGCCGCTGGCCGCCCGAAAGCGCCTTCACCGGTTCCTTGAAGCGCTTGAAGTTGGGGTTGAGCCGCCCCATCACCTCGCGGGCCGAGGCCTCCATCGCCACGTCGTCGAGCGTGCCCCAGCGGGTCTTCAGCTCGCGGCCGAGATAGAGGTTGGCGGCGGCGTCGACATTGTCGGCGACGGCGAGCGTCTGGTAGATCGTCTCGATCCCGTATTTCTTGGCATCGCGCGGATTGCGGATGTCGGCCGGCTCGCCGTTGATCAGGATCTCGCCGCCATCACGCTTGTAGGCGCCGGAGAGGATCTTGATGAGCGTCGACTTGCCGGCGCCGTTATGGCCGAGCAGGGCGACCACTTCGCCGGGGTAGAGATCGACCGAGGCATTGTCCACGGCGTGAATGCCGCCGAAGGCGATCGAGATGTTTTTCAGTTCCACGAGGGGAGTGCGTTGATCAGCCATATCCAGGGCTCCTCTCACTTGGCACGGGCGCGGTAGACGGTGTCGAGCCAGACCGCCACGACAAGGACGGTGCCGACGACGACGCTCTGAAGCGGCGTATCGACATGCGCGAGCACCATGCCCGACTGCAGCGACTGCATGACGAGCGCGCCGAGCATGGCGCCGGCGATGGTGCCGGTGCCGCCTGCCAGCGACGTTCCGCCGATGACGGCGGCGGCGATGGTGTAGAGCTCGTCGAGCGTGCCCTGCGAGTTCGTTGCGGCGTTGAGGCGGGCGGTTGATATCGCGGCTGCGATAGCGGCCAGAACGCCCATCAGCGCGAAGATCCTCACGGTGACCCAGCGGGTCTTGATGCCGGCGAGCTCGGCCGCTTCGGGGTTGCCGCCGATCGCGAAGACATAGCGGCCGAAGCGAAGGCGTGTCGCGATGAAGGTCATGATGATGCCGACGACGATGGCGATCAGCACCGGCACGGCGATGCCGTAGGGAATATCCAGGCCGGTCTCGGGCCAGGGAATATTGTTGGTCTCGGCATATTTCTTGGCGATGTTGATCGGCCAGTAATAGCTGTTGGCGATTGAGACCGCGCCGAGGATGAGCACGCAGCTCAGGATGGCGAGGAAATATTCAGCCCACATCGGCCGGCGCGGAAAGCCGAAGCGACGGCGCTGCCGGCGTGAGCCGACGATGCTGGCGATGACGAAGAGGCAGGCGCCGATACCGACGACCCAGCTCCAGGTGGCGCCGATCGAGCCTTCGGCGCCGCCGCCCATGATGCGGAAGGTCTGGTCCATCGGCGCAACCGTCTGGCCGCTGGTGACGAGCCAGGTCGCGCCGCGCCAGACGAGCAGGCCGCCGAGCGTGACGATGAAGGAGGGAACGTTCAGGAAGGCGATGATGATGCCCTGGAAGGCGCCGATCAGGAAGCCAGCTGCGATGCCGATCAGCAGCGTGATCGCCCAGGTGAAGGGGCTGTCGAAGCCGATATATTCCGGCAGGATCTTGGCCTGCGTCACGCCCATGATCATGCCGCAGAGGCCGAGCACGGAACCGACCGACAGGTCGATGTTGCGGGTGACGATGATCAGCACCATGCCCGTCGTCATGATGGCGATGTCGGTCGTCTGAACCGAGAGGTTCCAGAGATTGCGCGGGGTCAGGAACAGGCCGCCGGTGATGATGTGGAAACCGATCCAGATGATGATGAGCGCGCCAATCATGCCGAGCAGACGCGTGTCGATCTCGGTGGCGCGGAAGAAGCGGGTCACCGGATTGGCTTCCGCCGTTCGCGGCCCGCTTGATGTTGTGGATTTTACCATTTCGGCCATGGGTTTGCCGTTCCCCCACTGTGTTTGGACGGACGCGCCGGCGTGCCCGAATCTGCCATCGGCGTCATGCGTCTGTTCTTCAACTAGCCATCGCGATGCTTGCGGAAACCGGTCGCGTGGCGTCGCGACACCCTTCCGGCAGGGAATGAAAACCCGCGATGGTGCGGCGAGGCGGAGAAAACTTCGTCGTTGGAATTCTCATCCGCGTCCGGCGCCGCAGCGGTGTTGCGCTGCGGCGCCGGCAATTTCAGTTACAGCCCTGGCTTACTTGCAGGCAGCGACGCTGTCGGCCTTGACGCCCTGGCAGGCTTCCGCCTTGGAGATCCAGCCGGCGTCGATGACGACGTTCAGGTTGTCCTTGGTGATCGCCAGCGGCTTCAGGAAGACCGACTGCATTTCAACACCCTTCGGGCCGCCCTTGAAAGCCTGGGCGCCGTCGATCTTGCTCATGTCCTTGCCGCCGGCGAGGTCGAGAGCGATTTCCGCGGCGCGCTTGCCGAGTTCGCGGCTGTCCTTCCAGACGGAAACCGTCTGCGTGCCGAGAGCGATGCGGTTCAGCGCCGCCTTGTCACCGTCCTGGCCGGAAACCGGAACGGAGCCGGCAAGACCCTGCGCGTCGAGCGCTGCGATCGCGCCGCCGGCCGTGCCGTCGTTCGAAGCGACGACGGCGTCAACCTTGTTGTTGTTGGCGGTCAGGAACTGCTCCATGTTGCGCTGGGCGTTCTCCGGCAGCCAGCCGTCGGTATAGGCTTCGCCGACATTCTTGATCTTGCCGGCATCGATCGCGGCCTTCAGCACTTCCTGTTGGCCCGAGAACAGGAAGTCGGCGTTCGGGTCGGAAGACGAGCCCTTGATGAAGACGTAGTTGCCTTCCGGCTTGGCCTTGAAGACGCCTTCAGCCTGCAGGCGGCCGACTTCCTTGTTGTCGAAGGTGATGTAGAAGGCAGCCGGGTTTTCGATCAGGCGGTCGTAGCCGACGACCGGAATGCCTTCAGCAGCGGCCTTTTCGATGGCCGGGCCGATCGCGTCGGAGTCCTGAGCGAGGATGATGAGCGCGTTGGCGCCTTGCGAAATCAGCGATTCGACGTCGGTGAGCTGCTTTGCGGCAGAAGACTGCGCGTCAGCGGAAATATACTTGGCGCCCTTGGCTTCGAGAGCCTTCTTGATGGCGGCTTCGTCCGTCTTCCAGCGCTCTTCCTGGAAATTCGACCAGGAAACACCGACGACGAGATCGGCAGCCATGGCAGCGGTATGTACGGAAACGAGGATGGCAGCACCGGCCATCAATTTGAAAATAGACTTCATAATGTCCTCCCGAGTGAGTTGCGGCCGGCCCAGCCCATGCTTCCTCCGGCCACCGCGAAAAAGCCTGTCGGGAAAGATTTGGATTTTTTTCTCGACAGTCGAGAAATTTAGTGTCAGAGATTTTTTCAACTGTCAACACTGCACTACCGGCTTAATTCGCTTGCGCAACAGCGACCGGAGATGCAGTGGAAACCACGGGAAGAGCAAGCAGGAGGAGAGGGCGGCATTCATGCTGACCAAGTCGAGCACGGAGCTGGTCCGGCAGAGAAACAGCGTGCTCGTGCTGTCCGTGCTGCGCCGCCACGGCGCGCTCGCCCATACCGAAATATCCGATTCCACCGGGCTTTCCTCAGCCACCATCTCCGCGATCACCGCCGACTTGGAAAAAGCCCAGATCATCGAGAAATCCGAGCAGCAGCCGGCAAGCGGGCGTGGCCGGCCGCGCGTGCTTTTGCGCCAGCGGCGCGATTGCGGCTATCTCATCGTCGTCATCATCTCCTCGGATGCGGTGCAATATTCGCTTGTGGATTATGCCGGCAAGCTGATCGACCGCTTCAGCGAGGAGCGTTCGCACGATCCGGCGGGTGCCGTGCGCTTCGTCGCAGCAGTACGCGCCGGGCTTTCGCGCATTCTCGATCGTTCGAAGATTACGCAGGAAAAGGTGCTGCTGATCTCGATCAGCAGCAAGGGGCTGGTCAACTCCACCGAGCCGGTTCTTCTGTGGTCACCGATCTTCGGCAGCGAGCAGATCGATTTCGAATCGGCGCTCCGGCCGGAATGGCAGGCCAAGGTGATCCTGGATAACGAGACGCTTTTAGTCGCCGCAGCGCTCGGCGCGCGTGAGGAGAATATGAAGGGCGCCGATTTCCGCTCGCTCGCCGCCCTTTCGCTCGGCCACAGCATCGGCCTCGGCATCGTCAGGCGCGGCAACCAGACGGGCCAGGAGATCTCGGCCCCCAATTTCGGGCACATGCTGCATATGGCCAATGGCGGCCTCTGCCGCTGCGGCACGCGCGGCTGCATCGAGGCCTATGCCGGTTTTTACGCCATTCTGCGCAGCGCCTTCGAAGTGCCGCTCGATACCATCCCGGCCAAATTCGTGCCGGTGGCGGAACTCGACAAGATCGCCGCCAAGGCGCGCCAGGGTCACCGCATCTCCGCCTTCGCTTTCCGCCAGGCAGGGCTGGCGCTCGGCAACGGCCTGTCGCGCATGCTGAGCCTGACCGAGCGCATGCCGATCGCCATCACCGGCCCGGGCACACGTTACTACGACCTGCTGCGCCAGGGGATCGAAGAGGGCCTCGGGCAATCGCATGTCGTGCGCATGGAGGGCATGCCCGAAATCAGGGTGGTCCCCGAAGAACAGATCCTCGTCTTCGAAGGCCATCTGAACCGGGCGCTATCGGTGATCGATCAGGATATCGTACTCTCGGGCGTACAGAGCGCGGAATGAGGGCGCGTTGCTGAAATGCATGGGGAGCAGGTGTCCTCTCTCCGACATAGAGTCAAACGCCACCAAACGCGAAATGGCCGGGCAAATGCCCGGCCATCTCATGCATGGCTTCCGGTCGGGAGAGGGCCGTCAGCCGATCTTGATGAGCTTGCCTTCCTTGACCGACTGAACCGCGGCATCGGCGAGCGCCAGCGCTGCGAGGCCATCGGCGCCTGAGGGAGAAATCTTCGAACCCTTCTCGATCGCGGCGATGAAGGCTGCGATCTCGTTGGCATAGGCTTCGGTGTAGCGGGTCATGAAGAAGTCATGCAGCGGCGGGCGGGTGTAGCCGTCGCCGTTTGCCACCTCGATCGAAACAGGGCGCTGGTTTTCGGCCGCAGCCATGCCCTTTGCGCCATGCACTTCGATGCGCTGGTCATAGCCGTAGGTGGCGCGGCGGGAGTTGGAGATCACCGCCTGCTTGCCCGATTTCGTCTGCAGGATCACCGAGACGCTGTCATAGTCGCCGGCTTCACCGATCGCCTTGTCGACGAGTACGGCGGCAGTCGCCAGCACCGAGACCGGCTCTTCGCCGAGCAGGAAGCGGGCCATGTCGAAATCATGGATCGTCATGTCGCGGAAGATGCCGCCGGAGCGCTTGATATAATCGACCGGCGGCGCGCCGGGGTCGCGCGAGGTGATCGTCACCATCTCGACATCGCCGATCTTGCCGTCGTCGATGACCTTGCGCACTGCCATGAAATGCGGGTCGAAGCGGCGGTTGAAACCGACCATCAGCTTGGCGCCGGTCTCTTCCACCACCTTGATGCAGGCCTTGACGCGGGCGACGTCGAGATCGATCGGCTTTTCGCAGAAGATCGCCTTGCCGGCGCGGGCGAAGCGTTCGATCAGGTCGGCATGTGTATCCGTCGGCGTGCAGATGACGACGGCGTCGATATCCTTGGCGGCTTCGATCGCCTCGATGGTGCGGACTTCGCAGCCATAGGCGGAGGCGATCGCTTCGGCAGCCTGCGGAAAGGCGTCGGCGACCGCGACGAGCGTCGCATTGGCGTCGCCGCTGACGGCCTTTGCATGGACCTTGCCGATGCGGCCGGCGCCGAGAAGACCAAATCTCACTGTCATTCTAACCTCCCTTGAATTCGGAACAAATAAACCGAATTGCCAAAAATCTGGAATTTTCATTCCATCTTCTGCGGACCACGTCAAGCCCGCGGATCTTTCACATTTGCAAGATTCGAACCAGAGCCTTCCTGGTCGGATTGACGTCTTCCGCGAGTGCAGGTTTTGCCCGGGGTAAAGCCGATAGCCTCTGATCCTGGCGTAAAGATGCCCGGCCTTTCAGCCAAGAGAATACTTTAATCTGATCAGGAAAGGTTCTAGAGACAATCGCAGCACGGGCCGAAGGCAGTGCGACATATGCGACCGCGGGGCAGGAATGCAAATCATCGATCCGAACCATCCGGCATACCGTCATCTTTGGGTGCGTGTTGCCATTATTGCCGTCTGCTTCGGCTGGGCCGTGGTCGAATTCGTCACCGGCGATCCGTTCTGGGGCGTGCTCGCGGGCGGGGCAGGCGCCTATTCCTTCTATATGTTGTTCTGGACCTTCAATCCGCAGCCGCCGGTCATCGAGCCACCCGTGCAGCCCGACGCCGAGGACGAGGACGAACCCGCGGCGACCGCTGAAAAACCTTCGAAGGACGGGCCCGCGGAATAGTCAGCGGCCGATTCGGCGCAGTGCTTCGTCGATCAGCAGGTTGGCCAGCATCATCCGCTTCGTCGCATTGTCGCGGAAGGGCAGCGCGACGCCATCGGGATGATTGGCCCGGGCGAAGGCGCGGCGCTTCTCGCGCAGTGTCAGCGGCGTATCGGCGGCGGAGATTGCCAGTTCGGCGGCAACCTCGTGCGGTGTCGTGCGGGCGAGATGATCCGGCATGGCGGGCTCGGCTGGAGGCGCAGCCGCCGGCTTTTCCACGACCCCGGCGCTAACATCGAGATCCAGATTGTCGAAATAGGCCTGGCCGACGTGCTGCGAGGCAGCCGAGACGCCCTCCATGACATCGAAGGCAAGCCCGGTGCCGAGGCCGGAGACGCGATGGGCGGCCGGCGCATCGGCGTCTTCGGCCGTCTCGTCCTCCGCCTTCAGTCGCTCGAGGACTGATTGAAATACCGACTGCCCGAACAGCATCACGCCTTCCTTGAGAGCATCTCCGTTTTTCTTCGAATCACGGAAATGCTCTATCTCTTTGTTTTTACGCAATTCCGGACGCAAAACCGCGGCACACTTTTGCTGGAATTGCTCCAGGCGCATTAAAAGAGAGCAAGATGGCGCAGGGCTTGCGGGCTTGTCAGCCGGCTTGTCAGCCGGCTTGTCAGCCGGCCTGCTTGCGGCTCTCCTCGAGGATGATGTCGTAGAGCAGCCTTGCGCTCGGCGGCAGCGCCCGTTCCCTCGCCGTGATCATGCTGTAGGGCTTGACGTTGATGTCGAAATCGATCGGCAGCATGCGCACATCCGAGGCATTCGAGCTCTGGCTGGCCAGGAACTGGGCGACGTCGACGGCGACCGGAGCAATCGCATCGGTCTCGCAGATGATGGCGCAGGTCAGCAGCAGCGAAGAGGTGTTGACGATGTTCTCAGGCAGCGCCACGCCACGCGACAGGAAAACGTCCTCGATCGTGCGGCGCAGCAGCGTGCCCGGCGGCTGGAACACCCAGTCATAATCCCGGACGTCGGAAAGGCTGCTCACCTTCTGCTTCATCAGCGGGTGGCGGTCGCGCACGATCAGGCAAGCCCGCTCGATGCCGATCTCCGTCACCTCGAAGAGGCGCGGGTTGAGATCGTCGGGGATGCGGCCGATGATGAAGTCGTGGCGGGCGGCGAGCAGCTCGCGGGCAAGCACGTTGCTCGTCTCCACCTGGATGTTGATCTCGATGCCGGGATAGGCCTTGCGCACCTTGTTGATCGCCGGGACGACGAGGCTCATGGCCGGCGCCGTCACCGAACCGATGAAGACCGAGCCGCCCTTGCCGCTTTTCAACTCGCCGATCTCGCGGCTCGCCTCGCGCAGCTCCAGAAGGATCTTCCGGGCCCTGCGCGCCAGCGCTGCGCCGAAGGTCGTCAGCACCACGCCGCGGGCCACGCGCTCATAGAGCGATGTCTTGGTGATTGATTCCATTTCGGACAACATGCGCGACGCGGCGGGCTGCGAGATGTTCAGGACTTCCGCAGCTGCGGAAATCTGTCCACTATCTTCGATTGCGACGATCATCCGCAGGTGATTCAGCTTAAGTCCTGCACGCAGAAGGCTGTCATCGCCGAAATTATCACTGTGGATATCGACGTAGTCCATCGAAAATGGCTCGGAAACAATCGTCATGGTTGCAGCCTCCTCGCTGCGCTCCATCAAAAGTAATACTTTTTAACGATATACCAAAATTGTTATGCACGTTAGCACTTATTCTATTTGACAGTTATAGGAATCCATACCAGTTTGCCGCCGTGTGCTGGTTGGCACTCAACACGTGTGAGATCGTGGAGGAGACCTACTTCGTTTCTCACCATCTGAAGTAACTATCCAATACGGAACCTGCCACAGTTTCGGGGCGGGCGATTTTTCGTCCGCTGCTCTATTAACAAGGGAGAGAGAAATGAAATCCATTATCTCATTGATGGCTGCGGCTGCCTTCGGCGTCGCTTCGTTCGTTGCGCCGGCGCTCGCCGCGGACAAGGGCACTGTCGGTATCGCGATGCCGACCAAGGCTTCGGCTCGCTGGATCGACGACGGCAACAACATCGTCAAGCAGCTCCAGGCTGCCGGTTACGGCACTGACCTGCAGTATGGCGACGACGACATTCCGAACCAGCTTTCGCAGATCGAAAACATGGTGACCAAGGGCGTCAAGGTTCTCGTCATCGCTTCGATCGACGGCACGACGCTTTCCGACGTTCTCCAGAAGGCACACGACGCCGGTATCAAGGTCATCGCTTATGACCGTCTGATCCGCGATTCGGGCAACGTCGACTACTACGCAACGTTCGACAACTTCCAGGTCGGCGTTCTGCAGGCTGGCTCCATCGTTGACGGCCTCGGCCTCAAGGATGGCAAGGGCCCGTTCAACATCGAACTCTTCGGCGGTTCGCCGGACGATAACAACGCCTTCTTCTTCTATGATGGCGCAATGTCCGTCCTGCAGCCCTACATCGACAGCGGCAAGCTCGTCGTGAAGTCCGGCCAGACCGGCATGGACAAGGTCGGCACGCTGCGTTGGGATCCGGCAACGGCCCAGGCCCGCATGGACAACCTGCTCTCGGCTAACTACACCGATGCCAAGGTCGATGCCGTCCTGTCTCCCTATGACGGTCTGTCGATCGGTATCATTTCCTCGCTGAAGGGCGTTGGTTACGGTACTGCGGCCCAGCCGCTGCCGATCGTCACCGGTCAGGACGCTGAAATCCCGTCGGTCAAGTCGATCATTGCTGGCGAACAGCATTCGACGATCTTCAAGGACACCCGCGAACTCGCCAAGGTCACCGTTGCCATGGTCGATGCCGTGATGTCCGGCAAGGAGCCTGAAGTCAACGACACGAAGACCTACGATAACGGCGTCAAGGTCGTTCCGTCCTATCTGCTGAAGCCGGTTGCCGTCGACAAGACCAACTACAAGCAGATCCTCGTCGACAGCGGTTACTACACCGAAGACAAGCTGAAGTAACTTGAGCAGGAGGCCGGAGCCCGCGCTTGCGGGTTCCGGCCTTCGATTTTATGATTACCCGGCCATTTAACGGCTGGGGGCGCTGGAACTTTGACTATGGACAATACCATCCTCGAGATGCGGAGCATCACCAAGACGTTCCCGGGCGTCAAGGCGCTGGAGAACGTGAACCTCAAGGTTCGCCAGGGTGAGATCCACGCATTGGTGGGCGAAAACGGGGCCGGCAAATCGACCCTGATGAAAGTGCTATCAGGCGTCTATCCCACCGGAAGTTATGACGGCGACATCGTCTATGAAGGCGAGACGCGCAACTTCAAGGCCCTGAGGGACTCCGAAGAAATCGGCATCGTCATCATCCACCAGGAACTGGCGCTCGTGCCGTTGCTGTCGATCGGCGAAAACATCTTCCTCGGCAACGAGAATGCCAAGAGCGGCGTCATCAACTGGGACGAGACGTTCAACCGTACCAAGCAGCTGCTCAAGAAGGTCGGCCTGCAGGAATCTCCGAACACTTTGGTGACCGACATCGGCGTCGGCAAGCAGCAGCTCGTCGAGATCGCCAAGGCGCTGTCGAAGAGCGTGAAGCTGCTTATCCTCGACGAGCCGACGGCCTCGCTCAACGAAAGCGATTCCGACGCTCTGCTCAACCTGCTGATGGAGTTCCGCAAGCAGGGCATCACCTCGATCATCATTTCCCATAAGCTGAACGAGATCCGCAAGGTCGCCGACCAGATCACCGTCCTGCGCGACGGCATGACCGTCAAGACGCTCGACTGTCACGCGGACGAAATCAGCGAAGACATCATCATCCGCAACATGGTCGGCCGCGATCTCGAAGACCGCTATCCGCCGCGTTCGGTGCCGATCGGCGAAACCATTCTCGAAGTGAAGAACTGGAACGCCTATCACCAGCAGCACCGCGACCGCCAGGTTCTGCACAATATCAACATCACCGTCCGGAAGGGCGAGGTCGTCGGCATCGCCGGCCTGATGGGGGCAGGGCGCACCGAATTCGCCATGAGCCTGTTTGGCAAGGCCTATGGCCACAAGATCTCGGGCGAGGCGCTGATGCACGGCAAGCCGGTCGACGTCAGCACCGTGCGCAGGGCGATCGACGCGGGTCTCGCTTACGTTACCGAAGACCGCAAGCAGCTCGGCCTCGTGCTCAACGACACGATCCTGCACAACACGACGCTCGTCAATTTGAAGGCGGTGTCGAATGCGTCCGTCATCGACAGCGTCAAGGAATCGCGGGTTGCGACCGACTATCGCTCGAAGCTGCGCATCCGCTCCTCCAGCATCTTCCAGGAGACGGTCAATCTTTCCGGCGGCAACCAGCAGAAGGTGGTGCTGTCGAAATGGCTGTTCTCCAATCCCGATGTTTTGATCCTCGACGAGCCGACGCGCGGCATCGATGTTGGCGCAAAATACGAAATCTATACTATCATCAACCAGCTTGCCGCCGATGGAAAGGGCGTTCTGATGATCTCGTCGGAAATGCCCGAACTGCTTGGCACTTGTGACCGCATCTACGTGATGAACGAAGGACGCATCGTCGCTGAACTGCCGAAGGGAGAAGCAAGCCAGGAAACCATCATGCGCGCTATCATGCGCTCAGGGGAGAAGAAGCAATGACACCGATCAATCAACCCATCGCTGAGCAGGGGCGTGTCGTCTCCATCGGAGACTATGTTCGCGGCAACATCCGCGAATATGGCATGTTCATCGCGCTCATCGCGATCATGGTGTTCTTCCAGTTCTCGACCGGTGGCGTTCTCTTCAGGCCGCTCAACCTGACCAATATCATTCTGCAGAACTCGTTCATCGTCATCATGGCGCTCGGCATGCTGCTGGTCATCGTCGCCGGCCATATCGATCTGTCGGTCGGGTCCGTCGTCGGCTTTATCGGCGCTATTGCCGGCGTGATGACGGTGCAATGGCACACCAATTATGTCCTGGCGGGTATCGTATGTCTTGCCATGGGCGCGCTTGTCGGCGGCATCCAGGGCTATTTCGTCGCTTATCACAAGATTCCGTCCTTCATCGTCACGCTGGCCGGCATGCTGGTCTTCCGCGGCCTGACGCTGTTCGTGATGACGGCATCGGGGACCGGCACCAGCATCGGTCCTTTCCCGCCGGCCTTCCAGCTGATCAGCATCGGCTTCCTGCCGAACGCTTTCGATATGGGCGGCATCAACTCGACCTCGATCATCCTCACCGTCGTCGGCGCCGTCGCCCTCTTCTATCTGGCATGGCGCAAGCGTCTGTCGAATGAGAAGCATGGCAACGACGTCGAGCCGCTCGGCTTCTTCCTTGCCCAGAACGCCCTCGTCACGCTCGCCATTCTGGCGCTCGGCTATCAGCTGTCGATCTATCGCGGCTTCCCGAACGTGCTGATGGTCATGCTGGTTCTGGTCGCTGCCTATGCCTTCATTACCCGCCGTACGACGATCGGTCGCCGCATCTACGCCATGGGCGGCAATGAGAAGGCGACGAAGCTTTCCGGTATCAACACCGAGCGGCTGACCTTCCTGACCTTCGCCAATATGGGCCTGCTCGCCGGCCTGGCCGGTCTGATCGTCGCGCTGCGTCTCAACTCGGCGACGGCCAAGGGCGGCTTCGGTCTTGAACTCGACGTGATCGCTGCCTGCTTCATCGGCGGCGCATCCGCCCAGGGCGGCGTCGGCAAGGTGACCGGCGCTGTCATCGGCGCTTTGATCATGGGCATCATGAACAACGGCATGTCGATCCACGGTCTCGGCACCGACTCGCAGCAGATGGTCAAGGGCGCTGTGCTCCTCGCCGCCGTGTTCTTCGACGTCTATAATAAGAACAAGGGCTGAGCGCTTCCGAAGCGCCAGCCAGGCATTCGCAGTCATATGAATGATGGATTCCGGCTCCTGATGGAGCCGGACAGGCGGAGCTTTTTCCTGTCTTCGCCGAAACGAGAAGGATCGAAGACGTGCTTATTTCCCAGATCAAAGGTGCCAACGGAGAGATCGTCGTCGCCGTGCGTGAGCCGGGCGGCGCTGCAAAGTCGGTCAACAATGCCGGCAGCGTCTATGCGCTGGCGATGGAAGCCGCAGACGGCGGCAAGTCGCTTGCCGCGGTCATCGAGGCGCATGGCTACGGCGATGCCGTCGATCTTGAAAAGGCCTATGCGGAAGGCCGCTTCCTTCCGCCGATCACCCATCCCGATGCCGCCCATCTGCATCTGACCGGCACCGGCCTGACACATCTGGGATCGGCGGCAACGCGCGATTCCATGCATAAGAAGACCACCGAAGCCGCCGAGGAAACCCTGACGGACTCGATGAAGATGTTCAAGATGGGGCTGGAGAACGGCAAGCCGAAGGCCGGCGAAAAGGGCGTGCAGCCCGAATGGTTCTACAAGGGCAACGGCTATGGCACGGCAGCCCCCGGCGCGCCGCTGATCTCGCCGTCCTTCGCGCTCGACGGCGGCGAAGAACCTGAAATGGCTGGCATTTACGTGATCGCCAAGGACGGCTCGCCGTTCCGCATCGGCTTTGCGCTGTCGAACGAGTTTTCGGACCACGTCACCGAGCGGATCAACTATCTCTATCTGGCCCACTCCAAACTGCGCCCGGCCGCCTATGGTCCGGAAATCCGCATCGGCGCCGCACCGGACGATATCCGCGGCACCTCGCGCATCAAGCGCGGCGACAAGGTGATCTTCGAAAAGCCGTTCCTGTCGGGCGAGGCGAACATGTCGCACACCTTCGCCAATCTCGAATATCACCATTTCAAATACGGCCTCTTCCGTGTGCCGGGCGATGTTCATGTCCATATGTTCGGCACGGCGACCCTTTCCTTTGCCGACGGCGTCAAGACCGAAGAGGGCGACGTCTTCGAGATCGAAGTCGCCGAATTCGGCCTGCCGCTCCGCAATCCGCTTGAGGTGGCCGCCGAGGAAGAGATCGCCGTCCGGCAGCTCTGAATTCAAGACGTGGCCGCATTCGGTGGCCGAGTCATGCTCGTAAACGGTAAAGGAGGCTTGTTAAGCCCATGACCATTTATCAAAACCTGATCGCCGGCGAATGGGTCGGCTCGAACGCGACGAAGAACATCAACCCGTCGGATACGAATGAAGTCGTCGGCCTCTATGCCGACGGCAGCGCTGATGACACGAGAAACGCCGTTGCCGCCGCCAAGGCCGCCTTCCCGGCGTGGTCGCGCTCGGGCATCTGGGAACGTCACGTCATCCTGAAGAAGACCGGCGACGAGATCATGGCGCGCAAGGACGAGCTCGGGGCGCTGCTCGCCCGCGAGGAAGGCAAGACGCTGCCGGAAGCCACCGGGGAAGTGATCCGCGCCTCGCAGATTTTTGAATTCTTCGCCGGTGAAGCGCTGCGGCTGGCCGGCGAGGTCCTCCCCTCGGTTCGCCCGAACATCGGCGTCGAGATCACCCGCGAGGCGCTTGGCGTCATCGGCATCATCACGCCGTGGAATTTCCCGATCGCCATTCCCGCCTGGAAGATCGCGCCGGCGCTCTGCTACGGCAACACCATCGTCTTCAAGCCGGCCGAACTGGTGCCCGCCTGTTCCTGGGCGATCGTCGATATCCTCAACCGCGCCGGGCTGCCGAAGGGTGTGCTGAACCTCGTCATGGGCAAGGGCTCGGTCGTCGGCCAGGCGATGCTCGAAAGCCCCGACGTTCACGGCATCACCTTCACCGGTTCCACCGGCACCGGCCGGCGCGTCGCCGCTGCCTCCATCGAGCATAACCGCAAGTTCCAGCTGGAAATGGGCGGCAAGAACCCGATGGTCGTGCTCGACGATGCCGACCTCAACGTCGCCGTCGAGGCCGCCGCCAATTCCGGCTTCTTCTCCACAGGCCAGCGCTGCACGGCTTCGTCGCGCCTGATCGTCACCGAAGGCATTCACGACAAGTTCGTCGCAGCACTCACCGACAAGCTGAAGACGCTGGTCGTCGACAACGCGCTGAAGGCCGGCACCCATATCGGCCCGGTCGTCGATGAGCGGCAGCTGAAGACCGATACCGACTATATCGAGATCGGCAAGTCGGAAGGCGCCAAACTCGCCTTCGGCGGAGAGGTCATCTCGCGCGACACACCCGGCTTCTATCTGCAGCCGACGCTGTTTACCGAAGCGACCAACCAGATGCGGATTTCGCGCGAGGAGATCTTCGGGCCTGTGGTCTCGGTGATCCGGGCGAAGGATTACGACGAGGCGCTCGCCATCGCCAACGACACGCCGTTCGGCCTGTCGGCCGGCATCGCAACGACCAGCCTGAAACATGCGACGCACTTCAAGCGCAATTCCGAGGCCGGCATGGTGATGGTCAACCTGCCGACGGCAGGCGTCGATTTCCACGTTCCCTTCGGCGGCCGCAAAGGTTCGTCCTACGGCCCGCGCGAGCAGGGCAAATACGCCGCCGAATTCTACACAACCGTCAAGACCGCCTACACGCTGGCTTGAGACAAAGGCGATGATCCGTACCGTACGAGGCGGTCCGGCGACATCCTGAAGGATAGAGACGATGAAGAAGAAAGCGGAATGGCCGCGCAAGCTGAGGTCGCAGGAATGGTACGGCGGCACGAGCCGCGATGTGATTTATCACCGCGGCTGGCTTAAGAACCAGGGGTATCCGCACGACCTGTTCGATGGCCGGCCGGTGATCGGCATCCTGAACACCTGGTCGGATATGACCCCGTGCAACGGTCATCTCAGGGAGCTCGCCGAGAAGGTGAAGGCGGGCGTATGGGAGGCCGGCGGCTTCCCGCTCGAGGTGCCGGTATTCTCGGCATCGGAAAACACCTTCCGGCCGACCGCGATGATGTATCGCAACCTTGCCGCGCTCGCGGTGGAAGAGGCGATCCGCGGTCAACCGATGGACGGCTGCGTATTGCTGGTCGGCTGCGACAAGACCACGCCGTCGCTTCTCATGGGAGCGGCTTCCTGCGACCTGCCGTCGATCGTCGTCACCGGCGGACCGATGCTGAACGGCTATTTCCGCGGCGAACGGGTCGGCTCGGGCACGCATCTGTGGAAGTTTTCCGAAATGGTGAAGGCCGGCGAGATGACGCAGGCCGAATTCCTTGAGGCGGAAGCCTCGATGAGCCGTTCGTCGGGCACCTGCAATACCATGGGCACCGCGTCCACCATGGCTTCCATGGCCGAGGCGCTCGGCATGGCACTGTCAGGCAATGCCGCGATCCCGGGCGTTGATTCCCGCCGCAAGGTCATGGCGCAGCTCACCGGCCGGCGGATCGTCCAAATGGTCAAGGACGACCTGAAGCCCTCCGACATCATGACGAAGCAGGCTTTCGAGAACGCCATCCGCACCAACGCGGCCATCGGCGGATCGACCAATGCCGTCATCCACCTGCTCGCCATCGCCGGCCGTGTCGGCATCGATCTTTCGCTTGATGACTGGGACCGCTGCGGCCGCGACGTTCCCACAATCGTCAACCTGATGCCGTCGGGCAAATACCTGATGGAAGAGTTCTTCTATGCGGGCGGCCTGCCGGTGGTGCTGAAGCGGCTCGGCGAGGCAGGTCTTCTGCACAAAGATGCGCTGACGGTCTCCGGCGAAACCGTCTGGGACGAGGTCAAGGAGGTCATCAACTGGAACGAGGACGTCATCCTGCCGGCTGAAAAGGCGCTGACATCTTCGGGCGGCATCGTCGTGCTGCGCGGCAATCTCGCGCCGAAGGGCGCGGTGTTGAAGCCTTCGGCCGCCTCGCCGCATCTCCTGGTGCACCGGGGCAGGGCCGTGGTGTTCGAGGACATCGACGACTACAAGGCCAAGATCAACGACGATAATCTCGACATCGACGAAACTTGCATCATGGTCATGAAGAACTGCGGGCCGAAGGGTTATCCCGGCATGGCCGAGGTCGGCAACATGGGGCTGCCGCCGAAGGTGCTGAAGAAGGGCATCCTCGACATGGTGCGCATTTCCGACGCGCGCATGTCCGGAACGGCTTACGGCACCGTCGTGCTGCACACCTCTCCGGAAGCAGCCGTCGGCGGACCGCTGGCGGTCGTGAAAAATGGCGACATGATCGAGCTGGATGTGCCGAACCGTCGCCTGCATCTCGACATTTCCGAGGAAGAACTGGCGCGGCGGCTCGCCGAATGGCAGCCGAACCACGATCTGCCCAAATCAGGCTATGCCTTCCTGCATCAGCAGCATGTCGAGGGGGCCGATACCGGTGCGGACCTCGACTTCCTCAAGGGATGTCGCGGAAACGCTGTCGGTAAGGACAGCCACTGACAGCGTAGATCCAGGATTGGAAATCGTTGAAAGGCGGGGCATCACCCCGCCTTTTTTGCACTTGTTCAATGAGAAGATGGCGGCAATTTTGACGTGCGACGCCTCCCGAAATAAGGTGGATTTCGGGAGTGTCCAGTCAGCTCTGGCTTTGACTTTGCATCTGGCCGCCGTCTTCTACCTTCACGGTGACCGACAACGTTTCGCCCGGCGTACCGATGCGCATGCCTGAAATCGGCGCGGCGTCGCGGTAGCAGAGGCCGGAGGCGATCCTGACGTACCGGGCATCCGGGCAGATCTCGTTGGCGGGATCGAAGCCGACCCAGCCGAGGCCGGGAATATGGGCCTCGGCCCAGGCATGGGTCGCCGCCTGCTCGACCTTCTCTTCCATCATCAGATAGCCCGAGATGTAACGCGCCGGCACCTGCAGGGCGCGGGCGGCGGCAATGAAGATGTGCGCGTGGTCCTGGCAGACGCCGCTCTTCTTCTCCAGCGCCTGTTCGGCCGTCGTCTCGGTGTTGCTGGTGCCGGGCTTATAGTCGACCGTCTCGTGGATTGCCGCCATCAGCGCATGCATGCGGGCAAGCTCGTTATCGCCTCCGACGCCCTTGATCAGTTCCTTGACCAGCTTGCCGCCCTTTGTCAGCGGCGTGTCGCGCAGAAACAGCCAAAGTGGGCAGAAGCCGGTATGCGGGCCGGTGACGCCGTTGTTGTCCTCCGTCTCGACCTCGCCTTCGGCCAGAATGCGCGTCACGTCCTGCTCGCCTTCCAGCGAGACCAGATTGACGTGATTGCCGTACTGGTCGTCATACTCGACCTCGGGTACGGCACCCTCGACGTTCAGCGCCCAGGTGAGGACTTTCTGATGGGGGCTCGTCGGCGGCGTCAACCTCAGCCGTTGCAGCGAGAACTGCGTCGGTCCGTCGTAGCGGTATTCGGTGAGATGGCTGATCTTCATTCTCATGTTCTGATCCGCTTATACATAGAACCGGTAGCCGTCGGAAATTTCCGCACCGAGCTTGTTGTTGCGCGCGACGAAATCCTCCAGGAATTCGTGCAGGCCCTGATCCATGATATCCCGGATCGCTCTCGTCTGCAGTGTGGTGCGGATTGCGTCCGCCGTATCGTGAGCGGCGAGCCTCTCCCCGTAATCCGTGGCGAGATAGCCAAGATTGCTGACGATCTTCTCATAGCAATAGGCAAGCGAGCGCGGCATCTGCACATTCAGCGTCAGAAAGTCGGCGATGTTCATCGCCCGGTATTCGCCGTCATAGGCCCAGCTATAGGCCCGGTGTGCGGAGACCGAGCGCAGGATCGATTCCCACTGCACATTGTCGAGAGAGGAGCCGACTGATGAGACCGAGGGCAGCAGCACGTAATATTTCACGTCGAGGATGCGGCTGGTATTGTCGGCCCGCTCGATGAAGGTGCCGATGCGGGCGAAATTATAGAGTTCGTTGCGCAGTGTCGAGCCGTGGAAGGCGCCGCGGATGAGGCCGGCACGGCGCTTGATGACGTCGATCACCTCCGGCATGTCGGCCGCCTTGACGCGCTTTTCGAGCAGAGACTTCAGCTCGATCCAGCATTCGTTGGTGGCTTCCCAGGTCTCGCGCGTCAGAGCCGTGCGCACCATGCGGGCATTGTTTCTGCCGGACTCGATGCAGGACATGACGCTCGACGGATTGGCGCGATCGCGCAGGAGATAGTCGATCGCGTCGGCATTGGTCAGCTTTGCGTGGCCTTCGTCATAGGCCTCGCGCACGCCGGCGCTTTGCAGCACGCCGTCCCAGTTGTCATCGCCAGTGCTGCTGCGGGTCAGCGACATGCGCAACCCGGCATCGATCAGGCGGGCGATATTTTCGGCGCGCTCGATGTAACGGAACATCCAGTAGAGGCCGTTTGCGGTTCTTCCGAGCATCAGTCCTCCAATACCCAGGTGTCTTTGGTGCCGCCGCCCTGGCTGGAATTGACCACCAGCGAGCCTTGCTTCAGCGCCACGCGGGTGAGCCCGCCCGGAATGATCTGAACCTTGTCGGATACAAGCACATAGGGGCGAAGGTCGACATGGCGCGGCGCGATGCCCTTGTTGACGAGGATCGGCACGGTGGAGAGCGACAGCGTCGGCTGGGCGATGTAATTGTTCGGCTTGGCCTTCAGCTTCTCGGCGAAATCGGCGCGTTCCTTCTTCGATGCCGTCGGTCCCACAAGCATGCCGTAGCCGCCGGAACCGTGCACTTCCTTGACGACCAGCTCCTCCAGATGTTCCAGCACGTATTTCAGGCTTGATGCTTCCGAACAACGCCAGGTCGGCACGTTTTCGAGCAGGGCCTTGCGGCCGGTATAGAATTCGACGATCTCGGGCATATAGGAATAGATCGCCTTGTCGTCGCAAATGCCGGTGCCCGGCGCATTGGCGATGGTGATGTTGCCGGAACGGTAGACATCCATGATGCCGGGAATGCCGAGCGCGGAATCGGCCCGGAAGGTCAGGGGATCGAGGAAGTCGTCGTCGACGCGGCGGTAGAGCACGTCGATCGCCTCGTAACCGCGGGTCGTCCGCATCTTCACTTTGCCGTCGATGACGCGCAGATCCGAGCCCTCGACCAGTTCGACGCCCATCATGTCGGCGAGGAAGGAATGCTCGTAATAGGCCGAATTGTAGATGCCGGGGGTCAGCACCGCGACGCGCGGCTTGCCGGTGCAGCCGGGAGGAGCAAGCGAGGCGAGGCTCTGGCGCAAGAGATAGGGATAATCCTCGACACGCTGCACCTTGTTCTTGTGGAACAGTTCCGGGAACATCTGCATCATGGTTTCCCGGTTTTCCAGCATGTAGCTGACACCGGAGGGCGTGCGGGCGTTGTCCTCAAGCACGTAGAACTGGTCCTCGCCGGTGCGCACGATGTCGGTGCCGACGATATGGGTGTAGACGCCGCCGGGCGGACGGAAGCCGATCATCTCGGGGATGAAGGTGACGTTGTTCTCGATCAGTTCGCGCGGGATGCGGCCGGCGCGGATGATCTCCTGCTTATGGTAGATATCGTCCAGAAAAGCGTTGAGTGCGATTACCCGCTGCTCGATGCCCTGGGCGAGCTTGCGCCATTCGCGGGCGGAGATGATGCGGGGAATGATGTCGAAGGGGATGAGTTTTTCGGAACTGTCGGCATGGCCGTAGACCGCGAATGTGATGCCGGTCTTCCGGAAGATGTTTTCCGCATCGCGGGACTTGGCAATCAGATGCGCCCGGTCTTGGCTGTTGTACCACTCGAAGTATTTGTCATAAGGCGGGCGAGGGCTTTCGTCCCCGGTAATCATTTCATCAAATGCCAAAAGCGCGGCTCCCCTTTTTTGTTCATTTGAATACAACGCAAATGGCAATGCAAGAACCATGCGCAGTTCGGGGAAAAGATTTTGCGCTGCGGGAAACGGGTGAAAATCTGGGCATTTAACGTGATGCGTTGCGGCATGGCGGATATTCATCCAAGGTGCCTGCGTAAAATCTGAGCATATGACCGTTTTTCGTTCGGCCAAGGCGATCGAATATGGCCATGCGCGCGAGGCTCGCCGACCTCTGCAGAACCGCCATCGGGTCCTTGCATCAGCGAAATTTCAAATAAGCATCAACGCTTCGCCTTTGACTGCGGCTACGGGGTGCCGCTATCAGCACAGCGAAGCTTTTATTGCGAGCCGCCATGTCCCTCGATCGCCTTGCCCCCGCCGTTTTCGTCCTGCTCTGGTCCACGGGCTGGGTGGTGGCGAAATATGCCTCGCTGCATTCCGAGCCCTTCACCTTTCTTTCGATACGTTACGCGCTGTCGGCGGCGGCGTTTCTGGCGCTCTGCCTGGCGGTGCGGGCGCGATGGCCCAAAAGCCGGGCGACAGCGCTGCGCGCCATCTATTCCGGTTTCTTCCTGCATGGTTTCTATCTCGCCGGTCTCTGGTGGGCGATCGCCAACGGGGTGCCGGCCGGCATATCGGGCATCATCGCGGCACTGCAGCCGCTGTTGACGGCGATGGCGGCTCCTTTCCTCATCGGCGAGCGCTTGCAGCAGGCACAGAAACTTGGCCTTGCTCTCGGCTTCATCGGCATTGCCATTGCGATTTCGCCGAAGCTGCTCGATCCGGCGGCCGCCGATCTCACCCATGCCGCCCTGCCGCTGGCGATCAACCTCGTCGCCATGGCGTCCGTCACCTACGGCACGCTCTACCAGAAGAAACACCTGCAATCCGGTGACCTCAGAACGATCGCGACCCTGCAATATATCGGCGCGCTGATCCTCACCCTGCCGCTTTCGCTCATCTTCGAGCATCAGCATTTCGATGGCGCCGCGCAGGCCTATGGCGCGCTCATTTGGTCGGTTTTCGGCCTGTCGATGGGCGGGGTCGGACTGCTGCTTCATCTGATCCGTCGCGGCCAGGTGTCCCGCGCCGCCTCGCTGATCTACCTGATGCCGCCGACCGTCGCGCTCGAGGCCTTCATCGCCTTCGGGGAACCGCTGACCCTGCCGTTGATCCTCGGCACCGTGGTGGTCGTGACAGGCGTTTATCTCACCAACCGCCGGGCGGTCAGCGAGCATAGGCCGGTCGAGGTATAGAGCCTGTGCGTTCTTTCGGACGCAGAAAAGACACCCTAACACTTTCAACCCTCGCATCATGCTTTCTGAAAATCGATTCCGATTCTCGGAAAGCATGATGCGGAGATAACAAAAAGGCCGGAGATATCCCCGGCCTTTCCGCTTTTCAGTCGTTCAACGATCAGGCGCGTTCGCGGCGCTGGCCGCTGCCGTTGCGGGAGCCTGAGCCACCGCGGCGGTTGCCGCCGTTGCCGTCGCGGCGTGGTTCGCCGCCCTGGGCCTGCTGCGGGCCGCGGTCTTCGCCGTGCTTGCGGGCCGGGCGGCCGTGGGCATGGCGATTATTGCCGCGGTGATGACCGCTCGGTTCGCCATTGGCGTGGGCGCCGTGATGCGCCGGACGCTGCGGCTTTGCCGAGGGGCGGAAGTCGGAGGTTGCGACCAGATCGTTATCAGGACCGAGATCCGGGGTCACTTCGCCGCGGCGCTGGCCGCGGAAATCCTCGTTACGGCTGGTCGGGCGCTCGGGGCGCGGGCGGCGCTCCTGGCGGCTGCCGCGATGCTCGGAGCGATTCTGGTCGCCACGGCCTTCGCCGCGACCATTACTTTCGCGACCCTGGCCGCCATTGCGATTGCGGTTGTTGCCGTTGCCGTTGGCACGACGGGGTGTGGCATTCATGTTCGCCGGAGGTTCGCCGCTTGCGACGGTGATATCGATGCCCATCAGGCGTTCGATGTCACGCAGCAGCTTGGCTTCGTCAGGGGCGCAGAAGGCGATGGCGATGCCGTCGCGGCCGGCGCGCGCCGTGCGGCCGATGCGGTGGACATAGGCGTCGGGCACCTCAGGCAGATCGTAGTTGTAGACGTGGCTGACGGCCGGGATATCGATGCCGCGGGCGGCGACGTCGGTGGCGATCAGCGTCTTGATGCTGCCGTCGCGGAAGGCCTTCAGCGCCCGTTCGCGCTGACCCTGGCTCTTGTTGCCATGGATCGAGGCAACGGAATAGCCGATGTTCTCGAGATGCTTCATCAGCTTTTCCGCACCGTGTTTGGTGCGCAGGAAGACGATGGCGCGGCCATCCGGGTTTTCAGTCAGCGACTTGCGGAGCAGTTCCGTCTTGTCGTTCTTGCCGCCGACGAAATGGACGTATTGTTCGACCTTGTCGGCAGCCTTGCCCGGAGGCGTAACTTCGACTTTGACGGGATCGACGAGGTATTCGCCGGCGAGATCGGCGATCGCCTTCGGCATGGTGGCCGAGAAGAGCATGGTCTGGCGCTTCTTCGGCACCATCTTGGCGATCTTGCGCAGATCATGCACGAAGCCGAGGTCGAGCATCTGGTCGGCTTCGTCGAGCACGAGATAGCGGACCGTGGTCAGCGTGATCGCGCGGCGATTGACGAGGTCGAGCAGGCGGCCAGGCGTGGCAACGAGGATATCGGTGCCCTTTTCGAGTTGAAGCTGCTGCTTGTTGATCGAAACGCCGCCGACTACGACATTGATGCGCAGCGGCGACTTGCGGATGAACTTCTTCAGGCTCTCGGCGATCTGGTTCACCAGTTCGCGGGTCGGGGCCAGGATCAGCGTCCGCGTCGTGCGGTTGTCGGGACGCCGTTCGTCGGCGAGCAGCTTTTCGATGAGAGGCAGGCCGAAAGCGGCGGTCTTGCCGGTGCCGGTCTGGGCGAGGCCGATCAGGTCGCGGCCTTCGAGGAGGAGAGGAATGGCATGTTCCTGGATGGGTGTCGGCGTTTCGATGCCGAGCTGGAACAAAGTAGCGACGATCGGCTTGGAGACACCAAGCGATTCAAAATTAGTCAAGGCATAACCTTTCGGGGCGCCACAACGACTATTGCCGGAACGCACCATGCGATCCGGTTTCATTCTGGCGTCAAGAACCCCGCGTGAAGTGGGAACTTGTGAGTTGGAAAAAGCTTTCCAGCGCTTCTGGCCGCTCATGGGAGTGCGGCGCTCTATCGAAATGCGCTTTTGTCCCTTCTTCCTGCGTCCGTATTTTTTAGCAGGGGCACGCTCACGCGGCGGCCGGAAGGGTGAAAGCTGACCCGCATTTGGGCTAGTTCGCGTGGAAAGTCAAGTGCGGTGCACAAGAAAGCCTTAGCCTGGATTAGCTGAGGGTATGACGAGGACGAAGCTTTCCGATGCGGTCTCCGCGCCGTTGACGAGGATGGCGATGCGGTGTCTGCCGGGATAATAGCGCCGCGTCGTGATTGGCCGCATGGCGTGGCGGCGCTCAATCGTCTGGCTTTGCCCGGGCGCGAGCGTGATCGTCTTGCACTTGAAAACCTTGGGCGAGAGCGAACCGTCGCCCTTCACATGGTGGATGGCGTAGTCGATCATCAGCGATTGCGGGATCTCGCCGGCATTCGTCAACCGGATTTCGAAATCCAACCCTTCGCCGAACATCACCTCACCGTTTACAAGCCGTAGTTCGCATTGGAGCGAAGCGGTGGCGGCGAAGCCGAAATTGGCGAGCGCCTGCGCGTGGCCCTTCTTCAGAAGCGTGCGCGAGGCGTGTTTCAGCAGCCAGCGGCGTTCGGGCGAAGCGGCATCGATATGACAGGCGATGAAGGCGGCGACCATATCGGGGTGATCCTTGGCGACGTCGTTCAGGCTGTTGGCGACGGAACGGCGCACATAATCCTCCGGGTCATCCATCAGCGCGGTCAGGATGGGCAGGATCGGCGCCGGGTCCTTTACGAGCTGCGGCAGGCGCATGGCCCAGGGAAGACGTGGCCGCGTTCCCTCGCTCGCCAGCCGGCGCACATGCCGGTCGGGATCGGCGACCCAGCCGGAAATGATGGCGAGCGCGCGTTGCTGGTCGCGGTGGATGAATTGCCGGATGCCGAATTCGGCCGTGAAATGCGGCGTCAGCGCCTTCAGCAGATCGAGGCCGAGATCGAAATGATCAAGGCCGCGCGCAGCGATGAACTGATTGACCGGCAACAGCATCCAGCCGGAGAGCCCCGGCCTGCCGGTGGCGGGCAGGCTTGCCATCAGAATGGCTGCGGCCTCGCGGAAATCATCGGGAAGCGTGGCAAACAGGGCGTCGCGGATCAGCGCCGAGCGCTCCATCAGTTCCAGCGCCGTGAGGCCATTGGTCGCCAGCGTCACGAAACGGTCTCTGTCGAAATCCGACGCGTTGCCACCAATACGATCGGCCATATCGCCGACCAGCGCTTCATGCAGCAGGTTCTTGAGCGGTTCCGGCATGCTGGGGTCCTTCCTCTATGCGGCGGCCGCATGAGGGCGGCTTGGTCTGCGAAACAGCTGGCCTTTGTTGGAGAATAGAGTGATCGCATCCACCCGAGCAATCGGGTGCAGATAGCGGAAGCGCGCGACTTCGCGACCTTTCAACGCAACGGTGCCGTCGATTTCCTTGGAATGAGGGTTGGGGCCGAGATCCGAATGCGCTCCTCGGCAGGACTGTTGTCACCTGCAAGAAGATCAAGGGCGTTTGATGCAATTTGCTCGAACGGCACCCGTAGTGTCGTGAGCGGTGTGGGGAGGTGGCTGACAATCGGAATGTCGTTATAGCCTACGATCGAGATGTCCTGCGGCACGGAAAGGCCAAGTTTCGTCAGTCCCGACAAAGCGCCGATGGCAGTATTGTCGTTGACGGCGAAAACGGCGGTTGGACGTGGACTGAGATGCATCAGTGTCTCGACGGCTACCGCACCGGACTCGATGCCGAATGTCGAGGGAATGATGTATGAGGGATCTGCATTCAATCCAGCCTCTTCCAGGGCGTGGCGGAAACCCTCCACGCGCCCCCGCGAACTGGAGGCATAGGATGGACCGGCAATGACGCCAATTCTGCGGTGGCCGAGATCGAGGAGATGGCGGGCCGCGAGGTAGCCACCGAGCCTGTCATCGCCGACTGACGAGAGGCTGTGGCCATCCGTTCGGAGCGCCAGGACATAGGGAATGCCGCGTTTTGCCAGCTCGTCCGGAAAGTCATCGTCTTCCCGCGCCGTCGAAAGAATCAATCCATCGACACCCCGCTTCAACAGAGACTCGGCCGCAAGCCGGTCTGCTCTTGGCTTGTCGTCGGTCGTTGCGACAATCGCGAAGCGGCCACTACGGCTGCAGGCCTTGGCCAGCGCTTCGTAAAGCATGGCCATGACCGTATCCGTCAGCCTGGGTACAATCACCCCGACCGTCATCGTGTTGCCGCGCCTGAGGCTCGCTGCAGAAACATCGCGAACGTATCCGAGCTCTTCGGCAACCTTGCGCACGCGCCGCGCGGTCTCACTGTCGGAGCGCGGAAGCCTCTCGTCCAGAATGCGGGACACGGTAGACTTGGAGACGCCGGCTGCGGCAGCCACGCCGTGAATAGTGACGCGGGTCTGTCCCGGAACTTCATCCGCTTTTGAATTCATTGAGCCTTTTCCATTCGAGTCGGCATTGGGCCGCCGCTCTCAGCATGCACCAAAAAAGATATTGACTCCAGGAAATTCAAGAACGATAGTGGGAACGTTCCCGTAAACGATCCTATACGATCGCGAGTGAACCGCGATCACACGAAGGAGGAGACCAATATGCAACCGATGGATATGCGCGGGCTGAGCCCGGCCCCCGTTACCGCTTTCACCCGTGACGGCGAAGTTGATCACAAAGCCAACGCCAAGCTCGCCAAATGGCTGGTCTCGATGGAAGGCGTCAAAAGCCTCGTCATCCTCGGCCATGCCGGCGAGGGCACCTTCCTCACGGAAGAGGAGCGCCTTGCTCTCATCCGCACATATGTTGAAGCAGTCGACGGTGCCGTTCCGATCATTGCCGGGATTACCGGTGAAGGCACGAAGGTCGCCGCTGAAGAGGCCAGGAAATGCAAAGCCGCGGGTGCCACCGGCGCACTCGTCTATCCCAACCACGGCTGGCTGCGTTTCGGCTTTCAGAAGGGAGCGCCTCAGGATCGCTACAAGGCAATCTGGCAGGAGTCCGGCCTCCAGTGCATCCTGTTCCAGTATCCCGACGCCACCAAGGCATCTTACGATCTCGATACACAGCTTGCGATTGCCACACAGGAAGGCGTCGTCGCCACCAAGAACGGCGTGCGCAATATGAAGCGCTGGTATGTCGAAATTCCAGAGCTGAAAAAGGCCAATCCAAAGCTGCAGGTTCTGAGCTGCCACGATGAATGGCTGCTGCCAACCATGTTCGATGTCGATGGCCTGCTCGTCGGCTATGGCAATATCGCGCCGGAGTTGCTCATCGACCTGATCAAAGCCGGCAAGGCGCAGGACTATCCGGAAGCGCGCAAAATCTTCGAGCGCCTTCTTCCGGTGACGCGTGCCGTCTATCATCGCGGCTCTCATATGGAAGGCACCGTGGCCCTGAAACTCGGCCTCGTGCACCGCGGTATCCTGGACCACGCCACGATCCGCGAGCCGCTGAAGAGCCTTGGCGACAAGGCAGAAGCGGAGATTTTTGCTGCCTTCGACGCTGCCGGTATTGGTCGCGTTGACCAACTGCTGGCTGCCGAGTGACCTCTTTGACGCCCCTGCGCAGGTCGCAGGGGCGCATTGCAAAGGGAGGAGGAAGTCATGGAAACCCGCCGAGGCAGGTTTGAACGTCTTTGAAGGCCATTGCTCTGACAGGACAAACTGACGCGCAGTAGCAACCATCAAGCAGGAGCGCCCCTGGCCGGGAGAGTGGTAGGCCACGGGGCGAGAAGGAGGAACCAATGAATGTCATGCAGCCTATACCGGCTGAGACGGCGAATGCCGCTGATCCTCAGGCCGAAATCAGCGCTCGTCTGGAGCGCCTCCCCATCACCCGCGAGGTGTTCTGGGCGCGCAATATCGTCGGCGCCGCAACGTTCTTCGACGGCTACACGGTCATCGCTATCGCTTATGCCATGCCCGTCCTCGTCCGCGAGTGGGGCCTGAGCCCCTCACAGACCGGCATGATCCTATCGATGGGCTATCTGGGACAGTTGATCGGTGCGATCCTGTTTGGCTGGCTTGCCGAGAAGGTCGGCCGGCTGAAAGTTCTTCTCTTCACGATCCTGCTCTTCGTCAGCATGGATGTCGCATGCCTGTTCGCTGCCGGGGCCGGCATGATGATGGCCTTCCGTTTCGTCCAGGGGATCGGCACCGGCGGCGAGGTCCCGGTCGCCAGCGCCTATATCAACGAGTTGATCGGGTCGAAGGGGCGCGGCAAGTTCTTCCTCCTTTATGAGGTCATGTTCTTGTTGGGCCTCGTCGGCGCCGGGCTGATCGGCTACTTCATGGTACCGGTTTACGGTTGGAAGGCGATGTTCGTCGTCGGCCTCGTTCCCGCAATCCTGATGATTCCGCTGCGCTGGTTCCTCAAGGAATCACCGCGTTGGCTGGCTGCCAACGGCCGATACGGCGAAGCAAACGCTATCGTCACCCGCATGGAAGAAAGCGCTCGTGCCGCCGGCAAGGAACTGCCCGAACCGAAGCTCATCCAAGCGCCGGTCCGCCGCACGTCGGACTGGCGCGAGCTCTTCCAGGGCGTTTACCTGAAGCGGACGCTTTCCATCTGGGCAATGTGGTTTACCGCCTATACGGTGGCCAACGGTACGATCACCTGGCTGCCGACCCTTTATCGACAGGTCTTCAACCTGCCGCTTCAAACCAGCATCTTCTATGGTTTCCTGACGTCAGTCGGCGGCGTGATCGCGGCTGTCATCTGCGCGCTGCTCATCGATAAAGTGGGGCGCAAGCGTTGGTACACGGGTGCGCTGCTTCTCGCTCCCGTGCCGCTGCTGGCCCTCGCATGGCTCGGCGCGACCTCTCCCATCCAGGTTTTGGTTCTTGCCGGTCTCGCTTATGCGATCGTCCAGACCGTCACATTTTCCTTGTACCTGTACTCGGCAGAGATCTACCCGACGCGCCTCAGGGCACTGGGAACAGGAACCGGTAGCGCCTGGCTTCGCTTGGGGTCATCGACCGGCCCGATCCTCGTCGGCACGGTGATGTCTTCCATGGGCATCCAGTATGTCTTCGTGAGCTTCGCAGCCATTCTGATCGTCGGTGCAATCATCACCATGCTGTTTGCAATAGAAACCAAGGATCGCGTGCTGGAGGAGCTTTCTCCGTAACGGTTCAAAATGTGGTCTGATTGGCTTTGATCTGGCGGATGAAAATCCGCCAGTTTCATTTGATTGCCGTTGCAGCAATTCAAAGTGTTACAGCGCCGCACGTCTGAAAGCCGCGCGGCGCTGTCATGGACCGGCGTCTGCGAAGGTCAAGCGGCGCCGAATTGAGGCTTCTCTATTCCGGGCAGACTTTGACGCGGTAGGGATCGCCCCAGCGATCATGCCGCCATTCGAGATGGCAATAGGACGGCCGGTAATAGGTCCTATAGACGGGATAGGGGCGATAAACAGGATAGGCGGGATAGACAGGGTAGGCGGGACGGGCGGCCTCGGACAGCAGCGCGCCGCCGACGACGCCGGCGGCAAGGCCGCCCCAGAAGGCATCGCGTGGACGGGCATCGGCGGTGGTAGCGGTGGCGAGCGAGGCGCCGGCAAAGGTCAGCGCGATCAGGCCCGTCGCCATGGTCTTATGAAAAACGGACATGCTATTTTCCTTTCATGGCTGGCTTCCAATAAAGCCATGTCGAGACTCGGCCTGGATCACGGCGCCGCAATGGCCGCGCAAGCGGTTTCGGCATTAAATTTTTGTCATGATTTCAGCGGATCCCCTGCTTTCAAGTCTGGGCGGTCAAGGTGAGTTGTCTTCAACTTGGCGAGCCGGAAATTGGCGAGCCGGCCCGTAAAATTTCGCTATCGAAATTTATGGTTAAAACCTTGTTAAAAGCCTTGGCGTTATAGTTTTTGTAGTCGATATTTCATTCATTGCTGGAGCTATATTTTTGAAATCAGCCGGGGACCTTCTGGAGTTGGCTTGCCGCCGGATCGCTGATCTGGATGCCCCGGCCTATGTCAAGAACAGCGAGCTGCGCTATATCGCCGTCAACGAGGCCTATGCCCGTTTTCTGGGCCGCGAAATCTCCGATTTCATCGGCAGACGCAGCCGCGAACTCTTCGACCGTCCCGAGGAAGAGGAGCGCGAGGACAGGGAACGCCGCGCGCTGGTGTTCGGCACCGAGGAAAGCGCCATCTGTTTCGATGCGGCAGGCCTTGGCCATGAGCGCATTCAGATCGAGAGCTTCTCTCCGTCGCCGGAGCGGGCCTATGTGCTCGGCATTTTCGAAGTGCGCGAGGCGCCGCGCCGCGCCGTTGGCGATAGCGGTGTCGCCGCCGATTTCGCTCGCGTGCGCGAGGTGCTGGAAAAGCTTGATCATCCGATCGGCATCTTTGCCGGGGACGGCCGCCCGCTGGTCGTCAACGCCGCCTACCGTAATGGCGCCAAGCCTGCGGCCGCCGGAGATTCGGCCTGGGGCGAGAGCGTCAACGAACTCGACGTTCTCCGCACTGTCCTGGAGGACCTACCGGTTGCAGTCTTCGTGCGCGATGACGGGCACCGCCTGGTCTATGCCAATAAATATTACGACACCTTCAGCGGCCACGACCGCTCCCAGATACTGGGAATGACCGAATATGAAATGTTCGGGCCGGAAGGTGGCGAGGCGATCTACCAGGAAAACCTGCTGGCGTTGAAGTACGGCACGTCGGTGGAGATCGAAAGCGAAATGCCGAGCAAGAGCGGCCACGTCTATCCCGTCATCTCGCGCGTCAACCGCGTCATGACGGCGGACGGCCGCACTTATGTCGTCGGCTCTTTTTCCGACATCTCGCCGCTCAAGGAACGCGAAAAGGCGCTGATTGCGTCGCGCAAGCAGGAAGAAATCCTGCACCGGGATATCGAAAGCATCCTGCGTTCGCTGCCGGTCGGCGTGCTGATCCTCGATAACGACCATCGGATTCTCTACGTCAACGACGAATTCTACAGCATCTGGGATCTGCCGCTCGACGATCGCTTCGACGGTCGCCACTTCATCGACGTCATCCGCCGCAATTACGAGCTCGGTCGCTACGACGGCACGCAGACGCCGGAGGAAATCTACGCCTTCCGCAAGCACCTGTTCGAGACAGATGAGCCGGAGCCGATCGAACTCGGCTGGGCGGGCAGCAAATCCGTCATCTTCGACAGCCGCCGCCTCTCCCACGACCGCATCCTGCTTTCTTATGCCGATATTTCGGCGGTGCGCGAACGGGAAAAGGAAATCCACGAGGCGCGTGCGGCGCTGGAGCAGGTCGGCGAGATGATGCGCGATGCAACGCGCGCCATGTCGCAGGGGATCGCCATCGTCCAGGACGGCATCATCAAGCTATCCAACGAAGCGCTTTCAGAGATCCTGCGCATTCCGGCCCCCTATATCGAGCCAGGCGTGAGCTGGCTCGGGCTCTTCGATTTCTGCGCGGCGCGCGGCGATTTCCATGATGCGGCGGCCGAGATCCTGCAGGGCTGGCGCGCCAATATTGCGGCGCGGCAGCCGATTTCCACCGTCTTCCATGTCGCCGGGGAACGCTGGGTCAACATGGAGGCGACGGTCAGCGAGGGGCAGCATTGGGTGGCGCTCTTCACCGACGTCACCGAGCTGAAGAGCCGTGAGGAGGAACTGCGGCAGCTGCTGTCGCGCGCCGAAGCCGCCGACCGCGCCAAATCCGAATTCCTCGCCAATATGAGCCACGAGATCCGCACGCCGATGAACGGCGTGCTTGGCATGGCGGAACTGCTTGCCAAGACGAATCTCGACACGCGCCAGAAGACTTTCGTCGACATCATCGTCAAATCGGGCAATGCGCTGCTGACGATTATCAATGACATCCTCGACTTCTCGAAGATCGATGCCGGACAGATGAAACTGCGCAAGGCCGCTTTCGATATCACCGAAGCTGTGGAGGACGTGGCGACACTCTTGTCTTCGCATGCCGCCGAGAAGAACATCGAGCTGCTGGTGCGGGCCGCACCCGACCTGCCTGCCGCCGTGATCGGCGATGCCGGGCGTTTCCGTCAGATCGTCACCAATCTCGTTGGCAACGCCGTCAAGTTCACCGAGCGTGGCCACGTCTTCGTCGATCTCGGCTTTCAGGCCGCCGACGGCGGTGAGATCATGGCGAGCATCCGCATCGAGGATACCGGTATCGGCATCCCGCCGGAGAAGCTCGAATCGATCTTCGACAAGTTTTCGCAGGTGGACGCCTCCTCGACCCGCCGGCATGAGGGAACGGGCCTCGGCCTTGCGATCACTGCCGGGCTCGTCGACCTTTTCGGCGGGTATCTCAACGTCGAAAGCGAAGGCAACAAGGGTTCGGTCTTCACCGTCAATCTGCCGTTTGCGGTGGCGGCCGCCCGCATCGAACCGAAGCCGTTGCCGATCAACGTGCAGGGCGCGCGCGTCCTCGTCGTCGACGACAATGACGTGAACCGGCGCATTCTGACCGAGCAGCTTGCTCTCTGGGGTTTCGACGGCGTGGCCGCCGAAGGCGGCGGTACCGGCCTTGCGATCCTCGAGGCGGCGGCCGATCTCGGCATTGCCGTCGATGCCGTGGTGCTCGACTATCACATGCCCGATATGAACGGCGCCGATGTCGCGCGCCGGCTCCGCGCCGATCCCCGCTTTTTCGAATTGCCGATCATCTTCCTGACGTCGATGGATATTTCCGGCACGGAAAAGGAATTCGCGGCGCTCAACGGCCACGCGCATCTGATGAAGCCGGCGCGCGCCAACGTGCTGCGCAACACCGTCGTCGAAGTGGTGCGCGCCAGCCGCGTCAAGCAGGCCTCCGAGGCCGAGATTGCCCGGCTGCAGAGGGACACGGCGGCACCGGCAAAGCCGCCGGCACCCGCGCCGCAGAAGCGGGCGGCCGAATTCGTCGACGTGCTCGTTGCCGAAGACAACGAGGTCAACCAGATCGTCTTCACGCAGATCCTGCAGGGAACGGGTCTTTCCTTCCTCGTCGTCGAGAATGGTGAGGAGGCGGTCGCTGCCTGGGAGCGGCATACGCCGCGCATCATCATGATGGATGTCTCCATGCCCGTCATGAACGGCCATCAGGCGACCCAGACGATCCGCGAAAGGGAAAAGGGCCAGGGGCACCGCGTGCCGATCATCGGGGTCACCGCCCATGCGCTCGAAAGCGACCGCGAGCTTTGCCTCGACGCCGGCATGGACGATTACATGTCGAAGCCGATCAGCCCTGAATTGTTGGAAGAGAAAATCCGGCAATGGCTCGGAACGAGCGAGCGGCAGCCGGAGCGCAGCAGCTATTAATCCGCGCGCTGACCCGGGGACGCCTTGATACCGCAGAGCATTTCGCGCTTGCCGGCGAAGCCTTGGCGGCGCTCGACGGCAAAACCGGCGGCAATGAGGTTGCGGCGCACGAAGCCGGCCGCCGCATAGGTGGCGAACGTGCCGCCGGCGGCACTTTTCTCGCAGACGAGCCGCATCAGTTCCTCCGACCACATGTCGCCGTTGCGTGACGGGGCGAAGCCGTCGAGATACCAGGCGTCGAAGCCGGGCTTTGCCGCGGCGACACCGTCGAGCGCGCGGCCGCAGACGACGCTGAGCCGCGTCTGAGGATCGAGATCGAGCGAGACGGTTCCAGCAGGCGTCTGCGGCCAGGCCGCCGTCAGCGCCTCGCGCTCGCTATCGATCTCCGGCCAATGCGACAGCGCCCGGCCGATCTCTTCGCCACGCATCGGATGGAGCTCGAAGGAGATGAAATGCAGGTGCTGGCCGCCGGCACGGTGGAGCTTCCACTGCCGCCAGGTCTCGGCGAAGTTCAGGCCGGTGCCGAAGCCGAGCTCGCCGATCACGAATTCCTGCCGCCCGTTCCAGCGCGCCGGCAGGCCGTTGCCGGCGAGGAAGACGTGGCCGCATTCCAGCCGGCCATCCGTCTGGCAATAAAAATGATCGCCAAAGGCGGTGGAATAGGGCATATCGCCGTCGCGCCATTCGAGCGGCTGCGGCGCGCCTGCGCCAATCTGATTGGGGTTCACGTCTGTCATGGAAAAAGCCGATAATCCGCAGCAGGTCTCAGGTCAATCATCCTCGGAATTGCTGATCGTCGGCGGCGGCATCATGGGTCTCTGGGCGGCCGTCCACGCCGAGCGCCGGGGCATCCGTACCCTTATTGCTGACGCCGGCAGATTGGGCGAAGGCGCAAGCGGCGGCCTGCTCGGCGCGCTGATGCCGCATATGCCGGATCGGTGGTCTGAAAAGAAGCAGTTCCAGTTCGATGCGCTGGTCCTACTCGAAGCCGAAATCGCAGCGCTCGAAGCAATGACCGGGCTTTCCGCCGGTTATACCAGGTCGGGGCGGCTGATCCCGTTGCCGAAGCCGCATCTCAACCGCATAGCGCGCGGCCATTTCGAAGACGCCGAGCGCCATTGGCGGGCGGGCGAGCGCCGCTTCCACTGGCATGTGCTCGACAGTCCGCCAGTCGATGGCTGGATCGAGGCGTCCGCCGGCGAGAGCGGCTTCGTGCACGACACGCTCGCCGCGCGCGTTGCGCCGCGGTTGCTGATCGCGGCGCTTGTTGCCTTCCTGCGGCAGGCAAGACATGTGCGCATCATCGAACATGCCAGGGTTGCAGGCCTTGATCCCGATCGCGGCACGGCCGAAATAGGCGGCGAAAGCTTGGCTTTCAGCCGCTGCATCCTGGCCGCCGGCTATCAGTCCTTTCCGCTGTTGCAGGAGCTGACGCCCGGGCTGAAGCAGCCGCTCGGCCAGCCGGTCAAAGGGCAGGCGGCTCTGTTGAAAGCCGATATCGACCCGTCGCTGCCGACGATCTTTCTCGACGGGCTCTATGTCGTCGCGCATGAAGGCGGGCACGTGGCGATCGGCAGCACCAGTGAGAACCGCTTTGACGATCCCATGTCGACCGACGCCCAGCTCGACATGCTGATCGAGACGGCGCGGGTGGTCGTGCCAAGCCTTCGCGACGCCCCGGTCGTCGAGCGCTGGGCGGGGCTTCGCCCGAAGGCGACCGACCGGGATCCGATGATCGGCCGCCACCCCGATCACCCACGCCTGATCGCGCTGACCGGCGGCTTCAAGGTCAGCTTCGGCCTGGCGCACCGACTGGCGGAGGCGGCGATAGCAATCGCAGGCGATACAGATTGCGGATTTTTGTTGCCGGAAAGTTTCGCAATTTCAAGCCACATCGCGGCGGCTTCACGTTAAACGTGAATTAGGCGCCGCTGCGTTTCGTTATTCTGTCATGCAAATCACCTATCTGCTTGCGCATCGACAGCGCCTGAAGGCAGCGGCGCTCACTTCCTTGATGGAGGAAATTGCATGCGCTATGCCATTTGCTTCACGCCCCCGGCGAGCGACCCGCTATCGCTCGTGGCCGCCAATTGGCTTGGCCGCAACGTGTTTTCGGGCGATATGGTGGAGCCTCCGGCCGTTCGTGGTCTCGGCATTCACGAGATCGCCTTCCATACCGCCGTGCCGCGGCGCTATGGTTTTCACGGCGTTTTGAAGGCGCCATTTCACTTGTCTCACGAGATGTCGGAAGCGCAACTCCTGCGCGATCTGATGCGTTTTTCCGGGACCTTCGTTCCCTTCCAGATTCCGCGTATCGAAGTCGCCCGGCTCGGCAATTTCTACAGCCTGCTGCCGAGTATTCCCTGCGAGCAGATCCAGTATCTCGCCTCGGCGATCGTGCAGGAATTCGATCGTTTCCGCGCGCCGCTGAGCGAGGCCGAGATCGAACGCAGCGATCCGGACGGGCTGTCGGCGACGCAATTTGCCAATCTGCATCGCTGGGGTAGCCCTTACGTGATGGAGGAGTTCCGCTTTCATATGCCGGTGACAGGCCCTGTCAACGCGATCGACATGCCGCGGATCGAGCCGGCGCTGCAGACGATCTTCGAGCCTGTGCTATGCGAGCCGGTCACGGTTTCCAACGTGGCGCTGATGATCGAGGAGGGCACCGGCGGCCCTTTCCGCGTTCATTCGCTGCATCCGATGGGCAAGGTCAGCGCGCGCAAGATCGCCTGAATATCCAGGCTAAAGACTTGTTCCGTAATGGGAAAGTCCCGTTGCGCAGTTTCCGTCTCGACATTCCGGCTGCGGATGCTACCGTTCCCCGTCTTTTCAGAAGGTGATTTGATGGTATCCGAGACCTATCCGCGCAATCTTGTCGGTTATGGGCGTCTGACGCCCGATCCGAAATGGCCGGACGAGGCACGCGTCGCCGTGCAGTTCGTCATCAACTACGAGGAGGGCGGCGAGAGTTCGATCCTTGACGGCGATCCGGCTTCCGAAAACCTGCTGTCGGAAATCGTCGGCGCAGCCGCCTGGCCTGGGCAGCGCAACCTCAACATGGAATCGATCTACGAGTATGGTTCGCGTGCCGGCTTCTGGCGGCTTTGGCGGATGTTCACCGATCTCAAGGTGCAGGCGACCGTCTACGGCGTGACGCTGGCAATGGCCCGCAACCCAGAGGCCGTCGCCGCGATGAAGGAGGCCGGTTGGGAAATTGCCAGCCACGGCTACCGCTGGCTGGAATACAAGGATTTTCCTGAAGATCTGGAGCGCAAGCATATCCTCGAAGCCGTGCGGCTGCACACCGAACTCACCGGTGAGCGGCCTTACGGCATGTATCAGGGCAAGCCTTCCGACAATACGCTTCGGCTGGTGCAGGAGGAGGGCGGTTTTCTCTATTCCTCCGATTCCTATGCCGACGACCTGCCTTATTGGGTGAAGGGCGTCGACGGGAAACCCTTCTTGATCATCCCCTATACGCTCGAAACCAACGACATGCGGTTTGCGACGCCGCAGGGCTTCAACGCCGGCGATCAGTTCTTCACCTATCTGAAGGATGCCTTCGATACGCTTTATGAGGAAGGCAAGGCGGGCAGCCCGAAGATGATGTCGGTCGGCCTGCATTGCCGTCTCGTCGGGCGCCCGGGCCGGGCGGCGGCACTGAAGCGGTTCATCGAATATGTGCTGAAGCACGACAAGGTCTGGATTCCGCGCCGCATCGAGATCGCCGAGCACTGGCACAAGCATCATCAGCCGGATGCGCTCTGATGATGTCGCGCGAGGATTTTGTCTCCCGCTTCGGCGGCGTCTTCGAACATTCGCCTTTTATTGCCGAGCGCGCCTATGACGCCGGCCACCTGCCGGCGCCGCTGACGGCATCAGGCGTGCATGCGGCCCTTGTGGCCGTCTTCCGGGCGGCAAGCCGAGAGGAGCGTCTCGGCGTGCTGCTGGCTCATCCCGATCTTGCCGGGCGCCTCGCCATAGCAGGCGAACTCACCGAAGACAGCCGGAAGGAGCAGGCCGGCGCCGGTCTCGACCGGCTGAGCCCGGCCGAACACGGCCGCTTCACCGAACTCAATTCGGCCTATGTCGAAAAATTCGGCTTTCCCTTCATCATCGCCGTCAAGGGGCTCGGCAAAGACGACATCCTGTCGGCTTTCGAAACTCGCATCGGCAACGATCGGGACGAGGAATTTGCGACCGCGACGGCGCAGGTCGAGCGGATCGCGCTGCTACGGCTGACATCGATGCTGCCGGAGGCTGAATGAAAGAGCGGCGCGCTATCGATTATCTCAACGAGATGTATGAGGCAGCATCCGAAGCGCTGTCTTTCGTCGGCGGAATGGATGAGGCGGCGTTCGCCGGGGACAAGCTCACCTTCAAGGCGGTTGCCTTCTGCCACTTCACCATCGGCGCTGCGGCGTCCCGCCTGCTCGTCACACATCCAGAATTTGCGACCGAGCATCCCGACCTGCCATGGACGAAAATCTGTGGCACGGGCAATCGCATTCTCGAGGACGTCTTCGATCTCAATCCCTCCGAAATCTGGGAGGCGACGTATCGCACGCTGCCGGAACTTCTTTCCGCGATCGACGCTGTCCGTTACTGGCATGCCCAAGGCGAGTGAAGCCATGTCCGAATTTCTCGAGATCCGCCCGCTCACCAAATCCGCCTTCGCACCCTTCGGCGAGGTGATCGAAGCCGATCCGGCCTCGATGCGGCTCATCAATGGCGGCACGACGGAGCGTTTTCACGCGCTGGCCGCCGCTGAAGCGACGGGCGAAGGCGCACGCGTCATCATCAACCTCTTTCGTGGCCAGCCGCGTGCCTTCCCCTATGAAATCACCATGATGGAGCGGCACCCATTCGGCAGCCAGAGTTTCTCGCCGGTCTCTGGCCGTTCCTTTCTCGTCATCGTTTCCGAGGACGAGAACGGCCGTCCGCACAGGCCGCAGGTGTTTCTGGCGCGTGGCGATCAGGGCGTGAACTACCGCCGCAACGTCTGGCATCATCCGCTGATGGTGCTCGGCCAAGCCTCAGATTTCCTGGTTGTCGACCGCGATGGGCCGGGCAATAATCTGGAAGAATTCTTCTTCGAAACCCCTTACATCATCAAAGAGCCAGCCCCATGACCGGACTGACCACGCATGTTCTCGACACCGCCCTCGGCAAGCCCGCCGAGGGTCTGAGGATCGATCTTTTCCAGCTCGACGGCGAGATCCGCAGACATCTGAAGACGGTCGAGACCAATGCCGACGGCCGGGTCGACGGTGGCCCCATCCTGGTTGGCGAAGGCTTCCGGGCCGGCATTTATGAACTGGTCTTCCATGCTGGCGACTATCTGAGGGCGAGCGGCACGCCGCTGCCGCATCCTGCCTTCCTCGACATCGTGCCGATCCGCTTCGGTATCGCCGATGTCACGGCGCACTACCATGTGCCGCTGCTGATTTCGCCCTATGGCTATTCCACCTATCGAGGGAGTTAGAGCCTTTCCTGGTCAGATTGAAGCATTCTGTTGGCTCAAACGGAGTTGGATGGTCGACCGGCCGGCGCGCGTCGTAGCCCAGCTCTACGGCCAAGCCGGCCGGTCGATCAGCCGGCCCGTTTCAGCCAACCCGAAGGGCTGGGCATCTTTCCGCCAGGATCAAAGGCGATCGGCTCGGACGTACCAAGAGGTATGCCCTTCGCCAATCGCCTCTGCCCTGACGAAAACCTGCTCCGGCAGAATGCTTCAATCTGACCAGGAAAGGCTCTAAAAATGCGGTTCGCGGCAATTGCGGATATCCACGGCAACCATCTGGCGTTGGAGGCGGTGCTTGCGGATATTCGTGCGCAGGGCATCGATGAGATCGTCAATCTCGGCGATTTCTTCAGCGGACCGCTCGAGGCGGGCAAGACGGCAGACCTGCTGATGCCGCTTAGCCTGACCTCGGTTCGCGGCAATCACGACCGCTACCTCATCGAACAGGATCCGGCTTCCATGCATGCCTCGGATGCCGCCGCCTATCGGCAATTGTCGTCGTCGCATCTCGATTGGGTGCGTAGCCTGCCGTTCGATACCGTCTATCGCGGCGAGGTCTATCTCTGCCATGCGACGCCGAAGGACGACAATCTCTACTGGCTGGAATCGGTTTCCCCGGAGGGCTTCGTCTTTCTGAAGCCGATCGAAGCGATCGAGGCGCTGGCGGAGGGCGTCGACCTGCCGCTGATCCTCTGCGGCCACAGTCACATTCCCCGAGCTATCATGCTTTCCGACGGCCGCCTCATCGTCAATCCCGGCAGCGTCGGCTGCCCGGCCTATGACGACGAAATGCCCTATTACCACAAGGTGGAGGCCGGTCATCCGCTGGCCAGCTATGCCATTCTGGAAAAGACGGCGGCCGGATGGACATGGCAGTTCCGAGCCGTCGCCTATGACCATAAGGCGATGTCGGCACTGGCCGCCGAAAGGGGCCGTGCCGACTGGGCAGGCGCGCTGGCAGCGGGTTGGGTGAGATAGAGCACGATGCCGAAAAGTGTGAACGGCTTTCGGCATCATGCGCTAACTATTTAATTTAGAACAGGATTCAGATTTTAGGCCGAAACCGGCCTGATCTAGTCCAGACCCGTCAGCGCGGCGATCATTTCTCCTTTGGTGCCGGGGGGACGATCGGCTTTGCCGGGGCTGCAGCCGGTGTTGCCGGCTTTACCGGGGCTGCGGCAGGCATTGCCGGTCTTGCCGGTTTTGCGCCATCGAGATTTCCAAGGAGGGACGAGATGGCGTCGTCGCCCTCGAAGCCGGCCTCCTTCAACAATTTGTCGAGGATCGGTTTGTTGGCCTGATAGGAGAGGAGCTGGCCTGCCAGTCCTTCGCCGAGGCCGATGCCGGTTCCTCCGGTCGCGCCGTTTCCGCGGCCGAGCATGCCGCCGGTATCGAAGATCCTGATATCGGAGATCTTCTCGATCGGCTTGACCGCCTCGGCGAGCGCCTCGGGAATGATGCGGATACGCTCGCGGGTGATCTCGAACTCGATGATGGCAGCGCTCAACTTGTTGCGGGCGTCGTTAAGCAATGCCTCGCTCTCGGCGGCGGCCTTGCCGGTTTCGAGAATACCCTTGGCCTTGATGATCGCCGCATCCGCTTCGGCGGTCGCGAGCGTCTTGATGGCCTCGGCCTGATCGCTTGCCGCCTGTTTTTCTGCCTCGGCGCCGACGGTGACGGCGGTTGCTTCCGTCTCGGCTTTCTTGCGCGCGTCGATCACGGCAATCTGCCTTTCGCGTTCGGCGATCTCGATCGCCTTGGCGGTGCCGACCTTTTCCTCTGCCGCGATCGCCAGCGCGCGAGCCGCTTCCGCAGCCGCCTTCGCTTCGGATTCTTCGCGGCTCTTGTTGGCAACGGCGATGGCGCTTTCCTGCGCCACGATCTGCAGGTCACGCTTGGCTTCGGTGTCGCGCTGCTGGACGGCACGGGCCGAATCGATGTTGGCGCTTTCGCGGGCCTGCTTGGCGGACGCCTCGCGTTCGGCGATCGCCTGTTCGGAAGCGATGCGGGCTTCCTCCTCGGCGCGTTTTGCGGCTTGTTCCTGCTGCGCGGTTTCGGCGCGTGTCGCCGCGGATTTGTTGGCGATGTCGCGTTCCTGGCTGAGCTCGGCTTCCCGTTTGGTCCGCTCGATGGTCAGCGATTGCTGGCGGGCCTCGAGATCCTTCTGGGCGATGGCGACTTCGGTATCGCGAACGATCTCGTTTCGCTCCTTCTTGCGTCCCTCGGTGATACGGGTCAATGCGGCGAGACCTTGCGCATCGAAGAAGTTGTTGGCGTTGAAATGCTTGATGTCGGTCTGGTCGAGGCGTGTCAGGGACACGGATTCGAGCTCGAGGCCGTTCGACTGGAGATCGGCGCCGACGGCTTCCTGCACGGCCTTGACGAAATCCATGCGCTGTTCCTGCAGCGCGTCGAGGTTCATCGTCGCGGCCACCGAGCGAAGGCCGTCGACGAATTTCGCTTCGATCAGGATGCGAAGCGCCTCGGCATCATTGGTCCGGTTGCCGAGCGTCTGGGCGGCAAGCGCAATCGAGGAGGCATCGGGTTTTACGCGCACATAGAACTCGGCGCCGATATCGACGCGCATGCGGTCCTTGGTGATCAACGCATCACCTTCACCGCGGCGAACCTCGAGCCGCAGCGTCTTCAAATTGACCCTGGCGATCGAGTGGAAGATCGGCAGGACGACCGAACCGCCGTCGAGCACGACCTTCTGGCCACCGAGGCCGGTGCGCACATAGGCCTCATCGCGGCTGGAGCGTGTGTAAAGAGAGGCGAGGACAAAACCGATGCCGAAGATCAGAACAATCCCAATGCCGGCTGGTAGAATAACGTCGTATATCATTGCTGGTCCCTCAAAGATTGATTGTCCGCATCGGTCGGGTCGGCCAGTGCGGGAATGGCGATAAATACATCTGCCGTGCGGTCGACGAGGAGAACCTTGGTGCCGACCTTCAGAGGCTCCTGATCTCTGGCGGCCTTGGCTCTCAGCACGTGCCAGTTTCCATGCTGGTCCTTGACGCGGACGCGTCCTGGCAGCCCCTGATCGAGCGGGCCGAGCGACACTTCGGCGGTCCGGCCGATGAGCGCGTCGAGATCGACGGCATAGGTCTCGTCATGCGGCACGAGCCGCGCCACGGTCCTGCTCGACGCCCTGACCATGGGGATGGCAACCAAGATGGCGGGAAGAGCGGCGACGGTGGCGGGAAGCGGTGCCCAGAAGGCATTGGCGACGGCCTGTATGGCAAAGCCCGTCATGGCGAAGAAGCCGAGCGCCAGCATGATGAGGATGAGCAGGGGAACACCGCCGAGATTGAGCCAGGACAGGTAGCCCGCAAACCCGTCATGGCCATGGAAATCCGGTTTTCCTAGAAATTCCATGATCGAAAAACCCATGACGGTCGCGAGCATCTCGATCGCGGTCAGGCCGGCGAGGACCGCGGCGGCGATGGCGAAGGGGGCACATTCGGGGGCGAAGAGAAGTGCCATCGCCGTTACCGGTTATCCGCCTTGAAGCGTGCGAGGCGCGCTTCGATCGCCTGTTCGCGGTGCAAGCGGTCGAGCTCGTCCAGCTCCGAACTATGGGCGTGCTCGCCTGATGGAACACCGGTCAGCCGCGACACCGCCGCCGCAGCCCGGGCAGCATCGGCGCCCGGCGCGGGCCGGCTGTGACCTGCTGCGGCGTCTTCGGGATGCCTGGCGATGCTGCGCTTGAAATCGGCAAGGCGGGCGTCCGCCTCGCGGCGCGTGGCGAGCACGGCCTGAAGGGCTTTCTGGCCCTCGTCCAGCTGCTCCCTGGCATCGGCCAACGCCTTGTCGAGCGCCGCGATCTGGGATTCGAGATCGATCTGCCGGGCGACGCCGGCCTTTGCCAGATCATCGCGCCCGGAAGAGACGGCGAGGCGGATCTTCGCGTCGAGCGCGTTCATGTCTCCGACGATCTCGTCCTTGCGGCTCTGGATGCGATATTCCTCGGCACGCGCCTTGCCGAGATCGGTGCGGGCCTCATCCGCTGCCGCATCGATCTCGCGGATCGCCTGTTCGATGACGGCGATCTTGTTGACGCCTTCCGCCTTGTCGACCGCCGCATTCGCGATGCCCGCGATCAGGCGGCCCATGCGGGAAAGAATGCCTTCATTCGTCATGTTTTCCTCCATCCGAGCGGAATTCGGCGTGACGCCGATGTGAATCTCGTAACGATCCTGGCCGGCCACAAGATAGGCCGGAAAAATACTCTCCCATCCCCTGGAATAGCCCGCGACATCGAAGGGTACGGCAACGCGCCCGTGCACTGTGGCGATCGTCAGATCCGCGGGGCCTTTGATGGCGAAAAGCTTGTCGTCGAGCGGCAGAAACGGGGGATCGGCACTCGCGCCACGATTGGCGGCGAAATCGCGAAGGCCGAGTGTCACCAGCCGCGCCGGCAGCCCCGTCTGCTCGCGGACGGTTTCATAGGCAAGTTCATGCAGGAGGACGAGATTGGCGCCCGCCCTGTCGTCGATGCGTTCGTTCAGGATGTCGATCATCCTGCGATAGGCGGCAAGAGTATCGTCCAGCGCCTGCCGGGCCTGTTCATCAGGCGCCAGCGTGTAGCGCAGCAGCGATAGGTGCGGTGTCTTGCCTGTGTTCGCCATAGGATAAAACATAAAGCACCGCTTTGGTGCTTTCAAGGGGTTGTGCTAAAATACAACCTAAGCTTAACATGGCGTTAGAAGGAGAGGCAGCGTCCTATCGGGCGGCGGTATGCGCCTCGCGAATACCGGCGCTGATACGGTTGATGATGGTCCATATGAGAAGGAGAGCCACAACCGCCCAGAGCCACGAAGTCCATGCTGCAAACGTACCGCCAACCGCGACAAAGATGCCGAGCGCGCCGAAAAGCACCGCGCGGTCGCTCTTGCCCAGCGGCCCGTCGTAACGCCGGCTTGCCCCGACCGTTTGACCCAGAACGCCGGCAAATTCCGTCAGCGCCGAGAGGAATATGACTGATAACGCCGGCACCAAGCCGTTCGGATCGATGAGCGCAAACGGCAAATACAGGGCGACATCCGACACGACATCACCGATCTCGTTCAGATAGGCGCCTAAAATGCTCTTCTGCCCATGTTCGCGCGCGAGCATGCCGTCGATGGCGTTGAGGCCCATGCGCAGGAGAAACCATACCGGCACCAGCAGGAACCAGTGCGGAAGCGGGGCGACGCTCAGAAAAAGGCCCAATGCAACCGAGACGGCGGCGGCAACTGAAGTCACCTGATTGGCGGTGACGCCTCGCGCCGCGAGGGAGCGCACCAGAGGGCGAAGAATATTCTGAAATCGGGACTTCAATTGATAAACAGACATGCTACCTCATTGGAATTTCGTGGCATTTGAACAGTCTATGCCGGCTCGGGCAGTGCAGATCGTCGCAGCTGTGAGGAAGGCCGCACTTCATATCGGTTCATGCAAAGGACTTACATTTGCAACTAGACTTTTGCAATGAAAGCAAATCACTGTGCTCGCCAATGGATGCAACCTATCCACCCATCAGAATTGGAGAAGAGCGTGCTGCAAACTGCCGATAGTGGGCAACCGTCCTCGACGGCCAGACCAATGCATGAATCAGAATTCGCATCGCATGATGGCACTCGGCTGTTTTATCGGGCGTGGCCTTCGACGAGCGCTGCACCGAAGGGCGTGATCATTCTTCTCCATCGCGGCCACGAGCATAGTGGCCGCGTCGCTCATCTCGCCACCGAACTCGGTCTCGATGATTTTTCCTTCTACGCCTGGGACGCACGCGGCCATGGGCGTTCACCGGGAGAGCGCGGCTATTCTCCATCCTTTGCTGCCTCGGCGCATGATCTCGATTGCTTCGTCCGCCATGTCAGCGAGACAAGCGGTACTTCAGTCGAAGACATCGCCGTCATTGCGCAGAGTGTCGGCGCGGTCCTCGCCAGCACCTGGGTGCACGACTATGCGCCGCCGATCCGTGCGCTCGTGCTTGCCTCGCCGGCCTTCAGCGTCAAGCTCTACGTGCCTTTTGCCAAAGAAGGCATCGCGTTCTGGGAAAAGCTCAAAGGTACATTCTTCGTCAATTCCTATGTCAAGGCGAGGTTCCTGACGCATGATCCCGAGCGCATCGCCTCCTACGAAACCGACCCATTGATATCTAGGCCGATTGCCTCCAACATGCTGGTGCAGCTCTATGAGGCGGCAGCCCGCGTCGTCGGCGACGCCCGCGCCATCACCGTCCCGACCCAACTGCTGATCTCCGGCAGCGACTGGGTGGTGCGACAGGCGCCGCAGCACCGGTTTTACGAAAACCTCGGCAGCCGGATCAAGGAACGGCATGTGCTTGCCGGCTTCTACCATGATACGCTTGGCGAAAAGGACCGCGCGATTGCGCTCGCCGAGGTCCGCCGTTTTATAGATGCGCGTTTTGCCGAGCCCCGGGCACCTGCCGACCTTCGCAACGCCCATATCCAGGGCTATACAAAGGACGAGGCCGACCGGCTTGCGAGCCCGCTGGACGCGACATCCCCACGTGGCATCTACTGGGCGCTCAGCCGCCTCAACATCAAGATCGGCGCCTTGGTGTCCGAGGGCATCAAGACCGGGGTCAAGACCGGCTTTGATTCCGGCTCGACGCTCGACTACGTCTACGAGAACAAGCCGCGCGGGCTCGGTCCCGGCGGGCGTTTGATCGACAAGGTGTTCCTCGAGGCGATCGGCTGGCGCGGTATCAGGCAGCGAAAGCTGCACTTGCAGGAGCTGATCGACCGCGCGCTGCAGCGCCTGAAAGCAGCCGGCCGCAGCACCCATATGCTCGACATAGCGGCCGGGCACGGCCGTTATGTGCTTGATGCGATCGAGGCGGCTGCCGTGCGTCCCGACAGTGCGCGGCTGCAGGACTATTCCCCCATTAACGTCGATGCCGGCCGCAACAGCATTGCCGCACGTGGACTGGGCGATTTCGTCAACTTCCGCCAGCAGGATGCCTTTGATGGCGAGGGGCTGGCAGCAACCACGCCGGCTCCGGATCTCGCGATCGTCTCCGGCCTTTACGAGCTGTTTTCCGACAATGCGATGATCGCCGCTTCCCTCAACGGGATCGCCCGCGCGATGCGGCCCGGTGGTCTGCTAGTCTACACCAACCAGCCATGGCATCCACAATTGGAGATGATTGCCCGCGCCCTGACCTCCCACCGCGGCGGCGAGGCGTGGGTGATGCGGCGGCGGACGCAAGAGGAAATGGACCAACTGGTCGCCGCAGCCGGTTTCCGCAAGATCGAACAGCGCATCGACCAGTGGGGCATTTTCACTGTCTCGTTGGCCGAGCGAGTTTGAGGGCAAAGCGTGGAGAAGGCACGTTCACCTTTTTCCCGGGCAGCACCGGTCCAGAAGCGGGCGGCGCTCTGGCTCGCCTTCCTGGGACCGTTCTTCTATCTGAGCTATGGCGGCGCCAATTGGCTGGCGTCGCAGCGCGCTCATGTGCCGAACGTCGCCTTCGCATGGGAAAGCGCCATTCCGTTCCTCGGATGGACGATCATTCCCTATTGGTCGATCAATCTGTTCTATGCACTCTGCCTGTTCATCAACACGACGCCGCGCGGTGTGGATATGCTGGCGAGGCGTTATCTAACGATCCAGATAATAGCCGTCGCCTGCTTTGTCGCGTTTCCGCTTGAAGCGACCTTCGTGCGGCCGGCAACGAGCGGCCTGCCCGGTTTCATGTTCGCCGTGCTCGGCGGCTTCGATAAGCCGTTCAACCAGGCGCCGTCGCTGCATATCGCGCTCCTGGTTGTGATCTGGGACCATCTGCGCGGCCGGCTGCCGCGCAAGGCACGGCTTCTGTGGCACTTCTGGTGCCTCCTGATCGGTGCCTCCGTGCTGACCACGTGGCAGCATCACGTCATCGACATACCGACCGGCATGCTGCTCGGCCTGTTTGCCGCCTGGCTTTTTCCGCGCGATGCCGGTTCGCCTCTCGCGAATTTTGCGATGAGCGGCGATCCGAAGTCGCGTCGCCTCGGCATCTATTATCTATGCGGCGCCATCGCATTTCTCGGCCTTGCAACGCTCTGCACGCCTCTATCGGCCGCGGCCCTGCTGTTGCTCTGGCCGGCTGTTGCGCTGGCGATCGTCTCGCTCGGATATCTCGGCGCCGGCCCGCAGATATTCCAGAAACGCGTCGATGGCCGGGCCACCCTTGCCAGCCGCTGGCTGCTAGCACCCTACCGGCTCGGCGCTCACATCAATATTTGGCTCTGGACCCGGGGAATGCCGGCGTCGGTGGCGATCGCCGACGGCGTCCATCTCGGTCGTTTTCCGCGTCGCTACGAGGCCGACCGTTTTGCCACGGTGATCGACATTACCGGCGAACTTCAGCGCCCCGGCGCGACACGCGCGCGCTGGTGCAGCTTTCCCACCCTTGATCTTACCGCCCTCGACAAGATCCAGACGCTCGCCGCGGCGAACCTCGTCGAGGCTGCGCGCGAGCAGGGACCGGTTCTCGTCTGCTGTGCGCTAGGTTTCCAGCGGAGCGCTTGCGTCATCGTGCGTTGGCTGCTCATCAGCCGACGTTGCGAAGATCCGGCCGAAGCAGTGCGGCTGATCGAACGGGCGGGGCGGCGTGTTCATCTGCCCGCGGAAAGTATCCATGCCGTGACGGAGGGCGTGCAATGACGCAGTGGAATAGCACGGCCTCGGCGGCGGCGCGAAATCTCGGCCGTAATTCGATCTTCTGCGGGCTGACGGCACTGTTGCCACTAATTGTCGGCCCGATCACTGCCGAATATCGAGGCTTCGTTCCACAGCTCGGCTGGCTCTTGATGCTGGTTTTCTGCGTGATTGTTCTTGCGCTGGCGATCCATCTTCTCTTCGATGCGCTGTTGTTTCGCCTCGCGGCGAGCCACGAGACCGAGACGGCCGGTCTTGCTGCCGTCGACGACCTGTTGTCCCGCATGCGGCTTCGCAAGCCTGACGGGACACCGTCTGGGCTCGAGAGGCGGATTGCCGGATCGCGTCGCATCGTCTGGCGGCAGCGTTTTGCGCTCGCCATCTGTCTCGTGATTTTCGCGATCCTGGTGCTCGATGCGACCGATGGGCAGCCGCTCTGCTGAATACGACGGCAGGCGATTGATGCAAGCGCTCCGGCACGTGTCCGGCAGGTCTTGCGCGCGCCAATCGCGACGGCGATTCCGGGATCCGTGACCCTTCTAGAGCAATTCCAGGAAAAGTGCGAAGCGGTATTCCGTCCGGAATTGCGTCAAAACAAGAGCTTAGAGCGGTTTTGCGTTTCCATGAAAAGTTGAACCGCTCTCAGCTGGCTTCTCCAGCAGCTTCACTGCCGTCCGTCGATGATCGACGAATTCACGTCGTTGATGTCGCGCTTGCCGCAGAGCGCCATGGTGATGTCCATCTCCTTGCGGATGATGCCGAGCGCCAGCGACACGCCTTCCTTGCCCATGGCGCCGAGGCCGTAGAGGAAGGGGCGGCCGATATAGGTGCCTTTGGCGCCGAGCGCCACGGCCTTCAGCACGTCCTGGCCAGAGCGGATGCCGCCGTCGAGATGGACCTCGATACGGTCGCCGACGGCGTCGACGATCTTCGGCAGCATGCTGATCGAGGAGGAGGCGCCGTCTAGCTGCCGACCGCCATGATTGGAGACGACGATCGCATCGGCACCGGTATCGGCGGCTGCCTTCGCATCCTCCGGATCGAGTATGCCCTTGATGATCAGCGGTCCGCCCCATTGTTCCTTGATCCAGGCGACATCCGCCCAAGACAGCCGCGGATCGAACTGTTCGGCCGTCCAGGAGGAGAGGGACGAGAGGTCGGAAACATTCTTCGCATGGCCGACGATATTGCCGAAGGTGCGGCGCTTGGTCTGCAGCATCTCAAGGCACCAGAAGGGCCGGGTCGCCATCTGCCAGATATGCTTCGGCGTGAATTTCGGCGGCGCCGACAGGCCGTTGCGCAGATCCTTGTGGCGCTGGCCAAGGATCTGCAGATCGGCCGTCAGCACCAGCGCCGAGCATTTGGCCGCCTTGGCGCGGTTGATGAGGTTGAGGACGAAATCCTTGTCCCTCATCACGTAGAGCTGGAACCAGAAGGGGCGGGTCGTCACCGAAGCGACATCCTCGATCGAGCAGATGCTCATCGTCGAGAGCGTGAAGGGAACACCGAATTCTTCGGCGGCGCGCGCCGCCAGCATCTCGCCGTCGGCATGCTGCATGCCGGTCAGGCCCGTCGGCGCCAGAGCCACCGGCATCGACACTTTCTGGCCAACCATCGTCGTTGCCAGCGTGCGGTCGGTCATGTCGACCATCACCCGCTGGCGCAGCTTGATCTGACTGAAATCGCTCTCATTCGCCGCGTAGGTCGATTCCGTCCAGGCGCCCGAATCCGCATAGTCGAAGAACATCTTCGGCACGCGGCGCTGTGCGAGTTTTTTCAGGTCGGCGATGGTGAGCGGGGTGGCCATGAATTGAACCTTCACATCTGAATGCGGCCATCGGCCATAACATGAATTTGGCGGCAGTGTTATGGGAAATTGGCCGTGTGAGGCAGCTTTTCACGGACCGATTTCGAGAGCAACGGCGCGCGTTATCGAAGTCCCGCCTTCAGCGCCACACCTGCAACATAGGTCTCGGCAATCGCCCGGTCGTCGCCCATCGTCTGCAGCAGGAATAGCTCCTCGGGCAGCGTCTTCACCACCTCCATCTTCAGCGCCATGGCCGGTGTCGCCGTCGCATCGAGCACGACGAGATCGGCTTCGGTGCCAGGTTCCATGGTGCCGATCCGGTCTGTCAGCGACAGCGCTTCGGCATTGCCGCGCGTCATCAGGTAATAGCTTTCCAGCGGGTTCAGCCGTTCGCCAAGCAACTGCTGGATCTTATAGGCCTCGTCCATCGTCCTGAGCATCGAATAGCTGGAGCCGCCGCCGATATCGGTGGCGACGCCGATACGGACCGGCTTTTGGCGCCGCGCCAGCGCCTTCAGCGGAAACAGGCCCGAGCCGAGGAAGAGGTTCGAGGTCGGGCAGTGGACGGCGACGGCGCCCGCCTCGCTCATGGCATCGGCCTCGCGCTCGGACAGGTGGATGGCATGGCCGAAGAGGCTTTTCGGCCCGAGCAGGCCGTAGCGGGCATAGATGTCGGTATAATCGAGCGCCTCGGCATAAAGTTCGCAGGTGAATTTGATCTCGTCGTGGTTTTCCGAAAGATGCGTCTGGATGTGCAGGTCGGGAAATTCACGGGCCAGGGCCGATGTCGCTTCCATCTGCGCCGGTGTCGAGGTGATGGCGAAGCGCGGGGTAATGGCGACGTGATTGCGGCCCTTGCCGTGCCAGTCCGATATCACCTGGCGGGTTTCGTCATAGCCCATTTCGGGGGTGTCGAGCAGGCCCTGCGGGGCATTGCGGTCCATCATCACCTTGCCGCCGACCATGCGCATGTTGCGCTTCATCGCCTCGGCGAAGAAGGCGTCGGCCGAGGTCTTGTGCACGGAGCAATAGGCAACCGCCGTCGTCGTGCCGTGGCGGATCAGCTCGTCGTAGAAATGCACGGCGATCCTTTCAGCATGCCTGCTTTCGACGAAGCGGCATTCCTCGGGAAAAGTGTAGGTGTTCAGCCATTCGAGTAGGTTGGCGGCATAGGAGGCAATCACCTGCATCTGCGGAAAATGCAAGTGCATGTCGATGAAGCCAGGCATGATCAGATGCGGGCGGTGGTCGATCTCGGCCACATCAGCGGCTGCTTTTGCCTTGACATCGGCATAGGGGCCGATTGCCGAGATCAGCCCGTCCGTAATCAGCAGGCCGCCATCCTCCTCATAGAGATAGCTTTGGCTGTCGGTCAGGCTCAGCGGCGCGCGATGGAAGGACAGCAGGCGGCCGCGCAGGAGTGTCGTCGTCATTGTTTCTTGCCTTCGACTGCGCTTTCGAACCAGGCGACGAGCAGCTTGCGCTCGTCCGGCGTGATGTCGGTGATGTTGCCGGGCGGCATGGCATGGCTGCGGCCTGCCTGTATATAGATTTCACGGGCATGGGCGGCGATTTCGGCGTCGTTTTCAAGGATTACGCCCTTTGGCGGCCGCACGATGCCCTCATAGACCGGCTCGGCGGCGTGGCACATGGAACAGCGCGTCGAGACCAGTTGCTTGACGGCGGGAAAATGCGGGTCGCCGGCGAATTGCTGGAAGGCGGGCGCGACCGCTGCCGCATCCGTCTCGCCGGTCAGCAGCTTCGGCGCGGTCGAAAGCCACATGACCAGGATGAAGAGGATGACGGTGACGATCCAGGTCCAGGTCGGCCGGCCTTTCCTGGCATGCGTGGTGTTGAACCAGTGGCGGATGGTGACGCCCATCAGGAAGACCAGGGCGGCGATCACCCAGTTGAACTGCGTGCCAAAGGCCAGCGGATAGTGGTTCGACAGCATGAAGAAAATGACGGGCAGCGTCAGGTAGTTGTTGTGCAGCGAGCGCTGCTTGGCGATCTGCCCATATTTGGGGTCGGGCGTGCGCCCGGCGATGAGATCGGCGACGACGATCTTCTGGTTCGGGATGATGATCATGAAGACGTTGGCCGACATGATCGTTGCGGTGAAGGCGCCGAGATGCAGGAAGGCGGCGCGGCCGGTGAAAAGCTGCGTATAGCCCCAGGCCATGAAGACGAGGACGACATAGAGCAGCGCCATCAGCCCCCAAGTGTTGCGCCCAAGCGGGGATTTACAGAGCAGATCGTAGACGATCCAGCCGAGCGCCAGCGACGCCAGCGAGATCAGGATCGCGACGGGCGGGCTGATATCGAGCACGTGCCGGTCGATGAGGAAGAGGTCGGCGCCGCCGTAATAGACGATGCACAGCATCAGGAAGCCGGAAAGCCAGGTAAAATAGCTCTCATATTTGAACCAGGTCAGGTGCTCCGGCATCTGAGTCGGCGCCACCAGATATTTCTGGATATGATAGAAGCCGCCGCCATGGACCTGCCATTCCTCGCCATAGGCGCCGGGCGGCAGATGCGGGCGTTTCACCAGTCCGAGATCGAGCGCGATAAAATAAAAGGACGATCCGATCCAGGCGATCGCGGTAATGACATGAAACCAGCGCGCCGCGAAGGCGAACCATTCCCATGTTATGGCATATTCATACATCGAGTTCCCCTATCTTCCTCCGACTCGTGACATTGCGGAAATTTTGGCGGGGAGGGAAGAGGAGATTGAAGGACTGCACACCCACAGCGGTTCGTGCTGCCAAAGGAGCAAGGGAATGATCACCGCGCCCGTCTTCGGCGCCCCACTGATGATTTCCGGCGGTTTTGCCGAAGCGGCCGATCACGGTCGTATCGCCGATCTGCTGTCGCGTGCCTAAAAGCTGCCGAGAAGACTGTGCATTATCCCCGGCTTATACTGTGCCTGCTAAAATAGCAGGCCTTGAACTACGACGACTCGATTACAATTATTTTTGCAGGCCGCCGGAATAAAATAAGAACCGTTGGATCATCGGCGGCGCATTCATCGACGGAGAAGATGCCCATGCGCAGCATTCTGACGTGTGTGATGATTGCGTATGCGTCGTTGGCGACGGCCCACGACGCACCTTCGGGGTGGAGTTATGACCCCTATTGTTGCAACGGCGACAGTCATAATGGCGATTGCCAGATGATCCCTTCGAAAAGCGTGGCGGTGACGCCGGGCGGATATCGGGTGACGTTGATGCCTGGCGACCACCGGTTGGTCACGCATGCTCATGTCTTCCTGCTGCCGATGACGAAGGCGATGCAATCCGGCGATAACGACTATCATCTCTGTCTGTTCCCGAACGAGGATACGCCGCGCTGTTTTTATGCGCCGGAAATGGGATATTGAAGGCGGACCACAGCGCCGGACCCGGCTCGCGAACCGGGTCCGGCATGGCGTCGTCAGAAAATCACCGCACAATTCAGGCGGCGTGCATCAATTTCCGGCTGCCTTCATCTCCTCGAGGATCCAGTTGCGGAAGGCCTTGATCTTCGGCACGTTGCGACGGTTTTCGGGGTAGGCGAGCCAGTAGGCCTTGCCGTCGCTGCGGGTCAGTTCGAAGGGCTGGTAGAGCCGGCCGAGCGTGATCTCGGCCTCATAGAAGGCCGGATGGAGGATGGCGACGCCATGGCCGGCGATGGCCGCATCGGCTTCCACGGCCTGGGAGCCAAGCTGGTTGCGCGGGCGCCGATCGAGATCCGTCTCCGTGACGCCGGCTGCCTCGAACCATTGTTTCCACCAGATATCGCCGGCGTCGAAGAGATCGAGCTTCAGGAGATCGCGCGGCTCCTTGATGCCGCCGGCCGCTTCCGCCAGCTTCGGGCTCAGCATCGGCGTGAACTCCAGCCCCATCAGCCGGTGCAGCGTCAGCCCCGGCCAGTTGCCGTCGCCCCAGCGGATGCCGACATCGATCTGCTCGCGGGTGAAATCGATGATGTCAGAGCTCGCCTGAAAGCGCACCGCGATCGCCGGATGCTTCAAGTGGAAAGAGCCGAGGCGCGGCGCCAGCCATTTCGAGGCGAAGGTATGGGTCGAGCTGATGGCGAGCGTGCCTTCGACGCTGTCGCGAGCCGTCGCCATCGCGTCGTGCAGCATGGCAAAGGCTTCGGTCACCTTCGGCGCCAGTCGCTCGCCGGTCTCCGTCAGCGCGATCTGGCGGGGACGGCGCAGGAAGAGCGGCTCGCCGACATTCTCCTCCAACAGCTTGATCTGGTAGCTAACGGCCGTCTGCGTCATACCGAGTTCGTCGCCTGCCTTGGTGAAACTTCCGAGCCGGGCAGCGGTCTCGAAGACGCGCAGCGCATTCAGTGGAAATTGTTTGGAAAGTTTCATGGATAAGTTCTCTTGATGCATGCAGACGGTCGTTCGATTGGAATTGCAGCATTTTTAGCTGCAAACTGCAACTCATACCATCAAACCATCGAGGTGATGTCATGGATTGCTATGCTATCGAACAGAGCCCGCCGCAGCCGACCATCGGAATTTTCCGGCGCATCGGCGGCCAGCTGGCGCGGATCTGGCGCATGCCCAGCCTCGATCTCGACACGGCGCCGGATCGCGTCAAGCGCGATCTCGGTTTCCTCGACGGGCGCGATCCCTACTGCGAGGACGAACGCATGCGGTAGACCGCAAGCGCCGTCAGGATTTCGGCGGCGGTCATGGCGGCGATCACCTCAGGGCGCTTGTCCCTGACCGCCGAGCCGCCGATCGGCAGCGTCAGGCGTTCTGTCCAGCCACGTTCTCCGCCGCCCTCGCGGGAAAGCCAGCTTACGAACGTGGCGCGCTTCGTCGCCGAGCCGATCATGCCGATATAGGCGAGGTCGGTCCGTTCCAGCGCCTCGCGGGCGATGAGGAAATCCAGCGCATGGTCGTGCGTCAGGATGACCAGCGCGCCGCCGGCCGCAACATCCTTCACCAGCGCTTCCGGCATCGGCACGAGCCGCGTCTTCGTTTCGGGAGGCAGGCTGGTGATTTCTTCCTGCCGCGTCTCGACGACCGTGATTGACAGCGGCAACGGCGCCAAGGCCGCGGCCAGCGCCCGACCGACATGGCCGGCACCGAAGAGATAGACCTCCGGCAGACACTCTATCTCGCCGGCAAGCCTGGCTTCGATGTCTTCGGTCACCGTTTGCGTCATCCGGCGAAACCGCAATTGCGTGCGCCCGCCGCAGCATTGGCCGATGTCAGGCCCGAGCGGGATATCCATGGTGGGCGTTCCGCCAGTTCCGGCCAATATCGCCCGTGCATTTGCGATTGCCATAAACTCGAACTGGCCGCCGCCGATCGTGCCCCAAAGTGCGGCTGGCGAGACGAGCATGAAGGTGCCGGCCTCACGCGGGGTGGAACCTTGTGTGGCGGTGATGTCGATGAGGATGCTGTCGGGATGGCCGGTGAGGAAGGTGGGTAGGTTGGTCATGGGAGGACAACCGATGGGTATGTGGCCGCGGCACCCCCCTCTGTCCTGCCGGACATCTCCCCCACAAAGGGAGAGATCGGCATGAGGCGTGGGCTTCGCGAGATAGCGGCCCTATGGCGTAAAACCGGATTTTCATAATCCAATGTCAGGGCAATATGGATGAAGGGCTTTCGTCTTGCCGATCTCCCCCCTTGTGGGGGAGATGTCCGGCAGGACAGAGGGGGGTACCACCCACTCTGCCGGCCCTGCTCAAACACCAAATCAGCCGGACGCATCCTACACCCGCTTCATCCGCTCCACCGCCATCAGTACCCGCTCGGGCGTCGCCGGCGCATCCAGCCTCGGGCAGACCTTGTAATTGGCAACACTCGCCACTGCCATCGACAGGGCTTCCAGTACCGAGATCGCCAGCATGAAGGGTGGTTCGCCGACGGCCTTGGAGCGACCGATGGTGGCCTCAGCGTTCTCCGACCATTCGGCGAGGCGGACGTTGAAGATCTTCGGACGGTCGGAGGCGAGCGGGATCTTGTAGGTCGAGGGGGCATGGGTGCGCAGCCGGCCTTTGTCGTCCCACCAGAGTTCTTCCGTCGTGAGCCAGCCCAGGCCCTGCACGAAGGCGCCTTCGACCTGGCCCATGTCGATCGCCGGGTTCAGCGAGCGGCCGACATCATGGAGGATGTCGGTGCGGTCGATCAGATATTCTCCCGTCAGCGTATCGATCGAGACCTCGGTGCAGGAGGCGCCGTAGGCGAAATAATAGAAGGGCGTGCCGCGACCGGCCTTGCGGTCCCAGTGGATCTTCGGCGTCTTGTAGAAGCCGGCGGCGGAAAGCTGGACGCGGGCGAAATAGGCCTGCTTGATGAAATCGGGGAAGGGGATTTCGATCTCGCCGACGCGCACCCGGTTCGGCAGGAAGACGACGTCGGTAGGCCCAACGTCCCATTTTTCGGCGGCGAAGGCCACCAGCCGTTCCTTGATCTGGCGGGCGGCGTCGAAGGCGGCCATGCCGTTCAAGTCCGAGCCGGAGGAGGCGGCCGTCGCCGAAGTGTTCGGCACCTTGGCCGTCGTCGTCGCGGTGATCTTCACCCTGTCGATATCGACCTGGAAGCTGTCGGCCAGCACCTGCGCCACCTTGGTGTAGAGGCCCTGGCCCATTTCTGTGCCGCCATGATTCAGATGGATCGAGCCGTCCTGATAGATGTGGACGAGGGCGCCGGCCTGGTTGAAGGCGGTCATGGTGAAGGAGATGCCGAACTTGACCGGCGTCAGCGCGATGCCCTTTCTGATATAGCGGCTGTCGCGGTTGAAGGCGATGATGGCGTTGCGCCGGGCCTGGTATTCGGCTGTTTCTTCCAGCTCCTCGACGATGCGGGCGATGATATTGTCCTCGACCTCCTGATGATAGGGGGTCAGCGTGCGTCCGGAGCCCGGCTGGCCGTAAAAATTCTGCTTGCGGACATCGAGCGGATCCTTGCCGAGGGCATAGGCGATCTCCTCGATGAAGCGCTCGGCGCCGAGCATGCCCTGCGGCCCGCCAAAACCGCGGAAGGCGGTGTTGGAAACGGTGTGCGTTTTCAGCGGCTTCGAGACCAGATGCACATGCGGATAGAAATAGCTGGAATCGGCGTGGAAGAGGGCGCGATCGGTCACCGGCCCGGAGAGGTCGGAGGAGAAGCCGCAGCGGGCCGCATAAGTTGCGTCGACCGCGTGGATACGGCCTTCGGCGTCGAAGCCGAGTTCGTAGTCGACGAGGAAATCGTGGCGTTTGCCGGTGGCGCTCATATCCTCGTCGCGGTCCGGACGGAATTTGACCGCGCGGCCGAGCTTCTTGGCGGCGATGGCGGCGAGCGCTGCGAACTGATTGCCCTGCGTCTCTTTGCCGCCGAAGCCACCGCCCATACGGCGCACATTAACGGTGACGGCGTTGGACGGGATGTCGAGCACGTGGCCGACGATGTGCTGGATCTCGCTCGGATGCTGCGTCGAGGACCAGACGGTGACCTCGTCGTCCTCGCCGGGGATCGCCACGGCGATATGGCCTTCGAGATAGAAATGCTCCTGACCGCCGATGCGCATCTGACCTTTCAGACGCATGGCGGCATTGGTCATTTCGGTTTCCGGCTCGCCGCGCCTGAGCGTCATTGGGGTGATGACGAGAGGGCTGCCATTGGCGAGCGCCCCGTCGATATCGCTCCAGTGCGGCAGATCGCGATAGTCGATCTTTGCCAGCCGGGCGGCGCGGCGGGCGGCATCGCGCGTTTCGGCGATGACCGCAAAGATCGGCTGGCCGTGGAACTGAACTAAAGTTTCGGCGAGCAGCGGCTCGTCATGGCTGCCGTTGGAGCTGACGTCGTTGACGCCGGGCACGTCCTTGCCGGTGAAGACCCAGATGACGCCGGGATAGGCGGCAACGGCGGAAAGGTCGATGCCGGCGATTTCGGCATGCGCCCGGTCGGAGAGGCCGAGGGCGCCGTGCAGCAGGCCGGCGGGTTCGGGAATATCGTCGATATAATCGGCGGTTCCGGTGACGTGCTTATGCGCGGAATCATGCCGCAGCGAGCCGTGCATGGGACCTGATATGATGGCTTTGCGGTCTTCGAAGGTGGACTTGTCCATTAGATGAGCCCTCCACGGTCGGCACGGTTTTCTGCGCGGCCCCTCATCCAGCTGCCGCCACCTTCTCCCCGCTTGCGGGGAGAAGGGACATGCCGCGCCGTCTCCGTTCCTCGCCACCTCTCGCAGGGCACGTCCCCTCTCCCCGCAGGCGGGGAGAGGGTTAGGGTGAGGGGCGATGTGGTGACTGCGGGAGGCCAATTCGCGAAACAAACCATCAAGCCACCTCCTCGAACCGCTTCAGCTCCGCCGGCGCGCCCACTGTTTCCAGGTAGAACCGCGTCAGCAGGTTCTTCGCCGTCAGCTGGCGGTATTCCGCTGTCGCGCGCCAGTCGGTCAGCGGCTGGTAGTCGGCGTCGAAGGCGGGGCGGGCTGCCTCGATCGTCGCTTCCGTCCATGGTTTGCCGATCAGTTCGGCCTCCACCGTGCGGGCGCGTTTCGGCGTTGCCGCCATGCCGCCGTAGGCGATGCGGATATCGGTGATCATCTCGGCATCGTCGAGCGTCAGCAGGAAGGCGCCGAGCACGGCGGTGATGTCCTCGTCGCGACGCTTGGTGATCTTGTAGGCGGCAAAGCGGCTGGTTGCTGCCGGATAGGGCACAAAAACGCTTTCGACGAATTCGCCGGGTTTCCGGTCCTGCTTGCCATAGGCGATGAAGAAATCCTCGAGCGGCATTCTGCGCTGGCCTTGCAGGGACCGAAGCGTCAGCGTCGCGCCGAGCGCGATCAGCGGCGGTGGGCTATCGCCGATCGGCGAACCGTTTGCGATATTGCCGCCGATCGTGCCCATATTGCGCACCTGCTCGCCGCCGATGCGGTCGATCAGCCGCCCGAGCGCGGGGATTTTCTTGGAGATCGCCTCGAAAGCCTTGGTGTAACTGACGCCGGCGCCGATGGTGATGCCATCCTCGCCTTCCCCAACCGACTGCAATTCGCTGAGGTGGCTGATGAAAACCACCGGGCTCAGCCTGCGCATCTGCTTCGTCACCCAGAGGCCGACATCCGTCGCGCCGGCGACGATAATCGCATCAGGCTCCTGCGAGAGGACTTCGGCGAGCGCCTGGACCGAAGCCGGCACGATCAGCCGGTCGTCGCCATTGGCAATCCGGATCGTGCCGCTCGCCTGCATCGCCCAGAGCCGGGCGACGATTTCGGATCGCGTCCGTTCCAGCGGATCGAAGAGGGTGCTTGGCCGCATCAGGCTCACCTGCTCGGCAGCCTTGACGATCGGCTCATAGCCGGTGCAACGACAGAGGTTGCCTTGCAGCGCCTTTTCGATCTCGTAGCGGCTGGGGTTTTCCCTGGTCAGCCACAGGCCATAGAGCGACATGACGAAGCCCGGGGTACAGAAGCCGCATTGCGAGCCGTGACAATCGACCAATGCCTGTTGCACCGGATGCAGCGCGCCGTCCCTGCCGGCGAGATGCTCGACCGTCACCACATGGGTTGCGTGCAGTGAACCGATGAAACGGATGCAGGCATTGACGGATTCATAGGCGAGCTTACCGTCGGCAAGCCGCCCGACGAGCACGGTGCAGGCGCCGCAATCGCCTTCCGCACATCCTTCCTTGGTGCCTGTCAGCCGTCGCTTCAACCGCAGAAAATCGAGAAGCGTCTCGGTCGGCCTGACATCGGTGAGCGTGATGTCCTCGCCATTCAGGATGAAGCGGATGCTGTCGTTCATGATATTCCCGGTTATTTTTTCCAAATGGTTAAGCCGCCGTCCAGCCACCGTCAATCGAGATATGCGTTCCGGTCACCTGGCGGGCCGCGTCGCTGGCGAGGTAGAGCGACAGTGCACCGATTTCCTCGGCCTTGACGAATTCACGCGTCGGCTGCGCCTTGAGGATGACTTCGCTCTTCACCTGCTCCTCGGTCATGCCGCGGGCTTTGGCGGTATCCGGGATCTGCTTCTCGACGAGCGGTGTCAGCACATAGCCGGGGCAGATGGCGTTTACGGTCACGCCGAATTCGGCAAGTTCAAGTGCTGCCGTCTTCGTCAGGCCTAATATACCATGTTTTGCCGCGACATAGGCGGATTTGAAGGGGGAGGCGACGAGCCCGTGGGCCGAGGCGATGTTGATGATGCGGCCGTACTTCCTGGCCTTCATCAGCGGGATCGCGGCGCGCATGGTATGAAAGGAGCTCGACAGATTGATCGCGATGATCTGATCCCATTTTTCGATCGGGAAATCCTCGATCTTCTCGACATGCTGGATGCCGGCATTGTTGACCAGGACGTCGACGGTGTCGAAGGTCTTGTCAGCCGTTTCGATCAGGTCGGCGATCTCGGCGGGCTTCGTCATGTCGGCCGGATGATAGATCGCCCGGCCTTTGGACAATGATTCAAGCCGCTCGACGATCGCCTTGATTTCATCGACCTTTCCGAAGCCGTTGATGACGACGTTGTCGCCCATTTCGGCGAAGGCCGTGGCGATCGCAAGGCCGATGCCGCTGGTGGAGCCGGTGACGACGACTGTTCTGCTCATGCTTTTCACTCCTGAAATCGCGATGCTGCGTTGCAGCGTTATTTGCGAGGTTATGCCCAAAGCCGTCGGGCTGGCAATTCCGCTTTATTCGCTTTTCTCGCCCGCATCCGTGTCCTATTGATTTGCCTCGACAATTGACATGTTGAGGGAGGGTTTTCATGAGCGGATATGTTCTGGCGATCGATCAGGGAACGACATCGACGCGGGCGATCGTCTTTGACGGCGATATGCGTATCGCCGGCAAGGGCCAGAAGGAATTCACCCAGATCTATCCGCGTTCCGGCTGGGTCGAGCATGATCCCGAGGAAATCTGGGATTCGGTCGTCTCCACCGTCCACATGGCGTTGCGCGACGCCGGGATCGAGGCCAAGGATCTCGCAGCACTCGGCATCACCAACCAGCGCGAGACCGTCGTCGTCTGGGAGCGCGAAACAGGGCGACCGATCCAGAATGCCATCGTCTGGCAGGACCGGCGCACGGCAAGCTATTGCGACAATCTGAAAAGGCAGGATCTGGAGCGGCTGTTCACCAAGAAGACCGGCCTGATCCTCGATCCCTATTTTTCCGGCACGAAGCTTTCCTGGATGCTGGCTAACGTAAAAGGCGCGCGGGCACGCGCCGCCAGGGGCGATCTCTGCTTCGGCACGATCGACACTTTCCTGATCTGGCGGCTGACGGGTGGCAAGAGCTTCGTCACCGATGCCACCAATGCCTCGCGCACATTGATGTACAATATTGCCGAAAATACGTGGGACGAGGATCTGCTCGACATTCTGAGGGTGCCGGCCGCCATGCTGCCGGAGGTCAAGGATTGCGCCGCCGATTTCGGCACGGTCAATCCCGACATCTTCGGTGCAGCGATCCCGATTCTCGGTGTTGCCGGTGACCAGCAGGCGGCGACCATCGGCCAGGCGTGTTTTGCGCCGGGCATGATGAAATCGACCTACGGCACCGGCTGTTTCGCGCTGCTGAACACCGGCGCCGATATGGTGCGTTCCAGAAACCGGCTGCTGACCACCATCGCCTATCGCCTGAACGGCGAGACGACCTATGCACTGGAGGGTTCGATCTTTATCGCGGGTGCCGCCGTGCAATGGCTGCGGGACGGGCTCGGCATCATCGACAGCGCCGCCGAAACCAACGCGCTGGCCGAAAAGGCCGATCCGACACAGGAAGTCTATCTCGTGCCCGCCTTCACCGGCCTCGGCGCGCCGCACTGGGATGCCAAGGCGCGCGGTGCAATTTTCGGGCTGACGCGCAACAGCGGTCCGGCGGAGCTCTCCCGGGCGGCACTGGAAGCCGTCTGCTACCAGACCCGTGACCTGCTCGACGCCATGCAAAAGGACTGGAAGAACGGCACAGAAGACACGGTGCTGCGCGTCGACGGCGGCATGGTCGCTTCAACCTGGACGATGCAGCGCCTTGCCGACCTGCTCGATGCCCCGGTCGACCGCCCGGTCATTCTCGAGACGACGGCGCTGGGGGCCGCCTGGCTCGCCGGCAGCCGGGCAGGGGTGTGGCCGGACAAGGACGGTTTTTCGGCGAGGTGGAAGCGGGATCGGCGGTTCGAGCCCGATATGGATGAGAAGCTGCGGGCGGCAAAGCTCAAGGGCTGGAAGAACGCGGTCAAGCGGACCTTGAGCGAGGGGTGATCAGCGCCGGGATGTAGTTCCGTTCGTCCCAGGAGATGCACCGCTATTCTTCAGCTACGGCGCCGCCCGTGCTCCGCAGATCACGAATCTCCGCCCATAATTTTTTGATGCGCGCTGTCGGTCAAGGCGGTACTCCTTCGTCATTCGGAAAGAGGAGTGAGCGATGCTTTATGCAATCCTTTGTTACGCCCATGAGGAAACCGTCTTTGCCTGGAGCAAGGAGGAGGAAGCTGCCGTCATGGAGAAACTCTATGCCGTGCAGGAGCCGCTTGCCGCATCCGGCAAACTCGGCCCCGTCGGCCGGTTGATGCCGACGACCGCTGCGACCACCGTGCGCAAGGGCAAGGACGAACCCTTGGTCATCGACGGGCCCTTTGCGGAAACGAAGGAGGCGCTTCTCGGCTTCTATGTGGTCGACTTCGAAACGCTCGACGAGGCGATCGCCTTCTCGAAGCAGCTTTCATCCGTCAATCCAGGTTCCACCTCTTACGAAATTCGGCCTTTCTACGTGTTCAGGCCCGGAGATGCTTCATCATGACAGACATTGCCTGGATCGACCTCGCGCTTGCATCGGCCCGCCCGAAGGCGCTCGGCGCGCTGCTGCGCTATTTCCGCAATCTCGATATCGCGGAAGAGGCTTTTCAGGAGGCGTGCCTGAGGGCGATCCGGACATGGCCGGAGAAAGGGCCGCCGCGTGACCCCACAGCCTGGCTGATCTTCGTCGGCCGAAACAGCGGCATCGATGCTGTGCGCAAACGAGCGAAGACCCAGGCTCTGCCGGATGAGGACGTCATCTCCGATACCGAGGATGCCGAAAGCGATATTGTCGAGCGGCTCGATGATTCCCATTATCGCGACGATATTCTGCGGCTTCTCTTCATCTGCTGCCACCCGGACCTGCCGGCGACCCAACAGATCGCCCTGGCGCTGCGCATCGTCTCCGGCCTTTCGGTGCCGCAGATCGCGCGTGCCTTCCTGGTGTCCGAAAGCGCCATGGAGCAGCGCATCACCCGGGCCAAGGCGCGCGTCGCCAAGGCAGGGGTGCCTTTCGAAACGCCGAGCCCTGAGGAAAGGGCCGAACGGCTCTCGATCGTCAGCACGATGATCTATCTGATCTTCAACGAGGGCTACAGCCAGGCCGATCCCCGGCATGAGGCGGCTGCCTTCAGCGACGAGGCGATCCGGCTGGCTCGGTTGATGCTGCATATCTTCCCGTCGGAACCGGAGCTGATGGGGCTGCTTGCGCTCATGCTCCTGCAGATCTCGCGCCGGCCGGCGCGCTTCAGCGCCGAGGACGAGATCGTGCTGCTCGAGGATCAGGACCGGTCGCTCTGGAACCAGCCCTTCATCAACGAGGCCTTAGCGCTGCTCGACAAGGCGCTGCGCCATCGTCGGCCTGGCCCCTATCAGTTGCAGGCAGCCATCGCCGCCGTTCACTCCCGGGCAAAACGCGCTGGGGATACCGACTGGGTGGAGATCGACCTGCTCTACCGCGCGCTGGAGCGCCTTCAGCCGTCGCCTGTAATAACGCTCAACCGGGCCGTCGTCGTCTCCAAGCTCCAAGGTGCACAGGATGCGCTCGATCTCATCGATCCGCTTGGCGAAAAACTCGGCGGCTATTTTTACTACCACGGCTTACGGGGCGGGCTGCTGAAGCAGCTTGGCCTGACCAGCCAGGCGCGCGAAGCCTTCGACCGCGCCATTGCCCTGGCCCACTCGGCCGCCGAGGCCGCCCATATCCGCAGGCAGATCGACAAGATGCAGGAAGAGGCCACGCAGCCGATCGCAAAATAAAATCCGAAAAGGCCGGTACGCTGTCGGAACGGCGAACGTCGACACGTCCTTGTAACAACCTGACAGGAGACAGGTTTCATTCAAATGGAGAGATGTCGCAATGACCGCCAGCACGCAACATGAACTCGTCCTCGTGCGCGAATTCGACGCGCCACGCGAGAAGATCTACAAGGCATGGACCAATCCCGATCTGCTGAAGCAGTGGTTCGTGCCGCGTCCCTGGGGTGTGGCGGACGCAACGCTCGACGTCCGCCCCGGCGGTTCCAGTCTCGTCGTCATGCATGATCCCGAGGGCAATCAGTATCCGAACCGCGGCGTCTATCTCGAGATCATCGAGAATGAGAAGATCGTCTTCACAGATGCCTATACCAGCGCCTGGGTACCATCCGAGAAACCTTTCTTTACAGGTGTCATCCTGCTCGAAGATCTGGGCAACGGTCGCACCAGATATACGGCCAAGGCGCTGCACTGGCGCGCCGAGGACAAGGAAGCGCATGAGAAGATGGGCTTCCACGAAGGGTGGGGCAAGGCTGCCGATCAGCTGGCGGAGCTGCTGGCGAAGATGTGAGCGGCGGCTGGACGGCGCGGCGAGGGTGCGCCGTCCAGCCGCTTCAAGTACGATCTAAGGCGGTTCGAAAGATGAATCCGCCGGCGCTTCGAAGTGGTTGAATTCAGATTCGAATTAATCGATCGCTCTGCCTGATCACCAAACACATCATGCCGCCATCGAAATTCTCGAACATTCCGTTCCACAATTTGTATTTGCGCTCCATCCCAGCCATCCTTATCTCAGCCGGGAATTCAATAGGATGCCGATGATGGAACTGGGGCTTTACACATTTGCCGACGTCAATCCGAGCCCTGCCGGCAGCAGAGGTGTCGAAGGGGCGGAGCGGCTGAAGAACCTGATCGAGGAAATCGAGCTCGCCGACCAGGTGGGGCTCGATGTCTTTGGGCTCGGCGAGCATCATCGGCCGGACTATGCGGCATCCGCTCCTGCTGTCGTATTGGCCGCGGCCGCGGTCAAAACCAAGAACATCCGGCTGACCAGTGCGGTCACCGTGCTCTCCTCCGACGATCCGGTGCGCGTCTTCCAGCAGTTTTCGACGCTCGACCTGCTCTCCAACGGCCGGGCAGAGATCATGGCCGGGCGTGGCTCCTTCATCGAGTCCTTCCCGCTATTCGGCTATAATCTCGAAGACTACGACCAGCTTTTCGAGGAGAAGCTCGATCTGCTGCTGGCGCTGCGCGACAGCGAGGTTGTGGAGTGGAAGGGCGAGCTTCGCGCGCCGATCAACGGGCGCGGCGTCTATCCCAGGCCGCTGCAGGATCCGCTGCCGCTCTGGGTCGCCGTCGGCGGCACGCCGCAGTCGGTGGCGCGCGCCGGGGCGCTCGGGCTGCCGGTGGCGCTGGCGATCATCGGTGGTGAGCCACGCCGTTTCGCGCCGCTCTTCGATCTCTACCGCGAGGCTGCGCGCCGGGCAGGGCAGGACCAGGCGAAGCTGAAGACCAGCATCAATGTCCATGGCTTTATCGCCGATACGACGGAGGCCGCCGCCGACCAGTTTTACGGGCCGCAGGCCGAAGTGATGAACCGCATCGGCCGCGAGCGCGGCTGGGGGCCGACGAACCGGGCGCATTTCGATATGTCGCGCGGGCCGAACGGCGCGCTCTTCGTCGGCGATCCCGAGGCGGTCGCCGAAAAGATCATCGCCCATCACGCGCTTTTCAGGAACGACCGCTTCCTGCTGCAGATGGCGATCGGCCTGATGCCGCATGATCAGATCATGCGTGGTATTGAACTGTACGGGACGAAAGTCGCGCCGATCGTCAGAAAGGCATTGACTGAAAAGGGTGAAGGGGCGAAAGCCTCAGCTTGAGGTGGCCGCGGCCGCCCTGCGCACGGCCGGGACAGACGAATGGTTATCGCAAACGACGACGAACTGACAAAGCTCAAGGAGATCGGCCGCATCTGCGCCAACGCCATCCAGGTGATGGCGGCAGCGATGGAGTCCGGCATGACGACGCTGGAGCTCGACGGGATCGGCCGCAAGGTGCTCGAGAATTCAGGTGCGCGCTCGGCGCCGGAGTTCTGCTACCAGTTTCCGGGTGCTACCTGCATCAGCATCAATGAGGAAATCGCCCACGGCATTCCCGGCCCGCGCGTCATCCGCGCCGGCGATCTCATCAATATCGACGTTTCGGCGGAGAAGGACGGTTTCTTCGCCGATACCGGCGCCTCCTTCGCGATGCCGCCGGTCAAGCCGAAGATCGAACGGCTTTGCCGCGACGGCAAGCGGGCGCTTTGGGTCGGGCTCAACCAGGTGAAATCGGGCGAACCGCTGGCCAAGATCGGCACCGCAGTCGGCGCCTTTGCGCAGAAGAACCGCTATACGCTGGTCGCCAATCTGGCGAGCCACGGGGTCGGGCGATCGCTGCACGAGGAGCCGGCCGAGCTCTCGACCTGGCCGGACCCTTCGGAAAAGCGGATGATGACGGAAGGCCTCGTCTTCACCGTCGAGCCGTTCCTTTCGCTCGGTGCCACATGGGCCGAGGGCGGCGACGATGCCTGGACACTCTATGCCGATCCCAAGGCGCCGACCGTGCAATATGAGCACACGGTGGTGGCGACTCGCAACGGCCCGGTGGTTTTGACCTTGCCGGATGCGCGGGGGTAGGGGCAGCTCGCCAACGTTCCTCATCCTTGTAGGTTGCCGTTGCTGAGGTGCGCAGCCTGTAGGGCGGAGCCTCGAAGGATCATACTTGCTTGTCGCTTCTTGCATTCATCCGGCGTCAGTGCACCCGCCTCGCCCTTCGAGGCCCCTGCGGGGCGCACCAGGATGAGAGGCTCCTCTTGGGGGAGCGGTGCGGCGTCCTCGAACCCGACGCACGTCGGCGCCAACCCCGTCTTCACCCCCGCGTTTCCGGCCTGCCGCCCTGCAGAATTTCGGTGGCGGCACGTTCCAGTATGCCGGCGATGCGGGCGGCTTCGGGTTTCGACCAGGGATAGCGCATGCGCAGGGCTGAGCGCAGCAGCATGCGGGCGGCGCGAATATCGCCGCCATCCTGCATGAAATCGCCGTCATCGCCCTCGTCGGCGCCGTGACGATCGGTTTCGAAGACGCGCTTCACATGGGCCATCTTCTCGCCGATGCGTTCCAGCTTGGCGAAGGTATGCAGGATCATGGCGCGGTTTTCCTCGACGCGGCTGCGGCCGGCCTCGGTGATGCGGTAGAGCTTCTTGGCGCCCTCAGCCTCCACCTCGGCAAGGCCAGTTTCCTCGAGATAGGTGAGTGCGGGATAGATGACGCCTGGGCTCGGCACATAGAAGCCGCCCGAACGTTCTTCCAATATCTTTATCAATTCGTAGCCGTGGCGCGGTTGCTCAGCGAGCAGTGCCAGGATGACGAGCTGCAGATCGCCCGCCGCGAATTTGCGGCCCATGCGGAAATCTCCGCCGAACATGCCGCCTTTAAAACCTCTCATTGCCTTCCTTTCATCGTTGGATGTATCGTTAGCTATGTCGTAAAACATATATCTTACGATAACCGCTTTCAAGTGCGGCCGAGAATTTTTGATGTTCGGGGAAATTGATCGATCGATCAGAATTACTTGATTGTGGTGCGGATGTTGCGGCGCGATAAGCGCTGCATGCTCGAGCGCACCCGTCACTCCCGGCCGAACCTTGTCTCCACTGCCGCTGCCGGCGCCGTTGCGATGGCCGCCGCCATGGGCTTCGGGCGCTTCTCCTATACGCCCATCCTGCCGGGCATGATCAGCGGCGTGCCGCTTTCGGCCGCGGATGCCGGCTTCATTGCGTCGGCGAATTTCGTCGGTTATCTCGTCGGCGCAGTGCTTGCCGCCTATGGCTGGGCGGCGGGTCGGGAGCGGCTGGTTGCGCTGCTGTCGCTGCTGGCAACGGCGATCCTGCTTGCCGCCATGGCTGCCACCGATTCCGTCGCGATCTTCTCTGTCATCCGCTTCCTGGCCGGCCTCGCCAGCGCTTTTGCGCTGGTCTTCACCTCGTCGATCGTGCTCAGTCACGGAGCTGCTGCCGGCAATGACCACGTGCAGGCGGCGCATTTTGGTGGGCCGGGAGTGGGTATCGCGCTGTCCTCAGTCATGGTGTTTCTGATCGGCCTCGGCTTTCACGATGGGTCGGGCGGCTGGCGGGCCGACTGGATCGGCGGGGCGCTCTATTGCGCGGCAAGCCTCGTCGTCGTTTTCCTGCTGCTGCCGGCGGCGCCGGCGCAATCGGCGCAGGCGGGCAGGGAACCGGCGCTGGTCTGGAACCAGCCGATGGTGCTGCTGACGCTCTCCTACGGCCTGTTCGGTTTCGGCTACGTCATCACCGCGACCTTCCTCGTCACCATCGCGCGCCTTTCTGCAACCGGGCCCTTCGTCGAATTCCTCTGCTGGTTCATCGCCGGCCTGACGGCGGCGGTCGCGCTGTTTGCCTGGAAGCCACTGGTCAGATCGCTGGGGCTTGGCGGCGTCTATGTCGCGGCCCTTCTGGTCGAGGCCGCGGGCGTGGCCGCGACCGTGGCGCTGCCGCCTGCCGTCGCACCGCTGATCGGCGGGGCGCTGTTTGGGGCGACCTTCCTGGCGATCACGGCTTACGGGCTGCAGATCGGCCGCAAGCTTTCGCCTCAGAGCCCGCGGCGGATCCTGGCGATGATGACGGCCGCCTTCGGCGTCGGCCAGATCGTCGGGCCTGTTGTTGCCGGCTGGATTGCCGAGCGCAGCGGCAGTTTCACCGTCCCGACGGTGATTGCCGCCATCGCGCTCGTCGCCTGCGCAGCGCTTGTCATGCCGGTGATCAGGAAAATCGCTTAACCGGTTACATCTCCGTAACAATGGGCCGAACCCATTGCTGCTTCCTTGGAACTGCCTTAGTTTCCGGCACAATCCGTGTTCCACGACACTCCCGAGACTCACAGTTCAGGAAAGCAAAGCCCTCCCGTGTTTCATTCCTTTTTTCCACAGCCAAAGGCGTTCTTTACTTCACTCGTCGTTTGGACCCTGATTTCCATTGCCGGCTGGTATCTCTTCGCTGCCGGTCTCGGCGCATCGCTGGGCTTCGCACCGGTTGCCGAGGAACAGCAGCCGATCGACCTTTCGTTTTTCCTGCTCCCAGAAAACGTCTGGTTTTACAGCTATTTCTTCCTTTCGGCAGTGATCTTCTGCGGCGCATGGCATCTGAAGGCGCTGCGCCACCCCTGGAAACTGTGGTCGATCTGGGGTTCGGCACTGATCATCTTCGTGACCTATTTCGGCGTTCAGATCACCGTGGTGATCAACAACTGGCGCCGGCCGTTCGGCGATCTTCTGCAGAACGCATTGTCGAAGCAGCCGGGCATTTCCGTCGACAATTTCTACAGCCTGATGTGGATCTTTTGTCAGATCGCATTTCTCAGCATGTTCGTGTCGATCATGACCGACTTCTTCACCAGCCACTACATCTTCCGCTGGCGAACGGCGATGAACAATTTCTATATGTCGAAGTGGGAAAAGCTGCGTCACATCGAAGGTGCCTCACAGCGCGTTCAGGAAGACACGATGCGCTTTTCGAGCACGCTCGAAGGTCTTGGTATCAGCCTCATCAACTCGGTGATGACGCTTGTGGTATTCCTGCCGATCCTTCTGGCGCTATCGCACTATGTGACGGAACTGCCATTCGTCGGGCCGGTGGCGAATTCACTCTTCTGGCTGGCGCTCTTCTGGTCGGCGTTCGGCACGGTTCTGCTGGCGGTCGCCGGTGTCAAGCTGCCGGGCCTGAACTTCCGCAATCAGCGCGTCGAAGCAGCCTATCGCAAGGAACTGGTCTATGGCGAGGACCATGCGGAACGGGCTCAGCCGCTGACAGTCAGTGAGCTCTTCGGCAACGTTCGTAGGAACTATTACCGGATGTATTTTCATTACATGTATTTCAATGTCGCCCGCTATTTCTATATCCAGGCCGACGCGCTCTTCGTGGTCTTCATGCTGGTGCCGACGATCGTGGCGGGCGCCATCACCTACGGGATCTTCCAGCAGATCTCGACCGCCTTCGGACAGGTCAGCAACTCGTTCCAGTATCTCGTCAACTCCTGGACAACGATCATCGAGCTGCTCTCCATCCACAAGCGCCTCAAGGCCTTCGAAGCGGCAATCGACGACGAGCCGCTGCCGGATATCGACCAGCGCTACCTGGAGCGTGACGCGGGCGTCGTGCATGCTGACGGTTGATGGACGGGACTTGTCCGTGATCCAAATGTCGGCGCGTGGGGCTCTTCATCTGCCCGCCGGCACCTTCCCTCCGTTGGGGAGAAGAGACTTGCCGCAAGGTCTCGATTCCTCCTTCTCCCCTTGGGAAGAGATGCCCCGTAGGGCGATGAGGGGCGGCATGATGCGCCGTCTCGGCGATGGTGCCATCAATCCTGATGTGGTGCCACGCCGTCAGAGACCCGACGCCCGCTCCAGCTTCCCGCGCGCCTCGATCATCGGGATCGCTTCCGAATAGCTGACGCAGGCGACGTCAGCCCGGTGGCAGACGTCGCTGACCAGGCGGTCGAGGGCGCGCCAGTAGGCGCCGCCGTTCATTTCGACGAAGTGGAAGCCGAGCTGGAGCGGGATGCGGGCGCCGGCATACTGCTTGTCGAATGCCTCCCTGAAGGCGGCATAGGCGCGCGCCTCGAATTCGGCGGAATCGGCCGTGTCTTCCTCGCCCTTGGAATGGCGGACGAAGAGATTGTAGTCCATGCCGATGATCGGCTTTTCATTCGGGCCCTCGGGGATCAGCGGCAGGCCGAAGCGGATGATGCCGTCTTCCTCGACGGGCATGGCCGGGCCCTTGGTGACAAGGCTCGCATCATAGCTGAAACCCGCCTTCTTTTCTGCGGCGGTCATGTCGGCGCCCGCTGTCGCCGAGAGATAGGGGGCGCGAAAGCCCTTGATGCCGTGGTCGACCAGATCCTGCCAGCCGGCCGGCTCCTCGAGGCCGACGCTCTTCCAGGCATTCTTCAGCGTCGCGTGAAAGGTCGCGTATTCGGCCGACCAGTCGGCCTCGCTCCATTGGCGGCCGTCGAAGTGGCCGCAGGCATGGCTCGATATGTCGTGGCCTTCAAGATGGGCGTGCCAGATATTGCCAAGGCGTTCGCGGATCTCGTCGTCGCTCTGGGCGAAGCCGACATTGGATTTTCCGCGTTTCTGGTGCGGCGCCTGATAGGCCTTCTTCGCCGCATCGTTCATCAGGAAGGTGCAGGAGAGGAAATAGGTGAAGTGGGCGCCGTTCTTCGCGGCCATCTCGCGGCTCTTCAACCACAGCGCATTGTCGTGGGCGCCGTCGAAGGAAATGATGACGAGCTGTTTCGGCCGGTCGGCCGCCTCGGCGGTTGCCGGGAGCAGGAACGAGGCAGCCAGACAGGCGGAGAGGAAAAAACGGGACATGGACACCGCGACAATTTGTTCGCGGTTTCCCTCTAACAGAAATGCGGCGAAGCTGCGGTCTCGCTGGCATTTATTTACGCCAGCCGTTAGAGCCTTTCCTGGTCAGCTTGAAGCATTCTGCCGGAGCAGGTTTTCGTCAGGGCAGAGGCGATTGGCGAAGGGCATACCCCACGGTACGTCCGAGCCGATCGCCTTTGATCCTGGCGGAAAGATGCCCGGCCCTTCGGGTTGGCTGAAACGGGCCGGCTGATCGACCGGCCGGCTTGGCCGTAGAACTGGGCTACGACGCGCGCCGGCCGGTCGACCATCTGACTCCGTTTGAGCCAACAGAATGCTTCAATCTGACCAGGAAAGGCTCTAAGCCATGACAAACGGCACGGAAGGGACTCGCAATGACATTGCTTATCGTCGGCATCATACTTTTCCTCGGAGTGCATCTGGTGCGGGTGGTGGCCCCCGGTTTCCGGCGTTCGATGATCGCAAGCCTCGGCGAGACGGGCTGGCGGGCGGCCTATTCGATCGCGAGTCTGGCCACGCTGATCCTGTTGATCTACGGTTTCGGGCAGGCGCGCGCGGTGACCGGCATGCTTTACAATCCGCCGGTCTGGACGGCGCATATCGCGATTACGCTAATGTTGATCGCACTGATCTGTCTCGTCGCCTCGCTGCTGCCGGCGGGGCATATCGCGACGAAGACCAAACATCCGATGGTGCTGTCGGTGAAGATCTGGGCGCTGGCGCATCTGCTCGCCAATGGCGAGACGTCCTCGGTGCTGCTGTTTGCAGCCTTTCTCGCCTGGGGCGTCATTCTGCGCATCTCGCTCAAACGGCGGCAGCGGGCGGGCGAGATTGTGGTCCGGCCCTTCGTCTCGGCCAAATACGACCTCTATGCCGTCGTCATCGGCGTCGTCGCCTGGGCGTTGATCATCTGGAAGCTGCACGAATGGTTGATCGGGGTCTCGCCGCTCGTGATGTGACCGGCGCATAACCCCAAAAATCGATTCCGATTTTCGGAAAGGATTATGCGCGGATTCAAAGTGTTAGAGCGTCCTTAGTGCGTCCTGTCGGACGCGTTAGGGATAGGGCGGTTCAGCTTTTCATGGAAGCGCAGAACCGCTCTAATTTTTTGTTTTAGGCAATTCCCGGCAAAAGCGCTTCGCGCTTTGCCTGGGAAACCGCTTCGCACTTTTCCTGGAATTGCTCTAATCTTTCACATCCCCCTTACAACAGCGGCAAAATGGAGTAGAAGGCCGACAATATGCGTTTTGCATGTGTATGGGTATTTCCGCGGCCGGAGACGAGAATGGCATTCAACGACGACAGCTTCATCCGTGAAGTCAATGAGGAATTGCGGTCTGACCAGATGAAGGGCGTCTGGCGCCGGTTCGGCCGCTATATCATTGCCGTTGCCATCCTGATCGTCGTCGGCACCGCCGGCAAGGTCGTCTACGAATATTGGGACAACAACCGCTCCTCCGGCACCGGCGACCAGTTCCTGGCGGCGATGAAGCTTGCCGACGAGAATAAGAACGACGAGGCGCTGGCCGCGCTCGACAAGCTTGAGAAGGAAGGCCACGGCGCCTATCCGGTGCTGGCGCGCATGCGGGCCGCGACGGTCCAGGCGCAGAAGGGCGACGCTAGCGCGGCGATCGCCGCCTTCAACGAGATCGGCAAGGACAATGGTGTTCCTGCCGCCGTGCGCGATGCCGCCAGAATGCGCGCCGGCTGGCTGCTCATCGAAAATGGCAGCTACGAGCAGGTTTCGGCTGCGATCGAGGAAATGGCCGTGCCGGGCAACGCCTTCCGGCATTCGGCGCGCGAAGCGCTCGGCCTTGCCTCCTATAAGGCCGGCAACATGGCGCAGGCGCGCCAGTGGTTCCAGTCGATCGTCGATGATACCGATAGCCCGCGCAATGTTGCCAATCGCGCCCATATGATGCTTGATCTCATTACCGCATCCGGCAAGGCGCCCGCCGCACAGGGCTGAGTTTTAAGGAAAAAGAATGAGTTTCACGGTCGCCATCGTCGGTCGTCCGAATGTCGGCAAGTCGACGCTTTTCAACCGACTGGTGGGGAAGAAGCTGGCGCTTGTCGATGACACGCCGGGCGTGACCCGCGACCGCCGGCCGGGCGATGCGCGGCTGATGGGCCTGACCTTCACGATCATCGATACCGCCGGTCTGGAAGAGGCCGACGCGGAAAGCCTGCAGGGCCGGATGCGCGCGCAGACAGAAGCGGCGATCGATGAGGCAGATCTTTCGCTTTTCGTCGTAGACGCCAAAAGCGGGCTGACGCCCGTGGACACCGCCCTTGCGGAAATGCTGCGCCGGCGCGGCAAGCCGGTGGTGCTGGTCGCCAACAAATCCGAAGCGCGCGGATCCGACAGCGGCTTTTACGACGCCTATACACTCGGCCTCGGTGAACCGACGCCGATTTCGGCCGAACACGGACAGGGCATGATCGACCTGCGCGACGCGATCGTCGCGGCGATCGGCGAGGACCGGGCCTATGCGAAGGAAGATGTTGCCGTCACCGACGTCGACATTTCCGAGACTGCGGGTGAGGACGAGGACGAAGAGCCCGTCTATGACGACACCAAGCCGCTCAGGGTGGCGATCGTCGGCCGGCCGAACGCCGGCAAATCGACACTAATCAACCGTTTCCTCGGCGAGGACAGGCTTTTGACCGGGCCGGAGGCCGGCATCACCCGCGACTCCATCTCGGTCGAATGGGACTGGCGTGGCCGCACCATCAAGATGTTCGACACCGCAGGCATGCGCCGCAAGGCGCGGGTGATCGAGAAGCTGGAGAAGCTCTCGGTCGCCGATGCGCTGCGCGCCATCCGCTTCGCCGAAACCGTCGTCATCGTCTTCGATGCGACGATCCCCTTCGAGAAGCAGGACCTGCAGATTGTCGACCTGGTGCTGCGCGAGGGGCGCGCGGCCGTGCTCGCCTTCAACAAGTGGGACATGATCGAAGACCGGCAGGCGGTGCTTGCCGACCTGCGCGAAAAGACCGACCGGCTGCTGCCGCAGGCGCGCGGCATCCGCGCCGTGCCGATCTCCGGCCAGACCGGCTGGGGACTCGACAAGCTGATGCAGTCGATCATCGATACCGACAGGGTCTGGAACAAACGCATTTCGACGGCGCGTCTCAATCGCTGGCTGGAGACGCAGCAGATCCAACATCCACCACCGGCGGTTTCCGGCCGCCGGATCAAGCTGAAATACATGACGCAGGTCAAAGCCCGCCCGCCGGCTTTCATGATCTCCTGCACCCGCTCCGATGCGCTGCCGGAATCCTATACGCGCTACCTGATCAATGGCTTGCGCGCCGATTTCGACATGCCGAGCGTGCCGATCCGCATCCATTTCCGCTCGCCGGACAATCCGTTCGAAGGCAAGAAGAGGCGGACGTAGAGCTGGGCTTGCAATGATTGCCGGCGTTTTGTGAAGTTGGGGCGTGTGCCGTGTGGCACACGCTTGGCCTGCCTGACATCTCCCCCACAAGGGGAGATCGGCAAGAAGCTATGCCTCGCCTTAAATTTGCGGTTCATGTGATGGCCAGTTGTTTGGGGAAGCCATCACGCCCAGCCGATCTCCCAACCTGTAGGGGGTCCGAAGGACGGGTCAGACCCGTGGTTCGACCCCGAGCCCGGCAGGGCAGAAGGGGCTATCACAAGCTCTGTGATAGCCATCTGCTGTTCAACAGCTAAGCCACGCTTCTATTCAACGCCTCGCGCAGCGCCACGATCTCGCTCTGCAGCCGAGTGAGATCGACGGCATCGCGGCCGCTGGCAGCGGCGATGCAGCCGGGAATGCCGATCGCCTTTTCCTTCAGGCGAAGGCCTTCTTCGCTCAAGCGGATGACGACGACGCGTTCGTCCTCCCGGCTGCGTTCGCGTCTGACATAACCAGCGGTTTCCAGGCGTTTCAGCAGCGGGGTCAGCGTGCTCGATTCCAGGAAGAGCTTTTCGCCGAGGCCCCCGACGGTCTGGCCATCCTGCTCCCATAGAGAAACCATCGCCAGATATTGCGGATAGGTAAGTCCCAGAGCATCGAGCAGCGGCTTGTAGACGCGGTTCAGTGCGTGGCCTGCCGTATAGACGGCGAAGCAGATGAAATTGTCGAGCTTCAGCTGATCCTGCATGGCTTGTCTCCGGAACTGACGAAATTTATATCGCGCAATAAATAATCGGAAGCGATTTTTATGCATGGCAGCCATGACTAAATTTAAATTGTCCGATAAATAATCGTGCGCGATATAAACTCGGTGTTCACAACGAACATCGAAACCGAGAGGACAAGACAATGTCGACCATCAAGACCGCAGTTTCCGCAGTCGCACTGCTCGCAGCTTCCGCCGCTGGCGCGCTTGCTGATCCGGTACTGGAACCGGCAACGCAGAAATTCATCGACGGGCTGGCCGGTGGCGCGCCGATCTACACGCTCTCGCCGGCCGATGCCCGCGATGTCCTGGCCGGGGCGCAGAAGGGCGACGTGAAGATGCTTGCTGCCCAGGAAGAGGGCAGGGTCATCAAGGCAGGCCCGACAGGCAGCATCAAGCTGCGCATCATCCGCCCGGAACATGCCAAGGGCACGCTGCCGGTCATTCTCTATTTCCATGGCGGCGGGTGGGTTTTGGGCGATGCGGATACGCATGACCGGTTGGTGCGCGAGATCGCCAACGGCGCCGATGCCGCTGTCGTCTTCGTCGATTACGAACGCTCGCCGGAAGCCCGCTATCCCGTCGCCATCGAGCAGGCTTATGCTGCGACCAAATATGTCGCCGAACACGCCAAGGAGTTCAAGGTCGACGCCAGCAGGCTCGCGGTCGCCGGCGATAGCGTCGGCGGCAACATGGCGGCGGTGGTGACACTGCTTGCCAAGGAACGCGGCGGTCCTGCCATCGATCAGCAGGTGCTGTTCTACCCAGTCACCGACGCCAATTTCGACAACGGGTCCTACAACCAGTTCGCCGATGGCCCGTGGCTGACCAAGGAAGCGATGAAGTGGTTCTGGAACGCCTATTTGCCTGATGAAGCCAAGCGCAAGCAGCCGACGGCCTCACCGCTGCAGGCCTCGCTGGAGCAGCTGAACGGCCTGCCACCGGCGCTCGTCATCGTTGACGAAAACGACGTGCTGCGCGACGAGGGGGAGGCTTACGCTCGCAAGCTTAGCCAAGCTGGCGTCAAGGTCACGTCGATGCGCTATAACGGCACGATCCATGACTTCGTGCTGCTGAACGCGATTGCCGAAACGCCTGCCGCACGCAGCGCGATTGCGGTCGCCAACGACACGCTTCGCAGCGCGCTTCACAAGTAAACCAATCAGTCTGCGGAGGGGAGAGGCCCGGCGGTTTCGCCGGGCTTTCTGCTTCTTGGAAGCGATTTGGCAAATTGCCAGGCCTTCTTCCATTTCGGCGTGATGATGCCGTTGGCGGCGCGGATATTGTTGATGAACTGCAGGGTCGCTGCTTCCCAGGAATATTGCATGGCGAGCTCACGCGCCTTCTGCCGCGAGGCGGAGAGGGCGGCAAGGCAGGCGATCTGCAGGTTGGCATCGAGTGCCCCGACTTCACTGTCCTCACCGATGATGTCGAGCGGGCCGGTGACCGGATAAGCTGCGACCGGAACGCCCGATGCCAGCGCCTCGAGGATGGTATTGCCGAAGGTGTCGGTGAGCGAGGGAAAGACGAAGACATCGGCCTGGGCATAGATTTTCGCCAGATCCTCACCGAATTTCACGCCGGTGAAGTGTACCTGGGGATAGCGTTGCTCCAGTTCGGCGCGCGCCGGGCCGTCGCCGACGACGACTTTCGAGCCGGGCAGGTCGAGATCGAGAAAGGCCGGCAGGTTCTTTTCCAAGGCGACGCGACCGACCGTCATGAAGATCGGACGGGGGAGGCCGAAAGGCTCGTCTTCAAGCGGCATGGGGTGGAATTGCGAGGCGTCGATGCCACGGGTCCAAGGCATCAGGTTCTTGATGCCGCGCGCCGATAGCTCGCGGGCAAGGCTCGGTGTCGCCACCATGCAACCGGCACCGCCATTGTGGAACCAGCGCACGAAGGCATAGAGCCAGCTCTGCGGGATCGGCAAGCGGGCAGAAACATACTCCGGAAAACGCGTGTGATAGCTTGTCGAGAAGGGCATGCGCTTGCGCAGGCACCAGCGCCGGGCAGTGAGCCCCAGCGGGCCTTCGGTGGCGATATGCACGTAGGAAGGATTGTGCTTTTCGATCTCGCGGGCGACGCGGCGGTAATTGGCGATCGACAGGCGGATCTCGGGATAGGTCGGGCAGGGGATGCTGTGGAAGCGCTCCGGCGTCACCATCGAAACCTCGACGCCCATCTTCGCCAGCTCGCGATTGGTGTTCTCGATCGAGCGCACGACGCCGTTCACCTGCGGATGCCAGGCGTCGGTGACGATTACCAGCCGTTCCGGCAGATTGCCGGCGGCTGCGGCACTGGCCCAGCTTTCGCCGCTATAAGTGTTTGCCGGACGTTGCAACATGTCACGATTTCCATCTGCGTTGCAGTGATCTGGCAACGCTCAACCCCAAAGCGGGGTTCCGGAACGGCGATTCCCGCTTCTCTATTTTGAGGCATGACCATGATGGAAATATTACAGCCGCATGCCAGCATCTAGAGGGCCTTAGCGGCTCGATCCCCGCGAATATGTCAGCGGTCGATCGCAATTCTCTTACGGAAAGGATGACGGCGCCGGTCATGGACCGGCGCCGTTTGGGAGGTTAAGCGGCAGCGGAAGCCGAGCTTGCTGTCGGAACTTCCGAAATCGTCTTCAGAACCTGCGAAGCGATCTGGTAGGGGCAGCCCTGCGAGTTCGGGCGGCGATCTTCCAGATAGCCCTTGTAGTCGTTCTTGACGAAGGAGTGCGGAACGCGGATCGAAGCACCACGGTCGGCAACGCCGTAGGAGAACTTGTTCCACGGAGCCGTTTCGTGCTTGCCGGTCAGGCGCTTGTCGTTGTCAGGACCGTAGACGTTGATGTGGTCCATCAGGTTCTTTTCGAACTGCGCCATCAGCGCTTCGAAATAGGCCTTGCCGCCGACTTCGCGCATGTACTTGGTCGAGAAATTGCAATGCATGCCCGAGCCGTTCCAGTCGGTGTCACCGAGCGGCTTGCAGTGATACTCGATGTCGATGCCGTACTTTTCGGTCAGGCGCTGCAAGAGGTAGCGTGCCATCCAGATCTGGTCGGCGGCCTTCTTGGAGCCCTTGCCGAAAATCTGGAATTCCCACTGGCCCTTGGCCACTTCGGCATTGATGCCTTCGTGATTGATGCCGGCAGCGAGGCAGAGGTCGAGATGTTCTTCGACGATTTCGCGGGCAACGTCGCCGACGTTCGAATAGCCGACGCCGGTGTAGTACGGACCCTGGGGAGCCGGGTAGCCCTGCTCGGGGAAGCCGAGCGGACGGCCGTTCTGGTAGAAGAAATATTCCTGCTCGAAGCCGAACCAGGCATCTTCGTCGTCGAGGATGGTGGCGCGAGCATTCGATGCGTGCGGCGTGACGCCATCCGGCATCATGACTTCGCACATGACGAGAGCGCCGTTGGTGCGGGCCGGGTCGGGATAGATGGCGACCGGCTTCAGCACGCAATCGGAGCTGCGGCCTTCAGCCTGCTGCGTCGAGGAGCCGTCAAAGCCCCAGAGCGGAAGCTGTTCCAGCGTCGGGAATGCGTCGAATTCCTTGATCTGCGTCTTGCCACGCAGGTTCGGTACCGGAGTGTACCCATCGAGCCAAATATACTCGAGCTTATATTTTGTCATCGTGACTCTCTCAATGCTACGAAGGTGAGCAAATCCGGAGACGATCTCGGCGCGCAAGCGCATCCGACCGCCAGGGGATGACGCTTTAAAAGCATGTAGCGTGCCAGTTCAGCTGCCGGGCCAAAGAAAAATCGCGAATCAGCCAGTCGACGCGCATTTTTCTTTTTCCAAAAACAGCCCGATTTGACGGTCGAGGGCCCTATCTTCAAGCATAAGGCGGCTTTTTCGCTTCGGAACCGGATGAAAATTGAGGCGTTAGGGCTGAAATGATGAAGTGTTGAACAAATAGGCGGAAGCTTTCGGCCTGGTCAGCATGTCGAGCGGCTATAATTACAACAATGCATATATATTGTGCAATTTGCATAAACTATGTGCATCGTGCTATGGTAATGGTCCTGAATGTTGATGCGCCGTGCTGAATGGAGGCGATCTCATGCCCACCGGTTTCCATCGTGAATCCGCAACGATCTACCAGTTTCCCGTCAAGTCGATGCGGGCCACCAACCGGTTCGAACGCGCCCGGCTGATGGAGCGTGAGGCGGCCGATGTCTGCGATGCGCTCGACAGCTGCTGGTATCATGACGAGGCGGTTCGCGAGTCCGATCGGCCGAAGAAGTCCTGATTTCGAAATCCTGATTTTCCTGGCACCCGACCCGGTAAAGCGGAGTTTTTGGCTCGTGCGGGGATCTAAGGCAGCGGTGCTTCCCTGGCGCGCGGTGCAGGAGATGCCGACAAGGCGGGGGCAGCGTTCGTAGGGTGTTGTCAGCGCGGGTTCAGCCGCGATCCAATCCAAGCTTTTCCTTTGCGACCAATGCGCCGTGTTCGCTGACGACGCGGGCTGCGACCTTTGCGGCGAAGCGGGCGGCGGCCAGTGCGTCCGAGGTCTCAAGGTAGCGGGCAAGGAAGGCGCCGTTGAAACTGTCGCCGGCGCTGGTGGTGTCCACCACTTTCTTCACCTTTTCGGCTGGAACGAAGGTCTCCTCGCCGGCAAAATTCAACCTTACTCCGTCTGCGCCGTTCTTGACGACGATATCGACAGCGCCCAGCGTGCGATAGCGGTGGATCGTTGCCTCGATGGAATCGTCGCCGAAATGGGCGGCCTCGTCGTCGAAGCTCGGCATGACGATCACGGAGGAGCGGGCGCCCTCGCTGATCGTCGTATGCATGACGTCGTAGCTCGACCAGAGGCGGGGACGGATGTTCGGATCGAACACGACGAGCTTGCCGGCGGCCTTGGCGCGGCGGACCTCGGCGAGCAACGTCTCAGCATCCTCATGCGGCAGGATGGCAAGGGTGATGCCCGAGAAATAGATAACGGCAGCGCTTTCCACCGCCTCGCGCAGGCGATCCGGGTCGGCGGCCAGGCTGCGGGCGGCAGAGCTGTCGCGCCAATAGCTGAAGGAGCGTTCGCCGTCTTTCAGGTTGATCATATAGAGGCCGGGCGTCCTGCCCCTGATGCGGCGGATCAGGCTCGTGCCGATGCCTGATTTGTCGATGAAGGCCAGCATCTCGTCCGACATGGCATCGTCGCCGAGAGCGGTGAAATAATCGACCGACCAATCGGCGGCAAGGCAGGCGCGGGCATACCAGGCGGTGTTGAAGGTATCGCCGGCGAAGCCTTTGCGCAGCAGGCCATCGCCTGCCTGCGAGAGCTCCACCATGCATTCACCGATCGATAGAAACCGTCTGCTCACCTTGTCCTCCCGGCATGAGAGCGCTGCAGATCCAACAGGACACGCTACGGACGCTCTATCACTTTGAATTGGCGGATTATCCGCTGCTCTTCATTCGCTGATACGCGGAGCCGGGCGGAGTGACAAGCGCCGATATCACGGGAGATGAAAGCCCGCCTTCACCGACGAGGCGAAGGCGGGCTTTCAGAAGGATGCCTATTCGTGGATGGTATAGCTGCCCATCGCGCAAAGATCCTGCGTATCTTCTGTGGTTGCGAGGTTTGAGCCTTCCTCGAATTCGAAGCGCATGTCGTATTTGCAGACGGTGCGGCCATCGGCGATGGTGATATCGATGCTCTCGCCCGGATTGAGAACGTCGTCGCCGAAGACGTCTTCTTCCCATTCGCCGACGCCGGTCGGCGAACTGTAGAAGCGCGTCAGGACGGAGTTCGTTCCGTTGGTGAGCTTGAAGTTCAGATCTTCGGCATGCGACGAACCGGCGGAGGCGGCGACCATCGTGGCGGCGAGTGCGATCAAAGCTGATATTTTCGATTTCATGTAAGCGTTCCCCTGGCTTGCGATTAGGCCGAAATGGGATAGCACGCGCTCATAAAATCTTTCTTATTGGGGACTTTAGATCCAAAAATAGTCCGCTTCGTTCTGACAATGGATGGCGCATCAGGCATCCAAGGCGAAGGCCGCTCTCACGCGGCCCTCGTTCCGTTCATGGCCTGTCCATATGATAACAGGCGGCCTTCTGGCCGGGACGGACCTCCTCGGTCGGCGGCATTTCGGTGCGACAGATGTCGGTCGCCTTCCAGCAGCGCGGTGAGAAGACGCAGCCTTTCGGTGGGTTGAGCGGTGAAGGTGGATCACCCTGCAGCCGGATCCGGGTGCGCAGGCGCGCGAGCTTCGGATCCGGGATCGGCGCGGCGGAGAAGAGTGCCTGCGTATAGGGATGGGCGGGATGGTCAAAGACGGTGGCGCAGTCGCCGGCTTCGACAACCCTGCCGAGATAGAGCACCAGCACATCGTCGGAGATCAGGCGCACGACGGAAAGGTCATGGCTGATGAAGATCAGCGTCAGGCCGAACTCCTTGCGCAGCTTGCGCAGAAGCGTGATGACCTGACCCTGGATCGAGACGTCGAGGGCCGAAACCGGCTCGTCGCAGATGATGAGTTTCGGTTTGGTGACGACCGCGCGGGCAATGCCGATGCGTTGCGCCTGGCCGCCGGAGAATTCGTGCGGATAGCGGTTGATCATTTCCGGCACCAGGCCGACGGCGGTCATGATCTCGCGGACACGCTCGGTGCGCTCGGTTTTGGAGAGTTTCGGCTCGAAGACGGTGAGCGGCTCGGCGATAATGTCTCCGACCGTCATGCGCGGGTCGAGCGAGGCGATCGGATCCTGAAAGATGATCTGCATGTCGCGGCGGGCGGCGCGCATTTCCTCGTCCGTGAGGTCGAGAAGGTTGCGGCCCTGCCAGAGGATGCGGCCTTTCTGCGATTTCAGCAGCCGCAGGATGGATCGGCCGAGCGTGGACTTGCCGCAGCCGGATTCGCCGACGATGCCGAGCGTGCGGCCTTCGCTGAGGTCGAAGCTGACATTGTTGACGGCAGTCAGGAAGATCGGCGGCTTGAAGAGGCCTTTCGCCGGCAGTTCGAATTGGGTCGTCAGGTTCTCGACCCTCAGAAGCGATCGTTCAGCCATGGTTGAGCAGCTCCTCGCGACGCGGGAAAGGGTGGTAACAGGCGGCGCAATGGTGCGGCGCCAGCGTTTCGAGCGGCGGCGGGCGATCGATGCAATCGTCCTGGACCTGCGAGCAGCGCGGCGAGAAATTGCAGCCCTTCGGCAGGTGCTGCAGGTTCGGCGGGCGGCCCGGGATGACGACGAGGTCATCGACATCCTGGTCAGGGCGCGGGATCGAGGCATGCAGCGCTGCGGTATAGGGATGGGCCGGATTGTCGAAGAGTTCGTCGACCGGCGCCTCCTCGACGATGCGGCCGGCATACATAACGGCGACGCGGTCGGCGAGGCCGGCGACGACGCCGAGATCGTGGGTGATCATGACGAGCGCCGTGTTCATCTCCGCCGTCAGGTCGTTGAAGAGATCGAGGATCTGCGCCTGGATTGTGACGTCGAGCGCCGTCGTCGGTTCGTCGGCGATCAGAAGTTTCGGCCGGGTGAGCAGCGCCATGGCGATGACGATGCGCTGGCGCATGCCGCCGGATAGCTCGTGCGGATAGAGGTGGAAGCGCCGCGTCGGGTCGGGAATGCCGACGCGTTTCAGCATGTCGAGTGCGGCGGCGGATGCGGCGCGCGCAGTGAGCCCACCGTGAACCTCGAGCTGCTCCGTCAACTGCCGGGAAATCTTCAGCGATGGATTGAGGGCGGTCATCGGGTCCTGGAAGACCATCGCCATGTCCTTGCCGCGGATCTGGTCGAGTTCGCGCGGCTTCAGCGCCAGCACGTCCTTGCCTTCGAGCAGCGCCTGTCCCGTCGTTCTGCCGTTCTTGGCAAGCAGGCCCATGATGCCGAGGAAGGTCTGGCTCTTGCCGGAGCCGGACTCGCCGACGATGGCGATGCGCTCGCCGCGTTTGACCGTCAGGTTCATGTTCGAGACCGCCTTCACCTCCCCATCGGGTGTTTTGAAGGTGATCGAGTAGTCTTTGAGTTCGAGGAGGGTATCCGTCATTTAACGATCCTTCGGGTCGAACGCGTCGCGCAGGCCGTCGCCGATGAAGAGCAGGCTGAGCAGCAGGGCCACAAGGAAGCTGGCCGGGAAGACCAGCAGCCAGGGCATGCTTTCCATGGCATCGGTCCCCTCGGCGATCAGCGTACCGAGCGAGGTCAGCGGCTCCTGCACGCCGAAGCCGAGATAGGAAAGGAAGCTTTCCGTGGCGATGATTTCAGGCACCGTCAGCGCCGCGAAGATCACCACCGGGCCGACGAGGTTCGGGATGATGTGCTTGATAATGATCTTGAACGGCCGCTGCCCGGATGCGCGGGCCGCCTCGATGAATTCGCGATGCTTGATCGATAGCGTCTGGCCGCGCACGATGCGGGCCATGGTCAGCCATTCCAGAGCGCCGATCGCCGCAAAGAGCAGATAGACGTTGCGGCCGAAGATCACCATCAGCAGGATGACGAAGAGGATATAGGGAAGCGCATACATGATGTCGACGAAGCGCATCATGATCGCATCCAGCCTGCCGCCGATATAGCCCGATACGGCGCCGTAGAGCACGCCGATGAAGACGGAGACGACGGTCGCCGTCAGCGCCACGGCAAGCGAGACCCGGGTGCCGTAAAGGACGCGGGCGAGAAGGTCGCGGCCGTTCGGGTCGGTACCGAAATAGTGGCCGGTTTCGATCGAGGGCGGTATGCGGAAGGCCGCCCAATCCGGATCCTCATAGTTGAAGGGAATGAACCAGGGGCCGAGGAAGGCCGCAAGGATCAGCAGCGCCAGGACGAAAATCGACAGGACGGCTGCCTTGTTGCGCCCGAGGCGGCGTAACGCATCCCTGGTGAGCGAACGGCTTTCGGGCGCAAGGCCCTCCGCCTCCAGCAGTTCCTGGGCGAGCAACTCGCGTTTTGCGGGATTGAGAATCATCGGTTTCTCACTTTCGGATCGAGCCACGCATAGGCGATATCGACGAGAAGGTTCAGGAACACGATCAGCACCATGTAGAAGATGACCGTGCCGAGAACCATGCCGTAATCACGGTTCAGCGCTGCGTTGACGAAATAGCGGCCGATGCCGGGCAATCCGAAGATGCTCTCGACAACCAGCGAGCCGGTGAGAAGGTAACTTGCCGCTGGACCCAGATAGGAGACGACAGGCATCATGGCGGGCTTCAGCGCATGGCGCATGACTGTCAGGCGGGGACCGATGCCTTTGGCCTTGGCGGTGCGAATGAAGTTCTGATTCATCACCTCGATCATCGAGCCGCGGGTGATGCGCGAGATACGGCCGGCATGCGGCAGCGCCAGAACGACGATCGGCAAGATGAGGTATTTGATCGAGCCGTCACCCCAGCCGCCGACCGGAAACCAAGCGAGATGGATGCCGAAGACGAGCTGCAGGATGGGCGCAATCAGGAAGTTCGGCAGCACGACGCCCACCAGAATGAGCGCGCCCAGAATATAATCCGGTGCCTTGTTCTGATAGAGAGCCCCAAGACAGCCGACGGCCACGCCGACAATGATGGCAATCAGGAAGGCAGCCGTACCGATGGTGAAGGTGTAGGGCAGACCGATCATGATCTGCTGGGCGACGGTGAAATCCTCGCTGGCGAAGGAGGGGCCGAGATCGCCCCGGAGCAGGTCACCGACATAGATCAGGTACTGCTGGATGAGCGGCTTATCGAGATTGTAGTGGATCGCAAGGTTCTTCAGGATCACCGGCGGCAATGGCCTTTCGCCATCGAAAGGGCCGCCGGGGGCAAGGCGCAAAACAAAAAAGCAGGCTGTGACGGCGATCCACAGAACGGGGATCGTCGATAGCAGGCGACGGAGGGCGTATTTGATCATGATCGTGGGCCGGTCCTTTCCGCAATGCGCGGAAAGGACCGTTTTCCCTTACTCTTTCATCGACAGCCAGCGGGTGCGGTGGATGTCCTGAATATTGTCGACGAAGCCTTCGATCTTCGGCGAAACGACGTTCTTCGAGACATAGTAGTAGATCGGCAGGGCGGCGGATTCATCCAGCGCCAGTTGTTCGGCCTTCTTGAAGATCGCCGCACGCTTGGTGAGGTCCGTCTCGGCGTTGCCTTCCTTGATCAGCTTGTCGTATTCGGGATTGGACCAGCGGCCATAGTTCATCTGTACGCCTGTCACCAGGAGGTTCAGGAAGTTGTCCGGGTCGTTATAGTCGGCGAGCCAGCCGGCGCGGCCGATTTCCACCTGGCCACGCTGCATCTGGTCGTAATGCACCTTGGTTTCGGCATTGACAAGCTCGACATCGACGCCGAGCGGCTTCCACATGGAGGCAATGGCGACGGCGATGCGCTTGTGGTTGTCGTTGGTGTTGTAGCTGAGCACGGCGTGCAGCGGCTTGTCCGGGCCGAAACCGGCTTCGGTCAGAAGCTTCTTGGCTTCGGCGACCTTCTCGCTATAGGGCAGGTCCTTCCAGCTGACATAGGCCGGCTCGCCGTAATTCGCTGTGCCCGGCGGAACCCAGGAATAGGCCGGCAATTCGCCGGTGCCGAGGATCTGCGGGCCGATCACTTCACGGTTGATCGCCATGGAGAGAGCCTGGCGGACACGCTTGTCGCTGAAGGGCGGCTTCTGCGAGTTGACGACGTAATAGTAGAGGCCGGAGAAGGGGGCGACGTGCGCCTGGCCGGGCAGGTTCTTCTTCATCCATTCATACTGGTCGGTCGGGAAGTCGGTGAGGATGTCGAATTCGCCGGCGCGATAGCGTTTCAGCGCGGCTTCCTGGTCTTCGAGCACGAAGAACTTCGCGCCGTCGATCTTCAGGTCCTTGGTGTCGTACCACTGGTCGTTCTTGACCGTCGTGACATGCGAGCCCGGAACCCATTCGACCGGCTTGTAAGGGCCGTTAGTGACGATGTTGCCGATCTTGACCCAATCCTGACCCTTCGCCTCGACGACATGCTTCGGCAGCGGATAGGCGGTGTAATGCATCAGGGCATTGAGGAAATAGGGCGTGGCATTTTCGAGCGTGATTTCGAGCGTCTTGTCGTCGATCGCCTTGACGCCGAGCTGGTTGAGATCGGTGATCTCGCCCTTGTTGATCTTTTCCGCATTCTTGATGGTGAATTGCAGATAGGCATAGTCAGCGGCGTTCTTCGGGTCGACGAGGCGCTGGAAGGCGAAGACGAAGTCTCCTGCCGTTACCGGCTGGCCATCGGACCACTTGATGCCGTCGCGAAGCTTGAAGGTGTAGACCTTGCCATCAGGCGAAATCGTCCAGCTTTCGGCCTGGCCTGGGATCGGATTGTCCTTGGCGTCCTCGGTGACGAGGCCCTCGAAGATGTCACCGGCGATACGGTTCTCCCAGTCGCCTGACAGTTTCTGCGGATCGAGCGACTGCGGGTCGCCACCATTGTGAATGTTCAGCGTGGCCGCATGCGCCGAAAACGCCAGCAATGTGCCAAGCATTGCAGAGGCGAGAAATTTTTTCGTGAATTGGTTCATGGTGGGTCCACCTTTCTAGGCTTTGCGCCTTTATTAGACATTTGTTCCCGGTGTTTGACCTCTTACGTGCAGGTCAGTGCGCACATTATCGCAAAGGCTTTGCGTTGCAACCCCAAATCCGGTGGGTGGAAAGGGGTTGTGGACAAGCCTATATACGTCTCCCCCTTGTCGGATCGCGACGATGCCTCCCGGCCTTCGCAGCGCCTTCATAACGGCTTCACATGGTTGTCTTTTGTTTCTTCCGCTTTAGTGTGGCGGGCGCAAACGAGGCAGGAGATGTAGCCGATGGCATTGCAGGCAGGCGGGAGTGCGGACTGGTGGCGCGGCGCGGTGATCTATCAGGTCTATCCGCGATCGTTTCAGGATACCAACAGCGACGGGCTCGGCGATCTCAGGGGAATCACCCGCCGGCTGCCGCATATTGCCAGCCTCGGCGTCGACGCGATCTGGCTCTCGCCCTTCTTCAAGTCGCCGATGGCCGATATGGGCTACGACGTTTCCGATTATTGCGATGTCGATCCGATCTTCGGGACGCTCGCCGATTTCGACGAGATGATGGCCGAGGCACACAGGCTCGGCATCAAGGTCGTCATCGACCAGGTGATCTCGCACACATCAGACCGGCATCCCTGGTTCGTCGAGAGCCGGTCGAGCCGGACCAATTCCAAGGCGGATTGGTATGTCTGGGCCGATCCGAAGCCTGACGGTACGGCGCCGAACAACTGGCTGTCGATCTTCGGCGGACCGGGCTGGGAATGGGATGGCGTGCGTCGCCAATATTACCAGCATAATTTCCTGACCTCACAGCCGGACCTCAACTTCCACAGCAAGGCAGTGCAGGATGCGGTACTGGAGACAGTGAGGTTCTGGCTCGACCGCGGCGTCGACGGCTTCCGGCTGGACACAGTGAACTATTATTTCTGCGACAAGCAGCTCAGGAGCAATCCGCCGCACGAGCCGGACGAGGACGACGCAGGCCTCGATGCGCCCGACACCAACCCCTACGGCATGCAGAACCATCTCTACGACAAGACGCAGCCGGAAAATGTCGATTTCCTCAAGCGCTTCCGGGCGCTGCTCGACCAATACGAAGATCGCACGACCGTCGGCGAAGTCGGCGACGGCGCGCGTTCGCTGAAGACGGTCGGCGCCTATACGAGCGGCGGCGACAAGCTGCACATGTGCTACACATTCGATCTGCTCGGACCGGATTTCACCGCCGTGCATATTCGCGGCTGCGTCGAGGCTTTTCAGAAAGCGGTGACCGACGGCTGGGTCTGCTGGGCTTTTTCCAACCACGACGTCATGCGCCATGTCAGCCGCTTTGCGCGGACGGAGGAAGAGCGGCCCGTCATCGCCATGCTGGCGATCTCGGTGCTTGCGGCGCTGCGCGGCTCGATCTGCCTCTATCAAGGCGAGGAACTCGGGCTTCCGGAGGCCGAACTCGCCTTCGAGGATCTGCGTGACCCCTATGGCATCCGCTTCTGGCCGGCCTTCAAGGGCCGCGACGGATGCCGCACGCCAATGCCCTGGGAGGCGGGCAAAGCGCATGCGGGCTTCACCTCGGCGGAAAAGAGCTGGCTGCCGGTGCCTTACGAGCAGGCAGCACTTTCGGTGGATATGCAGGAGGCAAGCGACGGCTCGGTGCTGCGCCACTACCGCAGGACGCTTGCTTTCCGGAGGAGCCATCCGGCACTGATCGACGGCGATATGACCTTCATCGGCACCAACCAGGATCTGCTCGCCTTCACCCGCGAAAAGGACGGAGAAAAACTACTCTTCGTCTTCAACCTGACGCGCGAACCGGCGGAATTCCACCTGCCTGATGGCGTGGTGCTTGAGGAACCGCTCGAGATGCCGGGCTTCGGGGCGATGGCTGGCGTGGGATCGGTGAAGCTTGCGGCGCTCGACGGGTTTTGCGCGCGGGTTTGATGTTCTTTCTGCCGTAACCATGAAGGCAACATTCAAAGGTCGCCCACTGCGAAATCAGCCCTAGAATTGCATCACCCGATCAACGCGAACTTATCCACGTCAACCATGCCGCGGTCGGATATCTTCAGGTGCGGGATGACCGGCAGCGGCAGGAAGGCGAGTTGGAGGAAGGGTTCCTCGAGCGTGGCGCCGAGCGCGAAGGCGGCTTTGCGCAGGTGGTGCAGTGTATCGCGGACCGTCTCATAGGGCTCAAGGCTCATCAGGCCGGCGATGGGCAGGGCGATTTCGCCGGTGACCTTGCCGTCTTCGACGACGACGAAGCCGCCCTTGATTTCGCCGAGACGGTTTGCCGCGCGCGCCATATCGTCCTCGCTGACGCCGACGACGCAGATGTTGTGGCTATCATGGCCGACGGTGGAGGCGATCGCGCCCTTCTTCAGGCCGAAGCCCTGGACGAAGCCGTTGGCATGGTTGCCGTTCTTGCCATGGCGCTCGATGACGGCGACCTTGATGATATCGTTGGCAAGATCGACCGTCGTCTCGTTGCCGCTGACCGGCAGGCGGTAGCGGCGATGTTCGGTGATGATCTTGCCCGGCATGACGCCGATGACAGGCGTTTCACCCTCGGCGACCGGCACGCCGAAATGGGCGGCGTTGACGGGCCGGGCCTTGACGCTGTCGAGGCCGATCGGAGCAACCGGTTTGCGCGAGGAAAAGAGTGCATCGGTGACCCGGCGGCCGGCGGAGAAGACCATGTCGGCGCGACAATTTTCCAGGCTGTCGAGAACCACAAGATCGGCGCGCCAGCCCGGCGCGACCAGACCGCGATCCCTGAGGCCGAAGGCGCGGGCCGCCGAGATCGAGGCGGCGCGGTAGATCGCCAGGGGCTCGACGCCGCTTGCGATCGCCGTGCGGATCATGTGATCGAGATGGCCCTGTTCGGCGATATCGAGCGGATTGCGGTCGTCGGTGCAGAGCGCCAGATAGGGCGACAGCCGCTCGGTGATAATGGGTATCAGCGCGGCGAGATCCTTGGATACCGAACCTTCACGCACGAGGATATGCATGCCCTTGCGGATCTTTTCCAGTGCTTCGCGGGCCGTCGTGCATTCGTGCTCGGTGCGGATGCCGGCCGAGAGGTAACCGTTGAGGTCGTTGCCGGACAGCAGCGGCGCGTGACCGTCGATATGGCCGCCCTGGAAGGCCTCGAGCTTGGCCATGCAGACAGGATCCTTGTGGATCACGCCGGGGAAATTCATGAATTCGGCAAGGCCGATGACTTTCGGATGGTGGCGGTAGGGCAGGAGGCGCTCGATCGGCAGATCGGCGCCGGAGGTTTCGAGATGGGTCGCTGGAACGCAAGAGGAGAGCTGGACGCGGATGTCCATGATCGTCTCCAGCGCCGATTCGAGAAAGAATTCGATGCCGGCGCTTCCGAGCACATTGGCGATCTCGTGCGGATCGCAGATCGCGGTGGTGACGCCATAGGGCAGGACGCAGCGATCGAATTCATGCGGCGTCACCAGCGAGGATTCGATGTGCAGATGCGTGTCGATGAAGCCGGGAACGACGATCCTGCCCGAAATATCGACCTCGGTCTCGCCATCATAATTGCCTGAGGTGCCGACGATGCGATCGGCGCCGATGGCAATGTCGGAGAGGACGAGTTCGCCGGTGACGAGATCGAAGAAGCGGCCACCCTTCAGCACGATATCGGCCGGCACGCGGCCGACGCCCTGGTCGATGAGACGTTCGAGCTTGGTGGTCATGGCATTGCTCACATTGCAACCGATTCCGAAACTTATAACCGATCTGCCGCCACAAGCGAGTGCCGCAAAACGAAACCGGGCGCCGTAAGGGCGCCCGGTCGTCGACGGTCAGCGATGGTTTATTCGGCAGCAACGATCTTGCCGGCTTCCCATTTGTAGAGCGAGAAACTCTGCGAGGTCAGGTCGCCGGTTTCGCCGTAGGTGATTTTGCCGATGGCGGTCGGGATCTCCTGGCCGCCCTTCAGCGCGGTCGCGACGGCTTCCGCATCCTCGGCGCTGCCGGCCTTCTCGATGCCAGCCTTCAGCACTTCGACGGCGGCATAGGCGTTCAGGGTGAAGGCTTCGGCCGGGATGTTCTTGGCGGCGAGCGCCTCGGCTGCGGCCTTGGAGTCCGGGTTCTTGGTGGCGTCCGAGGCATTGGTGAAGATGGTGCCGGCGGCGGCATCCGTGCCGATTGCCCAGAATTCGGTGTTGGAGAGGCCGTCGCCGCCGATGATCGTCGCGTTGGCGGCGAGGTCATGCAGTTGGCGGGCGAGCAGACCGCCTTCCGGGTGATAACCGCCGAAATAGACGAGGTCGACCTTCTCGGACTTGATGCGGGTGGTGAGCGCGCTGAAATCCTTGTCGCCTGGGGTGATCGCGTCATTGACGACTTCGGTGATGCCGCCGGCGTTCAGCGTCGCCTTGAAGGCGTCGGCAAGGCCCTTGCCGTAGGCGCCCTTGTCGTTGACGATGGCGACGCGCTTGTCCTTGAAATTCTTCAGCACATATTGGGCGGCGACTTCGGCCTGCTGGTCGTCGCGGCCGCAGGTGCGCAGCACGTTGGTGAGACTGCGCTTGGTCAGGTCAGGGGCCGTCGCAGTCGGAGTGACCATCAGCACGCCGTTTTCAGCAAGCACGTCCGAAACCGGGATGGCGACGCCCGAGGTCACCGGGCCGACAACGAAACGGATACCGTCGCCGACGACCTTGTTGGCGGCGGAAACGCCCTGTTTCGGTTCGCCGGCATCGTCGGCCAGTTCGAGGACGACCTTCTCGCCGAGAATCCCGCCCTTCTTGTTGATCTCGTCGACGGCGGTCTGAGCGCCGTTCTTCACCTGATCGCCATAGGCCGCGACGGGGCCGGTCAGCGGCGCGATCAGGCCGATGGTGATATCGGCATGGGCGAGCGGCGCAAAGGCGAGTGACGCGACGAGGGTCGCCGTCAATGTCTTGAGGGTCATTGTCTGTCTCCTTGGATGGGGTCATTCGACCCACGATGAGGTGCCGCGCCGGTTTTTCCGGATCGTTCAACGACCCTCAGGCCGTGCCAAGGACGATCGATATCGGCGCGATCAATGCGCCCTCCGGCCATGTTTGGCTCGAACGGGCGCAACGCCAAGATTTCTAGGAATTTTGGTGAGATTCCGCAAGATGATAACAAAATGAAACGAAAATCGAGCCGATTCGGCGCGAATCGTCGAAAAATCATCGATCTCGGCGCCGTTTTCCATTTTTTCTTGGTGCCGGTACCCCGCGTCAGCGGCGCGCCGATGAACCCTCCCGAATTTCGCGGGAGCTCTCTATCTGTCTGACTATTCGAATTCCGCTTTGAGATTAACACTTGATTCTACCAGTTAGTGTAGAACCATTGTGCGCGCATATATTGCTGCGATGCAAAAGAGCGGTCGAAATAAACAGAGAGATATTTTCAGGAATAGAGAGCTGGATGCTCAAGCGGGTCGAAGCCAGACAGGTGCGCACCGGAATGTTTGTAGAGGCGATCGAGGGTGCCTGGCAGGATCCTCTTCTGTCTAAACGAAGATTTCTCCTGCGCCGTGAAATCGATGCCCAGAAGCTTCGCAAGAGCGGCATGACAGGTGTTATCATCAACACCAGCAGAGGCCTCGACATTGATGGCCTGCCGGGCGGCAATATCGAGATCGATACCAAGGCGGCACGCGAGACCATCCAGAAATCCGTGCAGGTGCTGGAAAGTGTTTTTGGTCGACTCCAGCACGGCGACGGGATCAGCATAGATCAGGTGGCTCCGGTGATTTCCTCGGTCTCCAAGTCGATAGATCAGAATCCCACTGTCTTTTTGAGCGTTACGCGTCTGAAATCCAGGGACGAAGCGACATTCCTGCATTCCATTTCGGTGAGTGCGCTGATGATCCTTTTCAGCCGTCATCTCGGGCTTGACGAGGCTACCGTGCAGGCGCTCGGCACGGCGGGATTGCTGCACGATGTCGGTAAACTCGAAATTCCGCTCGAGATACTGAACAAGGAAGGTCCCTTGGACGAGGACGAGATCAAGATGATCCGCGATCATCCGGAAAAGGGACACGCAATCCTGTCACGCCAGGAAGGCATATCGGAGATCGTTCTAGACGTCTGCCTCAACCATCATGAGCGTATCGACGGCAAGGGTTATCCCCGCAAGCTTTCCGAAGAGCAGGTCAGCTTCCATTCGCGCCTTGCCGCGATTTGCGACGTCTATGACGCCATCACCTCCGTGCGGCCGTACAGAGCGCCATGGAGCGCGAGCCAGGCATTGAAGTGGATGCTTGGCAATGAAGGGCATTTTGATCGCCGGCTCCTGAAGAAATTCGCCCTCTGCCTTTCCGTCGCCGCCGTGAACTGAAATCCATCCATCTTCGCAACAAAAGGGCCTGCACGGGCTTACAGCGCCGCGCCTCTTTTCTGACGCGCGACGCAGGCGCTGTTGCCGGAAGCTTGCGAGCTTTTTCAGATGTTGTTTTGCAGGATCGTCCGCAGCTTGCCGAAGAGCTCGTCGATGTGTTGCTTCTCGATGATCAGTGGCGGAGAGAGCGCGATGATATCGCCGGTGGTGCGGATCAGCAGGCCGCTTTCATAGGCTTTCAGGAAAGCGGTGAAGGCGCGCTTGGTCGGTTCGCCGGCGATCGGGTCGAGTTCGATCGCGCCGATCAGCCCGGTGTTGCGGATGTCGATGACATTGGGGCAGTCCTTCAGCGAGTGCAGAGCATCGGCCCAGTAGTCGGAGAGCTCGGCGGCGCGTGTCAGCAGACCCTCTTCCTTGTAGGTGTCGAGCGTGGCGAGTGCTGCGGCAGACGCGATCGGGTTGCCGGAATAGGTATAGCCGTGGAAGAACTCGATCATGTGCTCCGGGCCGTTCATGAAGGCATCATGGATCTCGGAGGTGACGAAGACGGCGCCCATCGGAATGACGCCATTGGTCAACCCCTTGGCGGCGGTGATCATGTCAGGCTTGACGTCGTAATATTGCGCGGCGAAGGGGGCGCCGAGGCGTCCGAAGCCGGTGATGACCTCGTCGAAGATCAGAAGGATGCCATGCTTGGTGCAGATCTCGCGCAGCTTCTGCAGGTAGCCCTTCGGCGGGATCAAGACGCCGGTGGAGCCGGCCACCGGCTCGACGATGACGGCCGCGACGGTAGAGGCGTCATGCAGAGTGACGATACGCTCGAGTTCGGTGGCGATGTCGCCGCCATGCTCGGGCTCGCCGCGGGTGAAGCTGTTCTTGCCGGGCTGGTGGGTGTGCGGCATGTGATCGACGCCGGTCAAAAGCGTGCCGAACATCTTGCGGTTGGTGACGATGCCGCCGACCGAGATGCCGCCGAAATTGACGCCGTGATAGCCGCGCTCGCGGCCGATCAGGCGGAAGCGTGAACCATTGCCCTTCACCCGGTGATAGGCGAGCGCCACCTTGAGCGCCGTCTCGACGGATTCAGAACCGGAATTGGTGTAGAGAACGTGGTTCAGGCCTTCCGGGGCGATATCGACCAGCCGGTTTGCCAGTTCGAAGGCCTTGGGGTGGCCGAGTTGGAAGGCCGGCGCGTAATCGAGTTCGCCGGCCTGCTCGCGGATCGCCTCGGTGATCTTCGGGCGGCAGTGGCCGGCATTGACGCACCAGAGGCCAGCCGTGCCGTCCAGCACCTGACGGCCGTCATGGGTCGTATAATACATGTCCTTGGCGCCGACGAACAAACGCGGCTCCTTCTTGAACTGGCGGTTTGCCGTAAACGGCATCCAGAAGGCGCGAAGATCGTTCGGTGCGTTGAGGCGGTTGGACATGCTGTTCTCCTGGCCGCTGACGGCCCTTTCCCGGGGGCTTCTCGCCCATATTTTTACTGCCCGGTCAAATTATCAGGGCTTCCCAAGGCGTCAACGGGAAAAGTCCCGGAGCCCCTCCTGACGGCAGGCTCAAGCTGCTTCGCTCGATCACGGGCGAGCGCCTCGGCGCGGTCATGCTGCAAGTCTTTCCGGTGAGGGGAGCAGGAAGAATATGGCTTTCAAGAAAAAAGCACGACCGGCAAATCGCAAATTTGCCGGTCGTGCCATTAATGTTCAGGTGCTGAAATATCGCTGCCACGCCTCCGGGAACATCCCCTTGCGGCAGGGCATCGGCCGACATTCATGTCAGCGCTATCATCAAGCGGCGGATCTATTCCTGTTTTGCACGAGGTAGATATCTTCGAGCGTTGCCAGAATTTTCATGACCGGCTCGGAGGTGCTCGAATAGTAGATGGTTTGTGCGTCCCGTCGGGTCTTGACCAGCTTTTGAGCGCGCAGTTTCGACAGGTGCTGAGAGAGAGCCGACTGGCTGAGGCCGACCTGCGTCGCCAGCACACCGACGGCGACTTCGCCCTTCACGAGGCTGCACAGGATCAGCAATCTCTTCGGGTTGGCCATGGCCGACAATAAAGCTGCCGCCACGTTCGTGTGATCGGCCAAATCAGAGGTTTCCATATGTTATCTTCCTAATGCGAAACGTACATCATGCGTGCTGGCACTGGCCCCTCAGCCGAGATTTTGACTGATGCCAAAAACTAGCAACTGGGGTCGAAGATTGTATATACCTAAATTTAAGGTATCGAGTATGCTATTTTAGATATGTTTGAACAAATGTGATCGGCATCCACAGCGAGGGTTTCGAACTCGTGTCGCAGCAGAAAATCGCCGGAAATCATGTCGAAACCTGAGGAATCGATACCACAAATACGCCAAGAACCCGATTCCGGCGCCTTTAGGCGGTCAGCGAGCCTTTCGGCCACATCGGGGTGACGTTCTACTAAATCTCGCACTGCTGCCGTCGCTGCGGCGGCGATCTCCTCATTCGCGGCCGACTGGATTATCAGATCGTTGCCATCGAGCTGGTAGGCGCGGCCGAAGCCGCCATTGAGGCTGGCCTGCTCCGGCTTGAGACGGAAGAAGAGGAAATCAGGGAAGTCGATATAGAGCTTCGCCTTGGTGTGGCGATCGAGAAAACGTGTGCGGATACGTTCGTAAAACGGGTGCCCGCGCTCGACGGCTTCCGCCAGGCATTGGGTCGTCAGACGCCCGTGGGCGAGGGGATCGCCCCTGCCGGGCTCGCCGGTCAGGAGCGAGGCGCGCGGGTCGCTGCCGAGCGCCCTGGTATGGGCCGACAGCCTCGAAACCAGGATGACGGGCGTGCCGTCGATGTCGATCGCGACCAGCACGCGGCTGGCGAAGGGAAAGCCGGTCTCGGGGTCGAGAACGGCAATCGCCGCGTGCCGCGCGGAGCGCAGAAGCACGCGGGCGAGCTTGCGGGCCTCGTCGTCGGTTTCGCGTAAGGGCGAGGGTTGATCTTTCATATCCGCTTTGTGGCAAAGCGGACGGAAAACATCAAGCGTCCTGCTTGCGGCGATGGCGGGTGAGGCCGGCGACGATATCCTGGGCCGAGATGGTGCCGACGATCGCGCCGTTCTCGACGATGCCGATACTGCCCGGCTGGCGGGCAAGGGCATCGAGGACATCGACGAGTGGCGTCGCGGCACGGGCCGTGGCGCTGACGCTCATGCCGGCGGCAGTCTGGCCGAGGCCGGGCTGCATCACGTCGGCCGCCGTCAACATATTGATCGGATTGAGGTTCTGCACGAAATCCGCGACATACTGGTCGGCCGGGTTCTTGACGATGTCATGCGGCGTTCCGCACTGGATGATGCGGCCGCCCTCCATGATGGCGATGCGGTTGCCGATGCGGAAGGCCTCGTCGAGATCATGGCTGACGAAGAGGATGGTCTTCTTCAGCCGCCGCTGGAACTCCAGGAGTTCGTCCTGCAAGCGGGTGCGGATCAATGGGTCGAGTGCCGAGAAGGGCTCGTCCATCAGCAGGATCGGGGCGCCGGTGGCAAAGGCGCGGGCAAGGCCGACACGCTGCTGCATGCCGCCTGACAGTTCGTTGACCTTGCGGTCCGCCCATTTCGTCAGGTTCACGAGTTCGAGCTGCTCACCGACGCGGACCTTGCGTTCGGCCTCCGGCATGCCCGCGAGCTCGAGACCGAAGCCGACATTGTCGGCGACGGTGCGCCAGGGCAGGAGGGCGAACTGCTGGAACACCATGGAGACGGTGTGGGTGCGCAGGTCGCGCAGGGCTTTGGCATTGCATTTGTAGGGGTTGACGGAGCCGGTGGCGGCCGAGACTGCGACATCGCCGCGTACCACGGGCGCGAGCCCGTTGACGGCGCGCAGCAACGTCGATTTGCCGGAGCCGGAAAGGCCCATCAGCACCAGGATCTCGCCCTCCTCGATCGTCAGCGAGGCATTGGCGACACCTAGCACCAGGCCGGTCGTGGCGCCGATTTCGTCGCGCGTTTTGCCCTGGTCGACCATGGCAAGCGCGGTTTCCGGCCGGTCGCCGAAGATGATGCTGACATTGTTAAAGCTTACCGCGGTCATGCGCCGCCTCCTTCACCCGCCGTGCGGAACATCCGGTCGAGAATGATCGCCAGGATGACGATGCAGAAACCCGCCTCGAAACCCTTGGCGATATTGACGGTATTCAGCGCGCGGACGACCGGCACGCCAAGCCCGGGAGCGCCGACAAGGGCGGCGATAACGACCATCGACAGCGACAGCATGATGGTCTGGGTGAGGCCCGCCATGATCTGCGGCGTGGCGAACGGAAGCTCGATCTTGCGTAGCACCTGTATCGGCGTCGCGCCGAAAGCGACGGCGGCTTCGACGAGCGAAGGCGGCGTCGAGATGATGCCGAGCCGCGTCAGCCGGATCGGTGCGGGGATTGCGAAGATGACGGTGGCGATCAGCCCGGGCACCATGCCGAGGCCGAACAGGATCAGCGCCGGGATCAGATAAACGAATGTCGGGATGGTCTGCATGAGATCGAGCACCGGGCGCATGGCGGCATAGACCCAAGGGCGGCGGGCGGCGGCAATCCCGAGCGGAATGCCGATCACCATACAGACGAAGGTGGCGGCGAGCACGAGGGCGAGCGTCTCCGTCGTCTCCTTCCAATAGTCCTGGTTGACGATGAGCAGCAGCCCGAGACAGGTGAAGACGGCGACCGCGATCGACCGGTGCAGCCAGAAGGCGATGGCGGTGATGGCAGCGATGACGATCAGCGGATGAGGCTTCTGCAGCACGAAGAGCAGGCCGTCTATGGCGCTCGATAGCAGGAAGGCGATCTGGTTGAAGAACCATTCGCCGTTCGAGGTCAGCCAATCCACGAAGGATTTGGCCCAGGGGCCAACGGGAATCTTAAATTCGGTGATCCAATTCAAGGGGCGCGCCTATCCAGAAAAACAACAATCGGACAAAAATGAAACGGGGCGGCGAGCCGCCCCGTTCATGTCATCAGAGACCGAGGCCGGTCTTGGCGGCCGCCAGCGCGTCGCCCTTGCCGTCACGGGTCTTGACGCCCGCAAGCCAGGGTTCGATCGCCGAGGGGTTCGCCTTCAGCCATTCGGAAGCCGCAGCCTCCGGCTCCTTGCCGTCGTTGAGGATCTTGCCCATGATGTGGTTCTCCATGTCGAGGGAGAACGTCAGGTTCTTCAGCATCGCGCCGACATTCGGGCATTCGTCGAGGTAACCGGCCCGCACGTTGGTGTAGACCTTGGCGCCGCCGAAATCCGGACCGAAGATATCGTCACCGCCGGTGAGGTAGGTCAGCTTGAAGTTGGTGTTCATCGGATGGGGTTCCCAGCCGAGGAAGACAACGGGCTTGCCGGATTTGTCGGCACGCGCGACCTGAGCGAGCATGCCCTGCTCGGAGGATTCGACGACTTCCATATCCTTCAGGTCAAAAGTGTTCTTTTCGATCATGTCCATGACGAGGCGGTTGCCGTCATTGCCAGGCTCGATGCCATAGATCTTGCCGTCGAGATCGTCCTTGTGAGCGGCGATGTCCTTGAAGTCCTTGATGCCGAGCTCGGCGCCCTTGGCGTTGGTGGCGAGCGTGTACTTGGCGCCGACAAGGTTGGGGCCGAAGGATTCGACCGACTTATCGTCGAGGTAGGGACGGACATCCTTTTCCTGTGTCGGCATCCAGTTGCCGAGGAAGATGTCGATGTCCTTGTTCTTCAGCGAGGTGTAGGTGACCGGCACCGAAAGGACCTTAACATCGGTCTGATAGCCGATGCTCTTCAGAATGACGGATGCGGTGGCGGTGGTGGCAGTGATGTCAGTCCAGCCGACATCCGAGAAATGCACCGTAGAGCAGCTGTCTGGATCTGCGGCGAAGGCGGCGGTCGCAACGGAGAGGGCGGCGACGGCAGTTGCAGTGACGAGTTTGAATGTGCTTGTTGTTTTCATTTTAGACTCCCAGTCTTTAAGTTCCCAAGCCAACCATCAATAACCGAGTTTGACAAGCGACCTCAGTGCGTTTGCGTCGTATCGACCCATGCGATTGCGACGTCGGCGGATTTTTTCGCGACGCCCTGTTTTCGGGGCTTTCGGCGGTTTTTGAGCGTGGATTCCTGTGATTATCGCCGCCACGGGGCTTTTCTTTGCCATTCCGAGCTTTCAATAAGCCGATTAAGGAGAAATCGGATGGCAAAACTCTATTTCAACTACTCGACGATGAATGCCGGCAAGTCGACGATGCTGCTGCAGGCCTCCTATAATTATCAGGAGCGCGGCATGCGCACCGTGCAGTTGATCGCCGCTTTCGACGAGCGCGCGGGCCGGGGCGTGATCGGTTCGCGGATCGGCTTGGAGGCGAGCGCCATTCCCTTCGAGCCGCACGAGGATCTGTTTCGGCTGGTCGCGACGTTGAGCGGCGAAGGGGCGCCGATATCCTGCATCTTCGTCGACGAGGCGCATTTCATGACGCCTGTCCATGTCTGGCAGCTTGCCAGGGTCGTCGACAGGCTCGGTATCCCCGTCATGGTCTACGGGCTGAGAACCGATTTCCAGGGCAAGCTGTTTCCGGCCTCGCAGGAACTGCTGGCGATCGCCGACGAAATGCGCGAGGTGCGCACCATCTGCCATTGCGGGCGCAAGGCGACGATGGTGGTGCGACACGACGCAGAGGGAAAAGTGTTGCACGAAGGCGCGCAGATCGATGTCGGCGGAAACGAGAAATATGTCTCGCTCTGCCGCAGGCATTGGGACGACGCGATGAACGGTGCCTGGATCGCCGAGCCGGTCTGAAGCCGCGAAGCTGCCTGTTTTCTTTGGCGCCGCAAGCGACTAGCTTGAGCAGGAGATTCCCTGGAGAGATCAGGTGCGCAAACCCCCGCCATTCGACGGCCAGTACGAAGTCGCAGGCAGACTTGCCGAGAGCATTGCGGCGGAGGGAGCCTATTGCGTGGCTGCGATCGGCGCCTTTAGCGGTGACGAAACACGGTCGGCCGACGAGATCTTCATCGAGCAGAATGTCCGCTTCCAGGCCCATATCGCCGATGCTGCGGGGCTCGACGCCCAACTGGCCGAGCTGGTCTTTGCCCTCGACCGGCTGACGGCCGAGGTTTCGGCCGATCTCGACAGCTTCCGGGGGCTGACGCTGCGCGAGAAGATGGCCGGCTGGCTGTCGCGCCAGCGGATGTGGCGCATGTATACCTCACGTGTACGTGAGGCGCCCGTCATCGAACGGCTGCTCGATCTTTTGGCGAAATCGGACGCGCTCGCCAGGCTGATCGCCGGCCAGCGCGCCTTGCTCACCGAACGGCACAAGGCGGCCGAACTCAGCCTCGTCGACATTGTCGAGCAGCGGCGCCGGCTGGTCGTTTCCATCGATATCGCCCGCCTCAAGATGAAGGAGCTCAATGCCAAGGCGCTGACGACGCAGGGCCGTATCGGCGTCTATGGCAACAGGGCGCATTGGGAGCAGATGGAGGCGGAGCGGCGGGCGTTGAAGGCGGAGGCCGAGCGGATTTCCGCCGGCGAGCACGAGATGCGCGACGATAGCCAGCGGCGCGAGCGCTTCATCGGCCTGTTCCAGGCTTTTGTCGATTCGCTGAACGGCCGGATCGCCGCCTGCAACGTGCTGCTGCGCAAGCTGATGATCGATGTCGAGGAGCGGCTGATCATCTACCAGGCGCAGGTCGATACCGACCGGCCGGGCATGAAGATGCGGATCAAGCCGGAACTCTTTCCCGATATCGCCGCGCCGATCCGGCTGTTCGAAAAGGGCATGCTGGTCGCCCAGGATCTGGAGCGACGCAAGAGCCGCGCCGATCTCGAATTCGCCAGGCGGTTTCCGACCTATGCCGAGCCGCCGCCGGCGACATTGGGAGCGCCTTTGATCGACACGGCGCGCAGGTCCTTCCGTTTCAACCTGCCTTTCCTGCGTTCCTGATCGCCGGGCGCGTTGCGCGCCCTTTTTCGCCATAACTTCAATCCGAAAAATCGAGAGGCTGTTGTTGTGCTCGGGCCATCGAGCGCATATGTGGAAGCAGCGGGGCGGCAATGTCCCGATGTTCGCCTCGCCCTGACAGGAGACGACGATGCTTGACGGGATTGCCGGTTTTTTCAGGCTGATCGGCCAGACGATCGGCCGCTGGGCCCGCCTGTTTGCCGCTTGGGCCTTCTGGCCTTTTCTTGCCGCGCATGGCTGGTATCAGCGCCGGAGCTGGATGATCCGATTGCCGGTCATCGCATTCGTGGCGCTGTTCGTCGTGCTTTACGGCTATTTCTTCTGGCAGACGCAGATCTGGACGAATTTCAACACCGCCTTCGTCGACCAGTACCGGCTTTCCGAACGCAAGGTTGCCGCCGGGCAGGACGTGCCGGTCGCTGAAGGAGCCGATGCGACCGCGCCAAAGACCTGCCAGCGCTCGGCGATCGTCGACGTCGCGGCCGATCTGACCGATTTCAATGTCAACCAGAACGCATGGATTTCCTCCATGCTGCTCTACAAGATGGGCTTCTTCGGCATCGACTGGGATCACACGCCCTTCCTCGACAACAAGGCGTCGTTCCAGCGCGGCGTCAACCAGGCGGTCCGGCGGACCTCGGTGGAGCTTGTCGACACGCTCGGGCGCGTGCGCGGTACATCGGGTATCAACAACGACTTGCAGCGCGCGCGGGGCAATCTGCAGTTCGACGAATATAGCTGGTATTTCGGGTTCAATCCCTTCGGGCCGAAGACGCCGACGCCTTCCTATTACCGCTCGGCGATCGGCAGCCTGCGCAAGTTCAACACTGATCTCGCCCTCTGTAACGCCATTTTCGATGGCCGTGCCGACAATCTGGTGCAGTTCATCGACCGCATCGCCAACGATCTCGGCGGCACCTCGGATATGCTTGCCGAGCGCTCGGAAAACCACAATCGCGGCTGGTTCGATACCCGCGCCGACGACCGGTTCTGGTTCGCCTACGGCCAGCTCTACGGCTATTACGCGATCATGGCGGCTGCCCAGGCCGATTTCTCGCAAGTTGTGTCGGAGCGCAATCTCGGAGCGATCTGGGGCGGGACCATGCGACAGTTCCAGGCGGCGCTGCGCATCCAGCCGGCGATCATCTCGAACGGGCGCGAGGATGGCTGGATCATGCCGAGCCATCTCGCCACCATGGGCTTTTATATTCTGAGGGTGCGCTCGAACCTCGTCGAAATCCGCTCGGTGCTCGACCGCTAATCCCGCGCGTCCAACAGACAAGCTAATCAGGCGTTATCGCTGTCGAGTCAGCGAGACGCCGTGTTGTCCTCGAAGCCGACGACACGCAGTTTCTCGACGAATTCGTAGGTGATGCCGACGATGCCGCTGCCACTTTCATCGTCACGGAAGCGGCCGACGCTGCGCACCACCTTGTAGCCGCCAAGCCGGTTGTCGACACGATAGACAAAATGGAAACCGGCGCGGTGAAGGCTCGCCTCTTCGAAGGTTTGAGCGATGAGGCTGCGGTCCTCCTCATGAATGCGCGACATCAGCTCTGTCAGATTGACGGGGCCGTCGCTGTAGGGGAGATCGAAGATCGTGTGCACATCCTCGCTTGCAAAGAAATGTCCAGTCTCGATGTCGATGCGCCAGAAGCCGAAAAGGCGATAGGCAGCAAGCATCTGGACAATTTCCGCATCGGTGATGCCGATGTGGGCGCGGGATTGCGCTGTCTTGTCAATGACGGGCTGTTCGAAACGAAGAGACACGATTCCCCCAGATCACGGGACGACGTGCCGACTCTCTTCTGATGCCTCAGTTGATCAGCTTCAATCGAATTGCCTTAGCTACCAACTGGGTGCGGTTGACGCAATCGAGTTTTTTGATCGCGTTCGTCATATAGGCGTTCACCGTATGGTCCGAGAGCGCCAGGATCTGGCCGATTTCGATCGAGGTTTTGCCTTGGGCAGTCCAGCGTACAACTTCTAGTTCGCGAGTCGACAGCGCGTTATGCGCGCATTCCTCGTTGCGTTTGACTGCATTGTATGCATCGAGTGCATGCAGAATGATCATTGCCAACTCATTGATCTCGCTCTGGCCGAGTGCGGCGCGGTCGCCGCAGAACCAGAAGACCAACCGTTGGCCATCGGCTGCGATGGTCGGCATGGCGACGCCTGCCGGTATGGCATGGCGCAGCATCAGGGCACGCAGTTCGGCAGGAAAGGCCTGACCATTGACGGTGTCGTTGAGGTGCCAGACCGGCGGCACAGCGGACTCTCTCAGCCGCACGCCAAATGGACAACCGCGCATCATGTGGGCGCGATCAAACTCCCTGACATAGGCGGCCGGAAGCGAACTCTCGATCAGCAGCGGTTTCAAAAGAAGGTCTTCGGGAGAAGGGGCGTGCATCAGCGTCGCATGCGACAATCCGAAGGCTGTGGAGATTCTGCCGAGCGCCTGTGCAAAGAGGCCACGTGTTCGTGCAGTCGCAAGCTCTGCCGAAAGCAATGACTGTCTTTCAGAGGTAGTCATGTAAGACATTTGTACGCCTCCGGCAGCCCCAATGTTACCGCTATCAAACACAGAAAGGCGGCGGGATGCTAGTCCCAACCGACTTGGCGCAAGCCGATTCATTCAAATTGTGAAAAATTAGTCACAGTAGATCGCGTCTTGGTTGAGTTTCGACTTGCAAAAATAGCGTTGCGGTATCTTTGGCTCCCGCGTGGCCGCAGAGCGATGGATCTCACGCAGCCGGACAGGAAGAGAATCACTTCGGGAAAGAGGTTGGGCGGTAACACCAGCGAAATCTGGCTTGCTGCGGTTCGGTGCAATTGCTAATCGTATTCTCATGTATAACTGAGGCGATTTAATCGTGCGCTTTGCAATTTTTGTTTTTAGCAAGCATCTGTTTTTCCTTATATTACTGGCCCTGTTATTTTTGAGCTTGCCGATCGGTGCCGCGATCTCACAGGCTGCCGAGAAGAAGAAGCAGGCGGGGCAGGCGCCAATGCGTTTCATCATCGTACGAAGCCTCCTCTGCATGGAAGACTGTCCTGAATGGATATCGGCAGAGGGGCGCATAACCACCGATACTCCCGGCCAGCTCCGAAAAATTCTGAAGAAAATCGGGGATCGGAAATTGCCGGTGGTCTTTCAGTCGGAAGGTGGTGAGGTCGATGCTGCCTATGCGATGGGCCGGATCATCCGCAAGGCCGGTCTGGAAACAGCCGTAGGAGGCACGCGACTGAAGGATTGCCCAGCGGACGATACGCGCTGCGCCGCCGCTATCGAAAAGGATGGCAGCTCGGTCGGCGTCACCTATTCGGATGGCGCATACTGCTTTTCCGCATGTCCTCTGGCTTTCGCCGGCGGTACCTCGCGCGTCTCGTCGCAATGGGCTTTCATCGGTGTCCATCAGATCACGACCGTCTACAAGAGAGAGCGTGTCTCCTATCGCATCGAATACAAGATCGTGAATGGCAAGAAGACGGAAATTTCCCGCAAGGAGGTTGGACGCAAATCCGCGGGGCAGAGTAGTTCCACTAAACTTGGAAAGAAGGCGGCCGCTGCCCTGACGGGCTATTTGAAGGAGATGGGCGTCAGTGCCGATCTGATCGGTTTGATGATGAGTACCCCTCCTGATCGCATCACTATCGTACCGCCAGCAGATGCACTTCGCATGGGGCTGAACACCGACATGCTGGCTTACAATGAGTGGCCGGGCATGCCGCTCTGCGTGGCGGGTGCAGCCACTGATGCCGCCTGCCACGGCCATTCGGCGGTCGAAGCGGCTGGGGCGCCCGCAACTGCAGACACAAGCGAGAAACAGCCGACAACCCTGCCGATGGACTTTCTCCTGATGTATCATGGCAATTGCCAGGAGGAGTGCACGCAGTGGATTTCTGCGGAAGGAGACATCACGCCGGATACCCCGGCTCGGCTGGCGGCAATCTTGAAGACGCTCGGCGAAAGAAAGCTGCCGCTCGTTCTTCAGTCCAATGGCGGGGACATGGATGCGGCTTTCGCGATGGGGCGTGTGATCCGTGCGGCAGGTCTGGAGACCTCGATTGGCAGAACGCGGTTGCCGAACTGCCCGACGCTCGATCCGCGTTGCAAGGCGAGCATGGCCAAAAGCGGTCCGACGGAGGGGGAGGTCTCTGCCGGCGGTGCATACTGCCTTTCGACCTGTACTCTCGTCTTGATGAGCGGAACGCCGCGGATTGTCGGATATTCCGATATCGGCCTTGTCAGACCCACGACGGCTGAAGATAGGAAATTCTTCGCCTATTTCGACGAGATGGGCGTTAATGCCGAGTCTTTCGAGACGATGATGCTCGCGACCTCGATTGAGCGAAAGAATATTCCTCGTTCTCAGGCGCTCGAGCTTGGCATCGTCAACGGGATCATCCCTTACGGTGATGAGCCCGGTGATCGCCTATGTGGACCCGATGCCAAGGAAAGTCTTCGATGCCCCAGAAAAGCTGAGGCAGAGATCGCTCCTGTTGCTGCGGCCTCGAATTGATGCGGAAAAGAACGCCGGTGTGCCCACTCACTGACGTGGGACAATCAGTTCGTCGTCCCTTTACCCCTTGTCCTTCAAATCATTTTTCGACGTCACGCTCATCAGCTTCTCCAGGAAGCCGAGCATGACGGCGGAGGCGACGAAGGCGAGGTGCATGAAGGTCAGCCACATGATCTTGCCGTCGGCATATTTGTCGGCATTAAGGAAGACCTGCAGCAGATGGATGGAGGAAATGGCGACGATCGAGGAGGCGACCTTGATCTTCAGGCTGCCTGAATCGAGCTTGCCGAGGAAGGAAACCTCGTTGTCAGCCTCACTGGCCTCATCGAAGCGGCTGACGAAATTCTCGTAGCCCGAGATCATCACCATGACGATCAGGCTGGCGACGAGGGCTGCGTCGATCAGACTGAGCATGGCAAGGATCATCTCCGCTTCGTCGAGCTCGAAGACGCCGGAGGCGATCTTCAGGAGCTTGTAGGCGAAGGAAACGGCATAGACGGCGAGCGCCGCTACCAGGCCGATATAGAAGGCGACGAGGAGCCAGCGGCTCGACAGGATGATGCGCTCAATGATGAGTTCCAGTGACTTCATGTTTTCACCCTGTGAAACCGCAATCGTTGACCGCCACATAAACGCCCAGCGTGGCTGCCGCAAGGCGTGGCGCTATTCACACTTCGCCGATATTTCGCTATCTCGATAAGGGGAAAACAACGACTCTGCGTCCGCGGAGGTCGGACGGGGGACATCCATGCCAGCCATCAAATCCGATATCGAAATCGCGCGCGCAGCTGCCAAGAAGCCGATCTTCGAGATCGGGGCGAAACTCGGCATTCCGGTTGAGCAACTCGCTCCCTATGGTCACGACAAGGCGAAGGTCAGCGCTGAGTTCATCGCGGCGCAGGCAGGCAAGAAGGACGGCAGGCTGATCCTCGTCACTGCGATCAATCCGACACCGGCGGGCGAGGGCAAGACGACGACCACCGTCGGGCTCGGCGACGGGCTGAACCGGATCGGCAAGAAAGCCATCATCTGCATCCGCGAGGCTTCTCTCGGCCCCTGTTTCGGCGTCAAGGGCGGGGCGGCCGGCGGCGGTTATGCGCAGGTCGTGCCGATGGAAGACATCAACCTGCATTTCACCGGCGATTTCCATGCGATCACCTCGGCGCACAATCTGTTGGCGGCGATGATCGACAACCATATCTACTGGGGCAACGAAGAGAATATCGACATTCGCCGCATCACCTGGCGGCGGGTCATGGACATGAACGACCGGGCGCTCAGAAGCATGGTCTCCTCGCTCGGCGGTGTCGCCAACGGTTTCCCGCGCCAGGGCGGGTTCGACATCACCGTCGCCTCCGAGGTGATGGCGATCCTCTGCCTCGCCACCGATCTCAAGGATCTGGAGCGGCGGCTCGGCGACATCATCATCGGCTATCGCTTCGACCGCACGCCGGTGCATGCGCGCGACCTGAAAGCCGACGGCGCCATGGCGGTGCTCTTGAAGGATGCGATGCAGCCGAACCTCGTGCAGACGCTGGAGAACAATCCGGCCTTCGTGCATGGCGGACCCTTCGCCAACATCGCCCATGGCTGCAATTCGGTGACGGCGACGAAGACGGCGCTGAAGCTCGGCGACTATGTGGTGACGGAAGCAGGCTTCGGGGCCGATCTCGGAGCGGAGAAATTCTTCGACATCAAATGCCGCAAGGCCGGACTGAAACCGGATGCGGCGGTCATCGTCGCGACCGTCCGGGCGCTGAAGATGAATGGCGGGGTGAAGAAGGAGAATCTCGGCACCGAGGACGTGGCGGCGTTGAAGAAGGGCTGCGCCAATCTTGGACGGCACGTCGCCAATGTGCGCCGGTTCGGCGTGCCCGTCGTCGTGGCGATCAATCATTTCGTCTCGGATACCGACGCCGAGATTGCGGCGGTCAAGGAATTCGTCTCAAGACTCGGCGCCGAGGCGATCCTCTGCCGCCACTGGGCGCTGGGTTCGGCCGGCATCGAGGAACTGGCGCACAAGGTGGTGGAACTGGCTGAATCCGGCCAAGCGAAATTCCAGCCGCTCTATGGCGACGACATTTCGCTGTTCGAGAAGATCGAGATCGTCGCCTCGAAGATCTACCATGCCGGCGAGGTGACGGCCGACAAGGCGGTGCGCGACCAGCTACAGACATGGGAGGAGCAGGGCTACGGCAATCTGCCGATCTGCATGGCGAAGACGCAATATTCCTTCTCCACCGATCCGAACCTACGCGGGGCGCCGGAAGGCCATGTCGTCACTGTGCGGGAGGTGCGGCTTTCGGCGGGCGCCGGCTTCGTCGTCGCCATCACCGGCGAGATCATGACGATGCCCGGCCTGCCGAAATCGCCGTCGGCGGAGCGGATTTTCCTGAACGATCAGGGTTATATCGAGGGCTTGTTCTGATCTTCAGAACGCTTGCTCATCTGTTCGACGGCCTGATTCAAGCGTGAACCGCAACTCGTTGAAATGATTAGTGGCAATAGCGATAGCCGCCCTTCCTCTCGATGACGTCGAGATGGAAATGCGTCTCGTGGGCCGCGTCGCTTTCGGGGTCGAGGACGGTGGTGAAATAGAGGCAGCCGGCGGCGCTGACGGTGCGCTGGAAGGCGCCGGTGAGCGTCGGATCCTCGCGGCGGGAGCGGACGGCGACATCCTCGCCCTTTTCGAAATGGAAACTCGCAATATCGATGGCGTTGCCGCGGGCATGTTCGGAGATCTTGCCTGTTCCGGCGCCATTACGCAGGCGGCACATATAGGCCGTTGCCTGGTTGACGGTGGTGATGCGGCCCTGCTCCGGCAAGGCGGCGGAGGCGGCCGGGATGACGCTGTCCTTCATCCAGCGGGCAAGGGCGAGTGCTGCCGGGCAGCGGAGCGTCGCTTCCGGCTTCAGGCTGATGCCGGGCAGGGCTTCGGAGACGATGATCGGTTTGTCGATGCCGCAGCCGTTGCCGTCATCGATACGCGGCGTTTCCTTGAAGACGACGCCCAAAGCCCGGAGTGCGGCCGTGCATTCGGCGTGCTCGGTGTCGCTTTCGGGTTCGATCGTCAGATGCTGTTCTTCGAGCGTCTGCTCGGCTGGCGGCTTGTTTTCTTCAGTCGGGGTCTGCGGGCTTTCAAGCTTGCCCGGGGGCAGCGGCGGGCCTTGCATGGGTTCGGCCGGCGCAGGCTGGGCCGGTTCGGCCCCCGGCGTCGACGGCTGGCTCGGTGCCTCCGGAGCCTTTACATCAGGTTTCGGCTGAGGGGCCGGCACCTCTTCAGGCGCGGGCGGTTCCGCCTCCGCAGGCGGGACAGAGGTGGGGCTGCTCGTCTCGCCGGCATCGGGCCGAGGTTGGGGCAGTGGACCTTGTGGGGGCAAGCGGGCGCCGGCAAGAAAGGCGGTAGCGGCGATCAGGATCGCCAGTATCGAAAGTTTTCTCAACGCATCCGATTCCCTGCTGCCGATAGTTAGGGATAATGCGCGAGGGCGGTTTTCGTTGCAAATGCGCAACGTTTAGGAAGATCGTTAAAACTTGATAATATTATTCAACATAAATCGCCGGATTATGTTGACAATAGAACTCATGTTTTTTATGCGGCAAAAAGAAGGCAGAAATTCTGCGTCGCCTTCATCCGCAAAAGCCCAGCCAGCCCCTCGAGCGTTTGACGCGCCACGACCAGCCAGCCCGGTAATCATCATTAGAGGGTAGGTTATGATCGTCCGGCATTGGCGTTCGGTTTTGTTGGTCTGCACGGCAGCCACAGTTGTTTTTCCTGTTTCGCAGTCTTTCGCGCAAAGCGCTCCGGCAACGACGCCGCAAGCCACCGCAGAAGACAGCACCGTCCTGCAGAAGATCGTCGTCAAGGGCAAACGCGTGGCGCCGGGCAGCGTCGCCGACACGCCGCTTGCGACCGAGATCACCGCCAAGACGCTCGAAGAGAAGCAGGTCACCAATTTCGACGATATTGGCCGCAGCGTCGATGCAGGTGTGAACTACTCGCGTGGCGACGCGGGCTTCAACCTGCGCGGCCTCTCCGGCGCTCGCATCCTGACCACCATTGACGGCATTCCGATCCCGTATATTTCGAACAGTTCGCGCCAGGGTGCTTTCGCGCCGGCCAACGCCAATGGCGGCGGCGATACCTTCGATTTCGATTCGCTGTCGTCGCTCGATATCGTGCGCGGCGCAGATTCGAGCAAGGGCGGCTCGGGCATGCTCGGTGGCGCCATCGTTCTCAATACGCTCGAGCCGGAGGATCTCATTCCCGAAGGCCGGGATTGGGGTGCGATCGTCAAGTCGACATATGACAGCGAGGATCGCAGCATTTCCAGCTCGGCCGCCGCTGCCAAGAAGATCGGCAACACGTCGATCCTGTTTCAGGGCGGCTACCGCAAGGGCCATGAACGCGACAATATGGGCGACAACGACAGCTATGGCCGCTCTCGCACCGAGGCGGATCCCGCCGATTTCGACCAGCACAACCTGCTCTTCAAGCTGCGACAGGAGCTGGAAGGCGGTCATCGCATCGGCCTGACGGCCGAACGCTTCCGCCGCGATCTCAAGACCGACCTGCGCGAGCTCCAGGGCGGCACGACGCCGCGCAACTTCCGGATCGACAATTATGACGGCCGCGAACTGCGCGACCGCGACCGCGTTTCTCTCGATTACGATTATGAGGCGCAGTCTTCCGACGCATTCTTCAGCAGTGCGCGCGCAACGCTTTATTGGCTGGATTTGAAGAAGGAAGCCGGCAGCCGGGGCCGTACGACCGCCAATGTGGCCTATGGCCGTAACAACCAGATAGAAAACGAAACCTGGGGCTTCAGCGGCACGGCGACGAAGGATTTCGAATATTCCGGTCTCAGCCACTCCGTTCGCGTGGGCCTCGACGTCGGCATTTCCAGCTGGAGCCAGTATAGCTGGGCACTTTGCCCGACGCCCACAACGTGCCCGGCGCTGAACAACCAGGCGGAAGTGCCCAATGTCGACAGCCAGAACCTGGGGCTGACCTTCGAAGACAAGATCGAAATCGGCAATACCGGCTTAGCGTTGACACCCGGCTTCCGCTTCGACTGGTTCAACTACAATCCGTCGACCGGCGGAAGTTTCGCAAGCAATACCGGGCTTACTCGTTTCGGGGACCTGAACGACCGGACGGAAGCCGGCCTATCGCCGAAGATCCTTGCCACATATGACCTGACGCCCGACGTGCAGCTTTACGCACAGCTGGCCGTTGGCTTCCGCGCACCCACCGTGGACGAGCTCTACAGCCGCTTCTATAACCCGACGGGCCGCTACGCCCAGCTCGGCAATCCCGATCTGGAGCCGGAAATCGGCCGCGGCGTCGAAATCGGCGCCAATTTCGACACGGGCGATTTTACCGGTCGGGTTGCGGCTTTTCACACCCGCTACCAGAACTTTATCGAGACGGTGACAAGCCGGGACGCGACCGGCTTTACGGAGTTCAACTACACGAACGTTTCTGCGGCCACAATTTCGGGTATTGAAGCCAGTGCCGTCAAGACATTCAACAATGGCATCAACCTGCATGCGTCGCTTGCCTATGCCTATGGCCGCAACGAGGATACGGGCAAATACTTGCGATCGGTTGCTCCCTTCAAGGCGATCATCGGCGGCGGTTGGAGCAACGACAACTACGGTTTCGATCTTTCCTCGACGCTCTCGGCAGCCATGCCTGACGACGATGTTGCGACCACATTCGATGCGCCCGGTTATGGTGTCGTCGATCTGACGGCATGGTGGACGCCGGAACAGTTGAAGGGTCTGCGTATCCAGGGGGGTGTCTACAACATCTTCGATCAGGAGCACTACAACGCGCTCGCCGTGCGCGACGTCAACCTGACCTCGGTGACTGCGTCGCAGCCGCAAGAATGGTATTCGGAGCCGGGCCGTACGTTCAAGGTGTCGATCACCAAGACTTTCTGATCGCGATCGCGCTTTCTAGGCTGGGGGAGGGCGGCTTTCGGGCCGCCCTTTTTCGATCCCGCAATCGCCTCTTGCGCAATGGCTGATCTCAGGCTAACAATTTTTCATGATCAAGTCCTTGAACATTGCTGTTTGGTGGTGGGTTCGCTAAGGCGGCCTCGACCAATCGTGTCCAAAGACGACGAGTGAGCCGCCCGAAACTTCGAGGCGGCTTTTTTGTTTTATGGCCGCCTGTCGTCCGGGCCCCGATAACGGAGTGGAACAATGGTAACGATCCTGCGGGATGATGGTGCGGAAATCTACGAGACCAAGGGCGGGATATCCGTCACGCGGCAGCGGCGGGCGATTCCCTACGGCGATGCGGTCTCTTCCTATGTCGACAAGCTCGACGAGCGCCGCGGTGCGGTGTTCTCGTCGAACTACGAATATCCGGGCCGATACACGCGTTGGGATACTGCCGTCGTCGATCCGCCGCTCGGCATCTCCTCCTTCGGGCGCGACGTCTGGATCGAAGCCTTTAACGAACGTGGCGAAGTGATCCTCGGCTTCGTAACCGAGCGGCTGAAGACGGTGGCCGACCTTGTGCTCGGCGCTTCCTCTGCCCGTCGCCTCGACCTGACCGTCAAGACACCGGACCGGGTGTTCACCGAGGAAGAGCGCTCGAAGATGCCGACGGTCTTCACCGTGCTGCGCGCCGTGACCGATTTGTTCTATTCGCAGGCGGATGCGAGCCTCGGGCTTTACGGCGCCTTCGGCTACGACATCGCCTTCCAGTTCGACGCGATCGATCTGAAGCTGACGCGGCCCGCCGACCAGCGCGACATGGTGCTCTACCTGCCGGACGAGATCCTCGTCGTCGACAATTATGCCGCCAAGGCCTGGATCGACCGTTACGATTTCGAAAAAGGCGGCGTTTCGACCGAGGGCAAGGCCCAGGATATCGCGCCCGACCCCTTCCAGCATACGGATTCCATTCCGCCGAAGAGCGATCACCGGCCGGGCGAATATGCCGATCTTGTCACCAAGGCGAAGGAAAGTTTCCGCAAGGGCGACCTCTTCGAAGTCGTGCCGGGGCAGAAGTTCATGGAACGCTGCGACAGCAAGCCTTCCGATATTTCCAGGCGGCTGAAGGCGATCAATCCGTCGCCCTATTCCTTCTTCATCAATCTCGGCCATCAGGAATATCTGGTCGGCGCCTCGCCCGAAATGTTCGTGCGCGTTTCCGGCCGCCGCATCGAGACCTGCCCGATCTCGGGCACCATCAAGCGCGGCGACGATCCGATTGCCGACAGCGAGCAGATCCTCAAGCTTTTGAATTCGAAGAAGGACGAATCCGAACTCACCATGTGCTCGGATGTCGACCGTAACGACAAGAGCCGGGTGTGCGAGCCGGGCTCGGTCAAGGTGATCGGCCGCCGGCAGATCGAGATGTATTCGCGCCTCATCCACACGGTCGACCATATCGAGGGACGGCTGCGCGACGACATGGATGCCTTCGACGGTTTTCTCAGCCATGCCTGGGCCGTCACCGTCACCGGCGCCCCGAAGCTCTGGGCGATGCGCTTCATCGAGAGCCATGAAAAAAGCCCACGGGCCTGGTATGGCGGGGCGATCGGCATGGTCGGCTTCAACGGCGATATGAACACCGGCCTGACGCTGCGCACCGTGCGCATCAAGGACGGCATCGCCGAGGTGCGCGCCGGTGCGACGCTGCTCAACGATTCCATTCCCGATGAGGAAGAAGCAGAAACCGAACTGAAGGCCTCCGCCATGCTTTCCGCCATCAGAGACGCCAAGACCGGCAATTCCGGCAAGATCCAGCGCGACGTCGCAAGCGTTGGCAAGGGCGTCAACATCCTGCTCGTCGATCACGAGGACAGCTTCGTTCACACGCTTGCCAATTATTTCCGCCAGACGGGGGCGACGGTTTCGACCGTGCGTACGCCGGTGCCGGAGGAAATCTTCGACCGTTTGAATCCGGACCTCGTCGTGCTGTCGCCTGGCCCCGGAACCCCCAAGGATTTCGACTGCAAAGCGACGATCAAGAGGGCGCGGGCGCGCAATCTGCCGATCTTCGGCGTCTGCCTCGGCCTGCAGGCGCTTGCCGAGGCCTATGGCGGGGAATTGCGCCATCTGGCGTTGCCGATGCACGGCAAGCCCTCGCGCATCCGCGTGCTGGAGCCGGGCATCGTTTTCTCTGGCCTTTCGAAAGAGGTGACCGTCGGCCGCTACCACTCGATCTTCGCCGATCCCTCGACGCTGCCGCGCGAATTCATCATCACGGCGGAGAGCGAGGACGGTACGATCATGGGCATCGAACACGCCAAGGAACCGATCGCCGCGGTGCAGTTCCACCCCGAATCGATCATGACGCTCGGCGGCGATGCCGGCATGCGGATGATCGAGAATGTGGTGGCGCATCTGGCGCGCAAGGTGAAGACCAAAGCTGCCTGAGCGCAATTCCACCTCTCCCTTCCTGCTTTGCGGGAGGGGAGAGGCGGGTCAGCGGCGTTCACATCAGAGTTCGGTTGACTTCTTCCAGCAAATCAGAACATTTCAGGAACGATCAATCGGAACCCGTCGCCGTGGCCAATGCTGAAAAGTTCATCATTCTCCCTTATCGTAAGAACCGCGGCAATCTCGTGCCCGGTGAAATGCGCCAGGCATCGAACTCCGTCAGCGCGGAAAAGATCGCTTCGGCGATGGCCCAGCGTTTCGTCGGCGTGGCGGCCTATGCCGTAGTCGTCGATGAAGAAACCGGCGACATGTCGTCGCCGCGGTTGCTCGCGCGATATGGCGAGATTGCCGATCTCAACGCCGCCTGAGGCGCGGTTTTCAGCATGGAGACATCACTCTACCTGCCGGTTAAAGCTTTCCTGGAGGCGGCCGGTTATGTCGTCAAGGGCGAGGTCGGCGGATGCGATCTCGTGGGGTTGAGCGATGGCGAGCCGCCGGTCGTGGTGGTCTGCGAACTCAAACTCTCCTTCAACCTCGAACTGCTTCTGCAGGCGGTCGACCGGGCGGCGATGAGCGATGAGGTCTGGATCGCGGCCCGCGTTTCCGCCAAGGGGCGCGGGCGAGAGGCCGACAGACGCTACCGCGACCTCTGCCGGCGCCTCGGCATCGGCATGCTCGGCGTTTCCGATGGCGGCGAGGTCAGCGTCATCGTCAGCTCCGTCTCGCCGATGCCGCGCACCAATCCGAAGCGGCGCTCGCGCCTCGTCAAGGAGCATCAGCGCCGCCGCGGTGATCCGGCCGTCGGCGGCGGCTCGCGGGCGCCGATCATGACCGCCTATCGCCAGCAGGCGCTGTTGTGCGCCGCCGCACTCGAGCGGGGATTGGCGCGGCCGCGGGATATGAAGGCGCTTACGCCCAAGGCCGGCCCGATCCTGCGCGACAACGTCTACGGATGGTTCGAGCGCATGGAAAAAGGCGTTTATGCCCTGACGCCTGCAGGGCAGGCCGCTCTTCTACGCTGGCCGCAGCCTGTATTTTCCGACCCGCCACCTTGAAAGCTGCGCTGTAGGGAGCATCGGCGGGATCGCTCAGTATGCCGCTTTCCGACCGGAGACGGCAACGCCTGTGAACGACTTGTCATTCCCCTTTGACAAATCCGCCGTCATCGCCCATATCACCCTTAACTGAACCGCCTGCGCGACATTCGCGTGGGCGGTTTTGCGTTTCAACGGCTTGAATTCTGCAATTCATTCGCAACCGCAGGGGAACGATATGAGTGACAATGGCGATCTTACGGTTCGGAAGCTGGCGATGTGGGGGATTCCGCTGTCGCTCGGCGTCATGGGCCTGAAGATGGTGGCTTGGTGGGTGACCGGATCGGTGGCGCTGCTGTCCGACGGGCTCGAATCCTCGGTCAACGTCGTTGCCGCCTTCGTCGCCTTCTTCGTCATCCGCTATGCGCAGAAGCCTGCCGATCACGACCATCCCTTCGGCCATCACAAGGCGGAATATCTGTCTGCCGTCACCGAAGGCGTGCTGATCGTCGTCGCTGCCCTGCTGATCGTCACCGAGGCGATCGGTTATCTCGCCGAGCCGCGCATGCTGGATGCACCCGTCCTCGGCCTTGCGATCAATTTCGCGGCCGGCGTCATCAACGCGATCTGGGCGCGGTTGCTGATCCGCACTGGGCGCAGGCATCGCTCGGCGGCACTGATGGCGGACGGTCAGCATATCATGTCCGATGTGGTGACCTCCATCGGCGTGCTCGTCGGCCTGCTGCTGGCGCTGGCGACAGGTTATGCGATCTTCGACCCGGTGCTTGCCATCCTCGTTGCCGTCAACATCTTGTATCAGGGCTGGAAGGTGATCTCGCAATCGATCGGCGGGCTGATGGACCAGGCGGTCGAGCCACAGGAAGAGGAGGCGATCAAGCAGGCGATCGCCACCCATGCGGCGGGCTCCATCGGCGTGCATGACCTGAAGACGAGGCGGGCGGGCACCGTCACCTTCATCGATTTTCACATGGTGGTGCCCGGCGGGATGTCCGTGCGACAGGCGCATGATATATGCGATCGCCTTGAGGATGCCATCAGGGCAGTGCACGAGGGCGCCACTATCGCAATTCACGTGGAGCCCGAGGGCGAAAAGGCTCACGGCATCCGCGTCAAAGTCGTCAAGGAGGCATGATGCCGAGTACCGATGTTTCCAGCCTGTCGATGCTGGGTCAGCAAACCGAAACCCCGCAATCGCCGGAGGAGGCGGTGCTTGAAAAAGTGCCGTCCAACCATGCCGGTACCGACTACGTTGTGCGCTTCACCGCGCCGGAATTCACCTCGCTCTGCCCGATGACCGGGCAGCCGGATTTCGCCCATATCGTCATCGACTACATTCCGGGCGAATGGCTGGTGGAATCGAAATCGCTGAAGCTCTTCCTGCATTCCTTCCGCAATCACGGCGCTTTCCACGAGGATTGTTCGATCTACATCGCCAAGCGCATCGTCGAGCTGCTCGATCCCCGGTGGCTGAGGATAGGCGCCTATTGGTATCCGCGCGGAGGCATTCCGATCGACGTCTTCTGGCAGACGGGCAGGCCGCCGGAAGGCGTGTGGCTGCCGGAGCAGGGTGTTGCCACCTATCGCGGGCGTGGGTGAGGAGCGGTCGGGCGCAGCCCGAGCAATCGATGTTTTTTCTTCAACGCAATTCCGGACGAAAAACCGCGAGGCACTTTTTCTGGAATTGCTCTCAATCGATTGCAGCGACGAACGCCCTGAACCTAAGCGAAAGGCCGGGCAACGGTGCGGCAATGTAAAACCAACCGCCGCTCGCGCCTTGGCCGTTAAACGTCAAGCATCCGTGACGTCATCTCCAGACGAGTCGTCGTTGTAATCGTCGTTATCGTCGTAGTCGGCCTGCTGCACGTTGGCGTCCTTGTCGTCACTTGCGTTGTCCGAGGCCTGGCGGGTGTCATCGTTGCCGTAATAATTGTTGATGACGGTTTCTTCGGTCGGCGCACTGGCATTGCCGAAGGGGTTGGCGCCGAAGGGCGAGCCCCAGCCGAGCGAGGACATGTGGTTGCCGAAGATGCCGCTCAGCGAATTGGCAAGCAGCATGCCACCGGCAACGCCCGCTGCCGTGCCGAGCGCGCCGCGCAGGAAGCTGCCGCCGGCCGATGGCGCATAGGCCTGCTGGCTCCAGGGGCCGGACGGCTGTTGCGGCGGCTGGCGGGCATCACGGTCGTAGCCACGGGGCTCGTCATAACCGCGGGAGGCCTGGCCCCATGGGCCGGGGTTGGAGGGGACAGGCGCGGGCTGCTGGGTCTGCGTATTGCCGAAGATCGAGCTCAGGAAGCCGCCGCCCTGTTCGGCCTGGTGGTGTTCACTGGCGCCGGCTTCCAGCTGGCGGATATGCTCTTCGAGTTCCTTGATATGATTGGCGGCCGCCTCCAGCCCCTTTTCCTGAACGATGACGGCCTGGGCCAGATAATAGGTGGCCGATGGCTGTTCGCGCGTTGCCTGGTCGATCAGCGCTTCAGCCTCGCGGTCGCGCGGTGTGGCCGCGGCGGTGCGCACGCGGTCGAAGAGGGCGGTCAGCAGTTGGCGTTCTTCCGGTGACATGTCCTGTCTCCTAATGATCTAGAGCGCCGCGCGTCCGATAGGACGCGCTAAGGACGCTCTATCAATTTAAAACTGCGCATAATCCTTTCCGACAATCGATTCCGATTTCGGGGTTATGCGCTGGCGGCGTTTGCCGCGTGAGGCTGAGGTAGGAACCGATTTTGGCTTTTCAAAGCCTTTCACCGTTACAATTCAGTAAGGCTTGCAGAACGGCGCGCGGCTTCTTAAGGATATCTGCATCGCTTCGGTGCCTTGTGTTTTTCCCGCATTGTTTTAGGCATTGAGTCGCACTATGTGCGAGGAACCCGAATTCATCTCCAAGAGGTTCGAATGAACGACGAAGACCAGGACGACAAGACGAAGGAACTGCCGCTCGGCAAGGAAACGGAGGCGAATCTTTTCAAGTCGCGTTCGATCTTCATCTACGGACCGATCAATCAGGAATTGGCGCAGAAGGTCTGCTCGCAGCTGGTGGCGCTTGCCGCAGCCAGTGACGAGGACATCCGCATCTATGTCAATTCGCCCGGTGGCCACGTCGAATCCGGCGATTCCATCCATGACATGATCAAGTTCATCAAGCCGAAGGTCTGGATGATCGGCACGGGCTGGGTCGCCTCGGCCGGCGCGCTGATCTATGTCGCGGTTCCGAAAGAGCGGCGCCTGTGCCTGCCGAACACGCGCTTCCTGCTGCACCAGCCCTCCGGCGGCACGCGCGGCATGGCATCCGACATCGAGATCCAGGCGCGCGAGATCATCAAGATGAATGAGCGCCTGAACAGGATCATGGCGGCGGCCACCGGCCAGCCGCTCGACAAGATCGCCAAGGATACGGATCGCGACTACTGGCTTTCTGCCGAAGAGGCGAAGGACTATGGCCTCGTTTCGCGGGTTGTGACGTCGCAGTCCGACATCTGAGCTTTCTCAGCCAAAAGCTGCCAAGAAGCCGCCCTTGCCTGCCGATCGCAGGCGAGGGCGTTTTATCTTCGGCTGGTTTGAATGAAGATGGTTATCCGCAAGGGTTGAACGGAAAGCGCTGATTCCGGACTTGCGCCTGCGGCAGCCATCATGCTCCATGCGTCACTCCTGCAGCCCACGAGTCCGCCATGCTCAAAGATTTTTCCGTCCAGGCCCTGTTCATGGGGCTGCTGACTGCCTTCGTCGGTTCCGCCAGCTCTTTTGCCGTTGTGCTGCACGGGCTGCAGGCGGTCGGCGCCACGGATGCTCAGGCGGCTTCGGGCTTGATGGCGTTGTCGATTTCCATGGGCATCTGCGCGATCGTGCTGAGCGCCGTGACCCGATTGCCGATCAGCATTGCCTGGTCGACGCCGGGCGCCGCACTGCTGGCAAGCACCGGGGCTATCGAGGGCGGCTTCAATGCGGCGGTCGGGGCATTCCTTATCTGTGCTGTATTGATCATCGTCGCGGGGCTTTTCAAGCCGCTCGGTCGGGCGGTGGCCGCCATTCCGGCGCCGCTCGCCAATGCGATGCTCGCCGGCGTGCTGATCGGCCTCTGCTTCGCGCCGGTGAAGGCAATCGGCTTCAATCCGCTGTTCGGCCTGCCGATCGTTGTCGCCTGGATCGTCGTCGGCGCCTTCAAGCGGCTCTGGGCGGTGCCGGCGGCACTCGCAGCCTTCGCGCTGGTGCTCGCCTTCGGCGTCGATATCCCCGAGGGTGCGCTCAGATCGCTGGAACAATCGCTGGTGCCGACGGCGGAGATCGTCCGGCCGGTGTTCAATCTTGCCGGCCTCGTCTCGATCGCGCTGCCGCTTTTCATCGTCACCATGGCCTCACAGAATATCCCGGGTATCGCGGTCCTGAAGGTCAATCACTACGATCCCAAGCCCGGTCCGCTCTTTGCCGTCACCGGCTTCTTCTCGCTGCTGTCGGCGCCATTCGGTGGCCACGCCGTCAATCTGGCGGCAATCACCGCGGCGATGTGTGCCGGGCAGGATGCCCATACCGATCCGAAGCGGCGCTATTGGGCGTCGCTGATCGCCGGCGTCGGTTATGTCATCCTCGGGCTGCTCGCCGGCGCGGTAACGGCCTTCGTCGCGCTCGCGCCTTCGATCCTGATCGAGGCGGTGGCGGGGCTGGCCCTGGTCGGCGCCTTCTCGTCCTCGGCAATGTCGGCGTTCCAGGTGCCGGATTCGCGCGAGGCGGCGGCGATCACCTTCCTCGTCACCGCCTCCGGCGTTTCCTTCGGCGGCATATCAGGCGCCTTCTGGGGCCTGATCGGAGGCGGGCTGATGCTCGCACTGTCGCGGCTGGTGAAGATTTGGAAAGACCGGGCTTAGTCACGATCGTGGAAATGCCGAACCACGGCGCTTTGGAATATCTCCGTGACCGCAGGCGCGCACCGCGTCAACGCTGGGCGGCGACCAAAAGCCGGGCAAGGGCTTGCCAGTTCCACTGCCCGAGGTTATAAGCGCGGCCATGAAGACCACTGGCGCCAAGATTTCCAACAGCATTGCACGCGGCCGCATCGCCCTGCGTGACAATACGCGCGCCCTGACCTCGCTTCTTCTCCTCGGCCTTACGCGCGGTTGCCGGGTCCTTTGAGGAGCGCCCGGCGGCCGAAAGCCCGCCCGGCCATCGCTCCTCGCGACTCACTTTCAAAATTGACCTAACGACCGACAAAGGTCCGCATTTGTTTATCGCCAAGCCCGACACGATCGGCTAAGAGGCGGGGCAAATGCCGGGACGAGGAGACGATACGATGGACGCGAAGACGCAATCCTCCCAGAACAAGACCACCCCCGCAAAAGGCATGCCTGACGCCGCAGTGAAATACCGGGCCTATCCGCAGGTAAACATTCCCGACCGCACATGGCCGACGAAGACCATTACCAAGGCGCCGGTCTGGTGCTCGGTCGACCTGCGCGACGGCAACCAGGCGCTGGTCGATCCGATGGGCCACGACCGCAAGGCGCGCATGTTCCAACTGCTGCTCGATATGGGTTTCAAGGAAGTCGAGATCGGCTTCCCCTCGGCTTCGCAGACCGACTTCGATTTTGCCCGCTGGTGCGTGGAGGAGGGCAATGTGCCCGCCGACGTCTCCCTGCAGGTGCTGGTGCAATGCCGCCCGGAACTCATCACCCGTACCTTCGAAGCGCTGGAAGGCGCAAACCGGCCGATCGTGCATTTCTATAACTCGACCAGCGAGCTGCAGCGCCGCGTCGTCTTCGCCAAGGATGTGCAGGGCATCAAGCAGATCGCCGTCGATGCCGCCAAGATGATCACCGATATGGCCACCAAGGCCGGCGGCGGCTACCGTTTCGAATATTCGCCAGAGAGCTTCACCGGCACCGAACTCGAGGTGGCGCTGGAAATCTGCAACGGCGTCATCGAGGTCGTCAAACCGACGCCCGATAACAAGTTGATCATCAATCTGCCGTCCACCGTCGAGATGGCGACGCCGAACGTCTATGCCGACCAGATCGAATGGATGTGCCGCAATCTCGACAATCGCGAGAACCTGATCATTTCGCTGCATCCGCATAACGACCGCGGCACGGGCATTGCCGCTGCCGAACTGGCATTGCTGGCAGGCGCCGACCGTGTCGAAGGCACGCTGTTCGGCAATGGCGAGCGCACCGGCAATGTCGACATGGTGACCATGGCGCTGAACATGTTCACCCAGGGCGTCGATCCCGGGATCGACTGCTCGAATATCGAGCGCATCAAGGAAGTGTTCGAATATTCGAACCAGATGGCGATCGGCGAGCGCCATCCTTATGTCGGCGAACTGGTCTATACCGCCTTCTCCGGCTCGCATCAGGATGCGATCAACAAGGGCATGAAGGCAGCACAGGTCGCCAACCATCCCGTATGGGAGGTCCCGTATCTGCCGATCGATCCGCGTGATGTCGGTCGTTCCTACGAGGCGATCATCCGCATCAACTCGCAATCCGGCAAGGGCGGCATTGCCTACATCCTGCAGCAGGATTACGGGCTGAACCTGCCGCGCAACCTGCAGGTCGAGTTCCGCGAGGACATTCAGCGCATTACCGACGTAGAGGGCAAGGAGCTTCCTTCGAAGCGCATTCACGATCGTTTCATCGAGCGCTACGTGACGCAGCCGAGCGCGCGCCTGAAATTCGTCGACCACCACACCTATCCCGATACTGAGCGCAAGGGCCAACGGGTCGTGGCCGCCGAGATCACCGACAATGGCGAGATCAAGCGCATCGAAGGGCGTGGCAACGGCCCGATCGACGGCTTCATCAACGCGCTGTCGCATTATCTCGGCATCGAGATGTCGGTCGAGGACTATTCCGAGCATTCGCTGCAGCACGGCTCGAATGCGGCGGCGATCTCCTATGTCGAGACCTCCTATCCCGGCGGCAAGCTCTTCGGCGCCGGCATCAATACCAACATCGTCGCGGCGTCGCTGGAGGCGATCGTCTCGGCCGCCAACCGTGTGCTCGAGGTGAAGGCCGGCAAGGCCTGATCTCAAAGGAACTCAGGCCGCGATCGTATCGGTGCGGCGCGGCCTGACGATGCAGTCGGCGATATCGCGGGCTTCGTTGCGCGCCTCGGCATGGCGCTGGCCCCATTGGCAGAGCGCCAGCAGCACCGGTTCGAGGCCGAGACCGAGTTCGGTCGCGCTGTATTCGACGCGGGCGGGGATTTCGGTAAAGATCCGGCGCGCAACCAGCCCATGTTCCTCCATTTCGCGCAGCTGCTGGATCAGCACCTTCTGGCTAATGGCAGGCATCATGCGCTTTAGCTCCGAAAGACGCTTCGGGCCGGAGAAGACGTAGTAGAGGATGACCGGCTTCCAGCGCCCTGAAATCACTTTCAGCGCGCGCTCGACCGGCAGGTCGGGGAGTCTTTTCATCGGCTCAGCCATGGTCACCTCCTGGTGGGTATGGCACGAAAGAGTGTGTATTTTTACAGGATATCCTATTGCTAAACCTGCCCCACGCCAAATCAGACGTGAGGTTCATCTGTTATGAAAGCGATCCAATTCACGCGCTTCGGTCCGCCCGAAGTCCTCGAGGTGGTGGAACTGCCGGTTCCCGAGCCGGGGCCGGGTGAGGTTCTCATCCGCGTTCATGCGGCCGGCGTGAATTTCTTCGAGGTACTGATGCGGGCCGATCGCTATGCCGTATCGCCCGACCTGCCGATGTTTCCCGGTGTCGAGGTCGCGGGTATCATCGAGCGGGCGGGGCCCGGTGCCGATCGCTCGCTCATCGGCACGCGGGTTGCCGTTCCTCTCTTTGCGATCGGCCGCGGTTCGGGCGGTTATGCCGAGTTCGTCGCGGTCGACGGCGGGGCGGTGGTGCCGCTGCCGGATGCTGTCTCCTTCACGATGGCTGTGGCGCTGATGGTGCAGGGACTGACGGCGCTGCATCTCCTGCGCAGCAGCCCCGTCAATGGCAAAATCGTCCTCGTCAATGCGGCAGCCGGCGGTGTCGGCTCGCTGCTGCTGCAGCTTGCAAGACGCGACCGCGCAAAGATGGTGATCGCGGCGGCGAGCAGCGAGGAGAAACGGGCGCTTTCCCTGTCTCTCGGCGCCGATCATGTGGTCGACTATACGGCGCCCCGCTGGCAGGAGGAGGTCAAGGGGCTGAGCGGAGGGCTCGGCGCGGATATCATCTATGAAACCGTCGGCGGCGCGGTTTCAAGGGCGACGCTCGATGCGCTGGCGCCTTGCGGCGAGCTGGTGCTGACGGCGATGGGACGATTCGGGCTTGGGGTCGCCGATATCGAGCGCATGCTTGATCAGAACCAGTCGATCAAGGGATTTTCGCTGTTGCCGCTGCTGACGCTCCAAGCTGTGCCAAAGGATTTTGGCGCGCTCTTCGATCTTGCGGCGACGGGCGCGCTGACGGTTGTCGAAGGCGGTCGCTTCCCACTGCATCGAGCCGCGGAGGCGCATCGCGTCATTGAGGAGCGGAGGGCGGTCGGAAAAGTGGTGTTGACGCCGTCAATCCAAGAAAGCGAGCCCGACGCGATGCCAAAAAACTTGGCCCCTTAAGCACCGTGCGTCCTTTCGGACGCACAAAGGACGCTCTAACAGTTTGAACCGACGCATCGTGCTTTCCGAAAATCGATTCCGATTTTCGGGCGATGCGCTAGATCGCCGTGGCGATCTCCATGGCGAGCTGGCCGAGCGTTGCTTCGGCGGAGGGACCGGCCAGCACATAGGAGGTGCCGGCATTGTGCCAGGTTACCAGGCCGATCTCGTCCTTGATCGTTTCCTTGAAGTCGTCGGTCTCCGGCGGCTGCGCGTCTTTGCGGAAGCAGATGGAGATAACGTCGCCATCGGCGTTGGAATAGACGAGCTGCCCGACAGGGCGGCTGTCGCCGAGGATGACGCGCGCGCCTTGGAAGGTCCAGCCTTCGGCGCTGAGATCGGGCACGCGGAAGGGCACGCCGATCGCGGTCGTCAGCCAGCTGGAGATTTCCTCGGCTTGCGAGGCGGGCACTTCGACGAGGTGACGGGGCTGGCGGATCAGCAGGCGCTGATAGGCGGTGACGTCGCCCAACCAGTCGCTGGTATTGGCCGGCGCCGTGGCGGCGGTCGTGGTGGCGATTTCGTCGGCATCGGGGCTGGTGCCGACGAAATAGCCGATGCCGCAACCGACGACGAAGAGGATCAGAGCGGCGGCCAGCGCCTGCGGGCCGCTCGGCGCCAGTTTCACCTGCGGGCGCGTGGCACGCTGGGCGATCGGCGTCTTCGGCGGCTGCGTGCTCTTGATGGAGCGGACGAGGGCGAGCGGCACCGGCTCCTTCAGGATATCGTCGAGGCGCCGGCGGCCGAAATCGGCACCGTGGCGCAACTTCTCATGCAGCCGGCGCGCATTCTCGTCGCTTGCCAGACGCTGCTCCAGTTCGTGCCTTTGTTCGGGCGAGACTTCGCCGTCGAGAAGGGCGGTAAGCTGGACTTCGAGCGGCAATTTCCTAAGATCGGGCAAATTCAGTACCTGTGGATCGGGTGGGTGCCGGCAAGCTCGGCAAAGTGCAGCCTTGCGGCGGCGAGCTGCGAAACGACGCTTGCCACTGGGATGCCCATAATGTCGGCCGCCTGCTGGTAGCTGTGGCCTTCGACGTCGACAAGCAGGAACATGCTGGAAACGCCATCCGGCATATCGGCGATCATGTGATGGATGGCGTCGGGATCGACGGCAGCCGAGCGTTCGCGTGCAGCCTCACGAAGATCGGTGACGTTGCCGCGGACGGAAGCCTTCGGCTTGCGCTTGCGGCTGTCGTCAGTCCATTGCTGGCGGGCAAGCGTGTAGATCCAGCTTTCCAGCCGGCCTTCGCCGCTCCATTGATGACCCTTGGCGATGGCGCGCTGACAGACGGCCTGAACGAGTTCGTCGGCCACGGAAACCTCACCCGCGAGCGTGATCGCGAAGCGGCGAAGGCGGGGCAGAAGGCCGACGAGATCACGTCGGAGATCGATGGTCGTTGCGGGTTGACGCATTGTCTATCCAAGAAGCATTCACAATGGTTTCGCGGACGAAGGGATTGCCCTCGGGCGCGAAGCCGACCTTATCGACGCCGGCGATGCATGTGCTTTATGAAACAAGTCTCCTGCACTGCGCAAGCATCCGGTCGTCTTCATCCCTCTTTCCCAAGGGAATTTCGTATTATGGCCCGCCAAGCTTGCGTCAATATGTCTTGTAGCCGTTCAAGCTTTGCAGCAGAGCCCGATAGGCCCAGGTGCCTTCGCCGCCGCGATCACGGATTTCGACGAGCTGAACGCGGGCGCCCTGAATGTCTCCCTGTTCGACCAGCGCCATGCCCATGTAGGAGCGGGCGAGGATGTAATTCTCATCCGCCTGCAGCGCCTTGCGGTAGTAGGACATGCCGAGCTCCATCCGGCCAGCCTTGCGGTTGGCGTAGCCGAGATAGTTCAGGATGCGCGGGTCGTTCTGGTTGCGGGCGAGATTGAGCACGGTGATGGCGTTGTCATATTGGCCGGCATAGGCAAATTCCCGGGCGAATTTATAGAGATCGTCGTCGTTGAAGCTGCTCTTCTTCGGGTTGACGCATTCCTTCTTGGCCTTGTCCCAGACCTTGCCGCCGGTGCAGGTCTTGGTCGTCTGCGTCTTCGGCGGCGGATTGGTGTCATCGTTGTTGTCGCCGACCGCGAAAGCGGCCGTGGCGATGCCGAAGGCAAAGCCGGCGGCGAGCGAAAATCTGGACAGGCGACGGAAAGGAGAAGTCATGGGCGGGCTCCGTTCTCAGGCGATGCTGTTGCTGGAATTGTACGCTTACCATTAAAAATACCAAGAGGGTAAGCAACCTCCACGGCAAATGTCGCGACGATGGTCTGATCTCTTCGCAGATCGATTCAAGTGCTGCACAAACAGAGTCTGGAACTGGTGCTAACGCGCGAAAATATCGGCGCTTTCCGGTATCACCGCGTCGCCGGCCCTGTTGAGGCTGAAACGCTCGCCGCGGAGTTCCCAGGCACCTGGAGAGCCCTCGATGGAGAAGAGGTTATAGGCGGCAGGCGGCTTGATGCTGCCGGGTCCCTGCGACGCCGACGCGATGCCGACGACGGGCACCGGCTGCACCTGGCCGCGCAGCCAGTGCAGCGTGTTCAGGTGCGTATGGCCGTGCAGCACGAGTTCGGCGCCGCCCGTCGAAATTACGGCGGCGAAGCGGCGGATGCCGATCATCCGTTTGTAGAAGGCCGTGGCGCCGCGGATCGGCGGATGGTGGATCATGACGACGCGAAAGAGACCGGCTTCGCCGGCCGCGCGCAACATGTTGACGGTGTCGCGGGCCTGGCGCGCGCCGAAAAAGCCGGAAGCGGCAAAGGGAGGGGTGGCGACCGCCGTCGAGCAACCGACGATCGCGACTTTGTCGCGGATGCGCAGATAGGGGAAGACGTGGCGATCCTCCTGCCATTGCGGCGGGGCGAGATCGCCGCGGACATAATCGTACCAGGCGCGCATTGACTTCTCATAGGCGCCCGGCACATAGGCGTCGTGGTTGCCGGGAACGACCGAGGTGTCGGCGGGATCGCCGAGCGTGCGCAGCCAGGCGGCGGCGGCGCGGATCTCGATGCCGCTCGCCAGATTGACGAGGTCGCCGGTGACGGCCAGGTGATCGGCCTGGCGGGCGCGGATATCCTCGAGCAGCAGATCCAGCGTGCTGCCGAAAAGGTGCTTGCGTCGGTTTCGATGCCAGTTCACAAAGCCGGTTATGCGTTTTGAAAACAGCTCTTGAATGGAAAGGCGGGGCAGCGGTCCGAGGTGGACGTCGGAAATATGCGCGAGCTTGAACATGCTACGAGACATAGACCAGCTTATTGACAAATCAAACACATCCGGCGCGATGAATAGCCGAAACGGAACCATGGTGGATAAAGAGAAGCGCCCCCCTCATATCAGGCTGGCCTTGCGCCTGCTGCATGTTTATTTCTCCTTCGCCCGCGGCATGACGATGGGCGTCAGGGCCGCCTGCTTCGATGCGGACGGCCGGATTTTTCTCGTGCGTCACAGTTATATCGGTGGCTGGCATATGCCGGGCGGCGGACTGGAGCGTAACGAGACGGTAGAAGAAGCGCTGGTCAAGGAGCTACGCGAGGAGGGCAACCTCAGGATCATCGGCAAGCCGGAACTGGTCCAGGTCTACTTCAATACCACGACGACCCGGCGCGACCATGTCGTGTTCTACAGGGCGACCGTCGAGCAGACGGCGCCCCGTCCGCCGGACTGGGAAATCTCCGACAGCGGGTTCTTTTTCCTCGACAGCCTGCCCGAGGGTACGACCGAGGCGACGCATCGCCGCCTCGCCGAGCTTCGGGGCGAGCAGGAGCCCGATCACCGCTGGTAAGAAGTATCAGGCGGCATTTAGCCTGGCGCGGCCATGCGGGCTGTCGAGATCGAGCGCCGGACCGACAGGGACGATGCCGGTCGGATTGATCGTCTTGTGGCTGCGGTAATAATGCTGCTTGATGTGGTGCAGGTTCACCGTCTCGGCAACGCCCGCCGTCTGGTAGAGGTCCCTGAGATAACCGGGTAAGTTGCGGTAATCGGCGATGCGGCGGATGTTGCACTTGAAATGGCCGACATAGACGGGGTCGAAGCGCACCAGCGTGGTGAACAGGCGCCAGTCGGCCTCGGTCAATCTGTTGCCGAAGAGGTAGCGGCCCTTGCCCAAGCGTTCGTCGAGCATGTCGAGCGTTTCGAACAGCTTGCCGACGTTTTCCTCATAGGCCGCCTGGGTTGTGGCAAAACCCGCCTTGTAGACGCCGTTGTTGACGGTGTCGTAGACGGTAGTATTAAGCGCATCGATTTCGGCACGGATATCCTCGGGATAGAAATCGGCCTTCGAGCCGGTCAAGCCGTCGAAAGCGCTATTGAACATCCGGATGATCTCGGCGGATTCGTTGCTGACGATCGTGCCGGTTTTCTTGTCCCAGAGCACGGGAACGGTGACGCGGCCGGAATAGTGCGGATCGGCTCTGACATAGATCTGCCAGAGCGCGGACGCACCGAAGAGCTGGTCGCCGGTGGCGCCGTCGCCGACCTTGAACTCCCAGCCATTCTCCGCCATCAGCGGATCGACGACGGAGACCGAGATCAGCCCTTCGAGCTTCTTCAGCTTGCGGAAGATCAGCGTGCGATGCGCCCAGGGGCAGGCAAGCGAGACATAGAGGTGGTAACGCCCGGCCTCGGCCTTGAAGCCGCCGGCGCCGGAAGGGCCGGCTTCACCGTCCGACGTCACCCAGTTGCGAAACTGCGAGGGCTGCCGCTTGAAATGGCCCTTGCTCTCCTTCGTGTCGTACCAGACGTCATGCCAGACGCCATCCACCAGCATTCCCATGGTGTTCATCCCTTTGATTGCGTGTTGGAACGGAAGATATCGCAGATGGCAGGGCTTTACAGGCGGCAAAGATTGAACAGAGCGTCACGTCGTGCATTTTGCGTTGGACGACGGAAATTTTTCCTGCTATCGGCCTTTTCACGATTTTCGGACCCCTGCTTGATGTTCATTTCCAGAAACCCGCGACGACGCTGATGTTCCCGAACGCCCAAGGCGTGTTCGAGACCCATCAATCTGTCCATCCGGTTTCTGTCATCATGTACAAGCACGATCTCGTCTACCTCACCGAAGACGCGTCCCACGACGCCGCCATCGAACACATCAACGAAGAAGCCTTCGGTCCTGGCCGTTTCACGCGTGCCGCCGCGCGCATCCGCGAGCAGGGGCCGCACGATCTGTCGCTCTCCTTCATCTGCGCCGACGACGGTGAGACGATCGCCTCCGTGCGCATGACGCCGGTGCTGGCAGGCTCCGTGAAGGGGCATCTGCTTGGCCCGCTCGCCGTCCGCCCCTCCCATAAGAATCAGGGCATCGGCCGGGAGCTGGTGCGGATCGCGGTGGAGGCGGCTAGACGCAAGGGCTCGGAAGCCGTCATCCTCGTCGGCGATCCGCCCTATTACGGCCCGCTCGGCTTCGAGAAGGTCGCCTACAACGCGCTGTCCTTCCCGGGCCCCGTCGATCCCGGCCGCGTGCTCGTCGTTCCGATCGCCGAGGGCGTGCACGAACGGCTGAAGGGCATCATCGCCTGGCACGGATGATCAGAGGTTTTTGCGGAGGAAGCTGCGCGTGCGGCCTTCCGGGAAATCCTGAAGCTCCCCGAAAACCTCATAACCCTGACGCAGATAGGCTCGCAGCGCCAGCGGGCTGAAAGTGTCGATCCAGGCGCCGCGGCATCCCCGGGTTCTCGCCTCGTCTTCCGCTTTTGCGAGGATCTCGCCGGCGAGACCGGTGCCGCGCAGCGTGTCGGGAATATAAAGCATCTGGGTGAAGAGCCAGCCCCAGGCGGTAAAGCCGGAAAGACCGCCGGTCACCTTGCCGTCGGTATCGCGGATGAGGACGGCGAGCGGCCGGCGATCCGAGGGGCCGACATCGCCGGTGTTGAAGGCCGAGAGCGCATCGGTGATCGCCGCGAGTTCCTCCGGCGAGGGTGAGGCGGTCAGCTCGAATTCCGGCATGAGATTACCGTCCTTCGCGCCACCACATGGCGCCGAAGGCGAGCAGCAGGATGCCGACGCCGGCGAACCCGGCAAAGAGCGGCAGCGTGGTGATGCCCTTCAAGACCGTCTCGCTGGTCATGCGGATCATCATGCGATCATTGTCGGCGACGCGGACCTGGCCGCGCACCGGCAGGATCGGCGGGACGGAGATCGCGCCATTCGCATTGGCGACCCGGGTGACGAGACCCTTGCTTCTGTCGGCGACCGGCTGCAGCACATCGGTCGTCGAGATCATCGCCTTGAATTCCGGTGCGTCGACGGCGCCGATATGAACAAGCGTCGATAGCTTGCCGTTGCGGATTTCGAAAAGGCCGATCTCGTCCATCCTCTTCTCGGCCTTGTAGAGGCCCGGTTCGGACTGGGTGAGCGGCAGGGTTTCGGTCTTGCCGGAGGGATAACGCACGGTGGCGTTGCCGGGATTGTCGCCGATCGTCTGGCGCGTGACTTCAAGGGTCCGGCCGGAGGCGCGCGCCGTCAGCGCTTCTTCCTCGAGCGCCGGCTCCTTCATCAGCCAATGGGCGATCCGGCGATAGAGCGAAACGTTCGGACCGCCGCCTTCAAAGCCGCGCGCCCAGAGCCAGCCCTGATCGGAAAGCAGCATGGCGACGCGGCCCTGGCCGGCGCGGTTCAGCACCAGCAGCGGATGGTTGTCGGCGCCGAGCATGATCGTTTCGCCCTGCGGCCGGTCGACATCGACGCTGCGGAACCAGCGGCCCCAATGCGGCGGATCCTCGCCCGAACCATCAAGGCCGCGCGTGACGGGATGTTTGCGGCCTTCCTCGGAGAGGCGGGGATAGAAGGCCTTCTCGATCATCTGGCCGGTGGGCGTTGCCGGCAGGACCGAGGAAAGTGGCGTCAGTGCAATGGAATCGGGGCCGGCGTGCTCGGGACCGGCGGCGATCAGCAGCGCGCCGCCATTGTCGACATATTGCGCGATGTAATCGTAATAGAGCAGCGGCAGCACGCCGCGGTGCTGGTAGCGGTCGAAGATGATCAGGTCGAAATCCTTGATCTTGTCGACGAAGAGCTCACGCGTCGGGAAGGCGATCAGCGACAACTCGTTGATCGGCGTGCCGTCCTGTTTTTCCGGCGGACGCAGGATGGTGAAGTGGACGAGATCGACCGACGCGTCCGATTTCAGCAGGTTGCGCCAGGCGCGCTCGCCGGCATGCGGTTCGCCGGAGACAAGCAGGACGCGGAGATTCTGGCGGATGCCGTCGATGACATGGACGGCGCGGTTGTTGGCGGTGGTGACTTCGCCGGGAAGGGCTGCGACCGAGAATTCGAGCACGTTGCTGCCGCCACCCGGCACCTTGAAGGAGAAGGGCGTATCCTGCCCGGGGGTCGCCTGCAGGGTGGCGATCTCGTCACCGTTCAGCTTCACCGTGACATCGGCTGTGCCGCCGGGGCTCGGGCCGTCGTCGAAGACGCGCAGGATCACCTGCTGCTCCTCGTTGACGATGCCGAAGCGCGGGCCCTTGATGACTTCGATGCGGCGATCGAATTCGTTGGCCTTGCCGGTGACCAGGCCATGGATCGGGGCGTCGAAACCGAGCGCCTGATTGGCGGCTGGAACATCATGGACCTCCCCGTCGGTCAGCATGATCGCGCCGCCGATGCGGGCGGGCGGAACGTCGGCGATATTGGCCGACAGGGCGTCGAACAGGCGCGTGGACGGCACGTCGGAATTGACGTCGCCTTCGACATCGACGAAGCGCGGCTCTATCTGCGGGAAGCGAGCGAGCTGTCCCTTCAGCGCCGCAAGCGCGTCGTCGGTCATCTTGACGCGATCGGGCGTCTGCTGGCTCTGGCTGCGATCGACGAGAACAGGCACGATCGTCGACAGCTGATCGCGGTCCTCCTGCAGCAGCACGGGATTGGCAAGCGCAGTCAGCATGGCGAGTGCCGCCAGCGTTCTGATCCAGGCGCCGCGAATGCCGCGCCAGATCGCGAAGGCGGCGATAACAGCGCTGACGACGGCCAGTGCGGCCAGAACCGACCAGGGCAGGAAGGGCGAAAAATCGAAGGTCATCTCATTGTCCTAACCGTTCGAGAAGGTCGGGAACATGGACCTGGTCGGTCTTGTAGTTGCCGGTCAGCATGTACATCATGATGTTGACACCGGAACGGTAGGCATACTCGCGCTGCGTTTCATCGGACGGCACGGTCGGCAGTATCGGTACGCCGTTGTCGTCGATCGCCCAGGCGCCGGCAAAATCATTGCCGGTGATCAGGATCGGCGAAACGCCGTCGGCCGTCGCCGCCGATTTTTCGCTCGGCTCCTGGCCGCCCTGCCGCGCCTCGATCCAGAGGGGGCTGCCGGTATAACGGCCGGGAAAGCTCGAGAGGAGATAGAAGGATTTCGTCAGCACGTGGTCCGATGGCACCGGCTCCAGCGGCGGAATGTCGAGATTGGCGAGGATTGCCTGTAGCCTCTCGCCGTTGGCGCTGACATTGCCGCCATTGTCCAATGCGCTGATCTGGTCGCGCGTATCGAAAAGCACGGTGCCGCCATTGCGCATATAGGCGTCGATGCGGCTGATCGCCGCCGATGACGGCATCGGCGCCGTTGCCGAAACCGGCCAGTAGATGATCGGATAGAAGGACAGCTCGTCTTTGGTGAGATCGATGCCCACCGGCGGCGCCGGCTCCAGCGTCGTGCGGAAAGTCAGAAACTGGGTCAGTCCCTCGAGACCGCGCTCGGAAATATTGTCCACCTCCTGTTCGCCAGTAACGACATAGGCGAGGTGGGTGTTATCGAGCCTCTGCAGGATGAGGTCGTCGCCGGGTTGGGAATCGTTGGCGTGAAGGGTGCCGGGTTGCACGAGGAAGCCGGCGCCGACGGCGACCGCGACCATCGCTGCGGTGCGGACAGCCGGGCGCAATCGTGAGAATGCGCCATTCATGAAGAGAACGATCAGGCTGTCGGCCAAGAGCAGCAGAAAGGCTGCGAAAAAGAGTGCGGGTTTTGCCGACCAGCTTTCGCCGCCGATCAGGCCTTCGCGCACGGCATTGGTCCCGGTTGTGTCGAGCGGCGTCAGTTCGGCGTTCTCGGGCAGCACGTTCAGGGAGGTGAAACCATCCTCCGAGCCATAGAGCCCGGGCGGATTGTCGAAATTCGCGGTCGGTTCGGCTCCGGCCTGCGGAATGAGCGGCCGCGCCGAGCCCGTCTCGGAGACGAGCGTGCCCTTGGCCGTGAGCATGCGGAATGGCGGCAGAGTTTCGGAGACACGCGCATTGCCGCGCGCCTCCGACGTCACGCCGCCCGATCGCGATATCTGCAGGAGGTGACGCAGCATGTCGACGAAGGTACCTGAGATCGGCAGATCGGACCAGGTGGCCTCGGCGGTGACATGAAACAGGACGATCTGGCCGGATGCGATCTGCTTCATCGTGACGAGCGGCGTGCCGTCAGCCAGGCTTGCCCAGGTGCGTTCGGCAAGATCGGGCGTCGGTTCGGCAAGCACCTGTCGCTTGACGACGACATCGGCGGGGCGGGCTATGCCGGCGAAAGGCCCAAAATTCGGAAATTCGGCAAGCGACTGCGGCTCGCTCCAGGACAATGTGCCGCCAAGCGCCCGTTCCCCCTGGCGCAGGATGACGGGAATCAATGGATCGTCGGCGGGGGCAGCCGCCATGCGCGGGCCGGCGAAACGCAGCAGCATGCCGCCATTCGATATCCACCGCGTCAGAGGCTCGTAGGTTTCCTCAGGCAGCCGGCCGATATCGGCCATGATGATGATGGAGGGATTGCTGGCGAGAAGTTTTGGTATCGCGACCGAAAGATCGGAATCGGCGGGCTGGATCAGATCCGCATAGGGCTGCAGTGCCCGTTGGATATAATAGAGCGGCGAGAGCAGCGGTTGGAACTCATCGCCTCCTTCACCCGACAGCAAGACGACGCGGCGGCGCTTGAATGCGTCGTCGAGAAGGTGGACGGCGCCAGCCGTGGCGCCGTTGTCGACGCTGACGCGCGCGAAATCGTTGCGCATCTCGAAGGGGGCGGTGATCGAACTCGTCGCGACGCTCTGGCCGGGACGGAAATCTACCCTGCCGTTGGCAATCGAGCGGCCCTGGGTATCGACGGCGTTCAGCGCCACCGATGCGGCCTGCGAACTGTTGAGCCGCGTGACCTTGACGGTCATGGCATCAGCCGCATTGTTGGCGGCGGTGATCGCGACCGTCCTTGCGGCATCGCCCTCGATCAGGCGGAGATCGACGGGCTGGAGTTCGGCGAGTCTGCGCACCGTGGCGTCGTCGGCCTTGGCAGCGGCGCCGTCGGTCAGGAAGGCGAGGGTGCCGGGCTTGATGCCGTTCAACGCGCCGCGCAGTGCCTGGAAGGCGCGTTCGCGGTCTGGCACCAGCGGTCGCGGTTCGGCGGCGCGCAGCTTGTCTCGGGCGGCGGCGGCGGTGCCGGGCACGGCGTCGTTGGTCGGATCGGCGGTAAAGGTGATCGACACCGGCGTGCCGGCGGATTCGGCGTCGTCTATCAACGCGTCGGCGGTCTGGATGCGGCGCTCCCAGTCGGGTGCCGCTGCCCAGCTGTTGTCGACGAAGAGGACGAGCGGGCCACCCGATGCGAGCGAACTGGTGCGCGGATTGAAAACCGGATCGGCGATCGCAAGGATGATGGCGGCGGCGAGCAGCATGCGCAGCAGCGTCAGCCACCACGGGCTTTGCGCCGGGGTCTCCTCGCGTTTCAGTACGGAAGCGAGGATCTTCAGCGGCGGGAAGACCTCGGTCTTCGGGCGTGGCGGTGTCAGCCGCAGCAGCCACCAGATGACGGGCAGGGCGACGAGCGCGCCGAGAATGGCGGGATAGGCGAAAGCGAAGGGAAGGGCGTTCATAGCTGCCCTCCATGAGTCGCCTTGGCCGGCATGCCGGACAGATACATGTGCACCGCGACCAGCGCCTCGGAAGCGAGATGATCGGTGCGGTGGCTTGCGAAGGTCCAGCCGAGATGGCGCAGCGACTGGCCGAGGCTGTCCCTGCGGGCGAGGTAGGCGTTGCGATAGGCCTCGCGAATGTGTTCGGCGCGGCCGGAAACGAGCTTGGTGCCGCTCTCCGGATCGGTGAATTCGGTGCGGCCGCTATAGGGGAATATCTCTTCGGCGGGATCGGATATCTCGACCACGTGGCCGCGCAGGCCGCGGCGGGCCAGCGGCCCGAGCCGTTCCATGATTGCCGGCGCATCGTCGAGGAAATCGCCGATGAGGACGAGATCGCTCCAACCGCGGATCATCGCCGTTTCCGGCAGACCGCCGGTCAGCGGCGTGTGCATGAGCGCGGATGCGAGGCGTTCGGCCGCGTTGCGGGCGGAGGCGGGTTCCATGATGCCGGGGCAGCCGATGCGCTCGCCGGAGCGGGCGAGGATTTCGGCAAGCGCCAGCATGATGACCAGCGCGCGGCTTTCCTTGGAGACATTGCCGTAGCTCGACTTGTACATCATCGAGGGCGACATGTCGCACCAGAGCCAGATCGTGTGCGCCGCCTCCCATTCGCGTTCGCGCACATAGGTGTGGTCGTCGCGGGCGGAGCGGCGCCAGTCGATGCGCGACAGGCTCTCGCCCTCTGAATAGGGACGGAACTGCCAGAAATTCTCGCCGATGCCGCGCTTGCGGCGGCCATGCCAGCCGGCGATCACCGTGTTGGCGATGCGCTTGGCTTCCACCAGGCAGTCCGGCACCAGGGCGGCCCGCTGCCTGGCGCGGGAAAGGGCATCGCTGCCGGGTGTCGGATTGACGATCTGTCCGATAGATGCCACGCGTCCGGCTTCCTTATCCCTTTGCCTGCTTGACCAGTCCGGCGATGACGTCGCGCACCGACATGCCTTCGGCGCGGGCGGCGAAAGTCAGCGCCATGCGGTGCTGGAGAATGGGTTCGGCGAGCGCGAAAATATCGTCCAGAGACGGTGCGAGACGGCCTTCGTAAAGGGCGCGGGCACGCGCGCAGAGCATCATTGCCTGGCCGGCACGCGGGCCTGGACCCCAGGCGACGTTCTTGTCGGTCGAGGCATTGCCCTGTCCGGGACGGGCCGAACGCACCAGCGCCAGGATGGCGTCGACGACCGTGTCGCTCACCGGCATCTGGCGCACCAGGGTCTGGATCTCGATCAGCCGCTGCGCATCGATGATGGCTTCCGGCCGGGTTTCGCCCAAACCCGTCGTTTCGAGCAGGATCTGGCGCTCGGCGGCGAGTTCGGGATAGTTGACGTCGACCTGCAGCAGGAAGCGGTCGAGCTGGGCTTCGGGCAGGGGATAGGTGCCTTCCTGCTCGAGCGGGTTCTGGGTGGCGAGCACATGGAAGGGCGCCGGCAGGTCATAGCGCTGGCCGGCGATCGTGATGTGATATTCCTGCATGGATTGCAGAAGAGCCGACTGGGTACGTGGCGAGGCGCGGTTGATCTCGTCGGCCATCAGGAGCTGGGCGAAGACCGGGCCCTTGACGAAACGGAAGGAGCGGCGTCCACTGTCGTCCTGGTCCATCACCTCGGAGCCGAGAATATCCGAGGGCATCAGGTCCGGCGTGAACTGGATGCGGTTGGCGGCAAGGCCGAGCACCTCGCCGAGCGTCGTCACCAGCCTGGTTTTGGCAAGACCGGGAACGCCGACAAGCAGGGCATGGCCACCGGAGAGCACGGCGAGGATGGTGTTTTCGACGACGCTTTCCTGACCGAAGATCACCTTCGAGACTTCCGCGCGGATGGCGGCGATATCGGAGAGCGCCTTTTCGGCGGCGGCGACGATCGCCTTTTCATCGAGGCTGGATTCGGTCTTCATCATACCCACGGGCATCTCCAACGGCTGAAATCATTCGGCAGCGAATCGGCGGACTTATACATGTGCCTCATACCCGATAGAGTTATGGAGATGAGACGGGCTGACAAGTTCGTTGCGAATGACTATCTCGTGACTTCACTTCGTTAAGGACAAACCGGGACGGAAGAATGGCAGCCGAGGAAATCAGCGGACAGGCGGGTGCGGCGGGACTTGCCGCACTGATTTCGCGTGCATCTGACGAAAGTGGCGGAGAAAAACGCGGCTTACCGCCGGTCGAGCGGTGGAATCCGCCTTTTTGCGGCGATATCGACATGGAGATCAAGGCCGACGGCACCTGGTTCTACATGGGCACGCCGATCGGTCGGCCGGCGCTGGTGCGGCTGTTTTCGACGGTTTTGAGGAAGGACGATGATAAGAAGACCTATCTCGTAACTCCTGTGGAAAAGGTCGGGATAAGGGTCGTCGACGCGCCTTTCACCGCCGTGGAGATGAGCGTGACGGACCGAGAGGGTCAGCAGGTGCTGACCTTCCGTACCAATGTCGGCGATGTCGTGGAGGCGGGAGGAGACCATCGGCTGCGTTTTGCCATTGCGGACGGCAACGCCGAACTGAAACCCTATCTGCATGTGCGCGGGCGGCTGGAGGCGCTGGTGTCGCGTGCGGTGATGTATGAACTGGTCGCGCTCGGCGAGACTTTCGACGTGGGAGGGCGCGCGATGTTTGCGATCCGCTCCGCGGGCGAGGTCTTCCCGGTCATGCCGGCCGACGAACTGGATGCGCTTTCCCGATGAATGATGCAATTACCCAACGTTATCCGCTGTTCTCAGCAGCCGAATTCCGTCGCCGTGCGCTCAACCAGAATGGCGGGCCGGTCGATCATGCCTGGCGCGATCACGGGGACCATATCCTCAACCCCGATATCGTCGCCGAAGTCGAAACCTTCAAGCTGCGCGACGCCGCCGTGCTGGTGCCCGTCGTCGACGACGGCGAGGAGGCGCAGGTGATCTTCACCAAGCGCACAGCGACGCTGCGCAAACATTCCGGGCAGATCGCCTTTCCCGGCGGTTCGATCGATCCTGCAGATGTCTCGCCCGAAATGGCGGCGATCCGCGAGACGGAAGAGGAGATCGGCCTGGCCGGTTCCTTCGTCGAAACCGTCGGTCGCTTGCCGAATTATCTTGCCTCGACGGGCTTCCGCATCACGCCTGTGCTCGGCGTCGTCACGCCGGGCTTCGCGCTGACGCTGAACCCGACCGAGGTGGACGACGTGTTCGAGGTGCCGCTTTCCTTCCTGATGGATCCTGCCAATCACACCCGCGACAGGCGTGTCATCGACGGGATCGACCGACATTTCTACCGCGTGCCCTATGAAACCAGAATGATCTGGGGCATCACCGCCGGCATCGTCCGCACGCTTTACGAAAGGCTTTATGCATGACCGGCCTTGCCGACCAAGCATGGTTCCGCGACCCGGCACTCGGCCGGATCTTCGCACTTCTCAACGCCGATAGCGGGGAAGGACGGGTGGTCGGCGGCGCGGTGCGCAACAGCCTGATGGACCTGCCGGTCAGCGATGTCGACATCGCCACGACGCTCAGACCGGAGGCGGTGATCGAGCGGGCAGCGGCGGCGGGCATCAAGGCGGTACCAACCGGCCTGCAGCACGGCACAGTGACGCTCGTGATCGACGGCAAACCCTTCGAGGTGACGACGCTCCGCACCGACATCGAGACCGACGGACGCCATGCCAAGGTTGCTTTCAGCACCGACTGGAAGGCAGATGCCGAACGGCGGGATCTGACGATCAACGCGCTTTACGCCGATGCCGACGGCGAGGTGGTGGATCTCGTCGGCGGACTTGCCGACATTAAGACGCGCAACATCCGCTTCATCGGCGATGCCGCAAGGCGTATTGCCGAAGATCATCTGCGCATCCTGCGTTTTTTCCGCTTCTTTGCCTATTACGGGTCAGGACGGCCGGACGCCGAGGGGCTGAAGGCCTGTTCGGCAGCGCGTTCAAAACTGAAGATGCTTTCGGCAGAACGCGTCTGGTCGGAATTGCGGAAGCTGCTCGGTGCTGCCGATCCTGGCCGGGCGCTGCTCTGGATGCGGCAGGTGGCCGTGTTGACGGAAATCCTGCCGGAATCGGAACGATGGGGCATCGATGCGATCCCATCGCTGATCACCACCGAAAAGGCGCTCGGCTGGACGCCCGATCCGTTGCTGCGCCTTGCGGCGATCGTGCCGCCTGACGCGGGGCGCGTGGAGGCGCTTGCGGCCCGGCTCAAGCTCTCGAATGCGGAAGCGGCCACTCTCAAGGCCTGGGCAATGGCAGCGCCCGTCAATGACGAGATGTCGCCGGCCGCCTTCGAAAGGCTGCTTTACCGCAACGGCGCCGACGGCATCACGACGCGGCTGAAGCTGGCGCTTGCGGTGGCACGCGGCAAGGCTGAAGGCGATTTCGACGAAATGGCGCGGTCGGCGCGGCTCAGCAAGCTGCTGGACAAGGCAATGCATTGGACGAAGCCGCAGTTTCCGCTGAACGGCGGCGACGTGATTTCGGCGGGAGTGGCGTCCGGCCCGCGCGTCGGCGAATTGCTTGCCGGCCTGGAAAACCAGTGGGTGGAGGAAAATTTCGCCTCCGACCGGGCGGAACTGCTCGTCCGGCTGCAGGAACGCGTGCAATAGGCAATCCGGCGTCGCATCCGTCGGATGCGGCGACTTTGGTCGTTGATATCGATACTCGCCCAGCTATCAGGCGGCGGTCGCTTCGTCGCGGATGCGGGCCTTGATGTTATCAACCATGTTTTCGCGTATGGTCGTTTCGCCGTGGGCCGTCTTCAGGTGCTCGACGGCGCGGCGAACCACTTCTGCGTCATTATCCGCCCGGGTGTGCCAAGCGCAGCCGGGAACGAGCGTGCCGCATTCGAAAAGTCGCATGGTTTTCTCCTCTGTCTGAAACGCAACGGCCATCGCGCTTTCACGCGATTGATGAATGTGCGGAGGAGGAGAAGGTTCCGGCCGGCATAAGATGACGACCGGAGAAGGTCTTTCAGTCGGGCATCGCCCAGGCTTTGTAGGTATCCGAAAGCTGGCCGGGCATGTTGCTGTTGGCGGCCGCGGCTTCGTTCTGCAGCTGTTCCGGTGATTTCCCACCGGCCAGTTGCAGCTTGACCTGCTCGATGAAGCAGGACAGCGGCAAATCCGAGCCGCTCTTGGCCCGCAGTTTCTCCGCGATGCGCGTCAAAAACTCGGATGTGTCGATCGTGCGGGATGTTTCCTGGACATCCGTGGACGTAGGCGAGCCACTTTGTATCGTCATGACAATCCTCCTCCGATTGTTACGCACATACATATAAAGTTAGGACGCGCTGAATTTTCGTGAAGGTCTATCAACTCGAATTTATCGATGAGATATCACAGTCTCACGGCCAACGGACGACGGGGGGCAGCGAGGAGAGAATGGATTCCACATTGCCGCCGGTCTTCAAGCCGAAGATCGTGCCGCGATCATACAGCAGATTGAATTCGACGTAGCGGCCCCGGCGGATCAATTGTTCGTCGCGATCGGCCTCTGTCCACAACTTGTTGAAGTTGGAGCGAACGATCTTCGGATAGACCATGGCGAAGGCCCGGCCGACATCGCGCGTGAAGGCGAAATCGGCGTTCCAGCCGCCGGCTTCCTCGCTCGAATGCAGCCAGTCGTAGAAGATGCCGCCGATGCCGCGGGCCTCATTGCGGTGCTTCAGGAAGAAATATTCGTCGCACCAGGCCTTGTAGGCATCGTAATCGGCGACGGCGTGATTGCGGCAGGCGATCTCCATCGCCTTGTGGAAGAGCTGGCTGTCCTCGTCCTCCTGGGTCCGGCGGCGCGACAGCACCGGCGTCAGGTCGGCGCCGCCGCCGAACCAGCGGCTTGATGTGACCACCATGCGGGTGTTCATATGCACGGCGGGAACGTTGGGGTTCACGGGGTGGGCGATCAGCGAGATGCCCGAGGCCCAGAAACGCGGATCATCCTTGGCACCTGGTATCTGCGTCCGGAAATCCGGGGAGAATTCGCCGTGAACGGTGGAGGTGTGGACGCCGACCTTTTCGAAGACGCGGCCTTCCATCATCGACATCCTGCCACCGCCGCCGGCGCCGTTTTCGCGTGACCAGTCCTTGGCGACGAAGCGGCCGGGTTCCTGGTCGGAGAGCGGCCCTTCCAATTCGTCTTCGATGGCTTCGAAGGAGGCGCAGATCGTATCGCGCAATCCCTCGAACCAATTGCGGGCGGCAGCCTTCTTCTCTTCGATATCGTCAGGCAAGCCGATCGGCAGTTCCGGTCTTTCCATTTGCGCCTCCGGCGGTCACATCCGCTGTGGAAGCGACTCGCTCATTCTTGATTGCGCGCCATGATTAGCAGTTGGCGCAGCATCTCGCCAAGCGTGGCCAAGCACGGCTGGGCGCTTCCAAGATTCGACTCGCAAATCAAGTATTTCGATACTACCTTTTCCCAAGAGGTAGGTTAGATGAAAAAAGTTCCAGGACCTCCATCCTTCGATGGGCTGAAGCGCAGGATAGCGAGACATCGGGCGGAAAATCCTCCGCGCAAGAAGGACCATTTCGTGCGTGAGACATATTGCCTCGGCCTCATGGACGCGCGGGCCAAGGCGCGCGAATGGTTCGACGAATATCCGAAAGCCGCCTACTGGACCGAGGTGGAAAGCTGGCGCCAGCTCGACGGCGACCAGATCGAATTCACGATGCGCCGCCTGCCTTCGGCCGACTGATCGTCACTTCGCAGTGGTGCGTACGCGGCTTTCGATCAAGAGGCCGCTTTCATCCATGATTGGATGCGCGACGGAGACGATGTGGGCGTTGATGCGCTTCAGGTCGCGCAGCATGTCGAGATGCAGCGAACTCGTCTGCAGGCTGTCGGCGCGGCCATCGCGCAGACGTTCGAGGTGGCGCTCGGCAGATTGTTTTTCCATCCGGCGCACCTCGACCTTCACCTCCATCATCTGACGCGCGAGATTGAAATCGCGGGTGACGAAGATCGTCTGGGCGACGCGCAGATTGTCGATCGTCAGATCGAACAACTTGCGCAGTTCCTGATGACCGTCCTCGGAGAATTTCAGGCCAAGCGAGATCTTCTTCGTCACCTGCTCCAACAGGCCCTTCTCGATGATGTCGCCCATATGTTCGAGGTTGATCGCATAGTCGATGACGACGATCGAGCGGCGGGCGTTCTCATCGCTGAGACCCTCGCGGCCAAGTCTGGAGAGATAGACCTTCACTGCCTGCTGCAGTCGGTCGACGCGCTCTTCGAGGGCGGGGATCTCGGCAAGCTTGGATGCGTCGTTGCGCTCGAAGGCTTCGGAGACCCGGATCAGCATGCGCTCGATCAGGTCGCCGACGCCGAGCACTTCGCGGGTGGCGCTGGCGAGGGCCACGACCGGCGTCGAAAGCTCCTGCGCATCCAGATATTTCGGGGCACTGTCAGGCTCGGCCTGATCCGGCACCAGCCTGGCCATCAGGGCGGCGAGCGGCCTGGAGAATGGCCAGGCAACTGCTGCCAGCAGAAGGTTGAAGGCAAGATGCGCATCGACCGGCAGCTTGGCCGGGCCAAAGGGCAGCATCTGGATGAGTTCCGCACCGTAGCCCGCCAGCGGCAGGGCGATGAGACAGCCGAGCGTGCGGATGGCGAGATTGCCGAGAGTGACGCGCCGCGCCGAAGCCGGGCCGGATAATGTCGCGACGACAGGCGGTATCGCACCGCCGAGATTGGCGCCGAGCACGAGCACGATGACGAGTTCGGCAGAGACCACGCCGGCCGAGGCAAGCGACAGGATGAGCACCACCACCGCAAGGCTCGACGAGGACGCAAAGGCGAGTGCCGCCGAGACGATCATTGCCACGGGCAGGGCACCGTCCAGCAGGCCGATGAAGGCCGCAAGGGCGGGAGAGGCGCGCATGGGCTCCGTCGCAAGGCCGAGAAGGTGCAGCGACAGCAGCATCAGCCCGATGCCGATCAGCGCCGTGCCGCCGCCCTGGCTGGTGCTGGAGCGGCCGCGGTAAAGCACGATGCCGGCGAGGATCAGAAGCGGGGAAAGCCATTCGATGCCGGTGGCGACGATCCAGGCTGTGATCGCGGTACCGACATTGGCGCCGAGCAGAACGATCTGCGCCATGCGCGGCTTGATCAGGTCACGTTCGACGAAGGAGGCGGTCATCAGCGCCGTTGCCGTCGAACTCTGCAGCGCGACCGTTGCAACGAGACCCGACAGGAAAGAACGAAGACTGCCGCGCGTACCGGTCGCCAGACCCGTTCTGAGGCGGGCTCCGAAGGCTCTGGATACGCCATCCTTTACCTGCGCGAGGCCGAACAGCAGCAGAGCCACGGCGCCGAACAGGTTGATCATGATGATTGTAGAGTCCATTTTGTTGTTTTTATTCTTCTTTCACAGATCTGGAGAAGTGCTGCTTTCCTCGCATAGCTATTCCAACTTATTGAAATCATGGAGGCCAATATTGAATTTTTGATTGCCCGGCTAATAAATATACGCTGGTTTCACAGATAGACAACGCTATTTTGCGACATATTCTGGAGCGGATCGGCAATTCCGCAGGCTTTGCTCCGCCGGCGCCGCGTTCGTCAGGTCCAGACGGTTTGGCGCATTGCCTCACCGACGATCATGGCGGCCGAAACAGCGACGTTGATCGAGCGCTGGCCGTCGACCATTGGGATCAGGATGCGTGCATCGGCTGCTTCATGGACCTGATCCGGCACGCCGGCGCTTTCGCGGCCGAAGAGCAGGATATCGTCCGGGCGGAAGGCAAAATCAGTGTAGCGCTCCGCCGCCTTGGTCGAGGCGAGGATCAGGCGGCCGCCGGTGGTCAGGCGCCACGCTTCGAAGCGGTCCCAATTGACATGGCGGGTGAGGGCCGCGGCGGCGATATAATCCATGCCGGCCCGTTTCAGGTTGCGGTCGGACACATCGAAGCCGGCGGGCTCGATCAAATCGACCGCGAAGCCAAGGCAGGCGGCAAGGCGCAGGATCGTGCCGGTATTGCCAGGAATATCCGGCTGATAGAGTGCCAGTCTGAGTAAAGTCATGATGCGCCGTCTTTCCGCTTTCGCCGTCAAAGGCCTAATGCAACTGTGATTTCGGCGCAACAGGGCGCGTTTTGACCAGGAAACGTTCAATTTACGGCAATAGAGGGCTGGAATTTTCGCGATTTTCGCGTTATCCATGCCTATCTTCAATCGCCAGCAGGGAGGGTCACAATGAATATTTTGCTCGATATGCGCCTTCCCGCCGTGATGCCGATTAAGGCGACACGCCGCCGCTAGTGCGCATTTCTTTCTGAAATCCCCCCTTTTGATCCATTGTGCGGCTGTTTCGGCCTCGCCCCTTGAACGTTCGGTTCCCATATGTGCTTGCATGGCGCTGGGATGGCGCGAAGCCGGGAGCCGAAACGCTGACGTTTCGGAGCAATTTCATGTTTGGCTGGTTCGAACAGCGACTCAATCCCTTTCCGAGCGAGGAGCCTGTCGCCCCGCCGAAGGGTCTCTTTGCCTTCTGCTGGCATTACAGCAAGCCGGCAGCCCCCTGGCTCGGCCTGATGGCGCTGCTGACAGCGCTGATCGCCGTCGGCGAAGTGGCGCTGTTCCAGTTCCTGGGCGACATCGTCGACTGGCTGACCAATGCCGACCGCGCCACCTTCCTGCAGACGGAGGGTCACAAGCTTTTCTGGATGGCGGCGCTTGTGCTGGTCGGTCTGCCGCTGACGGCGGGGCTCGATTCTCTCATCATGCATCAGATGATGCTCGGCAATTATCCGATGATCGCACGCTGGCAGATGCACCGCTTCCTGCTGCGCCACAGCATGTCGTTCTTCGCCAACGAGTTTGCCGGGCGTGTCGCCACCAAGGTGATGCAGACGTCGCTCGCCGTGCGCGAGACGGTGATGAAGATCCTCGACGTCTTCGTCTATGTCGTGACGTACTTCCTGACGATGATCATCGTCATCGCAGCGGCCGACTGGCGGCTGATGATCCCGATCCTCGTCTGGCTCGCCGTCTATATCAGCATCGTCGCCTATTTCGTGCCACGGCTTCGCAAGATCGCGGCCGCCCAGGCGGATGCGCGCTCGATGATGACGGGGCGCGTGGTCGACAGCTATACGAATATCGCCACCGTCAAGCTGTTTTCGCATGCGGGCCGCGAGGAGGTCTATGCCAAGGAGGGCATGGATGAGTTCCTGCAGACCGTGCACAAGCAGATGCGCAAGGTGACGCTCTTCCACATCAGCGTCTATCTGAACAACTGCGTTGCGCTCTTCGTCATTTCGGGCCTGTCGATCTGGTTCTGGCTGAACGGAGCGATCTCCGTCGGCGCCATCGCCATCGCCATTGGTCTTGCCATGCGCGTCAACGGCATGTCGCAATGGATCATGTGGGAAGTCTCGGCGCTGTTCGAGAATATCGGCACGGTCTATGACGGCATGGAGATGATGAGCAAGCAACACGACATCGTCGACAAGCCGGGTGCGCCCACCTTGACGGCGAAGAAGGGCGCGATCCACTACGACCGCATCCGCTTCCACTACGGCAAGAGCAAGGGTGTCATCGACAATCTGTCGCTCGACATCAAGGCGGGCGAGAAGGTCGGCCTGGTCGGCCGCTCCGGCGCCGGTAAGACGACGCTGATGAACCTGCTGCTGCGCTTCTACGACCTGGAGGCCGGCCGCATCACCATCGACGGGCAGGACATCGCCGGCGTCTCGCAGGAAAGCCTGCGCTCGCTGATCGGCGTGGTGACGCAGGATACGTCGCTGCTGCATCGCTCGATCCGCGACAACATCGCCTATGGCCGTCCCGATGCCTCGGACGTCGAGATAATCGAGGCCGCCAAACGTGCGAATGCCTGGGAGTTCATCGAAGGCCTCGTCGACATGCAGGGCCGCGAGGGGCTCGACGCGCAGGTCGGCGAACGCGGCGTCAAGCTGTCTGGCGGTCAGCGGCAGCGCATCGCGATCGCCCGCGTTTTCCTGAAGGACGCGCCGATCCTGGTGCTTGACGAGGCAACTTCGGCGCTCGATTCGGAAGTCGAAGCGGCAATCCAGGAGAACCTCTTTGCCCTGATGGAGGGCAAGACGGTGATCGCGATCGCCCACCGGCTTTCGACGCTGACGGAGATGGACCGGCTGATCGTGCTCGACAAGGGCCGGATCATCGAGGCCGGCTCGCACAGCGAACTGATCGAGGGCGGCGGTATCTATGCCGACCTCTGGAACCGCCAGTCCGGCGGCTTCCTCTCCGATCACGCCGAGGAAGCGGAAGAGGCTGCGGAATAAGATGAAAGAGGCCCTCCCTGCGAAAGCGGGGAGGGCCTCTTGAATTCTCAGGGTCGCTTCGAATTTGCCGGCGCGTTTGCTATCCGTTCAAAGGCTGTCGGCCCAGTCGATCGCGCGGTGATGTTCGATCAGGACGATGGTGTTGGCGGCGGCGATCGTGCGCAGCGCCGTGATGCGGCGGCGCTCCTCCTGGTCGATCCAGGCGGTGATGGCCTCGGTGACGATTTCGTCGCGCGGCTGCGCCAGGTCGATGGCCAGGGCATCCAGCCTCTCTGCAAGCGGAAGCGGAATATGCGCATCGAGCATTTTCGTTTCCATGGACCTTCTCTCCGGTGACACGCGATCGTAACGTCAGATTGTGACGGGTTCGGGGGCAGTCAATGGCGATGCCGCCGATGTTATCGTTTATTACAAAAATATAAGATTGCGTCCGCTTTTCATTCTCTTTGCCGCTCCCCTCAATCCGCCTATATCGCTTCTATGTTCCTGCGCCCCATCCTCCGCCTGTTCGAAACCTGGATCGATCCGTTCCGTCCACGCGCCAATCTCCAGCCGCCGCGCTCGACGCTCGGCTTCGTCTGGTTCTATATCGGCCAGGCGAGGATGCCGTTCATCGCCATGCTCGTTCTCGGCGGGACATCGGCGGCAATCGAGGCGGCGCTCTTCTGGTTCGTCGGCCGGCTGGTCGATATCCTCGGCAGTATCAAGCCCGGCGCCGGCTGGAGCGGACTTCTCGCAGCCCATGGCGGCGAACTGTTCGGCATGCTCGCCCTCATCGGGGTCGTGCGCTTCGTCGTCGCCTTCCTGATCGCGCTCGTCGATCAGCAGGTGATCACGCCTGGTTTCTATAATCTAGCACGCTGGCAGTCCTATCTCCATGTCTCCCGCCAGTCTTTATCGTTCTTTCAGAGCGATTTCTCCGGACGTATCGTCACCAAGGTCTGGTCGGCCGGGCAGGCAACCGGCGATCTCGTCACCTCGCTGATGGAAAGCGTCTGGTTCGTCGGCATCTATGCCGTAACGACGCTCGTGCTCGTCGCCCGGCTGGACTTCTCCCTTGCCGCCGTCGTGCTGTTCTGGCTTGGCGCCTTCAGCCTGCTTGCCCGCCACTTCGTTCCGCGAATTCGCCATCATTCCCGCGAAACGGCGGAAGCCGGATCGATGCTGAATGGCCGGATGGTCGATTCCTACAGCAACATGCAGACGTTGAAGCTGTTTGCGCGCGATGAGGAGAGCGACCGCTATATGCGGCAGGGCTTCGATATCTATCAGGATACGGTGCTGCGTTTCACGCGGTTCATCACTGGTGTCAGGGCCTCCATGGCGCTGCTCTCCGGCCTGATGATCGTGACGATGGCGGGGCTGAGCGTCGACTTGTGGCTGCGCGGCCTGGTCAGTTCCGGTGCTGTGGCATTCTCGTTGGCGCTGGTGCTCCGGCTGAATTTCCTGCTCGGACGGCTGATGACGCAGTTCAACGGCATCATGCGCAATCTCGGCACCATCCAGAACGCCGCCGAACTGATCTCGCAGCCGCTGGGGCTCGTCGACCGGGCCGATGCCAAAAACCTGGTGATCCGCCATCCCGGCATCCGCTTCGACAATGTTTCCTTCCGCTACGGCAAGGGTCATCAGCCGGTCGTCGAGAATTTCTCTCTGACCATCCGACCGGGCGAAAAGGTCGGAATCGTCGGCCGTTCGGGCGCGGGGAAGTCGACCCTGATGAACCTGCTTCTAAGACTCTACGACATCCAGGACGGCCGCATTCTCATCGACGGCCAGGATATTGCAGCCGTGACGCAGGAATCGCTCAGGATGCAGATCGGCGTCGTCAGCCAGGACACTTCGCTGCTGCACCGTTCGGTGCGTGACAATATCCTGTTCGGACGGCCGGATGCCGGCGAGGAGGGGCTGGTCGAGGCGGCCAAGCGCGCCGAAGCCATCGACTTCATCGCCCGCCTGCAGGATCAGCAGGGCCGCAGAGGTTTCGATGCGCATGTCGGAGAGCGCGGTGTCAAACTGTCTGGCGGGCAGCGCCAGCGCATCGCCATTGCCCGCGTCATGCTGAAGGATGCCCCGATCCTTGTTCTCGACGAGGCGACGTCGGCGCTCGATTCGGAGGTGGAGGAAGCGATCCAGTCCAATCTCCACCGGATCATGGAAGGCAAGACGGTGCTTGCGATCGCCCATCGGCTGTCGACGATCGCCGCACTCGACCGGCTGATCGTCGTCGATCTCGGCCGGATCATCGAGGAGGGCAGCCATGACGAACTGCTTCGCCGCGGTGGGCTCTATGCCGAACTTTGGGCACGCCAGTCCGGCGGCTTCCTCGCGACGGACGAGGATGTGGGCTCAAGGGTCGACGACGAATTCCGCCATGAGGCCAAAATGGTTTGATCCGAAACTGTCCTCGATGCGGCGGACCGATTTCAGCCGCAGGGGCGCCCTGCTGAAGATATGATCGATCGGAATGCCGAAAGCACCGGCGCGGATTGGCCATGTCGCCGGCTCCAGCGATGCCGTGCCCAGGCCCTGGCTGCGCATGAGATACTGCACGTCGGGCGCCAGAATCGACGTATTGAAATCACCGGCAAGAACGAGCGGTCCCGGCAGGGAAGGGATAATCTCCGCGAGGTCTGCGATCTCAAGGCCGTGGAATTCGTCGTAATAGGGTTTGGTCAGGTGCGCGGCGAGGAAATTGACCTTCTGGCCGTCGAAATCGATCGTCGAGATCGTCAGCCGGTTGCGCCATAGGAGCCCGAGGCTGCGGATACGAGGTTCGATAAGCGGGCGCTTCGACAGGACCAGCGTATCGCATTGCTCCATGCCGACACCGCAGCCGATGTAATAAGGGTAGGTCTTCAACAGCCGCGGCAATTCCGACAGCAGCGGTTCGGCCTCCAGGATGTTGACGACGTCGGCGCCTGAGGCAATGGCCATGTCGGCGATCGCTGCCCCGTTCGCGAAATTATCGTTCTCGATATTGAAGGACATCAGCTTGAAGAGGACCGGGCGGCTTTGATCGACCGCGGGCTCGACGAATTCGCGCATCATCACGGCGCCGTGGACGGCAAGAACCAGCGATACGCCGAGCGTCAGAAACCCATACCAGTGCCGCTTGACGAGAAGGGCCGCGATCGAGGCGGCCGCCGCGGCCGCCGCCAGATGGAGCTGGAAGCTGTAAAAGAAGGAAAGCAGGTAGAAATCTTTGACATAGCGCAGAGAGACGATGGCGAGGACGAGGGTGGTGAGGACGCTGAATACGCAAAAAATCGTGTCTCTCATCCGCTCCGGTCCGGCTCGCTGGCGTGGTTGTGACTGCGCCTATCACGCCGGCTTTTTTGTTGCAATGCAACATAATGGCGAGCGCGTGTTTGCCTTAAAAAATTCATCCGAAATTTCCCGCGACATTGTGCCCTCATCCCCTTGTCAAGGCTGGACATAATTTGCGATCAAGCATAGAACGCGCCGGATTGCCGGGGAATCTATGGCCGAATTGTGTCCAGAGAGATTCGCCGGTAGAGGGGGTAGGGCGGAATTCCGCGAAAATTGCGCAGAGGATGTTAGCCGTGAGCGAACACGAAACGACAAGCGAGGGCATGGGCGAACCCACTCGCCGTGATTTCCTTTATCTCACCACTGGTATGGCAGGCGCCGTCGGCGCCGTTTCGGTCGCTTGGCCGTTCATCGATCAGATGCGTCCTGATGCTTCGACGCTCGCTCTCGCCTCCATCGAAGTCGACGTTGCCAGCCTCGAGCCGGGCATGTCGCTGACGGTCAAATGGCGCGGCAAGCCGATCTTCATCCGTAACCGTACCGCGGAAGAAGTGACGGCCGCAGCCGATGTTCTGCTGTCGGACCTCAAGGATCCGGTCGCGCGCAATGCAAACCTTCCTGTCGACGCTCAGGCAACGGGTGTTGACCGTTCGGGCGGCAAGGGCAAGGAAAACTGGATCGTCATGATCGGCACCTGCACACATCTCGGCTGCGTGCCGCTCGGCCAGGCCGGCGAATACAATGGTTGGTTCTGTCCCTGCCATGGCTCGGTCTACGACACGGCCGGCCGTATTCGTAAGGGTCCTGCGCCGCAGAACCTGGCGATTCCGACCTTTTCATTTTTGTCCGATACCAAAATCAAGATCGGTTGAGGGGAGACTGATTAATGAGTGGCCATTCCAGCTACGAGCCATCAACCGGCCTCGAGAAATGGGTCGATGCGCGCCTTCCGCTGCCGCGCATGGTCTATGACAGCTTCATCGCCTATCCGGTTCCGCGTAACCTGAACTATGCCTACACCTTCGGCGCCATGCTCGCCGTCATGCTGGTGGTGCAGATCCTGACGGGTGTCACGCTCGCCATGCACTACGCCGCCGACACGACGATCGCCTTCAACTCCGTTGAAAAGATCATGCGCGACGTCAACCACGGCTGGCTGCTGCGCTACATGCATGCCAACGGTGCATCCTTCTTCTTCGTCGCCGTCTACCTGCACATCGCCCGCGGTCTTTACTACGGCTCCTACAAGGCGCCGCGCGAAATCCTCTGGATCCTTGGCGTGGTCATCTACCTCCTGATGATGGCGACCGGTTTCATGGGCTACGTCCTGCCCTGGGGCCAGATGTCCTTTTGGGGTGCGACGGTCATTACCGGCTTCTTCTCGGCTTTCCCGCTGGTCGGCGAATGGATCCAGCAGTTCCTGCTCGGCGGCTTTGCCGTCGACCAGCCGACGCTGAACCGCTTCTTCTCGCTGCACTACCTGCTGCCCTTCATGATCGCCGGCGTCGTCGTCCTGCACATCTGGGCGCTGCATGTCGTCGGCCAGACCAACCCGACGGGCGTCGAGGTCAAGACGAAGACCGACACGGTTCGCTTCACGCCCTATGCGACGATGAAGGATGCGCTCGGCGTTTCGGTCTTCCTGCTGGTCTATGCCTATTTCGTCTTCTACCTGCCGAACTTCCTCGGCCATGCCGACAACTACATCCCGGCTGACCCGTTGAAGACGCCGGCCCACATCGTTCCGGAATGGTACTTCCTGCCCTTCTACGCGATGCTGCGCTCGATCACCTTCAACATCGGCCCGATCGACTCCAAGCTCGGCGGCGTGCTGGTGATGTTCGGCGCGATCATCGTGCTGTTCTTCCTGCCGTGGCTCGATACCTCGAAGGTCCGTTCGGCCGTCTACCGCCCCTGGTACAAGCTGTTCTACTGGCTGTTCGTGATCAATGCGATCATCCTCGGCTGGCTCGGTTCGCAGCCGGCGGAAGGGCTGTTCACCACGATCTCGCAGATCTGCACACTCCTCTACTTCGCTTTCTTCCTGGTCGCGATGCCAGTTCTAGGCCTGGTGGAAACGCCGCGCCGTATCCCGAACTCGATCACCGAAGCGGTGCTCGAAAAGCGCAACAAGACAGCTGCCGCCAGTGCAGCGGCCAATGCGTAAGCGCGCGACGGAAGGGAATAGAAATATGAAAACGCTTGTTGCAAGCATTCTGCCGCTCGCCGTCGCTGTCGTTCTCGGCAGCGCAGCTTTCGCCGAGGAAGCGGCGCCCGCGAATGGAGCAGCACCTGCCCATCACGAGGAAGGCGCGACGCCGCACTATCCGCTGAAGGAGCCGAAAGAGGAAGAATGGAGCTTTGCCGGACCGTTCGGTCATTACGACAAGGCTCAGCTTCAGCGCGGCCTCAAAGTTTATACCGAAGTCTGTTCCGCCTGCCATTCGATGAACCTTGTGCCTTTCCGCATGCTCGACGAGCTCGGTTATTCCGAGGCGCAGGTGAAGGCTTTCGCCGCGAATTACGAGGTCCAGGATGGCCCGAACGCCGCCGGCGAGATGTTTACCCGCAAGGCGGTCCCTTCCGATCACTTCCCGTCGCCTTTCCCCAATGCGGAAGCGGCGGCTGCTTCCAACAATGGCGCGGCTCCGCCCGACTTTTCGTTGATCGCAAAGGCCCGCGAGGTCGAGCGCGGTTTCCCGCAATTCGTCTTCGATATCTTCACCCAATATCAGGAAAGCGGACCGGACTACATCCACTCGCTGCTGACCGGCTATGAAGAGCCGCCGGCCGGTTTCCAGGTGCCTCAGGGTGGACATTATAACCCTTATTTCCATGCCGCCGCCGTCCTCGCCATGCCGAAGCCGCTCTCCGACGGCCAGGTGACCTATGACGACGGCGCGCCGGCGACCGTCGAGCAGTATTCCAGGGACGTTTCCGCCTTCCTGATGTGGGCCGCCGAGCCGCATCTCGAAGAGCGCAAGCGCACCGGCTTCATGGTCATGATCTTCCTGGCGATCTTCACGGTGCTGATCTACCTGACGAAGCGCTCGGTTTACGCCAACAAGGAACACTGAGCGTTCCCTACCGGAATTCGAAAGGCGGCTTGCAGGCCGCCTTTTTTGTTGGTTCCATTCCTGTCAATTGATAGGGTGCGGCCAGTTTCATGCGCTCGCAGATATGGATTTTCCATGGACAATACGACTTCGGAGCTCGCAGCCAGCATCCGCTCCATTCCCGACTATCCCAAGCCGGGCATCATCTTCCGTGACATTACCACGCTGCTCGGCAACCCCCGCGCTTTCCGCCGAGCAGTCGACGAACTCGTGCAGCCCTATGCGGGCATGAAGATCGACAAGATCGCCGGCATGGAGGCGCGCGGCTTCATCCTCGGCGGCGCGGTGGCGCACCAGCTTTCCTCGGGCTTTGTGCCGATCCGCAAGAAGGGCAAGCTGCCGCACGAGACCGTGCGCATCGCCTACAGCCTGGAATATGGCGTCGACGAGATGGAGATGCATCGCGATGCGGTGCAGCCCGGCGAGAAGGTGATCCTGGTCGACGACCTTATCGCTACCGGCGGCACGGCGGTGGGTGCCACGAAGCTGCTGCGCCAAATCGGCGCCGAAGTGGTCGGCGCCTGCTTCGTCATCGATCTGCCGGATCTCGGCGGCCGCAAGAAGCTGGAAGAGCTCGGCGTCGTCGTGCACACGCTGGTCGAATTCTCCGGTCACTGAGTCCGTGGCTACTATGCGGCAGCGTTAGTCGAATTCGAGCACACTGCTTTCGAAGCGGATGACGGCATCGCCGTTTTGATTGACGCCCTCGCAGAGGATGGTGTTGAGGTGCCAGCCCGGCCGCGACGCGAGCGGCCGGCTGGCGAGGAAGGCGACGGAATAGGTGACGACGTCGCCTGCGAAGACCGGCCGCAGCCATTGCAACTTCTGGAAGCCGGGCGAGGGGCCGAGGTTCGGCGACGTCAGGCCCTTTTGCGCGAGTGCAGCGCTCTGCCTTTCCCAAAAGGCGAGGAAGGTCCGCATCCAGGCGGCCGTGGTGTGCCAGCCCGAAGCGCAGAGGCCGCCGAAGAGCGTGTCTTTGGCGGCTTCCTTGTCGATGTGGAAACGCTGCGGATCGTAGCGCGTCGCGAATCGGATGATGGTTTCTTCGGTAAATGCGTAGCTGCCGATCTCGACCTTCTCGCCGACGGCGTAAAGTTCCGACATTCTCATGCTGACAGCTCCGAGGTGGGACGCATACGGATCATCACCGAATTCTCCGAGACGCAGACGAGTTCGCCGCTCTGGTTTCCGACCTCATGACGAAACTTGACGATGCCCATGCCGAGGCGCGAGCGCATCGGCCGGGCTTCGAGGACGATCGAATGGCCAGACAGCGTGTCGCCGGCAAGCACCGGCTTGCGCCATTCCATCAGATCGACGCCCGGTGCACCCTCGCAGAGCGAATGCAGCACATAGCTGTCGGCCATCATGCGCATGAACATCGAAGAGGTGTGCCATCCGGACGCGGCGAGCCCCCCGAGAATGCTGGCGCGGCCGGCCGCCTCATCGAGATGCATCGGCTGCGGGTCGAATTCGCTTGCGAACTCAATGATTTCCTCGGCGATTACCAGCTTCGGACCGAGCGCGAAGCGGCGGCCGGGCTGGAAATCCTCGAAGGAAAGCTTTTCTGCCGACATTCGCTCCTCCCGCCATATGCAGCGCACAATGCTTACAATAGCATCCGCGCGGGCTCAATGATTCCGGGGAGATAAACCGGCATGACGGAACTGAGGTCGATACTCGATGAAGCGGTGCGCCAGGGACTGATTTCGCCGGAGGCCGGAGAGCGGCTTCTGCCGTTTCTGATCGCGCACGGTGTGGCCGTCGCCGAGGCGCAGCCGGCAATGGCGGCTGAAGGACAGGCCTGGTCGGATACGGAGACGCCGCGTTTCGTGCGCGGCTTCCACGACGTGCTGATCACCATCGGCGTCGTCGTGGCGCTCGGCGGCCTCTGGGGGCTTGCGCCGCTTTACGCGGTGCCGCCCGCTATCCTCGTGCTTTCGGAAATTCTCGTGCGGCGTCAGCGGCTCGCCCTGCCGGCCGTCGGCTTGACGATCGCGCTGTTCTGCTGGACATTTTTGCTGATGTCCCGTGTCTTTACGCCGTGGACCTTCGAGATAGGGGCGGACCTCACGCAGTTCATTGCCGGCTTCCCGATCCTTCTCGGCATCTACTATGCCCGCTATCGCGTGCCCTTGACGCTGGCGCTCGCCATCATGTCGATACTTGCCCTGGTGCTCACCCTGCTTTTACGTTTAGCGCAATGGCTAAGCGGCAATCCCGCATTTTTCGTCGACCATCTTGCCCTGCTGGCTGCGGTGTCCCTCGTCTGCGCGCTCGGCCTCTTCGCGATGGCGCTCTGTTTCGATCTCGGCGACCGGCTGCGCCGGACGACGCGCTCGGATATTGCTTTCTGGCTGCATCTAGGTGCGGCGCCGGCGCTGCTCTACAGCACCGTTTCTCTGCTGTCTCTAGGAGAAGGCGGCCGTATCTTCGACCTGGCGAACATGTCGGCCCGGACCCCCGTGGTCGTCGCGACCGTGGCGGCGCTGATGCTGATCGGTCTGATCATCGATCGCCGCGCTTTCGTCACCTCGGGGCTGCTATCACTCGGTGTTGCGATCTTCAGCGTCTTCCGGCACGGAAGCGCGACTGTCGACACCTACATCTTCACGACGCTGATCGTCGTGGGCGCGATCGTTCTCATTATCGGAACAGGCTGGATGCCACTGCGACGGCTGGTGCTGCGGGCACTGCCCCCTGCAATCGCAAACAGGCTGCCGCCTGGTTAGGGCGGCAGCATTTCTTATTTAGGTGTTGAAGCGGAAATGGATGACGTCGCCGTCCTGGACGACGTATTCCTTGCCTTCGTCACGCGCCTTGCCGGCATCCTTGGCGCCGACTTCGCCGTTGTATTTGATGTAATCGTCATAGGCGATGGTGTTGGCGCGGATGAAGCCGCGTTCGAAATCCGAATGGATAACGCCGGCGGCCTGCGGCGCCTTGGTGCCGCGCTCGATCGTCCAGGCCCGCGTTTCCTTCGGGCCGACGGTGAAATAGGTGATGAGGTGGAGCAGCTTGTAGCCGGCGCGGATCAGCCGGTCGAGGCCCGCCTCGTCAAGGTCGAGGGCGGAGAGGAATTCCTTGGCTTCATCCTCGGGAAGCTGGGCGACCTCGGCCTCGATCGCCGCCGAGATGACGACGGTTTCGGCACCCTGTTCCCGAGCCATAACGGCGACAGCCTCGGTGAATTCATTGCCTGTCGAAGCCTCGGCCTCAGCGACGTTGCAGACATAGAGGACCGGATGCGAGGTCAGAAGGTTGAGGCCCTTGAGGATGGCGATTTCCTCGGCATCGAGCGTCGACAGCAGCGTGCGTACCGGCTTGCCCTCGTTGAGCAGTTTCAGCGAGGCTTCCATGATCGGCAGCATCGCCATCGAATCCTTGTCCTTGCTGGTGGCGCGCTTGCGCGTCTGCTCGGTGCGGCGCTCCAGGCTTTCGAGATCGGCGAGCATCAGCTCCGTCTCGATCGTCTCGGCATCGGCGACGGGATTGATGCGGCCTTCGACATGGGTGATGTCGCTGTCTTCGAAGCAGCGCAGCACGTGGACGATGGCATCGACCTCGCGGATATTGGCGAGGAACTGGTTGCCGAGACCTTCACCCTTCGAGGCGCCGCGCACAAGGCCGGCAATGTCGACGAAGGAGATGCGGGTCGGGATCAGTTCCTTCGACTTGGCGATGTCGGCAAGCTTGCGCATGCGCGGATCGGGCACGGCGACTTCGCCGGTGTTCGGCTCGATGGTGCAGAAGGGATAGTTTGCCGCTTGCGCAGCCGCCGTCTTGGTGAGCGCGTTGAAGAGGGTCGATTTGCCGACGTTCGGCAGACCGACGATGCCGCATTTGAAGCCCATGGCTAAAACCTGCTGTTCTTGAATTCCTTGCTGGTGCCTATGGGATAAAGGAGCAATATGGTCAAGTCTTAGAGAGCTTTTACCGCTGCTCACTTGCCGATGGACCGGTGCTGGCCTATTTTTGAATGCGACTGAGATTTTCGACGCATTGCGGATTTCACCAGAATGCCAGGTCACTCCCACGCAGATGCAATTGCTTCTCTCTGCGCCGAAGCCGGGGACTAGATCCTGCCTGTTTGAGGCCGGGAGCTGTGGCGGCTGACCGTCGAAAATTCGTCATCGACACTGATTAGCTGGTTTGAACATTCCTGACCCCATGTCATCAACGGCTGGATTTTTCCGATGAGTGACAATGACATTGCCCTGAAACCGAAGACCAAGGTGAGGCCGAAGCTGGATAAGCCGAAGCTCTACAAGGTCATTCTCGTTAATGACGATTATACGCCGCGCGAATTCGTCATCGTGATCTTGAAGGCCGTGTTCCGCATGAGCGAGGAGACGGGCTACCGGGTGATGATAACAGCGCACAAGCTCGGTTCCTGCGTGGTCGTGGTCTGCGCCAGGGATATCGCCGAGACCAAGGCCAAGGAGGGCATCGACCTTGCCAAGGGCATGGGCTTTCCACTGATGTTCACAACGGAGCCGGAAGAATAGATGCTGCGGATTCAGGTTCTGCGGATCTGATAGCCGGTCTTGTCCTGCACGAAGCCGCAATTCTCGTAGAAGCGCAGGGTCGCCGGGTTTTTCGAGCCGGTGAGCAGCATCACCTTGTAGCAGCCAGCTTTCCAGGCCTCCGTCACGGCATGGCCGATGACGGCGCCGGCATAACCGCGCCGACGGTGATCGGCGTGGGTGACGACGTTTTCAATCAGGGCATAGGAGGCGCCGTTCCGCGTCAGGTTCGGCACGACGATCAGCGTGACGGTGGCCGCAGCGAGATCGCCGGCAAAGCCGATGAAGAGGGTCATGCCGGGTTGGGCGAGGATGGCGGAGAAGCGCTCTTCGGCCATGGCCTTGTCGAGAACCGGATCGGTCGAATTCAAATGCTGGTAGAGGGTGATCAGCCCGGGAAGATCGCCGACGGCGGCCGGGCGGATGGCGAAATCCTGGTCCTGGTCGTGATCCGTCACCGGCCTCATTCCCCCTTGTTGCCGAACATCTTCTTCAACATGTCGGCCATCGGGCCGCTGGCCGGCAGCTTCGGCTGATTGTGGTTGCGAGCCTGATGGATATGCGACTGGCCGGCCGGCTTCTTTTCGGTATTCTTGTTTTCCTTCCGCGGCTTCTCTTCCTCGGCCTTGCTGCCGAGCGCCAGCGCGATCTTGTTCATCAGCTGCGAATCCTCGTTTCGCACCAGCATGTCGGCATTGTCGGCGAGGGTGTCGAGAAGCGGCTCCAGCCAGACCTTGTCGGCCTTGGCGAAATCGCCGAGCACGTGGTTCTGCACCATTTCCTTGACGCCCGGATGGCCGATGCCGAGGCGCAGCCGCCGGTACTCCCGGCCGCAATGGGCGTCCAGCGACCTGATGCCGTTATGGCCGCCATGGCCGCCGCCGGTCTTAAGCCGCGCCTTGCCCGGGGCAAGATCGAGTTCGTCGTAGATCGCGACGAGGTCGGCGGGCTGGAGCTTGTAGAAGCGCATCGCCTCGCCGACGGATTCGCCGGAGAGATTCATGAAGGTCTGCGGCTTGATCAGCAGCACCTTCTTGCCGCCGATCTCGCCCTCGGCGATCTCGGCCCTGAATTTCTTCGACCAGGGCGAGAAGCTGTGGCGCCGATGAATGGCGTCGACGGCCATGAAGCCGATATTGTGGCGGTTGCCGGCGTATTTGCCGCCAGGATTGCCGAGACCCGCGATGATCAGCATGGTCTGTTTTTCCTTGCTAGAATTTCCCGCCGTTCACCACCTGTAAATGACCGCAAAGTCAAGCGGAAAGGGCAATATCCGTCGCAGTCACTGCGACAGATTCATGCCGTATTTCAGGAAGATCTGCTTCTGGTCGCCATCGGCGATCAGCTTGTCGAGGGCAGCTTGCATCTTGACGAGCAGATCGTCCGGAAAGCTCTTCTCGCAGGCGATGCTCATCGGCTGGGCGGAGAGCACGGTCACCATCTCCACCGGCTGGTCGGCCTTCAGCTTTTCGAAATAGAGTTCGGAGATCGGCATCATGTCGATGCGTCCGCCGAGCAGCTTGCGCAGCGTCGCGTTGAAGTCGCTGGCGACATCGAGCTTGGTGAAGCCTTTCTCTTTCAGGATCGTCTCGGTGTAATCCTCACGCTGAGTGCCGACCGTATATTTCTTTGCCTCTTCCAGATTGTTGGCGATGACGCCCGAGCCCTTGCGGGTGATCAGGATGTTGCGGTCGATGAGCAGCGGCTCGACCCATTTGAACAGCGGGTCGCGTGCGCCGTTGTGGGCGGTTGCGAAGACACAGGTCATCGGCGCCGTGCGGGCAAGGCCGAAAGCGCGCGCCCAGGGCATGATCTCGATCGTGTAGTCGACGCCGATCGCGGCCATCACCTTTTCGACCTGCTCGACGGTGGCGCCCTTGATCTCCTTGCCTTCGCGATAATTGAAGGGGGCATAGTCCTCAGTCGTGAAGGTCACGGTTTGCGCATGAGCGGCGCAGGGCAGCGCCAGGCATGCGAGAAGCAGGAGCTTTTTCATCATATCATCTCCTTCGTTCTTCATTCACGAGGCGCGTGCCACGGCCGATTGTGAGCCTACCAGTTGCTCGATGAGCGCGGTTGCATGCTGCGGACGATGGAAGAGGTAGCCCTGGCCGTAGTCAAGCCCCATCTGATGGAGCGTGCGGCATTCCTCTTCGGTCTCGATGCCCTCGGCAATGACGGTGCAGTTCATTTTGTGCGAAAGCGTGGTGATGCCTTCGATCAGCATGCGGCTCTTCTGGCGTACGTCGTCGTCGCCGTCGTTGATCGCACGGGTGAAGGACTGGTCGATCTTGATGATGTCGACGGGGAAGCGGTTGAGGTAGCTCAGCGACGAATAGCCGGTCCCGAAGTCGTCGAGCGCGATGCGGCAGCCGAAGCGACGGAGTTCCGTGACGATCATGCGGATCTGCGGGTTGTCGTGCATCAGCACGGCTTCGGTGATTTCGACGACAATGCGCTCAGGACGGATGCCGTGGCGGCCGACAATGGCGGCAAGACGGGCCGGCAGCGCCGGCTCGAACTGCAGCGGCGAGAAGTTGATGGCGAGATAGGTATCCTGCATGCCCGATATGCGGGAAATCTTCGCGAGGTTGGCGATCGCCTTTTCCATGATGACGTTGCCGACCCGGACGATCTTTGCCGTCTCCTCGGCGACGCTGATGATCTCGGCCGGCGGCATCAAGCCCTTCTGCGGATGGTTGAGGCGCATCAGCGCCTCGAAACCGGCAATGCCGCGGCCGTTCAGGTTGACGATCGGTTGCAGGAAGGCCTCGAACCAGTTGTCGACGAGGCCGGCTTCGATATTGGCCTCGATCTCGGCGCGGCTGCGGGCCCGGTCGAGCATGGCGTTGTCGAAGAGCTGCGCGCCGTTCTTGCCGTCGCGTTTCTTGGCATACATCGCCATGTCGGATTTCTGCAGCAGTTCGGCCGCGGTCGCCGCATGGTGCGGATAGATGGCGATGCCGACGGAAGCGCTCAGATGCATGTCCGGGGTGAAGGGCGTTTCGAAGATCGAGGCGATCTGTTCGCACATCACCTTGGCGCGTTTTGCGGCGTCCTTGGCCGGCAGCAGGATGGCAAATTCGTCGCCGCCGAGACGGGCCGCTTCGTCGGAGGGGGCAAGATGGGTCTTCAGACGCTCGACGAGTTCGATCAGCGCCATGTCGCCGGCGGCATGGCCCATATTGTCGTTGATCCACTTGAAGCGGTCGAGATCGACGAAGAGACAGGCGAGTTCCTGGCCGGCGGCGTCGGCGGCGGCGATCTTGTTGTCGAGGACGGCTTCGAAGCCCTGGCGATTGAGAAGGCCAGTCAGGTGATCGGTGATTGCCTGGCGGTGGTTGCGGTCCTCGGAGGCCTTGAGTTCGGTCACATCGGTCATGACCGAGAGCGACAGGCGGTCATGAGCGCCGGCTCCCGCTTCCGATTCCATGATGAGGACGTCCATAGTGCGGCCGTCCAGGCAGACAAACTTGACGGTGACGGTCATGCCGCTTTCGGCCAGCCGGCGCTTGACGAATTTGTCGCGGGTGTTTGATGTGACGAGATCGGCGAAGTTGCGGCCGATAACGGCGGCGCGGTTATACCCAGTGGCCAGCAACCAGTAATCGCTGACGGCGGTGATGCGATCCTCCTCGTCGAGCGAGAAGAGCATGGCGGGCGTCAGATTGTAGATGTCGGTGGCGCGGCGGTGGGCAAGCTTCAGCTCCTTTTCCTCGCTTTCAAGCTTGGTCTGCATCTCGTTGAAGCTGCGGGCCAACCGTCCCATCTCATCATTCGACTGCCAGTCGACATGATGGCGGGAGCCCAGCTGGCGGGTGGCCTCGATCGCCGCCGTCAGCCGCATCAGCGGCTGGATCACGAAGAAACGGTTGCCGATCAGCGCCGTGCCGAAAACGGTCAGGACCGCGAAAATGAAGATCGAGATGAAGACGACTTCTTCCTGCTTCAGGCCGGAAAACAGGCCGAGTGCGGGATAATAGACGCTGATGCTGCCGAGATTCTTCGGACCGTCGACGGTGTTGTAGATGATGGCGCGCGACACCTGCACGAGCTGGCCGTCGAAGGAGCGCGGAATGGTGGACTGGCTGACGTCGAGCTGGCCTGACTGATCCCGCACCTCGACCTTGACGATGGCGCCCTGGGAAACGACCGTCGCGCTGATCTGGGTGACGCTGTCCTCATCGAGGTCCCACAGGGGTTTGGCCAGCGCCTGGGCATTGGCGACAAGAAGAACGGAGATATGGTCGCGTATTTCCTTATCGGCCCGTTCCGAGGAAAGAAAAAGGAAGAGAACAAAAAGCGGAGCGACAAAAACAAGCAGCGCACCGCAAACTATCGCAAAAAATCTGTTCTCAACGGAATTGTTCATGGTTCCGTTTACTCCCCCAGGCCGGCCATATTTCCTGTCGCGCGTCAAGGCGGGCTTCTTCGCAGCTGACGAAGCATGCTTTCACGAATTTGTTAAATGTTGCTGAAACGGGGCAGTTGCCGGCAATGAAAAGCCCGCTTTCCAGGGGAAAGCGGGCCATATGCTTTACAAATTGGTCGAAGCGATCAGGCTTCGGCTTCGCCTTCGGCAGCAGTCTCGTCGATGCCGGCAGCCGGGGCAATGATGGTCGCGATCGTGAAGTCGCGGTCGATGACCGGGGTGACGCCCTTCGGCAGGGTGACTTCCGAAATATGGATGCTGTCGCCGATCTTCTTGCCGCTGAGGTCGACATTGAAGAATTCCGGGATCGCATCGGCCGGGCAATGAACTTCGACTTCATGGCGAACGATGTTCAGAACGCCGCCGACCTTGATGCCCGGGGATTTCGCTTCGTTGACGAAGTGAACCGGGATTTCGACGCTCACCTGGGTGTTACCGGAGACGCGCAGGAAATCGACATGCATCGTGAAGTCGCGGACCGGATCGAGCTGATAGTCCTTCGGCAGAACCTTGTACTTCTTGCCGCCGACTTCGATCGTCGCCACGGTGGTCATGAAACCACCGGCATGAATGCGCTTCGTCACCTCATTGGTGTTGAGAGCGATGGCAATGGGGGCCTGCTTGTCACCATAGATGACAGCGGGAATCAAACCGTTGCGGCGAAGTTCACGGGCGGACCCCTTACCAACCCGTTCGCGCGCCTCGGCCTTGAGCTCGTAAGTTTCCTGGCTCATGGCTATTCCTTTCGAGGTTATTTGGAGAGTTCGGCGGGCGGGCAATGCCTTGCTCCGTCGAACCGGAGGCGGGTATAACCCAACCTCATCCGCGTTGCCTCCAAGGGTGTCTACGCGGACCGGTGGCCTATATTATAAGTCGATCGGAAACGCAAGTTGCGGTTTCAGGCTGTTTTCCGGCGAAATACGCGCTTCGGCAAGCCGAAACCGCAGCCGACTTCGCAGCGATCGTATTCCCGGTCCAGCAAGCGGCAAAATTCAGCATTCCCGCTGCGGCCGAGGTTGACATCGGCGCGCTTCACCTCTTTGGATGCCGCATTCAAAAAGCGGCTGAGGAGAAATCGGACTATGCGTCTTAAACTTGTCACGGCAACGAGCTTGCTGGCACTTTGCCTTGTCACTACGGCCCAGGGTGTCGAGATCAATCAGGGCGGCGCCGACGCGCTCAAAGGTACCCTGACGAAGCTGCTTCCGGAGGATCTGGCAAAGAGCGGCCTGATCACCGTCAATCCGGCAGGCACGCGCTACGAGATCATCTACGATCTGGCGAAGCTGCTTGCCAAGGCCGATCCCGCGACATTCGCGATCAACGGGCTGGCGCCGTTCTCGACGTTCGCTACACCGCTCGATAGCGGGCTTTGGAATATCGAAGGCGACAACAAGTTCAACGTCTCCGGCCATTTCAAAGGCAAGGACGAGAAGCCGACGGATTTCTCCTATTCTATCGCATCGCTTGTTTACAGCGGCGTCTTCGATCCCGCGATCAGCTATCTGCGCTCCGCCACTTCTACGGCCAAGGACATCAAGCTCACCAGCAAGTCCGAGACTGAGGAAGTCAGCGCCAGCATCGCCAGCATGGATCAAAAGCTGAGTTCGACGGACAGCGCAGACGGCAACGGGCGTATCGATCTTACGGGCAGCGGTTCGATGTCGGCTTTCGTCGAGCAGATTTCCGGCGCGCAAATGCCGCCCGTTGAAATCCGTGCCGACTCGGTCGATGTCGAGGCCAAGGTGAACGGCCTGCCGGCGAAGCAGATCCGCGAGATGGTTTTCTTCATTCTCGATCATGTCGAGGAGAAGGAGTTGAGCCCCGAAAACAGCGACAGGATCAAGGGAATCCTCAAGGAAGCCTTCCCGCTTCTGGCCTCGTTCAGCGAGACGATCGGGGTCAACAATTTGACCGTCAGCACCCAGGTGGGCAGCGGCGGCGTCAAGGCCTTCGGTTATAACGTCGCCATCGATGGGCCGACCAACGCGATGCGCTTCGGCTTCGGCATGAATGCGCAGGAGATCAGCTTCGACAGCCCGCTGATGCCGGCAAGCTATTCGCCTTTCCTGCCGACCAGCTTCGATCTGCAGCTCGCCATGCCGAATCTAGACTTCGCAAGTTTCGGCGACGCCTTGATGGCGATGGATTTCAATGAGAAGGCGCCGGAGACGAGCGGTGAGGAGATGGGCAAGAAGCTCTTCCGCGATGGCCGGCTCGCCGTCGAGTTTCCGAAGATCAGCGCCAAGTCGGATGTCTATGACATCGACATGACGGGCAAGATCGAGGGGCGCGTCGATACCCAGAAGGACTATTCGATGGAGGCGACGATCCTCGCCCGCGATCTCGACAAGACGATCGCCGCAGTTCAGGAGCTTGCCAAGACCGATCCCGATCTCAACCAGGTCTCCTTCGGCATCATGATGGTGAAGGGCTTCGCCAAGACCGATGCGGATGGACGCTCGCGGTGGGACATCAGTGTCAGCCGCGATGGTGCGGTCGCCGTCAACGGCCAGCAGATCAAGGGGCCGGATGGTCCGGATCAGGATCAAGATCAAGGGCTGGAGCCAGATCAGGAGCAGGAACCGGATCAGGGTCAGGATGCGGTACCTGCGCCGCCGCAGCAGCCTTGAGCGTTATCAATTGGGATCAGACATGAAGAGGCCGGCCTTGTGCCGGCCTCTTTGTTTTAAGTCACACGCTTCACCGAGGCCAACGATCGGGACGACGATTTATTCTGGGCTTTCGCTGTCAACGAAGGCGGCTCCGCGACGATCAACGGCCAGCAGTTGACGCGGCTCGGAGGGCCTGCCCGGCAATAGCTTGGTCCATCTGATGCAGAAATTAAAAAGAGCCGGTCGATGCCGGCTCTTTTTTATTGAAGAGGCTGGTCAATCGAAGCGGCCGGTCAATCGAAGAGGCTGGAGACGGACTCTTCCTGGGCCGTTCGGCTGATGGCTTCGCCGATCAGCGGCGCCGTCGTCACGATGCGGATATTGTGGGCCGAGAGCACGGCGGTGGTCGGCTGGATCGAATCCGTGATGACGAGTTCGCGCAGCTTCGAGGAGGTCACGCGGGTGACTGCGCCGCCCGAGAGAACGCCGTGGGTGATATAGGCGGTGACGCTGGATGCGCCCTTGGCCAGCATCGCGTCGGCCGCGTTGCAGAGCGTTCCGCCGGAATCGACGATGTCGTCGATCAGCAGGCAGTCCTTGCCGGCAATGTCGCCGATGATGTTCATGACTTCGGATTCACCCGGCCGATCGCGACGCTTGTCGACGATGGCCAGAAGACAGTCCAGCCGTTTGGCGAGCGCGCGGGCGCGAACCACGCCGCCGACGTCAGGCGAGACGACCACGACGTTGCTGAGATCATAGTGGCTCTTGATGTCGCGGGTCAGCACCGGCAGCGCAAAGAGGTTGTCTGTGGGTATATCGAAGAAGCCCTGGATCTGACCTGCGTGGAGATCGAGCGTCATGACGCGGTCGGCGCCGGCTTCGGTGATCAGGTTTGCCACCAGCTTGGCGGAGATCGGCGTACGGCCGGAAGCGCGGCGGTCCTGACGCGCATAACCGAAATAGGGAAGCACGGCAGTGATGCGACGGGCTGACGAACGACGCATCGCATCGATCATGATCAGCAGTTCCATCAGGTGGTCGTTGGCCGGGAAGGCAGTCGGCTGCACGAGGAAAACGTCCTCACCGCGGACATTTTCCTGGATTTCCACAAAGATTTCCTGATCGGCAAACCTTCGGACGCTGGCTCTCCCCAAGGGAACATTGAGATAGGTGCAGATCGCTTCGGCGAGTTGCCGGTTCGAATTGCCTGCGAAAACCTTCATTTTGGTCCGCCTGTTATGCGCTGATAGCCGCGCTTTTTAGTCAGCTTCCCGATGAATGCAAGGGCAAAGGTGCCACAGGCTTTCATATTTGCAAAAAGTTTGTGACTAACCGCCCCGAGTCTGCCGCCAGGAGGAGAATTCCGCGATGGTTTTCGAGGCGATCTGCTGCATGACCGAGGCTGGAACGCCTGCCCAGGGATCGGCCGCGGCCGCCGGCACGCTTTCCTGTCCCTGGATGCGGTGCAGGCGGCCGCCGGCGCTGTCGAGAATGTCCCAGACATAGACCACGGTGACCTTGCCGTCGTCGCTGAAGGCCGAGAGATAGCCTTTGAGGATGTAATCACTGCTCGCATCGGTCGAGCTCTTGATGGAAAGGCCGTGTGCGCGCGCCTCGGCGCCGAGCTGGCGTGAGAGCGGTGTCACGGCCTGCACCGGCGCGCCGATGATCGGCAGGAAGCGCACGGTATTGCCGCGGGCGGAGGAGGAACTGGGCGGCAGGGCCGCGGTCTGCTGCGGCTGTTGCGCCTCGGCCGGCTGAGCCGGCTGTGCGGGAAGTCCACCACCGGCCGTCGGCGGTGGCAGCGATTGTCCCTCGATCGGGGTGGAGGCGGCCGGCGAGGCGCCGCTCCGCGACAGGGCGTCCGCCTGCTGTTGCATCGTCGTCGGCGGCGCGCCGCTGCCGGGCCGATAGGCCTGCTGCGACTGATCATAGGCTGGATGGTAGCCGCCTTGCTGCGAGCTTCCCGAGAAAGCCGGCTGCTGGGCACCCGCCAAACGCTCGGCTTCGCTCTGCGTCACCGGGCTCGACGATGTCGCCCCGGAGGAATCGTCGATGTCGACCTGCGGCGTCAGCGCATCGGTGGTATTGCAAGCGGCCAGCAGAGCCATGACGAACAGGAGCGTGGGCACAATCGCAGCTCGCGTCATCCCTTGAACCGTCCTTCCCACAATCGCAATCAGCCCCACCCGAATTTATGCGGGCGGGGACTGTCGTCTGTCAATTCCGGATTCTCACCGGTCAGAGCCCGATGAAATCGAGCGGATGCCGGGACAGCGCGCGGGGTGCATCCGCTGTCGTCAGATAGGTCTGGCCGAGCGTCATGGCCGTGCCCGTATCGGAATCGGCGATGATCATGTGAACGAAGAGCGACATGTTCGGCTCGATCGGCTGCGGATTGCCGACATGGAACATCTGGTGCTCCATCCAGGACGGCGAGAAGCGGGCGCCGAGCGAATAACCGCAGGCATTCAGCCGGTGGCGGGCGAGGCCGCGCTCATCGATGATCCTGGCATGCATGTCGAAGACATCGCCGAAGGTATGGCCGGGCTTCAGCACGGTCTCGATCGCCTCGATGGTTTCGCGGCAGGCGTTGTAAAGCTCACGGTGGCGGTGCGTCGGCTCGCCGACGACGATCGTGCGCATCATGGCGGCGTGGTAGTGCGCATAGGCGCCGGCCCATTCGAGCGTCAGTTGGTCGTTGGCGTCGAGCTTGCGCCGGCCGGCCTTATAGCGGCAGAGCAAGGCGTCGGCGCCGGAACCGATGATGAACTCGTTGGCGGGATAGTCGCCGCCGCCGGAAAAGATTGCGCCCTGCATGGCGGCGAGGATATCGGCCTCGTCGGCGCCGGGCTTCGTCAGCCGGATTGCGGCATCGAGCGCATCGTCGGCCAGAACGGCAGCGCGCTCGACATAGGCGACCTCGGTCGGGCTCTTGATCAGGCGCAGGCGGCTGACGAGGTAGGAGGCGTCGACGATCTGGCCGAAGGTGGTCAGTTGCGCGTCGAGCAGGCGGGCGACGCGGCCGGTCATGCCGTGCGTATCATATTCGACGCCGATGCGGGTGCCGAGCAGATCCATCTCGACCAGCAGGTTCTTCAGGTCGAGCGTCGGATCGGCATTGACCCGGTCGACCCAGATATGGATGTCCTCGAGGATCGAGGTGTGCCTGGCCTGGCGAAGATCGGCCGAGCGGGTGATCAGCGCCATGGTGCCGTCACTCTTGACGACCAGCGTCTGGAAGAAGCAGTAGCCGAAGGTGTCGTAGCCGGTCAGCCAGTACATGCTTTCCTGGGCGAAGAGCAGCAGGGCGTCGAGCTTTTCTTCCTTCATCTTCTCGGTGAGGCGCGCAAGCCGGCTTGCGAATTCGGCCTTTTCGAAATGCAGTGCCATTCTGCTCAAGTCTCCCTGATTGATATCGCGGAAATCTGGCGGCCGTAATCCGGCTCCTTGCGATGTGTCATTCTGCGATAGGAAAAGAAGCGCTCGCTGTCCGGATAGGTGCACAGGCCAAGGCTTTCAGCGCGCACGCCGGCTTTCGTCAGTCGATCGACGGTCAGCCCCGGCAGGTCGAACATGGCGTGGCCTGATGTTGCGGAAGGCACGAAAAAGCGCTCGTCGTCCGGGTTTTCGGCGACGAAACGCTCGACGAACTCGGGACCGACTTCATAACTTGACTGGCTGATCGAGGGGCCAAGGCAGGCGACGATGCTGCCGCGGTCCGCCCCCAGCGCCTCCATGGCGGCGATGGTATTTTCGAGCACGCCCGTCAGCGTGCCCTTCCAGCCGGCATGGGCGGCGCCGATGACGCGGTTGTCGGGGTCGGCGAAGAGGATCGGCCCGCAATCGGCAGCGAGGACGCCAAGCGCAATGCCAGGGGCTGCCGTCACCATCGCATCGGCGTCGGGACGGGCGCCGTCATAGTCGGCGCGGATCGTCACGACATCGGGGGAATGAACCTGATGCACGGTTGCCAGCCGCTCGACCGGCAGGTCGAACCAGGCGGCGACACGGCGGCGGTTCTCCAGGACCTTGTCGCGTTCGTCGCTGGAGCTGAGGCCGACATTGAGGCCGCGATACAGCCCTTCGGAAACGCCGCCGGCCCGAGTGAAATAACCGTGGCGGATGGTGCTGCCCGCCGCTTCGTTCAGCAGCGTGCTTTCGATCGGTGCGGGAGAGGCCGCGTCCTGCATCTGTGATTCCGGGGTTTTTAAGGGGTTTGTTATTATCCCAAGCGCATCGCATATGCGGCGCGCTTCAAGTTCTTGTTTCGCTGGGATGTTGAACCAGCCGCGTGCGCCCTGTCAATCCACCGGACGAAAGGGCATGAGATCGACGGCGGGATGGGAGACCGCCATCACCTTGAAGAGTTCGCCCATCCGGCCTTCACCGGCGCCGGCGAGCCTTTCGACCGCCGTCTGGATGACTTGCTGGGTTTGCGGCTCGCGGTCGCGGCCGAGGGCGGCCGCGCGCTCAAGGATGCCGAGGCCGGTCAGAAAATCACCCTGATGCAGGGCGCCGTTCAAATGGACGCCGGATGCAAGCGCCGTTTCGGCGAGCTGCTGGAAGTCGACATGGCTCGTCAGATCGGCTTCACCGGGATGGGCGAGCGGCGGGTCGAATTCATGCATGCGCACGGCTTGCAGCGTATCGCCGAAGCCGGTGACGAGATGACCGTAGTCGATCGCGAGCGCCGTGCCGCCGAAGGCGCGCAGCCGCTCGCAGATCGCCATCATCACCGCCTGGCGGGCCGGCGAGATCTCGAAGAGCGTACCGACCGGCACGTTCTGCACCGGTTCGGGAAGAAGCGCGGGATCGAGGCCGGCGACGCCGGCGGCGAAGGTCAGTTCGCCATCGGCGTCGATGCCGACCATGCGTTCGCGGAAACCCGTCGGCATGCGGACGAACTGGCGGATCGGGATGGCGTCGAAGAGTTCGTTGGCGGCAATCAAGGTGAAGCCTGATGGTACTTCGTCGAAGCCATCGTGCCAGGAAATCTTCTCGCCGTGGGGTTCGAGCGTCTGGCTCTGGACGTCGCGCAGGCGCTCACTGGTTTCGACGAGATGCACGGTCATGGCGTCGAAAAGCGGTGGAGCGATGCGGGAGATGACGCGCAGCATGTCTGCCATCATCGTGCCGCGGCCAGGGCCGATCTCGACGAGGCGGACGTCGGCCGGCGTGCCGTGACGCTGCCACGCATGGACGATGAAGACGCCGATCATCTCGCCGAAAATCTGGCTGACCTCGGGCGCGGTGACGAAGTCGCCGGAACGGCCGAAGGGCTCGCGGGTGCGGTAATAGCCGTGTTCGGGATCGGCGAGGCACAGCGAGAAATAATCGGTGACGCTGATCGGGCCGTTCGCCTGGATGATCGCCTTGATCTTTTCGCCTAGAGCGGTGGTCATGTCGCGCGTCCTGCCGTTTCAGAGCTGCAGCGCAGCCTGGCGGCGGGCCCGCAGCATCGCCCAGAGGCCAAGCAGGATCATCGGGAAAGAGAGCACCATGCCCATGGTCAGCCAGTTCGTGCCGATGAGGTAACCGATCTGGGCGTCAGGCTCGCGGAAGAATTCGACGAAAATGCGCGACAGCGCATAACCGCAGACAAAGACACCCGTGATGAAACCGGGGCTTTTCAGCGCCCGCATGAAATAGACGAGGGCGGCCAGCACCAGCAGCAGAACGATGCCTTCGAGGCCGGCTTCGTAAAGCTGGCTCGGATGGCGGGCGAACGGGCCGCCGGTCGGGAAGACCACGGCCCAGGGCACGTCGGTCAATCGACCCCAGAGCTCGCCATTGATGAAATTGGCGATGCGGCCGAAAAACAGCCCGAAGGGAACGACAGCAGCGACGATGTCGAACAGGCTCCAGATAGGGATGGCGTTGCGGCGGGCAAAGAGGATCATGGCAATCGTCGTGCCGGTCAGGCCGCCATGGAAGGACATGCCGCCGTTCCAGATCTCGAGCGCACGGACGGGACTGCGCATGACGGCGGGGAGATCATAGAAGAAAATATAGCCGAGACGACCGCCAAGCACGACTCCAAGCGCTGCCCAGACGATGAAATCGTCGAGCTGCGTCCTTGATATCGGCGAGACGTTGCCGGGCCAGAGACGGTCATTGGCGGCGATGCGGCGCGCATAGGCCCAGCCGAGCAGGATGCCGGCGACATAGGCAAGACCATACCAGTGAATCGCCACCGGACCGATCGAAAAGGCGATCGGATCGATATCCGGGAAAGGCATGATGGCAAGGAGATTGGCTGCTGTCGGCAAGGTTTTCCCACCTGTTTGGTTGCGCGGAACATGCCGCTGCGATCCCGGACGGTCAAGTCCATTGTTCGTGATGGCCCGTTTGCGGCCGCTTCCCGAGGCCTGTCCCGTGCAAAGCGCTTGCATCGTCGATGGTGAAGCCCTACCTCAATCCTCGAGGCCCCGAAGGGCTGAATTCACCTCATGCGAAGGGAGAAAAACGCCATGACGACCGGAACGAACCGCATCATGGACGAATTCGCCAAGCTGATGACCGATGCGGCCGGTGCCGCCCAGGGCGTCCGCAAGGAGATCGAAACCGCGTTCAACGCCCAGGCCGAGCGTTGGCTGAACAGTATGGACGTCGTCAAGCGCGAGGAGTTCGAGGCCGTGCGCGAGATGGCGATCAAGGCACGCGACGAGAACGAGGCGCTCGCCGCCCGCATCGCGGCACTCGAGGCGAAGCTTGCCGGCGAGGGGCACTGAAGTCCCGATATGACGCAGGTGCGGCACGTCTTCCTGGCAGATGCCGCATCTGTCACAAAAAATTCAGGTGAGTTTTCCACCTGTGGACACTGCCAAAAAAGCCAATTCGCAGAGTCGCTTATTCTCCCTTCTGAATTGAATTTCGAAGAGCCTTTCCACAGTGGCCGGTCCTATTTTCCGTTCGGGGGGCTGGCAGGGGGCAAGGGGCGCTATACACTGATTTTAAATGATGATTCGAAGCGACTTGGTAAGCTCCGGGCAGGTTATCTGCGTTAAGTCTGGCAGCGGTTCAACGATCATCCGAGTGGTGGTTTCCGGTATTTGCGTGTGTCTTTCTTGTGTTCGTACACCAAGTTAAGTCGCATTCGTTCCGGTCAAGAAGGTGCTGCATGAACCTGATGGAATTGGAAGTCGAGCGTCAGTCGAACCCGGTCGATATGATCGAGTACGTTGCCTCCAACAACGACTGGTCGTTCGAGCGGTCCGGCGAGGACGAGATCGCGATGACGGTCGAGGGTCGCTGGACCGACTATCACGTCTCCTTCTCCTGGATGGAGGAGTTCGAGGCGCTGCACCTTGGCTGCGCCTTCGATATCAAAGTTCCCGACATCAGGGTCAACGAGGTGGTCAAGCTGCTCTCGGCGATCAACGGGCAGGTGCTGATGGGTCATTTCGATCTCTGGCGCCAGGAAGATGTCGTCATTTTCCGCCAGTCGCTGCTGCTCGCCGGCGGTGCAGAGCCCACCAACCGCCAGGTGGAGGTGCTGCTTTCCAGCGCGCTCGATACCTGCGAAGCCTATTTCCAGGCATTCCAGTTCGTCGTCTGGTCCGGCATGGAAGCGACGAAGGCGATGGAAGCCGTGCTGTTCGAAACGGTCGGCGAGGCATAAGATGCCGACGAAGCGTTTCTCCTCGACAAATCCCGTCCTTTTGATCGGCGCCGGAAACATGGGCGGGGCGATGCTCTCCGGCTGGCTGAAAAGCGGCGTCCCGGGCTCGGCCGTCATTATCGTCGATCCCGGTCCGTCGCCGGCGATGCTGGCGACGATCAACGAAGCTGGCGCCACCCATGTGACCGCGCTCCCGGCGGATTTGAAGGCAAGCGTGCTGTTCCTCGCGGTCAAGCCACAGGTGATGGAGACGGTGCTGCCGGCGGTGAAGAGTGCGATCGGGCCGGACACGGTCGTCGTCTCGGTCGCGGCCGGCAAGACGCTCGGTTTCCTCGAGAAGCATCTGGGTAAAGCCGCCATGGTGCGCGCCATGCCGAACACGCCTGCCATGGTTGGGCGCGGCGTCACCGGTGCCGTTGCCAATTCAGCGGTCAGCGACCAGCAGCGTGAGCGCGTCCATTCCCTTCTGCGCGTCTCGGGGCCTGTCGAGTGGGTGCCCGCGGAAGCCGATATCGATGCCGTGACGGCGCTTTCGGGCAGTGGTCCGGCCTATGTCTTCTATCTCGTCGAATGTATGGCGGAGGCAGGCCGTAAACTCGGTCTGCAGGCGGACCTCGCCATGCGTCTTGCGCGGGAAACAGTCGCGGGGGCTGGTGAACTTTTGCACCAGTCCCCCGACGGCGCTTCGCGGCTGCGCGAGAATGTGACCTCTCCCGGCGGCACGACGGCGGCGGCGCTCGCCGTGCTGATGGCAGAGGACGGCATGCAGCCTCTGTTCGACGCGGCACTCGCGGCGGCGCGCAAGCGGGCCGAGGAACTGGCCGGCTGACGGAGACGACATGGCCGAAGAGATCACCTATGCCGATTTCGAGCGTGTCGATATTCGTGTCGGCACGATCATCGAGGCCAGCCCCTTTCCGGAAGCGCGCAAGCCGGCGATCAAGCTGGTGATCGATTTCGGCCCTGAGATCGGCACGAAGAAATCCTCAGCGCAGATCACCGTGCATTATATGCCGGAAAGCCTGATCGGCCGGCAGGTGCTCGGCGTCGTCAATTTCCCGCCGCGCCAGATCGGGCCGTTCCGCTCGGAAGTGCTGACGCTGGGATTCGAGGACGAGAACGGCGCGATCGTGCTTGCGGCCGTCGAGCAGCCGGTGCCGAACGGCCGGAAGATGATGTGAGCGGGCGGAGCGCAGCTTCGCCGCCCATTCTCCACTAGGTCAGATTTCCCGCAAAAACGGATTGCTTCGCCGCTCATCGCCGATGCGGCTGCCGGGACCGTGGCCGCAGATGAAGCCGACGTCGTCGCCGAGCGGCAGCACCTTGTCGCGGATCGAATCAAGAAGCTGCTGATGATCGCCGCCCGGCAGGTCGGTGCGGCCGATCGAGCCGTTGAAGAGCACGTCGCCGAGATGGGCGAAATTCTGCGCGCGGTTGAAATAGATGACGTGGCCGGGGGCATGGCCGGGCGTGTGATAGACCTCGAATTCGTGGGCGCCGAAGGAGATCTTGTCGCCATCCTTCACCCAGCGGTCGGGCACGACGTTACGCAATCCTGATATGCCGTATTTCGCAGCCTGGCTCTCGACCCGCTGCAGCAGCGGCAGATCGTCCTGATGCGGGCCGACCACATCGACCCCGAGGGCCTCCTTCAGTTCGCTGGCGCCGCCCGCATGGTCGAGATGGCCATGCGTCAGCCAGATTTCCTTGATGGTCAACCCGTTTTCCGCGATCGCCTGCAGGATGAGCGGCACGTCGCCGCCCGGATCGATGACGACGCCTTCCTTGGTATCTGGATCGAAGAAGATCGTGCAGTTCTGCTGGAAGGGTGTCACCGGAATAATGCCGGCCTGGAGCATGCCCATAGGTGCCTCGCTTGGTGTCTCGGATATCCAGGGTATAGTCCGAAACCACGGCGAGGACAGCCGGAATCTTCTCCCATTTACGGTCGGCCTCACGGCAAAAAGACAGACTGCAACAAGAGTTTATACCTGCTTTTGTCATCGTCATCAGGCGAAGAAATCGGGTTTTATTCAATTTTTCAAGGCACTTGCAGGAATTCTCATAGAGGCGATGTTCCGCCGGGCTGAGCGCATGGGAACATCGTGGAACCCCGCACGTTGTCAGCCCATCGAAACCAAGGAGACGCTCACATGACCTTAAAGAGAAACATTCTGCTGGCAGGCGCGGTGCTGATAGCGAGCGCCGGTCTTGCGCAGGCGGAGATGATGGCGACGACGGTCGATGATCTCAACGTCCGCGCTGGCCCCGGCCCGCAATATCCCTCGGTCGGTCTTGCCACCCGCGGCTCCACCGCAGTCCTCGACGGCTGCATCGAAGGCAGCCGATGGTGCCGTGTCGACGTCAACGGCATGCGCGGCTGGGTCTATGCCGATTATCTGCAGGTCGATCATGGCGGCAGCCGCGTTATCGTCGAGGAGCATCGTGCCGAGATCGGCGTTCCCGCCGTCACCTACGAGTCGACCGCAAGCGTCGTTCCGGCCGAGCCGCAGCCGGCGCCGGGCGACGAACTGCTCGGCCCCGTCGGGTCGGTCGAGACCATCACTCCGCCGGAGACGGTTCGCACCTATATCGACACCAATCCGGGTGAGACGGTGCGACTTGGCGGCGATGTCGTCGTCGGCGCGGAAGTGCCTGCCGATGTCACCTTCCAGACGATCCCCGACTATGAGTACCGCTATACGAGGATCAACGACCGGCCGGTGCTGGTCGATCCCGGTACGCGCCGGATCGTCTACGTCTATCAATGACGTGAATCGGCAAGAACTGAGGCGAGGCGGAACGTCGGGCCGCCTCGTTCCAGGGCAGTTCTCCTGCCTTAATCCCGCATCGGTTGATTTTCTTAACGCTGTCTTCCGAAATATGATAAAATCCTAATATGCCGAAGGTTCGGCATGGATCGGCGATCGGGGAGATCGCCAGAGGAGGAAATCATGGAAGCGCTACTTCCGCTCATCACACAATTGATAGCCGGTGCAATCGGCGGCAATGCCGCGAGCGCCGCTTTGAAGCAGCACGCGATCAATGTCGTCGCTCGTACGATCGCAGGCGCGATCGGCGGCGTCGGCGGCGGCATGCTGCTCAGCATGGTCGGCGGGGAAGCGGCTATGACCGGCCTGCTCGCCGACGGCATCGGCGGCCTGATCGGCGGCGGTATTCTCTCGACGCTCGCCGGACTGGTCATGGCACGGGCGCACAGGTAAAGAAGGCCCGGCAGACGTTTACCGACAGCGCCGCGCCTGTTTTGGGACGCGGAAAGGCTGCTGGAGCACGTTGAATGGCTGCGTAATTTTATCCTTAAATCGGTTCCGATTTGAGGAATTATGCAGTGGCCGGACCGATCGCGTGAGGCTCTTATCCGGCGGCGACTGCGGCCGGATAGACCTCCTTCATACAGTCGTTCGTCAGCGCTTCGGAGATCATCGACGGCGTGAAGCGATACGGACCGCTTTCCGAAACCGGGGTAACTTCCGGTTGATGCGATTGGCCTGCGCCGAAACGTTCATCATCTTGCTGTCTCGCGCCAGGCAATCGGACCGAGGCATGCCTAAACCCCTGGCGCTTCGGGAGCTCGACGGTCGCCGCGGGCGCCATGCCTGTTGATTGTTGTCCCCATTACGTTTTATCCACAGACGGAAGGGGAACTCGCGTATTGCGTCGGTGTGCCGGACGGCCTTGGTTTCCAGAAATGCCAGGGACATGAGAGGCCGTGCGGGGCTCCCGCAGAGTTCGGGGAAGCTGGCCGCGATTCAAATTTATGTCAATAAAGCTGACATATCCTCGCGAAGGTTTCCCTATGCGCGGAAACAGAAAGGAAATGCCGAGTGTCACGACAGACCGGCCCGAAAGCAGGCAAACCAGAGCCGCTGGCCACGCCGATGGAAGATACCGATATTATAGATTTCGAGATCATCGAGTTGTTCTTCTTCGCCTATCGCGACTTCGTTTCCGATCCCGACGCCATCCTAGAAAAGAGCGGTTTCGGCCGGGCGCATCACCGCGTCGTGCATTTCGTCAACCGCAATCCCGGCATGACGGTCGCCGATCTTCTCGATACGCTGAAGATCACCAAGCAGAGCCTCGCAAGGGTGCTGAAACAGCTGATCGATTCAGGCTATATTCGCCAGGTCGCAGGCCCCGAAGACCGGCGACAGCGCAAGCTCTATCCGACGAAATCGGGACGAGAGCTGGCGCTTGCCCTTGCCGAGCCGCAATCGCGCCGCATTGAGCGGGCATTCGAAGGGGCTTCTGCGGAGGTGCGGGAGGGCGTAAAAGCTTTCCTCAGAGGGATGCGGGACAGACAGAGGGCGGAGTGAATGGCGGTCAAGACAGGTATTTCAGACGATGCGGCGCATTTGCTGGTGGTCGATGACGACTCCCGCATCCGGGCGCTGCTCAATCGTTATCTCGCCGAGAACGGCTTCCGCGTCACCGTCGCTGCCGATGGCGCCGAGGCGCAGCGCAAGCTCACCGGTCTCGATTTCGACCTGATCATCATGGATGTGATGATGCCCGGCGAATCCGGCATCGACGTCACCCGGGGGCTTCGCGCCATCAAGAACGTACCGATCATCATGCTGACGGCGCTGGCGGAATCGGGCAATCGCATCGAAGGCCTCGAGGCAGGCGCCGACGATTATCTTTCCAAGCCCTTCGACCCACGCGAACTGGTGCTGCGCATCAACAACATCTTGCGCCGAAATGCCGGCGGCGAGGGACCGAAGATCGAACAGGTGATGTTCGGCCCCTACACCTTCTCGCTGACCCGCAAGGAGCTGAAGAAGGCCAGCGAGGTGATCCGGCTCACCGACCGCGAGCAGGAGATCATGCTGCTCTTTGCACGGCGCGCCGGCGACACGATCCCGCGCCACGAACTGATCGGCAACGACACCGAAGTCGGCGAGCGGACGATCGACGTGCAGATCAACCGGCTGCGGCGCAAGATCGAGGACGATCCCGCCAATCCGGTCTGGCTGCAGACGGTGCGCGGCATCGGATACAGGCTGAGCATCGACTAAACTCAAGGTTCGGGACCGGCGCTGATGGTGACGATCGACAGCTTGCGGCGGGAAGACCGCACTCCTGCGCAGGGTTGGCGCTGGATCGTCCGCTGGCTGCGCCGCCGGCTGCCGACCGGACTTTACGCGCGCTCGCTGCTGATCATCATCATTCCGATGGTGCTCCTGCAATCCGTCGTCGCGGCCGTCTTCATGGAGCGCCACTGGCAGATGGTGACCGAGCGGCTGTCGCTTGCCGTCACCCGCGACATTGCCGCGATCATCGAGATCATCGAGACCTATCCGCAGAATTCGGACTACAGCGAGATCATCCGCATCGCCCGCGACCAGCTCAGCCTGCAGATCTCGATCGAGCCGGATGGCGACCTGCCGCCGCCGCGCGTCAAGCCGTTCTTCTCGATCCTCGACGGCATCCTCAGCGACGAGATCACCGACGAGATCCACCGGCCTTTCTGGATCGACACGGTCGGCAATTCGAACCTCGTCGAGATCCGCATCAAGCTGGAAAACAAGATCTTGCGGGTGCTGACCAAGCGCAGTCAGACCTATGCCTCGAACACCCATATCTTCATCGTCTGGATGGTCGGTACGTCGCTGGTGCTGATCGGCATCTCGATCCTTTTCCTGCGCGGGCAGATCCGGCCGATCCTGATGCTGGCGCGAGCGGCCGAAAGCTTCGGCAAGGGGCAGAAACCCGATAATTTCTATCCGCGCGGGGCCGACGAGGTCAGGCGCGCCGGCCTTGCCTTCATCCTGATGCGCGAGCGGATCGAGCGGCAGATCGAGCAGCGCACCGCGATGCTCTCCGGCGTCAGCCATGATCTGCGAACCATCCTCACCCGCTTCAAGCTGCAATTGGCGCTCGCCGGAGACAATCCCGACCTGCACGGGCTGAATGACGACGTCAACGATATGCAGACTATGCTGGAGGCCTACATGGCCTTCGCCCGCGGCGAGGTCGAAGAGGATGTCGGCGAGCTGAAACTCAGCGAGATCTTTGCGAAGCTGGAATCCGATTTCGCCCTGCACGGCAAAAAATTCAGCTATTCGATCGAAGGCGATGACGACATATCGGTCCGGCCGAACGCCTTCATGCGTCTCGTGACCAACCTTGCCTCGAACGCGCGCCGTTATGCCGACCGCCTCGACATCGAGGCCAAGCACAATGCCAAATGGCTGACGGTCATCTTCGACGATGACGGGCCGGGCATTCCCGAAAAGAATCGTGAGGACGTGTTCAAACCATTCTTCCGGCTGGATACGGCGCGCAATCTCGACGCATCGGGGACCGGGCTCGGGCTTGCGATTGCCCGCGACATTGCCCGCAGCCATGGTGGCAACGTCACGCTGAGCGACAGCCCGCTTGGTGGACTAAGGGCAACGATCCGCATCCCGGCCTAACAGACCAGTGCCAAGTGGGCAGCATATCAACTGGGTTGCAGCGATACGTTGAGCGACATGAGCAGCTGTCTTTTTACGGCTTCGAACGAGGCCGATGCCCGATCGCGCTTCCTCGGCAGATCGATGCGGATCTCCTCGAGAATGCGCCCCGGCCACGGTCGCATCACGATAATCCGGTCGGCAAGGACGAGCGCCTCGTCGATATCATGCGTCACCAGCACGAGCGTTGGGCGCGTTTCGGCCCATATGTCGAGCAGGTGATCCTGCAGATCGGCGCGCGTGAAGGCATCGAGCGCGGAAAAAGGCTCATCCAGCAGCAGCACTTCCGGTCGGGTGATCAGCGCGCGGGCGATTGCCACCCTCTGGGCCTGGCCGCCAGACAATTCCTTCGGCCAGCGCCCGCCCAATGTCCCGAGGCCGACCTTTTCCAATGCGGCCTCCACTCGCTGTCTGCGATCGTCACCTTCGAGCTCGGCGAGGCCGAAGCCGACATTGTTTGCAACACTGAGCCAAGGGAAGAGGCGCGGCTCCTGAAAGATGAGATTGATCAGCGGATGCGGCTTGGTGACCAGTTCGCCATTCAGCTCGACCGTTCCCTGCGTGGGAATGTCGAGACCGCTGATCAATCGCAGCAACGTGCTCTTGCCGCAGCCGGATCCGCCGATGACGGCGACGATTTCTCCCGGAGCCAGCCCGAGCGAGAATCCCTCCAGGGCGCGCACCCCATTCGCATAGGTTTTTTCCAAGTTTCGCAGCGTCAGCATCGGCTCATCCCTCCCGCCTGTAACTATCCTGCCAGGTCAGGAAGGGTGCCGTCGCCGCAAGCAACAGGCTGTCCGTCAACTTGCCGACGACCGCGAAGGTGATGATGGCAGCCATGATCTGGTCCGGCTTGCCCATTTGCTGGCCATCAACGAGGAGATAGCCGAGGCCCTCCGAAGCGCCCATGAATTCCGCTGCGACGACGAACATCCAACCGAGGCCGAGGCCGGATCGCAAGGCAGTCACATAGGCCGGAAAGACCGCAGGCAGCATGACCCGCCGCACCAGTGCGAAACCGGAAAGCCGGAAGATGCGGCCGACCTCGACAATCTTGCGATCAACCGACAGGGTCGCGCCGGAGATGCCGAGATAGACCGGAAAAAACACCCCGACGGCGATCAGCGCCACTTTCGATGTCTCGAAGATCCCGAACCAGAGAATGAAGAGCGGCACCCAGGCGATCGATGGGATGGAGCGGAGCGCCTGAAGCGACGGATCGATCAGTCGGCGAGCAAGACCGAAATATCCCGTTATGGCGCCGGCGATCGTGGCCGTGGCGGCGCCGATCGCAAATCCGAAGAACACCCGGACGGTGGTAATGCCGATATGGTCGAGCAATTCGCCGGACCTCAAGAGCGCCCATAGCGTCGCTGCGACCCTGGATGGTGGCGGCATGAGACGGCCTGAGAACCAGCCGGCCGCGACCGCAATCTCCCAGAACAAGAGGCCGAGCGCAGGCAGCAGAACGGCCACCGCCATCCGGTTGCTCACGCCATAAACGATCGAAGCCGCGACCGGGCGCGGCGTCCTTGTTTCCGTCTTGATACCGGTTTCGGCCAAGTCCGTCATCGCGATTGTCGATGCTCTGTTACTGGGTTTTCCCGACGGCAAAACGATCGTCGATCAGTTCGTTCGTGATTTTGGCAATGTCGACGTCGGCGGGCAGGACGCCGGCGCTTTGCAAGGCGATACCCGCTTTCGAGATCGTGTCGCGCTGCAGGTCGCCGATCGTCGGTTGCGAGAGGTCCGTCCGCTCCAGCTGCTTGGCGATGACATTGTCCGGCAGTTTTGCCGCCTCCACCAGCGCCGCCTTGAGCGCTGCAGGATCGGCCAGCGCCTCGGCCCGTGCCTGCTCATAGACGGCGACGACGCGCTTGATGATGTCGGGATGTTCGGCGGCAAATGTCTCGGTCGTATTGAGCACGCCCCAGCTGTTGTTTTCCGGCTTGCGATAGAAGAGCTTCGCCTTGTCGTCCACTTCGGCGGCCGCCATCAGCGGATCGAGGCCTGCCCATGCATCGACATCGCCACGCAGAAGCGCCAGCTTGCCGTCGGCATGCTGCAGCAGCACCAGCTTCACGTCCGATTGTTTCAGGCCGGCATCCGCCAAGGCACGGACGAGAAAGACATGCGGATCGGTGCCGCGCGTCACCGCGATCGTCTTGCCCTTCAGATCCTCGACGGTGGATATCGGACTATCGGCGCGGGTGACCAGAGCCGTCCATTCGGGACGCGAATAAACATAAATGGATTTGATCGGATTGCCGTTGACCCGCGCGATCAGTGCTGCCGCACCCGCTGTCGAGCCGAAATCGATCGATCCGGCGTTCAGGAATTCCAGCGCCTTGTTCGAGCCGGCGGATTGTACCCAGCGAATGCTGATATTGTCCTTGGCGAATTCCTTTTCCAGCAGGCCTTCCTTCTTCAGAAGAACACTGACGGGATTATAGGTCGCCCAGTCGATCCTGATTTCTGAAAGATCGGCCGCGCCAGCCGATGACAGGCCCAGCCCCAAAGCAATCGCGACACCGATCATCGCCGAACGAAACACGCCCATAACTTATTCCTCTCCGTACCATTGCCATCGATAGCTCGAGATAACCTACGAGCACTGGTGAGGGGCGAGAAACCTATAACGTCTATTTCTATGGACTTTGTAGAAATATTTTTCCCCGGCCACGTGGATATGGTGCGGGGTGGGCAATGTCGAGAAAGCGGACGCGGGAGAGGACCAGTTGAGGGATCGACAAAAAGAAAGCGCCGCTGAAGAGCGGCGCTTGGCATCAGGGATGATGGCGAATTCAGCCGGCAGTGCAGAAATGGCTGCGGCCGTCATTGCCGATATAGGTGCCGCTGCGCGGATCGAAAGAGCGGTAGCGGTAAGAGCAGTAACGCTCCCATTGCGGCGACCAGGGTTCCACCGCCGTGCGGACCGGCTCGTAATATTGCGGCTGCTCGGCATAGACTCGGCGCGGGGCGCGATAGACCGGAGCGGGCTCATAATAATCCGGCTCGTAGGCCGGGTCGATGTAGCGGCGCTCTTCGTAGACCGGGCCGTTATTGGCGTTGGCGATGGCCGAACCGACGATCAGGCCGGTTGCGAGGCCGACGGCACCGCCGACGAGCGCGTCGTTGCCGTCATGATGGCGCCAGTGGCGGTCGCGTGCCGATGCTTCGCCAATGGCGGAGAGAGTGAGCGCGGCAGCCGTTGCCGTCAGCAGAAGAGTCTTGGCGAGCCTGTTCATAAGCATAAATCCCAATCCAGGGAACCGAACGCCGGTTCCTTTCTCGATGGTGACAGTCCTATCGATTTGTAGCTGAACGAAGGCTGAACGACAAAACCCGGCATTGCTGCCGGGCTTCAACTCGAATTTGACAGCCGTTAAGGGTTCAGCCCGCAATCTGCAGATTGACGGCCTTCGGGCCCTTGCCGCGGCGATCCGGCTCCGTGTCGAAGCTTACCTTCTGGTTTTCCGTCAGACCGGCCAGCCCGGAGGCCTGAACGGCAGAAATGTGAACGAAGATATCGGCGCCGCCCCGGTCCGGCTTGATGAAGCCGAAGCCTTTGTCGGTATTGAAGAATTTTACAGTGCCAGTCTCTGCCATGCGTCAGGTCCTTTTCTCTCTGCCCGCCATCCACACGGGCAGCATCATAGCATTGCCTCCTTGCGGGAGGTGTTGGCAGGCAATTCTTGAAATGTGAGAAAAAGGTCCCCTCTACCTCGGCCTGTTCCAGGCAGGACTTTCGCCCGCCATTTTTGGAACCGGCTGACCGGAATATTAGCGTTCCCGGCGCGCAAATACTTAAGGACTTCCCATGCTCGCAAAATGCCCGAACGCGCTGAGAGTGCTGCGTTTAAAGGATTTTGGCAAGCAAAAGTTTTTTAGCGTGTCGTTCCTGGCACACCCCTGCCGATAAACAATTTGCGCAAAAACGCAAAATTTCCTTCGCTGATAGGGAATGATTAACGTTTTATATCGTCTGCAATATAAGTTCCGAGCAGATTTTCCCAAAAATGCAACGTGAACGCGTCTTTCCGCCCCCAGTAAATTTTTTTTCCGCTGTGGGACTCACCCATATTTGGACGCGTGTTCACGTGGCTGGCAGCCGCCGTCGGGCGAATCCAGGGACGAGTTCGACTACAAGCATAGCGATCAACATGAGCGCGCAACCTGCATAACCTGTCGCCGGCATCGTTTCGCCGAGCAGCAGGGCTCCGAGCGATGCGCCGAAGATCGCTTCGGAAGAAAGGAAGATCGCGGCCTGCGAGGGCGTCGTATAGCGCTGGGCTATCACCTGCAGGACGAAAGCCAGGCCAGAGGAGAAAATTCCGACGTAAAGGATCTCCGGCGCCGCCGCCCAAATCGCCGCAAGGCTGACAGGTTCGACGGCTGCGGCAACGGCCAGCGCACAGGTCGCGGTTACGGCGAATTGCACGGCGGAGAGCGCGAGCGGCCTTCCGATCGCCGAAACGGTCGTGCCGGCGAGGGTGATCTGGATCGCCCAGAAGACGGCGCAGACGACGGTCAGCAGATCGCCCGGCGTCAGCGCCGAAAGATGGCCACCGGACAGGAGGTAGATGCCGGTGATCGCCAGCAGCGCGCCGGGCCAGATGATCCAATGCGGGGCGCGGCGCAGGAAGAACACGGCAATCAGCGGCACAAAGACGACATAGAGGCCGGTGATGAAGCTGGAATTCGTCACCGTCGTCGTCTGCAGTCCGACCTGCTGCGTGGCTGCACCGCCGAAAAGGGCAAGGCCGGTCAGGATGTAGAGCTTCGCATGGCGCGCGCTGGTCTTCTCTTTGGCCTTGCGCGCCTCAAAAAGGACGAAAGGCAGCACCGCCAGCGTGGCGACGGCAAAACGCAGGCAGATGAACCAGAAGGGACCGATCGCCTTCATCGCCGTCGACTGCGCGACGAAGCCGCCGCCCCAGATGGCGGCTGCAAGCAACAGGAGGAGGTTCGCCTGAACGCGCGTCATGTCGTCCTCGATGGGGAAGGGAGGTGTGGTCAAGCGGTTAGCAGTTGCGTTTACTTCCGGCAAGGGTGAAGACTTTGGGCGGCGTGAACGGAGGTGAAGGCATGCGACGTGAAGAACGGCCAGCCGGCGACACCGCAGTGTCCAAGACGGCAGGCTATTCCGGCACGCCGCTTGCCCGGAAGCTCGGCCTGGCTGATGGGCAGGCCGCGGCTCTTCTCGGCGTTCCCGAGACGATCGGCGAGATCAATGGTTTCGACGGTTTTGCTTCGGTCGTCCGCGCGCTTCCCGAGACGCCTCAGCGCGCCTTCGACTATGTGCATTTGTTTACAACAGAACGGGCGGCGCTGGAGGCTGTTGCGCCCACGCTTTTTTCTGTCCTGATGCCGAGCGGCATGGTCTGGATCTCCTGGCCGAAGAAGAGTTCACGCGTGCCGACCGACATCACCGAGGACGTGTTGCGGGAGGTTCTGCTCCCGACGGGCCTCGTCGACGTCAAGGTCTGCGCCGTCGACGAGATCTGGTCCGGGCTGAAATTCGTCATCCGCAAGGAACTGCGCGGCCCGTTGTGATCTTTCAGCCGTTGCGGGCTTGCGCCCTGGAGACCCTGAGCAGCGCGCCGTCGTCCTCGTCCGTCACCATCAGCAGCGCTCCGTCGGGTGCGACGACGACGTCGCGGATGCGGCCGTATTCGCCCTCGAACAGGCGCTCTTCGGCGACGAAGGCGCCGTTGTCGTCACGTTGCATGCGCGACAGCAACTGGAACTTCAGCGCTGCGACGATGAAATTGCCGTCCCATTCCGGAAACATGGCGCCGCGATAGACGACGAGCGCGCCGGGTGCGATCGAAGGATCCCAATAATGCAGCGGCTGTTCCAGCCCTTCCTTGGCTGTGCCTTCGCCGATCTCGGCGCCGGAATAGTCGCGTCCATAGGTGATGATCGGCCAGCCGTAATTCTTGCCGGCCTGGGGCTGGTTGATCTCGTCGCCGCCGCGGGCGCCGTGTTCGACGGTATAGAGCTTGCCATCCCTGGCGTCGAAGTTGATGCCCTGCGGGTTGCGGTGGCCTTTCGACCAGATTTCCGGCAGCGCCTTGCCGCCGTCCTTGAACGGATTGTCGGCGGGGATGCTGCCGTCGGCATTGATATGGATGATCGAGCCGGCGTCGTCCTGCCAGTCCTGCGAGCGGTCGCGGTCGCCGCGGTCGCCGACGCTGATGAACAGCGAGCCGTCGCCGGATATCGCGATACGCGAGCCGTACTGGATATTGCCTGATGTGAAGCGCCGCATGGTGAAAACCGGCTTTACTGCGTCCAGGGTCTTTTCATCGGCCGAAAGTGTGGCGCTGAAGGCTTCGGTGCCGGAGCCCTGCCTGTCGGCGATGGCGGCGGTGAAATAGAGTTTTCGGCTCGTCGCAAAGTCCGGGGCGAGCGCCACGTCCATCAGGCCGCCCTGGCCACGGGCGCTGACTTTCGGCACGCCGCCGATCGGGTCGGAGACCTTGCCCTCTCGGATGATGCGCATGCGGCCCGGCCGCTCGGTGACGAGATAGGCGCCGTCGGGCAACACCTCGACCGCCCAGGGATGTTCGAGACCGTCGGCGAGCTTGTCGACTCGCACTGTAAGATCCTGCGCTTTGATGGTATCAGCCGCATCCGCGGATATAGCCCCGAACAGGACCAGCGCTGCGGCCAAATGGAGGGCGGATATTCTCTTCATCGTGTTTTCCCTGTCGTCTCTCCAGGCTGAACGTGGAGCGGACAGGAAACAGCTTCAACCCTCATTCGACCTGATATAACGGCTTTGTGTTTGGCGGTTGAACCGAGCCGGTCGCCTGAGGGTCGACCAGTTCCGTCTCGAGGATGTAGCGCAAGGGCCCGCGCTCCGTCGCGTCGAAGGGCCAGCAGGTGGTCAGCACGAGACGGCGGCCGTCGGAGGAGGGATCGATGCCGCTTGCATCCCACGGAGCGATGCGGCTTTCGCCCGCCTTGAAAGTCAATAGTTTGCCGTCGCGGCGCGTGACTTCGATCGTATCGCCGGGCTTTATATATTGCAGCCAGCGGAAGTGTGTGTCGCGATGGGCTGCGATCACGGAGGTGCCTTCCTCGCCCGGCTGTGGGGTGTTGACGAGCCAGGCCGGACCGAAGGCGAGAGCCTCGCCGGAGGCGCCGGAAAGCACGATCGCCTCCTTGCCGAGGCGCGGGGCGCGCACCTTGGCCTCGGTGGTGAAATCCGCCCAGGGCCAGGGCTTTGTCTCGTTCCCCCGCAGCTCCGCGGCGAAAGCGCGTTTCAGCAGGATCTGGGAGAGCTCCGCCTTCGCTTTCAGCAGGAAGCCGTCGCCGATCAGCGCCAGGCCATAGAGGGCAAGACCGGCAATGGCGAAGGCGATTGCCTTTTCGATCGAGGAAAGACGCCAGAGGAAAAAGCCCTTGCTCGGGCGCGCCTTCGGCCTGTCATAGGCCGTGGCGGCCGCCATGGCGAGTTCCAGATAGGTCGGAAGCGGCTCGAATTCGGCCGCTTCCTCGTCGTGGCTTGCGGAGAGCCTAGAGACCATAACGCTTGGCCCCGACCGCGATCATCCGTTTGATGCGCCGGCGCCAGATGGCCAGCCCGCTTGCCGCCGTCAGCGCCAGGAGCAGCATGGTAAGCCCGCGGATGATCTGCTCGTCGGCGCGCGTTGCCGTCTGCGGCAGGTTCACGGTCGAGCTCTTCTGCGCGATCATAGTGGCGGCCTTGGCGGTCGGGGCTGCTGCCATCATGTTTGCGATCCCGGGCGATGCGGCGAGATCCTGTGTTTCGGCTGCCGCCTGTTCCGGTCCGGCGTTTCCTGCCGGCGTCGCCGAGCCATGGCGTTCTCCGCCGGCAGGAGGGACAGGGTTTTCGCCGAAGACCTTATCGAAGTCCCAACCTTCAGGCAGATTGAGCGGCAGCTTGGTTGAGCCGAGCGGCTGATCGGCCGGGCGTGACGGGGTAACGTCGACGGCAACGAGGCTGGTGAGGCGGGAGACGAGATGGTGGGCGAGAGCGACCGTCTCGATATCCTTGTCGAGCGCGGCCCGATCCTGACGTTCATAGGCACGGGCTTCGAAATCGTCGATCTTGCGGCGGGCCCAGAGCTTGGAAATGCCTTTGCCGTCGGCGGCATTGGCGATATCCATGTCGACGCGCCAGGGCTGCTCGCCTGTCTTGCCGAAGATCTGCAGCTTGCCGGCGGGTTTGTCCTCAGGCAGTTCGGCGGTCAGCACGACGGGTTCGCCACTGTAGAGGTCCGGCATCGGGTTCGGCGTGATATCCTCGGCTTTTATGCCTTCAAAGGTCGCGGCGATATCGGTCATGGCTGGGTTCTGCAGCTTGGCGAAAAGCTCGGCCATGCGGCTTGCCACCTGATCGGTCGAGCCGATCGCCGTGAAGGTGCCACGGCCGACTTCGGCGGCCTTGGTCATGAAATAGGTATTCGGCGCCGAGCCGATACCGACGGTGAAGACGCGGGCATCGCCGCGGTTTGCAGTGATTTCCTGGAAGAGCTGTTGCTCGTTGCCGATTGCGCCATCCGTCAGGAACACGACCTGGCGCAACGCTCCGCTTGCGACCGGTCCCTGGTTGCGCAATGCAGCCTCCAGGGCGGGCAGCATTTCCGTGCTGCCGTCGGCTGTCAGGCCCCTGACATAGGCAATGGCCTTTTCGCGATTGTCCGGGGTGGCAGCAACGAGACCCTTGAAGTAATCCGTCATCGTATCGTCGAAACGGATGACGTTGAAACGGTCGTCGGGGTTCAGCTTGGAAATGGCAAGCGCCAGGCTCTGCCTTGCCTGCTCGATCGACGGACCGGACATGGAGCCGGAATTGTCGATGACGAAGACTACCTCGCGTTTTGCCGGCGGCGCTGCCGCATCCGGAGCCGTGGGCGGGGTGACGAAGGCGAGCAGATAGGTCTTGCCGTTCATGACTTCCCGGAAGAGGCCGGCACTCGGCATCTTGCCGGGGGCGGCCTTCCAGGTGAGCTCGAAATCCTTGTCGGCGGGAACGGTGTCCGCCTTCAGGCCGATCGTCCTCGCCTGGTCGCCATCCTGCCTGATATCGACCGCGTGGAAGGACGATTTGACGTCGCCAAGCGGGAAGCCTGCCTTGAGGTCGACGGTCAGCGAAACCGGATTGATCCTGGCGTTCTCACGCGGATCAAGTACGGGGGCTTCGATCTTGTCGCGGTTTTCCACCGGGTCGCGTGGTGTGGCGAAACCGGCGCCGTTATTGAACTCGACGGTCTGGACGATCGGCGCCGGATTGTAGCGCGGGGCGACGACCATCGGAAAACGCAGCGAGAACTCGCCGCCCGACTGGTGGACCGTCTGCTGATATTCGATCTGGACGACGACGGTTTCGCCGGGACCGATATTGGCGACCTGGTTGGTGAAAATGTTCGGCCGCTGTTGTTCGAGCAGCGCCGTCTTCTTGCCCTCGGCCTTGGCCTGCTCGTAGATTTCACGGGCTTCCTGGCGAGGCTTGATCTGGCCTTCGATGAAGCGTTCGCCGATCTGCATTTTCAGGGCGTCAACGGCGGAATTGTCCGGCAGCGGGAAGACGTAGGTGCCTTCTACCCAACCCTGGCTTGGATTCTGAAAGCGCTGCGTCACCTTCACCCTGGCGATCGGGCCGGAGACGTCGATGGCGACATCGGTCTTCAGCCGCGGCGCTTCGACATAAAAGCCCGGCTCCTTCGACGGAAAGAGCAGCGAGCCGCTGTTGACGTCATTCGGCCGGACAAGCGCCGCCAGTTGGTTGGATGCCTGCGGCGCCTGCTCGGCGCGGACTGTGGAGGCAAACCCCAGCATCGCCGCTATGCAGGCGGCAAGAGCGGTGACGGCAACAAGGACTGAAACGGAAATTCGGCGGGCGCGAATGCGCCCTATGGCAAACTCATCTTCCAGAAACATTGGCATACCCTCAATAACCAATTTCGGATGCCGGATGATGCGGCTTCGATCTCGGCGCGCTCACGACCGAATTGCGGCGTGGCTCGGCATTTGTTGCGGCTTATTCGTGGCGATGGTCGAATCCGGCGATGCCACTGATTTCAGGGTATAAATCCGGATGACTTCAGAGTTTGATTCAAGATCCGCGCAGCACGATTCAACCTCGTGACGCCGGCCAGTCCGAAGGCGTGGACAGGCCGGGCGGGCGGCGCGGCGAAATGATCAATAAGAATCATGCCGCCATGACGCCTTTCCGCTTGAAATGCCGTCATACATTGGACATAGAGCTAACCGCAGAACTCCGGTCCCGGCTTTCTGCCCGTTTCAACCAATAGGACCGTTATCATGGCCTTCCTTGCCGATGCTCTTTCCCGTGTGAAGCCTTCAGCCACCATCGCCGTCTCCCAGAAAGCGCGCGAGCTGAAAGCAAAAGGACGTGACGTCATTGGCCTCGGTGCGGGTGAACCGGATTTCGATACGCCCGACAATATCAAGAAGGCCGCCATCGACGCGATCAACCGCGGCGAGACGAAGTACACGCCGGTTTCCGGCATTCCTGAGCTGCGCAAGGCAATTGCCGCCAAGTTCAAGCGCGAGAACGGCCTGGACTATACAGCGGAGCAGACGATCGTCGGCACCGGCGGCAAGCAGATCCTTTTCAACGCTTTCATGGCAACGATGAACCCCGGCGACGAAGTCGTCATCCCGGCGCCTTACTGGGTTTCCTATCCCGAGATGGTGGCGCTGTGCGGCGGCACGCCGGTTTTCGTTTCGGCCACCCAGGAGCATAATTTCAAGCTCCAGCCGGCCGATCTCGAAAAGGCGATCACCGAGAAGACAAAGTGGTTCATCTTCAACTCGCCGTCCAACCCGACGGGTGCGGCCTATACGCATGACGAGTTGAAGGCGTTGACGGATGTGCTGATGAAACATCCGCATGTCTGGGTGCTGACCGACGACATGTACGAGCACCTGACCTATGGCGACTTCAAGTTCGTCACGCCTGTCGAAGTCGAGCCGAAGCTCTACGACCGGACGCTGACGATGAACGGCGTCTCCAAGGCCTATGCAATGACCGGCTGGCGTATCGGCTACGCGGCAGGCCCGCTGCAGCTCATCAAGGCCATGGACATGATCCAGGGCCAGCAGACCTCGGGTGCGACATCGATCGCCCAGTGGGCTGCTGTCGAAGCGTTGAACGGCACGCAGGACTTCATCCCGGAGAACAAGAAGATCTTCGAAGGCCGTCGCGATCTCGTCGTTTCCATGCTGAACCAGGCCAAGGGCATTGTCTGCCCGGTGCCGGAAGGCGCCTTCTACGTCTATCCCTCCTGCAAGGGTCTGATCGGCAAGACGGCTCCGTCGGGCAAGGTCATCGAGACGGACGAGGATTTTGTTTCCGAACTGCTGGAATCGGAAGGCGTTGCCGTCGTTCACGGTTCGGCCTTCGGTCTCGGCCCGAACTTCCGCATCTCCTATGCAACTTCCGAAGCACAGCTCGAGGAAGCCTGCCGCCGTATCCAGCGCTTCTGCGGCGCCTGCAAGTAAGCCGGTTGGCACAGCATCGATCAAAGGCCCGCCGCGACGGCGGGCCTTTTTCTTTGTGGCGAGGTCGGGCTGGCGCTGTGATTGTCGTTCACGTCCCGATTCAACATGCTGCAGAGTTGATTCCACTTTGCCTCGCAAGTCGTTGAATTCCGATTCAAAACGTGACGCAGGGTGACGGCTCGGCGGGTGATCGGCGGTTGCGGGTTGGCATCAAACCAACTAGATATCCGGCATCAAGTTTACGTTGCCGCTTCGGGAGGCCGGGATTTTGCAGCAGAGTGCGGTGATCGTCTGTTCGGATGTCAACATGCTGCCGGCCGCCTGCTGCACCCTGCTTTCCGTCAAGCGCAATCTCGGCGGTTCTGCCGTGGAGTTCCTGCTTCTCGGCATCGACCTTACGCCGAATGAAAGCGCCGAGGTCGGAAATTTCGCGCGGATGCACGGCATGGCGATCACTGTGCTGCCCTACAATACGCCGGATACGGCAAAGCAGGCGCGGGGCCGCTGGTCGGGTGCGACGCTGGCGCGGCTCTACATGGATCTGCACATACCCGCTCATATCGAGCGTCTGCTTTACCTCGACGCCGATGTGCTGGCAGTTGCGCCAGTTGACGAACTCTTCAGCAGGGATTTTCAAGGCAAGGCGCTTGCCGCCGTCGACGACTATGTCATGGCCTTTCCCGAGAAGGCCGGCGCACGGCAGCGGAAGATCGGCATGCACGAGGGTGGCCGCTATTTCAATGCCGGTGTGCTGCTGTTCGATTGGGCGGCCTGCCGGGAGAGGGAGCTTTTTGCCAGGACACGGGAGATCTTCGAGGAGCGGTCGCATCTTTTCGAGAATAACGATCAGGATGCGCTGAACGTCACCTTCGACGGCGACTGGCTGGTGCTCGATCCGCGCTGGAATACGCAGACCGGCCTTCTGCCCTTTGTCGGCCGGCCGGCGATCATTCATTTTACCGGCCGGAAAAAACCGTGGCAGGCCACCGTACCCTGGGTGCACCGCCGGATGGCCAAGCGTTATATCGAGGATCTCAGCAATACGCCGTGGGCCTCGTTCTGCAGGCAGCCGTCGATGATGGGCCGGGTCGCGGGTTTCCTTTCGCATGTGGGAAAGCGTATCGGCGGGCTGACGCGGCTGGCACGGACGCGCGCCTATTTCAGCAACAGCTAGTAAGGCGGGCAGTGCGCATCGTCCTTGGAAAGTGCATGTGAGCCGATATGGAAGCAATCCCCAGTGACACGCAGAGGGCCGCCGCGGATGGCGGCTTCAACTTCCTGACGCCGGAGGCGTGGAAGGCACTGTTGTCACCTTATTCCCACGTCGTGCTGGTGGCAAACAGCGAAGCAGTCGATTTCGAGCGGCTGCGAAGCGAATTTCCGGAGACGACGCTCTACGTCTTCTTCAACAATGTCTATAAGGTGCTCGACGAAGCCTTCACCGGCCATGCGGTGCTGATTGCCCGCAGCGGCGTGATGGGCGCCAATATCGTCCACCGGCGGGAGGCGGCGGATGTTCTGCGTTTCTTTGCCGGCGACGATTTTTTGGGTGTCGTCAATATTCGCGCCTCCCCGGAGGAAAACTTCAGTGAGGAGAGCGGCTTCAAAGGCGCCAGAACCCGCCATCTCGATCTGACGCAAATGCTCGGCGATCTCTATCCGACAGGCAAAATCGCGACGAGCGGCTTTGCGATGGCGCTTTGGCTGGCCGACCTGCAACTGCCGGGCAAGATCCTGCTTGCCGGTTTTTCGGCAAAGAGAAGCGAGAAGTGGAAGGTCTTCGACGTGCACGACTGGACGTTCGAGCAGATCTTCCTGCGTCTCTTTGCCAGGATGGGCTCGATCTCGATGATGGGCGGCGTCGATGCCAGCCCCTATTCGGCGCTGGCCAAACGGTTTCCGCAGGTGCCGCCGATCGAGATTGCGATGACGGCGGCCGAAGTTCTGTCGGAACGGCTCCACAATGCGAACGGCCAGATCGACCGGCTGATGTCCGTCACCAAATCGATCCGCGCCATTGAGGGTTTCTTCCGGCGCTTCAAGCCGAAAACCCGCAAGCAGCGCTTCCTCGAAAAGTCGAAGGAATGACTGCCGCAGGGACCTGCCAACAAGGGTGAACTGCCAAGAAGGCGGTCAGCCGCCACCGTCAAAGTCCCAGCGCCGTCAGCATGATGAAAGTGGCAAAGAGGATGAAATGCGTCATGCCCTCGATGGCGTTGGTCTCGCCGTCGTTGAGGTTGATCGCCGCTGCAATCAGCGTGATCGTCACCATTACCGTCTGCACCGGGGTCATGGCCATGATGAAGGGCTGGCCGGTGTAGAGCGCGATCGCCTCCATGACGGGTACCGTCAGGATCACCGTCGACAGTGAAGCGCCCATGGCGATGTTGACCGTCGCCTGCATGCGGTTCCTGAGGGCTGCCCTCAATGCCGTCAGGATCTCGGGGGCGGCCGAAATCGCCGCGACGACGACGGCGGTCACCGCGATCGGCGCGCCGCTGTCGCGCAGCCCCTCGGCCATGAAGGCCGACATGAACTCCGCCAGCAGGCCGATGATGACCACGCCGACGAGAATGGTGGCGATCGAGATCGCGGCCGACTCGTCGGGGGCGTGCTCGTCCGGACTTTCTTTCTTCCGCTCAGAGCGCGGATAGCTATAGCTGAAGAAATAGCTGTGCTGGCCGACTTGCATGCGCAGGAAGAGGCCGTAGAGCGCGATCATCGCGACGATAGTGAAGGCGGAATAATAGTGCCATTTGTCGCGGGGCACGAATTCCGGCACGATCATCGAGATGCCCATGGCGGTGAGGATCATCACGCCGTAAGTCTTGCCGGAGTTATCGTTATAGGGCTGTTCGCCGTGCTTGAGGCCGCCGAGCAGGGCGGCGAGGCCAAGAATGCCGTTGATATCGAGCATTAGGGCGGAATAGATCGTGTCGCGCACCAGCGTCGGCGAACTCTCGCCACTCATCATGATGGCGAGGATGATGACTTCGACGGCGACGGCCGAAAGGGTCAGGATCATCGTGCCGTAGGGATCGCCGACTTTGACGGCGAGCAGTTCGGCATGATGGGCGACGCGGATCGAGGCGAGCACGATGGTGCCGACCAGGGCGACGGCTGCGATCAGCGCGACGCCGCGCCCCATCTCGATCACCGCGTGTTCCATGAGATAGGCGATCACTGCAACGACAAGTGCGACGACCAGAAACTTTTCTTCTTTAAAGCGTGACGCGATCCCCAAGCCTGAGCTCCTGTCCCGATTCATGCGTTTTATCTAAGTCACTGATTTCGCCTATCAAGCAGGCCCAAGGCCAGTCCCGTTTGCAGTCTTCGGCGTTTAATGGAATACTGAACGTCATCGGGGCCGGAAAGCAGATCGCGGCGTCCTCGAATTCTCGTCAAGCGGCCGCGATGATCCGGATCCTGTCCGGAAGCGTGCGAATGCGCAACAAGAAGATGAGGAGACGGATGCATGATCAAGGTGGTCTACGAAGTCGTGCCGCATGACGGCGGCTGGGCCTACAGGCTGGGAGGTGTCTATTCCGAGGCATTTCCGACCCATGCCGAGGCCCTCGAAGCTGCGCGCATCGTCGCGGCCGAACAGCAGGTCGGCGGCGATTCCGCCGAGATCAGCTGGCAAGACGAGAACGGCAAGTGGCATGAGGAATATGCCGAAGGCGGCGACCGGCCGGAAACCGAGGTGGTGGATGGTCTCTGGAAAGGTCACGCGGCCGGGGCCTCGCCAGGCATTTGAAATTACCGATTGCCCGTCAATGCCCGCGCGACGATCGCGTCGACGAATTCACGCTTATGCGCGGTATAGCGATCGCCGTCCATCCTGAATTCGGCTGCCAGCCTGCGTTTGAGCGCGGCATACTCCGCCGCCGCTTGCGGATGCGCGATGAGATAATCCCGGAAAGCCAGCCTGTTTCGATGGGTGCTGTTGCCGGGCGGGCAAAGATAGACCCGCTCCGCCGGCACTGAACCTCTCGACAAAAACGCCCAGACATCGTCGTCATAGCGGTTGCCGCGCGGCTCGTAGCCTTCTGCCAGAAGCACGCGGGTGGCGCCTTCGATATGCCCGAGGCCGGGAAGGATGATGTCGATATCGATAAGCGGCTTGGCGGTCATGCCCGGTATGGACGTGCTGCCGATGTGATCGATGGAGAGCGCCTGCGGCAGCAAGCCCAGCAACCTGTCGCGGATGCGCCGGAAGGCTTGGGGCCATTGCGGATCGTGGGGCACGAGTTCAACCGGGTTGTGCGTCGTCATTTTCCCATCCCGCCGGAGCGCCCGTCCGACAGGACGGGCCAAGGAGCCTATTGCTTTGAAATTTGCGCATGATTCTTTCCGAAAATCGATTCCGATTTTCGCACTTATGCGCTGGTCGAATATCGGTAATAGTCCTTCAGACCGTTGACCAGGGCGTCGAACGTGGCGCGGCAGCGCGGCGAGGTCTTCAGGCTCGCATGCATCGCCACCCACGTACCGAGCGGGATTTTGAAGGCATCGGGCAGGATGTGCACCAGGTCAGGATTTTCCCGCGCAAGCCCGGTCTGGCAGATGCCAATGCCGACGCCGGCGCGGATTGCGGAAAGCTGGGCAAGGTTGCTGTCGGTCCTGTAGGAGAATTCGATGCCGGGCACGGCATAGCGTTTCATCACCATGCGGACATAGGCCGTCTGCCGGTCGAAGCCGATCAGCCGGTGGTTTGCGAGGTCAGCCAAGGTTTGCGGAATGCCGTATCGGCTGAGATAGCGGCGATGGGCGTGAAAGCCGAGCGGGATATCGCCGATGCGGCGCACGAGGAGCGCATCCTGCTGCGGCTCGGCCATGCGCACGGCGATGTCGGCCTCGCGGTTCACCAGGTCCTCGATGATATCGGAAGCTGAGAGCTCGATCTGGAGGTCGGGATAGGTCTCCTGCAGCGGTCCGAGAATCCCAGGCAGCACCTCGACGGCGATGACTTCGCTGGCGCTGACCCTGACCGTTCCAGCCACGCGTTCGCGCTCACCGGATGCGGTGCGCAACAGGGCGGCAGCGGTTGCCGCCAGTGTTTCGGCATAGGGCTTGAGCGCCAGTGCGGCGTCGGTCGGCAGCAATCCATTCGGCGAGCGGGTGAAGAGTTCGGCGCCGATCGCCAGTTCCAGTGCATCGACATGGCGGCCTATGGTCGGCTGGGTCAGCCCCAGTTCTCGGGCGGCGGCTGAAAGCGATCCCTGCTGGAGCACGGTGAGGAAACTGCGGTAGAAATCCCAGCTTGGTTCAACGCTCATATATTTCTGTATAGCAGATGCAACTATTTCGTCAATTTTGTTTATGTCTTGCTGATGGCATGATCCTCTCATCCAACCGAAGGAGATGAGTGTCATGAACAGCGAAATGCAGATGACGGCCCTCGTCCTCGGCGCGACCGGCGGTATCGGCGGCGCGGTTGCCCGCAAGCTGCTTGGGCGCGGCTGGCGCATCCGGGCGCTCAACCGTGATGCAGCCAAGGCGTCGAGGCGCGAGCCGGCTTTCGAATGGCTGCAGGGCGATGCGATGAATGCCGGTGACGTGCTGAGGGCGGCTGAAGGCGTCGGCCTGATCGTCCACGCCGTCAATCCGCCCGGCTACCGCGACTGGGAAAGGCTGGTGCTGCCGATGCTCGACAATACAATCGCCGCCGCTCGCGCCGTCGGTGCGCGCATCGTGCTGCCGGGCAACGTCTATAATTTCGGCCCCGATGCCTTGCCGGCGCCGACGGAGGAAAGCCCGCAGCATCCGGTGACGAAGAAAGGGGCGATCCGCGTCGACATGGAGAAGCAGCTGAAGGCCGCCTCGCAGTCCGGTGCCGGCGTCATCATCGTCAGGGCGGGGGATTTCTTCGGTCCGGGCACGACTGGTAACAGCTGGTTTTCGTCTGGCCTCGTAACCCCCGGTAAGCCGGTCGGCACGATCAGGAATCCCGCACGGCGCGGCATCGGCCATCAATGGGCCTATCTGCCCGACATGGCGGAAACCATCGCCCAGCTCGTCGAGCGGGCCGATCGGCTGCCGCCTTTCGCCGTCTATCATATGGAGGGCTTCTGGGATGCGGACGGCATGCAGATGGCCGAAGCGATCAAGCGCGTCGCCGGCGGCAAGGCGAAGATCGCCGGCTTTCCCTGGTGGATCGTGCCGCTGGCAGCACCCTTCGTTCCTGTGATGCGGGAGATCAAGGAGATGCGTTATCTCTGGAAGGTGCCGGCGCGGATGCGGAACACCAGGCTCACGGCCGAGCTCGGAAGGGAGCCGCAGACGCCGATCGACGAGGCCGTCAGGGCTTCGCTCGCGGCGCTTGGCTGCCTGCCTGAACCGCATCGCGACATGACGACCGCCTTTATCGGGCATTCGCCTGAAAAGATGCGTTAGGTCCGAAGTTCGGCCAGCGCAATCCGGGCGACCGTCAGGGCTTTTTCTGCCTGCTCGATGTTCGGATCGCCGAGGAACCAGGCGGCGGAAAGGCCGGAATAGGCAGATATCCATTGCAGCAGCCGTTTCGGCTCGAGCCCAGCCGCTGCTGAGACGACTGCGAGCTGGCGGCGGAAGCGAGCCGGATCGGTGATCGTTGGCAATTCCTCATTGGCGAAGATGTTGGCGAAATCGAAGCCGCGTTCGCCGTGGAGCCGCTTCGGATCGATCGCCAGCCAGCCGCGCGACTCGAAATCGAGGATATTGCCGTGGTGGATGTCGCCGTGAAGGATGGCGACGTCACGCGGATCGGCAAGGAGGGCGTTGGCGATCGCCGAACAATCGGCAAGCGTGCCGCCATGCTTGGCTGCTGCCGGCTCCAGATCGCGGAACCAGCGGGTGAGGGGCACGGGATCGGGAAGCGGTTTTTCGCGCGGCGCATGCAGCCGTGCCGCTGTCTGACAGAGAATGCGGCTTGCCTCGTCGTCCTCACCATTCATCGCCATGGCAAGCAGCGAGCGTTTCCCCATCGCCCTTTCCAGCAGCACGGCGTCGTCCTCACGGGCGAAGACATAGGCTGCGCCGTCACCATCCCACCATTGCATCAGCAGTGCGCCATATCGCTCGTCGATATCGGCAGCCACTTTCAACATGGCGGGCCCATCCTGCCAGAGGACCGGCAGCAACAGGCTCGAATGGGTGATGATCGGCTCGCCGTCTTGTATGAGCGACCAGCGATGGAGATAAGAATCGAACATGGCGACACGCTACAAAGATGCATCGAAAATGGAAATCCCGCCTTTCGGCGGGATTTCGCGGTTTGCATTGCAAAAGGCTCAGGCGACTTTTTCGAGGATAGGATAGTCGATATAGCCCTTGCCGGTGCCGCCGTAGAAAGTCGACTGGTCGGGCGTGTTGAGCGGCAGATGGTGTTCCAGGCGCTCGACGAGGTCGGGATTGGCAATGAAGGGCTTGCCGAAGGCGACGAGATCGGCGCGGCCGCTTTCGACGGTGTCGATCGCCAGATCACGGTCGTAGCCGTTGTTGACCATCCAGTCGGCCTTGCCGCCGGCCCTTTCGTAAGCTTGGCGCAGCGCCTTGTATTCGAAGGAAGGATTATCGCCCTGCTTGTAGTCACGGTCGCCGCCGGTCTGGCCTTCGATGACATGGAGATAGGCGAGGTCGTATTTGGCCAGGCCTTCGACGATGTGTGTAAAGGTCGCCTGCGGATTGGAATCGTAGCTTTCGCCGGACGGCGTCACCGGCGAGATACGGATCGCGGTGCGGCCGGCGCCGATTTCCTTGACCACGGCATCGACGACTTCGAAGGTCAGGCGGGCACGGTTTTCGATCGAGCCGCCATATGCATCGCTACGGTCGTTGACGCCGTCGCGGATGAACTGGTCGAGCAGGTAGCCGTTGGCGCCGTGGATCTCGACACCATCGAAGCCGGCATCGATCGCGGCCCGGGCGGCCTTGCGGTAATCCTCGATAATGCCGGGAATTTCGGCGGTTTCAAGCGCGCGCGGCTCGGAGGTGTCGGCGAAGCTGCCGGTGCCGTCGGCATTGACCAGATAGGTCTTGGCCTTGGCGACGCGGTTGGTCGAGGAAACCGGCTTGCCGTCGTTCGGCTGCAGCGTCGTGTGCGAGATGCGTCCGACATGCCACATCTGCACGACGATCTTGCCGCCAGCAGCATGGACCGCGTCGGTGACGCGCTTCCAGCCGTCGAGAGCCTCCTTGGTATAGAGACCCGGCACATTGGCATAACCCTGGCCTTGATGTGTGATGGCTGTCGCTTCGGTGATGATCAGGCCGGCGCTGGCGCGCTGGCGGTAATATTCGACGTTGAGGTCGTTGGGGATTGCGCCCGGCGAGCGGTTGCGGGTCAGCGGCGCCATGACGATGCGGTTCTTGACGGGGATGTCGCCGACTTTCGTGGGTTCGAAAAGCTTGGCCATGATGGTCCTTTCTTTTGCGGGAGGATCACTCGGCAGGAGCGAGGGCGGCTCGGCCCCTGGCGGAGAGATAGGTGAGCACCGTCGCGCCGAGGCCGATTAGGGCCATCAAGGCTGCGGCGAGTGGAACGCGGGTGAGATCGAAGCCCGCGTCGATGACCAGGCCGCCGACCCAGGCGCCGAGCGCATTGCCGGTGTTGAAGGCGCCGATGTTGATCGTCGAAACAAGATTCGGGGCGTCCTTGCCGAAGCCGACGACGCCGACCTGAAGCGCCGGCACGGCGGCAAAGCTTGCCAGTGCCCAAAGGAAGAGGGTGATTTCGGCCGGGATGAAGAAGCGGCTCGTATAGCTGAAGGCGATCGAGGTGATGGCGATCGCGGCAAAGACGCCGGCAAGCGTCGCGCCGAGCCGCCAGTCGGCAAGCTTGCCGCCGACGAGGTTGCCGACGGTCAGCCCGAGGCCGATCAGGAACAGCGTCCAGGTGACGCCTTCGGGCGACACGCCGGTGACGTCGCGCAGCAGCGGCGCGATATAGGTGAAGAGGGCGAACATCGAGGCGGCGAAGAAGACGGTGGTGGAGAGCGCCAGCCACAGGCCGCCATTCCGGAGTGCCGCGATCTCGCGCAGGATGCTGCTGTTTTCCTGGTGCTTGTCCCTCGGCAAAATGGCGATCAGGCCTGATATAGTGACGATGCCGATGACGGTGACGACACCGAAGGTGGCGCGCCAGCCATAGGCCTGGCCGATCGCGGTGCCGAGCGGCACGCCGAGAACATTGGCAAGCGTCAGGCCGGTGAACATCAGCGCGACGGCGCGAGCCTTGCGGTCTTCGGCGACCAGTCCGGCGGCGACGACCGAGCCGATGCCGAAGAAGGCGCCGTGGCAAAGCGCGGTCACGATGCGGGCGATCATCAGCACCCAGTAGCCGCTCGCCAGAGCGCACAGCAGGTTGCCGGCGATGAAGAAGGCCATCAGCGCAATCAGGGCGGTGCGGCGCTTCAGCTTCGCAGTCGAAACGGCCATCACGGGTGCGCCGATCGCGACCGCCAGCGCATAGCCGGTTACCAGCCATCCGGCCTGCGGGATCGTCACCGACAGATCGGCGGCGACCTCAGGCAGCAAACCCATGATGACGAATTCGGTGGTGCCTATCGCAAACGAGCTCAAGGCGAGAACGAGGAGGGCGAGGGGCATTCTAAAGGTCCTGCGTCAGTTGCTTGAGAAAAGCGGCGATCGTTTCTTCGTTTCGCTTGTAGAAGATCCACTGGCCGACGCGTTTGGTGGTGACGAGGCCGGCGCGATGCAGCGTCCCGAGATGAGCCGAGACCGTCGACTGCGACAGGCCGCAGCGCTCGAACTGACTGGCGCAGACACCCATTTCGAAAGGGTGCTCCTGCGAGGGGAAATGTTGCTCGGGGTTTTTCAGCCAGTTCAGAATGTCCATCCGGGCGGGATGAGCGAGTGCCTTGATAATCTCGTCTTTGTCCATCGTCGTTCGCCGAACTATAAATCGTGTTTGACCGATATATTGATCGTCGGAACTCGATATGCAAATCACGGAGGCGTGAGGTGGCGGCTTTTAGTGGGTGCGCAATTTTTGGGCAAAAAAAGAGGGCCACCGGAAAACCAGGGCCCTTGTAATTGTGAAGGTCAAAAACCTCCAGAGGGGAACAGCTAATGCGGTGGTACTGGGAGAGAAACCACAAGATGCATCAGCTGAGATGGATATGGTGCTTCCTTGAGCAGGTTTCAATGCTTTTTTGTGCATGTCTGCTATGCGCCGCACAATTTTTTTGCGGTGCGGCATTTCCCTGGGCAAGCAAGGCAAAAAAAGAGGGCCACTGGAAAACCAGGGCCCTTATAAGTGTGAAGGTCAAAAACCTCCAGAGGGGAACAGCTAATGCGGTGGAACTGGGAGGAAAAGCCACCATGTGCATCAGCTATGTGCGATATGGTGGTTTAATGGGCAAACGGCAACCCTCATTTGTGCATGCCAGTCATGCGCCTTCTGCATAGTATGCAAAACGTCGACAAAATCGGGCTTAAAAGTTCCAGTTTCTAGCCTTGCTGACGATGAAATCGCGGAAGGCCTTCAGCTTGGCGGCGTTCTTGATTTCATCGGGATAGCAGAAATACGTATCGAAGGAGGGGACGTCGGCATTGATCGCCAGCTGAATCAGGCCGGGGTCGCGACCGACGATGTAATCCGGCAGGCAGGCGACGCCGATGCCGAGCAGGGCGGCTCGCTTGATCGAGGTCTGGCTGTTGATCTGCAGATGCGGGATGCGCTTGTTGTCGGACGAGCGGCCAGCGACCTCCAGCCAGTTGACGTCGAGCAGGTAGCTCGGCGCCGGCTCGCCGAAGGTGATGATGCGGTGATTGTCGAGATCCTCGATCTTCTGCGGCTCGCCATGGCGGTTGATATAGGACGGAGCCGCATAGACGTGCATGTGCACGGTGAAGAGCTTGCGCTGGATGAGGTCGGATTGCTGCGGCTGGCGCAGGCGAATCGCGCAGTCGGCATGGCGCATGTTCACATCCACTTCCTCGTTGTCGAGGATCAGCTGGATCTGCACATCGGGATAGAGCTGCAGGAATTCCTGGATCTTGTCGGTCAGCCAGCCCTGGCCGAGACCGACCGTCGTCGTGACGCGCAGCTTGCCGGACGGCGTCTCGGTCGTCTCGGTGAGCTGCATCTTCACGGTTTCGAGCTTCAGCAGCACGTCGTGGGCGGTGCGATAAAGCAGTTCGCCCTGCTCCGTCAGAATCAGGCCGCGCGCATGGCGGTGAAACAGCTTGGTGCCGACATCCTGCTCCAGCGCGCTTACCTGGCGGCTGATGGCGGATTGGGACAGATGCAGTTTATCCGCCGCATGCGTGAACGAACCCGCCTCGGCAGCTGCGTGGAAAATACGCAGCTTGTCCCAATCCAATGGCATTCCCCCACCCCTCATGCCGATCTTACTCCGCGGCCACGGCGACGGGCATGTGGCCCGTCAGATATCGCTCGGCTTCCAGTGCTGCCATGCAGCCCAGGCCGGCGGCGGTGATCGCCTGGCGGAACGTGTCGTCGGTCACGTCGCCCGCAGCATACACCCCCTCCAGGCTGGTCGCGGTCGAATCCGGTGCGGTCCAGAGATAGCCATTGTCCTTCAGCTTCAGTTTGTCCTTGAAGAGCTCGGTTGCCGGCGCGTGGCCGATGGCGACGAAGACGCCGTCGATCGTAACCTCGGTGATCGCCCCGGTACGCGTGTCGCGCAGGCGGGCGCCGGATACGGATTGCGGCATCGGCGGCTTGGCCGGCGTGCCGGTGATCTCTGCCACTTCGGTGTTCCACAGCACCTTGACATTGTCCTTGGAGAACAGACGCTCCTGCAGGATCTTCTCGGCCCGGAAGAAATCGCGGCGGTGCACTACGGTGACCGACTTGGCGATGTTGGAGAGATAGAGCGCCTCTTCGACGGCGCTGTTGCCGCCGCCGACAACGATCACATCCTTGTTGCGATAGAAGAAGCCGTCGCAGGTGGCGCAAGCCGAAACGCCGAATCCCTGGAAATGCTGTTCGCTCTCGATGCCGAGCCATTTGGCCTTGGCGCCGGTGGCGATGATCAGTGTATCCGCGGTCCAGACCTGGCCGCTGTCGGTGCGGGCGACGAAGGGACGCTGGTTCATGTCGACTTCGGTCACGAGATCGTTGACGATCTCGGCGCCGACATGTTTTGCCTGCTGCAGCATCTGTTCCATCAGCCAGGGACCCTGGATCGGATCGGCAAAGCCCGGATAATTCTCCACATCGGTGGTGATCATCAGCTGGCCGCCCTGTTCGAGACCGGCGATCAAAACCGGTTTCAGCATGGCGCGCGCGGCATAGACCGCGGCAGTATAGCCTGCGGGTCCGGAACCGATGATGAGCACCTTGGTATGGCGGGCGGGCATGTCATTTCCTTTCGACTGGCAGGAGGGCGGCGGCTAAGTGGTGATTGCGGCCGTTTCGCGGTCCATGGGCCATTTATGAACGTCCAATGCTTTTATTCAAGGGCAGCCTTGCGTTACCAACAAGGCAAATCGCCAGGATGTGCAAGAATCCGTCATCGGCGTGAAACATTCTTGCGTATTCCGCCGCTTTATATAGAAGCTCCCCGCGGAGAATTAAAGAAAGGCAATGATGTGGGTCGCGCCGAACTCGACGTCATCGACATAAAGATACTCCGGGAGCTGCAGGCCGACGGCCGCATGACCAATGTGGAGCTCGCCGATCGCGTCGGCATCTCGGCGCCGCCCTGCCTGCGCCGGGTGCGCAAGCTCGAGGAAGCCGGCATCATCGAGGGCTATCACGCGATGCTGAACAGCCCGAAGCTCGGCTTCGACCTCGTCGCTTTCTGCATGGTTGGCCTCAAGCACCAGTCGGAAGGCAATCTCAAGGCCTTTGCCGCCGCCACCACCGAATGGCCGCTGGTGCGCCAGGCGTGGATGGTCTCCGGCGACAGCGATTTCCTGCTGCATTGCGTGGCGGAGAACCTCACCCGCTTCCAGGATTTCGTCATCGAGGTGCTGACGGCGAACGAACATGTCGATACCGTGCGCACCATGCTGACGATCCGGCAGGTGAAGAAGCTGGGACTGGTGGAAGTCTAGACTCCCAATTGCTCCCGTCCATTACTTGCGCGAGATATAGCCGCCCCGGTTGATGCCGTGGCGCTGGAGCTTGTCGTAGAACGTCTTTCTCGGAATACCGAGCGCTTCGATGGTGCGGCGCACGTCGCCGTCATTGGCCGACAGCGTGTCGCGGATGATCTCCGCCTCGTAGCGTTCCAGTCGTTCGGGAAGCGTGGAGCCCGCCGGCTGCGCAGGGACCACTGCCGCTCCACCGCCTTCCACACCAAGCACCACGCGTTCGGCATAATGCGAGAGTTCGCGGACATTGCCGGGCCATGTATGCGAGGCGAGATGCTGCCGCACACCGGGCGAAAGCGGCGGGACCTCGCGGCGAAACCGCTCCGCGGCACGGGCGGCGAAATGGGAGAACAGCAGCGGAATATCGTCGCGGCGTTCTCGCAGCGGCGGAATGGAGATCGTCACAACATTCAGCCTGTAATAGAGATCCTCGCGAAAATCGCCGCGCACCGAGGGATCCCCGAGGTCGATCTTGGCAGCCGCGACAACGCGAAGATCGACCGGGCGCACCTCGTTGGTGCCGAGCGGCGTGATCTCGCGCATCTCCAGCACTCGCAGCATCTTGACCTGCGTGGCGGCCGGCATGCTCTCGATCTCGTCGAGGAAAAGCGTGCCGCCGCTTGCATGTTCGATGCGGCCCGTGCGGCGCTTCTGAGCGCCGGTAAAGGCGCCGGCTTCGTGGCCGAACAGTTCGCTTTCGATGACGGTTTCGGGCAGAGCGCCACAGTTGAGCGCCACGAAATTGCCCTTCCGGCGGTGGCTCCACTGATGCAGGATCTGGGCAACCACTTCCTTGCCGCTGCCCGTTTCGCCGGCGACCAGCACGTCCACATCGGTATCGGCGATATGGCGAAGAATGTTTCTCAAGTTTTCCATGACAGGCGTCTGGCCGATCAGCGGCAAGTTCTCCTGCGCATCCTCGGCTGCTTTGCGCAGCATGCGGTTCTCCAGAACAAGCCGCCGCTTCTCGCTGGCGCGACGCACGCTTTGGACGAGCCGATCGGCCGCGAAGGGTTTGGCGATGAAATCATAGGCGCCGTCCTGGATCGCCTGAACGGCCATCGGAATATCGCCGTGGCCGGTCATCAGGATCACCGGCAGGTCGGCATCCATGCCCTGCAGCGTGGCGAAGAGTTGCAGTCCATCGATCTCCGGCATGCGGATATCGGTGACGACGGGGCCGGCGAAGTCGGCCGGCAGGTCCGCCAATGCGGCTTTCGCCCCGTCATAGGCGGACACGGTGAAACCGGCGAGTTCGAGCGTCTGGGCGGTGGCGCGGCGCAAATCCTTGTCGTCGTCGATCAGCGCAACGGGGCTCAGTGTGTCCATGAGCTCAAGCCTTCCTCAGATGAACGATGAAGCGGCTTCCCCCGCTGTCGCTGACGACCTCCATCCGGCCGCCGTAATCGCCGACGATATCCTTGGAGATGACCAGCCCGAGACCGAGACCGCTCTCTTTCGAGGTGTTGAACGGGGTGAACAGGCCTTTGCGAATGTCAGGCGGAATGCCGGGGCCGTTGTCGGCGACCGTCACCGTTATCATCTCCGCATCGGCTGACGTTCTGACCTCGACGCGGCCCTCTCCGGCCTTCGGCGCCACCGCCTCCAGGGCATTCTGAAGCAAGTTGATCAGCACCTGTTCGAGACGGATCCGGTTTCCCATCACCTGCAGCTCAGGCGGCGGCAAGTCGATGTCGAGCAAATCCATTCGCCCGGCAAACCGGCTGCGCAACAGCATCACAGCACCCTCGATGACGTCCTTCAATCCTGTCGGTTCGGCGCTGCCTCGGCCTTTGCGGGCAAAGGTCTTCAGCTCTTCGGTGATCGCACCTATGCGCTCCGTCAGCGCCGCAATGCTTTCGAGATTTTCGCCGGCTGGCGCCGCCTGGCCGCGATCGAGGAAGGTGCGGGCATTGTCTGCATAGGCACGGATGGTCGCCACCGGCTGATTGATCTCATGAGCGACGCCGGCCGCCACCTGGCCCAGGATGGCCAGCCGGTTGGCCTGCACCAGATCCTGCTGCACCGCCTGCAGCTTCTGCTCTGTGCTCTTATGGCCGATGATTTCGGCCTGCAGCCGGTCCCGCGCCTGGCTGAGATCCAGCGTCCGCTCGACTACCCGCCGTTCCAGTTCCTCCCGCGCCTGCTGTTCTCTGGATATCCGCAGGGTGATCGCATGCCGGCGGCGCAACAGGAAGGCTGCTGCGGCCAACAGCGGCAAGAGGATGAGCAAGGCCAGCATGCGGGCTTCGCGAATTCCCGCATCGACGGACGGCCCGAGCGTCACGAGATGCTGCAGCTGCCATCCGGTGGCCGGAACCGGCATCCCGACATCGAGAAACCTGGTTTTTCCGGCATCGCCGGGCATGACGATCTCAACGACGTCAAGGCCGTCCCCGAGGTTCCTGATAAGATCGAGCGGCAGGGGCTGAAGCGGCGCAGCGCCGAATTGAAGGCTTTCGCGGATCGCAGTCAGCCGGTCTTCGGCGATCCGGCCGATCGTCATGAACCGCCATGATGGAAGACTGGTGATGAGGACGATGCCGCGCTCGTCAACGACATAGGACGGGGTGCCCGAGGCATTCCAATCCGCCTCGACGTCGTCGAATTCGACCTTGACCACGACGACACCCAGCAGGCCATTGCTGCCCGAAATCCGCTGGGAGATATAGAGGCCCGGCTTCTTGCTGACCGTGCCAAGTGCGAAGTGCTCGGCCTGTCCTCGTTCGACTGCCCCTTGGAAATACTCGCGGAAGCGGTAGTCATTGCCGACGAAGCTCGTCGGTTCGCGCCAGTTGCTGGCCGAAACCGCCATGCCGTCCTTGTCGATGACATAGATGACGGCAGCCTTCGTGCCCGCCGCCAAATTTTCCAGCTTCTGACTGAGCCGCTCGAACGCGCCGGCATCCTTTCCGGCCAGCGCCGCGGCGAGCGCTGCGTCCTGCGACAGAACGAAGGGAAGCGCCCGGTATTTTTCGAGAACCGTGCGCAGCAAAGCCGCATTCAGTCTCGCATCCATGCGGGCCTGTTCCTCAAGGGCGGCCTCCGCCCGGTGCCGGCCGATCTCGCCGCCAGCCCAGAGGCTTGCGACGACGGCGAGGAGGGCGAACACGGCATAGGTCCACCACATCCGGCGGATGCGGTGCTGCAGGGGCAGGGAAGGCCACAATTTCGGCGACACGGACATGGCGGATTTGTGCATTTTTCTGCACGAAACGCAAATGGATTTGTGCGGATTTCCGCATTGCTTAATTAGCTGTCAGCAGCCCCGTAAATTTTTCATTAATAAATTCAATCTGTTGGTTGGTCGGCGTGAAACTGGCACGGTGATTGCGAAGGAGATGGCAACAACGGCTGAGCTGTTGGACTTGAAGCGAACGGCTCGGGAGGCCGGAGTTCGTTCCGGACGAGCCATTAGGAGGACATCATGATCGCAGCACCACTCGATGCAGTCGCAGGCAGCAAGGGCAAGAAGCCCTTTTATAGCCATCTTTACGTTCAGGTTCTCGTGGCCATTGCTGCGGGTATCCTTCTCGGCCATTTCTACCCCGAACTCGGCACCCAGCTGAAGCCGCTCGGCGATGCCTTCATCAAGCTCGTCAAGATGATCATCGCCCCGGTCATCTTCCTGACCGTCGCGACCGGCATTGCCGGCATGAGCGATCTGCAGAAGGTTGGCCGTGTCGCCGGCAAGGCGATGCTGTACTTCCTGACCTTCTCGACATTGGCGCTCATCATCGGCCTGATCGTCGCCAACGTCGTCCAGCCTGGCGCCGGCATGAACATCGATCCGGCCTCGCTGGATCCGGCCGCCGTCGCCACCTTTGCCGCCAAGGCGCATGAGCAGAGCATCGTCGGCTTCCTCACCAATATCATCCCGACGACGATTGTCGGCGCCTTTGCCGATGGCGATATTCTGCAGGTCCTGTTCTTCTCGGTGCTCTTCGGCATCGCGCTCGCCATGGTCGGCGAAAAGGGCGAGCAGGTCGTCAATTTCCTGAATTCCCTGACGGCTCCCGTCTTCAAGCTCGTCGCCATCCTCATGAAGGCTGCCCCGATCGGCGCCTTCGGCGCCATGGCATTCACCATCGGCAAGTACGGCGTCGGATCGATCGCCAACCTCGCCATGCTGATCGGCACCTTCTACGTCACCTCTCTGCTCTTCGTCTTCATCGTTCTCGGCGCCGTCGCCCGCTACAACGGCTTCTCGATCGTGGCGCTGCTGCGCTACATCAAGGAAGAGCTGCTGCTGGTTCTCGGCACCTCGTCTTCGGAGGCGGCGCTTCCGGGCCTGATGAACAAGATGGAAAAGGCCGGCTGCAAGCGCTCGGTCGTCGGCCTCGTCATCCCCACAGGCTATTCCTTCAATCTCGACGGCACCAACATCTACATGACGCTGGCTGCACTCTTCATTGCCCAGGCAACCGGCATCCATCTCTCCTGGGGTGACCAGATCCTGCTGCTCCTGGTGGCGATGCTGAGCTCCAAGGGTGCCGCAGGCATCACCGGCGCCGGCTTCATCACCCTGGCAGCGACGCTCTCCGTCGTCCCCTCCGTACCGGTCGCCGGCATGGCGCTCATCCTCGGCATCGATCGTTTCATGTCGGAATGCCGGGCGCTGACCAACCTTGTCGGCAATGCGGTTGCAACGATCGTCGTGGCACGCTGGGAAAATGAGCTGGATACGGCGCAGCTGGCCGCGGCGCTGGACGGCCAGACAAGCGAGGACGCTCCGGCTGCCGGGCTCCAGCCGGCCGAGTAATCGGCCAGGACGTTCACAGTCTTGAAAATCCTGCAGCGGCCCGTTCTTCAGCGGGCCGTTTCTCTTTTCTGCTTCAGCCGCGGTTGTCGCCGAGCAGGCTGTTGTAAACGGCGGCGATCGCGCCTGCTTCCTTCTCCAGCGCGAAATTCGCCCTGACATGCCGCAGCGCATTTTCGCCATGCGCAATCGCCAAGGCGGGATCGGTGATATAGGGCGCGATTGCCCGCGTCAGCGCCTCGCCATCGCCGGCGGCAACGACCGAACCCGTCTCGCCCTCAACGATGAGCTCGGCGTAGGCGCCCGCATCCGATGCCACCACCGCGGTGCGCGAAGCCATGGCTTCAAGCGGCGTCAGGCCGAAGCCCTCGTTGCGGGAGGGGGCGACGTAAAGCGTCAGGCGGCGATACCAGATCTTGATATCGGGCACTTCGCCGAGAAAGAGGATACGGTCGCTAAGCCCGGCGGCGGCGACATCGGCCTTGAGCTTGTCACCGAATGCCGCATGCTCCGCCGTCACGCGGCCGGAGACGATCGCTGTCCATTCCGGATTCTGCGGCAGCAGTTCGATCATCGCTTTGACGAAAAGATCGGTGCCCTTCTGGTGGCGCACGCGGCCGAAACAGCCGATAAGATGGCGTCCGGGCAGGCCGGTGGCGGCGATGCCGTCCTCTGCCGTTTCCGGCGGATGAAAGAGGGCAAGGTCGACGCCGTGCTGGATGACGGTGTGCGGCACCTCGAGGAACGAGCCGGAACGGTCGCTGGTCGCGATGACGGCGTCCATGCGGCGGATCAGCCATTTCGTATAGGCGGTGTGGCGGCGTTGGGCAGCCGAGGTGAAGAGCAGCTTCAGCGGCATGCGCATGAGATGGCGAAGCAGGATGCCGACGGCCATCTCGTTGTTGCGGCGCGCGTGCCAGACACGCTGGCGCCGGCGTGCCGGCGGGCGCCAGAGGCCAAGAAGCTGGCGCCACCTCAGTTTCGGCAGGCCTTCCGGCAGGCCGGGGCCAAGGGTTGCGATCTTTATGCCGAGCCGCATCTGGCAGGGGATGAGCTGAACAATGGTCGACGTGACGCCGGAGAGCCGGCGCTTGAAATTGGGCGCGATGATCTCGACGTCACGCATATCGGGCAAGGGATAGGTCTCGCGGCTGGCGGGCGATCAGCCCCAGGAAACCTGGAGGATTTCGTAGGCCTTGGAGCCGCCCGGCGCATTGACCTCGATGGAGTCGCCGACTTCCTTGCCGATCAGCGCACGGGCGATCGGCGAAGAGATGGAGATGCGGCCGGCCTTGACGTCGGCTTCCTGGTCGCCAACGATCTGATAGGTCTTTTCTTCCTCGGTGTCCTCGTCGACGAGCTTCACCTTGGCGCCGAACTTGATCTTGTCGCCCGACATCTTCGTGAGGTCGATGACCTCGGCACGCGCCGTCAGGTCTTCCAGTTCGCTGATGCGGCCTTCATTATGGCTCTGGGCTTCCTTGGCGGCGTGATATTCGGCGTTTTCGGAAAGGTCGCCATGAGCACGGGCTTCGGCGATCGCCTCGATGATTCGGGGGCGCTCCTCCTGCTGACGCCAGCGCAGCTCTTCCTGCAGCTTGACGAAACCACCCTGTGTCATCGGTACCTTTTCAACCATTTTTCTGTCCTTCACTCCTTGTATCCGCTCGTCCGTGCTTTTCGAGCAATCAGCCGCAGACACAAAAGAAAACAGGTCCCGAAGGGGAGCTTCGGAACCGTGCCACAATCCTAGTTAAGTGCTTATAGCAGATCGCCAAGGCCGATTTCCAGAAAATTCGCATAAACGAAACGCAACCCACCGCGGCAGCCGGTGGCGCGCCTGAAAAATGGGCAAAGGTGACGTCGCTCCCATTGACTTTGCATATAAGAACATATAGTGAACATACTAATGAGGAAGTCGCTAACAGAACGCTTGGCCATCCTTTCCGATGCTGCGAAATATGACGCTTCCTGCGCTTCCAGCGGCACGGTGAAACGTGATTCTCACGCAAGCGGCGGCCTCGGTTCGACCGAGGGATCCGGCATTTGTCATGCCTATGCGCCGGATGGACGGTGCATTTCGCTGCTGAAAATACTGCTGACCAATTTCTGCATCTACGACTGCGCCTATTGCGTCAATCGCTCGTCGAGCAATGTCGAACGGGCGCGCTTTACGCCTGAAGAGGTCATCTGGCTGACACTGGAATTCTATCGCCGCAATTATATCGAGGGCCTGTTTCTTTCCTCCGGCATCATTCGTTCGTCCGATTACACGATGGAACAGATGGTTCGCGTCGTCCGCGAACTGCGTGTGACGCATAATTTTCGCGGCTATATCCATCTGAAGTCGATCCCTGAAGCATCGCCGCATCTGATCGAGGAGGCGGGGCTTCATGCCGACAGGCTGTCCCTCAATATCGAGTTGCCAACGGATAGCGGCATCACCCGTTTCGCGCCGGAAAAGAAGCCCGCCAATATAAGGCGATCGATGGGGGATCTGAGGCTGAAGATCGAGGCCGCCGGCGAGCCGACGATGCGGACGAAGAAGCGTCAGCGTTTTGTGCCGGCCGGTCAGAGCACGCAGATGATCGTCGGCGCCGATGGCGCCAACGACGCGACGATCCTTGCCACCAGCGGCCGGCTTTATAGCAGCTATGGCCTGAAGCGCGTCTATTATTCCGCCTTCAGCCCGATCCCGGATTCGTCGAAAAACCTGCCGCTGATCAAGCCGCCGCTGATGCGTGAACACCGGCTTTATCAGGCCGACTGGCTCTACCGATTCTACGGTTTCGGCATCGATGAGATCACCGCGAACCAGGCGGGAGGCATGCTCGATCTCACCCTCGACCCGAAACTTGCCTGGGCGCTCGCCAACAGGGCCGAATTTCCTGTCGATATCAACAAAGCCGAGCGCGAGCGGTTGCTGCGCGTGCCCGGTCTCGGCACCAAGACCGTCAAAGCGATCGTTTCGGCTCGCCGTTTTCGCCGCCTGCGGATCGACGATCTCCAGCGGCTCGGCATTTCGATCAAGAAGGTCCAGTCCTTTATTTCAGCGGAAGGCTGGTCGCCGCGCCGTCTGATCGACCGCCCCGACCTTCGCGCCATGTTCGAGCCGCAACCTGAACAATTGTCGTTGCTGTGATGCGCCGGGTCGTGCTGGCAGGACGCGGGGATCTTGCCGAATGGCGTGATGCCGCGCGGGCCTTTGCTGCCGCCGGCATATTGCCTGAAGAGATCGATTGGCGCGAAAAAGATGAAGAGGCCGATCTCGCTTTTCAGCGCGACGCCATGCCGCCGGCGCCGATCATGGCACGCAAGCCGATGACGGTGCCGACCGCCTTCATCGATCTTGCCGAGACCGTTCTCTGCCATTCCGATCCGGTGCGGTTTACCCTGCTTTACCGGCTGCTCTGGCGGCTGCAGCTGGACCGGCAGCTACTCGAAGTGGCCTCCGACGAGGACGTTGTCCGTGCCAGGCTGATGGCGAAAAACGTTCGACGCGACGCGCACAAGATGACGGCTTTCGTCCGCTTCAAGGAATTGGGTGCGGTATCGGCAGACCGTCGGAAATTCCTCGCCTGGTTCGAGCCGGACCACCATATCGTCAGGCGCACAGCGCCCTTCTTCCAACGACGCTTCACCGACATGGACTGGCTGATCGCCACGCCCAAAGGGTCAGCCGCCTGGGACGGCAAGCGGCTGATGCTAAACGACGCGCCGTGTGAAAAGCCCAATCTCACCGATGCCACCGATGAACTATGGCGCACCTATTACGCCAGTATCTTCAACCCAGCGCGATTGAAGCTGAAGGCGATGCAGTCGGAGATGCCGAAAAAATACTGGAAGAACCTGCCGGAAGCCGATCTCATCCCCGGGCTGATCGCCTCGGCGGAGAGCAAGGTGCGGGCCATGGCCGCACGGGAGGCGACGCAGTCACTGCCCTTCCACGATCGCTTGCAGGAGGCCGCGCGCAATATTCCTGTCGTGCCCGAAGCGCCGGCGGGCACGCTGGAAGCGCTGCGCGCGGACGCTGCCGTCTGTACCCGCTGTCCGCTGCATGCGACGGCGACGCAAACCGTATTTGGGGAGGGGCCACGCGATGCCGAGGTGATGTTCGTCGCCGAGCAGCCAGGCGACCAGGAGGATATATCAGGGCGTCCCTTCGTCGGTCCGGCCGGCCGGCTGCTGGATCAGGTGATCGCAGAAGCGGGCATCGACCGCTCGCGGCTCTATGTCACCAATGCCGTCAAGCATTTCAAATATGAGCCGCGCGGCAAGCGTCGTATCCACCAGAAGCCCAATATGGGCGAGGTGAAGCATTGCCGCTGGTGGCTCGATCTGGAGATGGCGCTGGTCAAACCGAAGCTCATCGTTGCCATGGGAGCGACGGCGCTGGCGGCGCTGACCGATGCGAAGCAGCGGTTGCAGGATGTCAGGGGGAAAGCCATTGCGATCGACGACAGGCGAACGCTCTTCGTGACGGTGCATCCTTCCTATCTGCTGCGTATTCCCGACGAGCGGCTGAAAGCCGAGGAGCTGGCGCGGTTTCGCGAAGATATGGCGAAAATCCAGCGGCTTATGGCAGCGGCTGGATAAATCGATTCCGGAGCTTCGAGGTGTGCATCACCGCTCATCGAGCGGTGATGCTGCCCTATCTCAGGCGAAGTAGCTCTGCAGCGGCCGCACTTCGAGATTGCCGGCCTTCAGCGCCTTGATCGCCTGGGCGGCGGCCTCGGCACCTGCCATCGTCGTATAATAGGGCACCTTCTGCATCAGCGTTGCACGGCGCAGCGACTTGGAGTCCGAGATCGCCTTGTTGCCGTCGGTGGTGTTGATGACAAGCTGGACCTGCCGGTTGCGGATTGCGTCCTCGATGTGCGGACGGCCTTCCAGCACCTTGTTGATCTTGGTGGCGGTGATGCCGTTTTCGCCGAGGAAGCGGGCGGTGCCGCCGGTCGCCAGCACCTTGAAGCCCTGCTCGACAAGGATGCGGATCGCCGGCAGCACGCGCGGCTTGTCCTCGTCGCGCACTGAGACGAAGACCGTCCCGTCACGCGGCAGCTCTACGCCGGCGCCGAGCTGCGACTTGGCGAAGGCAAGGGCGAAATCGGTGTCGAGGCCGATGACTTCGCCGGTCGAGCGCATTTCCGGGCCGAGCAGGGTGTCGACGCCGGGGAAACGAGCGAAGGGGAAGACGGCTTCCTTGACGGCGATGTGCTTCAGCTTGCGCGGATCGGGCTTTTCGCCGTAGGCGGCGAAGGTCGCGTCGAGTTTCTCGCCGGCCATGACGCGGGCGGCGATCTTGGCGATCGGCGCGCCGATGGTCTTGGCGACGAAGGGCACGGTACGCGAGGCGCGCGGATTGACCTCGAGAACGTAGACGATGCCGTCCTTGATGGCGAACTGGACGTTCATCAGGCCGCCGACATTGAGCGCCTTGGCCATCGCCTTGGCTTGGCGCTCCAGCTCGTCGATCAGTTCGACGGGCAGCGAGCGCGGCGGCAGCGAGCAGGCGCTGTCGCCGGAATGGATGCCGGCTTCCTCGATATGCTCCATAATACCGGCGACATAGACGTCGGTGCCGTCGGAGAGGCAGTCGACGTCGACTTCGATCGCATGAGAGAGATAGCTGTCGAAGAGCAGCGGGTTCTTGCCGAGCAGGGTGTTGATCTGGCCGGTCTTGTCGTTGGGATAGCGCTGCTTGATATCTTCAGGCACCAGTTCCGGAACCGTGTCGAGCAAGTAGCTCTGCAACTGGCCCTCAGAATGCAGGATCTGCATGGCGCGGCCGCCGAGCACGTAGGACGGGCGCACGACCAGCGGGAAGCCGATTTCGGCCGCGACCAGGCGGGCCTGCTCGACCGAATAGGCGATGCCGTTGTTCGGCTGGTTGAGATCGAGCTTCATCAGGAGCTTCTGGAAGCGGTCGCGGTCTTCGGCAAGGTCGATCATGTCAGGCGCGGTGCCGAGGATCGGAATGCCGTTCTTTTCCAGCGCCTCGGCAAGCTTCAGCGGCGTCTGGCCGCCGAACTGGACGATGACGCCGACGACTTCGCCCTTTTCCTGCTCGGCGCGCAGGATCTCGATCACGTCCTCGGCGGTCAGCGGCTCGAAATAGAGGCGGTCCGACGTGTCGTAATCGGTCGAGACGGTTTCGGGATTGCAGTTGATCATGATCGCTTCATAACCGGCATCCTTCAGCGCGAAGGCGGCATGGCAGCAGCAATAGTCGAACTCGATGCCCTGGCCGATACGGTTCGGGCCACCGCCGAGAATGACGACCTTCTTGCGGTCGGAGACTTCGGCCTCGGAGCGGGCGGCGCCGGCGAAGGGCGTCTCGTAGGTTGAATACATATAGGCGGTCGGCGAAGCGAATTCGGCGGCACAAGTATCGATGCGCTTGAAGACCGGCCGGACGTTCAGGCCGTTGCGCAGTTCGGCGACTTCCTTCGGGCGTTTGCCGGTCAGCGTCGCCAGGCGGGCGTCGGAGAAGCCCATGGCCTTCAGCATGCGCAGGTTGGTGGCATCCTCCGGCAGGCCGTGCTCGCGGATGCGGGCTTCCATGTCGACGATGTTCTTGAGCTCAGCGAGGAACCACGGGTCGATCTTGCAGCCTTCATGCACCTCTTCGATGCTGAGGCCCTGGCGCAGCGCCTGGGCGACCATGCGCAGACGGTCCGGCGTCGGCGTGCCGATGGCGGCGCGGATGGCGTTCTGGCTGGATTCACCTTCCTCGAAATCAGGAATTTCGATTTCGTCGAGGCCGGTCAGGCCGGTTTCGAGGCCGCGCAGCGCCTTCTGCAGTGATTCGGCGAAGGTGCGGCCGATCGCCATGACTTCGCCGACCGACTTCATCGCCGTCGTCAGCACCGGCGAAGCGCCGGGGAATTTCTCGAAGGCGAAACGCGGGATCTTGGTGACGACGTAGTCGATCGACGGTTCGAATGAGGCAGGCGTTGCGCCGCCGGTGATGTCGTTTTCCAGCTCGTCGAGTGTATAGCCGATCGCGAGCTTGGCGGCAATCTTGGCGATCGGGAAGCCGGTGGCCTTGGAGGCGAGCGCCGACGAGCGCGAGACGCGCGGGTTCATTTCGATGACGACGAGACGGCCGTCCTTCGGATTGACGGCGAACTGGACGTTCGAGCCGCCGGTTTCGACGCCGATCTCGCGCAGCACCGCAATCGAGGCGTTGCGCATGATCTGGTATTCCTTGTCGGTCAGCGTCAGCGCCGGCGCGACGGTGATCGAATCGCCGGTATGGACGCCCATCGGATCGATGTTTTCGATCGAGCAGATGATGATGCAGTTGTCCGCCTTGTCGCGGACGACCTCCATTTCATATTCCTTCCAGCCAAGCACCGATTCCTCGACCAGCACTTCGGTGGTCGGCGAGGCGTCGAGGCCGCCGCCGACGATCTCGAAGAATTCCGAGCGGTTGTAGGCGATGCCGCCGCCGGTGCCGCCGAGCGTGAAGGAGGGGCGGATGATGGCGGGCAGGCCGACATGATCGATGGCCTGGGCGGCGATCGCCATGGCATGGCTCATGTAACGCTGCTTGCGGTCGCTCTCGCCGAGGTTCCACTGGTTTTCCAGTTCGTCCAGCGCCTTGTCGAGCTCGGATCCGGACAGGCTTTCGCGCAGCTTGTTGCGCTCGGCCTCGTGCGTCTTGCGGTCGAGGTCCTTGATGTCGGTGGCGTTGGCCAGCATCGAACGCGGCGTTTCCAGGCCGATACGGGCCATCGCCTCGCGAAACAGCGCGCGGTCTTCGGCCATGTCGATGGCGGCGGGCTTGGCGCCGATCATCTCGACATTGTAGCGATCGAGCACGCCCATGCGCTTCAGCGAAAGCGCGGTGTTCAGCGCCGTCTGGCCGCCCATGGTCGGCAGCAGCGCATCCGGGCGCTCCTTGGCAATGATCTTGGCGACGACCTCGGGGGTAATCGGTTCGACATAGGTGGCGTCGGCAAGGCCCGGATCGGTCATGATCGTCGCCGGGTTGGAGTTGACGAGGATGACGCGGTAGCCTTCCTCCTTCAGCGCCTTGCAGGCCTGGGTGCCGGAATAGTCGAACTCGCAAGCCTGGCCAATGACGATCGGTCCCGCGCCGATGATGAGGATCGATTTGATGTCTTGGCGCTTCGGCATGGGCGATATCCATTTCTAGCTGCGCAAAAAGCCGGCCAGGGTGGGAGATCACCGGGTCGGGTCGCGCATTGAGGGTCTTTTCAGGCTAGAAGCGGCTTATAGGCAAATGTATTTGCAAACGGAACCCCATAAATCGCGGAATCGACAGGAATCCAACACGGCGCGAACGGCTATTTAGCGTCCGGCCCGACGAGCAGCCGGAATCCCTAGCCTTGCTTCGGGACGAGCGAAAGCGGGAGTCCCGCCAAGGGCCTGCGGCGCGGTGCGTCTTCTTTAGGTGAAGCGGCGGCGCACGTCCTCGGCATAACTGCGGCTGACCGGGATTTGCGTGCCGTCACGGGTGAGGATCAGCAGCCTGCCATTGTCGCGTTTCAGGCTTTCGACATGGGCGTCGGCCACCCAATGCGAGCGATGGACACGAAGACCAGGCGTCGCGGCGGTTTCCTTCAGCGCGTCGGCGAAACGCAGGAGCAGCAGTTCGCGCCCGCGGCTGGTCACCACCTCGGTATAGTGATCCTGGACGGAAAGGCGCAGCAGAGGGCCACGATTCTCAGGCTTCAGCCGATCGAGGATCGAGAGGCGGGGGCTGGTTTCCTCAGGAACTGCCGCTTCGGCGATTTTCTGGCTCATCGCCATGTAAGTCAGAAGGCAGAAAAGAGCGCAGAGAGGGATGGCGAAGAGCGCGCGGTAGAGGCCGCTTTCCAGCGTCGTCGCTTCACCGGTGAAGGCGTAGTCGACGAGGCCGATGGCAAAACCGATTGGCAGGGCGGCTATGAGCGAACCCGCCATCATGCGGGCAAACATCGAAGCGACCACCTCCCGCAAGAGTCTTTCGGCGATGACTGCGCAGAGAATGGCGATCGCCCAGGCAAGGGCATGCAGGGTCAGCCAGTAGACGAGGCGTTCGCCGAAGGCCATGCTTTCCATCGTGCCGTAGGGGCCGGTGACGGCAAAGAGCAGGACGATCGCGGCAAAGGTTCCCCAGAAGCGCCGGGAATGGAGAAAGACCTGCAATTCGCGAAGCGTGGATTGCAAGAAGGGGTGAATCACGAAGTTTTCCTGCCGTTCGCGCGGTTCAGATTGAGGCAGATGCAGTCTTGGCGGAAAGACGGATCGAATTCAACCGGACGCCGCCCATGACCCTCGAACCGCTCCTCGACGCCCCGCTTGCCGTCCAGATCCATGTCGCCGCCGTTACGCCGGCAGCCGCTCTCGGCGCCTATATCCTGCTGCGCCCCAAGGGCACGCCGCGCCATCGGCTGTTCGGCAGGATCTGGATGGCGCTGATGGTCGTGACGGCGATATCGAGCTTCTTCATTCATGAGCTCGATCTTATCTACGGGTTCAGCCCGATCCATCTTCTGTCCATCGCAACATTGTTCGGCAGCTGGAATGCGATCGCGGCGGCTCGTCGCGGCGATATCCGTCTGCACAGGCGCATCGTCGCCGGTCTTTATTTCGGCGGCATCGTTCTTGCCGGCCTGTTTACCTTCCTGCCCGGCCGGATCATGCATGCGGTCGTCTTCACCGGCGGGCAATGGCCGGCGGCCCTTGCCGCGGCGGTGATCGGCTCGATCCTGGCTGCAATCGCGCTGCGTCGCCGGCGCGGGCGCCTGATGGCTCGATGAAGCCGCTGGAATTCCGGCCGCTGACGGATATATAGATTCCTTGAGTGCAAGCACGGGGCATTGCCGGGGAGAGCGAAGATGGAATGGAGAGGCCGGCGTCAGTCCGACAATGTCGAGGATCGCCGCGGTGATCCGGGCGGCGGAGGTTTCGGCCGCGGGGGCGGCTTCAATTTTCCGTCCGGCGGTGGCGTTCGCCGCGCCGGCGGCGGCCTCAGTATCGGCACGATCATCTTCCTCGTCGTCATCTATTTCATCTTCAAGATGATGGGCATCGACCTGTTGCAGGTGCTCGACACCGGCGGCGTGACGACCGGCCCCGGCTACGAGCAGAGCCAGTCGGGCGGAACGCGCACGCCTGCCAATGACGAGATGACCGCTTTCATGCGCACCGTTCTTGCCGAGACCGAGGATACCTGGCAGGGCATCTTCCAGGCGCAGGGCCAGAATTACGAGGAGCCGCGCCTCGTGCTGTTTTCGGGTTCGACCGCATCGGCCTGCGGCTCCGCATCATCGGCTACCGGGCCGTTCTACTGCCCTGGCGATCACAAGGTCTATCTCGACACCGAATTCTTCCAGGAGCTTTCCGACCGGTTCGGCGCGTCGGGCGATTTTGCCGAGGCCTATGTCGTTGCCCACGAGGTGGGCCATCATGTGCAGAACCTGCTCGGCATCCTGCCGAAATTCAATCAGGTCCGCCAGCGCATGAGCGAGGAGGAAGCCAACAAGATGTCGGTGCGCGTCGAGTTGCAGGCCGATTGCTTTGCCGGCATCTGGGGCAAATATACCCAGCAGAAGGGCCTCTTGGAGTCCGGCGACCTGGAGGAAGCGCTGAACGCTGCCCAGCAGATCGGCGACGACACGCTGCAGAAACGGTCGCAGGGCTACGTCGTCCCGGAAAGCTTCAACCACGGCACCTCGGCGCAGCGCGTCAAATGGTTCAAGCGCGGTTTCGACAGCGGCCAGCTGTCGGCCTGCGATACGTTTTCCGGGCCGATCTGAGAGGGTGAGAGGTAGAGGCGCGTAGCACGCGCCCACGCAGCCGTTTCAATCCTTTTGCTTACTTCTCGCTGTCCATATCCTGCAGCATATGTTCGGGATAACGCCCACCTGCAGCCGCATCCTTCGGCACGGCGCGTTCGATGGCGGCGAAATCGTCTGGTGACAGGTCGACCGCGCGTGAGCCGAGCGCCTCGCTCAGCCGGTCGCGGCGGCGGGCGCCGATGATCGGGACGATATCCTTGCCCTTGGCGGCGACCCAGGCGATGGCGATCTGGACGACCGAGACGCTCTTTGCCTCGGCGATCTCGCGCAGCTTCTCCACCAGAGCGAGGTTTTGTTCGATATTGCCTTCCTGGAAGCGCGGGCTGTAGGCACGGAAATCGCCGGCCGTCGCACCCTGGCCCTTCTGCCAGTGGCCGCTGATCAGGCCGCGCGAGAGCACGCCGTAGGCGGTGATCGAGATGCCGAGTTCGCGTGTCGTCGGCAGGATCTTCTCCTCGATGCCGCGCGAGATCAGCGAATATTCGATCTGCAGGTCGATGATCGGGGCAACAGTGGCGGCGCGGCGGATCGTATCGGCACCGACCTCCGACAGGCCGATATGCCTGACGTAACCTGCCTTGACCATGTCGGCGATGGCGCCGACCGTGTCCTCGATCGGCACGTTCGGATCGAGGCGGGCCGGGCGGTAGATGTCGATATAGTCGACACCGAGGCGCTGCAGCGTGTAGCTGAGGAAGTTCTTCACCGCGACCGGGCGGGCATCGATGCCGTTCCAGCCGCCGACGGGATCGCGCAGGCCGCCGAACTTGACGCTGATGACGGCGCTCTCGCGCCTACGGCCTTTCAATGCCTCGCCGATCAGCATTTCATTGTGGCCCATGCCGTAGAAATCGCCGGTGTCGAGCAGGTTGATGCCGGCATCGAGCGCGGCATGGATCGTCGCGATGCTTTCTGCGCGATCCGAGGGACCGTACATGCCCGACATGCCCATGCAGCCGAGACCGATGGCCGAGACATCGGGTCCGGTCTTTCCCAAACGATAAGTCTGCATTTGTCTTCTCCATCAGTTTGCGCCACGCGGCGCAATCGGGTATCCGCGCCGGGGTGTCCTCGATGCCGTTCTACCGCTTTCGCATGCGGGCGATAATCGGGCGGCACAGGACGGGCTGTGCGGCGAAATGCACAATGACCAGTCTTTTTACCGGTGTTCTCTGGTGATCTGGAAGCCGTCGCAGCGATTGCAAGGGAACGTGTCGCCCGGCGATCGGCTGGGCGGCTCTCGATCTCCTGAAGCTGGAACGGCAGCGCGCGCCCTCCGGTTGAGGCATCTCATGAACTTCCCGCCTAGCATTATCAAAAACTTTGAAATGTTCACGGATTGTTTCGGTTTCTTTTCTGAGCTATGTCACTTTCTCGGCGATGAGATCGTCTTTTCAGAACCAACCGCTGTAGAGATGCCTCATGCTGGACCCCAAATTCGTTCGCCGCGGCCTTTTCCTGGTCTTCATCATCCTCTTCCTCGACATTATCGGCATCGCCATCATCATGCCGGTGCTGCCCGCCTATCTGGAGCAGTTGACCGGCGGCAGCGTCAGCGATGCGGCGATCGACGGCGGCTGGCTGATGCTCGTCTACGCCGGTATGCAATTCCTGTTCGCGCCGCTGCTCGGAAACCTGTCCGACCGTTTCGGCCGTCGTCCGATTCTTTTGCTTTCGGTGCTGACCTTTGCGATCGACAATTTCATCTGCGGCATCGCCACCAGTTTCTGGATGCTGTTCGTCGGCCGCGTGCTTGCCGGCATCAGCGGCGGCAGCTTCGCCACCTGCTCGGCCTATATCGCCGATATCAGCACCGAGGAGAACCGGGCGAAGAATTTCGGGCTGATCGGCATTGCGTTCGGCGTCGGCTTCACCATCGGCCCCGTCGTCGGCGGCTTCCTCGGCGAATTCGGCCCGCGTGTGCCGTTCCTCGGCGCGGCCGCGCTATCGCTCATCAATTTCATCGCCGCCTGCTTCCTGCTGCCGGAAACGCTGGCGGCGAAGAACCGCCGCCGGTTCGAATGGAAACGCGCCAATCCGCTCGGCGCGTTGCGCCAGATGCGCCATTATCCCGGCATCGGCTGGGTCAGCCTCGTCATGTTCCTGTTTTTCCTGGCGCATGCCGTCTATCCCTCGGTCTGGTCGTTCGTCTCGACCTATCGTTACGGCTGGAGCGAGGGACAGATCGGCCTGTCGCTCGGCATTTATGGCATCGGCGCGGTGATCGTCATGGGGCTGGTTCTGCCGCGGATCGTGCCGGTACTCGGCGAGTGGAAGACCGCTCTTCTCGGCCTCTGCTTCTCGGCCGTCGGGCTCACCGGCTATGCCTTCGCCTGGGAGGGCTGGGTCGTCTATGTCATCATCGTTGCGACCGTCATGGAAAACGTCGCCGATCCGCCGCTGCGCAGCATCGCCGCCGGCAAGGTGCCGCCCTCGGCGCAAGGCGAGTTGCAAGGCGCGCTGACCAGCCTCAGCAGCATCACCACCATCCTTGGGCCACTGATCTTCACGCAGATGTTCGGTTATTTCACGCGGCCCGAGGCGCCGGTCACCTTCGCCGGGGCACCCTATCTGACCGCTGCCCTGTTCATCCTGGTGGCCGCCGGCGTGTTCCTCATGCGGGTTCGGGTCCGTGAACCGGCCGAGGCACTGGAAGCGGCAGGTTGATTGATCAGAAACGCTGATGCGATGATGAATTTTTCATCATCTGCCTCATCTGGGGTAGTTCTTTGCGGGGCTTTGCTCTAAGTCCGGATGTTATTTCGCCGCAACCTGCGGCGACGCATATTTCAATCACAGGACTGGTGTCATGGACACGCCGATCGACGCGCGCAGGCTTGCGCCGACAACCGATAATCGTTGGGGCGCACATTTCCGTGCAACGCTGGCGCTCGGCATTCCGCTGATCGGCGCGCAGCTTGCCCAGCTCGGCATCAACACCACCGACGTGATGATCGTCGGCCGGCTCGGCGCCGAGCATCTGGCGGCGATGGTGCTTGCGGCGCAGTTCCTGTTCACGATCCTGATCTTCGGCTCGGGCTTTGCCATCGCCGTCATTCCGATGGTGGCGCAGGCCTACGGCCGCGGCGACGTTGTCTCGGTGCGCCGGTCGCTGCGCATGGGTCTGTGGGTGGTGATCGGGTACTGGGTAATCATGCAGCCGGCCTTCTTCAATTCGGAGCAGGTCCTTCTCTTCGCACAGCAGAAGCCCGAGGTGGCCAAACTCGCCCACGGCTACATCATGATCGGCCAGTTCGGCGTGCTGCCGGCGCTGCTCTTCAACGTCATGCGGGCGCTGGTCAGCGCCATCGGCAAGGCGGGCATCATCCTCAACGTCACCATCGCCACGCTGGTGATGAATGCGATCTTCGCCTATATGCTCGTGCTCGGCCATTTCGGCTTTCCGGCAATGGGGCTCGAGGGCGCGGCGATCGTTTCGGTCGTCGTGCAGACGGCAGGCTTCCTCTTCATCCTGGCTTTCGTGCAGCGGCGGGAAGAGACCCGGCGCTACGAGATCTTCGTGCGGTTCTGGAAACCCGACTGGCATGCGCTGCTGGAGGTCATCCGGCTTGGTTTCCCGATCAGCGTCACCATCCTTGCCGAAGTCAGCCTGTTCACGGTGGCCTCGCTGCTGATGGGTTATATCGGCACCATCGAGCTTGCGGCTCACGGCATTGCCCTGCAATGGGCGTCGATCGCATTCATGATCCCGCTCGGCCTCAGCCAGGCGGCGACGGTGCGCGTCGGCGTCGCGCACGGGCAGGGCGACCATCAGGGGCTGGTGCGGGCTTCGATCATGGTGCTCATCCTCGCCTGCGCCATTTCGGCGGTGGGCTCGGTACTCTTTGCGACCATGCCGCAATTCCTCGGCAGCTGGTTCCTCGACGTCAACTCGCCCGAAGCGCCGGAGGTGCTTGCCTATGCCGGGCCGCTGATCGTCATTGCCGGGCTTTTCCAGCTCGTCGACGGGCTGCAGGTGATCGCCAATGGATTGCTGCGCGGTCTCAAGGACGCGCGCGTACCGATGATCATGGCGTTGATCGCTTACTGGCCGATCGGCTTCTTCCTGGCCTGGGCCTTTGCCTTCCCGCTGGGTTTCGGCGGTATCGGCATCTGGTTCGGCTTCCTCGTCGGGCTGGCAGCCGCCGCCGTCATGCTCTGTGCGCGCTTCTACCTTCTCCTTCGCCGGGAGGCGGAACTGGCCCACGCCTGAGCCGTCCGCCTCTGCCGTCAGGCCGCGACGGGCTTGTAACTGGCGATATCGGCGCGAATGCCGAGACGTGCAAACATTTCCTGCGGATCGAAATGGGCGGCCCTATGGGCCGCTGCAACGGCCGCCCGCGCGCGCTCGACGACCTCCGTATTTTCCCGTTCGGCGATCGTGACGAAATTGAATTCGCCTGGGCCGGCGACCTGTTCCAGTACCCTGTGATCGATGAAACCGTCCTGCGCCTCCAACAGCTTGTGGGTCATCATCACTTTGACGAGAAATTCTTCTCGCGCCGCTGCCGGCACGACGAACTTGTCTATCCTGTAGAAAGCTCCGCTCATCCAGTTTTCTCCTGCATCAGATGTTTGCAGGCAGATCTGTAATTCCTCAACTTAAGCTGAGGTCAAGGGGCGGATAAAGAAAAAGGCCCGCCTGGGCGAGCCTTCATCGGAAATCGCTGTGGCTTGAAATCAGCGTTCGGCGAGTGCCGGTTCGCCCTTCTTTTCGCGCACCATGTTGATGAAGCGGCGGAAGAGATAGTGGCTGTCCTGCGGGCCGGGAGAGGCTTCCGGATGATGCTGGACGGAAAAGACCTGCTTGCCGAGCACGCGCAGGCCGCAATTGGTGCCGTCAAAAAGCGAAATGTGAGTCTCTTCAACGCCATCAGGCAGCGACTTCGAGTCGACCGCGAAGCCATGGTTCATCGAGACGATCTCGACCTTGCCCGTCGTATGGTCCTTGACGGGGTGGTTGGCGCCGTGATGGCCCTGATGCATCTTCTCGGTCTTTGCGCCGAGTGCGAGACCCAGCATCTGGTGGCCGAGGCAGATGCCGAAAACCGGGATGTCGGTCTTGATCAGCGTCTTGATGACAGGCACGGCATATTCGCCGGTTGCCGCCGGATCGCCCGGGCCGTTCGACAGGAAGATGCCGTCCGGCTGCATGGCGAGGACGTCTTCGGCGCTCGTTGTGGCCGGCATGACGGTCACCTTGCAGTCGAGGCCGGCAAACAGGCGCAGGATGTTGCGCTTGACGCCGTAATCGAGGCAGACGACGTGGAATTTGGCGTCCGTAGCCTTGAGTTCACCGTAACCTTCGTTCCAGACCCACGGCGTTTCGGTCCACTGCGAGGACTGGCCCGACGAGGCGATCTTGGCAAGGTCGAGACCTTCGAGGCCGCTCCAGGCTTTGGCTTCGGCCTTCAGCGTCTCGATGTCGAAGACGCCGTTCGAATCGTGGGCGATCATCGCGTTCGGGGCGCCGTTCTCGCGGATCCAGGCTGTCAGCGCGCGCGTGTCGATGCCGCAGAGGCCGATGACGCCGCGTGCCTTCAGCCATTGGTCGAGGTGCTTGGCGGCGCGGTAGTTCGAAGGGTCGGTGATGTCGGCCTTGAAGATGACGCCGACGGCGCCGTGCCGGGCGGCCGGCGTCAGATCCTCGATGTCTTCCTCGTTGGTGCCGATATTGCCGATATGCGGGAAGGTGAAGGTGACGATCTGGCCGAGATAGGAGGGGTCCGTCAGGATCTCCTCATAGCCGGTCAGCGCCGTGTTGAAGACCACTTCGGCCGGCACTTTGCCGGTGGCGCCGATGCCCTTGCCTTCGATGACCGTGCCGTCGGCAAGAACGAGCAGGGCGGTCGGCTTTTCGATTGTCCAGGGTGCTGTCGCGGTCATCTTCATCCCGTTTCCGGCAGGTGGGCGCGTTGCCGCGCTCGTCGCCATTTGATCTCGCAGGCGTGTGGACACGGCAATGCCGCGCGCTTCAGGCCTGATCACGAATTTTGGTGCAGGTGGCGGTAAATAGCCACGCAATCGCTTAGCGTCAATCTTTGTAGCCGAGATTGCCGCTGTTTTCCTGCGCTTTGTCGCAACGACCGCGCAATTTATTTGATCCGCCGCATCAGCGTGGTTTATGAAGCGGCATCAAAACAGGAGTGAAGACCATGCTGCGCGATCAACTCGCCACCCAGCTGAAAGAGGCGATGAAGGCCAAGAATGCGGAGCGGCTTTCCACCGTCCGGCTGATTCAGGCCGCGGTCAAGGACCGCGATATCGCCAATCGCGGCACCGGCAAGGAGCAGGCGAGCGACGACGAGATCCTGCAGATTCTCGCCAAGATGGTGAAGCAGCGCGACGAATCGGCAAAGATCTACGAGGAGAATTCCCGACCGGAGCTTGCCGCCAAGGAGCGCGCCGAAATCACCGTCATCCAGGATTTCATGCCGAAGCAGCTTTCCGACAGCGAAGTGCGCGCCAACGTCTCGGCGATCATCGCCGAGACGGGTGCCGCAGGCGCCAAGGATATGGGCAAGGTGATGGCAGCGCTGAAGGAGCGTTATGCCGGCCAGATGGATTTCGCCAAGGCCTCGGCGACCGTCAAGGAACTGTTGAACGGATAAGTTTCAGATAACGCGTCTTGCCTGCGGTTCGTCACGGACCGCAGGCCCGAGCACCGCTTCGGCGGCGGCATCGACGATGGCGAATTTCGCCGCCTGATAATTCCAATATTCGCGGATGAAGTGGCCCGACAGCCAGAAGTCGCCCTTGCGGGAGAGTTCTGTCCAGCCGACGCTTTCCATGGTCGCCGCCTGCGTCAGTAGCCGCTTGAGATGGGTGTTGGAGATCATGAACTGTTCGCGCAGTTCCCTGAGCGATAGAGGGCCGAGAACGACGCGGTCGGCCGTCCGGGGAAATTCCGGAAGGCGCGAGATCAGGTAGTCCATCACCAGTCCGCCGGAATTTGCCCAGTTGAAGAGGTTGAAGGTCGGGCCTGGATTGCGCACCGCTTCACTCCCGATGATCGCCTTGGCGATCAGCGGCTGGATCGCTGCCATCATCGCCGAGGGATCGGCAGTGATCTTGTCGGCGCGCTCACCGCCGTCGAGGCTATCGAGGATCATCATATGGGTGACGAGCCAACGGGTGAAATGCTGCTCGGCGATTTCGGTCGGCTCCAGGTAGCGTGTGCGCTTGTCGGGGCCGGGAACCGGTCGCAGGAAGCGATAGGCCAGCATTTCCTGCATGAAGGCTGCGGCCGTGTTGCGGCTGGCGATATCGTTCTTGACCGCGAAATCGATGAAGCGGCCGGAATAGAGGCCGCTCTTGCCGCCGTCGGGATGACCGTAGTGAAGGGCGAAACCGGCATGGGCCATCAGCCAGCGCTGCTGCGCGGCGAAGATCGAGGCGATGCGCGGGCTCTCGCGATAGATGGCGAGCATCTGATCGGCGCACTGCAGGATCGCAGCGAAAAATCGATCGTCTGCTGCAAGATTTTCCGCGGTAAAAGCCATTGGAGAGGTCCAGGAGTTCGGCGCATACATCTTTCATGCCAGCGCCGCCTGTCAACGGTTTTGTCAATAAGCGGTTAATTTCAAAGGGAGAGTTGTCGCAAGGCGAGCCAAGATTTAAGAAGGCAGGAGCTGGGGGCGCTCCTGCCTTCTTGCTCTTTGCTTCCGCCGGCAACGCAGGGCCGAGGCCCAAGCCGGAGGGTATTTGCAAAGGCACCCTTGCGAAGCGGCGCCGGGGGTAGGGATGGTGCTTCGCTCGGGGATCGCTTTGTTGAGATCGAACCTATTGCGGGCTGGCTGCTTATTCAAATTACAAAAAAATAATGATTGGCGAAAACGGCGGTTTGGGGGGCATCAAAGCGGAGGTCGGGCAGTAGGCTGTAAGACGGGGGTGTCCGAGCGTCGGAATTGATATGTCACTGTTTTTAAAGGATTTAATATGGGAATTCGGCAGGCTTTGGCTCTTTGTGGAGCACTCACGACGGTGCCGTTCCGGATCTGCGAGGACAATAATGTCGCACCCCTGTCGCAGGGGCGATAACGTGTTGTTGATTGGAAAACCGACATCGCAAGCAACCGGTGCACTTGCCTGTGAATAGCGGGTTTTCATGACAAGTTTCGTGGCATGGAGCGGCAAAGCAGCTTATATGGAGCTTGGCCAAGAGGTATAGATGCGCTTTTCCAACACCTTTCTCGATGAGATCCGCGACCGCGTTCCGATTTCGAACGTGATTGCGCGCCGCGTCAGCTGGGACAAGCGCAAGACCAACGTATCGCGCGGCGATTATTGGGCCTGCTGCCCGTTCCACGGCGAGAAATCGCCGAGCTTCCACTGCGAGGACCGAAAGGGCCGCTATCACTGCTTCGGTTGTGGGGTCACCGGCGACCATTTCCGCTTCCTGACCGAACTCGAGGGCCTGAGTTTTCCCGAGGCGGTGCAGCAGATCGCCGATATGGCCGGCATGCCGATGCCGCTGGCCGATCCTGTCATGGAGAAGCGTGAGAAAGAGCGCGGCTCGCTGATCGACGTCATGGAAATGGCGACGCAATTTTTCCAGGACCAGTTGCAGACGGCGAATGGGGCGAGGGCACGCGCCTATCTGCGCGACCGCGGGCTGACGGGACGCACCATCGAGACCTTCCGTCTCGGCTATGCGCCCGACAGCCGCAATGCGCTGAAGGAATTTCTTGCCGGCAAGGGCGTGCTCAAGGAGCAGATCGAGGCCTGTGGCTTGGTCGTCCATGAAAACGTGCCGGTTTCCTACGATCGCTTCCGCGACCGCATTATGTTCCCGATCCTTTCGTCGCGAGAGAAGGTCATCGCTTTCGGCGGCCGCGCCATGTCTGCGGATGCGCCGGCGAAATATCTGAACTCGAACGAGACGGAGCTCTTCCACAAGGGCAATGTTCTTTATAATTTCGCCCGTGCGCGGCGCGCGATCCAGGGACCGGGCCGCGGCGACCCTCAGGATGACAATGCGACAGGCACCATCATCGCCGTCGAAGGTTATATGGACGTGATCGCGCTCTATCAGGCCGGCGTCGAGAATGCCGTTGCGCCGCTTGGCACGGCGCTTACCGAAAACCAGCTCGAACTGCTCTGGAAGATGGTACCGCAACCGGTGCTCTGCTTCGACGGCGACGGGGCCGGTATCCGCGCCGCCAATCGCGCCGCCGAACTGGCGCTGCCGCATCTGAAGCCCGGCCGTTCCGTCCGCTTCGCGCTTCTGCCCGACGGCAAGGACCCCGACGATCTGGTGCGCGACGAGGGCCGCGCGCCCTTCGACAAGGTGATGAGCCAGGCAAAGCCGCTTTCCGAGATGCTGTGGAGCCGGGAGATCAATACCGACAAGTTCGATACGCCCGAGGCGCGCGCCGAACTCGAGGCGCGGCTGAAACAGCTCGTCGCCGTCATCGCCGACGAGAATGTGCGCCGCCACTACCAGCAGGATATTCGCGACCGGCTGAACGCCTTCTTCCAGCCGCAGTTCCAGAACCGCAACAATGGCGAGCGCCGCGGCGGCTTCGCGGGCAATGGCAATTACCGCCCGGGCCGCGACAATGCCGGCAAGGCGGGGCCGAAAAGCCCCAGCATCATTTCCGACCGGCTCGCCCGCTCGGGCCCCGTGCGTGGCCACCGGGACAATACGGCGTTGCGCGAAAGCGTGTTGGCGCTGACCGTCATCAATCATCCCTCGCTGATGATCGACGATTATGACGAAATCGCCGCGATCGACTATGACAGCCGCGAGCTGCAGCGGCTCTGGTCGGCGATGCTCGGGGCTGCCGCTGCCGTCGCCGGCCCGCATCTGACACGCGAATATCTGACCGAACGGTTGGAATTCGAGGGTTTCGGTCCGCTCATCAAGAGCCTCGATCAGCAGGTGCGCAATGCCCGGCTCTGGACGGCGACCGAGGAGGCGGCGATGGAGGATGCGCGCGAAGGCTACCGCCAGGCGCTGGCCTTCCACAAGCGGGCGAAGGCGCTGCGCCGGCAGAAGATCGAACTCGAGCGAGAGATTGCGCTGGCGACCGAAGCCGGCGACGGCGAGGCGATCGTTCAATTGATGCGCGCGCAGCAGGAAGTGCATTTCGAAGGGGTGCGCCTTGAGAACCAGGAGGCGATCATCGATGGCTTCGGGGTGCTTTCCGGCCGCGTCAAAGGGGCGGCGAACCACTGATGTCGCTGACCGAACGCAATGAACCGGGCTTTTCCGCTTCCGGCGCGCTGTTTTCTTCCGGCCGCTCGCCACTCGCTATCCTCAAGCAGGTCTATGGCTATTCCTCCTTCCGCGGCAAGCAGCAGCAGGTGGTCGAACATGTGGTTTCCGGCGGCGACGCCGTCGTGCTCTTTCCCACAGGTGCCGGCAAATCGCTGTGTTTTCAGATCCCGGCGCTTTGCCGCGATGGCGTCGGCATCGTCGTTTCGCCGCTGATTGCGCTGATGCGCGATCAGGTGGAGGCGATGAAGCAGCTCGGCATCCGTGCCGCAGCGCTCAATTCGTCGCTGTCGCGCGAGGAATTCGTCGAGGTTCGTCGCGCGCTCTCGGCAGGCCAGCTCGACCTTCTCTACGTGACGCCCGAGCGCATTCTGACCGACGGGTTCCGCGAGCTGATCGCCAACGAGAAGATCGCGCTCTTTGCCATCGACGAGGCCCACTGCGTCTCGCAATGGGGCCATGATTTCCGGCCGGAATATCGTGCCCTCGGCCGGCTCGGTGAACAATATCCCGGCGTGCCGCGCGTGGCGCTGACGGCGACGGCCGATCCGCATACGCGCGACGACATCATCGAGCGGTTGGGGCTCGATGCCGCGGAGATCTTCACCACCAGTTTCGACCGGCCGAACATTGCCTACGAGATCGTCGAGCGTGACCAGCCGCGCCAGCAGCTCTTGCGGTTCCTCTCCGGACATAAGGGCGACAGCGGCATCGTCTATTGCCTGTCGCGCGCCAAGGTCGAGGATACGGCCGACTGGCTGAACGGGCAGGGCATCCGCGCGCTCCCCTATCATGCCGGCATGGACAGGGCGGTTCGCGACGCCAATCAGGATGCCTTCCTGAAAGAAGAGAATCTTTGCCTGGTCGCCACCGTCGCCTTCGGCATGGGCATCGATAAGCCGAATGTGCGGTATGTCGCCCATCTCGACCTGCCGGGCTCGGTGGAAGCCTATTATCAGGAGACCGGGCGCGCCGGGCGCGACGGCCTGCCGTCGGACGTCTGGATGGCCTATGGCATGGCCGACGTCATCCAGCGCGGCCGGATGATCGACGAGGGCAGTGCCGCCGCCGAGATCAAGCGGGTCGAACGCGCCAAACTCAACGCATTGCTGGCCATCTGCGAGACGGCTTCCTGCCGGCGCCAGGCGATCCTTGCTCATTTCGGCGAAGCGCATGCCGGCCATTGCGGCAATTGCGACACCTGCCTGAAGCCGGTCGAAACCTGGGAGGGCACAGAGGCGGCGATCAAGGCGCTGGCCGCCATCTATCGCACCGGCGAGCGTTTCGGCGCCGGCCATGTCGTCGACGTGCTCCTCGGCAACGTCAACGAAAAGACCGAGCGTTTCGGTCACGCCGAGATGCCGGTCTTCGGTGCCGGCAAGGATATTCCGGCGCGTGTCTGGCAATCCGTGTTCCGTCAGCTGCTCGCCATGGGTCTGATCCGCGTCGATCACGAAGCTTTCGGCGCGCTGAAGCTGGAGCCGGAGGCGCGGGCCGTCTTCAAGCACGAGCGGCAGGTGTTCTTTCGCAAGGACCGCCCGGCCTCGGAGCGGCGTACGAAGAAGGCGGAGCGCGGCGAGCGCAAATCCGGCTTGTCGGGCGCCGATGGCGCTCTCTTCGAAGCGCTGCGGGCCGAGCGCATGGCGATCGCGAAATCGCTCGGCGTGCCGCCCTATGTCGTCTTTCCCGATACGACACTCATCGCCTTCGCCACGGAGAAGCCGCGCAGCCGCAAGGAATTGCTCGCCATATCGGGCGTCGGGCAGGCGAAGCTCGAACGCTACGGCGATGCCTTTCTCGAGATCATTCTCTCGCACGACAAGGGCTGAACGGCTCACGGCTGATCTCGGTCCAGCGCTGAAGAAGACAAGCCGGCGGCGATATGCTAACCCGGCTGGCACGGAAATCTTCACGAAGGGCCGCCCCATGACCTCGCAATTTCTCTCCCACCTCCGCAACGAGATTTCGGTGCTGAAGGATGCCGGCCTCTATAAATCCGAGCGGGTCATCACTTCCAAGCAGGCGGGCGAGATCGGCATTTCCACCGGCGAGCGGGTGCTGAATTTCTGCGCCAACAACTATCTCGGCCTTGCCGACAACGAGGAACTGGCCGAGGCCGGCAAGCAGGCGCTCGACCGCTACGGTTATGGCATGGCTTCGGTGCGCTTCATCTGCGGCACGCAGGAGGAGCATAAGCAACTCGAGGCGCGCATCTCCGCCTTCCTCGGCATGGAAGACACGATCCTCTATTCCTCCTGCTTCGATGCCAATGGCGGCCTGTTCGAAACGCTGCTGTCCGAAGAGGACGCGATCATCTCGGACGCGCTGAACCACGCCTCGATCATCGACGGCGTCAGGCTTTCGAAGGCCAAGCGTTTCCGCTACGCCAACAACGACATGGCAGCACTCGAAGAGGAATTGAAAAAGGCCGAAGGCAGCCGCTTCAAGCTGGTCGCCACCGACGGCGTCTTCTCGATGGATGGCATCATCGCCAATCTCGGCGGTGTCTGCGATCTCGCCGAAAAATACGGCGCGATGGTCATGGTCGATGACAGCCACGCCGTCGGCTTCGTCGGCAAGAACGGCCGCGGTTCGGCCGAACATTGCGGTGTCGAGGGCCGGATCGACGTCATCACCGGCACGCTTGGTAAAGCGCTCGGCGGCGCCTCGGGCGGTTACACTTCGGCCAAGGCTGAAGTCGTCGAATGGCTGCGGCAGCGCTCGCGGCCCTATCTGTTCTCGAACACGCTGGCGCCAGTCATCGCCGCGGCCTCGCTCAAGGTGTTCGATCTCATCGAAAACGGCGATATCTTGCGCAAGCGTCTTTCCGATAATGCCGATCTCTTCCGCACAGAGATGACCAAGCTCGGTTTCACGCTTGCCGGCGAAGGCCATCCGATCATCCCCGTCATGCTGGGTGACGCCAAGCTCGCCCAGGACATGGCGGGCCTGATGCTGAAGAAGGGGATCTATGTGATCGGCTTCTCCTTCCCCGTGGTGCCGAAAGGCCAGGCCCGCATTCGCACGCAGATGTCGGCGGCGCATTCGCGGGCGGATGTGGAGCGGGCGATCGCGGCTTTTGCCGAGGCAGGGCGGGAATTGGGTGTGATTTGAGAATAGGCGATGCTGCCCCTCACCCTAACCCTCTCCCCGCTTGCGGGGAGAGGGGACGTGCCCAACGGACCGCTTGAGAATGCGGAAACGGTGCGGCATATCCCTTCGCCCCGCTTGCGGGGAGAAGGGGCCGGCAGGCGGATGAGGGGCTGCGACAGATACGGGGCCAAGGAATACAGATATGTCGAACATGATGAAGGCACTGGTCAAAGCGAAACCGGAAGTCGGGCTCTGGATGGAGAATGTGCCGGTGCCCGAGGTCGGGCCGAACGATGTGCTGATCCGGGTGAAGAAATCGGCGATCTGCGGCACCGACGTCCATATCTGGAACTGGGACCAGTGGGCGCAGAAGACCATTCCGGTGCCGATGGTGGTTGGCCATGAATTTTCCGGCGAGATCGCCGAGATCGGTTCGGCGGTCACCCGCTATCATGTCGGCGAGCGCGTCTCCGGCGAGGGGCATATCGTCTGCGGCAAGTGCCGCAACTGCCGGGCGGGCAGGGGGCACCTCTGCCGCAACACGCTTGGCGTCGGCGTCAACCGCCCGGGTTCCTTCGGCGAATTCGTCTGCATTCCCGAAAGCAATGTCGTGCCGATCCCGGACGATATATCAGACGAGATCGCGGCAATCTTCGACCCGTTCGGCAATGCCGTGCATACCGCACTCTCCTTCGATCTTGTCGGCGAGGACGTGCTCGTCACCGGCGCCGGCCCGATCGGCATCATGGGCGCGCTCGTCGCCAAGCGATCCGGCGCCCGCAAGGTCGTCATCACCGATATCAATCCGCACCGGCTGGATCTCGCCCGCAAACTCGGCATTGACCACGTCGTCGATGCTTCCAAGGAAAACCTCGCCGATGTGATGAAGGCGATCGGCATGACGGAGGGTTTCGACGTCGGGCTTGAAATGTCGGGAGCGGCCCCCGCCTTCCGCGACATGATCGACAAGATGAACAATGGCGGCAAGATCGCCATTCTCGGCATCGCGCCTGCTGGTTTCGAGATCGACTGGAACAAGGTGATCTTCAAGATGCTCAATCTCAAGGGCATCTATGGCCGCGAGATGTTCGAGACCTGGTACAAGATGATCGCCTTCGTCCAGGGCGGCCTCGACCTTGCGCCCATCATCACCCATCGGATCGGCATCGACGATTTCCGCGATGGCTTCGAGGCGATGCGGTCGGGCAACTCCGGCAAGGTCGTCATGGATTGGATGTGAGGAGGACGACATGATTTATGAAGGAAGCTGCCATTGCGGCAACGTTGCTTTCGAGGTCGAAGGCGAATTCACCGAGGCGCTGGATTGCAACTGCTCGCTCTGCCGCAGGCGGGGCGGGCTTCTCGCCTTCGTGCCGCGTGACAAGCTGGTGCTGAAGACGCCGGAGGCCAATCTCTCGACCTATACTTTCAACAGCCATGTCATCCGGCATCACTTCTGCGCCAATTGCGGCATCGCGCCGTTTGGTGAAGCCGTGACCCCGGATGGCGCGGCGATGGCCTCGATCAATCTGCGCTGCATTCCCGCGGTCGATCTCGGGGCGCTGACGGTGAAGGCCTATGACGGCGCGGCGCGTTAGATTCTTCAGGCTGAAGGCGCATATATCATCGGTACAACTGCAAAAATGGTGGAAATAACGGGTATGGCGGGCAAAATATTTGCTGCCCTTGTCTTTTGTTCGCCGCATCTTAAATAAGGCTTCGCAATCGCTGCCGCGGTTCAAAGCCTGTGGATAAGGCTTTTTCCGATATTTCGTGAGCTTTTTTTCTGGAAAAGCTTGACGAGAACAAAAAATGTGGGAATCACCGTTCGACTTGTTGAAACGGTGAACTGGGTCAAGGCGGATCGCGCAACCATGGCCGGAAATCCAAAAGCAAGAAAGCTTTGCTGTCCGGTGCCGGCGATCGTGGTTAATCAGGCTTTAAATGTCATCCCGTTAGGTGGGCAAAGGTGATTCGAGGGCGGCGCGAGCGACGCGTCAGGCCCTGAGACGGCCCATTCACCGTAGCGAGATTGGATAGCGTCAGGAAGGCGACGATATAAATGGCAACCAAGGTCAAAGAGAACGAAGACGCGGAAGTCGAACGCGACGGCGCAAGCGACGGCCCTCTTCTCGATCTTTCCGACGACGCGGTCAAGAAGATGATCAAGGCCGCCAAGAAGCGCGGCTATGTGACGATGGACGAGCTCAACGCGGTCCTGCCGTCCGAGGAAGTGACGTCCGAGCAGATCGAAGACACGATGTCGATGCTGTCGGACATGGGCATCAATGTCATCGAAGACGAAGAAGCCGAGGAAGCCGGTGCTTCCGGCGGCGGCGATGACGACGACGCCGGTGGCGACGAAGACAGCGAAGGCGGCGAGCTCGCACCTTCGAGCGGCACGGCGCTTGCGACCGCCAAGAAGAAAGAACCGACAGACCGGACAGACGATCCTGTTCGTATGTACCTGCGCGAGATGGGCTCGGTGGAGCTTCTCTCCCGCGAGGGCGAAATCGCGATCGCCAAGCGCATCGAGGCCGGCCGCGAAACGATGATCGCAGGCCTCTGCGAGAGCCCGCTGACCTTCCAGGCGCTGATCATCTGGCGTGACGAACTCAACGAAGGCACGACGCTGCTGCGCGAGATCATCGATCTCGAAACGACCTATTCAGGTCCTGAAGCCAAGGCTGCGCCGCAGTTCCAGAGCCCGGAGAAGATCGAGGCCGACCGCAAGCTCGCCGAGGAAAAGGAAAAGACCCGCCGCGCCCGCTCCGGCGACGACGACATTACCGATGTCGGCGGCGAAGGCCTGCCTCCCGAAGAGGAGGAAGAGGACGAGGACGAATCCAACCTTTCGCTGGCGGCGATGGAAGCCGAGCTTCGCCCGCAGGTGATGGAGACGCTGGATACGATCGCCGAGACCTACAAGAAGCTGCGCAAGCTGCAGGACCAGCAGGTCGAGCAGCGGCTGTCGGCTTCCGGCACGCTGTCTACCGCCCAGGAGCGCCGCTACAAGGAACTCAAGGATGAGCTCATCAAGGCCGTCAAGTCTCTGTCCCTGAACCAGAACCGCATCGATGCTCTGGTCGAGCAGCTCTACGACATCAACAAGCGCCTCGTTTCCAACGAAGGCCGCCTGCTGCGTCTGGCCGAATCCTATGGCGTCAAGCGCGACTCCTTCCTGGAGCAGTACCAGGGCGCCGAGCTCGACCCGAACTGGATGAAGTCGATCGGCAATCTGGCTGCTCGCGGCTGGAAGGAATTCGCCAGGGGCGAAAACACGACGATCCGCGACATCCGCCAGGAAATCCAGAATCTGGCGACCGAGACCGGGATCTCGATCTCGGAATTCCGCCGCATCGTGCATATGGTGCAGAAGGGCGAGCGCGAAGCGCGCATCGCCAAGAAGGAAATGGTCGAAGCAAACCTTCGCCTCGTCATCTCCATCGCCAAGAAGTACACGAACCGCGGCCTGCAGTTCCTCGACCTCATTCAGGAAGGCAATATCGGCCTGATGAAGGCGGTCGACAAGTTCGAATACCGCCGCGGCTACAAGTTCTCGACCTATGCGACATGGTGGATCCGTCAGGCGATCACCCGTTCGATCGCCGACCAGGCCCGCACGATCCGCATTCCGGTGCACATGATCGAGACGATCAACAAGATCGTCCGCACGTCGCGCCAGATGCTGCACGAGATCGGCCGCGAGCCGACGCCGGAAGAACTGGCCGAAAAGCTTGCGATGCCGCTCGAAAAGGTCCGCAAGGTCCTGAAGATCGCCAAGGAGCCGATCTCGCTCGAAACCCCGGTGGGCGACGAAGAAGATTCGCATCTCGGCGATTTCATCGAGGACAAGAACGCGCTGCTGCCGATCGACGCCGCCATCCAGGCGAACCTGCGCGAAACGACGACCCGCGTTTTGGCCTCGCTGACGCCGCGCGAGGAACGCGTCCTGCGCATGCGCTTCGGCATCGGCATGAACACCGACCACACGCTCGAAGAAGTCGGCCAGCAGTTCTCGGTCACCCGAGAACGTATCCGCCAGATCGAGGCTAAGGCGCTGCGCAAGCTGAAGCATCCGAGCCGCTCCAGAAAGCTGCGCTCGTTCCTCGACAGCTGAGCGACGACAAGATCTCTACGATTGCGAAAGCCGGGCTTCATGTCCGGCTTTTTGCTTTCCGTCTTTGTGTCATCCAGTCGTTATCTCGCAACCGGTGTTTCGGTCCCACATTGCTCGCCTCGTCTCAATCTGTGATCTGCTGCCATGTCGAACGTTTAGAGGTCCGCTTTTAGGTGCCACGCGAGCGCGCACTGACGCTCTGTGTACGAAGAAATTTTGTACGCATTCCCAGACGCGGGGTTATCTCGACTTTCTGCACACTTTTGGGCGACATGCCTAATACCAATGATCCCGGCGGCTTTCTTGTCGCTGGGTGGTGACAAGATTATAGTCCGGCCACGGGGGGAGAAATCGATCGCGATGCGCGAGCGAGGACCGGTGCATGCCCGCGTCGGGCGAATCCTCCGTTGGGAGGTGCGAAATGACCACTTACATTGTGTTGATCAACTGGACGGACCAAGGTGTGCGCAACGTTCGCGACTCGTCAAAACGGCTGGATGCGGCGAAGAAATTGCTCGGCGACATGGGCGGCTCCTTCAATCAGTTCTTTCTGACGATGGGCGGCCACGACATGGTGGCTGTCTGCGAAGCGCCTGACGATGCCGTGATGGCGCGGTTTGGCCTCTCGCTCGCGATGGGCGGCAATGTCCGCACCCAGACACTGAAGGCATTCCCGGAGGCCGCCTATCGAGAGATCATCGGCTCACTTGGTTGATCGGGACAAAGGACCGCTATCGGCGGTCATAAGCGTTGCGCAACTCGCGTCAGACTGGCACTGTCGCCCTGTCCTTAATTCCTCGTGGCGTATCGGCAGGGCTCTTGATGAAAGCGTTCCCAGGTTTTATGGCCGCCTTCGATTGTCCGACAGCTGCTTCCTGAGCGATGGCACTGGTGTGGGAAAATCGGGGCGAAGGCATCGAGTGGGGCGCTTTCGCCTCGTTCGCTCTGCATGCCGTCATGCTTGCACTGCTGCTCCTGCTGCTTCCGAGACCTGAGCCGCCGGCACCGTTGCCGGACGACGGCATTACGGTTGATATCGTTCCCGAAGTCGCCAAACCTTCTGCGATAGCGCAGCGGGTCGCGACGCCTGCACCCGCTACGGCAAAGCCGGATGCGAGTGCGCCGGTCCAGGAGATCGCTCCGCCGCATCAGGAGGAGGCGCCGGCGGCCGCGAGGTCGCCTGAAGTGGCTTCCGCCCCTCCGGTGCCGCCGAAGCCTGGTGTATTCGTCCAGGCGGGCCAGCTGTTTTCGGAGACGGTGTTGTCAGATCCGCGCAGCCGCGGCGCCCGCGAGGCGTTGCGCGGCCTTGCCGGCAGCGAGCGCAATCTGCAGCTCTGTGACCTGGAGGCGATGGAGCAGGTCCGCCGCGCGCAGCCGGCGATGGCGCCGGATGCGCTCGCGCCGTATGCGATGGCGGCGGAAAAGGTCAGCGGCAACAGCGTCGAGGTGAAGGGCGGCGCCTTCCGCAGCAAACGGAAGTGGTACAATATTCAGTTCAAATGCGAGCTCAATGCCGCCTCCGGCAAGGTCGCGTCCTTCGCCTTTCTCATCGGCGATGCCATTCCGCAAAGCGAATGGCAGGCGCATGATCTGGTGGCCGACGATGGAGCCGCCGACCAATGACACTATAGCGCCGCGCGTCTTTTCGGACGCGCAAAGGACGCTGTAGCACGTTAGATGGCTGCTGCGATCACGCGGTTTTTTTCTTTTGTGGCTTGATGCTGCCGGCTTTAGAGGCCACATCGCTGCTGTGACAGAAGAAGACGTGGAACCAGCGGAAACGCAGCATGAAACGGGAAAACAGCGGCCTGAAATCCGCTGGGGCATCGTCGCGTCCGTTGTCGCGCATATTCCCATCATTGCTCTTCTGATTTTCGGGCTGCCGAAGATCGATCCGAAGCCCGCGGAAGACGAGAGCGTGAAGGTGGAACTCGTTCCGCCACCGGAGGAAAAGAAGCCGGAGCCCAAGCCCGAGGAAAAACCACCGGAGCCGAAGCCGCCGGAAGAGGCCAAGAAGCAGCCACCACCGCCACCACCGCCACCACCACCACCACCACCACCGCCACCGCCACCGGCGACTAAGAAAGTGCCTCAGCAAGGGAGGCCGATGCCGACCCTGAACCCTGTCATCGAGTTTGGTGATAAGAACAGCGGCCCTGAAAAATCGTTGGAGGGAAAATCTTCTCAAGGCGAAGCCAAACCGGCATCAATTCCACCGGAGCGTGATGCGGAACCGGAGCAGAGGCCGGCACAGGCTGCTGCGGAAAAACCTGAAACCGAGACGCCTGCTTCAAAGCCCGTCCCGGATGATGTGAAGCTTCCAGAGGTTGCGACAACGGAGGTTTCTCCGAAGCCCAATGGGCCGCCGACAGATGTGTCTGGCGAAGCCACGACGAGTATCGAGCAGGCCAAACCACCGGAGCAGACGACCGCTGAAAAGTCGAAAACGGTCGCTAAAAACAACGATCTGCCCAAGGCAAAAACGCTGTTTTCGCGCATGGGAGATGGCAATTTGCTTGCTCAGACTGCGATCGATGGCCTCCCGCGCAAAGAGCGGGTGGCCACGCTCTGCACTACCGAGCTTCAGGCCCAACTCGTTCATGGTTCGCCGAGTTACTTCCCGTCCGCATTGCCCAGTTTCGGGTTGCGAAGCGGGACCGTCCTTGATGTGCCGGATGCAGCCTTTGGCACAGCTAGAGGCTGGTACCATGTTCGCTTCCGTTGCGAGTTGGATGAGGGAGCGACGAAAATCGTGTCGTTTGCCCACGAAGTTGGCGGATTGATCCCCCGCAGTCAGTATGCGAAATATGAAATTCGTGACTAGTCCTCGCGATCCTGGATTGCGGTCTTATCAGGAACAAGCCACGCGCAAGGAACCGCACCTAGCCTCTTCTCATGGCCGTGATGGTTACGGTGAAGAAGGGACAATGATATGTCGAACGAGATCGAGCGTTTTCTTGAGCGTCAGGACGAAGCCGTGAGCGCGCTGTTCCTGGAAAACAAAGGCGACGAGCTGACCGATATTCTGGTGGCTGCTCTGGAAGAGGCTTTTGAAATCCTTCTCGAAGCCGCGCCCCCCGAAACTGTTCATTGAGGTCGCAGAGGGCGTCCAGCGCCGATATGCGCTGACCGATCGTGCCGCTTGCAGTGCATCGCCCTGTCGGGATAATGCGGCAGTGTCAATGGCACGGATATCATGTCGAATTCCCAAGACGATCAACCGCTGGCAGCGGGCGCGCTTGATGCCCGCCTGGCCGGATACCGGTTCGAGCGCGATGCGCTCGGACGTTCTGCGGCGAGCGTCTTCCGGCTCGAAGCTCCCGGATTGCCGACGCTTTATCTGAAGGTCGAACAGGCCGCTCCTTTCGGCGAGTTCGCCGCCGAGGCAGCCAGGCTTCGTTGGCTCAAGGCGTCCGGTCTGCCCTGTCCCGATGTCATAACAGAGGATAGCGACGGTGCGCACAACCGGCTGCTGATCAGCGCGCTGCCGGGTCGTGACCTCGCCAGCGCGTCGGCGCTGACGCCGTTTGCGCGGGTCGAACTGCTGGCGGTAGCCCTTCTCGACCTGCATCGGCTGCCGATCGCATCCTGCCCTTTCGACCATCGGCTGGAGAGACGCATTGCGGCGGCGAAAGCGCGGATGCAGGCCGGCATCGTCGACGAGACCGATTTCGATGAGACGCGGCTTGGAAAGAGTGCCGAAGCCCTGTTTGCCGAACTCGAAAGCAGAAGGCCGGGCCGCGAGGATCTCGTCGTCACCCATGGCGATGCCTGCCTGCCGAATTTCATCGCCTCCGAAAAGGGATTTTCCGGCTATATCGACTGCAGTCGCCTTGGCGTCGCCGACCGCTATCAGGATATCGCGCTTGCCTGCCGCAGCATCGCCTATAATTTCGGCGAGGCGCTGGTGCGGCCCTTCCTCGACCGCTACGGCCTGCCGGCCACGGATCCGGCGAGGCTCGGCTACTATCAACTGCTCGACGAGTTCTTCTAGGCGTTGCCTCCTCTCCCTCCGACTGGCAGAGTGGCCCGTGATCGGACCTGCGGACAGACGATGGCGAAAAACCAGTTCAGGATGTTGCGCTCGGCGCTGATAGGCGTCGAAGCGGTAGAAGCGGAAACGCATCACAGCTTCGCGCGCCACACGCATGAGCAGTTCGGCATCGGCCTGATGTCCGCCGGGGCACAGTCGTCGCTGAGCGGCCGCGGCATGGTGGAGGCTGAGGCCGGCGACATCATCACCGTCAATCCCAATGAAGTGCATGACGGCGCGCCGATCGGCCAGCGACGATCCTGGCGCATCCTCTATTTTGATCCCGCCATCGTCACCGGTCTGGCGCAAGAGATCGGCCAAGACGGGGCAGGGCGATCGGAAATCCCGCATCCCGTCATCCGTAACCGCGCGATCGCCGGCCGCTTCGAAACGCTGTTCCGTGCGGCAACCGACGCCGCGGCGGACGGGCTGCTCTGCGAGCAACTGCTTCTGCAACTCGTCGCCGACGTCATGCGCGAGCGCGGCGGTGCCGAACAGAGGCCGCCGGTGCCGGCGTCGATCCGTGCGGCGCGAGAGCTGATCGATGACGATCCGGTTGCCGCCGTCTCGCTTGCCGATCTCTCCCGGGAAAGTGGGCTCAGCCGCTTCCAGGTGCTGCGTGGTTTTGCCAAGGCGACCGGACTGACACCGCATGCCTATCTCGTCCAGGCCCGCATCCATATCGCGCGGCGGCTGATTGCTCAGGGCATGCCGCTGGCGGAAGCGGCTTTTGCCAGCGGCTTTGCCGATCAGAGCCATATGACGCGCGTCTTCGTGCGCAAATACGGCCTGTCGCCGCGCCTCTATGCCGGCGGCTTTCTCTGAACCTCAGGCTAGGCCTGCAATTTCGTTCAAGACCTTTGACGGGCTCCTGCTGTTTTCTCGGCGCGTCCAACAGGAGACGCTGAATGTCGAGACAGGTTCAAGGTTATCTCTATCTGGCGCTGGCCATGCTGACTGTGGGAAGCACGGTTGTATCAAGCAAACTCATCGCATCAGGCCTGCCGCCGTTCAGCGCCACCGCGTTGCGTTTCGCCATCGCCTTTCCCATCTTTCTCGTGCTGATGCGGGCGACCGGCGCGCGGCTGCCGAAGCTCTCCGGAAAAGACCGCCTCATCCTCGTCATTCAAGCCGGGGCCGGTAGCGTCGGCTATACGACGCTGCTAATTTCTGGCCTCAGCCTGACCTCGGCGGCCGATGCCGGTGTCATCATCGGCACGCTGCCGGTGGTGTCGGCCGCAATCTCCATCCTGCTGCTTGGCGAACGGCCGCAGCGTGGCCTGCTTCTCGCCGTGGCGCTGGCGACGGCAGGCGTGCTGTCGATCGCCGCCACGCCGGAGGCCGCAGGAGGCTCGCTTGCCGGCAATGCGCTGATCTTCCTGGCGGTGGTCTGCGAAGGAGTGTTCATCCTGCTGAACAAAAAACTGAAAACGGAAATCGCGCCGCTTGCCCAGTCGGCGCTGATGACCGGTATTGGCTTCATCGTCGCCGTCATCCCGGCTGTTTTCGAAGCGCCTCTCGCAGAAGGCATGTCGGGAAGCGCGGTCGCCGCCGTCGTCTATTATGCGCTGGTGCCGACCGTCGGCGGATTTCTATTGTGGTATGCGGGGGCGGAGAGGGTGAGCGGCACGGAAGCTGCGCTCTTCACCGCGCTTGCTCCGGTTTCCGCCGTCATGCTTGCCTTCATCATTCTTGGCGAGCCGGTCGGGCTTGGCCAGATCGCCGGCATCGCCTGCGTGCTGGCCGCTGTGCTCGGGCTGGCCTTTGCCGGGAGCCGTGTCGCGGTGAAGCGCGTCGAGGGGAGATAGACCATGCAGTTCAGCCATTCCGATACCATATGGCAGGTCTTTCCGGAGCTTCTCGCCGGTGCGCTCCATGCGGGAGGCATCGATGCGGATGCCAATGTCGAGGAGGCGATCGCAGGTTTCAGTGCGATCGCAGAGGCCCGGCTGGCCGAAACGCAGGAAGGCGAATTCCCCGAAATCCAGGCCTGGCGGCGTGGCTTTTCCCGTATGGGGTTGAAGCCGACGCAATATCGCTGCGCTTCCGAGGCGCTGCTGCGCCGCTTCCGTCAGGACCATGCGCTGCCGCGCCTGCATCCGCTCATCGATCTCTGCAATGCGATTTCGCTCGCTTTTGCCATCCCGATCGCCGTCTTCGACGCCGAAATGATCGTCGGCGATCTCGAGGTTCGGCGGGCTGGGGGTGACGAGACCTATTTGACCTTCGGCGGCGTGAGCGAACATCCGGAGCCGAATGAGGTGATCTTCGCAGACGGGGCGGGGAACGCGCATGCGCGGCGCTGGACGAACCGGCAGAGTGGGCTTTCGGCCGTGCGGCCGGCGACGCGCTCGGTGCTGATCGTTGCCGAGGCCTTGCATGCTTCGGCCGGTGAGGACTTGGAGAGGTTGGTCGCCACGGTGGCCGATGCGCTCGCGCACCATTGGCCGGCGGCGCCGAAAACGGCGATGCTGAGCGTAGAATCGCGGCATTTTGAATTCTAAGGGAGCGACACTTCAGCAAAGGCGGCATTCCAGGCCTTGGGCCGGCAGCGTGCCCGCCCTATCTCCAAGGGGCCGATATCTCCTGGAGACGAACCACCATGTCAGACAAGACGATCAAGATCCCGGGGCCGGACCACCCGATCACCGTCGAGCACAATCCCTCCCGCGTCGTCGTCACGCTCGGCGGCAAGATCATCGCCGATACACACGATGCGCTGACGCTGCGCGAGGCCTCCTATCCGCCGGTGCAGTATATTCCGCGGAGGGATGTGGACATGTCGCTGCTGCAGCGCACCGACCACACCAGCCATTGCCCCTATAAGGGCGATGCCTCCTATTACAGCATCATTGCAGGCGGCGAGCGGTCGAAGAATGCCGTCTGGACCTATGAGGCGCCGAATGCCGCGGTCAGCAATATCAAGGACCATCTCGCCTTCTACCCCGACCGTGTCGACGGTATCGAGGAAATGGCCTCTCCGGAAGCCGGCACCTTCTGACGACGCCCATTGCAGCCGTTCCGGCGGAACATGTTTGCCGCCGGCCCGTTAGGCTCATCTAGCGGGGGATGTGTCGTGCCGAAATTCTACTTTCAGCTTTTCGATCGGGATGGCGTCGGGGCGACCGAGACGGGATATGATTTCGACTCCATCGAGGCTGCCAAAGCGGAGGCGCGGCGCGTGCTCGCGGAGATGGCGGCCGAAGGCCTGCCGGCTGCGCCTTTGAATATGCTGTCGGTGGAACTCTTCGATGAAAGCCGGCGGCCGCTGGCGGAAATCCGGCTGGTTCTCGAAGAAATTTCGAAAGAGCCGCGATCGGCGCGCCGGCCTTGAATAGCTGTCGATCGAGCCGAAGCAATCGAAAGACTATGTCAAATTTAATTGTCGGCTATGAAGACGGGTCTTAGCGTCGCGTCACAATCGACCGAGTCGGATTGATGCGTATGTGTGACCGGCGGCAGCCCTTGAACGGCGGCCGCTATCGCAAGATGTCGAGCCATTCATTGTTGAAGACGAGGCTGGCAACCGTGACCGGATCGCCTTTCTCGTTGCGAACGGTGACGGCGATCGTCATGCGGTCACCCGCAGGCAGTTCGTCCCGGGCCACATCCAGCAGGATGCGGGTCACTTCCTTCGGAATGTCTTCACGAGATCTGAGCTCGGTGCCGTGCTCATCGCGCGTGGGACCTTCCCCGTTGTGTAGATCGAAATAGTAGCGAGCCATGGTTTTTCCCTACGCGTTAGAGGGGAAATCACAGATGAAGACAATTGTTCCCGAGGCTAGGCATTGATTCTTATAGAAAAACTGGGTTGCATCGAAATCGGTCGGGCCCCTCGCGATATCGGGGGGCAGGCCCTTGATTGAATCCCTGCTGCTCAACCTTGGAAGCCGCGATGTGCTGTCGGATGAAGAGGAAAGCCATCTCAGGGCGATCATCGTCAAAGACAGGTATTTTGCTGCCGGGGAGGATCTCGTCTCCGAAGGAAGCAGGCCTGGCTACAGCACGCTACTGCTCGACGGTTTTGCGGCGCGCTACAAGGTGATGGCCGACGGCAGCCGCCAGATCACGGCGCTGCATGTCGCCGGCGATTTCGTCGATCTGCACGCTTTCCCGATCAAGAAGATGGATCACGGCATCGTTGCGCTGTCGTCCTGCCATGTCGCCTTTGCCGATCACGCCGACCTCAGGGCGATCACCGAGCGCATGCCGCACCTGACCCGGCTGCTCTGGCTCGACACGCTGGTCGATGGCGCCATTCACCGGGAATGGATCGTCGCCATGGGCCGGCGCTCCAAACGCGCCCATATCGCTCACCTCGTCTGCGAACTCTTCGTGCGGCTGCAGGTGGTGAAGCGGACGCGCGGCGCAAGCTTCCAGTTTCCGTTGACGCAGATCGAGATGGCCGACGTACTCGGCGTTTCCGTCGTCCATCTGAACAAGACGCTGCAGGCGTTGAGGCGCGAGGGGGTGTTCACCTGGGAGAACCGGACGATCACCATCGTCGACTGGGAACGCCTGCAGGAAATCGCCGAATTCGACCCCGGCTATCTCAGCATCTCCAGGGAACCGCGCTAACTTTGTGAGGCCGAGCATTGCACAATCCGGTGACAACAGCTCATTGCAATTGACAAACCATTTATTGGGGCAGAACACGTGCCAATATTTTTGAAAACCCCATGAAGGCCACGGCTTCGCCGCGTCGGCCGGTGATATCGCAATGGACATATCCCAAAGCCCGGGGAGCGTTCTTCGCCACCCCGGCTATCTGAACTTCGCCGCCTCCCGCGTCTTTTCCTCGCTTTCCTTCCAATCCATCGGCATCGCCATGGGCTGGATGATTTACGATCAGACGCACAGCGCCTTTGCGCTCGGCCTCGTCGGCTTCTGCCAGTTCCTGCCGATGGCGGTGCTGACCTTTGTCGTCGGCCATGTCGCCGACCGGTTCGACCGGCGGCGCATCGGGCTTGTCTGCCAGTTGATCGAGGCGGTGACGGCGCTGGTGCTGGCGATCGCCACCTGGCAGCAATGGCTGACGCCGGCCGGCATCCTTGCCGCCGTCACCGTGCTTGGCGCCGTCGTCGCCTTCGAGCGGCCGACCATGGCGGCGCTGCTGCCGAATATCGTGCCGGCCTCGATGCTGCAGAAGGCGGTCGCCACCTCCACCTCGATGATGCAGACGGCGCTGATCATCGGCCCCTCGCTCGGCGGCCTGCTCTATGGCCTTCATCCCGTGGCGCCCTTTGCCATCGCGGCGCTGCTGTTTGCCGTTGCGAGCTTCAATGTCATTTCGATCCGCATGCAATGGAGCCCTGCCAGGCGCGAGCCGGTGACGCTTGCTTCCGTCTTTGCCGGCGTCTCCTTCATCCGCAGCCGGCCTGTCATGCTCGGCACGATCTCGCTCGATCTCTTCGCGGTGCTGCTCGGCGGCGCCACCGCGCTGTTGCCGATGTTTGCCCGCGATATCCTGCATGCCGGCCCCTGGGGCCTCGGCCTGCTGCGCGCAGCGCCGGCAATCGGCGCGCTCGCCATGTCGATCGTGCTTGCCCGCCGGCCGCTCGAAAGCAATGTCGGGCGCAAGATGCTGGCCGCCGTCGCGGTGTTCGGCGTCGCCACCATCGTCTTCTCGCTCTCCACCAATATTGCGCTTTCCGTCGCGGCGCTGCTTGTCGTCGGCGCCTCCGATACGGTGAGCGTTGTCGTGCGCAGCTCGCTGGTACAGCTTCTGACGCCGGACGAGATGCGTGGCCGTGTCAGCGCCGTCAACTCGCTGTTCATCGGTACCTCCAACCAGCTCGGCGAATTCGAATCCGGCATGATGGCTGCAGCCCTCGGGCCGGTCGCCACCGGCGTCGTCGGCGGGCTCGGCACGATCGTCGTCGTCGTCCTGTGGATGCGGCTCTTCCCCGATCTCACCAGGGTCAAGACGCTGCAGGGCTGATGCTTGCGCCTCGTTTAACCGCGTTGAAAGACGGGAGCGGTCCCATTAGGTTCGGCGGCGGGAATCATTTGGCGGGGCGGCGCGTGACGAGACATTTCCTATCTTCTGCGCTGACGGCGTTTTTCGCGTTGGCGCCGGCGGCAGCGCTGGCCGAATGGCAGGCGGTCGAGGAGGTGCGGCCCTATTCGATATCGGGCAAGACCGGGGCCGAACTCTACGAATCGATCGGGGCGCGGGGACCGAAGGCCGGGGTCACGGGCCGGGTGATCGCGCATACGACATTCAAGCTGACCTGGACGAGGAAATACGAACCGCAGGGCAATGCGTGTGTGATCGTGACCAACCGGCCGAAGCTCATCATCACCTACACGCTGCCGAAGCCGGCGAGCGAGCTGCCGGCGGCCGTCGACAGCAGCTGGCAGGCCTTCATATCGGGTGTTGCGGCCCATGAACGGGTGCATGGCGTGACCATCAAGGAAATGGTCAAGGAAATCGAGGCGACGAGCATCGGCCTCACCGTTGCCGATGACCCCGATTGCAAGAAGATCCGGGTCGAGCTGACCCGGCGCCTCGGCGAGATCTCGATGCGCCAGCGCCAGCGCGGCCGCGACTTCGACAAGATCGAAATGGGTGACGGCGGCAATATCCAGCAACTGATCTTGACGCTGGTGAATGGTCCCTGATCGGGCCGAAGCTGATAGCGCGGCGCGGTCAACCACTCGCCACCGGGCTGGACCCGCTCGGCAAGGCTCCTATCTCCCCCGCAATAACAGACACATGAGAGGAGGAGTGCAATGTCCTATGTCGATGGTTTCATCGTCGCGGTGCCGAAGGAGAATGTCGGGGCCTACAAGAAGTTCTCGACCTTTGCCGGCACGATCTGGAAGGAATATGGCGCCCTCGAATATGTCGAGTGTATCGGCGACGACGTGCCCTATGGCGAACTGACCTCCTTTCCCCGCGCCGTGCAGGCGAAGGCGGATGAGGTGGTGGTGTTTTCCTGGATCGTCTACGGCTCGCGCCGGGAGCGCGACGATATCAATGCCAAGGTGATGGAGGATCCGAGGCTCAAGGGCGACCAATGGCAGATGCCGTTCGACGGCAAGCGGATGATCTATGGCGGCTTCGAGATGCTGCTCAAGCTCTGATGGCGCCAGGCAACCTTTGACTTCCCCCGGCAAGCTTGACTCGCCGCCAGCGGTGCGCCAACTCGCGGGGAATGTCATTGCGAGATGGGAGAGCGCCTTGCCCCAGACGATCCTTAGCCTGTCCACACGCGGACAGGGCCTTTACGAATTCACCGACCAGGCGAGCGCTTTCGTCAACGCCTCGGGGCGGGAGGAGGGGCTTCTGACCGTCTTCGTGCGCCACACATCCTGTTCGCTGCTGATCCAGGAAAATGCCGATCCCGATGTGCGCACCGATCTTCTCTCCTTCTTCCGCCGCCTCGTGCCGCCGGCCTCCGATCCTCAGATGAGCTGGATCGTGCACAGGGCCGAGGGGCCGGATGATATGCCGGCGCATATCAAGGCGGCGCTGACGCAGGTCTCCATCGGCATTCCCGTCGCCAGGGGGCGGCTGATGCTCGGCACCTGGCAGGGGCTCTATCTCTTCGAACATCGAGACCGGCCGCACCGGCGCGAGATCGTGCTGCATCTCAGCCCCTGAACATCGAAAGAGAGAGTCGATAGTGCCGGAAACCGCCGACGTTTTCGGCATCATGCTGTTGTGAATGCAAACTGAATGCCCGGTTCGAACACCATTCATTTTGCAACGTTTACTGTCGACACAATCCCTGAAGGGAGAGCCTGGAATTCAATCGACGGAGACATCCATGACGCATTTCCTCACCAAGGCTTCGCTTGCCGCTCTGCTCGCCCTCTGCACCATTCCGGCCACTGTTTCCACGGCCGCCGCCGCGGGGCCGCAGACGAGCTTCGTCGTCGAGGCACAATACCATCGGCCGATCCGCGGCTGCTCGCCGATACACGCCGTGAATAAGGCGCGCGATTTCGGCCTGCGGAGAGCCCATGTCACCCGCCTGTCGCCGCGCGTCGTCGTCGTCGCAGGGCGCGACCGTCGCGGCTGGGACAGAATGGTCTTCGCGAATGTCCGCGGCTGCCCGCTGATCCGGCGCTGAGGACTGCGGTCGGAGGCGCCGAAGCGGCGCTTCCGGTCCGTTTTGCCTTGACGGCGACACTTTCAGCCGTCTCTTCTCTGATCTGTATGAGTGATTCTCAAATGACGCTTCGGCGTAATGTGGAGAGTGGGGAGGGCGGCTCGACCGCTCCGACTTTCAAACGAAAGGTTTTTCGATGATGCAGTTTTTGGCAAAGGCGGGTCTTGCCGTCATGCTGACAGCCGGCACTCTTGCCGGCACGGTGGCCCCGGCCGCCGCCCAGTTGAATATCATTATCGGCGAGCCGGACCGTGGTCCGCCACAGGATTACCGCCGTCCGCCTCCGGGCTATGACCGTCCGCCTCCGGGCTACGGCCGCCCGTCGCGCGGCTGCAATCCGCAGCTCGCCGAAAATCTCGCCCGGGATTACGGCTTCCGCCGCGCCCGCGTCGTCGACATCACCCCGCGCCGCGTGATCGTCCAGGGCTGGACGCGTCGTGGTCCCGATGAAATGAGCTTCGGCAACGTGCGCGGCTGCCCCGCCCTGCGCCGCTGATATCAAGTAGAATACCGCCTCGTCTCCCCGATGCGGCGGCCAGAACCGCCTTTGCCAGTCTTCCCGGATCGGCAAGGGCGGTTTTCTTTTTGAAAGACTTTTTACAGCGCTGCGGGTCTGAAAAGACGCCGAGCGCTCCGTTTAATGACAAATCTCGCTCGCCCCGCCTCATCCTCGGAATTGTGCCACTGCTGTCCGGTTTACGCGGATAGAGGGCTGCCTCTCGTCGATCTCCAAGCGGTGGGAGGTCGTGTCACGCTGAACCCTTGCTCGTGTATTGTCGGCAGCCTGAGCACCGCACGTTTCTTCAAACGCGCGGTGCTCTCCTTTTACTGCTCGATGGCGAAAGTCACGGTGACGCTGACATTGTAATTATTCTCGCCGCCCTGGACGGGAACGGCAGTGTCGGAGGTCTCTTTCATCATCGTGGCGCGATAGACCGGCTGCGGCATGGCGCGCGGCACATTCTCGTTGATCTCGAGGATGCGGCCGAGCTTGACGCCGGCGGCTTCGCTCAGCGTCTTCGCCTTCTTGACGGCATCGGCGACGGCATCCTTGCGTGCCTCTTCGAGAGTGGCTTCCGGTTTGTCGTTGGTGAACTGGATGTCACCGCCTTGGTTGATGCCGAGGGTGACGGCCTGATCGATCACCTGGCCGAGCTTGGCGAGATCGCGCAGCCTGACGGTGACCGAATTGATGGTCTGGTAGCCGACCAGTTGCGGCTGTTGCTGCTGGCCGTCGACGGGCTGCGGATAATTGTATTGTGGTTGGATGGAAAAGCCGGAGGTCTGCAGATCGCGCTCGGCGATGCCGCCGCTCTTCAGCGCGGTCAGCACGTCGTTCATCGCCTTGTTGTTCTCGTCGAGCGCTTCGCGGGCGGTTTTCGCCTGTTTGACGACGGCAAGATTGAGGACGGCCATATCGGGCGCTGCGGACGATTCGCCGTCGCCCGTCACCGAGATCACCGGCTCGCGCGGCTTTACCTCCTGCGCGAATGCCGGCGCTGCGGCGGTCAGCGGCAGGGCCAGAAGGGCAGTCATCAGAACAGTTCTGGTGTAGATCGGCGCCATGTTTTCATTCCTTGGTTGTCGTTTCCCTGAACAGCTTTCTGTCGGTTGATTGTGAAGCTATTGCGGCGGAAAAGACAGGCGCATGCGCATCGCGAGAAAAATGTGGAGTAACGAGGAGAGGATATGCCGCGGTCACCCTCTCTGCCCTGCCGGGCAGAGGGGCTCACACGGCACACCGGTAAAGCGCAGGCAAACGATACTTCGCCTCGCATCAACCGACGTGACGACGCCACCGCTTCCCAAATTCCGCAAACCTGATAGCAAATATGGCGGGTTAAGGAACAAGCGGCGGCCGCACAGCACATCGTGCGGCCGGCAAGGGGGCAGCATGCGATTCTTGGCAATTCTTTCGATCAGCCTCGCCGTCGATCTGGCGGGCTGCTCTCAGGTGGCGGAAAAGGCGGAGAATGCCGCCAACCGCTCTTACACCAGCTATGCGCTGGGCAAGCCCTATGCGGAGGTCGCCAATCTCGGCCAGTCGCCGATGGCGCGGCTTTCCGGCTCGGAAGCGACCTTCGGGCCGATGATCGGTGCGACGTCATTGACGAACGGCATGACGATCTACCGGCACATGGCGCCCGGCGCCAAGACCGAAACCGGCACGAATTTCGTCGGTCTGGTCGGCAGCTCCACCGTTTCGCAGAACAACCGACTTTCCTATTTCCTGGTGGGCGCCGACGGGGTCGTCAAGGATTGGGCGACTGGCTCGGTACAGGGCAACGCCAGCGACTGCGTGCAATATATCGGAGGCATCATCAACCGCTGCACCGACATGCGGCAGCTCCAGGCTTCGCTGGCGCTCTACGACATGCGCGTGGCGACCAAGGCCGGCCAAGCCATTTCCAGCTGGGGTGAACCGGCTGCACCCGCAGTGAACTAAGGACGCGCGCCGGCGAGGGTAGGGGCGTTTCCCTACCCGTTGGCCGGGGAATGTATTGGACGCTTAGGCGCCGAAATCGTCCATGAAGGATGGATGGATGGCGGGCTGGCGCTCTTCGCGTGCGGCGCGAATGCGCTGGGGAACCGCACCGAGACCGGAGACGAAGCGGGTCAGGAGATTGCGGTGGAAAAGTCTCTGTATGGCACTCATGGCAATTCACTCATTCTTTTTTTTGTTAGCCGACAGCATATATTTTGCCCAGACTGCCGGAACAATGGGCAATTTCACATGACAGTTATGCGACAGTGCATGGCTTGAGGAGATGGCCTGCACGCTGATCACATTGGCGTTAGATCGGGCCGCTAAGGCCGGTCGGCCACGATAAATCCTCGTCTGTCGTCGCCGTGGCGTGGTAGATTGCCCGCTTGGGGTAAAACGATACCCCTCCGAAGGAGAAGCTCAGATGAACCGATTTTTCGCATTTATCGCGACCGGAACGCTGATCAGCCTTGCCTCGATCATCTCGGCCTGCACTTCGTCCGGAAGCGTCGACCAAACCTCCTCGATCGGCTACTACCACGAGGATCTGCCGCTCAACCCAGCCTGCGGTGGTGGGTTCAGGCCGAGCGATGGGCGTTCTTGCAGCTATTAGAAATCTGCGCCGATCGGGCATGATGCCACCGGATGAAGTCGTCTGACTGGCAATCGCTGGAGGCGAACTATCGCTGCAATCAGACTTCCAATTTTTCCCGCGCTAATAGCTGCACGGACGATCATTGCCGAATCCATCGCGGCAGGCAGGCCGGAGGTCAAAGTCAGCGCTCCGGGCGGTATACCCGACCGAGCCCGTTTGCATCGAGTCGTTTGGGCTCGTGGTGCAGGCCGATGCCGACATGGCAATGACGAAGACGGCTGTCATGGCCCCCGATAGTTTGCGAGTTTGAAGCATCTCCCCACCCTTCACTGTCCAACGTGTCCGTATACTCGTGGCAAGTAGGGCCGAAGAGGCGTCCTGATAACTGTCGTTGCCGATCAAGATTTTGTTATTTGTTGAAAACCCCTTCGCAAGCGCTTGCTGCCACGATCAAGGTTGTTTGGCCATGCCTGCAGAAGGGATCCACGGCTACGTCGGCTTCACCTAAAGAACTAGGCTTGGCGAAACGGCCACGCAAGGCATCAACTATCGATGATCTAGCCACTGGTTGCCAATTCACGGAAGGTGAAGAAACAGGGGCACGCCGCTCGACGAGTGGATAGCACATGCTTTCGAGTTACCGGGAGCCTACATGCTTCATATTGCTAAGATTGCGCCACCTCGGTTCAGGCTATGGACGCGCGCTTCACGAGAATGGCGCCATGGTGAGCCCGAGCTTCGGATCCTCGATCGATTATGCAGTCGGAGCCAGACTGCCATCGATATAGGTGCGAACTACGGTGTCTATTCTTGGTTCTTGACCAAGTATGCGCGCAATGTCGTCGCCTTCGAGCCTCAACCTAACATGGTAGCTTTTCTGAAGGCCGCGCTTGGTTCGTCGGTTCGGGTGGAGCAGGTCGCACTTTCCGACAGCGCTGGCGTTGCAACGATGCGGATCCCCAGTGATCAGCGCATGGATGGCTGCGCCACGATTGAGGAGCAGAATAGGCTTTCGACGCAAAATGTCGAAGAAATTTCCGTTCCAACCCGGCGCCTGGATAGCTATCAGTTCGACACTGTAGGCTTCATCAAGATCGACGTTGAAGGGCACGAACTAAAAGTACTCGAAGGCGCGGAGGCTATATTGCACCGGGATCGCCCAAATCTGCTTATCGAAGCGGAAGACCGACATCGACCCAACGCTGTCGGCAGTGTGATCGACTATCTTAAGCCGTTTGGATATTCTGTATATTGCCTGAAAGATCGAAAATTTCGTTCCCTGTCGATCGACGAGGTCCGGAAAGGCTCTTCCGGAACGCCTTACAACTACGTTTTTTCTATCCGCGACGATCTATAAGCGCACTTAGTGTGCCCACCCCCCGCCGGCCGACCTTCAGCGGCAATGACCGCTGGCGCGTCGCGGCAAAGCGCTCGGAAATCGGACGGGATTGGACCTCGGGCGGGAGGATATTTTGCCGGCCCTTTGAGAACGGTTTAAACGCTCCTTGAGCCGTCCTTAAGACCTGATTGGGCTTTTCAAAAATTCGGGAACCTCGTGTCAAAATTCCAAAAAATCACGTCCGCCGAGCCGAAGGAAGTTCAACGGCCGGTGTTTTTCTGAGAAGCGCGCGTTCATCGGAGGTTAATCCTTGTTAACCCAGAATCGAAGCCTGAAAGGATGATCCGATGAAGATGCTTTTTTCGTCACTTGCAGCCATTGTCTTGTCTGCATCGTTCGCCCTGCCGCTAAACGCCACGCCGATTGTCGTGCCGAACGCAGCACAACTGCACACCCCAGACGTCGAGCAGGTCAAACACCGGAAACATGGGAAATGGCATGCAAATCGCCACTGGAAACAGCGATACGCCCACCGCGACTGCAGGTATTATGGCTCGTGCTACCGTCCGCGGTATTACGGTCATCGCGACTATTACGGCTATCGCGACGATTACTCCTATCGTCGTCGGTCAGGAGTGACTGTGTATTTCGATTTTTAGTCGGCACTGCCACGGGCGCCAACCTATAAAAAGAAAGGTCGGGCGAATGCTCGCGCCGACCTTTCTTTGATTGCATCGCACGGTGCCAGTACATCCGTGGTCACCAGCAAAAGCTATCCGATAGATTGAATTTATGCGCCTCGTGAATTTTCGCAAGGATTAGGGGGCTGCTGATTTAGAGCTAGGCAGGGGGCGCAATAACCGCGGTACGACGAGAAGTACGACACGCGCTCTGAAGTGCGCTAGTTGCTCGGCCGATCCGTCCAGTCGATCATCGCGGCGGCAGCAAAACGGAAGCCCTACCATAGCGCGCCGTCAGCCTTACCAACCGGCGGCTATTGACCAACATGCCCTGTTTGCGTGGCCGCCGCGGCTTGTGTCGGCATAGGCGCCACTCTGCTCGATCATATGGTTGGACAAGGTGCTATGCCCTGTCCGCGAAAGGCCGGAGCCTCGATCGCCGCAAAAAAACGGTGCGACTAGCGATCAGCTCAAGGCAATATTCAGATGGTTACACCCGCGCAGCACGTCGCAAGAAGCTAGCCGGAGACGGCGCCAAGCTCCTCTTGCCGGATCGGAACGAGAACTAAAATGTCTAACTCGGTGGGTCTAAGCTTGAAAGCTGGGACCTTGAACGCAAATATATGCAGGAAAAATAGGATCTTAGAGAGTTGAATGGTGGGCCCGGAGGGCCTGCCGAATTCGAGGAAAATCAGCAGCTTAACCCCGTGTGGGACGAAGACCCCATTTTATAAAAATCAATGGCTTAGTAAAGCCGCCGTCCCACTTTTTCCGGCGGTTTCTGTCCGTTCTTTCCCGGTCGTATTGCAGCCAGGGAGGCGCGCATGAGCGGGGCGCGGCCATTCCGGGACGTGAAGCTGCAATGGCTTCAGCAGTTGAGCTGCGACAAGGATTTGAGCGACAACGCGCGATCCGTGGCCCTCTATATCGTCACCACGCATTTGAACGGCCACACCGAGAAGGCGTGGCCGTCCTATCAAACGATTGCCGACGCGACCGGCAAGAGCGTCAAGACCATTCAGCGCGCCGTCCGTGAACTTGAGGTCAATGGATGGTTCGAGGTCCAGCGCGGAAATGGCGTCGGGCACAACACGGAATATCGTCCCTCAGCGGCGTCTATTTTACGCGCATCGGACGCCCGCGAAAAGACGGACAAAGTTGTCACCCTTTACCCTGACAAAGGCGGTCAAAATCGTCCGGAAAGGCGGTCAGATGTGTCCGGCGAAGGGGGACAAATATGTCCGCCAAACTTAGAGAAAGAAAAAATATATAAACCTAACCCGCGCGAGGACGCCCCGCCCCGCGTCGAGACGCGGCGAGCCGTTCCGCTCGTTTTCGTGGCCGAAAGCAAAGCGGATCAGGTCGAGCAATGGGGCGATTGGCTGCGTCGTCACGGTTTTCCGTCGATCGACGCTTTGGGCATGCGGACGGTGAAAGCCGGGAAACCAGGCTATGCCTTGCCCAGCTATTGGCCGCCGGACGAAGCAAGGCCGAGCGCGCTCGATTGGATTGCTTTCTTCAGCCGCCGCCGTGACCACATCGCCGATGAAACCGCCCGACAAACCGACCTTCGGAGGGCGTCATGACGCCTAGTGATTTGAAGGGAGCAAGGCGACCCCTGTCATACGGCAAGCCGTCCGACAGGGGGCCTTGTGAGGGGAGGCAGGCCTCCCCTTCAAACCCCACCAAGAGCACGCGGCGAACGCCCAAAGGCGACCTCAATGCCGTCGTGGTTTTCCGCTGCACCGCATCGGAAAAGCAAGCGCTGACCGCACGCGCGGCGCGGGCCGGACTGCCCTTCGCCACGCTGATGCGGGAAGCGCTTGGCCTCACCGAGGCCCGCCGCCGCCGTCCGCTCCCCAAGGTGGACCCGGAGCTGGTGCGCGCCGTCGCGCGGATCGGCGGCAACCTCAACCAGGTCGCGCGATGGCTGAACACGGCCCAAGCTCAGGGCCAGCTGTCCGCCATCGACGCAATCACGGTTGCCGCGCGCCTGGTCGCGATCGAGCGAGCGCTTTCGGAAACGCTTGCGCAGTTCACGGCCAAGGATGGCGCGCCGTGCTGATCAAGTTCTTCCGAAACGGCCAGGGCGGCGGATCGGGACCGGTTGACTATCTGGTCGAGCGCGACGTCGTCGCTTACGACCAGAACCGCAACGCGATCCGCGATGAGCGCGGCGAGGTCATGCTGTTTGCCCGTGAACCTCTGCCGGAGGTGCTGCAGGGCGACACAGAGCGCATGCGCGCGCTGATCGACGCCTGCCCGCACCAGTGGACCTATCGCGCCGGCGTCATCGCCTTCACGGCGGAAGACGCGCCGAACCCTGCCCAGCAACGGCAGGTGATGGACGCCTTCGAGAACCTTGCCTTTGCCGGCCTCGAAGCCGACCAGCGCGATATGCTTTGGGTGCGCCACACACACGAGGGACGCGTCGAACTGCATTTCGTGACGCCGCGCATGGAGCTTGCGAGCGGGCGCAGCCTCAACATCGCGCCGCCTGGCTACCAGAAGCACTACGATGCCTTGCGCGATGTTTTGAATAAGGAACACGGCTGGAATGACCCGATGGCGCCGGAGCGCGCCCGCGAGACCGTCAGCCTCATCGAGAGCGTCAGGCGCGGCGATGCCCGCGAGCTGATTCATGACTGGATCGTCCAGCGCATCGAGACCGGCGAAATCCGTGACCGCCCGAGCATGACCGAGGCTTTGACGGCGGCAGGTTTCGATCTGCCGCGCGCCGGCAAAAATTACATCACCGTGCGCGATCCGCAGACGGCCGAGCGCTGGCGCTTGAAAGGAGACCTGTTCCGTGAAGACTGGACCCGAGAGAGTACCCTTGAGCGAGCGCTTGAAAGATCGGCTGGCGAGCCCAGCCGTTCCGGAAGCCGGCTTGACGCCATCGCCCTCGACGAGCTTCGAGACCGATTGGAGCGAAACCTTGAAGCGCGCGCAAGCTACAATCGAGACCGATATCCGCAGCTTCACGGACGCGAACCGCCAGCACTTGAGCGAGGCACTGGCGACGACCGAGGCGGACGTGAACCGGCTTCGGTCGATGGTGCAGCCGTTCTTCCTGACCATGGGCGCGGTGGCGTTACTGATCGTCCTGTTGAGCTTCACCGCGAGCTGGTTCTGGGCGGGCCTGATGATCGACCGCGCCCAGAGCGCCAGCCTTTGGCAGATGGGCTTGCAGATCAACCAGACCAGCAACGGCAAAGTCCTGACATGGGACGTCAACCGCCTTCAGCTGATCACCTGTCAGGCCGGCACCGCCAAAACGCCATGCCTGAAGATCGTCCAGGGAGATTGACCAATGACCACACCCGCCAGACCACCGATGCCGGAGAGCCTGTCGCCGCTGGAGCGCGAATTGCTGGGTTACGTCGAGACATTGATGAACGCCTTGCAGAGCGGAACCGCGCAGTTCGAGGCGCTGGAGAAACGCTCGACCGACATGATCGAAAATCGGCAAGCCGCTTTGGAAGGATCGCTGAAATCGCTCATCGCGTCACAGGCTACCTTCATGAACGCTTGGCTCGCCTCCGGCAATCGTTCCAGCGGCACGGCCTCGACCGAGCTGACGGAAGCGTTCGCCCTGCTGGAGCAAGCCGAAGCGATGCTGGAGGCGGTCGCGCCGCCGACGTGACAGCCCGATCGCCTGCGTCCGGTCGCGGCCGCGTCTGATTATCATTTCTATTTGGAGTTTCGATCTATGAATTTGATCATTCAGCCCTACCGCTATGCCCTTTCCATTGCCGTCATTGCCGCCGGCTTCCTGCTGATGGAGACAGCGCCGTTGTTCTGGCCGCCCATCTACCAAAACGCGCGCGCCGCGATCCTGGTCATCTTTCTTGGGTTTGCGCTGCTGACGTTGGCGGGAGACACCCAGGGCCGCATCCGCAGCGCGTCGGGCTTAGCTGTGGTGGCTGCCCTCCTTGCCGCGTCTGCTCTCGCCCTTACCGACCCCACCATTGCGGCAGGCGTCCTGCTCGACAGCTTCAAGGCTTGGCGAAATGCCGGTTATTCCGGAATCGAGAGCATCCGGGGGATGGTTTCGACATGGGATCGCTTCACAGAGGGGCAGAAGCTTGGTGTGCAAACCAGCCTCGCCATCGGCCTGCCTGTGCCCCTGTTCCTCATTCTGCGGGCGATCTCGATTGCCGCCCCGGCATCATCGAGCCGAATTTCCAAACAAGGCCCATGGCGTGCCCGGTGGATGAATCAGAGCGAGCTGCGCCAGCTCCGACACAACGATACAGGCTTGCCACTCGGTCTCTCCGGCAGGGCAATGCTGCGCTACCGCCCCAACCCGAAGACCGGATGGCGTGCCGGCCATCATGTCGCCATCGCCGGCACGCGCGCGGGGAAAGGCGTATCCGTCGTCATTCCCGCGATCATCGACCATGACGGCCCGGTCGCCGTCCTCGACATCAAGGGCGAAAACTTCGCCGTCACCCGCCGATATCGGCAGTCGCTTGGCCGCCAGGTCGTGGTTCTCAATCCATTCGGTGTCATCGAGCCGTCGAAGGATCGCTTCAACCCGCTCGACTATATCCGGCAAGCGCACCTGGTCCGCGACATCGAGGTCATCGCCGAGGGGCTTGTTCGACCGGAAAGCGGAAACGGCGCGCACTTTGCCGAAATGGCGAAGTCCATGATCGCCGCCGTGATCGAGGTCGTCATAACCAAGCGCGCGGAAGCAGACCGCACCCTGATCACCGCCATGGACCTGCTGTTTTCCGCAGGCTTTGAAAAGACACTGACTGAATGGGCAGGAGCACCGGAGACATTCGGCACCCGCCCGGCCGCCGCCGCTGCCACCTTCCTTGCAGCCGGCGAGAACGAGCGCGGCGCGATCAAGACGACGATCAAGAAGGCCTTCGATTGGGCGCGTTCCGACGAACTGCGCAGTTTCCTCAGCGCCTCCACATGCTCGCTCGAAAACCTGTTCGAGGGCCGCGCCGACCTCTTCATGGTCGTGCCACTCGACCAGGTGGACGCCCAGGCCGTCTTTCTCCGGCTGCTGACGAACATCATTCTCGGCATGGCCGTACGCCTTGAAGGCGCGAAGAAGCCTAAAAAGAACGTACTCCTGGTGCTTGACGAGTTTGTCCGCCTCGGCCGTATGGAAAAGCTGATCAACATCGCCAACGTCGCCGCAGGCTGCGGCATCGAGGCGTTGTTCATCACCCAGGACAAAGGCCAGATTGAAAGCGTCTATGGCAAGGGCGACACCGCCAGCATTCTCGGCTCCTGCGTCACCACCCGCATTTTCGGTCTCGGCCGCGCCGAATTCGAAACCGCCAATTGGGCCGCGAACGCGCTCGGCGATCAGACGGTGCTAACCCGCACGAAGCAAGCGTCCGCCAAATTCGGCGAGAGCCGCAAGACGTCCACCGCTGAGCAGCGCCAGAAGCTCATGACCGCCGATCAGATTCTGGAATTGAAGACCGGCAAGATGCTACTGCTGGCGGGGTCAAAGCCGCCAGCGTTGGTTGAGGCCATCGTGTCGCACAGGCATCCGACATATCGGGGTAAGCTGGACCGGAATCCGATGGTGTGAGTTGATCCGCAAGGCCTCCTCGGATCCGCTACCATTTCCAATCAGCAGAGCCTTCACTCCCAATCTGCCGAAATCCGGCACTTGAGTGCTCCGGCTTCAACGGACAGATCGTCTAGCCTACTGCAGTCTAGGTCTCAGCTTCACCGGCATACCTGGTGATGATGTCCTGGATCTCGGCTGGCTTGAAGGCTACAGCGGCCGTCCAGAGGCCGAAGCCGCCGGCGCTGTTGATAGCCTTGATCCATTCGTCCAAGGCGTCGCGCTTGGCCTGGTTCTGCGGGCTGTCGATACCCTTGATTTCCAGCACCAACGTCCTGCCGTTTGCAAACCTGACAAGGAAATCTGGCAGATAACGGCGACGCGAGCCGCCCCACATGTAGTGGATCTGCAGGCCCAAATGATCGTTCTTGGCGTAGCTTACAACTTCCTCGCGGGTCTCGAAGAGGTTCGCCGCATAGCCTTCCCAGGAGGCGTCGCCGACCAGATGACTGATATGGGAGCGCATCGCCGGAAAACAGGGCTTTGTCGTATACCAGGTCCGCATATTGGCGGTACTGCCGATCGGGTTTTCCTCGTCGAAGACCGGTGCTAGCCGTTCGACATTCTGTTCGGTCACATGGCGCATGACGTGCTGGACCACGAGATCGATGTTGAGCGCTATCAGGATGCGGCGGCGCAACTCGTCGGAGTGGAAGAGCGAGGGGATCTCCAGGCGGTCAGATTGCAGGAAAGTCTCGACGATGCGGACGAGCTGGGCGCCTAAATACTCCTGAGTGCCGGAAAAGCCGTGGCGCATCTGCGCAAAGGCCTTGCGGGCGGCCTGGAAGACCAGACGCTGCAGGCGAAAACCGTCAGGCAGCTTCTGCAGATCGATCGCCGAGATCTGGCCCATGTCGGCTGCGCCGCCCAGCGCCGGCGCCAGTTCGGCGGTGATCGGCGTTGCTGCGGGATCGAGGAACAGGGTCGGCACATTGGTCCAGTCGACCGTCAGCTGCGGCCGGACGACCGTTTCGACACGCAAAATATTGGGCCAGCGGATTTCCAGGTTGCTCCTTTCGGGCAGGACCTCGATCTGCGTGCTGGCCCTGGGCGGTGGTGGGGCTTCACCGCCTTCGCCGGTCTCGGCGATGGTCAGTGGTACGCCGAAGACGTTGACATATTCGGGCAAAAAGAGGCCGTTCTCGTCGGTGTCGTAGGAGACCCGGCGGAGACCACGGCCGACGACCTGCTCGCAAAGCAATTGCGAGGTGAATGCACGCAGGCCCATGATGTGGGTGACGTTCTTTGCGTCCCACCCTTCGGACAACATGGCGACCGAGATGACGTTCTGCAGATCCTGGCCGGCTGCACCGCGCTTGCCGACATTGTCGATGATGTCGCGGAGCAATTCTTCCTTCTTCAGGTCCTTGAAGCGCTGTTTCCTGGTTTCCGGGAGATCGGTCGCCTCGACGATCGCCTTCAGCCTTGCCTCATAATCCTTGTCGGAGGTGGCGGTCTCGCCAAGCTCTGCCTTTTCCAAAACCCTGGAATCGACCCGCAGGGTCCTTTGCGGTGCGTGCAGCTCCGGCCAGTGGGCATCGCCCTTGTTGAAATAGTTCTCGATGCGGGCCGCGGTTTCGGTTCGGTTGCAGACCGTCAACATCACGGGTGGCGAATGGTGGCCGGCGTCGCGCCATGCCCGTCTCGTTTCGCGCCAGTCTGCGCCCAGAAGCGTGTAGGCGTCCTGGACGAGCTTTGGCAGCGGCTCATGGGGCTCGGCCTTGGCGCGGTTCAAGTCTTCCGAGACGGAAGGGTCTCGGTAGAGATGATAGAGCTTCGAGCGCAGCGTCTTTGCGTCGGGGAGCGCGTCGTCGCGGACGACGATGCGGGGGGTCTTGACCAGGCCTGCCTCAATTGCATCGTTCAAACCAAAATCCGAGACGATCCAGTCGAACAAGGCGGTTTCGGTGCTCTTCTTGCCTGTCGGGGCGAAGGGGGTGGCAGAGAGGTCGAAACAGCGCTTGATCCGGCGTGTCTTGTGGATGCGATCCAGGCCTTCGATCCAGCGGGTCGCCTCGTCAAGGTCTATGCCCTGTTCGGCGGCCTGCTTCTTGCTGATCTTGGCTTCCGGGGGCTTGCGATAGGCGTGATGGGCCTCGTCGTTGATGACGATGATGTCCTTGTGGCCAGCCAACTTACCCAGGACGCGGCGGGTGAAGGCCTCGTCGGATTCGCGGCCTTTCCTTACCACCGACCGGTCCTGATCCTTCAAGGGCATCAGGCTGTGCCAGTTCTCGATCAGAACCTCGGCCTGGTTCAGCTTTTGGCGCAAAGCTTCAGAGGGGCAGAGGTCAAATTCGTCATAATAGCTGCCTTCGGTCGGGATCAGGACCTGTAGGCGTTCCTTGACGGTCAGACCCGGGGCTACGATGAAGATGGCGCGGCTGAAGTCGCCGGTGCGCTTCGGATAGGTCAAAGCGTTCAGGACCTGCCAGGTGATGATCATCGCCATGACCGTGGTCTTGCCGGCGCCGGTTGCCATCTTGTTGCAGAGCCGTTCCCAGGGACCGCCATCGCCGGGAATGGCGATGCCCTGCTTATAGGCTTCAGCACCTTCGACCCACCAGATCAGCGTTTCGATCGCTTCCAGCTGGCAGAAATAAAACGGATAGGGTGGCTCGGGCCTCTTGTCCTCCGACTCCAGAAGGCGGCTGGTGCGGCCATGCCAGTGTTCCAGCAGCTTTCGGGTGATGATGGTGATGCCGGGCCAGCCGGCTTCACGCCAGGCCTCGACACGAGCGCGGATGAGGTTGACGAGATCCAGGGTTTCCGTGCGTTTGGTGTTGTTGCGCGCGTCGAAGATCTCGTAACTTGCCGGACGGCGCTCGGCCCTAATTTCGAGGCGGCCGCCCTTGCCGTCGACCCAATGCTGCTGCGGGCAGACGAAGGGGGTGTTGATGATCAGCGACATTGTTTTCAGCCTTCCAGCGTCATGATCTTCAAGGATTCGATCCCTCGATCATCAACAATCTTGACGGCGATGCGGCGGTTTTCGCCGGCGGCGAAGGGCAGCGAGATCGTCTTGTGGAACTGGCTTAAGAGGTCGGTGTCCAATTCGGCGCGAACTGTCGCTTTCAGGCGATTCCAGCCGCCCTTGGCGTCGGCCATGGGGAAAAAGACCTGGTGGGGCATCAGCGAGCGATTGTCATAGTCGGTGTCGAGCGACCACATGGCGATCTGGTTCTTGCCGCCGGAGACGAGATCGCCCTTTTTCGGGTCGAAATAGTCGAAGCCGTTGACCTCGACCTCGAAGAAGCCATCCTTTCGCTTGCGCAGCTCGATGTCCGGCTGGCCCATCAGCCAGAAGGACTGGTTGGAAGATCGGTGCTTTTTCAAGTCCTCTGTCAGCAGGTCGGTGTTCATCTGGGCTTTCAGAAGCGTCACGCCTGGCCAGTTGATCTCGTCGATGTCCTTGGCGGCTTCCGGATCGAAGGTGAAGGCGCAAAATAGAATGAATTTTGGAGCCGGGCGCAGGGTCTCCGCTTCCGACAAAGCGAGCTCCACCTGTCGTTGTTCCAGCGCTGCGTGTTCCGGTCCGAAACTGACGATGACACGTTCGCCGGTGTCTGCGAGCGAGCCACTTGCATGGATATACTTCAAACCGGGAAGCGTCTCGAATTCGGCAAAACGCAGGATTGCCCCGCCCTTCGCCCTGATGCCGGTCTTCAACAACTCGTCGCGCCACAGCGCTTGCCGCGAGGTTTCGCCGGAGCGGGCTATGGTCTCAGTTGCTTCCTGTGGCGACACGGTCTCGTCGAGCGAGAGCACGGTTGGAGCCGGCACGGCTTCGACGGAGAAGGGGCCGCAGATTCGCAGCTTGGATCGATCGATGCGTGGCTTGTCGTAGAGCGTTTCCTGTTCTGCATGGTCGGTTATCGACTCGTCCATGCGGCGCTGCATCGCCAACCTTGCACCATGGAAGGCTGAGAAACACTGGCGAGCGGATTCTGGCCAGTTGTCACCGGCCTCAAGGCCAGGCCAGTCGAAGGGTACCTCCCATTCGTAGAGCGTGTCGCCATTTGAAAAGTTGACTAGTTCGCCCTTGCGGATCCCTTGCGGGGATTTCAGCGGTCTAGGCGGAGCGGCAAGCAATACCCGGTTCAGATCTCCGAGAGCGACGTCGATCTTCGAATGGTCCTCCTCATAGATTGTGTCGATGTCCGGATTGTTGGCGATGCTCTTCAATGTGATGTGAGAAACAGTTTCATAGTCAAAGCCGCCTTTGAGCCCCTCATGTGGATAACGCAATGCGTAGTAATCGAACGAGGCGGTCATAAGTCGCTGTTTGGTGAGCGTAATGGCTACACGAGAGGTGTCGCAGGTGATCCACCGTCGTCCCCATCTCTCAGCGACGAACGCGGTAGTGCCGGAGCCGCAAGTGGGATCGAGCACTAGATCACCAGGGTCAGTGGTCATAAGGAGGCATCGTTCCACGACTTTTTCGGATGTCTCGACAACGTACCGCTTATTAGACGCAAATCCTGCCACTCCGGTATCGCTCCAATAGTTTGTTACTGGGAACACAGGGAAGTCCTCATGAAATCGAACATAATATATCATGGCCGAAGATGCTTCTATTCGACGAGCTTGTGCTAATCGCCGAAATCCTTCTAGGTGAGTCTTCCAGTATCCTTTTGTTGGTGTGTACTCCTTTCCACGAAATGGAACGGGGAAAAAACCGGGTGGTTTCTGACTAGTGAAATCACTTATGCGGTATACTTTCGATCCTGATGGAATTTCCATCTCACCGAATTTTTCATTTCGGAATAGTGTGCGATCTGATCCATCAGAAACTCGAAGTTTGGAGTATGCTCCGCCGCCCGCACCGCCGACGACCTTGTCCGAATACAGAGTTCGAAATTTGATTTGCGACTTATCCTTTGCATACCAAACGATGTAGTCAGCTACATTCGAAACGAGCTCACTTGTTTGGCCAGAGGTTTTCGCGAACGCTATGTTCGAGACAAAATTTGCAGTGCCAAATACCTCATCCATAAGCTCTCGGACGTGGTGGAGGTTCTCGTCCGAAATCTGTACAAACACCGAGCCGCTCTCGGTCAGCAATTCCCGCGCCAGCACCAGACGGTCGCGCAGGTAGGTCATGTAGGAGTGGATTCCGAGCTCCCAGGTGTCGCGGAAGGCCTTGATCATCTCCGGTTCCTGGGTCAGATCCTCGTCGGACCGATCCTTGACGTCACGCTTGCTGGTGAAGGGCTGGAAGTTCGAGCCGTATTTGATGCCATATGGTGGGTCGATGTAGATCATCTGGACCTTGCCGGCCATGCTCTCCTTGGTCAGCAGCGAGTTCATGACGAGCAGGCTGTCGCCGGCGACCAGGCGGTTCGACCAGCCCTTTTCGTGGTGATAGAAATCCAGCGCCTGACGCAGAGGAAGATTCTCGAAGGGCGCGGCGAAGAGGTCGGGCTGGCGCCATTGGCTCGGCCCATCCTTGCCCTTCAGGCGTCTTGCAACATTGGCCAGAATGGTTGCCGGGTCTACCCGTTCGTGGACGTGCAGCGAGACGGTGTCGACCTCGAAGGATGTGCGTTCGGCCTTGCCGGTCCAGTTCAGATAGGGAGCCTGCAGCCGCTTCAGTTCCTCCAGCGCATCCTTCATGCGTTCAGGGTCGCCACTTTCGAGCGCATCGTCGATCAGGTTTTCGATACCGGCGCGGGCGCTATCGAAATTCAGGACCGGATCGAGATGCGGATCATAGGCCCAACGGGTCTTCGCGCCATCCGGGTCGGTGCCGGCATGGACCATGCCGACTTCCGGATTGTTGACGCGGGTCTCGCCATGGCGGTAACTGAGGATCTCGGCCGGTTCGCCTGACCGACGCGGGCTTGCCGAACGGGTGGTCCTTGCGCGCCTTGCGCCTTGCTGTTGCGGCTCTTCTTCCTCCTGCATTTCCAGGGTTAGGTCGGCTATGTCAGCCCTGTAGATCGAGCCGCCGCGGCCCTTGCCTCTGGCCAGCAGACCTTCGTCGACCAGCGCATCGCGTGCCGAGGCATAGTCTTCCTCGGTGAGGTCAGGCAATTGATCGAGTAGCCTTGCCAGGATTGCCGCATTCCCAATGGAAGAGCCGTCTTCAGGGGTCAAGGACAGGATCAGTTCGGAGAGGCTGTCGGACATGCGGCTCTATTCCCATGGTAGTTGAAGAATCTCATCGGACAAAGCCATAACGCGAGGAGACCGGCTTTGCACGTTTCAATCTTCAAACGGCGGATCGCGGCAGGTTGACCTGCCAATGAACTCAATCCCGTTGCGGCAGTAGGCTGATGTACTGCTACATATCTGTCGCAGATACCTTAGGCACAAACCCAACTCCGAACCCGAACAGCCGCCCGATCTTTTCCAATGTTTCAAGCGTGGGGTTCGCTGTCCCAGCTTCGATCTCGGCAACTTGCCGCCTTGTAAGCGACAGTGTCTTGGCAAACTCATCCTGCGTCATGCCGAAACCCTTTCTGATTTCCGCCACAGCGCCGGGGAGCCTTAGATCGCCATCGCGTGCACGCTCGGCTAGCGTTCTACGGTTTTCGAGAATCTCGTCTTTTGTGGGTTTCTTCCAACGAGCCATTTAGCTCTCCTCCGGCATCACTTGCACCCCGCCAGAACGCTGTCCGTTATCGCCATGCAGCGTCCGATCGCATGGTCTAGAATGTCGGGAGACGCCCCAAAATCTTTCATCGTCGCCGGCGCCTTTCGCAGGTGTTTGGCGAACTCGCAGAGGGCCGCTGCGAGGGCTTTATGCTCTTCAGGATCATGCATCAGTTCGGCGCAAATCTGCTTCCAATCGGGAAGATGATCGCGACCACCGTCACGCATCATCGCCCATCGGGTGGAGCGAACGATCCCCTCTTTGGCGAGCCGCATTGGTGCGAAATCAAAGAGCGGAGATAGGCGGATCGTGCCGTCCTGATGCTTGCTGAGTGCGGAATTTCGGCCGTGATTGTCGGGATTGCCGAGCGCCAGGTTGGCGATGTCCCGCTTCAGGTATTCAACAACGTCCGAGAAAGGTTCGGCCGAATATTGGCGCAGAACGTCGATATAGGCCTCATGCGTGCCGACATGGCCGAAATCAGCTACCCCGATCGCTGACACCAGGCTTTCTTGGCCCAGCCGCACGGTTCCGCCGCCTTCTTTCTTCTTCCGATCGAAACGGGGAATGATCAGGACGCCTTCGGCATAGGTCGATGGTTCGCTGACATTCAGACCGATCCCTTGAGCGATCCGCGAATAGAGGGCTTCGCCTTCGAGTATAAGGCGGTCCACGGGCTCGTTGCTGCGTACCAGCTTGACGATGACGTGGCGCACAGCCTCATCGTCGGTCACGAAACTGTCGGGATAATAGAGCCCGTCATTCGCCTGGGTCATCGAGACCTTCGGCCATTCGCCTTGCAGGCCGCTTGAGCCGGAGGCTAGCATTCCAAAGCGGTCGGCGACTTCCATGAAGCGATCTGACCGTTCAAGGATTTCCGCTTCTGTCACCCCTTGGCGCTCAACACCGCGCAGCCGTTCCGTTTCGGCCTCGGCCGCTTCTTTTATCCGGATATTGCCTATGCCCCCAGTCGCCGATCGCAGGAGCAGCGGGAGATCAGAAGCGCGCGAGCCTTCCGCAAGGCCGAGGTGATCGGCAAGCTTTCGCCGTGCATGTCCCTGTGGCATAAGATCCAAAAGGAACGGCGGCCAGCTGCGACTATATCGATTTTCGAGATCAACGGGATAACGGACCGACAAGGCGCGATGGTCGCGGACCGTTTTTCCGGCCGCGAATTCCGCCGATGCGACAGTGACGAAATAGTCGAGATCGTAATCGACGATGGAGGCGCCCTGGAAGCCGGCCGCGTCGTCCTTGAGTTCTAGCGTCGCGGCGTGATGCCAGTTGCTATCAAAATGAGTTTGAAGCGTCAGTCGCATCTATTGACCCCTTTAATGGATCAATTATACCGAAAATTGAAGATATTCAACCCATTAAAGTGGGCTGTAATAGTGCATACCGATCGCACCCCATCTAGTGAGACGCTTATGAGGATAGGAAAACGGGCTACCCTCGCCGAGATGGAGGCAGATGGTCGCGAAGGAGGCAGATATCGGCTTTCCTCTGCTTCGTCGTCGCATCACCCGAGCTTTGCGATAGCGCGCTGGAATTGGCTGGAAACGTGGCGGAAACGCTGGCTCACTCGTCTACCGATCCTACGGCAATTTCTGATATCGCCGATATTGGTAAAGGACCGGGCAAAGCTTGTCAGCTAAATATAAACGAACGCCAGGAATAATCGCAGAGCCGCATTGACCGGAATGTCGCAATTTGCTACATCATTTGATGAAGAAATTTGGGACATGGATATGGAAGCGGCAATCGTAGCGGACCAGCATGACGTCGATAATCATCTTGCCCATATGGGCCTAACTCGTGACGAACTTGTCCGGTCTATCCGATTCGCAGAGAGTGAGAGAGCGCTTTGCACTGACAACGATCCTGTCGGTTTCGCAAATATGATGGTGTACGCTCGTGCAGGACGTAAACTTCGGGAAATTCTCGTGCCAAAAGGCTGGGAGAAGGACGATACCAATAACCAGTGTGCCGTGAAAAACCCTAAGGCCAAGGTCAGAATTGTGCCATGCAATTTCGATGATGGCGCCGGCAATCGGTTGCAAACCCCGTCGAACAAATCCCCGAAAGGCGAAGTCAGCAGACGCAAGTCGCTGTGCAATCGTACCGCTTGGCTTCCCGGCTTGGTGCCGATTGAGGCTCCTGTAGATGCAGACGGATATGAAACCTGGCTACTTGGCATACGTATTGACGATAATTTGCCCACTGGTGCCGAACTGTCTCTCCCTGTCGATTTCGACGGAAGCTATTTCACCCAGTTTGGGAAACGCATTATCCTGTTGGATGGCTCAGAGGAGAAAATTTCTGAGCGCGCTGATGACGACGCGTTCGAGATTATCGACATCACCGTAAAACGAAAATAGCCATGCCTAATCCAGAGAGAATTGATTTGGTCAGACTGAGGCTCGGTCTGACCAAAATGGCGTTTGCCGAACGCCTAGGCGTTGATCGCAAAACAGTACAGAGAATGGAGCAAGGGGGCGAAATTAGTGAACAGCTAATGGATCGCCTGTGCGCGATCTCAGGATATAGCCGTTCGTTTTTCGAAAAGCCGGGCGTTGATTACCCATCGCCTGACGGTGTGAGCTTTCGTTCATTGCGCTCTTTAACTGCGGGCCCGCGTGACGCGGCCTTGGCGGCCGGTGCGCTTGCTTTCGAAATTGATGACTGGATTCGACACCGCTTCGAGCTTCCCGAACATTCTATTCCCCAATTAAATAATCAAACTCCGGTGGCGGCCGCTGCGGCCGTTCGTGCCGCATGGGGAATTGGTGAAAAGCCAATTGCCAACATGGTGAATCTGCTGGAAGCTCATGGGGTAAGAGTCTTCTCTCTTGTCGAGGAAACACGCCACCTCGACGCCTATTCATTTTGGAGAAATGAAAAGCCGTATGTCTTCCTAAATACGCTCAAGACCGCTGAGCACAGTCGGTTTGATGCCGCTCACGAGCTTGGTCACCTAGTTATGCATCGGCACACGGGTTCGAACCACAAAACTGCCGAAGATGAGGCAAACGCATTTGCGTCTGCCCTCCTAATTCCACCAAATGATCTGGTAGCTAAGCTCCCGCGAGCCCAGTCTTTGCGGCAGATCATCCAATGGAAAAAGCGATGGGGAGTTTCGGCGGCGGCGCTAAATTATGCACTTCGTAAAAACGAACTGATTTCCGAATGGCATTATCGCGGCAATTATATCCAACTAAACAAACTCGGCAGGGAAAACGAACCCGACGCAATGGAACGGGAAACATCTCAGGTCTGGAGAAAAATCCTTACGGCGCTTTGGTCTGAAGGAATATCAACGTCCCACATTGCGAGGGAACTTGCTATTCCTGAAAGGGAAATTTCGAATCTGCTGTTTGGAATTGCTGCGACTATTGCCACTCCCAATACTTCTGGTGGCACGCAAATGTTGTACCTTGTCAAGGGCTAACACAGCGAACGCCCTCGCATTCGATGACCGCAAAACATGACACCGGTAGTAAAAGAATAAGGAATGAATTTTAAGCGGCGATGCTTCTTTCGACGCGTGCCGGATGACCTGCTTTGCGTACCACATCAGCAATGTGGCTGGTAAGACCAATATCTCCCACGATAACTAATCCAGCTCCATCTTCAACCTGAAGCACTAGATCGCGAATGTCTTCCAATGGCAATACAGCTTCAATTCTCGTCCATTTATACGCATCCCCGGGCACAAGAACTCCAGTTATAGTTTCGGTGCCGCCACGATGCAATTGGACAACCCATGTTGTTAAGCCGTCAAAAACCCACTCGAAACGCACAGGACCAAGCAACTCGTGCAGCTTATCGAATGTAGATCTCACTTCTTCAAAGACGTTGTCAGGGAGTTTCTGAGGTAAGTCGAGACCGAGCATGAAGCGGTCTCCCTCTCCCTCCGTGCCCTCAATAATTACGCTGTTGTCACCACCCGCAATAGCTGCACCCGAATAAGTAGCCGGAACGGCTGCTTGACATAGCACAGAAGCAATAAACTCCCCGGAAGGGTCTTCTTTTGCGAGGAGCTTAAAGGGATCGATCCAACCCTTTACCGTTGTAAACCGGCCAGGTTGAGGCTCTGTTGGAGCGGTTCTAACCCACACTTCGCCACTGCGCGTTTCACTTCCGAATACGAAAGGTGCTAGTCGACGACTAATAACTGTCGTTCTCGGAACCCGAAGCCCCAATTTATGTGCGATGAGCAATCCAAATGCTTTGTCGCCAATATGCCGGCTAAACCGATTTGGCCAAGAACTCTTGGCTGTAGCTTCACCAACGACCCCAACCTCTCGTTCCCATATGAGAGTGTGAGTCTTCATCCAGCCTTGCGGGCGAGGATGTATACTGAACTCGATCCTCTCACCACGCACCGATTGAAGCTGGGGCCGGAACCCGTAAACAGTCTCCAGTACATCCATTCCCAATGTAAATGGCAGCGACGCTGTGCCTGGCTTCTCGACGCAACGGGGAGTGTCATCTGGAGCGAACTCAATGACGTCGCTCTGTACAACGCCCGATACACCACCGTCCCCGACATCGATGGTCTCATTGACGATTAGGAATAGTCCAGATGCTGAGAGCCGTCGCATCTCGGCTAGAACGGTATCGACTCTCGTCAGGCCGTATACGAATTCCTTGCTACGAGGGTCGTCAGGCAAAAAGCTCCGAATATTTACGGATCCGTCAACGCTCGTTGTAAGGAGAACCTTGATGGCGTTTTCCAGTGTCGGGAACACGTAATTTGGCTCATAACCTGCAACTCGGCAAAAACGTTGCTTGAGTGAGCCTTTAGAAGCAGGTGCAAAGCTTACGAATTGCGCGACATTACGATCGAGCGCGAGCTCATTGAGAGATTCGTCTTTATAAAAAGCCATGAAATCCTCCTCGCTCTCGTTGCCCATTTGGGCTTTTTAGACTCTTCTCCGGCAGCTTAAACGAAGTTTGCCAGATAGTGGTTATCAAGCTTCTAATATCCCCACCTTTCGCGAGAGGAATCTCCAAGCCTCTTATCCAAGACGATGCTGCGCAGCCAAGTTTGAGAGCGCCATCTCTATAGCTTGATAGAGAGGCTTAAGCCGCGGATGCTGCTGATCAGGAGCTAACCCGATACGAGCTGAGTCCAACAGTCTAAAAGCGGCTACGCTGGTTAGTTCAGTACCGTCAATGTTCTCGGTTCTCATCCCGAGCGACTTGGCAAAACTAAACTCCGTAACGCAACCGACACTATACTCCCAATCGGACATAAACATGACAATCCGCGCATGCTTCTTGATGCACTCCCTCCAAAGGTCGAGATATTCAACCTGTCCCCAACCGGTAACATGCAGGCTCGCAGGCTCCAGAACTATTTCATTCAATCGAGTACGCAGGTCATTTGCAGCCTGAATTAGCGATTCAGAATTCTTGCGGATTAGCGCTTCGCGATGGGGTGTCTTACCGAGACGAAGCGACTCGACAAATGCGCGACCCGTCGTTATCGGGCCGCTAAGGTAGATTACTTTTTTCGGACCTAACGCACAGTCCCATGCCTGGAGAACGGCGGAATGCACCGCGTTTAGATTATCAACCGTCGGTTTTACCGCGTAGACCATTGAGCCTGACCTTCAAATCGGAATAGTCGTTGTCCAGAAGACTGAGTTCTGCTTCGGCTAGTTTCTCTAGTTCGAGACACCCGCCTGCGTCCTCGGCCAGCCTAAGCAAATCAGCGAACTCTTCCACAGGAAAGTCTGCTGCGTCGTTCTTTAGGCGCCTCAGGTAAGACTTGAAACTTGTCGCTTTCGCCGCGTCTTTGAGACTTTCGATAATTTGGCTAGGATCGCCTTTTTCGGATCGGGCGGCATTCTTCAAGTCACCAAAACCAAACAACACGGAGGCCTTTTTTAACTCCGTCGAAAAAGCACCTTGAGCGAGGCCGAACTTCCCAAGTGTTAGTTCCCGTCGCTTGGAATCAGGGAGCGGCAGCAGATATCTTTTATCAATGCGGCCGGTCCGCTTAATCGCTGGATCAATTCGGTTGTCGTAGTTCGTCGCGACTATGAAGATGCAGCGCTCTGCAGCTCGCAAGTTGTTGAACTTGGGCAACATACCAGGTGTCAAAAACTGGAAGAGGCTATCCTGCTTCTTGTAGAATTCACTATCTCGGTCAAGGAGAAAACTATCGATCTCATCGAACAGAATTACCGCACGTCTTTGATGCGTTAGTGTCTGGAATATTGCCTTTGCGCGACTTTCGACATTCGCTCCGCCATCGCCAAGAAAATCACTCACGGTGACAGTTATTTGCCGCATGCCCAAATATTCGCAGAGCTTATCAGCCACGCTGGTCTTACCCGTTCCAGGAGGGCCATAAAGCATCATTGAAAAATTATTCGGTTTTTCATCTGCCCAGCCTTGAACAAAATCCTCTCCAATGCGGCGATAAACCTGGATTTTCTGCTCCCCGCCAATTGAAGGGTCCATTTCTTCTATGACTTCACTCCAATTGGAGTATTTCTTAGCGCCTGTGAGAGAAGGCATGTATTTCCATTGCAGGCCGGACAAAATTAGAGTTGTATTCTGGATTTCCCGATCTAAAAGCTCGTGGTAATTGATCATAAATTCAACTACCAAGCTGGTATCCCATGGATGTACGACCTCAGGGGAGTTGATGTGCTCAGAGTGCCAGCCGAGGCAGTCTTCACCAGCAATCTGCAGACGTACTGCTCTCGCTTGGAGCCAGCTCCAGAAGCGCTTGAGCAATGGTGCGCCTTTGGATGTGTAGGTGTCGTGGAAGCGCCCACTATCCATGATCGCTATGGAGCGCATCAGCGAATTTGCTACTTCCACACTTAGCGGAAGAAAAATCTCGCCGGTTTTTGCAGCAAGAAATGGCTTGCTTGGCCGCCAGTGGGCGCTCGTGTTCTGCTTTTCTCCCAGCACTTCCAAAACGCGATAGAATAGCTTTTCATCGACAGCTTCGCGTGCGCAAAGAACAAGCCCCTCTAGACTGAAAACGAGTTCAGCCGCATCGAATCTGCTGTCGGGAATAGCGCTAAATGACAATTGCTCATGCAACATCACTTCGAAAAAATTTCGGAGAAGTGGAAGGCGTTTATTGAGATCATCCAGCTTGCCAAGACCCGCAAAGCCTATCGCCGCGCGAACCGCGCGCATTGGCACAAATGCGTTACGATAGTAACGGGAACGTTCCCTTTCCAGAAGTTGGGTTTGGTGCTGGGACAGTGTATCGGATATCATACCATCCAATTTTGTACGTGCCGCATGAATCGAGTTCTCGATATTTTCGAGATTTCTTACAATATCGGCCTTTTTGGACGCATCAAGATCTACCAGAACCCGATCCGGCTTCAGTGAAGCAAGAAGATCAACGATATGACTAAGTGTAAGTGGATTTCCCTCACCAAAGGTACTTGATGTTGGGACTATCTTACCTTCCTTACCTTCCTTCTGCATGCTTTCGGACAACCTGAGAACATTCTTTAACAGTAAATCATCTATTGATTTATCGCTAATCAGGCGTGCGCGTGTTCCTGAGGTAGTTGAGCAGAATCCAGTCGCTCGTCCGATGGCAGTCAGCACCATAGCAGTAGTGCCGTGGGATACAGTTTGCGGAATGTCGACCGCTTCAGAGCTTTTGCACTCGTATGGCCACCCGTTGTTCGTATTCGACAGTCTTAGAAGCGATGTCGCTTCCGAAATCGCTGCGGTTAGCGTCGACATGTCCTGGCAATGAACCAGATAGTCCGACTGCAGATACTCTTCCAACGGAACCATAATTTCTCCCAGCATTTCAATCGTTTGATCACCCGGCGTCGGCACGCTTAGTATGCCCAGACACTGCTGACTTATGATCGATAGTGTTTAATCATTCAATCCTTGATGGAGTTCGGATGGAAATTTCCCGCCGAAATTTTCCTGCCTACCGATCTACATATACCTTCTGATATCGTGAGAGAGGCAATGTTACGAAAAGTAAGGCTATGGTTCATATGCTTAGAATTGCCAGCTACTGAAACGGCTATGGAAGCATCTGATCCGGCTGACCATCTTTCGGCCTCTCAGCGCGCTACCACACGCGAACAGCATCATTGAAAAGCCAAGCACGGGCGTCAACCAAGCATCGGAGCCGCTGCTTGCATCGAACAAAATGAGCGAGACAGCACCCATTGCTCCGAAGAAGACCATGCCGAAATCGTATTGCTTCGAAAGGCTCGTGAGCCGGGCCGAATGCTGGGCATAGCGCAATCGCCTCGCCAGTTTTCGCTTTTCGGATGCCAGTTGATCACGCTGGCGGCCGATCGTGTAAAAACCCTGTTCGATTTTCTGTTCAAAGCTCGACTTACTCATATCGCTGACCTCAGATATTTCTCTGCAATTTCCTCTGTGAATTCGCCGTGCTGTTCGGCGTAGTCGATCAGGAACCGGATGAGCTTCAAGCGCTTATCCGGTTCCACCTGACAGTTTTCCCGCACGATGAAGGCATCAACTTGGTTGGTGACCTCGTGATACAGATCGACCGTGTCTCGATTGTAGGAGCTGCCTTCCCCGGTCATCATCCAGACTGGATTGACGTTGAACTTCGTGTAGAGCGCGCGCAGCACGCGAACGGGGATCTCTCGTTGGCCGCGTTCATAGGTATTGTAGCCGCCCTGGGAGACCTCAAGCGCTTCCGCAAAGGGGATCTGTTTCAATCCCGAATTTTCCCGGATCATCGCCAAACGTTTGCCCATCTGAATGAGCAGCGTGCCTTGCATCGAATTATTATTTTTCTGATAATCGCGTTGCATTTTTGAGCTTGGTGTGATTCTTTCGTGTTCATATCATTCTATCATCAGTTGGAGGTGAATTTCCAATGCAGGCGCAACTCTTGTCACCCAAACAACTTGCAGACCGTTCCGGATGGCCGGTCGCACGCATACGCAATCTGATTGCGAAGCAGGAAATCCGGCATGTGCGGATCGGCGGAAGTCTGTTTCTGCCGGAAAACGCGGTGGATGAGTATCTTGCGGCGAATATGATCGAGCCCAAGCAGAAGGCTTTGGCGCTTGCTCATAGCGCCTCCAGAGCGTGAGGAGCGGCACATGAAGCAGCAAGCTGAAGCGCTGGCCCCACGCCCCATTTACAAGGTCGCAGTCAGCCGCGTCCGTGCGGCGGAACTTCTCGACGTCTCGACGGGCACCTTTGACGACTGGGTTCGCCGTGGCCTTATGCCGAAAGGCGTGAAGATCGGCGCACTGCGCCGTTGGGATGCCGAGGAAATCCGCGCGTCCTGGTACGACATCAAAGAACAGGGCTTGAGCGGAGACGAAGACGATGGCGAAAACCCGTTTGATCACGCGGTTGGGTAGCCAGCGCGTCCCCTTCAAATATTGCTCGCGGGATATCGACCGGCACGGCAATGAGCGGTTCTATCTCCGCCTGCCAAACATGCCGAAATATCGCATGACGTCCGCCTATCTGGACGAGGCTGGCAGCGTCACCCAAGCGTTTACCGAGGAATATCATCGCGTTCTGGCTGGCGATCGTGGCGAGAAAACTGTCCCGGTTTCCCGCCTAGAGCCGGGTTCGGTTCTTTGGCTGGTCGAGACCTATTATCGGTCCAAGGCGTTTCAAAGCCAGTCTCCGGCCACGCAGAAAGACAAGAAGAGCGTTCTCAATCGCTATTGCGTCAATGTGGGCGAACTGCCGTTCAAGAAGATTCGCAAATCCGACATCGAGGCCAGCCAGATGAAGCGCAGCGGCACGCCGGGCGCGGCTGACAAACTGGTGAAGTATCTAAAGGCGCTGTTCAATTGGGCTATCAGCGCCGAGCTGGCGACGTTCAACCCCGCGAATGGCGTCACCAAAATTCATAAGTCGCCCGGTTTCCACACCTGGAGCGAAGCGGAATTGGCGCGCTACCGCGCCGCCTATCCGCTCGGCTCGATGGCCCGGCTTGCAATGGAACTGATGCTGAATTTGGGGGTCAGACGCTCGGACCTTGTCAAGCTCGGCTGGCGGAACCTGATCGGCGGCCGGATCGAATTCATTCCCGAAAAGGGTTCCGGCAAATATGCGCAGTCGCTTAGCCTGCCTGTCACAGACGAGCTACGCGAGGCGTTGGACGCGATCACGCATGATCAGCCGACCTTCCTTGTCACCGAATACGGCAAGGCGTTCAGCGGGAACGGCTTCGGCAATAAGATGCGCCAGTGGTGCAATGATGCCGATTTGCCGGAATGCTCGTCGCACGGCCTCAGAAAGGCGTCCGCGACCATCCTCGCCGAGGCAGGTGCTACCGAACATCAGTTGATGGCGATCTTTGGCTGGTCTGATTCCAAGATGGCGCAGCACTACACGAAGGCCGCCCAGTCAAAACGGATTATCGATGCCGGTTTCGAGCGTCGGAAGACCTACGTGGCCCGCAAAAATGTCCCACTTTCATCGAGCCGGATTTCCGGTGAGACAAATCAAGGAAAAAATCATGGAAAAACAACGTCCGAAGACGGAAATGGTGGGCCCGGAGGGACTCGAACCCCCAACCAAGCGGTTATGAGCCGCCGGCTCTAACCATTGAGCTACAGGCCCTTGGCGCCGGGTGTCCGGCGCTTGGGTGCCGGGGCAATGGTTCCCGCGGCACGGGTTCCGCTCTAACGCAAATCGGGAAGAGCCACAAGCGGAGAGCGCACGCATCTGTGGACGATGCATATTTCGTGGGCAGCCACTGGAAGCTTCCCGCGCGGACCACAGTTATTCAAGTGACCTTCCGCATGAAAAGGGCGATCGCAGATGGTGGCTTTGAACAGTGCCGTGGTGCTCATCGTGGAGGATGAGCCGATGATCCGGTTCAATATCCTCGATGTGCTGGAGGATGTCGGCCACGTGGCGCTGGAGGCGGCGAATGCCGATGAGGCGCTGGTGGTGCTGAAGGGCAGGCAGGATGTCGATATCCTGTTCACCGACGTCAACATGGCCGGCTCGATGGACGGTCTCCAGCTTGCCAATCGGGTGAGGGCGATGCGGCCGAACATCGGCATCATCATCACCTCGGGCATGGTGCGGCTCGATCCGATGGCGCTACCCGCCAATACCGCTTTCCTGCCGAAGCCCTATATGCACGACACGTTGATTTCGACGATCAATTCCCTGATGACGTAGTAACACCGCGCAGCCGCAAAACGGGGACTGGTTTTGCGGCTGCGCGCGAGGCGCCGGGAGACATGGCTCGTCTTCAGGCACGGCGGAGGGGAACAGCGCCCTCAGCTGAAGCTGCTCTTCAGCGCCTCGTTCTCGTGATGGGCTTTCTTCTCGTAGATCGTGAACAGCGCCATCGAGAGGAGATAGGAGAGGAAGGGATCCCCTATCTGCGTAGCGAGGTCGCGGGATGCGAGAACATGGCGTTCCAGCGCGCCGATATCCTTCTGCGTGGCGGTTTCAGCGAGGCGGTTCATGCTGCCATCTCCAGGAATTGGGTCACGACCGAGCGAGCCGGCACGTGCCTGACATAAAGGGGTAGGGTGAGGCCGAGGGCGGCGCGCATCTTGCGCAGCACGCGGTCCGATACTTCGAAGGCGCCGCAGCAGACGGGATATTTGCCGTAGCCGTCGGCGCGGCCGAGTTCGTCCACTTCGGCGCCGGCGCGCTTGTAAACGCGCTTGAGGTAGGGCTCGTAGTTGGAAATCATCGTATGGATGCCGTGATCGAGCGCGCACTCGCAAAGCGCAAGCAGCATCATGGAGAAGGCGCGGCCGGCATCGATGCCGGGGAAATCCCGGGCGATCGCCTCTTCATCGATGCACATCCGCGTGCCTTCCCAGATGCCGGGGGCGATGAGATCGGCGGCATCGGGAAAGGTCTCGCGGAACACGTCGTAGAGAAGAGTCGGGCCCGTCGTCGGCATCAGGCGCATGCCGCCATAAAGACGGGTGCGGTTGTCGTTGCACCAGACGAGATAGGCGGGAGCCAGCGAATCGTAGCTGTCGCGTTCGTAAGGGCCGATGACGGGCACGTCCCAGCCGAGCGTATCGGCGAACACCTTCTTGCGCAGGCGAAACATCTGGTCGAGTACGGCAGCGTATTTCTGATACTCATGTGCCTGAATGATAACGAACATTTTGCCCTCCAGCGTTTTCAAGTTCGTGGAAGGCAGAATGGTTCAGGCGGGCCGGATCGGAAATTCCCTCAGATGGGCCCCCTCAGATGAGGGGGGCAGAGCCTGCCGCGCAAAATTGAGATCTTGCGATCACGACATGCGACGACAAACGAGCTTGAGCTTTTCCTGGTCAGCTTGAAGCATTCTGCCGGAGCAGGTTTTCGTGAGGGCAAAGGCGATTGGCGACGGGCATACCTCAAGATACGTCCGAGCCTATCGCCTCTGCCCCGGCGTAGAGATGCCCGGCCCACCGGCCGCACTGCTTCGCCATGCGAAGCAACAGGTGCGTCCGGCGATTCTAAACTCTTGCAGATTTGCCAGGCAAATCTGCCGGAGGGTTGGCTGAAACGGGCCGGCTGATCGACCGGTCGGCTTGGCCGTAGAGCCGGGCTACGCCGCGCGCCGGCGGGTCGACCATCCGACTCCGTTTGAGCCAACAGAATGCTTCAATCTGACCAGGAAAGGCTCTAGGGATTGATGATGCGCAATTGCACGGCCCGCGAGGCGGCGGCCGAGATCGTCGCGCAGCCGAGCTTGAAGCGGGCGGTCTTCAGATAATCGCGCGTGGTGTGCTCGGATATGCCCAGGATGACCGAAATATCCTTGTAGTCCTTGCCGAGCGCCGTCCAGTGCAGGCATTCGATTTCGCGCGGCGACAGTGCCGGCACCGGATCGTTCTCGCCATGCAGCTCGTAGACGGCCTTGCGGTGGATCAGGTGAGCGATCTCGAGCCATTCGTTGCGGCAAAGGCGGACGAGTTCGGCCCATTGGTCAGCCGGTATGCGGGCATTCATCGACAGGAGGGCGCGGCGCTGCGCCTTGTCGGCGACGGGAATGGAGTAGCCGTTGCCGCCGATGCCGTGCTTCTGGGCGTCGACCAGCATGGCATAGGCCTCCGGCGTCGGCTCGACCTCGCTCCAGTCGAAGGGCAGCTGGCGTTCGAAGCCCTCTTTGACGATCGGATCGACCTTCACATAGCTGTTCAGGAGGTAGCGGGAGACCCAGGCATCCGGATAGGTGGTGCGCACGAAGGGCGAATCGATCTTGCTGGCGATCGTCTGGGCGAGATGGTATGTGACGAAATCGAGGCCATATTCCGCCTGCAGAATGCGGATGGCGGCATCCACATTGGCCGCGGCCTTGATCTGTTCGAAAGCGGACTCGAACTTTTCGCTATAGGTATTCTCAATCATTTCCACTGCCCCAATTCCCTCAATCCTACCGCGAGGGCCGTCATAAATACAAGGCATCCCCACATATGCGGGGAATGACAATTCGGGTCCCATCTGCTAGCGCCTGTCATGAGGAGACCTCATATGGACAGCAAGAGACCATTCGAGATTGCCGAATGCCAACAGGCCGCCAAGGGCCTGAAATCCAGCTGGCAGGACATGGCAGGCTCCGAAGCGCTGATCCGCGCCCTCGTTGCCGAACGCAACGGCGACAGGCCACTGGCACTGTTCTGGACCGAGGTTCACCGGGCGCTCTGCCAGGAAACCAACGCTTTCTGACGATCGGCCTTCCCGAACGGCTCAGCCTTTTCTCCGCAATTCAGGCAGGACACCCACGCCGGTCGGCAGGCAAATCCCACAGCCTTTCTGCTCTGCAAAACTGCCGATGAATACGTCTTCATTCATGTCGTGATTCGATTTGGCGGTGAAAGGATCGGACTCTGCGTTCTGGATCTATGGTTAAGAAATCCGCATTATTTCATCGACTTGTTCCGAAACGAGTGATGGAGACTTTGCGGCGGGAGCGATGATGTTTGTGGAAACGGTTACGCCGTGCGGTCGCTGACGCTCTCTTGCGAAAGGCAAGCCGAGCCCTCTTTCCATCCTGAAGTGCCAGGGCTCCGAAGAGCAAGGCCGGCCACCGGGGTCCGCTCCGGCTATACATGCGGCCGCAGCACCCATCACCCGCCTCCGTCCTTCGAGGCTCCGGCCTTCGGCCTGCGCATCTCAGGATGAGGGTTGATTGGTGTGTGGCGTGGCAGCGGCTGATCGGCGGCCGTGTGGCAGGCGGGCGATCGGTATGCCGTGTGGTACTGAGTGGTGCCGTGCAGAGTCTGGCTTGCCGTTCTGCTCTCCGGGGAGGCAAGCGGCGACGCCGCTCCCCCTCATCCTGATGCGCCCCGCAGGGGCCTCTAAGGACGAGGCCGCCACGGGGGGCTCCGGCAATGGACGAGCACTGCCGAACGGCTGAAGCCGGCTTGGGATAGGGGGTCAGCCGACCATTGTGGAAGGATTGACCCAGTCTTGCCGCGGCATTTCGGGCTGCTGCGATCTCGGGCGAAACTTCACCAGCACCTCGCGGCCATCGGAAGAGGCCTTCGTGCGCTCAAGCGCATCGCGTTCGGCAACCGCCTGGCGCCAGTGTTCGTCGTCGCGGCCAATGGGCCGGCCCTGTTCTTCCCAGATCGCGTAAGCTCTTTTGCTGATCCATTCGTGGCGTCTGTCGCTCATCTATCCATTCCACTCGTCAAAGTGTTATTCGGCAATTCTGTCCGGCAGAACCGGCGACCGGCGTTTGGCTGCCATCAGCAGGTCGAGTTCGATAGAGGAGGGCCCGAAACGGGTGAACAGGCTTTCGGCCTGATCGCTCAGCAGGCCATATTTGGAAGCGAATTCATCAAGGCTATAGGGGCGGCCGCGCAGGATTCTGCTTCGGCGCTCCGGCTCACGGATTTGCGTCATTGGTGATAACCCCAGACTGTTTTGCGAATTATGAGAACAAAACAAATTACAACGACAAAGGTTCCGTGATTTTTCAGGGTTTTTTCGCCTCGTCGTACCGTTTTGGGGCGCCTGAATGCGGGTGGCATGAATTTTCCAAAAGGGTGCTGCCTGAGAAAATTTCGCCTAAAAAATGCAGGAATTTCAGCCGGTTATGAAATTGGCTTTCGCGGCGGCCGATAAATGGCTTTATCCCCGGCACGTTACTCTATAGAATCAATCGTGTTATTCGGTCCGCAGGGGCAATATTTTCCGTTCCCGCGTTGATGCCGACCGATACCGGAGGACTTGGCTTCAATCCAACAAGAGGAGACAGACATGATGAATGCACTGCCGCCACTTCATAACGGCCACGCGCCGTTTACCCTCCAGCAATTGTTCCGCGAAGCGCTCTATGCCTTCGAGGAATGGGATAGCGAATTGACCGAGCCGATCGTGACCCACGAAGGACGGATCATCCCCATCAGCTTCGTTTTCGAAGCCATGCGCGAATGCACCGACATCGTGCCGATGAATATCGTCGGCGCCGTCACCGAACGGCTGACCAAGCCGTGGGAGGGCGAAGGCCCGCTCGACCAGATGACCTTCTCGACGGCGGCACGCGTCATGCGCGTGCTGGTGCGCAAGCGCCTTCTCGCCAACGGCACGGCGGATCTCGTCGCCGTTTCGGCCCACGCGGCCGAAGACCAGAGCCGCGACTGACAGGACGAGGATCGCGGCCATGGCTGCGATCCTTTTCCGCTTTTCGGCGGAACCTCGCTCATCCCCAGCCGTTTAGTCCGCACAGCCCGCCACTACGGCGCCTCGCGTCTTCGGACGCGCAATTCTGTACGCGCAATTCTGTAGTGATGACGGCCGAGGAACGAGCATCATGCTGAAATCCATCGTTCATGAAATCATCGGCGCATCCAGGCATGAGCCGGAGCTTCCGCAATCGCTGGAGCAGTTTCGCGACAGGAAGCGGGTATTGATCATCTTCGCCGACGCGCAAGACGACCGTCCAATCATTCAGGACGAATGGCTGCGCAAGGCGCAAATGCGCCTCATCGAGGAAGACGTCGAGGTATTCACCATTGCCGGCGGCGGCGCGTTCGCGCTGTTCGACGATGACTGGGAGCTCGATGCCGACGATATTCGCGCGCGGCTGCAGGGACCGCCGGCCGGTGAGTTCGGCCTGATCCTGATTGGGCGCGACGGAACCGTCCGACTGCGGTCGAGCGAGCCGCAAACCGCGGAGGAAATTTTCGCGGCCTTCGAGACGCTGCCGAAGGAGACACCCTGGTAAGGCTTCAGCCTTCGGTCTGAAACGAAAGCGGGGGTGGCGAAAGCTGCGCTCCCCCTTTGCGTGTTCAGAGCTCGAAGGCTTCCTTGAGGCCGAGGCTCTTGCGTTCGCGCAGATCGAGGTCGGCCTCGATATGGGCGATATGATGCAGCATCAGCTGGCAGGCGCGGTCGAGTTCCTTGACTTCGATCGCCGAAATGATGTCGCCATGTTCGGAGTGGCCGCAGCTCGATGCGGTCGACTGGCCATAGAGCGCAATGACGAGGGATGAGCGGGCAACGAGTTCCTCCATGAAGCGCTGCATGATGGCATTGCCGGATATCGCCGCCAGCGTCAGGTGAAAATCGCCCGATGCCTTGATCTCGGCTCGGCGCGCCGTCTGGCCGCGCTCGCTCATCAGGCGGCCTTCTTCCAGCAGCAGCTGTCTCAGATGGGCGATGTCATCCGGCGTGATCCGGGCGGCTGCCTCGCGCAATATGCCGGGTTCGACGAGCCGGCGGGCGGAAAAGATCTGGCGCGCCTCATCAGGCGAGGGATAAGCGACGAAAGCGCCGCGGTTCTTCTCGACGCTGACGAGGCCTTCATAGGAGAGTGCCTGCAGGGCGGCGCGGGCAAGCGTGCGGCTGACATTGAAGAGATTGCCGACATCGCTTTCCGAAAGCTTGGTACCGGGCGAGAGCCTGCGCTCGACGATCGCTTCGCGAATGGCATCGCGGATCTGTTGCGCGCCGGTCTCGGCGGAGTCGTCGGCCTGCTGAGCCTTGGCAGCGGATTTCATGAAATCGATTTCCTGATGGTCGGCAAACCATATCCGTGTTCGCGGCAAAAGTTAAATAGAATTTGTGCCCGAAGTGACGCTGAAATTGTATACGATCTTTTGCACAAATCGCGCACGATAGCCTAAATCGTGAGCAGATGCGGTTCTGCCTATAATTCGCCCTTGAAACTTCTGTTGATATAAAATCCTTATTTCGCAACGGTTTGATGCAGAAAACTGCATTTGGCACGGCAGATGCATCGTCTTTTTCGAACAGGGGAAGGCATGATGTCGAAAGCGGCAGAGATCGATATAGTATCCGTTTCGAAGGTCTATGGCGCGACGACGGCCGTCCATGCGATCAGCCTGAAAATTCCGGCCGGCTCCTATTGCTGCTTCCTCGGCCCGTCGGGCTGCGGCAAGACCTCGACGCTGCGCATGATCGCCGGCCACGAGAGCATTTCGTCGGGCGATATTCGGCTCGGCAATGTCGTGGTCACCGACTTTCCGCCGGCCAGGCGTGGCACGGCGATGATGTTCCAGTCCTACGCGCTGTTCCCGCATCTCGACCTGATCGACAACGTCGCCTTCAGCCTGAAGATGAAAGGCGTCGACAAGCAGGAGCGGCGGGCGAAGGCGCGCGAGATGCTCAAACTGATGCAGATGGAGGCCTATGCCAGCAGGCGTCCGGCCCAGCTTTCCGGCGGCCAGCAACAGCGCGTGGCGCTGGCGCGCGCGCTGATCACCGATCCGGAAGCGCTGCTGCTCGATGAGCCGTTGTCGGCGCTCGATCCGTTCCTGAAGATCCGCATGCGCGCAGAAGTCGCTCGGCATCACCTTCGTGCACGTCACCCACAGCCAGGAAGAGGCGATGGCGCTCGCCGATGTCATCGTCATCATGAATGACGGCCGGATCGAGCAGGCCGCAGCACCCCGCGAGGTCTTCGAACGGCCGGCGACGGCCTTCGTCGCGCGCTTCATGGGCGATCACAATGTGCTGTCCGGCCAGGTGACATCGAGCGAAAACGGGGTGCTGGTCATGACGGTGCCGGAGGGGCAGAGCTTTTCCGTGCGCGGGACGGGCAGGGAGGTCGGCGAGCGCGTCGATATCGGCATCCGCACCGATCGCGTGCGCCTGCAGGTGGCGACCGAATGGACGCTCGGCTTCAACGGCATCGTCTCCAACATCGAATATCGCGGCTCTTCCGTGAAGATCACCGTTATCGGCGCCGGCAGCGACGATTTCACCGTCATATCAGACGACGGCGACTATTTCGCCCGGCCGGTCGCCGTCGGCGACACCGTCGCGCTCAGCTGGGCGCTCGAGGATGCCGTGCTTCTCGGCCGCTCCTCGGCGTGAGCCATCACCATCAAGAACCATGAACCTTCCATATCAAGAAAAGGGGAACTGACATGACGACTGAAACGACATCGACCAAGGCGGAGAAGGGTCTGTCCCGCCGCACACTGCTGAAGACCGGCGCTGCCGCCGTCGGCGCCATCGCCGGCTCCGGCGCTATCACCGGCTTTCCGACAATCTGGGCGCAGACGAACATCACGCTTCGCCAGTTCGGCACCGGTGTTTCCAACATCAACGCCATCGCCGAGAAGTGCAAAGCCGATCTCGGCATCACGCTGGAGATGACGGCGACCGATTCCGACGCCGCCGCCCAGCGCGCCGTCACCCAGCCCGACAGCTACGACATTGCCGATATCGAATACTGGATCGCCAAGAAGGTGTTCCCGACAGGCGTCCTGCAGCCGATGGACGTCAAGAAGCTGAAATATTACGACAAGATCGTGCCGCTGTTCATCAACGGCAAGCTGAAGCCGGAAAGCGTCATCGCCCAGGGCACGGCGCCGCACACGGTCGGCTTCGTCGAGGCTCCGGGCGCCAAGACCTTTGCCAAGGAACCGACGCAGTGGATGACGATGGTTCCGACCATCTACAATGCCGATACGCTCGGCATCCGCCCCGATCTCGTCGGCCGCGATATTTCGAGCTGGGCCGACATCATGGATCCGAAGTTCAAGGGCAAGACTTCGATCCTCAACATCCCGTCGATCGGCATCATGGATGCTGCGATGATCATGGAGGCTATGGGCAACATCAAGTATGCCGACAAGGGCAACATGACCAAGGAAGAGATCGACAAGACGATCGAATTCCTCATCAAGGCTAAGGGCGACGGCCAGTTCCGCGCCTTCTGGAAGAGCTTCGACGAATCGGTCAACCTGATGGCATCGGGTGAAGTGGTCATCCAGTCCATGTGGTCGCCGGCCGTCGCCGCCGTCCGCTCCAAGGGTATCGCCTGCAAGTATCAGCCGCTCAAGGAAGGCTACCGCGCATGGGGCGGCGGCCTCGGCCTTGCCTCGCACCTCAAGGGCGCGCAGCTCGATGCGGCTTACGAATATATCAACTGGTACACGTCGGGCTGGGTCGGCGGCTACCTCAACCGCCAGGGCTACTATTCCGCCTGCATGGAAACGGCCAAGAACTTCATGACAGCCGACGAATGGGGCTACTGGATCGAGGGCAAGCCGGCACAGGGCGATATCCTGTCGCCTGAAGGCAAGGTCATGGAAAAGGCCGGCGCCGTTCGCGACGGCGGAGCCTTCGAAGCCCGCATGGGCGCGGTCGCCTGCTGGAACTCCGTCATGGACGAGGACCGCTACATGGTCCGCCGCTGGAACGAGTTCATCGCTGCGTAATGCGATTGCCGTTTTCCCCTCCCCAACCCTCGCCACAAGGGCGAGGGAGTCCGGAGGCGGTGCGGCAGAGAACTCCCTCCCCCTTGTGGGGAGGGTTGGGGAGGGGTCTTTTTTGAGCCCTCCCTGTCGGAAAGCCGGTGGCCCGGACGCCACCGCGATTCTCTTCTCCCCAGCGGGGAGAAGGTGCCGGCAGGCGGATGGAGGGGGCGGCACGCACCTTCGTTCCACTTGACGTAATCAGAACGGAGAACCGGATATGGCGACCATCGCAGCGGAAACGGAGGAGGACGGCCAGGGCGCGCGCGGCGGGCGTGGACTGAGGCTCTCCCCATCGGCGATATCCTATCTCCAGGCGACGCCGCTGTTCGCCATTCTCGGCTTCTTCTTCCTGCTGCCGATCGCCATGATCGCGGTCGTCAGCTTCTGGGACTACGATTTCGCCGGTCTCTACCCCGATTTCCTCACCATGAACTATACCGACACGCTCGGTTCGTGGGTGACGTGGAAGACCTATCTCAACACGTTGAAATTCACCGCGATCGTCTGGTCGCTGACGCTCGTCATCGGCTTCTGGGTCGCCTATTTCCTGGCCTTCCACATCCGCAAGACCTCAACGCAGATGATCCTCTTCCTCGTCTGCACCGTGCCGTTCATGACGTCGAACATCATCCGGATGATCTCGTGGATCCCGGTGCTCGGGCGCAACGGCCTGGTCAATTCGGCGCTGATCAAAATGGGCATCATTCCGCAGCCGATCGAATGGCTGCTCTATTCCGATTTCGCCGTCGTGCTCGCCATGGTGCATCTCTATACGCTGTTCATGGTGACGCCGATCTTCAACACGCTGATGCGCATCGACCGGTCGCTGTTCGAGGCGGCGCGCGATGCCGGTGCGTCGGGCTGGCAGATATTATGGAACGTCGTCATTCCGCTCGCCAAGCCCGGCATGGCGATCGGCACGATCTTCGTCGTGACGCTCGTCATGGCCGACTTTTCGACGGTGCAGGTGATGTCCGGCGGCCAGAGCGCCTCGGTGGCGCTGATGATGAAGAACCAGATGTCGCTGCTGCAATATCCGGCAGCGGCCGCCAATGCCGTGGTGCTGCTCGCCGTCGTGCTCCTGATGGTCGCGGCCATCCTGCGCGTCGTCGACATCCGCAAGGAGCTTTGAGATGAACCACGAAAAACGCGGCCTGGAATTCTATCTGCTGGCGATCTTCTTCATCATCTTCGTACTGTTTCTCTACGGCCCGCTTTCGGCGATCCTGATCCTTTCCTTCCAGGGACCGGACGGCGGCCTGACCTTCCCGATGAACGGCGTTTCCACCCATTGGTTCTTCAACCTGTTCGAGAAGCAGGCGGTCGGCGATTTCGGCGCCTCGTTCCGCCGTTCCTTCACCCTCGGGCTGATGGTGATGGCGGTGACGGTCGTCGTGTCGCTGCTTGCCGGGCTTGCCTTCCGCCGCCGCTTCCGCGGTTCGACCGCGCTGTTTTACGCCACGGTCGCAAGCCTCGTCGTGCCGTCGATCATCATCTCGCTCGGCATCGGCGTGGTCTTCCAGCAGGGAGGGCTGAAGCCCGCCTGGTATTCGTCGGCCTTCGGCGCGCATCTCACCTGGACGCTGCCCTTCGGCGTGCTGATCATGTTTGCCGTCTTCAACCGTTTCTCGCCGGCTTACGAAGAGGCGGCGCGCGATCTCGGCGCCAGCTCCTGGCAGACGTTCCGCCATGTCGTGCTGCCGATGATCGCGCCAAGCCTGATCGGCGTCGGCTTGTTCGGCTTCACGCTCTCCTATGACGAATTTGCCCGCACGCTGATGACCTCAGGCAGCTACAACACCTTGCCGCTCGAAATCTACGGCATGACGACCAACGTCACGACGCCGGTGCTCTATGCGCTCGGCACGGTGACGACGCTGTTTTCCTTCACCATCATTCTCATCGCCCTCGGTATCATGATGATGCTCAGCCGGCGGCAGGCAAAGATAAACTGATATGCGCATCCTCATCGTCAATCCGAACACAACGGCCTCCATGACCGAGAAGGCCGCGACCGCCGCGCGTGCGGTGGCAGCCTCCGGCACTGACATCATCGCCGCGACGTCGCGCATGGGGCCGGTTTCCATCGAGGGACATTACGACGGCGCGCTGGCGATCCCCGGTCTGCTCTCTGAACTCCAGGAGCGGCAGGCGGTCGGCTATGACGCGGCTGTGATCGCCTGCTTCGACGATACCGGGCTCGAAGCGGCACGGAGCTTTGCCGATGTGCCGATCCTCGGGCTTTGCGAATCCGCCGTGGTGACGGCGGGCTTCCTGGCGCAGCGCTTCACCGTGGTGACGACGCTGGAGCGCTCGCGGGTGCTGATCGACAATCTCGTGCGCCGCTACGGCATGGGCGAGCGCGCCAAGGTGCGGGCCTCCGACATCCCGGTGCTGGAGCTGGAAGATGCGGCCTCGGGCGCAATCGGCAAGCTCAGGGCCGAGATCGAGCGGGCGCTTTCAGAGGACGGCGCCGAGGCGATCGTGCTCGGCTGTGCCGGCATGACCGATCTGGCGCGCGAGCTGCAGGAGATCTACGGCGTGCCGGTCGTCGACGGCGTTGCGGCCGCCGTCAAGCAGGCCGAGGCGCTGGTGTCGCTCGGGCTTTCCACCAGCAAGCGCGGCTCCTATGCCTCGCCGCTGCCGAAACCCTTCAGCGGGGCGATGAGCGGTTTTGCGCCAGTCCGGAAAGCCGGCTGAGCCATGTCCGTTTCCTTCGATTTCAAACAGCTCACCGAGCGCGAACGCTACAAGCTGATGATCGGCACGATCATCCCGCGGCCGATCGCGCTGGTGACGACGGTGGATGAGGACGGCCGGATCAACGCCGCGCCCTTCAGCTTCTTCAACTGCCTTTCTGCCGATCCGCCGATCCTTGCGATCGGGGTCGAGAACAATGCCGACATGTCGTTCAAGGACACCGGCCACAATATCCGCATGACCGAGGTGTTCACGGTCAATATCGTCTCCTTCGCCATCGCCGAGGCGATGCATGTCTGCGGCGCCAAATATCCGCGCGGCGTCGACGAGCTGAAGGAAGCGGGGTTGACGGCGATGCCGGGCGAGAAGGTGGCATCGCCCTTCATCGCCGAAGCGCCGGCCGCCTTCGAATGCCGGCGGCATGTGACGCTGGAACTCGGCCGCTCGCGGCAGATCGTCATGGGTGAGATCGTCTATGCGCATTACCGCGACGGGGTCGTCGATCCGCAAAGGCTGCATGTCGATCCGGCAGCGGTCGATGCGATTGCAAGGCTCGGCGGCGATACCTGCGCCACCATCCGCGACCGTTTCGAGATGCTGACGCCGAAGCTCTGACGGGTGCGATAGGCCATAGGCCCAAGTTTTGCTTTACTTTTTCGGCTCCCGCGCGAATGGTCTGCACGGATTATCGCGGCAGAGGAGCGCTTACCCATGACAATCGAGAACGATCTCAGCCGGATCGCGGAGCAGGAGAAAGCGCTGAGCTTCGACGCTTTCGACCTGACGACGGCATGGCAGCTCGGCAAGCTCCTGCAGGAACTCGCCACCGAGCGCGGCCTCGGCATCGCGATCGATGTGACCTTGCATTCGATGCCGGTGTTTTACGCGGCACTCCCTGGCGTGACGCCCGATAACGTCAATTGGGTCCGCCGCAAGCGCAACATGGTGTTGCGCTATTTCCGCAGCAGCTATGCCTCCGGCCTGAAGTTGCAGAAGGACGGCAAGACGGTCGAAGACAATGGGCTTGATGGCGCCGACTATGCGCCGCATGGCGGCAGTTTTCCGATCAACGTCAAGGGCACCGGTTGCATCGGCGCCGTCACTGTCTCCGGCCTGCCGCAGCGCGACGACCACAATCTCGCGGTCGAGGCACTGGCGCTGATGCTGGCGAAGGATCTGGATACGTTGCGGCTTGCCCCGCCGCTCTGATGCGACCTTTCCTGCCGTGATTTTGACAGAAAAAAGCCATGAAAACTGCAAAATCGTGTCGCCGCTCCGGTGACGCGGCCCTATCCTGCGGCTAAGCTGCGGCATCGCACTCCTATTTTACCCCGGGACGCCATGATCCGCTTGTTTCTTGCGCTTGCCGCCATTGTCGGCTTCGGCCTTTTCCTTGCCTCCTGCAACACGCTGTCCAAGGAGGAATGCGTCGCCGCCGACTGGCGGGTGATCGGTGAGAGTGACGGGGCGGCGGGCTACGAGCCGCAGCAGCGTTTCGCCGCCCATGCGAAATCCTGCGAACGGGTCAAGATCATCCCCGATCAGTCGATCTGGTTCCAGGGCTATCAAGCGGGCCTGGTGCGCTACTGCACGCCGCTCAGCGGGCTTTCACGCGGCCAGGCGGGCAGCGGCTATGCCAATGTCTGCCCACCGGAAACCGCGCCGGGGTTCCTGCGCGGCTTCAACCTCGGCAGCAAGCAGCACGGGCTGCAGGAACGCCTCAACTCGATGCAGAACGACTATAGCTCCAAGGAGATGAGCATTGACGAGCTTTCCGACAAGCTGAGGGATGCCAAGGATGGCGACCGGTCGGAACTGCGCCGGCGGATCGAGGATCTGGAAGACGACATGCACGACATCCGCCGCGACCAGCGCGACGTGCAGGACGATCTCGACCGCGTCAACGAGGATGTCGAATGGTTCCAGCGCAACCCGAGCGCCGAACTGCCGGCGCCGGGTTACTGAAGCTCAGAGCTTGCCATTGGCCTCGGCGATGCCCTTCGTCAGGCTGCCGGTTGCCGGGAAGAGCGGAATGAGGCAGGCCTGCAGCGCGTGGTAGATATCGCCCTTGCCGGGGAAGAGCGAGTGCGAGGGCACGAGATCTTCCGTCAGTTCCTCATGCCAGCCGCCGTTCTTGTGGTCAATGAAGGCGCGCTCGATCACGTTCCAGATCTTGCGGTAGCTCTCCTCGTGGAAATCGCTCGGCAGATGTTCGTTGAGGAAATGGGCGGCAGCCGCACCTTCGCAGGCCGGCCACCAGAGCTTGTTGCGCTTGGCGGGCTTGTCGTCCCAGTCGAGCGTATAAAAGAAGCCGCCCTTGTCGTTGTCCCAGCCGAGCGCCATGGATTGGGCAAACAGCGCCTTGGCCGCATCCGGCATCCATTCGATGCGTTTGCCGCCGAGCGCCCAGAGCTGCAGGATGAGGCGAGCCCATTCCAGCCAATGACCGGGCGTCGTGCCGGCCGGGCGGAACATTTCGTTCGGATGATAATAGGTCTTGTCGAGATTCCATTCGGCGTCGAAATGCTCGGCGACGCGCCAGTCGACCGAACCGGCCGCGCGGCGGATGACGAGATCGGCGATGCTTTCGGCCTTGGTCAGATATTGCCTGTCGCCGGTCGCTTCGAAGGCCGCCATCAGCGCTTCGGTCAGATGCATGTTGGAGTTCTGGCCGCGATAGGCGCCGCCGTCGAGCGGCTGCCAGTCGGCGGTGAATTCCTCCGCGATTGCGCCGTGCTTGGCTTCCCAGAACTTTGTGTTGAGGATCTCGGTGATATCATTGAGCATGCCGTCGGCAAGCGGATGGCCGATGGTCTTTGCGGAGGAGGCGGCGAGCAGCACGAAAGCATGGCCATAGCCCTGCTTGTTGGAATCGACCGGACCGTCATTGTTAAGCGACCAGAAATAGCCGCCGTTTTTCCGGTCGCGATGATGGTTCCAGAGATAGTTCATGCCGTGGTCGGCGACGTCGGCAGCGCCCGGACGGCCGAGCAGGGCGCCGATCGAGAAGCAATGCACGGCGCGCGCGGCAATATGGATGCCGCGAACCTGGCCCTCGGCATCGAGCGGCCGGCCTCGGTCGTCGAGATCGTAGAAGCCGCCCTTGGGGTTGACCGAATTGTGCTGGAAGAAATCGAAGAGGCCGTTCGCCTGCTTGAGCAGCCAGTCGCGATGATAGGCGCGGGTCGTCCAGTTTCCAAGCGCGGCATTGCCGGTTGCGGGTGCCATGATGCTCCTCCGATTTCGTGCACAAGCGTTGCAAACGCCTATATAGAGGTCGGGCAAGCCTGTCATCGGTCTATCGCATCGGCCGTCCATTGCACGTCTGAAAAGGCGCGCGGCGCTGTAGCCTTGCAAAGCACGAAATCGATAGGCATATATTGACATAAAGATATCTTTATGTGATTTGGAAGTCTGGTCTTATGACGTCAAGGAGCCCTCCCGTGTTTGACAATCTCTTTGGTCCGGAAACGGGCAAGCGTGACGGCAGTGAAGTTTTCGCGGCTTTGAAACAAGCCGCGAGCGAACGCATCCTTGTCCTCGACGGCGCCATGGGCACACAGATCCAGGGGCTCGGCTATGACGAAGACCAGTTCCGCGGGACACGCTTCATCGGCTGCGCCTGTCACCAGAAGGGCAATAACGACCTTCTGATCCTGACCCAGCCGGACGCGATCGAAGAGATCCATTACAAATACGCCAAGGCCGGCGCCGACATTCTCGAGACCAACACCTTCTCCTCGACCCGCATCGCGCAGGCCGATTACGAGATGGAAGGTGCGGTCTACGACCTCAACAAGGAAGGTGCCGAGATCGTGCGCCGGGCGGCACAGCGCGCTGAGCGCGAGGACGGCCGCCGCCGCTTCGTCGCCGGCGCCATCGGCCCGACCAACCGCACCGCCTCGATCTCGCCCGATGTCAACAATCCCGGCTTTCGCGCCGTCACCTTCGACGATCTGCGTTCCGCCTATGGCGAGCAGATCGACGGCTTGATCGACGGCGGCGCCGACATCATCCTCATCGAGACGATCTTCGACACGCTGAACGCCAAGGCGGCGATCTTCGCCTGCGAGGAGCGCTTCGCGGCCAAGGGCGTGCGCCTGCCGGTGATGATCTCCGGCACGATCACCGATCTGTCCGGCCGCACCCTGTCCGGCCAGACGCCGTCGGCCTTCTGGAACTCGGTGCGCCATGCCAATCCCTTTACGATCGGTCTCAACTGCGCGCTCGGCGCCAACGCCATGCGCCCGCATCTGCAGGAACTTTCGGGCGTCGCCGACACCTTCATCTGCGCATATCCGAATGCCGGCCTGCCGAACGAATTCGGTCAATATGACGAAACGCCGGAGCTGATGGCCGCGCAGATCGACAGCTTCGCCCGCGAAGGCCTCGTCAATATCGTCGGTGGCTGCTGCGGTTCGACGCCGGAACATATCAGGGCGATCGCCGAGACCGTCGCCAAGTACAAGCCGCGGCCGATCCCCGAGCATCGTCCCTTCATGTCGCTGTCAGGCCTCGAACCTTTCGAGCTGACCAAGGACATTCCCTTCGTCAATGTCGGCGAGCGTACCAACGTCACCGGCTCGGCGAAGTTCCGCAAGCTGATCACCAATGCCGATTATACGGCAGCGCTCGACGTCGCCCGCGACCAGGTCGAGAACGGCGCGCAGGTGATCGACATCAACATGGACGAGGGCCTGATCGATTCCGAAAAGGCGATGGTCGAGTTCCTCAACCTGATCGCCGCCGAGCCTGACATCGCCCGCGTGCCCGTGATGATCGATTCGTCGAAGTTCTCGATCATCGAATCCGGCCTGAAGCGCGTCCAGGGCAAGCCGATCGTCAACTCGATCTCGCTGAAGGAAGGCGAGGAGAATTTCCTCGCCCAGGCGCGGCTGTTGCACAATTACGGGGCGGCCGTCGTCGTCATGGCCTTCGACGAGACCGGACAGGCCGACAGCTATGAGCGCAAGGTGGAAATCTGCACGCGCGCCTACAAGCTGCTGACCGAGAAGATCGGCTTCCCGCCCGAGGATATCATCTTCGATCCGAACATTTTCGCGGTCGCGACCGGCATCGAAGAGCACAATAATTACGGCGTCGATTTCATCGAGGCGACGCGGACGATCCGTGAGCGCATGCCGCTGGTGCATATTTCCGGCGGCGTTTCGAACCTGTCCTTCTCGTTCCGCGGCAACGAGCCGGTGCGCGAGGCGATGCACGCCGTGTTCCTCTACCACGCCATCCAGGCGGGCATGGACATGGGCATCGTCAATGCCGGCCAGCTGGCGGTCTACGACAACATCGATCCCGAGCTGCGCGAGACCTGCGAGGACGTGGTGCTGAACCGCCGCCCCGACGGCACCGAACGGCTGCTCGAAGTGGCCGAGCGCTTCCGCGGCGCCGGCGCCCGGGAAGGCCGGGTCCAGGATCTCTCCTGGCGCGAATGGAGTGTCGAGAAGCGTCTCGAACATGCGCTGGTCAACGGCATTACCGAATATATCGAGGCCGATACCGAGGAGGCGCGCCAGCAGGCCGCCCGGCCGCTGCATGTCATCGAGGGCCCGCTGATGGCCGGCATGAATGTCGTCGGCGATCTCTTCGGTTCGGGCAAGATGTTCCTGCCGCAGGTGGTCAAGTCGGCGCGTGTCATGAAGCAGGCGGTCGCCGTGCTGCTGCCCTACATGGAAGAGGAAAAGCGCCTCAACGGCGGCGAAGAGCGCCAGTCGGCCGGCAAGATCCTGATGGCGACGGTCAAGGGCGACGTGCACGATATCGGCAAGAACATCGTCGGCGTCGTGCTGGCCTGCAACAATTACGAGATCGTCGACCTCGGCGTCATGGTGCCGGCGACGAAGATCCTCGAAACGGCGATCGCCGAGAAGGTCGATGTCATCGGCCTTTCGGGCCTGATCACGCCGTCGCTCGACGAGATGGTGCACGTTGCGGCCGAGATGGAGCGGCAGGGTTTCAAGATCCCGCTCTTGATCGGCGGGGCGACGACCAGCCGCGTGCATACGGCCGTGAAGATTCACCCCGGCTACAACAACGGGCAGACGATCTATGTGACCGATGCCAGCCGCGCTGTTGGCGTCGTCTCGGCGCTGCTCTCGCCGGAGACCCGCCAGGGCTATGTCGACGATATAAGAGCCGAATATGCCAAGGTGGCGGCCGCCCATGCGCGCAGCGAGGCCGAGAAGGTGCGCCTGCCGTTGCCCCGGGCTCGCGAGAATGCGCACAAGATCGACTGGTCTGCCTACCAGCCGGTGAAGCCGCAATTCTTCGGCACGCGGGTGTTCGAGGATTACGATCTGGCCGAACTTGCCAAATATATCGACTGGACGCCGTTCTTCCAGACCTGGGAACTGCGCGGCCGTTACCCCGCCATTCTCGAAGACGAGAAGCAGGGCGAGGCAGCGCGCGCGCTCTGGACCGATGCGCAAGCCATGCTCAAGAAGATCATCGACGAGAAGTGGTTCCGCCCGCGCGCCGTCATCGGCTTCTGGCCGGCCGGCGCCGTCGGCGACGATATCCGGTTGTTCACCGACGAGAGCAGGAAGCAGGAGCTTGAGACCTTCTATACCCTGCGCCAGCAGCTTTCGAAGCGGGACGGGCGGCCAAACGTGGCGCTCTCCGACTTCGTCGCGCCTGTCACAAGCGGGGTTCAGGATTATGTCGGCGGCTTCGTGGTGACGGCCGGCATCGAGGAAATCGCCATTGCCGAGCGTTTCGAACGGGCGAACGATGATTATTCTTCGATCCTGGTCAAGGCGCTGGCCGACCGTTTCGCCGAAGCTTTTGCCGAGCGTATGCATGAGCAGGTGCGTCGAGAATATTGGGGCTATGCCAAGAACGAGACGCTCAGCAAAGAGGATCTCATCACCGAAGCCTATGCCGGCATCCGCCCCGCGCCCGGTTATCCCGCCCAGCCTGACCACACCGAAAAGGCAACGCTCTTCAAGCTGCTCGACGCTGAAAAAGCGGCCGGCGTGAAGCTGACGGAAAGTTATGCGATGTGGCCGGGTTCCTCGGTCTCCGGCCTCTATATCGGCCACCCCGACTCCTATTATTTCGGCGTCGCCAAGGTGGAGCGCGATCAGGTGGAAGACTATGCCAAGCGTAAGGGCATGGAGGTTTCCGAAGTCGAGCGCTGGCTCGGACCGGTGCTGAACTATGTGCCGCGCAAGGCGGATGAGGAGATCGAGGACGCGGCATAACCAGCCGTTTGGCGTCTTCCGCTGATAAAATGATTCAAGAAACGATGGAGCCGGAAAGTGAATCACTTTCTGGCTCCATGCTTTTGAAAATCAGGGAGATTATTCTCCGGAGCCGATGATGCCGGCTTTGCGGTTCAAGTCACAGCGATCGTCAGTTCCGCGACGAAATCATAGGCGTCGCCGCGATAGAGCGAGCGGGTGAATTCGACGGCGCGGCCGGAGGCGAGATAGGAGATGCGCTCGATCGACAAGCCGGCCGCACCGACCGAGACGCCGAGAAGCTGGGCGTCGGCTTCCTTCATGTTGGTTGCCGAGATGCGCTGCACCGCGCGCACGGGGCGGACCTGCAGGCGTTCGAGTTCGGCATAGAGCGAATTGGTGACGGCCGAGGGATCGGGCAGGAATTCGCCAGAGACGCTGGCATTCTCGATCGCCAGCGGCTGGTCGTCGGCGATGCGTAGGCGGGAGAGGCGCGAAACTTTTACGTCGGTGCCGAGGCCGAGAATCATCATCTCGTCGGGCGAGGGGGTGTGGATGCCCTTGTGCAGCCATTCGGAGCGGGAGGACATGCCGCGGCGCGCCATATCCTCGGTGAAGGAGGTCAGCTGCGACAGGCGCTGCTCGACCTTGGAGACCGGCTTGGCGACGAAGGTGCCCGAGCCGTGGCGGCGCACCAGCAGGCCGTCGGCGACCAATTCGTCGATCGCCTTGCGGACGGTGACGCGGCTGACCGCGGCAAATTCGGCGATGTCGCGTTCCGGCGGCAGCGCATCGCCGTGGCCGAGCGTGCCGGTGCGCACGGCTTCTTCGAGCATACGGCGCAGCTTGACGTAGAGCGGACCGGTGCCGCCTGCCTGCAGGCGCTCCAGGGAAAGGATGGTGGCGAGGTCGTCGCTCATGCCACACCTCTCTCGCTGTTCCGGAGCTTGACCGCAAGTTCCACCGCCCCCTGCAGGGCATCGCCTTTCGGTTTGGCAAGCAGCGACCTGTAACGCTCCGAAAGCCAGGGCTCGTAGGCTCCCGCAAGGCCGCCGAGCAGGCAGATCGTCGGGCATTCGGGCCAGAGCAGCGCCTCGAGGCTTTCGCCGATCGCCGTCGCGGCATCCGTGACGATACTGAGCGCAACAGTATCGCCCTTGGCCGCATGTTCGAAGACAACGGGCGCGTAGCGGGCAAAGTCCGTCGGTCTTGCGGAATGCGCGAATTCGACGATGCGCTCGGGATCGTTGCCATATTCGGCCATGACCATTTCGGTGATCGGCGATGCCGGTCGCACCCCGTCATGGGCGAGCAGCGATCGTTCCATGAGGTCGCGGCCGAGGCGGGCGCCGCTTGCCTGGTCGCCAACGACGAAACCCCAGCCACCGATGCCGTTCAGCCGGCCGTCCCTACGGGTATTATAGACCGAGCCGGTGCCGAAGGCGCCGACGACGCCGTCGGCATCGCCGAGCGCGCCCTGCAGGGCAATCAGCGCATCGGTGACGACGCGACCTTCGGCAAAGGGCAGGGCCGTTTCGATTCGTCTGCCGTAATCGCCGACATTGGCGCCGGCGACGCCGACGACTGATACAACAGAGGAAATGGTTTCAGCAGCAAGCCCGGCATCGCGTAGCGCTTGCCGGGCGGATTCGACGATATTGAGAAGAGAGTTTTCCAGATCCGACAGAATGTTGGCAGGGCCTGATTTGCCGCGGCCGATGACATTGCCGTTTCTGTCCGCGACTGCGGCCCGGCAGCTCGTTCCGCCGCCGTCTATGCCGATTGCAAGCTCCGTCATCGGGCCTCCGAATACGCCGTTCCCCATGTTCTTTAATACAATACCAAAAAAATACCATTTACCAAGTGGGAATGAGAGGGAAAATCAATCTTTTTATCTCATTGATTTTGCTTGATTTAATTTTTTAACGAATTTTCTCGGGTCGAAAAGTTAAATTCGGCTGGACAATTGGTATTTTTTTGGCATTAATTTGGCAAAAGGGAACAGCACTTCGAAGCCCACGAAAACCGGCAGCAAAGCCAAGCCGGAGCCGCTTCGAGGATGATCGAGAGAATGATCTGCCGGCTTGTCAGCTCGTGGTGAATTCAGGGATCCGTCGGCTTTCCCATCGTCATTTCGCCGCGCCCGGTTGAAGGGCGGGCAGTCCGGCCGCAGGCGATCCGCCTTCGTGTCCGTCGAGCTTTCGGGACCGGCATTGCTGGCGGTCCTCCAAGGGGCGTTGGTGTTTCCTCAGACACGCCATTGCTTGTTTCAGATCGAAAACAGCGCCTTCCGGCGCTTAAAACACAGGAGAGGGAAATGAAAAACACTGCTCTGAAAAGCTTGCTGCTTGCCTCCAGTCTGCTGAGTTCAGCGGGTCTCGTCCACGCCGCCGACGTTACGCTGACGGTCGAAAGCTGGCGTAACGACGACCTGCAGATCTGGCAGGAAAAGATCATCCCGGCCTTCGAAGCGAAGAACCCGGGCATCAAGATGGTCTTCTCGCCGACCGCGCCGACTGAATACAACGCCTCGCTGAACGCCAAGCTCGATGCCGGCTCCGCAGGCGATATCATCACCTGCCGTCCGTTCGATGCCTCGCTCGAACTCTTCAACAAGAAGCAGCTCGTCGACATCACCAGCCTGCCTGGCATGGAGAATTTCTCGCCGGTCGCCAAGGCCGCCTGGAGCACGGACGACGGCAAGTCGACCTTCTGCGTGCCGATGGCTTCGGTCATCCATGGCTTCATCTACAACAAGGATGCCTTCGACAAGCTCGGCATCTCGGTGCCGAAGACGCAGGATGAGTTCTACGCAGCGCTCGACAAGATCAAGGCCGACGGCACCTACATTCCGCTCGCCATGGGCACGAAGGACCTCTGGGAAGCCGCTACCATGGGCTACCAGAATATCGGTCCGAACTACTGGAAGGGTGAGGACGGCCGCGCCGCCCTGATCGCCGGCAAGCAGAAGCTGACCGACGCCGACTGGGTCAAGCCCTATGAAGAGCTTGCCAAGTGGAAGCCCTATCTCGGCGACGGTTTCGAAGCTCAGACCTACTCCGACAGCCAGAACCTGTTCACACTCGGCCGTGCCGCGATCTATCCGGCCGGCTCGTGGGAAATCTCGCTGTTCAACAGCCAGGCTCAGTTCAAGATGGGCGCCTTCCCGCCGCCGGTTCCGAAGGCCGGCGACACGGGCTACATCTCCGACCATCCGGATATCGGTGTCGCTCTGAACACCAAGAGCACGCATGCCGAGGAAGCCAAGAAGTTCCTCAGCTGGGTCGCTTCGCCGGAGTTCGCCGATATCTATGCCAACGCGCTGCCGGGCTTCTTCAGCCTGAACTCCAACCCGGTCAAGATGTCCGATCCGCTCGCTCAGGAATTCGTTTCCTGGCGCGGCCCGTACAAGTCGACCGTGCGCTCGACCTACCAGATCCTGTCGCGCGGCACGCCGAACCTCGAAAACGAGACCTGGGTCGAATCGGCCAATGTGATCAATGGCACGGATACGCCGGCGGTTGCTGCCGAAAAGCTCCAGAAGGGCCTCGACAGCTGGTACAAACCGGCCAAGTAACCGCAAAACCCCTCCCCAACCCCTCCCCACAAGGGGGAGGGGCTTAGCCTGCCGCAATTGCGGTTCTGGTGGGGCGGGGATCGCGCCGCGAGTCTTCTTCCCCCTTGTGGGAAAGATGGCCGGCAGGCCAGAAGGGGTCTTTCGTCACGCGGAGGCATGACGGTTCGCGATAGCGAAGAGGCACCCTGCCGGGTGGATGAAACCGAATTCCTGGCCCCAGGATCTATCTGCGCTGTGCTTCGATGCCAGCCGATAACAATAAGGCAAAAGCCATGAGCGAAACCGACAACGCGGCCGATATCGTCCCGATCAAGCGCCCGGTGCGCTGGCACATTTTCGTCTTCATGCTGCCGGCCCTGATCGTCTATTCCGCCGTCATGGTGCTGCCGCTCATCGAAACGCTCCGGTTGTCGCTCTACAATATGGTCGACGGGCAGCCGGCCTTCGTCGGACTGGCGAATTTCAAAGTGCTGTTCGGCGATCCGCGCTGGGCGCATGACTTCTGGAATGCGCTCGTCAACAACCTGATCTTCTTCGCCATCCACATGTGCGTGCAGAATCCGATCGGCGTGGCGCTTGCCGCCCTGCTTTCGGTGCCGAAGCTGCGCGGTGTCGCCTTCTATCGCACGGCAATGTTCCTGCCGACGCTCTTGTCCTTCGTCATCGTTGGTTTCATCTGGAAGCTCATCCTTTCGCCGATCTGGGGCGTGGCGCCCTGGATGCTCGATCTCATCGGCTTGAAATTCCTGTTCGCGCCCTGGCTCGGTAAGTCCGGTTCGGCGCTGATCGCGGTATCGCTAATCTCCAACTGGCAATATATCGGCATTCCGATGATGCTGATCTATGCCGCACTGCTGAGCATCCCTGAAGAGGTGATCGAGGCGGCCGAATGCGACGGCATTACCGGCTGGGCGCAATTCTGGAAGATCAAGCTGCCGCTCATCCTGCCGGCGATCGGCATCATCTCGATCCTGACCTTCGTCGGCAATTTCAACGCCTTCGATCTGATCTACACCGTGCAGGGGGCGCTCGCCGGGCCTGACATGTCGACCGACATTCTCGGCACTTTACTCTACCGCACCTTCTTCGGTTTCCAGCTTCAGCTCGGCGACCGCTCGATGGGCGCGACGATCGCCACGGTGATGTTCCTCATCATCCTCGCCGGCGTCTCGCTATATCTCTTCGTCATCCAGCGGCGCATGCGTCGCTACCAGTTCTGAGGAGCGCGCATGTCCAAGGCACGCACATCTCCCGTCCGCACCGGCCTCGTGCATCTGGCGCTGAGCGCCTATACGCTGGTCGCGCTGTTTCCGGTCTTTCTGACCATCGTCAACTCGTTCAAGGATCGCGCTTCGATTTTCCGCGAGCCGCTGATGATCCCGACGCCGTCGACTTTCAGCCTCGTCGGCTACCAGACGGTGTTGGGGCAGGGCGATTTCGCCACCTATTTCCAGAACAGCTTCATCGTCACGATCGTCTCGATCCTGCTGGTGCTGCTCTTCGGCGCGATGGCCGCCTTCGCGCTCTCGGAATATCGCTTCCGCGGCAATACGCTGCTCGGGCTCTATATGGCGATCGGCATCATGATCCCGATCCGTCTCGGCACGGTGGCGATCCTGCAGGGCATGGTGGCAGCCGGGCTCGTCAATACGCTGACGGCGCTGATCCTCGTCTATACCGCGCAGGGCATACCGCTGGCGATTTTCATCCTGTCGGAATTCATGCGCACGGTTTCGGATGACCTCAAGAACGCCGGGCGCATCGACGGACTTTCCGAATACGCGATCTTCTTCCGGCTGGTGCTGCCGCTGGTGCGCCCGGCCATGGCGACGGTCGCCGTCTTCACCATGATCCCGATCTGGAACGATCTCTGGTTCCCGCTGATCCTGGCGCCCTCGGAGGCCACCAAGACGGTCACGCTCGGCTCGCAGATTTTCATCGGGCAGTTCGTCACCAACTGGAATGCAGTGCTGGCGGCGCTGTCGCTGGCGATCCTGCCGATCCTCGTCCTCTACGTCATCTTCTCGCGGCAGTTGATCCGCGGCATCACGTCAGGAGCCGTCAAGTGACCGTAAAACCGATCCGTGTCCTCGTTGCCGGTCTCGGCAATATGGGCCGCAGCCATGCGCTCGCCTATCACAACAATCCAGGCTTCGAGATCGTTGGTCTCGTCAACCGCTCGACACCGAAGCTGGAGCCCGAGCTGCAGGGCTACACGATCCATCCCGACTTCATGACGGCGCTCACTGAACTGAAGCCGGACCTCTGCTCGATCAACACCTATTCCGACAGCCATGCCGATTATGCCGTCGCCGCCTTCGAGGCCGGCTGCGACGTCTTCGTTGAAAAGCCGCTGGCGACCACCGTCGCCGATGCCGAGCGCGTCGTCGCGGCAGCTGGAAAGGCCGGGCGCAAGCTGGTGATCGGTTATATCCTTCGCCATCACCCTTCCTGGATGAAGCTGATCGAGGAGGCGCGCAAGCTCGGCCCGCCTTACGTCTTCCGCATGAACCTCAACCAACAGTCCAGCGGCCCGACCTGGGCGACGCACAAGTCGCTGATGCGCACCACCTCGCCGATCGTCGATTGCGGCGTGCATTATGTCGACGTCATGTGCCAGATCACTGATGCCAGGGCTGTCGAGGTGCGCGGCATGGGGCTGCGCATGTCCGACGAGATTGCCGCCGACATGTATAATTACGGTCACCTGCAGGTGCTGTTCGAGGACGGTTCGGTCGGCTGGTACGAAGCCGGTTGGGGACCGATGATCTCGGAGACCGCCTTCTTCGTGAAGGACGTGATGTCGCCGAAGGGTGCGGTTTCCATTGTCATGGATCCGAACGCCAAGTCCGACGATATCGACACGCACACCAAGACCTCCGTGATCCGTCTGCACACGGCCGAGACCGGCGCGGACGGCAAGTTCATCCGGCCCGACCAGGATATGAGGATGACCGGCGAGCCCGGCCATCAGGCGCTTTGCGACCTGGAACAGGCCTTCATGCTGAGGGCGATCCGCGAGGATCTGAACCTCGACCGCCATATGGCGGATGCGGTGGCATCGCTGCGCATCTGCCTTGCCGCCGACGAGAGCGTGCGTACCGGCCAGCCGGTCAGATTGTAAGGGAAAGACAGTGGGATCGCTTCAACTCAAATCCATCCGCAAGACCTACGGCACGCATGAAGTGCTGAAAGGCATCGACCTCGAAGTCAAGGACGGTGAATTCGTCATCTTCGTCGGTCCGTCGGGCTGCGGGAAGTCGACGCTGCTGCGCAGCATTGCCGGTCTCGAGGACGTCACGTCGGGCGCCGTCGTCATCAACGGCCGCGACGAGACGCTGACGCCGCCGGCCAGGCGCGGAATCGCCATGGTGTTCCAGTCCTACGCGCTCTATCCGCATCTGACGGTCAAGGACAATATGGGGCTCGGCCTCAAGCAGGCCGGCACCGCAAAGGACGAGATCGAAAAGCGTGTCAGCAAGGCATCCGGCATGCTGTCGCTGGAGCCATATCTGGCGCGGCGGCCGGCCGAGCTCTCCGGCGGCCAGCGCCAGCGTGTCGCGATCGGCCGCGCCATCGTGCGCGAACCGGAACTCTTCCTGTTCGACGAACCGTTGTCGAACCTCGATGCGGCGCTACGCGTCCAGACCCGCCTCGAAATCGCCCGGCTGCACCGCAGCCTGAAGGCAACGATGATCTATGTGACCCACGACCAGGTCGAGGCGATGACGCTTGCCGACAAGATCGTCGTGTTGAATGCCGGCGCGATCGAACAGATCGGTTCGCCGATGGAGCTTTACAACCGTCCGGCCAATGTCTTCGTCGCCGGCTTCATCGGCTCGCCGCAGATGAATTTCATCGCGGCCGAGAAGGTCGGCGATCACAGCGCCAAGACGATCGGCGTGCGGCCCGAACACATGACGCTGTCGCGTGAGCAGGGGAGTTGGGCGGCGAAGGTCGTGCATGTCGAGCATCTCGGCGCCGATACGATCATCTATCTGGAGTCCGACCAGTGCGGTCTGCTGACGGCACGCCTGTTCGGCGAGCATCAGTACGAGCCCGACGAGATCGTCTATGCGACGCCGGATCAGGCGCGTGTCCACCGCTTCGATGTCGATGACCAGGCGATTCGCTGAGGGCATGATAGAACGAAAAAGCCCCGTGTTGCGGGGCTTTTCACTTCCCGTTGGCGTGCAAGAGTTCGATCAGCCAAGCACGGGCCGCATGAAGCTACGTTCATAGCTGACGATACTGCGGTTGCGTTTGTCGAGTTCGAAAGCGGCCTGACATTCCGGATCACTCGCCATGCGCGTGCGATAGTCCTCATAGGCGGCAAGGCTCGGGAAGGAAAACAAGGCAACGGCAATGTTGTTGGCGCCTTCGGATGGCAGGAAATAACCGTGATGGGTGCCGCCCATCCTGTTGACGATCGGAATCCAGAGCCGGGCATATTCCTCGAATTCGGCAAGCTTGTACGGATCGATCACATAACGCAGGTGGCAGGTAATCATTGACATATCCCATTTCGTAAAACACCGAGCGGAGGGCTGCGGCTCATTTGGTTTGCTCACCTTCTGGCATCGCGTTGAGAGAGTTCAAGTGCTTTGCAGTGATGACAGCATCACGATTGCTGACGTGTCGGCCAGCCTGAAATGAAAAAGGCGCCGTTTCGCGGCGCCTTTTGCGTGAACGGTATCGGCGAAATCAGTCGCGGATGATCAGCAGGTCGGCCGCCATGAAGCGCAGCGTCACCGTTTCGCCGGCCTGCGGCGGGGTGATGCCCGGGCTGTTGAACATGTCGAAGGAGATGACGTTGCCGCCGACATTCATACGGGTGCGGATGACCGATCCCAGGAAGTGGGCCGAGACGACCTGGCCGGTTAGCGCCGTATCGCTTTTGACGTTGTCAGAGAGGGAACCGGCTTCCGGACGCAGCGCCAGCGAAATGGTTTCGCCAGCCTTGTGGGCGGCGACCGACTGCTTGAGCGTCACGCCCTGATCGCCGATCTGGATGCGGTTGGCGCCGGGGTCGATGACCTTGGCCTCGATGAGGTTCAACGTGCCGACGAAGGAGGCGACGAAGCGTGTCGCCGGCGTGTTGTAGATCTCGAAGGGCGAACCGATCTGGTCAGCCTTGCCGGCATTCATGACGACAATGCGGTCGGAGATCGACAGAGCTTCTTCCTGGTCGTGGGTGACGAAGACCGTGGTGATGCCGAGCTGCTGCTGGATCTGGCGGATTTCCTCGCGCAGCGACACGCGGATCTTGGCGTCGAGCGCGGAGAGCGGCTCGTCGAGCAGCAGCACCTGCGGCTTGACGGCAAGCGCGCGGGCAAGGGCGACACGCTGCTGCTGGCCGCCCGATAGCTGATAGGGGAAGCGGTCGGCCAGGTGATCGAGTTTGATCAGGCCGAGCATTTCCTTGACGCGGGCGTCAATCTCAGGCTTCGGCGCGCCGGCGACCTTGAGGCCGAAGGCGACATTGTCGTGCACGGTCATGTTGGGGAACAATGCATAGGCCTGGAAGACCATACCGATATTGCGCTGGTTCGGCTTCAGGGCGCTCTGGTCCTTGCCGTTGATGGTCAGCGTGCCGCCGGTCGGTGTCTCGAAGCCGGCGATCATGCGCAGAACAGTCGTCTTGCCGCAGCCTGACGGGCCGAGGAAGGAGATGAACTCACCCTTCTCGATGTTCATGTTGAAGTTCTTGACGACCTGAACCGGGCCGAAGGATTTCTGAATGTTGGTCAGTGTGAGAAAGGACATGAGCCAGTTACCTTAAGCCTTTGCCGGGCGGGCTTTACCGAAGCGGGAAACGAGGTTGAGCAGGCCCATGCTGAGCCAGGTGATCGAGAAGGCGATGACGGCGAGCGCCGAAGGCTCATAGGCCTTGTTTGCACCGACGAGCTGCAGATAGGGACCGAAAGCCGGACGGTTGAGCAGCGCGGCGAAGGTGAATTCGCCCATGACGATTGCCAGCGTGATGAAGGCGCCGGAGAGCACGCCGCTCATGACGTTGGGGAAAATGCACCTGAACATGATGGTCGTCCAGCGGGCGCCGAGACTTTCGGCCGCTTCCGTCAGCGTGCGGACGTCGATGGCGCGCATCGCGGTATCGACGGCGCGGTACATGTAGGGCAGGGACAGCGTGATATAGGAGAAGACCAGCAGGGCGTTGGTGCCGGTCGTCGAACCCGTCAGGGGCAGGTAGGACGACGAATTATACATCCTGAGGTAACCGAAGACGATGACGATCGCCGGAATGACAAGCGGCAGCAGCGTGATGAATTCGACGACGGGACGCATCTGCGGCAGGCGCAGCCGCACCCAATAGGCCGTCGGCACGACGAGCAGCATGCCGAAGACGATGGTGAATAACGCCATCAGCATGGAATAGCCGAAGGTCTCGCGGAACTGAATGTCTGAGAAGACCGACTCATAGGCATCGAGGCTGTATTCGCCGCGGCGCATGCGCAGCGAAAATTCGATCGTGCCGATCAACGGAATGACGAAATAGGATGCGCCCAGGATGACGGCGATCCAGGCCCCAAGACGTTGAGCTTTCATTTCTGCCACCGTTCGGCGCGCATGCGCAGCATGAGATAAAGGACGTTGGAGACGCCTGTAATGACGATCATGCCGAGCGCGATGGCGTAGCCGAGGTTGGCATTGTGCAGAACGTCGCCGCGGATCTGCGCATAAAGCAGGATCGGCACGATGTTCAGCGAGCTGCCGGTCAGCGCAAAGGCGGTGGCGATGGCGCCGAAGGCATTGGCGAAAAGCAGCAGCGTCGTGCCAAGCAGGCTCGGCCAGAGGATCGGAAGGGCAACCATCGTCCAATATTGGCGGTTGGTGGCGCCGAGGATCTGCGATGCCTCGCGCCATTCCTTCTTCATGCCGTCGAGGGCCGGCGTCAGGATCAGCACCATCAGCGGGATCTGGAAATACATGTAGGTGATGGTGAGGCCAAAGAAGGAGAGCAGGTTGAAACCGGTGCCGTAGAGATTGAAGCCGAACCATTCGCGCAGGAAGATCGTCACAAGGCCGGTACGGCCGAGCGTTGCGAGAAAGGCGAAGGCGAGCGGCACGCCGGCGAAATTCGAGGCGACGCCGGAGAAGGTCAGCAGCGTCGAGCGCACGGAGGCGGGCAGGCCGCCGAGCACGACGGCCCAGGCGAGGAAGAAGCCGATCAGCGCGCCGCCGAGAGCGGAGGCGACCGAGACGCGGATACTGATCCAGTAAGCGCTCATGATCGATGGCGTAAAGAGATCGCCGATATTCTTCAGCGTGAAATCGCCCTCGGGCGTCAGGAATGCGCCCGCCACAAGATAGAGCGTGGGGATGATCAGGAATAGCAGGGAGAAAATGATGAAGGGTGCAATGCCCAGCCAGTCGATCACACGGTCTTTGTTGATCAAGGGGGCACTGCTCGCCATCGGCGTAGAAACGGTGCTCATGGAAAAGCTCATCCTGGGGCGTCGGAGTAACAAAACCTCCCCGCCTTGCGGCGGGGAGGCAGGATCAGAGATTACTTGACGTTGGCGCCGACGACGGAATCCCAGTTCTTGGTGATGGCTTCCTTGCCGGCGGCCTGCTCTTCGAGCGTCGGGAAGACGGCCTTTTCGTAGGCCGCTGCCGGCGGCAGCTTGTCGAGCAATTCCTTCGGGATCTTGTTGTTCTTGGCAAGATCGTTGAAGCGGATCGGGTGGCAATAGCCCTTCAGCCAGCCGAGCTGACCTTCGTCGGAATAGAGGTATTCCATCCAGAGCTTGGCAGCGTTCGGGTGCGGAGCGAAGGCAGAAATCGCCTGAACGTAAACGCCGGCAACGACGCCGGTCTTCGGAACGACAACCTCGAACGGAGGATTGCCCTTCAGGCCTTCGCCCCAGGACATCGCGTTGTAGTCCCAGGCGACGATGATCGGCGTGGAGCCCTGCGCGAAGGGAGCAGCCTTGCCGACGACCGGCACGAAATTGCCGTTCTTGTTGAGCTCGGCGAAGAACTTCAGACCTTCTTCACCTGCCTTGGCTGCGTCACCGCCAGATGCGGAAAGACCGGCGGCATAGACGCCCTGGACAGCCTGGTTGGCCGTGCGCGGGTCGCCTGCCAGCGCGACGCTGTTTGCGTAGTCGCTCTTTTTCAGATCGGGCCAATCGGCCGGCGATTCCTTGACGAGATCCTTGTTCACGAGGAACGAGAGAACGCCGTAATAGTCGCCATACCAATAGCCTTCGGCGTCCTTGGCGGTATCCGGGATGGAATCCCAGGTAGAGACCTTATAAGGCTGGATCAGGCCGTCTTTCTTAGCGGACGGGCCAAAGGAGAGGCCGACGTCGATGACGTCAGGAGCCTGCGGGCCGGTATTGCCCTTGTTGGCCTTGATCGCTTCGATTTCGTCGCCGGAGCCGGCATCCGGGTTCAGTTCGTTGACCTCAAGACCGTATTTGGCCTTGAAGCCGGCAATGACGTCGCCGTAGCCGCACCAGTCGTGCGGAAGTGCGATGGTCGTCAGGGTGCCTTCCTTCTTGGCGGCGGCGATGAGTTCAGCGCTCGGCTCAGCGGCGGCAATCGCGGTCGAAGCCACGATCATCGCAGTAGAAAGCGACAGCAGTCGAGAAATGTTAGAGATCACTGTTGTTCTCCTTCGGGTTTTCAGTGTCTGGCGATGCTGTTAATGAGCTTACATGAAGCTTGTATGACGTTTGGATGACGTTCATTTCACCCTGAATATCAGGCCTTTGCGACAAATATTCTATTTGCGACAGCGCGGTCTGTTTCCGTGAAAATCCGTCATTGTCTTTCTTCTGTTTAGTCTTGTCCTCCTAACCCGGTTTACGGAAAAGCCTGGTCTGCTCAAACAGGCCTTCCAGCGTCTTCATGCGCTCCTTCGTCTCGTCCCAGGTCGAATTCTGAACGGCCTCGATCAGCGCTTCGACGATGAACAGGGTGACGACGGAGGAATCCCAGGCCGATGGCGCTTCGATCCGGACGCGGAAGGTATGTCTGGCGAGCTTGGCCGCGGGCGAGCCCCACTGGTCGGTGAAGACGACGATCTCGGCGCCGCGTTTGCGGGCGGCGGTGGCAAGGCTCACCATTTCCTGCTCGTAGCGGCGGATGTCGAAGATGATCAGGATGTCGCCGGCATTCATGTTGAGGACATATTGCGGCCAGCTGCTGGAATTCGACGACAGCAGCGTCGTTGCTGGCCGGATCACCTGCATGTGGGTGAAGAAATACTCGGCAAGCGCGCCGGTGATGCGGCCGCCGACGAAATAGAGGCCGCGTTTGCGGTCGGAGAGCAGCGAGGCGACGCTGTCGAAAGTCGCGGTGTCGAGATCGGTCAGCGTCTGGCGCAGATTGCCCATGATGGCATCGGCAAAGCGATTGAGGATATGGGTGCCCGGCGCGTTCTGCGCCCAGCGATCGTGCTTGGCGATGGGGTTCGAGATCGTCGCCTCGACCTCCTGATGCAGATGCGCCTGAAAGTCCGGATAGCCCTTGAAGCCGAGTTTCTGCACCATGCGCACGACGGTCGGCGTCGAGACGCCGGCATTCTCGGCGATCGTGGTGATGCTGCCGAGACCGGAAACCGGATAATTGTCGAGAAGGCTTTCGGCCAACTGCTTCTCGGCGCGCGTCAGCACCCCCAAATGCGAATGTATGACGTCCGAAACCGTCTTCGACGCAACTGTCACGTAACTATGCTCCCCGGGATGGTCTGGCGCCACTTTCCCACTCAAAGTTAACAACGCTGTCATAATCCATGTCAACTACTGTCATGAAAAGAAATTTTCAGTCGATGCTTGACAGTCATCGAAACCTGAAGAATTCTTTTCTTATAAGAATTTATTAATGGATAAGGAGTGGCGCTTTTGGTGCTGGCTCGACCGAACATCCTCAGCGAAGCGGACGGCGACTGCGTCGGGATCGAGCGCATCCGTGGCGGGAGCCCGGTGCTCTTCGTCTGTGAGCATGCCTCCAGCACTCTTCCTGAACGTTTCGGTGATCTCGGTCTTTCGCGTGAAGCGCTCTCCAGCCATATTGCTTGGGATCCAGGCGCACTTGCGGTTGCCCGCATCCTATCCGACGCCCTTGACGCGACGCTCATCTATCAGCGGTTTTCACGGTTGATCTATGATTGCAACCGCCCACCCAGCTCGCCGGGGGCGATGCCCGAGACAAGCGAGATCTATGCCATTCCCGGTAACAAGGATTTGACCGCGGAAGAGCGGCTGGCGCGCACCGAGGCGCTCTACGTGCCTTTTCACGATGCCGTTCGTGGATTGATCCGTGACCGTCGGGCGCGGGGCCAAGACAGCATCATCGTGACGATGCACAGTTTCACGCCGGTCTATCACGGCCGCGAGCGGGCCGTCGAACTCGGCATATTGCACGACAAGGACAGTCGGCTGGCCGACGGCATGCTGAAAGCTGCCGCTGAGGCACCGCTCTTCAGGACGGAACGCAACGAGCCTTACGGACCCGAGGATGGCGTAACCCACACGCTGATCCTGCACGGGCTTTCGAACGGGATTCGCAATGTTATGATCGAGGTCCGAAACGATCTCATCGCAAACGATGCCGGCCAAAGGGTCATGGCCGACTATCTAAAGGGGCTGCTCCAGCAAAGCCTGGACGCCCAATAAAAAGACCCGAGGGAGCAGTCTAACTGCGAACGTCTGTACGGCGCAAATGCCGCGGACAATTGGCACTGAACCGGCCCGCAATCCCGCGGCCGATCGTGAACAGGGGGAAGTCATGTCGGATTATACCGAACTGGACAAGAAGCAGGATGTGCACATCCTGCATTCCATGGGCTATGCCCAGGAACTCGAACGACGCATGAGCTCGTTCTCGAATTTTGCCGTATCATTCTCCATCATCTGCATTCTGTCCGGCGGCATCAATTCGCTGGCGCAGGCGACCTCCGGTGCCGGCGGAGCGGCCATCGGCATCGGCTGGCCGGTCGGGTGCTTCATCTCGCTGGTCTTCGCCGTTGCCATGGCGCAGATCAGCTCCGCCTATCCGACGGCCGGTGGGCTCTATCACTGGGGTTCGATCCTCGGCAACCGCTTCACCGGCTGGCTGACCGCATGGTTCAACCTGCTCGGGCTCGTCACCGTGCTCGGCGCCATCAATGTCGGCACCTACTATTTCTTCATGGGCTCCTTCGGCACCACCTATCTCGGGCTGACGGATTCGACGGTAGTACGCATCGTCTTCCTCGTCATCATCACCGGTGCGCAGGCGCTCGTGAACCACATGGGCATCGGGCTGACAGCGAAGCTGACCGACTTTTCGGGCTATCTCATCTTCGCGAGCTCGATTGCGCTGGCAGTCGTCTGCCTTCTCGCGGCACCCTCGTATGAATTCGGCCGTCTCTTCACCTTCGCCAATTATTCCGGCGAAGTCGGCGGTAACGTCTGGCCCTCCACCTCGGGTACCTGGGTCTTCCTGCTCGGTCTGCTGCTGCCGATCTACACCATCACCGGCTATGACGCCTCCGCGCATACGTCGGAAGAGACCGTCAAGGCTGCTGAATCGGTCCCGCGCGGCATGGTCGCGTCGGTGCTGTGGTCGGCGCTTTTCGGTTATATCATGCTGTGCGCCTTCGTCCTGATGCTGCCGAACATGGACGATGCGGCAAAGCAGGGCTGGAACGTGTTCTTCTGGGCGATGGACAGCCAGGTCAACCCGATCGTCAAGGACATTCTCTACCTCGCCATCCTGGTCAGCCAGTGGCTGTGCGGTCTTGCGACCGTCACCTCGGTCTCTCGCATGATCTTCGCCTTCTCGCGTGACGGCGGTCTGCCGGCATCGAAGGCATTGTCGAAGGTCAGCCCGCAGTACCGCACGCCGGTAGCTGCGATCTGGACAGGCTCGATCTTATCGGTCCTGTTCGTCTGGGGCTCTTCGCTCGTTTCGATCGGCGACACGCCGGTCTACACGATCGTCGTCTCGTGCACCGTCATCTTCCTGTTCTTCTCCTTCGCGATTCCGATCACGCTCGGCCTCTTCGCCTGGGGTACATCGAAGTGGGACAAGATGGGTCCGTGGAATCTCGGCGAAGGCGTCTTCAAGCTCTTTGCCGTGCTGACGATCATCGCGATGATCCTGATCTTCATTCTCGGCATTCAACCTCCGAATGAATGGGCGCTCTATATCACCGTCGGCTTCCTCGTGGTCACCGGGATCGTCTGGTTCGGCTTCGAAAGCCGGCGCTTCAAGGGGCCGCCGATCGGCGCCGAAGTGGCAAAGCGTCAGGCCGAGATCGCGGCCGCCGAAGCGGCGGTCGGCGAGAGCGGCGAAAAGTAAGCATCGAGGCTTCCCTCTCAAATGGCGGGGCCGCATCCTGCGGCCCCATCACCGGTTCAACGAAAAGGCATCGGGCTGGGAGGTCCGGCCGAGCGTATGCGATTTCGTTGCCCCGATTTTCTCAATCCCAATTCAGGCGGATCAATCATGAGCAGCTACACGATCGACGATCTCAGGAAGGATGTTGCCGAAGGGCGCATCGACACGGTTCTGGCCTGCCAGGTGGACATGCAGGGCCGGCTGATGGGCAAGCGGTTCCAGGCGGAGTATTTCATCGAGAGCGCCTGGAAGGAAACGCACAGCTGCAACTACCTGATTGCCACGGACATGGAGATGGAGACGGTCTCCGGCTACAAGGCGACGAGTTGGGAGAAGGGTTACGGCGACTACACCATGAAGCCGGATCTGGCGACGCTGCGCCGCATTCCCTGGCTCGAAGGCACCGCGCTGGTGCTCTGCGACGTGCTCGACCATCATACGCATGAGGAGGTCGCCCACTCGCCGCGCGCGATCCTGAAGAAGCAGGTGAAGCGCCTCGAAGATATGGGCATGAAGGCCTATATGGCCTCCGAACTCGAGTTTTTCCTGTTCGACCAGACCTATGAGGCGGCACAGGCCTCGGGCTACCGCAACCTCAAGCTCGCCAGCGCCTATAACGAGGACTACCACATCTTCCAGACCACCAAGGAGGAAGAGGTGATGCGGGCGATCCGCACCGGGCTGCAAGGCGCCGGCATCCCGGTCGAGAACTCCAAGGGCGAGGCTTCGGCCGGCCAGGAAGAGATCAACGTGCGCTACGCCGATGCGCTCGCCATGGCCGACCGGCACGCGATCATCAAGAACGGCTGCAAGGAGATCGCCTGGTCGAAGGGCAAGGCCATCACATTCCTCGCCAAGTGGAACTACAACGCCGCCGGCAGTTCCTCGCACATCCACCAGTCGCTCTGGAGCCTGGAGGAGAAGCCGCTTTTCTTCGACCATACCGGCAAATATGGCATGTCGCCGCTGATGCACAATTACGTCGCCGGGCTTCTCGCCCATGCGAGCGAGATCACCTATTTCCTGGCGCCCTACATCAACTCCTACAAGCGCTTCATGGCCGGTACCTTTGCGCCGACCAAGGCGATCTGGAGCAAGGACAACCGTACCGCCGGCTATCGGCTCTGCGGCGAGGAGACCAAGGGAATCCGTATCGAGTGCCGCGTCGGCGGCTCCGATCTCAATCCCTATCTCGCCTTCGCCGCGCTGCTTGCGGCCGGCATTGACGGCATCGAGAACAAGCTGGAGCTCGAAGCCCCCTTCGTCGGCGACGCCTATGGCGGCAAGGGTGTCCGCGAAATCCCGCGCACGCTGCGCGCAGCCACGATTGAGATGACGGAATCGGCAATGCTGCGCAAAGCCTTCGGCGACGACGTGATCGACCATTACACCCGTACTGCCGAATGGGAGCAGGAAGAATACGATCGTCGTATCACCGACTGGGAAGTGGCGCGCGGTTTCGAAAGAGCTTAATAGGCAATCAGAGGCGGCTTGCCCCTCACCCTAACCCTTGCCGGGGTCGAGCCACTGGTCTCGACCCGTCCTTCGGACCCCCGCTTGCGGGGAGAGGGGACGTGCCCTGTGCGGGGTTTGCGGTTGGGGAAAACGGTGCTGTGTATTCCCTTCTCCCCGCGAGCGGGGAGAAGGTGCCGGCAGGCGGATGAGGGGCTATGGCCCTCGACGAAATTTTTGATCAATACGAGGACGGAAATCGATCATGGCAATGATCCAATGCATTTCACCGGTTGACGGGTCGGTCTATGCCGAACGCGCCGCACTTTCTCTCGATGCCGCCAAGGACGTGGTGGCGCGCGCCCGCAAGGCGCAGAAAGCCTGGGCGAAACGGCCGCTCGAAGAGCGCGTGCAGCTGGTGCTGAAGGGTGCTGCGCGGCTGAATGAGATGTCTGATGTCGTCGTCCCGGAGCTTGCCTGGCAGATGGGCCGGCCGGTCAAGTATGGCGGCGAATACAAAGGCTTTAACGAGCGCTCCAATTATGTCGCCTCCATCGCGGCGGATGCGCTGGCGCCTCTCGTGGTCGAGGAGAGCGAGCGTTTCGAGCGCCGCATCGAGCGCGAAGCACATGGCGTCGTCTTCGTCGTCGCGCCATGGAACTATCCCTATATGACGGCGATCAACACGATCGCGCCGGCGTTGATGGCCGGCAATACCGTGGTGCTGAAACATGCCTCGCAGACGCTTCTTGTCGGTGAACGGCTGGTCCAGGCTTTCATCGAGGCCGGCGTTCCCGAGGATGTGTTCCAGAACGTCTTTCTCGACCATGAGACCACATCGGCGCTAATTGCCGCCGGCAGCTTCAATTTCGTCAATTTCACCGGATCGGTCGAAGGCGGGCGGTCGATGGAGCGGGCCGCCGCCGGCACCTTCACCGGCCTCGGTCTCGAACTCGGCGGCAAGGATCCGGGTTATGTCATGGAAGACGCCGATCTCGAGGCGGCCGTCGATACACTGATGGACGGCGCGACCTACAATTCCGGCCAGTGCTGCTGCGGCATCGAGCGTATCTATGTGCATGAATCGCTCTATGACGCTTTCGTCGAGAAATCGGTTGCCTGGGTGTCGAACTACAAGCTCGGCAATCCGCTCGATCCCGATACGTCGCTCGGGCCGATGGCAAATAAGCGCTTCGCCAAGGTGGTGCGCGAGCAGATTGCTGACGCGGTTTCCAAGGGCGCCAAGGCGCTTGTCGATTCCAGGCTTTTCCCTCAGGATGACGGCGGCGCCTATCTCGCACCGCAGATCCTCGTCAATGTCGACCACTCCATGGCCTTCATGCGCGAAGAGACGTTCGGTCCGGCAGTCGGCATCATGAAGGTGAAGAGCGACGAGGAGGCACTCGCTTTAATGAACGACAGCCAGTACGGGCTGACGGCCTCGCTCTGGACCAGGGATGTCGAGCGGGCAGCGCGGCTCGGCCGCGAAATCGAAACCGGCACCGTTTTCATGAACCGCGCGGATTATCTCGACCCGGCGCTTTGCTGGACCGGCGTCAAGGAGACCGGCCGCGGTGGCTCGCTGTCGATCATCGGCTTCCAAAATCTGACGCGTCCGAAATCTTTCCATCTGAAGAAGGTCACAGCATGAGCAGCAACATCACCGCAAACTGGAGCTACCCGACGTCGGTCAAGCTCGGCCGGGGCCGCATCACGGAACTGGCCGACGCCTGCAAGAGCCTCGGCATCAAGAAGCCACTGCTCGTCACCGACCGCGGCCTCGCCTCGATGGCGATCACCAAGACTGCGCTCGATATCCTCGAAGATGCCGGTCTCGGCCGGGCGATCTTCGCCGATGTCGATCCGAACCCCAATGAGAAGAACCTCGACGCCGGCGTCAAGGCTTTCAAGGACGGCGGACATGACGGTGTTGTCGCCTTCGGCGGCGGCTCCGGCCTCGATCTCGGCAAGTGCGTCGCCTTCATGGCCGGTCAGACGCGGCCGGTCTGGGACTTCGAAGATATTGGCGACTGGTGGACGCGTGCGAGCCTCGAGGGCATCGCCCCGATCGTCGCGGTGCCGACAACGGCCGGCACCGGTTCGGAAGTCGGGCGTGCCAGCGTCATCACCAATTCCGAAACCCATGTGAAGAAGATCATCTTCCATCCGAAGTTCCTGCCTGGCGTCGTCATCTCCGATCCGGAACTGACGGTCGGCATGCCGAAGATCATCACGGCCGGCACGGGCATGGACGCCTTTGCCCATTGCCTGGAGGCTTATTCCTCGCCCTTCTATCACCCGATGTCGGCCGGCATCGCGCTCGAAGGCATGCGGCTCGTCAAGGAGTTCCTGCCGCGCGCCTATAGGGAAGGCACAGACCTCGAAGCCCGTGCCAATATGATGTCTGCGGCCGCCATGGGCGCGGTTGCCTTCCAGAAGGGGCTCGGCGCCATCCACGCGCTGTCGCACCCGATCGGCGCCGTCTACAACACCCATCACGGCATGACCAACGCCGTGGTGATGCCGGCAGTGCTGCGCTTCAATCGCAAGGCGATCGAGGAGAAGATCGGCCGCGCCGCCGCCTATCTCGGCATTTCGGGCGGTTTCGACGGCTTTTACGACTATGTGCTGAAGCTCCGCTCCGAACTCGGGGTGCCGGAGACGCTGTCGGCGATGGGAATCGCGCCTGATCGTATCGATGAATTGTCGGCCATGGCGATCGAAGATCCGAGCGCCGGCGGCAACCCGGTCGCAATGACGCTCGAAAATACCAAAACTCTGTTCAAGGACTGCTTCTGACAATACGAGCGGACCAACTGACTGGCCGGAAAACCTTGGTTCTCCGGCCTTTTTTCATTCCGGCGGCATCCCCAATTTTAGGGATGTGAAAAATACCGGCTGCAATTTCGCCGCGCGTGTTTGGAATTTGTTAACCATGATTAGAAAGGATGGATTAACCGCACGATGCTCCCGAGGGTGCGTAAAAGAGCGATTCCGGCTCGCACCATCTCCTTCCGAGGACCGAACATGCCTGTCATCACATTCGCAAATACCAAGGGCGGCGCCGGCAAGACGACCGCTGTTCTCCTGCTCGCCACCGAGCTTGCCCGCAAAGGCTATCGCGTCACCATTCTCGACGCCGATCCGCAGCACTGGATTTCGCGCTGGCACGAAATATCGGGTCATGTTCCCAATCTTTCGGTGATCGATTTCGTGACCACCGCCTCGCTGCCGCAGCATATCAGCGAGAACAAGCACAATACCGACTATTTCATCGTCGACCTGCCGGGTGCGCGCAATCCGCTGCTTGCGACAGCCGTCGGCCTTTCCGACCATGTGCTGATCCCGATCCAGGGCTGTGCGATGGATGCACGCGGCGGCGCGCAGGTGCTCGAGCTGCTGCAATATCTGGACGAGAAGGCCGGCATCAAGATCGGCCATTCGGTGGTGCTCACCCGCGTCAACTCGATGGTGACGACGCGGGCGCTGCAACTCGTCAAGTCGCTACTCAGCGAACGGCATGTGCCGGTGCTGGACACCGCAATTATCGAACGCTCCGCCTTCCGCGACATCTTCGACTGTGGCGGCACGCTGCACACGATCGACCCCACGCGCGTCAGCAATCTCGACAAGGCGCGTGAAAACGCCACCTGTTTTGCCGAGGAAATGATGCGCAAGCTGCCGGTCAGGCTGACCGCCTCCGCCCGCATGGGAAACCCGCTGGTCCGCTCGGCGGCCTGATTTCCCCGTGATGAAACGAAAAGGCCGCCGGAGCGATCCGGCGGCCTTTTCTATCAGCGAAATGAAGCGGCTCAATCGACGAATTCGACCGTGACGCCCGGCTTGACCATCTTGGCCAGCTCGGTGGCATCCCAGTTGGTCAGTCGGATGCAGCCGTGGCTCTGGGTGCGGCCGATCTTCGAAGGCTCGGGCGTGCCGTGGATGCCGTAGGTGGGCTTGGAAAGCGCCATCCAGACGGTGCCGACGGGGCCGTTCGGGCCGGGCGGGATGTTGAGGATCTTGTCGTTTGCGCCCTGTTGGAAATTGATCTTCGGATTATAGGTGTAACCGGGATTGAGGGCGACACGCTCGACATTTACCAAGCCCGACGGAGAGGGAGTGTCGGTGGAGCCGATCGATGCCGGATAGGCGGCGAGGAGATTGCCGGCGCCGTCATAGGCGAAGACCTGCTTGCGGCCCTTGTCGGCGATGATGCGAGCGACTTCACCGGTCTTCGGCTCGCCGGGATTGACGACCTTGATCACCGTGCCTGGAACGCTGAAATCGGCGCCGGGGTTCATCTCCTTGAGGAAGGCTTCATCCATATGGAAGCGCTCGGCCAGCATTTCGGTGGTCGAGGTATAGGCAAGCGACGGCAGCAGCGCCTTCTGCGAATAATCTTCCGGGATCTGGGCGACGAAGGGACCGGCGGCATCGGCCGGCGTGATCGTGTAGCTGACGACGGGCAGGCCGCCGTTCAAGCGCAGCTCTTCGAGAATGGCATCGGTGTCGTTGGGATCGAGCTTCGACCCGGTCATCTGGTCATAGGCATAGATGCCCTTGGTGACGTTCGAGCCCATATGGCCGTCGATGACGCCGGGGGAGATGCCGGCGCGATCGAGGAAGACCTGCAGCGCGACGATCTCCGGCTTCGACTTGTTCTTCAGCGTGATGACGGGCTCTTCGGGTGCGGCCTTCGGCTGATCGGCAGGCGGGATCTGCTGGTCGGGGTCGATCGAGGCGTAGTCGTCGCCGGGCTGCGGATTGCCGATGCTGTTGTCATCAGGATAGGGCTGGTCGTCGAGCGGCTGCCGTTCGATCGCGGCATCGCGTGGAACGCCGCCGGTCACGGCGCCGCGCTCGGAATAACGCGTATCGCCATAGGGATTGTTGTCGGAATAATAGGGGTCGTTGCCGCCCTGGTCGTTATAGACTTCGCGCGGGCCGGGTCGCGGCGGATAATAGCCGCGGGCGCGCATCTCGGTGGCAACGACGTTGCCGTAGTCGTCGATCAACACACGATTGCCGCTGCGGTCGCGGGCGTAGATATAGCCGCGCGGGACATAATCGAGGATTTCGCCGCTCGGCGTCACGAGCACGACATCGCTCTGGCGGCGGTCGCGGAATTGCTGCGCGCCTGCTTCCGGCGCTGCAGCCGCAATGGCTGCCAGCACGGCCGCAAGCGAAAATGCCGACTTCAAAAAGCGATTCACGTCTCACACCTCGAACAGTGACTGGCAGACACACACCTGCGAATTTTGACGCTAGTGTGGAATTTATGAAAGCGTACTGAACAAAATATGAAAATCACTAAGATTTCCTTTTACTCATAAACGTTTGCGCCCTTGTGTCCGTTCCGCAAAATCCACGGTTGCTGCAAAAACACAAGATGAGAGCGGCGGCGATTGACGAATGGAGGCGTGAAACCTAACGCTACGGGCCGATAATTCCTCAAGGAGACCGTGATGATCGAATTTGCCGCCGCAAGCGGGCCGCGCCTGATGCTGGACGAAACATCGGTGCTCGATATCGGCGGATGCATCGTCGACGGCGTCGATATCGCGCCGAAACGCGCCATTCCCGACGACGGCGATCCGCGAATCGATCACTCGCTCGAAGGCTTCCTCTTTACCTGCGGGCCGGATCACATCCGCCACCGTCAGCCGATTCCCGACCGGGGCGACGGCAAAGTCTATCCGCTGCACGGATCGGCCTCTGGCCATGCGGCAAAGGTGCTGTGGACGAAATTCGAGAACGGCAATGCCGAATGTCGCGCCGATATCGACATCACCACTGTCGAAGGACTGCCGCAGCGCATCGAACGGCTGTGGCGGATCGACGGGGCGACGGGCGAGGTGCTGCTCGAAGACCGGGTCGTCAATACCAGCGATCGGACGGCGCCGACCTTCCTGATGTATCACATGAACGTTGGCGGCAAATGGCTGGACGACGGCACGCGGCTCGAAGGCCGGATGCTGGAGAATGGTGGTTTCCCCTGGGCATTCGGCGAGGAGCCGGGCGGCATCTTCTGCGTCGCGGCGCCGGCGGTGGAGGAAGGTTTCGCGGAGGTCCGCCTCGGGCCGATCGCCGCAATCGGCGGCAGGACGCTCAGCGTGCGTTTCCGCGCCGACACGCTGCCCTATCTTCAGGTCTGGCGGAACCAGAAGCCGCCGGCCCATATCATCGGCATCGAGCCGGTGTCGCATCGCTGGGTGCTGCGCGACGAGCTCGAGGCAGCCGGTGAGTTCAACATGCTGGCGCCAGGCGAGAGCCGCAGCTATGCGCTGACCTTTACCTTTCTGTGAGCGAAGTGTTGTTGACGCTGGCAGACCTCCGTCGTAGACCTTCACCCCACGATTTTTGAGGAGACAAGACGATGGATATTCGCCAGATCGACGATGAATATTCGGTTTCGGGCCAGATCACGCTCGAGGAACTCGACGAGATCAAGGCGCTGGGGTTCAAATCGATCGTCTGCCACCGTCCCGACCACGAAAGTCCCGACCAGACGTCGTTTTCCGTCATCGAGGCGCGCGCCAAGGAGATCGGCCTCGAGATCGCCCATGTGCCTGTCGGGCCGATGGGCGTGACCGAAGAAGCCGTGCAGGGCATGGTCGACGCGCTCGACGAATTCCCGCGGCCGATGTTGGGCTATTGCCGTTCCGGCGCACGCTCGACGGCGATTTACCAGAAGACCCACCATATCCGTAACTGAGCCCCATTCCCGGGCGCAGATTTTCCGGCGCTGACCTTCAGCGCCGCCACCTTCCATTCACTCAGGAGACTATGATGAGCATTAAGCGTATCGACGTCGGCGCGCGCATGAGCGGCGCCGTCATTCACGGCAACACGGTCTATCTCGCGGGCCAGGTCGGCGAGGGCGAAAGCGTCACCGATCAGTGCAAGTCCTCGCTTGCCGAAGTCGACCGCCTGCTGGCTGCATCAGGCAGCAACAAGTCGAAAATCCTGCAGACGATCATCTACCTTGCCGACATCGCCGATTTCGCCGAGATGAACGCCGTCTGGGAAGGCTGGATCGATCCTGCCAATCCGCCGGCCCGCGCCACCAGCGAAGCCAAGCTCGCTGCGCCGAAATACAAGGTCGAGTTCATCGTCACGGCGGCCATCGACTGAAGTCGCAGCGTCCCTATCCTTCAAGGCCGGTGAGTTTTCTCACCGGCTTTTTGTTTGCGCGATTTCCGAGAGCGTACGCGTCGGCGTGATCGCCTCAGGATCGAGCTTGACTTCGATGATCGAGGGTTTGCCGCTGGCGCGCGCCCGCTCGAAGGCCGGGGCGAATTCGTCCGTCCTTTCCACCGTCTCGCCATGGCCGCCATAGGCGCGGGCAAGGGCTGCGAAGTCGGGATTGGTCAGATCGGTGCTGCTGACACGACCCGGATATTCACGCTCCTGGTGCATGCGGATGGTGCCGTAGATGCCGTTGTTGACGACCACCGCGATGATCGGCAGATCGTGGCGGATGGCGGTGGCGAATTCCTGGCCGTGCATCAGGAAGCAGCCGTCGCCGGCAAAGCAGATGACCTCGCGCTCGGGAAAGAGACGCTTGGCGGCAACGGCGGCCGGCAGGCCGTACCCCATCGAGCCGGAGGTGGGGGCGGCTTGAGTGTTGAAGCGCCGGAAACGATGGAAGCGATGCACCCAGGTGGCGTAGTTGCCCGCACCATTGGTGAAAATCGTCTCCGGCTTCGTATTGGCCTCCAGCCATTCCATGATCGGCCCCATGTGGACGGCACCTGGCCCGGTCGCCGGCGGGGTCGACCAGGTGAGATAGGCCTGGTGCAGGCGCGCGGTGCGCTCGGTCCAGTGCGGTTCGGCGGGCGCTTCCAGGTCGGCGAGTGCTGCGACGAAATCGGCCGGCGCGGCGCAGATGGCAAGATCCGGGCGGTAGATGCGGCCAAGCTCGGAAGCGTCGGGATGGATGTGCACCAGCGATTGCTGGGGGTAGGGGATATCGATCAGCGTATAGGACGAGGACGGCATTTCCGACATGCGGCCGCCGAGGAGGATCAGCAGGTCGCTCTCCTTAATCTCCTTTGCCAATGCCGGATTGATGCCGATGCCGACATCGCCGGCATAAGAGGGATGGAGGTGATCGAACAGCATCTGCCGGCGGAAGGAGCAGCCGACGGGGAGCTGGAAACGCTCGGCGAAGCTCTGAAAATCGGCGACGGCATCGGCATCCCAGCGCGTGCCGCCAAGGATCACCATCGGCCGCTCGGCCTTCAGCAGCCTTATATAGAAATCGTCGATCTGCCGGCGGCCGGGATGGGCCTCGACATTGGCATAGTGCCTGGCGCGGGGTGCCTCGACCTCGTCGCGCAGCATGTCTTCCGGCAGCGTCAGCACGACTGGGCCGGGACGGCCGGAGGTGGCGACCGCAAAGGCGCGGGTGACGAATTCGGGAATACGGGCGGCATCGTCGATCTCGCCCACCCACTTGGCGAATTCGGTGAAGGCGCGGCGGAACTCGACCTCCTGGAAGGCCTCGCGCTCGCGTGCTTCCCGCTGCACCTGGCCGATGAACAAGATCATCGGGATCGAGTCCTGCTTGGCGATGTGCAGGCCGGCGGAAGCGTTGGTGGCGCCGGGGCCGCGAGTCACCATGCAGATGCCGGGTTCGCCGGTCAGCCTGCCCCAGCAATCCGCCATCATCGCCGCGCCCCCCTCCTGGCGGCAGACGAGAACGTCGATATCGCTGTCACGCAGCGCATCGAGAACGGCGAGGAAGCTCTCGCCGGGAACGCAGGAAAGCCGCTTGACGCCATTCGCCTTCAGCGCCTCGACGATCAGTTCTCCGCCGGTCTTCTTCATGACAATGCCTTCTTCATGATGATCTCTCCCCATCACGCTCAGCGAGTTCCGCCAGAATTTCCGCCTGGTGTTCGCCGAGGCGCGGGCTCGGCCTGTCATAACGCAGCGGCGTCTCCGACAGCACGACAGGCGTCCTCACTCCGGGGATCACGGTGCCGGCGGCGTCCGCAAGATCGATGCGCAGGCCGCGGGCCTGCACCTGCGGATCGGCGAACATTTCCTCGATCGTGTTGATTGCGCCTGATGGAACGGCATTCTCCTCGCAGGCCTTCAAGAGATCCGCCTTCTGCCATTTCAGCGTTTCGGTGGAGATGAGGCGGCGCACCTCGCCGCGATTGCCGACCCGAGCCTTGTTGGTGGCGAAACGCTCGCCGCAGGCCACGGTCTCCAGGCCGAGGAGGGTGCAGAGGCGACGGAACTGGCCGTCATTGCCGACCGCGAGGATGAGATAACCGTCCGCCGTCGGCACGACCTCATAGGGCGAGATATTGGGATGGGCATTGCCAAGGCGGGTCGGTGCGGCGCCGGAGACGAGGTAATTCATGTTCTGATTGGCGAGCACGGCCGATTGCACATCGAGCAGGGCCATGTCGATCAACTGGCCTTCGCCCGATTTGAGGGCATGGATCAGGGCGGCTTCGATTGCCGAGACGGCATAGATGCCGGTGAAGATATCGGCGATGGCGACACCCGCCTTCATCGGCTGGCCGCCCGGTTCGCCGGTGATCGACATGAAGCCCGACATGCCCTGGACGATGTAGTCATAGCCGGCGAGGCTGGCATAGGGGCCGGTCTGGCCGAAGCCGGTGATCGAACAATAGACGAGCTTCGGGTTGATCTTGCGCAGGCTGTCGTAATCGAGCCCGTATTTGACGAGGCCGCCGAGCTTGAAATTCTCGATCAACACATCGGCGGTGGAAACGAGGCGGCGGACGAGATCCTGGCCTTCGGGGCTTTTCAGGTCGGCGGTGACGGAGCGCTTGCCGCGATTGGCGGCGTGGTAATAGGCGGCCGAGAGGTTCTCGCCATCGGCGCCCTCGACGAAGGGCGGCCCCCATTGGCGCGTGTCGTCGCCGCCCTCGGGATTTTCGACCTTGATAACGTCGGCGCCGAGATCGGCGAGCATCTGTCCCGCCCAAGGGCCGGCGAGCACGCGGGCAAGCTCGATCACCCGGATTCCGGCAAGCGGCGGCTTCTTCGTCACGGTCTCTGTCATGTTCCTCCCGGCAATGTCTACGGCGCCATCGTCACCTCAGATGTATCGGATACAGGCTTTGAAGCAAAGCGGCGCTCGCGCCAGAGGATGTAGATGCCCGATGCCACGATGATGGCAATGCCGAGCCATTTGACGGCATCCGGAAAGTCGCCGAAGACCAGCCAGGCGAAGATCGTCGCCGAGACGATCTCGAAATATTGCAGCGGCGCCAGCGTCGAGGCCGGTGCTGCGCGATAGGCGTAGACGCCGACGATGCCGGTGATTGCGGCCATGGCGCCGACGCCGGCGACATAGAACCAGGCGCGGCCTTCCGGCATGACGGGATCGAAGAGGTCGGAACCGGTTCCCTGACCGAGGAAAAGCAGGAGGACACAGAAGAGCAGGCCCCAGATGCTCATCTGGAACTGCATCGACCAGGGGTCTTCCCTGCGCGAGAGGGCGCGGGTCATCAGTACGAAGATGGCGATGCAGAGCGCGCTGACGACAGGCAGAAGCGCGATGTAGCCGACCTCTTCGAAACTTGGCTGAATGATCAGCATCGCCCCGAAGAAGCCGACGCCGCAGGCGGTATAACGTCGCCAGCCAATCGTCTCCTTCAGGAAGATGCCGCCGAGGATCGTCACCATGATCGGCTCGACGAAGAAGATCGCGATCGCGTCGGCGACCGCCATATATTTCAGCGTGGTGACGAAGGAGATCATCGAGATGGTGATGATCGCGCCGCGGATGGCATGGAAGAGGCTCTGGCGCCAGGAGAAATCGGCGAAGCTGCGCCGCCATATCACAAGCGGCAGCATGCAGAGCGCCTGGACGACGAAACGGCCGGCGGTGATCTCCCCGGATGGCACGGTGGTGATGGCAAGCTTGGCGAAGATATCGATGAGCGGCGAGACCATCACCGAAAGAACCATCAGCGCAAGCCCCGTCGTCACGTCGGAGGCGGACGAAACGGGGCGGGCGGAGGTGCTGCTCATGATGAAATCCCCGTACTCAGCATATTGGTCGCTCAGGATCTTGCGACCACCTCGTCGCACCAGTCGGCGAAAGCTGCGATCGCCGCATCCGCGCCGATCTCATTCAGCGTCTCGTGTCGCAAGTCCTGATATATCTGAGTGCTGATACGGGAGAAGCCCAGGCCTTTCAAATGGTTTGACAGCCAGAGCACGGCTTTTCCCCGCTCCGTCGCCGGGTCTTTTCCGCCGCCGACCAGATGAACCGGCATATCGCGCGGCAGCCGGTCGAGATGGATTTTCTGCGGTCCGCGGAAGGTCAGCTCGAAGAGATCGAGCCAGAGAGAGACCGAGGCGTCGAAGCCGCAAAGCGGATCGGCGACATATTTGTCGACTTCATCGGGTCTGTGCGACAGCCAGTCGAACTCGGTGCGGCGGCCGGGAATGGATTTGCCCCAGGCGCCGAAGGTGAGCTTCGGCAGCAGGCCGCTCGGCACGTCGGAGCCCTTCAGCATGCGCTCGGCCAGCAGGATCGCCTGGGCGGCGCGGCCGGCGAGGCCGACGGCGAAATTCGAATTCCAGACGGCGACGGCGTCGAAGTCGGCCGGAGCGGTGACGGCTGCATTGAGGGCGATGAGGCCGCCCATCGAATGGCCGAAGAGGATGATCGGCAGGCCGGGATGGCGGGAGGCCGCATGGCCGCGCATGGCGATGAGGTCGCCGATCACCCTTTCGACGCCACCTCGTCGGGCGAAGCGGCCGATCGGCGCATCGGGCGCCGTCGTTTCGCCGTGGCCGCGGTGATCATGGGCATAGACATGATAGCGGCGCGCCGCCATCGTCTCGGCAAAGGCGCGATAGCGTTTCGAATGTTCGGCGAGGCCATGCGATATCAACAGGATGCCGCGGGCCGGACCAGTAGCTTCAGCATGGTGATAAGCCAGCGACGCCCCCACTACGGCGAGCTTCTGCGTTTCAGCAAACATATGGATCCTCCCTGCGGCAACAGACCAGATTGCCTGATAAAAGCAACATGGGGGTTTGGTTTATCCGATAACAAAATACGACGTTGCTGCGATTCAGGGTTGCGCCCGTTTGAGCTTCGTGCTTATTTGTTCCCGTATTGTTCTTTTGGGGGTTGAAATGAGCAGCATGCAATTGCGTACCCTGGCGTTTGCCTTGTCGATGGTTGTTTCCGGCGCCGCTACGGCCCAGGAGGGCGGTGGGCGCACCCGTTTCATTCTGGCGGCGAGCTGGCAGCCCGCCTTCTGCCAGACGAACCAGAAAAAGGCCGAATGCGCGACCCAGGCCGTGGAACGCCATGACGCGACGAACTTCTCGTTGCACGGGCTCTGGCCGATGCGCCAGGATTATTGCGGCGTCAGCGCCGACCAGAAGGCCGCCGATAAGGATGGCAACTGGAACACATTGCCGGAGGTCGTGCTTTCGGCCGAGACGAAGACGGCGCTGGCAAAAGCGATGCCCGGCACGCAATCCGGCCTGGAACGGCATGAATGGACGAAGCACGGCACCTGCACGAAAATGAGCGCGGACGACTATTTCGGCGTCGGCGTGCATCTGGTCGGCGCGCTCAATGCCTCGGCGGTGCGCGAGCTCTTCGCCGCCAATATCGGCAAGCCTGTCAAGGCCGACGCGATCAAGGCGGCTTTCGACAAGAGCTTCGGGCCTGGCGCCGGCGACCGCGTCAAGATGAGCTGCCGGCGGGCCGGCAACATCAGGATGATCAGCGAGCTGACGATCGGGCTTTCGGAAGCCGCCGGGGCGGCATCGGCGAAAAGTGCCGGGCTTGCCGATCTGATCCAGGGCGCGGGAAAAACCTCGTTCGGCTGCGACGAAGGTGTGGTCGACGCTGCGGGCTTTTGACCGGAAATCCGGAGTAAACCGGGTTTCGGCGTTGCCCGCAGGCGCTGTTTCGCCTACATAGCGGCACAATCGAAGTTTCCCGCCCGGAGCAGCGCAGTATGGCACGTCAGTTCATCTATCATATGTCCGGCCTCAACAAGGCCTATGGCAACAAGAAGATCCTGGAGAACATCCATCTTTCTTTCTACCCCGATGCCAAGATCGGTATCCTCGGACCGAACGGCGCGGGTAAATCCACCGTGTTGCGCATCATCGCGGGCCAGGACAAGGAGTATACCGGCGAAGCCTGGCTCGCCGAAGGTGCGACGGTCGGCTACCTCGAGCAGGAGCCGCACCTCGATCCCAACAAGACGGTGTTCGAGAACGTCATGGAGGGCGTTGCCTCGAAGACGGCGATCGTGGATCGCTACAATGAATTGATGATGAACTATTCCGACGAGACGGCGGAAGAGGGCGCCAAGCTTCAGGACGTCATCGACAGCCAGAACCTCTGGGACCTGGAAAGCCAGGTCGAAATGGCGATGGAAGCGCTGCGCTGCCCGCCGCGCGATTCCGATGTCACCAGCCTTTCCGGTGGTGAGCGCCGCCGCGTCGCGCTCTGCCGCCTGCTGCTGTCGCAGCCGGATCTGCTGCTGCTCGACGAACCGACCAACCATCTCGACGCCGAAACCATCGCCTGGCTGGAAAAGCATCTGCGCGACTATCCGGGCGCCGTGATGATGATTACCCACGATCGCTACTTCCTGGACAACGTCACCGGCTGGATCCTCGAACTCGACCGTGGCCGCGGCATTCCCTACGAAGGCAACTACTCGGCCTATCTGCAGGCGAAAGCTAAGCGCATGCTGCAGGAAAATCGCGAAGAAGCATCGCGCCAGAAGGCGATCAGCCGCGAGCAGGAATGGATCGCTTCCAGCCCGAAGGCCCGCCAGGCCAAGTCCAAGGCGCGTATCAAGTCCTACGAGCAGCTGGTGGATGCCGCCGAAAAACAGCGTCCCGGCGATGCACAGATCATCATCCCGGTCAGCGAGCGCCTCGGCCAGGTGGTCATCGAGATGGAAGGCATCACCAAGGGCTTCGAGGGCCGGACGCTGATCAATGACCTGTCGATCAAGCTGCCGCCGGGCGGCATCGTCGGCATCATCGGCCCGAACGGCGCCGGCAAGACGACGCTGTTCAGGATGATCACCGGCCAGGAAAAGCCGGATGGCGGCTCGATCCGCATCGGCGAGACCGTGCATCTCGGCTATGTCGACCAGAGCCGCGACGCGCTCGCGGCCGACAAGACGGTCTGGGAGGAAATCTCCGGTGGCGCCGAAATCATCAAGCTCGGCAAGTTCGACATGAACTCCCGCGCCTATTGCGGCGCGTTCAACTTCAAGGGTGGCGATCAGCAGCAGAAGGTCGGCAATCTCTCCGGTGGTCAGCGCAACCGCGTTCACCTCGCCAAGATGCTGAAGGCCGGCGGCAACGTTCTGCTGCTCGACGAACCGACCAACGACCTCGATACCGAAACGCTGGGTGCGTTGGAAAACGCGCTGGAGAATTTCGCCGGCTGCGCCATCATCATCAGCCACGATCGCATGTTCCTCGACCGTCTGGCGACGCATATTCTCGCTTTCGAAGGCGATGGCCATGTCGAATGGTTCGAAGGCAACTTCGAAGATTATGAACAGGACAAGGTGCGCCGCCTTGGTCCCGATGCCCTCAACCCGGGCAGCCAGGCCCATAAGCGCCTGACGCGCTGATCCATCTTTTTTCCTTGCGAAAGCCCCGGTTCGGCCGGGGCTTTTTCATGTCGATCTCTGTCGCAATTTGAGCAGGCAATTTCGCGGAGAGTGCGAATTGTCGCTTGCCACGGCATTTCAAATCACATAAAGATATCTTTATATCTTGATTGGATCGAAGATGAGCGAACCCCTGAAGCTTGGACTGGATGCGCTGGTGGATGTCTTGAAGGCGGCCGGCGAACCCACGCGCCTGCGTCTTCTGGCGCTTCTTGACGCTGGCGATCTGACGGTGACCGATCTTACCGAAATTCTCGGCCAATCCCAACCGCGCATCTCCCGTCACCTGAAGCTGCTCGGCGAGGCCGAACTGATCGAACGATACCAGGAGGGTGCCTGGGCCTATTTCCGTCTCAAGCAGGACGGCAAGGCGGCCTTGCTGGTGCGGGCGCTGCTGAAGCATGTCTCCGAGAACGATCCGACCATCCTTCGCGACGGCGAGCGGCTGTCGCAGGTCAAGCGCCAGCGGGCCGAGCGGGCGCAGGCCTATTTCAGTCGCAACGCGGCCGAATGGGACGAGCTTCGCCGCCTGCATGCCGCCGATGAGGAAGTCGACGCCGCCGTCATCCGGCTGCTCGGCAACCAGCCGATCGATTCGCTGCTCGATCTCGGCACCGGCACCGGCCGCATCCTCGAACTGCTGTCCGGGCTTTACCGCCGCGCCATCGGTGTCGATGCCAGCCGCGACATGCTGAGCGTGGCGCGCGCCAATCTCGACAAGTCCCGCATCACCAAGGCCACCGTGCGCCATGCCGATATCCTGAACCTGCCGTTCGAGGGGCAGGATTTCGACCTGGTGACGATTCACCAGGTGCTGCATTTCTTCGATCAGCCGGAAATTGCCATCGCGGAAGCGGCGCGCATGCTTCGGCCGGGCGGCCGGCTGGTGGTCATCGACCTGGCGCCGCACACGCTCGAATATCTCCGCGACGAGCATGCGCATGTCCGTCTCGGCTTTTCGCACCAGACGATGTCCGACTGGCTGCGCAAGGCCGGGCTCGACGTCGAGCAGGCCGTCGATCTTCATCCGGGTCAGCAAAGCGGGCAGGGCTTGACGGTCACCGTCTGGCTCGCGCGCGATCCGAGGCGTCTCATGGCTTCGCAGACGAACGAAGGCGCCGAACCTACATTTGCCGGGAGGGTATGACATGGCTTTGAAAAACGAAGCACGCGGCCGCAACATCAGGATCTCGTTCGAATTCTTCCCGCCGAAATCGGAAGAGATGGAAGGGCAGCTCTGGCATACCGTCAGCCAGTTGCAGGATTGGGACGCGGATTTCGTGTCGGTGACCTATGGCGCCGGCGGCACCACCAAGGCGCCGACGCTTTCGACCGTCACGCGTTTCCTGTCGCAGACGCCGTTTGCCACCGCCTCTCATCTCACCTGCGTCGGCGCGACGAAGGAGGAGACGCATCAGGTGGTCGACACCTTCCGCAAAGTCGGCGTGACGCATTTTGTGGCGCTGCGCGGCGATGCGCCCGGCGGCGCCGGCGCGCCCTACCAGCCGCATCCCGGCGGTTACGCCAATGCGGCGGAGCTGGTCGCCGGCCTGAGGGAAATCGGCGATTTCGAGATTTCGGTCTCCGCCTATCCGGAAAAACACCCGGAAAGCCGCGATACGGCCGCCGATATCGACATGCTGAAGCGCAAGGCCGACAATGGCGCCAACCGGGCGCTGACGCAGTTCTTCTTCGACAACGACAATTTCGAGCGTTACCTGGAGCGGGTGCGCGGCGCCGGCATCTCGATCCCTGTTGTGCCCGGCATCATGCCGATCCAGAACCTGACGCAGTTGAAGCGTTTTGCCGGGGCCTGCGGCACGATCATCCCCGCCTTTCTCGACGAGCGCTTCGCCGGCTTTGACGACAAGCCCGAGGAGCGGGCGAAGGTGGCAGCCGATGTCGCTGCCGAGCAGATCGAGGATCTCGTCCGGCGTGGCATCCATGATTTCCATCTCTATACGATGAACCGTGCGCCGCTGGTTTCCGCCGTGCTCGACAATCTCGGCGTGTCGCGCCGGGAAACAAAAAGTGCGGGCGCAGCCGCCTGATCCTTTCGGGATGTTCAAAAGTAAAAGCGCATGTCGGGCGGGACATGCGCTTTTTCGTTGGCGGATTGATCAGCTACTGGGGAGTTTAGGCACTATCAGTCGTTACGCTTTCGTCGGCCGGCTCAGATGAAGAGCATGGACAAAACGAAAGCAAACGCTGCACTGACCAACAGAACATTCAAGGATTGCGTGAGTCCCATGTCTGTCTCCTCGCGTTAACCGGCCAATAATATGTCTGAAATATGTCGGTTGGAAAGCGGATTTTATGCTGCGCTGCAGAAGGGATCAGTGGATAAGTCGAATGCAGTTTCGGTAAGCCTCTGAAATAAATCGATAATTTTCGATGAATTTTTGTTCACAGATTTTAACATGCCGTTAAATCAGGCGATTTCGGATTTACTTATGCGCCCAAAACATGGCGTACCGGCAACCGGTTGAAAACATGCGGAATTCGCAACCGGTTCAGGCGGTTCTCAGCAGCAGGCGATAGGCGCGGCCGTCGAGAATGACGAGGCCGAAACCGATCAGCGCCATACCGGCAAATTCGCCAACTTCAAGCCTTTCGCCAAGGAAAAGCACGCCGAGCAAGATGGCGCTCGGCGGCACCAACAGGGTGACAAGCGAGGCGTTGGTGGCGCCGGCCGCCGCCATGATCCGGAAATAGAGGATATAGCCGAAGGCGGTCGACAACAGCGCCAGCGCCAGGATGGCAAGCAGCGCTTCAAGCGGCGGTGCGGCCAGCGCCCAGGGGCGATCGGTGAGCAGCGACAGCGGCAGTGCAATCAGCGAGGACGCGGTCAACTGGCCGGCTGCGGTGACAGGGGCTGGAACATCCCTGAAGCGTTTGCCATAGGTGGCGGCGAAGCCATAGGAGATGGCGGCAAGCACGGGAAGCATCAGCGCCCAGAGCGGCGCTTCGCCACCAGCCGAGATGCCGGGGCCGATCAGCACGATCGTGCCGAGGAGGCCGACGAGGCAGCCGACGATCTTTGCCGGGGACAGTTTCTCGTCCGAGGTGAAGTGGTTGGCGATGAGCACGGTCCAGATCGGCGTCGTCGCATTCAGGATCGCCGCAAGGCCGGCGCCGATGCGGGTCTGGCCGAAGAAGATCAGCGCGTGCGGCAGAGCATTGTTGATGAGCCCGAGGATCAGGAACTCGCGCCATCGGGCCTTCAGGATCGCATAGAGGTCGAAACGGCCGGCGACATAGACATGCAGCGCCAGCGCTGCCAGCAGCAGCCTGAGGAAGACGAGGGTCAGCGGCGGCACGTGCTGGACGGCGATGCGGGCGAAGAAAAAGGAGGCGCCCCAGATCAGGCCGAGCAGGACCAGCAGGCCCCAGGTCCAGGCATTCATTCTGCTGTCCACGCCGGTTCCTCCACCGCAAGCCGTTCGTTTCGCCGAAAACCGGCACCGGTTTTCGGCGTGAAGCTTTAGCGCAGCAGGCGGATCGCGCCACCCGTTTCTTGCGAAACGGGCGGCAAGGTGTCAGCGGGGATCAGAGGGCGTTGAGAAGGGCAGGCGTCGCCCAGCCGTCGGCCGGCATGCCGAGGCGCTGCTGTTCCTTCTGGATCGCGACACGCGTGCCGGAGCCGAGGATGCCGTCGATCTCGCCGACATCATGGCCGAGCGACTGCAGCTTGGTCTGCAGCGCCTTCATCTGGTCGCTGGCGAGCCCCTGTTCCGGCACGCCCTTGAGATAGGGCTCGGCGCCGGAAAGACGCGTGCCGAAATAGGCGGCAGACGTCGTGTAGATAAACGACTTGTTCCATTCGAGATAGATTTTGAAATTCGGATAGGCGATGAAGGCCGGCCCCATGCGGCCCTGCGGCAGGACGAGGTCGCCTTCGAGGTTGCCGAAGGCGGTATTGCCGTCACGCGGCTTGACGCCCAACGCAAACCATTCTCCCGCTTTCATCGTGCCGCCGAGGCCGGATTTCTCCCAGGGCAGGTTATCGGGCAGGGTCACTTCCTGCAGCCAGGGCTGGCCGCGCTCGAAGCCGAGATGCTGGATGAATTTGGCCGCCGTCAGAATGGCGTCCGGACTGCTCTGCTTCAGGCGGATATGGCCGTCACCATCGCCGTCCATGCCATAAGCGATGATGTCGCGCGGCAGCATCTGCACCTGGCCGATCTCGCCGGCCCAAGCGCCGGTATTGGTGGCGGGGTCGAGGTCGCCGTGTTGAACCATCTCGACCAGGGCGATCAGCTGCGGGCGAAAGAGTTCCGGGCGGCGGCAGTCATGCGCCAGCGTCACCAGGGCGTTGCGGGTGTTGAAATCGCCTTGGACGGCGCCGAAATCGGTCTCCATCGCCCAGAAAGCGGTGATGACGCCCGGGGGAACGCCGAATTCCTGCTCGGCGCGGGCAAAGACGTCGGCATATTGCTTCATCTTCTGGCGGCCGATGTCGAGGCGGCCCTGGCTGACGGTGCGCTGGGAGAATTCGAGGAAGGTCTGCTTGAAGACGCCCTGGGCGCGATCCCGGCTCAGCACCTTGGGGTCGATCTCGGCGCCGGCAAAAGCCTCGTCGGCGGCCGCCGCGCTGGCGCCGGCTGCGACCGCATCTTTCTTGACACCTTCGAGGAAGGCGGAGAGATCGCCGCCGCAGGGCGCTGCCGGGGCTGCGTCCGTGGCCTGCTGGGCCGCCGCGCCGCCTGCGAGGGCGAGGGCAAACAGAAGGGCGAGTGCAGAGCGGCTTGCGAGCGAGCGGTGCATGGATACGGTCCTTATATCAAAAATATTGCCGTCGCTTTCACAGATGAATGTGACGGAAGCAAGAAACATCGCAGGACGTTACTAAGAATTTCTATCCTTGGAAACGGCCGCGACCCAGTTGTTCCAGTTCTTTGCGCTGCCGGCAAAGACATTGATATCTGTGGGACCGCTGATGCCGGGGATAACGCCGGTAGAGGTATATTGCCAGAAGGCCCAGCGGCGGTCTGTATAGGTCACCTCAGGGTGTTTTGCCACCGAACGGACCCAGAAATGATAATCCTGGAAGTAGCCGGCGAGATTGTCGCGGTGGAAATCGACCGAGGTGTAGATGATCGGGCGCTTGCCGTAATAGGCCTCCAGCCGGTCCATGAAACGCTGCATTTCGGCGCGTACGGTTTCCGGATCGGGACGGTAGCGGCAGGTCTTCGATTCGGCGTTCCATTCGACGTCGAGCACCGGCGGCAGGCGCATGGCCTCCTTCGGCACGTTGCGGATGAACCAGTCTGCCTGCTGATCGGCCGAAGAGCAGAAATAATAGAAATGATAGGGAGCGTGCGGGATGCCGGCGGCGCGGGCCTCACGCCAATATTCGTCGAAGCGCGGATCGACCCTGTCCTTGCCTTCGGTCGCCTTGATGAAGGCGAAGGCGACGCCGGAATTCTTGACCGTGCCCCAATCGATATCGCCCTGCCATTTGGAGATGTCGATGCCGTGGATCTGGTTCTGCTGCGGATGCTTCGGGCCGAAATCCTGCGGATCGGTGTCCTTGAAACGCGTCTTCGGCTTGATCGAAGCCGTTTCGAGATAGTCGTAACCGGAAGAGGTGCAGCCGGCCAGCATGATAGCCAGGGGCAAAACGCAAAACAAAAGCCGGCGCATGGGCGTCCCGTCGTAACTCGAATGATCTCTTTGCCCCACAGCCTGACCTTCGAAAAAGACGAGTCGGCAGAGGAATAACCCTCTTTTCACCATATCAACGTAAAAAATCGGTTAGTTTCAAGCGAATTATCAGCGCTTGCTGATAATGGCCGCCCGCCAGGCATAACCGCCGCCAACGGTATCGAACAGCAATGTCGCGTTGTTTTCATGGGCTTGCGCTTCCAGGACCTCGCGCAAATCGGGCCGCGGAGTGACGTGGAATTTCGCAAGCCAGGCCTGCAGCATGCGCCGGAACCAGCCCGGCAGGCCTTCCTGCTGGCCGAAATCGACGATGTGCAACTGGCCGCCGGGATTGAGTGCGGCGATTGCTGCATCGACGGCGCGCTCCCAGTCGGGGATCATCGACAGGGCATAGGAAATCAGGATGCGGTCGAAGCCGCTGACACCGAATTCGCGCGGCGTGAACGCCGTGGCGTCGGCGACGCGGAAGTCCGGGATCGTCGCCTTGGTGGCGAAGGTCTTGCGCGCCGAAATCAGCATTTCCTGAGAAATGTCGAGGCCGAACAGCTTGGCGGTCGGGAAATGCCGATGGGCGAAGGCCATGTTGCGTCCGGTGCCGCAGCCGACTTCGAGCAGCGTGCCGCCCTCCGGCACGTCGAGCTTGCGGATCGTGCTGTCGCGGCCGAGAAGGTAATATTTGCGGGTGAGGTCGTAGATATGGCGCTGATAGCGGTACATGCCATCCATCAGGCCGGCATGTTCGTCGCTCTTTGCTGCCGTCTCAGTGCCGACCTTGCTCACGCCTTCTTCCCGTAAATGTGGAAGCCACCATAGATTGCCGAGCGATCGAGCGCCGTCAACTCACGCGACTTCTCCTCGAAATAATCCCACTGGTCGCGGATCATCGGCGCCAGGCGGCCTTCGATGATGCTTTTTTCAGCGGCGGTGCGGAAGATCACGCGGGCGCCTTCGCGCGCCGTGCGAGTGATCTCCCGCCAGACGTCGTTCAACTGCTCGTCCGTCATCCAGTCCTGCGCGTCGAGCAGGATATAGCGGTCGCGCGAGGCGGCCGGTTCGCGGGCGAGCAACTCGGTGAAGCTTGCGTGGTGGACGTTGACGCGGTCGACATTGGCGCGGATCACCTGATAGTGCTCCGACTTCAGATAGGTCGGCAGCGGGCCTTCCTCTTCGGTGCCGTAGCGGCGGCCGAAGGCCTGCCAGGCGAAATAGTTGTCGCTCATCGGGAAATGACAGGCGAGCTTTTCCAGGCGGTGCTTCAGCACCGGCGCGATCGAATGATCGGCGGCAAGGCTTGCGAGTTCGTCATATTGCTGCGGCGGAATGCCGAGGCCGAAGAGCGAGCTCTTGCGGCCGGTAATCCAGCGCACGACCGGCTTTTCGAACAGCGGCGCGATCTGCTCGTCGAAGAACTGGCGCTGCTCGCGGATCGAGCGGGTCTTGGTCATCTCGCGCAGCTTGACGCCGTGCAGGCGGGCAAGAAGATGGGCCGCGCCGATGAAGCGGCCGAGCAGGCCGGTTTCGTAGATGTTGCGGTCGAAGACGGTGACGCGGCGACGGCCGAATTTGCGGCCGTTCCAGTAGCTGCGGGTCGCCTCATCGAGGCGGGCAGCGAGATGCTGGTCATAGGCGCGGCTGTTCGACTTCTCGTTCGGCATGGCCAGGAAGCGGACGAGATCGGCGTGGCCGGGAAGATGTTTGAAGGCCGCAAGCTTCAGGCGGTTCAGAGCGATATGGTGCGGGTTGAGGTCGACGACGTCGATCGAGGCCGGCGCCTTGGAGAGATAGGCGAGCATGTTGCAGCCGCCGGAGCCGATGGTGACGATGCGATGGTTGGGCTTCAGCTCCATCGCCTGCATGTCGAGATCCGGATCCTCCCAGATCTGCGGGTAGACGAGGCCGGAGAAGAGAAGACCGAAGAGACGTTCGGAAAAGCCGTCCTTCGAAAAAGCCTTGTGGCGGAGAAGGGCGTCCTTGAGTTTCCGGTTCTTGCGGAAGCCGGCATCCGGTGCAAATTCTGACATGAGTCTGTCACCTTTTTAGCGTTCAGGGCGTGTAGCGCGCCTCTGCTACAGTTTGATGACGTGGGCTGTGGGGCGCCGTTCTTCGGAGACTTCGACCGGCTCGGAAGACCGACCGGGATGGCTCTCCTGGGAAAGTGATCGGGACGACAGGCCTTCTTGGCTTTGGCCCCTTTTCGGCGCCTGCGATTCCTGCTTCTCTCCCGGCATGGAGGAATGCCATGCGATTTGTCCTGCGTATCCTGAAGGCGCTTGCTCTCCTTGTCGTTCTCGTCGTCTTCGTCGCCGCCGGCTGGCTTTTTATTCAGCCGCCGGAACTGCTGCGTGTCGGTGACGGTTACGCCGCCAAGATCGTCTGCTCCAACGTCTTCATCGCCGGTCGCGGCGCCGAGGATGTGCTCCATGACGACGTTCAGGCGCCCGGAAATCCGCTGCTGCGGCTGATACGCGTCAGCGTTGACCACGACAAGGAACGGGTGACGGCGCGCTTCATGGGGCTGTTTGCGCCAAGTTATGCGCTCTATCGCGGCGCCTTCGGCTGTACGAGCGTGCCGGACGGCGATTTCGAGGCGGCGGCGAAGGCCGTGCCCTTCGATGCGCCTGTTAAAATGGAGACGAGCGACGCCTTGTGGCCGGAGGGCGAGGGCACCGGCAATCCGGCGGACGGGAAGATTGCCGCACTGCTTGCCGATCCCGGAATTGCCGGCCCGGCAATGCGGGCGATCGTGGTGGTGCACAATGGCCGCGTCGTCGCTGAAGCCTATGGCCCCGGTTTCTCGGCGAAGACTCCGCTGATCGGCTGGTCGATGACGAAGACGGTGAACGCTGCGATTCTCGGCCGGCTGATGCTCGACGGCAAAATCTCCTTCGACGACGACGAACTGCTGGCGCAGTGGCAGAAGGATGCGCGCGCCAAGATCAAGGTGTCCGACCTGCTCGGCATGGAGAGCGGCCTTGCCTTCAACGAGGATTATGGCGATGTCGCCGATGTGACGCGCATGCTCTATCTCGATCCAGACATGGTGTCGCTGCCGGCCAATGCACCGATGGAGGCGCCGCCCGGCCAGCGCTTCCGCTATTCGAGCGGCACGGCCGTGCTGTTGTCGCGCATCTGGATGGACAGGGTCGGCAATCCACAGGCGGGCTTTTCCTATCCGCACGACGCGCTGTTTTCGCCGCTCGGCATGACGAGTGCGGTATTCGAACTCGATGCGCGCGGCACGTTTGCCGGCAGCTCCTATCTCTATGCGACGGCGCATGACTGGGCGCGCTTCGGGCAGTTCCTGCTGCAAGACGGCGTGTGGAATGACCGGCGACTGTTGCCGGAAGGGTTCGTCGGCGCCATGCGCACTCCGACGGTGGCTTCGAACGGACGTTATACGCAGGGCCAGGCCTGGCTCGCTCCTGGCGGCTCAAGCGCGGCGTTCGGACTGCCGGAGGATACGTTTTGGTTGACGGGGCATGACGGGCAGAGCATGGCGATCGTGCCCTCCGCCAATCTGGTCGTCGTCCGGCTCGGCCTGACGCCGAGCTGGCTCGGCTATCAGCCGCAGGTGCTTCTCAAGAAGATCCTGGCGGCCTTGCCGCAAGCGGGGGAGCCACAACAGCAGGCTGGGTCGCAGCAACAGGCGCAGCCGCAGCCATAGGCTGCGATCGCCGTCTCAGCAATGCTCGATGTCAGTAATTACCCTGGGCGATGTCGGTCATGCCCTTGCGCTTGGCGTCGTAATAATAGCCGCGCGCATAGAGGCGGACGGCATCGTCTTCCTTGCTGTCGGAGACGAGCCAGGCGCCACGCAGATATTTGGCGGCATATTTGATGTTGGTTTCGGCATCGAAGAGCCCGCCCGGGGCGCCGTCATAACCCATTGATTTGGCGGTGTTGTATTTGATCTGCATCAGGCCGAAATAGCCGCGCTTGTTGTAGGCCTTCGGATTGTAGCGGCTCTCGCGATGGACGATGCGGTGGAGCAGCGTCTCGGGAATTTCGTAGATCTTCGAGTATTTCTGGATGAGCTTGGTGACGAAGCTCTTCTCCACTGTCGGCGCGTCGTCTTTGTCGTCGTCGCTGAACATCGGGGGTGCCGTCGGCGGATCGATCGGCCCGGATTCGTCGAAACCGTAGTCCATGCTGGCACGCGGCGTGGTGTCGACGGCGGCAAGTGCTGCAAGCGCGCTGTTCTGCGGTGTCGCGGCAAAGGCAAGCTGCGTCGTCGGCTGTGCCGGCGTTCCCGGACGCGGCGTCGGCACGACGGACTGGATTGCCGTCATCTCGGGCGTCAGCGGGATCTGCGCATAGGCTGCAGGCTGTATGCCTGCCTGCATGGCGAGGTCGGTAGACTGAGAGGCTGTTACGGCTGGCATCGCCGTCGCAGTCAGGGAGGGGGATGGCTGGGGAATGGTGGCGCCGGCAACCGCCTGACCGGCAGCACCTTCGGCTGTCGGGATCGCGGCGAGTGTTTCATCTTCGCCGGGTTTCGGCATCGGCACCACGGTCTGGGCGGCAGTCAGTTCGGCCTGCGATGTGTATTCGACGCTCGTGCATCCCGTCATCACACCGCAGAGTATCGTGGAAACGACAAGACTGCGTTTCAGGCCGGATAATCCGATCGCTACCATTCCGCCACTTTCGTGAAATCGCGCCGCCCCGGCTGCGTATAAAAGTTACCAAAAACCTTAAGCCCTGGTGACCCCATTAACCTATTCGTGGCATTCCGGCAACCACGCAATATTTCTATGCTGCAATACGGCGATACCCGGCGGTTACGGCGCCTGCAGCGATCAGCAGGGTGCCTCCCGTTCGGTTTACGGCGCGCTGGATGCTCGCCTTGCGAATCAGTCCGCGCGCGGTATGGGCGAGAAACGCGTAGGTGGAGGCGTTGAGGATCGCCAGCACGAGGAAGGTCGCTTCCATGATCGCCATCTGGCCGACGAAGGGCAGGGCCGGATTGAGGAACTGCGGCACGAAGGCGACGAAGAAGATGATGCTCTTCGGATTGAGGGCGGTGACGACATAGGCGTGGAGGAAGATCTTGAGCGACTTTTCCTCCGGCAGATTGTCGTTGTCGGCAACCGGTTCGCCGATGATGGGAGCCCGCCAGAGCTTGACTCCCAGATAGATCAGGTAGGCGCCGCCGATCCACTTCAACACGGTGAAGAGGGTGGCGGAGGCGGCCAGAACGGCACCGAGACCGAAGAGGGAAGCCGTCATCGCGGTGAAGTCACCAAGCGCCACGCCGCTCACCGTCGCAAACGCCGTCCTGCGCCCATGACCGAGCGCATAAGAAACGACGAGCAGTATCGTCGGCCCCGGTATGGCCAGCATGATGGCCGATGCCGCCGCAAAAGCGAGCCAGGCTTCAAATGACATGGTGTCTCCTCCTATTCCTCAGGAACAAGCAAAGACATCATATTAACCATCCGTCAATCACGCTTCTTTGTATTTCTGACCTATATTGTCCATGACTTCGGCAAACCATGCCGTCGACAGGTCAAAAGCCTTGCCGCCCTTGATGCGCGGGAATTCTATAGTGCGCAACTTACCGTTCTGCGCTTCGTCATGGCCGGTGACGCCGGAGACTTTATTGAGCGCGCTTTCGACGGCGAGATCGACCATGCTCTGGATCAGCCTGAGGTCGTCGCCGTTGGCCGGCGCCGAGCGGGCGAAATAGCCTGATTTCTGCACAAGGGAACGTTCGGCATTCAGGAGGTTGGCGAACTGCTTCTGGAACCAGGCGCCGACATTGATCGTGTCGATCTTCACATGGCCGAAGGCGTCACGCTTGACGGTTTCGCCGGCGGCTTCCCGCTCGGCGACGATGGCGTCGAGGCAGGCGCCTTCCGAGACGAAGACCGTGGCGTGGCCGTTGCGGTCCATGCTTTCCTTCAGGCGGGCGGCCTCGGCGTCGAGGTCGAAGGCCATCTCAGGCAGGTAGACGGCGTCGATGCTCTTCAGATGCGCATCCATCATCAGGCCGTCGACATACTGGTTGCGGCTGGTGCGCTGGAGATAGGCGCGGGCGGTGGCGGCCGTCAGCCAGCCGCAATGGCGGCCCATGACTTCGTGGATGACGAGGGTGCGGGGTGCGGCCGTCTGCTCGTTGCTGACATTGTCGAAGAAATGCGCGCCGACTTCGGCGGCCGTCCAGGCGCCGAGCGACTGGCGGATCGGGACGACGTCGTTGTCGACCGTCTTCGGCAGGCCGACGACGGTGAGATTGTAGCCGTTGGCGGCGAGGTAGGCGGCAAGGTCGGCGGCTGTGGTGTTGGTGTCGTCGCCGCCGATCGTGTGGAGAATGGTGATGCCGTCATTGGCAAGGCGTTCGGCGGCGACCCGCAGCGGGTTCTCGCCTTCCTTGACCAGGCCGCGCTTGACGCAGTCGGCGGCATTGGTAAGCTTGACGCGGCTGTTGCCGATCGGCGAGCCGCCGTAACGGTGCAGCAGCGGCGCCTTTTCGCGCATCTCGCGGGTGATCGCGATGCTGTCGCCGGTGAGCACGCCCTGGTATCCGGACTTGTAGGCGACGATATCGAGATCGGGCGCGACGTCGCTATAGCGTTCGATGAGACCGCCGACGGCGGAAGAAAGACAGGGTGCCAGGCCTCCGGCGGTCAGCATTGCGACTTTCTGCTTGGCCATGATCCCTCCTATGGCGTTTCGGTGCGGTGGCGTTAGCTAACGCATGGATGCGGCAGGGAAAGGGGCCTGTAAAGTAAAGAATTTACGAAAAATGCGCCTTTATGCCGAGTTGGGCCGCGAAGATGGCAGGAAGTAATGATATAATCGTTTCAAGCCCGATCTGCGTGTCGGGAACTGTTGTGGAAATTTCCGTCGCGCACTCCGGATTCACCTGCACGGGCGATGCGCCGGCGATCGTCAGCCGTTGCCATACGAGATGAAAGCGGGCGCCGTGAATCGTTTGCTGCGGTGCGACAATTACCAAATCGTGAAAACTGTGTTCGGCCCTACGACCAATAGTCGCCTTGCAAAGGCTGCGATTCTTTGGTCAAGCTGTTTGCTATAAGTTGACAAGTCTGTGAGATTTTCGATGTCCTTCTGGGAAAAACTGTTGAATGCCATTGGCAATACCGCGGGCAATGCGTTGTCTGCGGTGGTCGAGGCTATCCGTACGGTTTTCGAAGGCGATCCCGAGACCCGGCGTAAGGTGGCTTTCTCCGTGGCGATCATCGCGCTGTCGGCCAAGATGGCCAAGGCCGACGGCATCGTCAGCGAGAAGGAGGTCGAAGCCTTCCGCGAAATCTTCGAATTCCCTGAGGATCAGGCCAAGAACGTCGCCAGGCTTTACAACCTCGCTCGCCAGGATGTCGCCGGCTACGAAGCCTATGCCGAACGGCTCTCCACGCTCTGCGTTACCTGTGCGGCCAATTGCCCGGTGCTGGAAGACGTGCTCGACGGCCTCTTCCACATCGCCAAAGCCGATGGGCTGATCCACGAGAAGGAACTGAATTTCCTGCACCATATCGGCGAGATCTTCCAGATGAGCGAAACCCGCTTCGAGCAGATCGCCGCCCGCCACGTCTCGTCCGGCGGCGATCCCTATAAGGTGCTCGGCGTCTCGCCTTCGGATGATTTCCCGACCATCCGCCGCCGTTACCGTGGCCTCGTCAGCGAACATCATCCCGACAGGCTGATCTCGCGCGGCGTGCCGAAGGAATTCCATGTCATCGCCAATGAACGCATGGCGGCGCTGAATGCGGCCTATGCGGCGATCGAGAAGGAACGCCGCGCCGCATGACCTCTTTCGAGGCCGATTGCAGGAGCGCCCGCGTGCAGCCTTCGCCGAACCACGGCGAGCGGGCAGACGGGCGCCGTCCGGATATGATCCTGCTGCATTATACCGGCATGCCGACGGCAGATGGTGCGCTCGACTGGCTCTGTCGCGCCGAGAGCCAGGTTTCCAGCCATTATTTCGTGCATGAGAACGGCGAGGTGGTGCAGCTCGTGCCGGAAATACGGCGTGCCTGGCACGCGGGAAAAAGCAGCTGGCACGGCGAGACGGATATCAATTCGCTGTCGATCGGCATCGAGATCGCCAATGCCGGCCATCCCGGCGGGCTCCCGGATTATCCAAAAGAGCAGATCGCCGCGGTGATTGAATTGTGTCGCGACTGTGTCAAACGTTGGTCGATCGCGCCGGAACGGGTGCTTGGGCATTCCGATGTCGCCCCGATCCGCAAGGTCGATCCGGGCGAGAAATTCCCCTGGGCCGAGCTCCACCGGGCGGGTGTCGGGCACTGGGTCGAGCCGGCAAAGATCACCGGTGGGCGGTTCTTCCAATGCGGCGATGCCGGCCAGCCTGTCGAAGCGCTGCAGTCGATGCTGTCGCTCTATGGTTACGGCACTGAAATTACAGGCGAATTTTCCGAAAAAATGGCGGGCGACGTGGAGGCTTTCCAGCGCCATTTCCGGCCCGAAAGGGTGGATGGCATCGCCGATTTCTCGACGATCGACACGCTGCACCGGCTGCTATCGACGCTGCCGCGTTATTCCTGATCGGAACAGCCTGATATCAGGAGCGGATTCCTCGCGGCCGGCGAGAAAACCGCCTCGCCACATCATTTCCCTATTATCTCCTCATTGCGATGGTCTAAGGACGCCCGCTGAACAGCGCTCACGGCTGTTTTCAAGTGTAACCATGAGCGCCAAATGAAACGATAAGAATTGCTACGGAACGCGATCAGTCCTTGCTCGCGTGTGACCGAATGACGGCGAGGCGCGCAGTCCTGCAATTCTTTGGGTCGGAGTGAAGAGACTATATGAAGAAGTTGATTGTTGGCGCTGCGGCGTGCTTCGGCATGCTGCTGGCGGGGTATAACTTTGCCTCGGCGAATGATGATTGGGGCGTCAGGGCGCAAACCATCCCGCTGAAGACCGTCGACCGCCAGAGTGGCTATGCCATGCCCGACTTTTCCGCCAGCATTCCCTATGCCGCGCTGATCAATAAATATGCCGCCGAATACGACGTGCCCGTCGCACTCGCCCAGGCTGTCGTACGCGTCGAGAGCAATTTCAATCCGAATGCCCGCGGCAGTGCCGGCGAAGTCGGCCTGATGCAGATCAAGCCGGCGACGGCGCGGATGATGGGATATTCCGGCACGAGGAAGGGCCTGTTCGATCCCGAGACCAACATCAAATACGGCATGAAATATCTGGCGGCCGCCCATCAGCTCGGCGGCGGGCAGACCTGCAACACGATCCTGAAATACAATGCCGGCCATGCCGCCACGCGCATGAACCCGGTGTCGAAGACCTATTGCGGCAAGGTCCTGGCGATGCTCGACTGAGCATAGCTCGGCGCGTCCCGGCAAAATTGCCTTGCGGCAATTTTGCCGTATGATGGAGCGCACTTGCCGTGATATTCCGCCTTGAAAACAAGGTGGGACATGGCAGTCGATTTCAGCTTCATCATCATCGGACGCGGCATGATGGGTGCCGCCGCCGCACGGCATCTCTCCTCAATGGCCGACGGCATCGCGCTGATCGGCCCGCGCGAGCCGGAAGAGCGCAAGGCCCATCATGGCGTCTTCGCCAGCCATTACGACGAAGCCCGCATCACCCGCACCTTCGATGGCAATCTGGCCTGGGGAAGCTTCGCCGCCCGCGCGCTCGACCGCTACCGCGAGATCGAGGCAAAGAGCGGCATTTCCTTCTATTCTGAGGTCGGCTGCCTTTTTGCCGGCCCGACCCCGACGGATGAGCAGGACTATATCAACCGGGCGCTGTCCGTCAGCCGGACGCTCGGCAGCGATATCGAGACCATCGCGCCGTCGGAACTTCGCCAACGTTTTCCCTATCTTGCCATCGATCCTGATTTCACAGGATATTTCGAGCGCAGACGCGCCGGCTACATCAACCCACGGGCGCTGGTGCGGGCGCAGGTTACGCTTGCCGAGCAGGGCGGCGTCTCGCTGATCGAGGCAATCGCGACATCCGTGCGTGATGCCGGTTCCCATGTCGAGGTGACAGCCGGCGGCAGATGCTACAGCGCCGAGCGCGTGCTGGTGGCCGCCGGCGGTTTCAGCAATTTCCATGCCCTGCTGCCGCGTCCGGTCGATACCAGGGTCATGGCGCGCACGGTGGCCTTCTACGAGATCGGTGAACGCGAGATGGCTGTTTTCGCGGACATGCCGTCGACGATCGTGCTCGGTGACCGGGAAGAGGATCACATCTATATCCTGCCGCCGGTGCGTTATCCCGATAGCAAAACCTATCTGAAACTCGGCGGCGACACCGAGGCGCTTTCTTTCGAGCGGTTGGAGGATGCCGGCGCGTGGTTCCGTTCCGACGGCAGCGCCGCTGAGCGCGATCATCTCTCGCGTGTCGCCTTGCAGTTGATGCCGGAGCTTGCCGGCTGCCGCGTGACCTCGGCGCCCTGCGCGGCGAATTTCACGCCGACCGGTTATCCCTATGTAGGATATACGCAGTCGCCGCGTATTGCGGTGCTGACCGGCGGCAATTTCGTTGCAGCCAAATCCTCCGACGAACTCGGGCGCCTCGGAGCGGTGCTGCTGGCGGAAGGGCAGCTCGGGGATGAGGATTTCGGCCGCGAACTGACGCCCGTTTTCGCCTAGGAGGACATTATGGCAGTCGATTTCAAATATATCGTCGTCGGCCGCGGGCTGATGGGGGCGGCGGCGGCGCGGCATCTGGCGCGGCAGGCGGACGGCGTCGCGGTGATCGGCCCGGACGAGCCTGGTGATCGCAAGGCGCATCAGGGCGTCTTCGCCAGCCACTACGACGAGGGGCGCATCACCCGCACCATCGATCCCGACCGCAATTGGGCGCTGCTCGCCAACCGCTCGATCGGCCGTTATGGCGAGATCGCCCGCGACAGTGGCGTCGACTTTTATCGCGAGGCAGGCTGTGTTGTCGTCGCGCCGAAGGCAAGCGATTATCTCGAGAGAACCCGGCAGGCGGCCGTCTCGCTCGGCGTCGAGACCCGCCTTCTCGATGGACCGGGCCTGAAGGCTGCCTTTCCCTTCTTCGCCTTTCCTGATGATGGCGCCGGTGTCTTCGAGGTGAGAGGGGCCGGCCATATCAGCCCGCGCAAGCTGGTGAAGGCGCAGTCGCTGCTGGCGGAAAAGGCGGGCGCCACCATCATTCGCGACCACGTCGTCTCGATCCGCAGCGAGGGCGGCTTTGCCGTCGTCAAGACATCAGGCGGCCTGACCTATCGTGCTGAAAAGGTGCTGCTGGCGGCGGGCGGATTTTCCATTGCCGAGAATCTGTTGTCGCGGCCGGTTGCCATGACGGTTTACGCCCGGACCGTGACGCTGTTCGAGGTGAGCGAGACGGAGGCGGCGCGCCTAGCCGCCATGCCGTCGCTCATTGTCGATACGCCCGACATCCATATCTACCTGCTGCCGCCGATCCTTTATCCCGACGGCAAATATTACCTGAAGATCGGTGGCGACCCTGACGATGTGACACTCAGCGACGATACGGAAATGCGTGCCTGGTTCAAGACGGAAGGGCGCGACAGCGTGCGCGCGCATCTTCAACGCATCGTTGCCGGTCTGGTGCCTGATCTGGCGCCGCTTTCGATATCGACGGCGGCCTGCGTCGTGTCGCAGACGGAAAGCGGCTATCCGATGATCGGCTACACCTCGTCGCCTGAGATCGCGGTGTTGACGGGCTGCGCCGGCACGTCGGCCAAGAGCTCCGACGAAATCGGCCGGCTTGGGGCTGAGCTGCTTTTGTCGGGCAGAATCAGCGAACAAGGCTACTCCACGGATTTCACACCGCAATTTCGATAAATAATTTTTGATTTCGATAGCAATTGCCATCTCTCTCGTTTATGGGACCCCTGCCAGTTGGCCGGGCAGCCGCGCTTTACCAATGCCGAAAGGCGGTAGGGTGAGGAAAGTCCGGGCTCCACGGAAACACGGTGCCGGATAACGTCCGGCGAGGGCGACCTCAGGGAAAGTGCCACAGAAAGCAAACCGCCTGTCATGACAGGTAAGGGTGAAAGGGTGGGGTAAGAGCCCACCGCATCTCCGGCAACGGAAATGGCACGGTAAACCCCACCGGGAGCAAGACCGAATAGGGATGACGCGGCGGGCCGAAAGGCCTTCCGGCCGGTTTCCAGGCCAGTCATCCGGGTGGGTTGCGCGAGGCAGCGTGCGAGCGCTGTCCCAGAGGAATGGCTGCCACGTTCCGGTTCACGCCGGAGCCATACAGAACCCGGCTTACAGGCCAACTGGCGATTAACTTTTGTGGCGCGGAAAACCCACGATTTCAGACATCACTTCCATATAAGCCTCTGAAATCGAATGATTTCAAGCGGATGCTCATGCAACCCCGCGAGTGGAAATTCTTTTTGCGAAAGTGTGGTTGCGCGCCTCCTGCGGGAGGGTGATCCTAACCCTTTGTTAAACTTAACGGCTTATAAATTTTTGATCATGCGTCTATTGCAAAACGGGCGCATCCCATTGACGCCCATATGGTCCCATGCTATCCCAAATGCGCACTGCACCAGGGCAATCATTTGCCCATTCATCGCAAAGCAAAGGCGTCTTCCTCTCCGGAAGCGTCGGACGGGTTTTTGCTCATCCGGCTTGCGAAGCTGTGTCTGATATTGGGAGTTTCGGGCGTCTTTTTGTCCGGATCCCTGCGGGAACGGATGTTTCGTGTAATGAGCCGCTTCCTATCGAACGCGACCAACAGGATCGATGCCAAGGGCCGGGTTTCCGTGCCGTCGGCGTTCCGTTCCGTGCTGGCGCAGCGCAATGTCCAGGAGCTCTATTGCTTTCAGGATTTTGTGTTTCCGGCGATCAGCGTCGGCGGTCCGGATCTTCTCGAGAGATTCGAACGGCAGATTGCTGCGGAGGATCCGTTTTCGCCGGATGCGAACGAGATGTCGCTTCTCATTCATGGAGGCGGGGTCTTCATGAAGCTCGACGCCGAGGGGCGGCTGATGGTCACGGATTTCATTCGCGGCTTTACCGGCATCTCGGACGAAGTGACTTTCGTCGGTCGGGCGGATCATTTTCAGCTGTGGCAGCCGCAGGCTTTTGTGGCTGCGCAGGCGCAGGCACGAGGGGAACGCAAGCTGGCGGGCAAGCGTTCCTGAAAGAACGAGGAAACGGAATGGTGGCGAATCCTGGCGGAGGTTCAACTGATGCCGGTGGCGGATCGGTTCGTCACATTCCCGTTCTTCTCGAAGAAGTCCTTGCGGCGCTGGCGCCGGCTTCCGGCAAACTCATCCTCGACGGTACATTCGGTGCGGGCGGTTACAGCTCGGCCATCCTGGCGGCCGGCGCCGAGGTGATCGCGCTCGACCGCGACCCCACGGCGATTGCGGCTGGTCAAGCAATGGTCGCGGCCCATGGCGGCCGTCTCAAGCTTATTCATTCGCAGTTCTCGCATCTTGCCGATCATGCGCCGCGAGGCGGGCTCGACGGCGTCGTGCTCGATATCGGCGTCTCCTCCATGCAGATCGACGAGGCGGAACGCGGCTTCTCCTTCCAGAAAAACGGACCGCTCGACATGCGCATGTCGGCGACAGGCGTTTCGGCCGCCGATGTCGTCAACCGCGCCAAGGTCGCCGATCTCATCCGCATCTTCCATTTTCTCGGCGAGGAAAGCCAGGCGCCGCGCATCGCCCATGCGATCGAGAAGCGCCGCGCCGAAAAGCCGTTCGAGACGACACGCGATCTCGCCGGTCTCATCGAATTCGTCACGCCGCGCAAGATGAAGGACAAGATCCATCCGGCAACGCGCGTCTTCCAGGCGCTGCGCATCTTCGTCAACGACGAGCTTGGCGAGCTGGCGCAAGCGCTGTTTGCGGCGGAGACGGCGCTGAAACCCGGCGGACGGCTCGTCGTCGTCACCTTTCATTCGCTCGAAGACCGCATCGTCAAGAAATTCTTCTCCGACCGCGCCGGCAAGGCGTCGGGTTCGCGGCATCTGCCGGTCGCGCATGAACGGGCGGCAACATTTGCGGCCATCGGCAAGCCGATGGTTTCGGCAAGCGAGGCGGAGGCGGAGATCAATCCGCGCGCCCGCTCCGCCAAGCTGCGCGCCGGCCTGAGGACGGACGCCGAACCCGAAGCCGCGGATATGTCGCTCTTCGGGTTTCCCAATCTTGCCAGCCTCGGAAAGCTTGGTGGTTGATATGCTGAAAACCTTTGATCTCGTGCTCATCGGCGTCATGACGGCCACCGCGGCCGTGACCTACACGATCAAACATCGCGCCGAATTGAAGCTCGAGGAGGTTCATCGCCTCGAAGCCGAGATCAAACTCGAGAAGGATACGATCGACCTCCTCAAGGCCGACTGGGCGCTGCAATCGCAGCCGAACCGGCTGGAGCGGCTGGTCAAGGCCTATAATGACGAATTGCAGCTGCAGCCGACGGCGTCGACGGCGCTGGTGCATGCCAAGGAATTGCCGATGCTGAAATCCGAGGTTCCCGTGCCCGACGTGACGGAGGCCAAAGCCAACGGCGCGGCCGGAGCGGGCGCCAAGGGCGCGACCGTGGCCAGCGCCAAAGGCGCGACTGGTACCTCCAAGATACAGCCCATTCCCCAGCCTGCGCCGCGTGGCGCGGCGGAGCCGCACGGCGCAGTGGCGCCTGATGGCGGGGCGGAGGACGACGCAGGCGCAGACGAGATCGAAACGGGGTCGGTGGAATAATGTCGTTTCTTTCCCGCATCATGGTTTTGAAGAGCCAGGCGCATTTCTCCGCCGGCGTCTATAACCGGTTCGGCGGTCCTTCGCCCGCCGGCCTGGCGATCGAGGGGTCGCGCAAGAAGAAATCAGGACAGGCGAAAAGCCGCGTCGGCCTGCTGATCCTGGGCTTCATGGGTGTCTACGTCATTATCGGCGGACGTCTCGTCGAATATGCGATGAAGGATCAGGAGGTCGTGTCCAGCATCCTGCCGCCCGACCGGCTGATGGCCTCGCGCCCCGATATTCTCGACCGCAACGGCGAGGTGCTGGCGACCGACATCCGCACCGTCTCGCTGTTTGCCGAGCCCAACAAGATCGTCGATGCCGATGAGGCGGTCGAGAAGCTTGCAACGGTGCTGCCCGAACTCGACGTCAGGGACACCTATAAGAAGCTCTCGGTCAAGACCTCGCATTTTGCCTGGCTGCGCCGGCAGCTGACGCCGAAGCAGCAGAGCCAGATCCTGGCGCTCGGCATTCCCGGCATCGGCTTCCGGCCGGAGAAGCGCCGTTTCTATCCGGGCGGCTCGACCGCCGCGCATATCCTCGGCTACGTCAACATCGACAACCGCGGCGTCGCCGGCATGGAGAAATATATCGACGACCAGGGGCTTGCCGATCTCGCCTCGGTCGGCATGACCAGCGACCAGCCGCTCGAGCCGGTGCGGCTTTCGATCGACCTGCGCGTGCAGAACATCGTCCGCGACGCGGTCGTCAACGCCGTCAACAACTTCCAGTCCAAGGGGGCGGGAGCCGCAGTCATCGACGTGCATACGGGAGAAGTGCTGGCGATGGCGTCGGCGCCGGATTTCGATCCGAACGATCCGCAGGAAGGCGCCAAGGAAGGTTGGCTCAACCGGATGACCAACGGCACCTTCGAAATGGGCTCGACGTTCAAGACCTTTTCGCTGGCCATGGCGCTCGACACCGGCAAGGTCAAGATGACCGACAGTTTCGACGCCAGCAAATCGATCTATATCGGCGGTTTCACCATCCATGATTTTCACGGGCAGCGCCGCTGGCTGACCGTTCCCGAGATTTTCCAGTATTCTTCGAATATCGGCACGGCGCGCGTCATCGACATCGTCGGCATCGACGCGCAGAAGGACTACCTGACCAAGTTCGGCCTGTTGACGAAGATGCAGACCGAGTTGCCCGAAGTGAAGATGCCGAGCCAGCCGCGTGTCTGGAAGAAGATCAATTCGATCACGATTTCCTTTGGCCACGGCGTCTCGACGACAGCCCTGCAGACAGGGGTCGCCGCCGCCGCCCTCGTCAATGGCGGCAAGCTGATCGAGCCGACGTTCCTGCCGCGCACGCGCGAACAGGCCGATCAGATCGCCACGCAGGTGATCAAGAAGTCGACCAGCGACAACATCCGCTATCTCCTCGACTTCAACGGATACAAGGGATCCGGACGTGTCGCTCGCGTGCCGGGCTTTGCCGTCGGCAGCAAGACCGGTACCGCCGACAAGGTGGTGAACGGGCGTTATTCGGCGACGCTGAATTTCAATTCCTTCATTGCCGCATTCCCGATCAATGATCCCAGATACGCCGTGATCACCTTCTGCGACGAGCCGAAGACCGGTGAGAAGCAATATGGCGGAACGATCTCTGCCGGTACTGCCGGCCCGATCGCTCGTGAGATCATCAGCCGCGCAGCCCCCATTCTCGGCATCGAGCCGAAATTCGGGGAGGGCGGTTCGGCCTTGCTGGTGTCTTATTGAGTGTGAATGAATATCGACGCCGATTCGCGAGGGGTGAACCGGCTTCAAGAGAGAAAAGTGCATTCGATGAAATTGCGAGACCTGGCCGGAGATCAGTTTCCGGAACTTGAAGCACAGCTCGAAGGCCCGGCAGGCTTGATTGATATCTCAGGCCTGTCTTCGGATAGCCGCAAGGTGACGCCGGGCAATGCCTTCGTCGCAGTCGCCGGCACCAAGGCGGACGGCGTGGGTTTCATCGCGGATGCCGCCGGCCGCGGCGCTGTTGTCGCGATCGCCTCTCAAGCTATCGATGCTTCCATCCCGGTGCTTGCGGTCAAGGAACCGCGCCGCTTCCTTTCCATCGCCGCCTCGCGTTTCCACGGCAGGCAGCCCGATACCATGGTCGCCGTCACCGGCACGGCGGGCAAGACTTCCGTTGCCTCCTTCGTCAGGCAGATCTGGGCGCATGCGGGCCATGCGGCCGCGATGATCGGTACGACGGGGGTCGTCTCGCCGACGCGCAACGAATATGGCTCGCTGACGACGCCCGATCCGGTGTCGCTGCACGAGCTGCTGGCGGAACTCGCCGAAGAAGGCGTGACGCATGCCGCCATGGAAGCTTCCAGCCACGGCCTCGACCAGTGCCGGCTCGACGGCGTCAAGCTTGCCGCCGCCGCCTTCACCAATCTCGGCCGCGACCACATGGATTATCATCCGACCGTCGAAGCCTATATGGCCGCCAAGATGCGGCTTTTCGATACGCTGTTGCCGAAGGGGTCGCCGGCGGTGATCTTCGCCGACGATCCATGGTCGGCGCAGGCGATCAAGGCGGCGACCGATGCCGGTCACGACGTTCGTACCGTCGGGCGAAAGGGCAATTATCTTTCCTTGAAGCGCGTCGAGCACTTCCGCCACAAGCAGACGGCCGAGATCCATATCGGCAGCGAGATCTTCGAGGTGGACATTCCGCTGGCCGGCGATTTCCAGGTCGCCAACGCGCTTGTTGCGGCAGGGCTTGCCATGTCGACCGGCGTGGCCGCGAAGGTTGCGATGGCGGCGCTGGAGAAGCTCGTCGGCGCGTCCGGCCGTCTCGAACTCGTCGGTCATACGAAAGACGGCGCTCTCGCCTATGTCGACTATGCCCACAAGCCGGATGCTCTGGAAAACGTGCTGGGCTCGGTGCGACCCTTCACCACCGGCCGCGTCGTCGTCGTCTTCGGCTGCGGCGGCGACCGTGACCGCGGCAAGCGGCCGATCATGGGCGAAATCGCCTGCCGGCTTGCCGACGTCGTCATCGTCACCGACGATAATCCGCGTTCGGAGGAACCGGCTTCGATCCGGGCGGAGATCATGGCGGCAGCAGGCTGCGCCTCGGAAATCGCCGATCGCGCCACGGCGATCCGCGAGGCTGTGGGCATGCTGAGATCCGGCGATACGCTGATCGTCGCCGGCAAAGGGCATGAGGAGGGGCAGACGATCGGCGGCGTCACCTTGCCGTTTTCCGATCATGCGGAGGTGCGCAAGGCCTTGGAGGAACTGAAATCTTGAGCTGGCTCTGGACGACCGAAGACATGATCGCAGCGATGGCGGGGCGCCCCTTCGGCACTCTGCCCGAAGGCATCACCGGCATTTCCATCGACAGCCGCTCGATTACTCCAGGAGAGGCTTTCTTCGCGATCAAGGGTGATCGTGTCGACGGTCACGATTACGCGTCGATGGCGATGGCGAACGGTGCCTCCCTTCTTGTCGTCAGCGAGGCGAGGCTTCCGGCCATGGGTCGGCTGACGGTGCCGATGATCGTCGTGGAAGATGTGCTTGCGGCACTCGGCCGTCTCGGCCTTGCCTCGCGCGAGCGCTCGAAGGCCCGGATCATCGCGGTGACGGGATCTGTGGGCAAGACGACCACCAAGGAAATGCTGCGGCATGTGCTGTCGCCTTCCGGCAAGGTGCATGCTTCCGTCGCCTCCTTCAACAATCATTGGGGCGTGCCGCTGACGCTGGCGCGCATGCCTGCGGATACGGATTACGGCGTCTTCGAAGTCGGAATGAACCATCCCGGCGAGATCCGGCCGCTGGTGGCGATGATCCGTCCCGATGTCGCCATCATCACGACGATCGCGCCGGCGCATCTCGGCAATTTCAAGAACATCAAGGAAATCGCCGCCGCCAAGGCCGAGATCTTTGAGGGACTTGAACCCGGCGGCCATGTTGTGCTCAACCGCGACAACGACCAGTTCAATTTCCTCGACCGCACGGCGCAGTCGCTCGGCATCGAGCATATCCATTCGTTTGGCCAGCATGCCAAGGCCGAATTCCGGCTCGCAGAGTTCAATGGCTCCGACGAGAATTCGACGCTGTGGCTGACGATCGGCGGCGAGACGCTGGAGGTCGCGATCGGCGCGCCCGGCCGCCATATCGCCGAGAATGCGCTGGCAGCCCTCGGGGTCGTCAGGATCGTCGGCGCCGACATGGAGAAGGCGATCGAAGCGCTTGCGACGCTGAAGCCGGAAAAGGGCAGGGGCAAGCGCCACCGGCTTTCGATCGGCGGCGGCAGCTTCACGCTGATCGACGAGAGCTACAATGCCAATCCGGCCTCGATGCGTGCGGCGATCGCACTCTTGGCTGCCTCCGAGCCGACCGGCCGCGGACGCCGTATCGCCGTGCTCGGCGACATGCTGGAGATGGGCGACTATGCGCAGAAGGTCCATACCGACCTCGCCGTGCCGCTGCTTGCTGCCGGCATCGAATATGTCTGGCTCGCTGGAGCCGAGATGGCTGCGCTCAAGGAATCGCTGCCGGAGAGCGTCCATGTCGAATATCGCGAGAACACGAGCGAATTGACGGATTATGTATTGAACTCGGTCGCGCCAGGCGACGTGTTGATGGTGAAATCGTCTCTGGGCATCGGTTTCGGCAAGATCGTCGCCGCGCTCCTTGACAAGTTCCCGTCATTTGCCGACACGCAACGCGAACTTTGATCGGGTAAACAAGGGGCCCTGAATGCTGATCTGGCTTGTCGAACTGTCGGAATATTTCAAATTTCTGAACTTGTTCAGATATATTACCTTCCGCACAGGGGCCGCTCTCTTCACCTCAGCGCTGATCGTCTTCCTGTTCGGACCGACGATCATCAACTCGCTGCGCATCCGGCAGGGCAAGGGCCAGCCGATCCGCGCCGACGGGCCGCAGACGCATTTCAAGAAGGCCGGCACGCCGACCATGGGCGGGCTGATGATCCTCGCCGGCATCGTCGGCGCGTCGCTGCTCTGGGCCGATCTTTCCAACGTCTACGTCGTCGCCACCTTGCTGGTGACGCTGGGCTTCGGTGCGATCGGCTTCTACGACGATTATCTGAAGGTCACGAAGCAGAGCCATATGGGCTTTTCCGGCAAGGCGCGTCTCGGCATCGAATTCGTCATTGCCGGCATCGCCGTCTATTTCATGATGCGCACCGCTCTTGCCTCGGGAATTGCCGGTTCGACCTTCGGCTCCTCGATCGCGTTTCCCTTCTTCAAGGACTTCATGATCAATATCGGCATCATGTTCGTCGTCTTCGGCGGTTTCGTCATCGTCGGCGCCGGCAATGCCGTCAACCTGACGGACGGCCTCGACGGGCTTGCCATCGTGCCTGTCATGATCGCCGCCGCCTCCTTCGGCGTCATCGCCTATCTCGCCGGCAACGTGGTGTTTGCCAACTACCTGCAGATCAATTTCGTGCCCGGCACCGGCGAGCTTGCCGTCGTGCTTGGCGCCGTCATCGGCGCCGGCCTCGGCTTTCTCTGGTTCAATGCGCCGCCGGCCGCCATCTTCATGGGTGACACCGGGTCGCTGGCGCTCGGCGGCACGATCGGCACCGTCGCCGTCGCCACCAAACACGAGATCGTCATGGCGATCATCGGCGGCCTCTTCGTCATCGAAACGCTTTCGGTCATCATCCAGGTCGGCTTCTTCAAGATGACCGGCCGGCGCGTCTTCCTGATGGCGCCGATCCATCATCACTTCGAGAAGAAGGGCTGGACCGAAAGCCAGGTGGTGATCCGCTTCTGGATCGTCGCCGTCGGCCTTGCCATGCTCGGCCTCTCGACGCTGAAGCTGCGGTGAGGCGGCGATGATCCCGGTCACGACGCTCAAGGACAGGAAGGTCGCGCTCTTCGGGCTCGGCGGCTCCGGCTTTGCCACCGCCCGGGCGCTGATATCAGGCGGCGCCGATGTGACCGCCTGGGACGACAATCCCGACAGCGTCGCCAAGGCCGCGGCCGAAGGCATCCGGACGGAAGACCTGCACACCATCGATTGGAGCCAGCAGGCGCTGTTCGTGCTGTCGCCCGGCGTGCCGCTCACCCATCCGAAGCCGCATTGGACCGTCGATCTTGCGCGCGCGGCGGGCGTCGATATCGTCGGCGACGTCGAGCTCTTCGTGCGCGAGCGCCGCGCCCATGCGCCGGATTGCCCCTTCATCGCCATAACAGGCACCAACGGCAAGTCGACCACCACGGCGCTGATCGCCCATATCCTGAAATCATCAGGCTACGACACGCAGCTCGGCGGTAATATCGGCACGGCCGTGCTGACGCTCGATCCGCCGAAGACCGGGCGTTACTACGTCGTCGAATGCTCCTCCTACCAGATCGATCTGGCGCCGACGCTGAACCCTTCGGCCGGAATCCTGCTCAACCTGACGCCCGATCATCTCGACCGTCACGGCACGATGCAGCATTATGCCGATATCAAGGAACGACTGGTCGCCGGCAGCGATGTCGCGATCGTCGGTGCCGACGACAGCCATTCTGTCTTGATCGCCGACCGCGTCGAGCGGGCGGGTGTCAAGGTGGTCCGCATTTCGCGCCGGAACGTGGTGGCTGACGGCATTTATGCCGAGGGCACGAGGCTCATCCAGGCCGCCGGCGGCGCCATGCTGCCTTTCGCCGATCTCGACGGCATCCAGACGCTGCGCGGCAGCCATAATGCGCAGAATGCCGCCGCCGCCGTCGCCGCCTGCCTTGCCGTGGGAGTTTCCGCCGCCGACATCCGCGCCGGGCTCACCTCGTTTCCGGGACTGAAACACCGCATGCAGCCGGTCGGCCAGCGTGGCCGCGTCGTTTTCGTCAACGATTCCAAAGCCACCAATGCCGATGCCGCCGCACCCGCGCTCTCGAGCTACGATCGCATCTACTGGATAGCCGGCGGTCTGCCGAAGGCAGGTGGCATTACGACGCTTGCTCCCTATTTTCCACGCATCGCCAAGGCCTATCTGATCGGTGAGGCGGCGGCGGAATTCGCTGCGACGCTCGGCGAGGCCGTGCCTTACGAGATCTCGGGTACGCTGGAGCGCGCCGTCGCGCACGCTGCAGCCGATGCCGAGCGCGACGAAAGCGGTGCTTCGGCCGTGATGTTATCCCCGGCTTGCGCAAGCTTCGATCAGTATAAGAATTTCGAAGTCAGGGGCGATGCCTTCGTCGGCCACGTGGCAGCGCTTGACGGGATTGCGATGCTGATCGGTCCGGCAACAGGAGAGAAATGACATGGTAAGCCGTGCGGAGCGTGGGCCTCTGGCCGATTGGTTCTGGACCATCGACCGCTTCTTCCTGGCGATGTTCATCTTCCTGATGGGCATCGGTTTCATGCTGTCGTTCGCGGCTTCTCCAGCGGTTGCCGAGCGCATCGGGCTCGAACCCTTCCATTTCGTCAAGCGCCACGCAGCCTTCATGATCCCCTCGATCGCCGTCATGCTCGGGCTGTCGTTCCTGACGCCACGCCAAGTGCGGCGAACCGCGATCCTGATCCTGATCATCTCGATCGCCATGATGGTGCTGGTGCTGTTCGTCGGCCAGGAGGTCAAGGGCGGCAGGCGCTGGATCTGGATCGCTGGCCTTTCCATCCAGCCGTCGGAATTCATGAAGCCGGCCTTCGTCGTCGTCTGCGCCTGGCTGTTTGCCGAACATGCGCGCCAACCGGAAATCCCCGGCAATCTCTTCGCCATCATCCTGTTCGGCATCGTCGCCGCCCTTCTCATCGCGCAACCCGACCTCGGCCAGACCATCCTGACGACGGCCGTCTGGGGCGGGATGTTCTTCATGGCCGGCATGCCGTGGATCTGGATCATGCTGCTCGGCATCGGGGGCGCCGGCGGCCTGCTCAGCGCCTATTACGTCTTCCCGCACGTCGCCGGCCGAATAGACAAGTTCATGACCGGCGAGGGGGACACGTTCCAGATCGATACCGCCCGCGAAGCGATCATCCGCGGCAGCTGGTTCGGCCAGGGACCGGGCGAAGGTATCGTCAAGCGCATCATCCCGGATGCCCATACCGACTTCATCTTCTCGGTCGCGGCCGAGGAGTTCGGCATCGTCTTCTGCATGGCGCTCGTTGCGCTGTTTACGGTGCTGGTCTTGCGCGGCCTCTCGCATGCCTATCGGGAGCGGAACGATTTCAACCGTTTCGCCGTCGCCGGCCTGGTGCTGCAGATGGGCATCCAGTCGATCATCAATATCGGCGTCAATCTCGAACTGCTGCCGGCCAAGGGCATGACGCTGCCGCTGATTTCCTACGGCGGCTCGTCCATGGTGGCGATCTGCGTCACTGCCGGCTTCATTCTGGCGCTGACGCGCCATCGACCGGAAAAGCGTGCGCAGGACCGGAGCCTCTTCCGCGTCCCGCACGGCATGCCGGCGGAGTAGAGGACTATGAGCAAAGGCATCGTGCTGCTTGCCGCCGGGGGAACCGGCGGCCATGTATTCCCGGCTGAGGCGCTGGCCTTCAAGCTGAAGGAGCGCGGCTATTCGGTGCATCTCGTCACGGATAGCCGGGCCGAGCGTTACGCCGGCAAGTTCCCGGCCGAGGAAATCCATGTCGTGCCGTCGGCGACGATCGGCTCGAAGAACCCGGTTGCCGTCGCCCGTTCGCTGTGGACGCTGTGGAGCGGCATGCGCGCGGCGAAGAAGCTGATCCAGCGGCTGCGGCCTGTGATCGTCGTCGGTTTCGGCGGTTATCCCACCGTGCCGCCGCTGCTTGCCGCCACCCGGCTCGGCGTGCCCTCGATGATCCACGAGCAGAACGCCGTGATGGGCCGCGCCAACAAGGCCTTAGCAACCCGCGTGCAGGCCATCGCCGGCGGCTTTCTGCCCGAAGGCGGCGCCGCTTTCCCGGACAAGACGGTGACGACGGGCAATCCGGTCCGCCCGGCGATCATCGCCGCGGCCGAGGTACCTTACACGCCATCGCATCCCGGTGAGGCCTTCAACCTCGTCGTCTTCGGCGGCAGCCAGGGCGCGCAATATTTCTCCAAGGCGCTGCCGACGGCGATCAGCCTGCTCGACGATGCGCTTCGCGTGCGGCTGCGTATCACCCAGCAGGTGCGTCCCGAAGATATGGAAATGGTCAGCGGCTGCGTCGCCAAGCTGGAGATGGGGGCCGATATCGCTCCCTTCTTCACCGACATGGCGGAACGGCTGGCGAAAGCGCATCTCGTCATCTGCCGTTCGGGCGCCTCGACGGTTTCGGAAATCTCGGTCATCGGCCGGCCGGCGGTGCTCGTGCCTTACCCGCATGCTCTCGATCACGATCAGGCGGCCAATGCCGCAGCACTCGCTGCGACCGGCGGGGCGAAGGTGATTGCCCAGTCGGAACTATCGCCGGAGAAAATCGCGGCGATCCTGACGGCTGTCATGAACGATCCGGAAAAGCTTTCGCACATGGCAGCGGCGGCGAAACTCGCCGGCAAACCCGATGCCGCGAACTTGCTTGCCGACATGGTTGAGGCTATTGCCGCCGGACGGACAATTGCGGAATTCAAGAGGACACGCGCATGAAACTGCCAAAGGCGATCGGTCTCGTCCATTTCATCGGCATTGGCGGCATCGGCATGAGCGGCATTGCCGAGGTGCTGCACAATCTCGGCCACAAGGTGCAGGGATCGGACCAGGCCGACAGCGCCAATGTCCAGCGCCTGCGCGAGAAGGGCATCGAGGTGTCCGTCGGCCATCGGGCGGAAAACCTGGGTGACGCCGAAGTCGTCGTCGTCTCGACGGCGATCAAGAAGAGCAATCCGGAGCTCATCGCCGCGCGCGAAAAGCTGCTGCCGGTGGTGCGCCGCGCCGAAATGCTGGCAGAGCTCATGCGCTTCCGCAATGCGATCGCCATCGGCGGAACGCATGGCAAGACGACGACCACCTCGCTGGTCGCGACGCTGCTCGAAGCCGGCGGGCTCGACCCGACCGTCATCAATGGCGGCATTATCAACGCCTACGGCACCAATGCCCGCATGGGCGAGGGCGAGTGGATGGTGGTCGAGGCCGATGAATCGGACGGCACCTTCCTGAAGCTTCCGGCCGATGTCGCCGTCATCACCAATATCGACCCGGAACATCTCGACCATTACGGCAATTTCGATGCGGTGCGCGCCGCCTTCCGGCAGTTCGTGGAGAATGTGCCGTTCTACGGTTTCGGCGTCATGTGCCTCGACCATCCGGAGGTGCAGTCGCTGGTCGGCCGCATCGAGGACCGCAAGATCATCACCTATGGCGAGAATCCGCAGGCCGACGTGCGCTTCACGAATGTGCGCATCGACGGCACGCGCTCGATCTTCGACGTCGAAATCCGCCGCCGCCGCACCGGCCAGGTGATCGAGCTCAAGGGGCTGGTCATGCCGATGCCCGGCCGGCATAATATTTCCAACGCCACGGCGGCGATTGCCGTTGCCAACCGGCTCGGCATATCGAGCGCCGATATCGCCAAGGGGCTTGCTTCCTTCGGCGGCGTCAAGCGGCGCTTCACGCTGACCGGCGAATGGAACGGAGTGCAGATCTTCGACGATTACGGCCACCATCCCGTCGAGATCAAGGCGGTGCTGCGCGCTGCCCGCGAAGCCTGCAAGGGGCGCATCATCGCGGTTCACCAGCCGCACCGTTATAGCCGTCTTGCCAGCCTCTTCGAGGAATTCGCCGCCTGCTTCAACGATGCCGACAGCATCTTCCTCGCGCCTGTTTACGCAGCGGGCGAGGATCCGATCGAGGGTATCGATTCCGTGTCGCTGGTTTCGCGCATAAAATCGGGCGGCCATCGCGACGCCCGCTTTCTCACCTCGGCGGAACTTCTGCCTCAGATGGTCTCGGAGGTTGCAAAGCCTGGCGATTTCGTGGTTCTGTTGGGGGCTGGGAGCATCACATCCTGGGCAGCGGCGCTGCCCAAACAACTGGAAGGCCTTTCGGGAAAGTCCGTATGAAACAGGTGAATGGGGAAAAGCTTCTCGCGTCTCTCGGAGACGGTGTAAAGGATATCCGCGGCCGTATCACGCCGGATGCCCCCATGGACCGCGTCACCTGGTTCAGGGCCGGCGGCCTGGCCGAATTGATGTTCCAGCCGCATGACATCGACGATCTCATCGCCTTCCTGAAAATATTGCCGGAAGAGGTGCCGCTGACCGTGGTCGGCGTCGGCTCCAACATCCTGGTTCGCGACGGCGGCATTCCCGGCGTCGTGCTGCGCCTGTCCGCCAAGGGGTTCGGCTTCGTCGAGCTTGCCGGCGAAAACCGCATCCTGGCCGGCGCCATCTGCCCTGATAAACATGTGGCGGCGATGGCGATGGATAACGGTATCGGCGGCTTCCATTTCTTCTACGGCATTCCGGGCAGCATCGGCGGCGCGGCGCGAATGAATGCCGGCGCCAACGGCGTGGAAACGCGCGAGCGGCTGATCGAGGTCCATGCATTGGATCGCAAAGGCAACAAGCATGTGCTCAGCAATGCCGAGATGGGCTATTCCTATCGCCATTCGACCGCATCCAGCGAGTTGATCTTCACCTCCGTGCTGTTCGAGGGCTATCCGGAAGAGCGGGCGCAGATTCGTGCCGAGATGGATGCTGTGCGCAATCACCGCGAGACGGTGCAGCCGGTGCGCGAAAAGACCGGCGGCTCGACCTTCAAGAACCCGCCTGGCCATTCGGCCTGGAAGCTGATCGACGAGGCAGGCTGCCGCGGCCTCGTCATCGGCGGAGCGCAGATGTCGTCGCTTCACTGCAACTTCATGATCAATATGGGGCAGGCGACCGGCTACGATCTCGAATATCTCGGCGAACAGGTGCGCCGCGAAGTCTTCGAGAAAGAGGGCATCAAGCTCGAGTGGGAAATCAAACGCTTCGGCGTCTTCATGCCCGGCCGGGAAGTGCGCCCATTCCAGGGTGTCACGAGCGAATAACGGTTAATTCACCGCAAGCTTCAGGCCCTCGCGCGGCGTGACGACGGGCGACCAGCCGAGCACGTCGCGGGCATGGGATATGTCGACCTGCAGGGAGCCGCAAAGACGCTGGTAGACGGCGCTCTTTCCCGTCACTCTCGCCCCCATCTGCAACAAGGCGGGAGGGAAGGGAAGCAGCATCGGCTTGACGCCCAAGCCTGCGGCAATTCCTTCGATAAGCCCCGGGGTCGACAGATCTTCCCCATCGCCTGCAAGAAAGGTCTGGCCGGCAGCGTCCGGATGCGTCATGCCCGTGACGATCAGATCGACGAGATTGGGAAGCGCGACCAATGTCCGGCGGTTCTTCAGCGAGGCGAAGGGGAGCGGTATCTTCTTCCGGACAAGTCCGACGAGCAGGGCGAAGTTGCCCCTGGCACCGGGCCCATAGACGAGCGGCGGTCGAATGACGACGATTTCGATGCCTGTTCGGGCGGAGATTTCATGCAGCCCGATTTCGCATTCCAGCTTCGAAATACCATAGGGATCAACCGGCATCGGCGTGTCGTCGTGCCGGAAAGGCCGGTCGTTCTCTTCACCATTGACCTTGATGCTGCTGATGAAGACGAGCCTTTTTACGCCCGCGCGGGCGGCTTGCTCGGCGAGATTCAGCGTGGCGGCAGTGTTGATTTGGCGGAATTCCGTCAGAGGATCGGCCGCGCGGTCATCCATGATGTGAACGCGGGCAGCGAGATGGACAATGACATCGACACCGTCAAGCGCTGCCGTCCAGTCGGTTTCGCTGGTTATCTCGATGGGAAAATGCCGCACATCCGCCGGGAAGCTGGCGGCGGCCGAGCGGGTGGTTACCGCAAGCTCCCATATCCGCTCTTTATGCAGCCTTTCGACGAGGGGGCCACCGACAAAGCCGGCCGCGCCGGTAATGAGGCATCGCATCATCTGTTCCCCGTTTTGCCGTGACTGCTCCGGTTAGCCTGAAGTGCCCACGGTATCAATAAAAAAGCCGCGACGGTGGCCGTCGCGGCTTTTCGTTGATTGGTTATCCGAGGCTCAGACTTCTTCGCGGCCCGACAGCAGGATGCAGACCAGCGAGATCACACCCGAGGCGGCAAGGTAGTAACCGACATAGTTCAGGCTGTAGTGGGTGGCGAGCCAGGTGGCGATATAGGGGGCGAGCGAGGCGCCGAAGATGCCACCGAGGTTGAAGGTCATCGAGGCGCCGGTGTAGCGCACCATGGTCGGGAAGGGCGCTGCAAGAGCCGCGCCGATCGGACCATAGGTGAAGCCCATCAAAGCGAGGCCGATGATCGAGCACAGGAAGGCGCCGGTCAGACCGCTGGTCAGCAGCGTCGCGTAGAAGAAGCCGAAGATTGCGATGGCAATCGTCGTCAGCGACAGAATGATGCGGCGCGAATAGAGGTCTGAAAGCCAGCCGGAAAGCGGGATCGTCAGGCCAAAGAAGACGACGCCGACAAGCTGGACGACCAGGAACTGCTCTCTGGTATAACCGAGCCCGCCCTTTTCCAAAGGTGTCGTGCCCCAGGAGAGCGTGAAGACCGTCATCAGGTAGAACAGCACGAAGGTCGCCACGGCGATGAAGGTACCGAGGATCAGGCTGCGCAGATGGCCGCGGAAGACCACCTCGATCGGCACGGCGACGCGCTCGTGCTTTTCGACGGCTTTGCGGAACTCCGGCGTTTCGGCGATCTTCAGGCGGACATAGAGGCCGACAGCGACAAGGGCGAGGCTGGCGATGAAGGGAATGCGCCATCCGTAGTCGAGGAAATCCTCGTTGCTCATCGTTTCCGCCAGGATGAGGAAAAATCCGGAGGAAAGAATAAAGCCGATCGGCGCGCCGAGTTGCGGGAACATGGCGTACCAGCTGCGCTTGCCGGGAGGAGCGTTTTCGGTGGCGAGCAGAACGGCGCCGCCCCATTCGCCGCCGAGGCCAAGCCCCTGGCCGAAGCGGCAAAGTGCCAGCAGCAAGGGTGCTGCGATGCCGATCGAATCATAGCCCGGCAGCATGCCGATCAGGACGGTCGAAAGCCCCATCGTCATCAGCGCGGCGACGAGCGTTGCTTTGCGGCCGATGCGGTCGCCGAAATGGCCGAAGACCACGGCACCGATGGGGCGGGCGAAGAAGGCTATCGAGAAGGTGACCAGCGACTGCAGCGTTGCGGCGTTCGAATCGCTTGCCGGGAAGAAGAGATGCGGGAAGACGAGGACGGCTGCCGTCGCGTAGACGTAGAAGTCGAAGAATTCGATGGTGGTGCCGACAAGGCTGGCGATGAGAACGCGAGCCGGAGAATTGACTTGCGCGCTGTTCGAGGCAGGTGTCGGCGATGCGGAGATCGCGTCTGTCATTTTCATTCCAATCGGTGTGTCTATGGAACGCCTTGGGAGGCCGGCGGGTCTTAACGCAATTTCAGATCTAAGAAAACGTCTCCTCGCGTCGCAAGCATCGCGTCTCGAACCTGCGGTTTCTCGCTCCTTGCGTGAAGCTTGCTGCGCGCATGCCGGCGCGCTTGACCGGAATCAAATTGTGGCTGAAGCATTATTAACCCTTTGGTTGAAATGGAGGAGGCGCGCATGCAAAAGAGTCTTGTTGCCGAGTTTCTTGGCACATTCTGGCTGGTCTTCGGCGGATGCGGCAGCGCCGTGCTGGCAGCGGCCTTTCCCGAACTGGGGATCGGTTTTGTCGGCGTGGCCTTTGCGTTCGGCCTGACCGTGCTCACCATGGCCTATGCCGTGGGCGGCATTTCGGGCGGTCACTTCAATCCCGCCGTTTCCCTCGGTCTGACGGTCGCCGGCCGGTTTCCCGCCGCGCGCCTGGTTCCCTATATCGTCGTCCAGGTTGTCGGCGCCGTCGCCGCGGCCGCAGTGCTCTATCTTATCGCCAGCGGCAAGGCGGGTTTCGAGCTCGGCGGTTTTGCCGCCAACGGTTATGGCGATCATTCTCCGGGCGGCTATTCAATGCTTTCGGCGCTGCTGATCGAAGTGCTGCTGACCATGTTCTTCCTGATCATCATCCTGGGATCGACCAGCAGCCGGGTGCCTGCCGGCTTCGCGCCAATTGCGATCGGCCTCGGGCTGACGCTGATCCATCTCATTTCCATCCCGGTGACGAACACCTCGGTCAATCCGGCACGTTCCACCGGCCAGGCGCTTTTCGTCGGCGGCTGGGCGCTGCAACAGCTCTGGCTGTTCTGGATTGCGCCGCTTGCGGGTGGTGCGCTCGGCGGACTGGTGTGGAAATTCCTCGACGACGCCGACTGACTGCAAGATATCGAACTATCCCATTGAGCCCGCGTGGTTTTTCCGCGCGGGCTTTTCTCTTTCCGCGGATCGGCGGGCATCCTCGCTCGACATTTCCGAAGAGGTGAAAGTTAAAAAATGAAGGGCGCAGCAAGACGGAGTTAACGAAAGTAAACACTTCATTAACCATAATGATGCTCTAGTGCGTGCAGGTCGGACAAAGGCCTGAAACGGAGCAGACAGCTTCGCGCAAGCGTCGCTTTCGAGAATGGAAGTTATTTTTGGGGGTGTTGATGAGTCGCAAGCATGTCGCTGTCCTGATGGGCGGATTTTCCTCGGAAAGGCCGGTCAGCCTTTCCTCGGGAAAGGCTTGCGCAGAAGCCCTCGAAGCTGAAGGCTTCGACGTGACGACGATCGACGTCGCGCGCGATGTTTCCGAGAAACTCGCCGCGCTGAAGCCCGATGTCGTCTTCAATGCGCTTCATGGCCCGTTCGGCGAGGACGGCACCATCCAGGGCATCCTCGAATATCTGGAAATTCCCTATACGCATTCCGGCGTGCTTGCCTCGGCGCTGGCGATGGACAAGGACAAGGCGAAGCTTGTTGCAGCCGCCGCCGGCATTCCGGTCGCCGAATCGCAGGTGGTCAATCGTTTCGCCTTCCCCGCGACGCACCCGATGAAGCCGCCCTATGTGGTGAAGCCGGTCCGCGAGGGCTCGAGCTTCGGCGTCGTCATCGTCACCGAAGACCAAGCGCATCCGCCGCAGGTCGTCAGCTCCCCCGAGTGGCGTTACGGCGAGGAAGTACTCGTCGAGCGCTATGTCTACGGCCGCGAGCTCACCTGTGGTGTCATGGGCGAAACGCCGCTCGGTGTCACGGAAGTGGTGCCGCAGGGACACAATTTTTATGATTACGACTCCAAGTACGCGGCGGGCGGTTCAAAACACGTCATCCCTGCGAAAATTTCACCGAATATTTACCAAAAAATACAAACATTGGCCCTAAGGGCGCATCAGGCAATCGGTTGTCGCGGCGTCAGTCGGTCCGACTTTCGTTACGACGATCGTTTCTCCGAAGACGGCGAAATTATCTGGCTGGAGGTCAATACCCAGCCAGGCATGACTCCAACTTCGCTCGTGCCCGAAATGGCCGGTCATGCCGGCTATTCCTTTGGTCAGTTTCTCCGGTGGATGGTGGAGGACGCGTCTTGTTTGCGTTGACGGTCAAGAGGTTAGGGCGTCCCAGCCATCATGCCGTGCTTCCGATGATGGAAGCCGAAGAGCGGTTCGTGCTGCCGCGCCCGCTGCGCCGGGTCACGCGCTTCCTGATCAGCCTCTGCAGCGGCCGCATCTACATTCCAGCCCATACCGGCACGGTCTCGGCGCTGGCTTTCCTGGCTGCGACAGGGCTTTACGGCATGTCGCTCGGCGGCCACACCGAAGCCGTCGCCCAGGCGACAACGACGGCGGCAGGCTTTGCGATCGAGGACGTGAAGGTCTCCGGCAATTCGGAGACGTCCGAAATCGAGATCCTGCAGCTGATCGGCCTCGACGGCACGACCTCGCTGGTCGCTCTCGACGTCGATGCCGCCCGCCGGAAGATCGCCCATCTTCCCTGGGTCGAAAATGTCGAGGTTCGCAAGATCTATCCGAAAACGATCGAAGTGAAGCTCAAGGAGCGCCAGGCCTATGCGATCTGGCAGCACGGGCAGGAGCTTTCCCTGATCGAGAAGAACGGCAGCGTCATTGCGCCGCTGCGCGACAACAAGTTTTCGGCGCTACCGCTGGTCGTCGGCCGCGATGCGGAAACGGCGGCGGCATCACTCGACGACGCCTTCTCGAAATGGCCCGACGTGAAGGCCCGCGTGAAGGCCTACGTCTGGATATCCGGCCGTCGCTGGGACCTGCATATGGACAACGGCGTCGTCGTCAAGCTGCCGGAAGACGGTATCGACCAGGCACTGGCGACGCTTTCGACGTTCGACAAGGAGCATCAGCTGCTCGAGCGGGACATCGCTGCGGTCGATCTGAGATTGCCTGACAGAACCGCGATCCAGCTGACGCCGGAAGCGGCGGTTCGCCGGCAGGCGGTTGTGACGGAGCGTACGAAAGAATTGAAGAAGGCGGGGCAGAATATATGAGCTTGTTCGGTTCGTCCCATTTCGGATTGCCGCGCCTGAAGCCGCTTTCGTCGAAGCGGTCGCATATCGTTTCGGTGCTCGACATCGGCTCGACCAAGGTCGTCTGCATGATCGGCCGGCTGACGCCGCGCGAGGAAAGCCAGATCCTGCCGGGCCGCACCCATAATATCGAGATCATCGGCATCGGTCATCAGCGTTCCCGCGGCATCAAGACCGGCGTCATCGCCGATCTCGACGCGCTGGAAGGCGTCATCCGTCTTGCCGTCGACGCGGCCGAGCGCATGGCGGGGCTGACCGTCGAGAGCCTGATCGTCAATCTGACGGCCGGCCGCCTCGGCAGCGATATCTACACCGCGACCATCGATCTCGGCGGTCAGGAAGTCGAACTCAACGATCTGAAGAAGGTGCTGTCGGCCGCCTGCCAGCAGTCGCTGCGTCAGGACCGTTCGGTGCTGCATTCGCTGGCGACCGGCTTCTCGCTCGACGGCGAGCGCGGCATCCGCGATCCGCTGGCGATGTACGGCGACGCGCTCGGTGTCGACATGCATGTCGTCACGGCGGAGCGCTCGGCGCTGAAGAACCTCGAACTCAGCGTCAACCGCGCGCATCTGTCGGTCGAGGGCATCGTTGCGACGCCCTATGCATCCGGCCTTGCGGCTCTCGTCGACGACGAGGTCGAGCTCGGCTGCGCGGCGATCGACATGGGCGGCGGCACGACGACGATCTCGGTTTTTGCCGAAGGCAAGCTCGTTCATACGGATGCCGTTGGCCTTGGCGGCCATCACGTGACCACGGATCTCGCGCGCGGCCTTTCGACCCGCATCGAGGATGCCGAGCGGCTGAAGGTCGTGCATGCCACGGCCCTTTCGAATTCTTCCGACGAGCGAGAGCTGATCTCGATCCCGCCGATCGGCGAGGACGATCGCGACCAGCCGTCGCAGGTGCCGCGGGCGCTGGTTTCGCGCATCGTATCGGCCCGAATCGAGGAGACGATGGAACTGATTCGCGACCGTATCCAGCGCTCCGGCTTCAGTCCGATCGTTGGCAAACGCGTCGTGCTGACGGGCGGGGCGAGCCAGCTGACCGGTCTTGCCGATGTGGCGCGGCGCATCCTTGCCCGCAACGTCCGCATCGGCCGCCCGATGGGCGTCTCGGGGCTGCCGACGGCGGCCAAGGGCCCGGCCTTTTCGACGGCCGTCGGCCTGATGATCTATCCGCAGGTCGCGGACATGGAGACACATGCGTCACAGAGCGGTCTGCTCATGTCGCTTGGGGGAAATAACAGCCGGATAGCCCGCATGGGCCAGTGGCTGAAGGAAAGCTTCTGAAATTGAGTAATTGGCCGGCGTGGCGATGCGGCCAGAGAGAGAAGGAACAGGTACCATGACCATCAAGCTGCAAAAGCCTGACATCACAGAGCTGAAGCCGCGCATCACCGTGTTCGGCGTTGGTGGCGGTGGCGGCAATGCCGTCAACAACATGATCACCGCCGGCCTCCAGGGCGTCGACTTCGTCGTCGCCAACACGGATGCGCAGGCGCTGACGATGACGAAGGCCGAGCGCATCATCCAGCTCGGCGTCAACGTCACCGAAGGCCTCGGCGCCGGCTCGCAGCCGGAAGTCGGCCGCGCGGCTGCCGAGGAGTGCATCGATGAGATCGTCGATCACCTGAACGGCACGCATATGTGCTTCGTCACCGCCGGCATGGGCGGCGGCACCGGCACGGGTGCGGCTCCCGTCGTCGCGCAGGCAGCCCGCAACAAGGGCATCCTGACGGTCGGCGTCGTCACCAAGCCGTTCCATTTCGAAGGCGGGCGCCGCATGCGTCTGGCTGAGATGGGCATTCAGGAACTGCAGAAGTCTGTCGATACGCTGATCGTCATTCCGAACCAGAACCTCTTCCGCATTGCCAACGACAAGACGACCTTTGCCGATGCCTTCGCCATGGCCGACCAGGTTCTCTATTCCGGCGTTGCCTGCATCACCGACCTGATGGTGAAGGAAGGCCTCATCAACCTCGACTTCGCCGACGTCCGCTCGGTGATGCGCGAGATGGGCCGCGCGATGATGGGCACCGGCGAAGCCTCCGGCTCCGGCCGCGCTCTCCAGGCCGCAGAGGCTGCAATCGCCAATCCGCTGCTCGACGAAACCTCGATGAAGGGCGCTCAAGGGCTGCTGATCTCCATCACCGGCGGTCGCGACCTCACCCTCTTCGAAGTCGACGAAGCCGCGACCCGCATCCGCGAGGAAGTCGATCCGGACGCCAACATCATCCTTGGCGCCACCTTCGACGAATCGCTCGAAGGCATCATCCGCGTCTCGGTCGTCGCAACCGGCATCGACCGGGCGATGAACGAAGCCGCCGAGCGCAACCTCCAGCCGGCAGCAAGGCCCGCTATCCGTCCCTCCGCGGCTGTTGCTCCGGCAGCGGCCGCAGTTCAGCCTGCCCCCGTGATGCAGGCACCGAAGGCCATGGATCCGATCGCGCAGACCATCCGCGAAGCCGAGATGGAACGCGAGCTCGAAATTCCGGCCCCGCGTGCTGCCGCACCGCTGCAGCAGCCGGCTCCACAGCAGGAAACCTTCCGTCCGCAGAGCAAGATCTTCGCGCCTGCGCCGGAAGCTCCGGCAATGCGTCCTGCCCCTGTGCAGCAGCAGGCTCCGGCACCCGTCATGAGCCAGCCGGTGATAAGCCAGCCGGTTCAGCAGCAGCCGGTCCGGCAGGAGCCGATCATCCGCCAGGCGCCCGAACCGGTGCGCATGCCGAAGGTCGAGGATTTCCCGCCGGTCGTCCAGGCCGAACTCGACCACCGCACGCAGCCGGCCTCCGCGCATGCGGCGGAAGAGCGCGGTCCGATGGGCCTGCTCAAGCGAATCACCAATTCGCTTGGCCGCCGTGACGACGACGCCGTTGCCGCCGACATGACCGCCGCACCGCCGGCTGCTTCGCAGCAGCGCCGTCCGCTGTCGCCGGAGGCGAGCCTCTATGCACCGCGTCGCGGCAACCTCGACGACCAGGGCCGCGCGGTTCCGCAGGCCCGGATGATGCAGGAAGACGACCAGCTGGAAATCCCGGCATTCCTGCGTCGCCAGTCGAACTGATACCGTGCTTCGGCACCGTTCATGCCCGGGATCAAGGTCCCGGGCATTGCCGTTTTTCTGGCTGCGATTCGCAAGTGATTTCAATTGCGTGACTTCGTAACAAAGCGAAAGAAACAGTGATTTGGATTGGAGCGCCGGCGCACGTAAGTATGGTGCAATGAAACTGCCCTAGGAGACCTTTCGACAGGCTCCTGCTGCAGAATGAACGATGACCGTGCCGATCGGACAGGCCGCCGGTACGGAAGAATAAAAGGCAGAATTTATGGCAATTGGCTTGCTGGGTTTTCAAACGACGGTATCGCGTCCCGTAACGCTTTCGGGCATCGGAGTGCATTCGGGCGCTGATGTCTCGATCACCCTGAACCCGGCCGAATCGGGCACCGGCGTCGTTTTCCAGCGCCTGCATGACAATGGCGACATCACCGAACTCAAGGCCGTCTCCTCGCAGGTCGGCAATACCGACCTCTGCACCGTGCTCGGCTTCTCGCCCGCCCATTCGGTGGCGACGATCGAGCATGTCATGGCCGCCATCTATGCGCTCGGCCTCGACAATGTGGTGATCGAGGTGCAGGGCTCCGAAATGCCGATCATGGATGGCAGCTCGCTGCCCTTCGTCGAGGCAATCGAGCAGGTCGGTCTCGTCTCGCTCGGCGTCAAGCGCCGCTATATCCGTATCACCAAGCCGGTCAGAATCGAGCATGGCGGCTCCTGGAGCGAATTCCGTCCCTATGACGGGACGCGCTTCGAAGTCGAAATCGATTTCGAGTGCCCGCTGATCGGCCGGCAGAAGTGGGCCGGCGACATGAACGCCGCCGTCTTCAAGGCAGAGCTTTCCCGCGCCCGCACCTTCGGTTTCATGCGCGATGTCGAGCGTCTCTGGGCGTCGGGCCACGCACTCGGCTCCTCGCTTGAAAATTCCGTCGTCATCTCGGACGACAACACCGTCATCAACGTCGAAGGGCTGCGTTACGCCAAGGACGAATTCGTTCGCCACAAGACGCTCGATGCCGTCGGCGATCTGTCGCTTGCCGGCGCCCAGTTCATCGGCTGCTACCGTTCCTATCGCGGCGGTCACAAGATGAACGCCAATGCGCTGAAGGCGCTGCTCGCCGACCCCTCCGCCTACGAGGTCGTGGAGACGTCGACGCCGCGCCAGCGCGTCGCTGCCCGCGAATTGATCGCAGTTAGCGCTTCGGAATTCGCTCCCTGGTCGGCATGACCTCCAGCACATTCTCAAGACCAGGCCGCCTCTTTCCCGGAGGCGGTTTTTTTATATCCGCCGCGTCGTCGGCAATAGGCAGATGCATGACTGCCACAGGTCGGGAAGAAGATGAAAAGCCCGGTCATTCTGCGGCGGCTGCCACAAAAATGCGTTAATGCCTTATCATTGCGTTGCTCTTGATGCACATTTGTGGCTAGAAACGCCAGCGAGGCGTGGCTGCCGTGGAGCGAGCGGCGGCAGTGGGGTTCTTTCGAATGGGTTATGCAGGATCTGAAGGTATGATGAAGACAGCGCGTGCTTTGTTCGCATCGCTTCTGGTGCTCAGCGCAGGCGCCGCGATCTCCGGTTGCCAGTCGGACCCTGATATCGACATCACCAAGCTCGGCCTCGAAACCGATCCGCCTGATGTGCTCTATACCCAGGGCCTTGCCAATATGAAGGCCGGCAACATGGCGGAAGCGGCGCGCAAGTTCGACGCGATCGACCGCGAAAACCCATTCTCCGAATGGGCGCGCAAGGCGCTTGTGATGAGCACCTTCGTCAAATACCGCCAGGGCCGCCTGGACGATGCGCTTGCTTCGGGCAACCGCTACATGTCGCAATATCCGAAGTCCCAGGATGCCGCCTATGTGCAGTATCTCATCGGTCTCACCTATTCCAAGCAGATCGTCGACGTGACGCAGGACCAGCGCGCCTCGGCCAAGACGATCGAGGCGATGCAGGCTGTCATCGACAACTATCCGAACTCCGAATATGTCGACGACGCGCAGGCGAAGATCCGCTTCGCGCGCGACCAGCTCGCCGGCAAGGAAATGCAGATCGGCCGCTACTACATGGAGCGGAAGGAATATCTCGCCGCGATCTCACGCTTCCGCATCGTCGTCGAGAAATATCCGAACACCAACCAGATCGAAGAGGCCCTAGCGCGTCTCGTCGAAGCTTATTACGCCATGGGCATCGTCGACGAGGCGCAGACGGCGGCTGCCGTTCTCGGTCACAATTATCCCGACAGCCAGTGGTACGCCGATTCCTACAAGCTGCTGCAGACCGGTGGTGCCGAGCCGCGTGAGAACAAGGGCTCGTGGATCGCTGCGGCAGGCAAGAAACTTCTTCTCGGTTCCTGAGGCCAATGCTGATCCAGCTTTCGATCCGCGATATCGTCCTGATCGAGCGGCTGGATCTTGCCTTCGAGACCGGCCTCTCTGTGCTGACGGGCGAGACCGGGGCGGGCAAATCCATCTTGCTCGACAGCCTGTCGCTGGCGCTCGGCGGGCGCGGCGACGGCGACCTGGTGCGCCATGGCGAGGACAAGGGCCAAGTGACGGCGGTGTTCGACGTCGGCATGGATCACGGCGCCCGCACACTCCTGCGCGAAAACGGCATCGATGACGAGGGCGATCTGATCTTCCGTCGCCAGCAATCGGCGGACGGGCGCACCAAGGCCTATGTCAACGACCAGCCGGTCAGCGTGCAGCTGATGCGCCAGGCCGGTCAGATGCTGGTCGAAATCCACGGTCAGCATGACGATCGCGCTCTTGTGGACACCAATGCCCACCGCACTCTGCTCGATGCCTTCGCCGGCCTCACCGACGAGGTTTCGGAGGTTTCCCGGCTCTATCGCCTGTGGCGCGACAGCGAGCGGACACTGAAGAAGCACCGCGAGAAGGTGGAAAGTGCGGCGCGCGAAGCCGACTATCTGCGCTCTTCCGTCGAGGAACTCGAGAAGCTCTCGCCGCAGGATGGCGAGGAGGAAGAACTCGCCGACCGCCGGCAGAAAATGATGAAGGCCGAACGAATCGCCGGCGATATCGCCGAGGCCTCCGAGTTCCTGAACGGCAATGCCTCGCCGGTGCCTCACATCGCCTCGCTGGTGCGCCGGCTGGAGCGCAAGAGCCATGAGGTGCCGGGATTGCTCGAAGACACGGTGGCGCTGCTCGATGCCGCGCTCGATCAGCTTTCCAACGCGCAGATGGAAGTCGAGGCGGCGCTGCGCAAGACCGAATATGATCCGAAGGAACTGGAGCGGGTAGAGGAGCGGCTTTTTGCGCTCCGGGCCGCCTCGCGCAAATATTCCGTGCCCGTCACCGAGCTGCCTGCGCTTGCCGTCCGCATGATCGCCGACCTTGCCGATCTCGACGCGGGTGAGGAGCGGCTGGCGCGGCTCGAAGCCGAGGTCGGCCTGGCCCGGGAAAATTACGATGCCGCGGCGCGCTCGCTCTCCGACAAGCGCCATCATGGCGGTATCGCCTTGGCTGCGGCTGTCATGGCCGAGCTGCCGGCGCTGAAGCTCGAACGCGCCCGTTTCATGGTCGAGATCACTACTGATGCGCACGAGGCTCTGGCTGAAGGCATCGATGTGGTCGAGTTCCATGTCCAGACCAATCCCGGCACGCGGCCGGGCTCGATCATGAAGGTTGCGTCCGGCGGCGAACTCTCACGTTTCCTGCTGGCGTTGAAGGTGGCGCTCGCCGATCGCGGATCTGCCCCGACGCTGGTCTTCGACGAAATCGACACCGGCGTCGGCGGTGCGGTGGCCGATGCGATCGGCCAGCGGCTGAAGCGGCTGTCGGAGCGGGTGCAGGTGCTGTCGGTCACGCATGCGCCGCAGGTCGCAGCAAGGGCGGCGACGCATCTGTTGATCTCCAAGGGACCATCGGCCGAGGGATCCGAAAAGATCGCTACGCGCGTCGCGACGATGGCGCAGAAGGACCGCACCGAGGAGATCGCCCGCATGCTGGCCGGGGCATCGGTGACCGAAGAGGCGAGGGCGGCGGCAAAGCGGCTGCTGGCCGGCAACGGCTGATCGCAACTGAGCTGTCGGTAAGGCCGACGGCGGTGACGAACATCTCGCTTTGCGCTATCCGTCACATTCCGATCCGCGCCGATCTGTTGCCATGCGCCTTTTCCATTTCAGCGATGATCCCGACATTGCGGTGTTCGAACCGCGCCCGGTTCGCGTACCCTCAATCCGCCCGGCGGGCCGGGAATGGCTGAACGGTCCACTCGTTTGGGCGGTCGATGGCGACCATGACTTCATGTATCTCTTTCCGCGCGACTGCCCGCGGATCCTGATCTGGGCGACACCCAAGACGCCGGAGGCCGAGCGGCGGCACTGGCTCAGGGATTGCCGGGCCGCGGCCTATGTCGAGCGTCACTGGTTGGAAAGGCTCTCGGCGGAGACGATCCATCGCTACGAGCTGCCGGCTGGGGATTTCGAGGATCTGGATGATGCCGGCATGTGGGTGGCCCGCAGACGCATTGTTCCCACCGAGCGCACCGCCATCTCGCGGCTCGACCGGGAGTTTGCGCCGCGCGGCGTGGAGCTCAGGGTGGTCGATAGTCTTGCGCCTTTGAAGAGCCTTTGGGACACGAGCTTGCATGTCAGCGGCATCCGGCTGCGCAATGCGCGGGATTGGGAACAGGATGGGTAGATCGATCTTCGCAGCGCGGCATGCGCGGCCTCTCTTTTCATCCGGCGATTTTGCTCTAAAAACGATCCAGATTTCTGGCCAGATTCCCTGGAGTGTTATTCCATGCCCACCGAAGGTTCCGCCGTCGACACGTTGACGATCGAAGAGGCTGCCGCCGAGCTCGAACGGCTGGCAAAGGAGATCGCGCATCACGATGCGCTCTATCACGGCAAGGACCAGCCGGAGATTTCGGATGCCGATTACGACGCGCTGAAGCGTCGCAATGATGTGCTGGAAGCACGCTTTCCCGAGTTGATCCGCGAAGACAGCCCATCGCGGCATGTCGGTGCAGCGCCCTCCGTGACGTTCTCGCCTGTCGTCCATGCGCGGCCGATGCTGTCGCTCGACAACACCTTCTCGCAGGAGGACGTGCAGGATTTCGTCGCTGGCGTCTATCGCTTCCTCGGCCGTCTGCCGGACCAGTCGATCGCCTTTACCGCCGAGCCGAAGATCGACGGTCTCTCGATGTCGATCCGTTACGAGAACGGCAGGCTGGTGACGGCTGCGACGCGCGGAGACGGGACGACGGGGGAGAACGTCACCGCCAACATCCGGACCATCGCCGAGATCCCCAACGAGCTGCCGAAGGGCGTGCCCGCTGTCGTCGAGATCCGCGGTGAAGTCTATATGGCCAAAAGCGATTTCCTGGCGCTGAACCGGCAGATGGAGGCGGAGGGCAAACAGACCTACGTCAATCCGCGCAACACCGCGGCCGGGTCGCTGCGCCAGCTCGACGCCAAAGTGACGGCGAGCCGCAAGCTGAAATTCTTCGCCTATGCCTGGGGCGAGATGTCGGAGATGCCCGCCGATACACAGTTCGCCATGGTGCAGACCTTCAGAGACTGGGGTTTTCCGGTCAACCCGCTGATGAAGCGGTTGAATTCGGTCGCCGACATCCTGGCGCATTATGACGAGATCGGCCTCGAGCGCCCGGATCTCGACTACGACATCGACGGCGTTGTTTATAAGGTTGACAGTCTCGAACTGCAGCAGCGCCTCGGCTTCCGCTCGCGTTCGCCGCGCTGGGCGACGGCGCATAAGTTTCCGGCCGAACAGGCCTTCACCGAGGTCGAGAAGATCGAGATCCAGGTCGGCCGCACCGGGGCGCTGACGCCGGTGGCGCGGCTGAAGCCGATCACGGTCGGCGGCGTCGTCGTCACCAATGCGACGCTGCACAACGAGGATTACATCAAGGGCATCGGCAATAGCGGCGAGCGCATCCGGCCGGAGGAACACGATATCCGCGAAGGCGATACCGTCATCGTCCAGCGCGCCGGCGACGTCATTCCGCAGATCCTCGATGTGGTGATGGAAAAACGCGCGGCCGACGCCCGGCCCTACGAATTCCCGAAGACATGCCCGGTCTGCGGTTCGCATGCGGTGCGCGAGGTCAACGAGAAGACCGGCAAGATGGATTCGGTGCGCCGCTGCACCGGCGGCTTCATCTGCCGAGCGCAGGCGACGGAGCATCTGAAGCACTTCGTTTCGCGCAACGCTTTCGATATTGAAGGGCTCGGTTCGAAGCAGATCGACTTCTTTTTCGAAAATGAAGATCCGTCGCTGCAGATCCGCATCGCGCCCGATATCTTCACGCTGGAGGAGCGCCAGCAGCAATCGCTGACCAAGCTCGAAAATATCGACGGCTTCGGCAAGGTCAGCGTCGGCAAGCTCTATGCGGCGATCAACGAGCGGCGCAGTATTGCGCTCCGCCGCTTCATCTACGCGCTCGGCATCCGTCATGTCGGCGAGACCACGGCGAAGCTGCTGGCGCGCTCCTATGGCACCTATGCCGCCTTTGAGACGGGGATGCGGGAGGCCGAGACGCTTGCCGGCGACGCCTGGAACGATCTCAATGCCATCGAGGGCATCGGCGAGGTCGTGGCGCGGGCTATCGTCGAATTCTACAAGGAGCCGCGCAATGTCGAGGTGATCACCCGGCTTATCGAGGAGGTGACGCCCGAGGAGGCCGAACAGCCGGTGACGGCGGGCAGCCCGGTCGCCGGCAAGACCGTCGTCTTCACCGGGTCGCTGGAAAAATTCACCCGCGACGAGGCGAAGGCGAGGGCGGAAAGCCTCGGCGCCAAGGTGGCGGGATCGGTCTCCAAGAAGACCGACATCGTCGTTGCCGGCCCCGGCGCCGGCTCCAAGCTCGACAAGGCGCGCGAGCTCGGCGTGCAGACGATGGACGAGGATGAATGGCTGGCGTTGATCAGCGGGTGAAGGGCTGAGGGCAGGCCGCCAGCCTCCCGCTCGCTCATAGCCTGAGCCGTGCCATCGTATAGGCGTCGACATATTGACCGGCGCGATATCCGAAAGCCCTTAGCAGGCCTTCCTGTTCGAAGCCGAATTTGCGGTAGAGACCGATGGCGACATCGTTGTCGGTATAGACGGTCAGTTCCAGCCGTCTGATATCGAGCCAGTCATCGGCAGCGTCGACAAATGCGCCGAGCAGGATCCGTCCGAAGCCGCGGCCGGTGAAGTCGTCATGCACGCCCATGCCGATGCTGGCGACGTGCTGCCTGCGGCCGGAAAGACGGTTGAGGCCGCCACTGCCGACGATCTTGCCATTTTGGGTGACGACGAGGTTGAGCGCGCCCGGTGACGGATTTTCCATGTGCTTACGAACCTCCTCGACTGCCTGGTATGGCGGCCGCAAGGTACCTGCCCGGTAGCCCGGCAGATTTATGAGATCGGTGATCTCCTCGGCATCGGAAAGGCGGACGGCACGCACCAGGACGCCGTCCGGCAGGGGCGCTCGGCCGCGCGATTCATTCTCTTCGTTTTCGGACATTCATGCTCTCCATCGGTTTTACGAGGAGAGCCGGTTTCCGAAAACCCTGCTCGCCTCGGCAGGGTTTCGGGATGATCGGATCGCTGCTAACGCGCCATCGCTCCCGCGTACCCTTCCAGGGTCGTGGTGTGATGAATAAGCGTTGCCATGGTCACGAAGCCGATCATGGCAGGTAGGTTTCGATATGCGGGTTAAAAAGTCAACCATGCGTCGTGCCGAATTTGCGCGGTGGGAAGCGGGGCGGTATTCCTGTGCCTGGAGAAACGATTCGGGTTGCTGCATTGAAAACCATCGCGATTGACTTCGAGACGGCGAACGAACAGCGCGGCAGCGCCTGTTCGGTCGGCCTTGCCTGGATCGAGGATGGCAGGGTGACGCGCGTCGAAGAGCGACTGATCCGGCCGCGAGACATGCGTTTTTCCGGAATGAACATCGCAATTCACGGCATCCGGCCGGAGCATGTCGAGGATGCGCCCGAATTTCCCGAGGTGATGGACGAGTTCCACGAGGATTTTCGCGGCGCCACGATGATCGCGCACAATGCCGCCTTCGATTTCAGTGTCTGGCGAGCGTGCCTCGATCTCTACCGGCAATCCTATCCGGAGCTTACCTATCTCTGCAGCCTGAAGATGGCGCAGCGGATCTGGCCGCACTTCCTCTCGCACCGGCTGAACCTGATCGCCGAGCATCTCGGCCTGCGTTTCGTGCATCACAACGCCGCCGAGGATGCCGCGGTCTGCGCGGCGGCGGCGATCGAAATGGCGAAGGCGGTCAAGGCGAACGCCGTTCACGCCATACCGGCGCTGATCGGCATGAGGCCCGGCCGGCTGACGGCGCGGGCCTACGAGCCCTGCACCTGCCGGAAAGGCTGAGCGTTCTCGCAACGGCGATTTGTCGCAAAGCATGGGTGCATGCTTATCTAGAATCCGGATCATTCAGGGAGCCGCCATGTCCAAGCTGCGCAATCTTCTCCTCGCCGCCTTCTCTTTCTCCGTTCTTTCCGCCGGGGTCGTCTCGGCCGAGGTGGTCGGCAAGGTCGGGGTCGACTGGATCGGCAACGACATCATCGTCGAGGCGGTCTCCGACCCTGAGGTCAAGGGCGTTACCTGCCACGTCACCTATTTCGACCGCAGCCTGATCGACCGGTTCAAGAACGGCAACTGGTTCGAAGACCCGTCCAACAATTCCATCGCCTGCCGGCAGACGGGGCCGATCGAGATCGGCAATATCGACCTGTCCAAGGACGGCAGCGAGGTGTTCCGCCAGGGCATGTCGCTGATCTGGAAAACGCTGGTCGTCAACCGCATCTACGACAAGACCAACGACACGCTGATCTATCTCGCCCATTCGCGCGAACTGACGGACGGTTCGGCGAAGATGTCGATCTCCACCATTCCGCTCTATGGGCAGAATGTTGTGTGGAAGAACGGGAAGCCGTAGGGCGGGAAGGTTCCTGGATTTTTCGTGTTCGTTATTGAAAAGCCCGCCCCACAAGGGGGAGGGGCTTAACTAGTCGCACCCGCTTTCCAGATCTTTGACGTTTCGGGAGGAGTGAGGCGGGGCCTGAGCTTAGTCCCTCCCTAAAGCTGATCCGATGCTGGCTTATGCTCCACACCAAACGGAAAAGGCCCGGACGAGCCGGGCCTTCCAATACGCAAACGGAGAAATATCAAGCCGCCTGCGTCAGCTCGTCGGCAATGACCGTGTCGAGGTTCAGGAAGCAGACCATGGTCTTTTCGAGCGCGACGATGCCGCGGCAGAAGGCGCGCTGGGCTTCCGGGATGATTTCCGGCGGCGGCTGCAGGTCTTCGCTCTTGATGGTCATCATGTCGGAAACCTGCTCGACCAACAGGCCGACCAGCTTGCCGGCGATATCGGTGACGATGATTGCCGAGCGCTCGGAGGGCTCGGTCATCTTCATGCCGAGGCGGCAGGCCATGTCGATGACGGGGATCACGGCGCCGCGCAGGTTGATGAGACCCAGCACGTAGGGCGGGGTGTGCGGCATCGGCGTCACCGGCGCCCAACCGCGGATTTCGCGGATGGCCATGATGTCGATGCAGAACTCCTGGTCGCCCAGGTGGAACGAAACGATTTCGAGATAGGCGCCCGATTGCTTGATGGCGTTGTTGTTCATGGTCAGAATTCTTCCCAGTTGTCCCCGGCGGGAGAGGCGATGACTTTGGCGGCAGAACCGCCGTTGAATGCGCCCGCGACTTTGCCGATCAGGTTGCGCGCGGGAGATGGTCTCGAATGCGAGGCGGCACTTGCCTCTCGCGGCGTTTGCCGGGCGCTCATGCCCTCGCCGGTCTTGAACTGCTTGACCAGTTGCGTCAGGTTTTCCGCGTCGATGGCGAGCGTATGGCTTGCAGCGTTCGTCTCTTCCACCATGGCCGCGTTCTTCTGCGTGACCTGATCCATCTGGCTGATGGACGTATTGATTTCATTCAGTCCCACTGATTGTTCGCGCGCAGAGGTTACGATTGATTTAACATGTTCGTCGATGCGCAGAACATCTTCGCCGATCTGGCGAAGCGCTTCGCCGGCGGCCGTCACCAGTTCGCCGCCGATCTTCACTTCGTCGCCGGATTTTCCGATCAAGGTCTTGATATCCTTGGCAGCGCCGGCGGCGCGGCCGGCGAGTTCGCGTACTTCCTGGGCAACGACGGCGAAACCCTTGCCGGCTTCGCCGGCGCGTGCTGCCTCGACGCCGGCGTTGAGCGCCAGAAGGTTCGTCTGGAAGGCGATCTCGTCGATGACGTTGATGATCTTGCCGATCTCGCGGGACGCGCCTTCGATTCGCTGCATCGCCGCCATTGCGTCGCCGACGACGATATCCGACTTCGCCGTGTTCTCACGGGTATGGGTGACCATATGGCCGACTTCCTCGGCGCGGTTGGTCGCGTTGCGGACGGTGGCGGTGATCTGGTCGAGGGCGGCTGACGTCTCTTCGAGCGACGCGGCCTGCTGCTCGGTACGCTTGGCGAGGTCGTCGGCGGCAGCGCGCATCTGGCGGCTGTTCGCCTCGATCGAGCTGCTGTTGACGGCGATGTCGCTCATCGCCTTGCGCAGCGTTGCCGTCGTCTGGTTGAAGTCGCGGCGCAGGCGCTCCAGTTCCTCGCGGAAAGGCTGGTCGATCGTAACGGTCACGTCGCCTTCCGACAGGCGGGTAAGGCCGTGGCCGAGGGCGGTGACGGCGGCGTTCAGAGCTTCGGCGTCGGCGAGCTTTGCGGCTTCGCGCTCACGGTGCTCGGCATCGCTGCGCTGCCTGTCGGTCTGGTTCTGCGTCTCGAGGTTACGCTTCTCGATGGCGGCGAGACGGAAACTGTCGGCGGCGCGGGCCATTTCGCCGATCTCGTCGCCGCGGCTCTTTTCGGCAACGTCGCTGGCGAAATCGCCGTTCATGATGCGCTGCATGCTTTCGCGCACGGCGCCGATGCCGCGGCGGATCGAGCCGCCATGGACATATTGCAGAATACCCATGCTGAGGATGGCGAAGATGCCGAGGCCGATCTGGAGAATAAGGGCTTCCCGCGATACGGCATTGGCAAGATCGACATGCTGCTGGGCAAAGACGGTGCCGTCAGCGGCGAGCTTGTCGAGCGTTTTGGTCAGCTCCTCGCCGGCGCCGTCGATCGTGTCGTCGATCTTGTCGAACTCGGCATCGGGCGCACCCTGTTGAACCAGAGCGACGAGATCGACCTGGATCGCCTTGCCCATTGCGGCGACGTCGGCGTCATAGCTTTTCAACAGACCATCGTCATGCATTTCTTCGGCAAGCCGGCGCATTTCCTTCGAGCCGCCGGAAAGGGCGGTGAGCGAATCGCCGATCAGCTTGATGCGCTCCGGCTCCACCGCCTTGTCGTTCTTGTCGACGATGATATCCATGGCGGCCAGCACCATCGTCAGGTTCGCAAGGCGCATGTCGTCGATATGGTTGACGCTCGTCTGGATCTCGCTGGCGCTACGCAGGCTGGCATCGACCCGCATGTTCTCGTACCAGCCGACGCCAAGCATCGTTCCGAAACCGAGGAAGGCCGCGCCACCGAGCGTCCAGAGCCGCTGGCTGACTGACAGGCTCTTGCGCACTGCTGAATTCGTCATGAAAAGACCCCTCCACAAACCGCTCGGGTTTATGTTCTCCTACCCTCATGCGGACGTCCGGGGTTTTTGCCACTCGGCAGACTTCATGTCAGAACGGCTCGATGGAGCCGCACGCATTGCTAAATATAGATATGACGGCTTAAGTCTTTCCTAACGATATGTGCCTTGAGACTGTCTGTTCGCTTCAAAAGCAAATTATTCAAAACACGATGTTTTTCGATCCATGGCAATTTCGACGGGCAGATTTTCCGCTGTGGATGGCCTCTATCAGTGAGACAATCAATCACGGGTCAGAAAACATATTGTTGAATTGCGCGCGTCCGGTCGGGGCTATAATCACGCGGGGCACAAGGGGTGGGCGGCAGATATCCGCCTGGATCGAGGATCATCCAATGAAGACTTTCCGCATCGCCGTCTGGGTCGGTGTCCTGATACTGGCCGGGTTTCTCGGCGGGTTCTCGTACTATCTCAGCAGATCGGGGAATGTAGTGGCGGAGGCTCCCTTCGGCGTGCCCTTTACCCTGGTCTCCCAGACGGGCCAGCCGATCACCGAGCAGGCGTTGCGCGGCAAGCCGACGGCGCTGTTTTTCGGCTTCACCCATTGCCCGGAAGTCTGCCCGACGACGCTTTTCGAGCTGAACGGCTGGATGGAGAAGGTCGATCCGAAGGGCGACAAGCTCCAGGCGTATTTCGTCACCGTCGATCCGGAGCGCGACACGCCCGAGATCATGAACCAGTACGTTTCCAATGTTTCCAAGCGGATCACCGGCATATCAGGTGCGCCTGACAAGGTCGCCGAGGTCATCAAGGGATTCCGCGTCTACGCCAAGAAGGTGCCGGTCGACGAGAAGGATCCGAATGGCGACTATACGATGGATCACACCGCCTCGGTCTTCCTGCTCGATTCGGCCGGGCGGTTTTCAGGAACGATCGCCTATGGCGAAAACCCGGACACGGCGGTAAAGAAGCTGGAGAATCTCGTCAGCAAGGGGTGATGGTTTCAGCGTGATGGGGCGTTGGCCCGACCGGCGGCGGGCAACGGAAACGGGAAAGACCGCCTATCGTGAGTGAAATCCGCCTTTACGTGACGACGACCGAAAGCAAGGCCGAAGAGATTCTCGACCTTCTGAGCACGGTCTTCGGCGAAGAAGACTTTGCCATCGGCACCACCGAGATCGATGAGAAGAAGGATATCTGGGAAGCCTCGATCTATATGATGGCCGAGGACGAGGCCGAAGTGCGTTCCCGCGTCGAGGATGCACTGAAGACCTCTTTCCCCGATGCCCGGTTGGAGCGGGAAGTCATCCCCGAGGTCGACTGGGTGGTGAAATCGCTGGAGGGGCTGAAGCCCGTCAGGGCAGGGCGCTTCCTGGTGCATGGTTCGCATGACCGCGACAAGGTCCGCCCCGGCGATATCGCCATCGAGATCGATGCCGGCCAGGCCTTCGGCACCGGCCATCACGGCACGACTGCCGGCTGCCTCGAAGTGATCGATGCCGTGGTGCGCTCACGCCCGGTCCGCAATGCCCTCGATCTCGGCACCGGAAGCGGCGTGCTGGCGATTGCGGTGCGCAAGCTCAAGAATATTCCGGTGCTGGCGACGGATATCGATCCGGTCGCGACACGGGTGGCGGCCGAGAACGTGCGCCGCAACGGCATCGCGTCGGGCATCGTCACCAGGACCGCGCCGGGCTTTCATTCAACGGCCTTTTCCGAACACGGTCCCTTCGATCTGATCATCGCCAACATTCTCGCCCGCCCGCTGATCCGCATGGCGCCGAAGCTCGCGACGCATCTTGCGCCGGGTGGATCGGTGATTCTTTCGGGCATTCTAGCCGCGCAGCGCTGGAAGGTGATTGCCGCCTATAGCGGCGCACGGCTTCGCCATGTGCGGACCATATGGCGCAATGGCTGGGTGACGATCCACTTCGATCGACCGTAATTTTGCTGGGTTGTTTCTGAGTGGGGTTAGGGCCTTAGCCTACGTCACGCTTGCTTGGGGCACCAGGTTCCTTCCCCGCCCCAATGCTGTGCCTGTCACAGGAATGAGCGAGGAGGGGCTTGCGCTCCATCCCCACGACGCCACGACTCGCACTCTTCCTAAGACAAGAAAAAAGGCGGTGCCGATGGCACCGCCTTGGACCGGTCTATCCGGCCAATGCCCGCGAGCTCAAGGGGAGGAGCGCTCAAGCGGGCTCTACTGCATTCCAATAGGCCGGTCCGGGAGGGAGGAGACGGACGGGCTTTCAGGCTTAGAACGCGTAGCTGAGGGCGCCCTTGTGGCGCGTAGCGCGCTGGCCGGCGCCGAGCAGCTTGAGGCTGTCCTCGTTCTGCGGGCGGCGGGCGCCGATCACGTGACGCACGGTCTGGCGTTCGCCAGCCTGCACCGGGCTGCTATATGCGAAGCGCGAGAGAGAGGCGGTCATTTCAAGAATTCCTTTGTTTCGGGTTCATCGCGAACCGTTCGATGGCGTCTATATAGCTATTCTGAAATGCGGAGGCAGAGGGTTTTGCTCATGGGAGCCATGCGGCCAATGCATAAAGCGTGCCAAATTACGATTTCGTGTCACAGTTCTGTCAAAATGTTGAGCGGCCCCAAGGGTTTCGACTCGTTTCGTCGCTTTTTCTCCCCATCGGTTGAAATTTCGCTAACATGGCAGCTATCCCATTAACCGGATTCGTCTCAACCATTCGGATTTCCAGCATGTTCCAGTCTTTCGAGGTCACTTCCACGCCGCAATTCGGCAGGGATCGTGTATCGGCGTTGCGCGCCGGTTTCGATTCGCTCGGCATCGACGCCTTCCTCGTGCCGCGCGCCGACGAGTTCAACGGTGAATACGTTCCCGCAGGTTCGGAGCGTCTCGCATGGTTGACGGGCTTTACCGGGTCGGCGGGTATTGCGCTGATCCTGCGCACGCAGGCGATCGTTTTCGTTGACGGGCGCTATGTGACGCAGCTTGCCGAACAGGTCGACGGTTCGGTCTTTTCGGGCGGCGATCTTGTCAATGAGCCGCCGCATGTCTGGCTGGCCGCAAACGGCGCCAAGGGCCTGCGGCTCGGCATCGATCCCTGGCTGCATGCGGGTGCCGAGGTGCGTCGTCTGGAAAAGGCGCTTTCGCAGATCGGCGGCACGCTGGTCTTCCTGCCGCACAATCCGCTCGACAGGCTTTGGAGCGACCGGCCGGCCGAGCCGCTCGGCGCGGTCAGCATCCAGAACGTCGCGCAGGCCGGCGTGCTGGCCAGAGAGAAGATCGCGACAGTTGCGGCCGATCTTTCGAAGAAGAACCTCGCTGCGGTGCTGATCGCCGATCCCTCTTCGGTCGCCTGGATCTTCAATATCCGCGGCGCCGACGTGCCGCACACGCCGCATCCGCTGGCGCGCGCCATCATTCATGCCGACGGCCGAGCCGAGCTCTTCCTCGACAAACGCAAGACGGGCATCGAGCCGGAGGCCTATCTCGGGCAGATCTGCACGCAGCTGCCGCCCTCGGCGCTGGAGGAGAGACTCGCTGCCGTTTCCCGGAATGGCGGCCGCGTGCTGATCGACCCCGATATCGCTTCCTATGCACTGGCGGAAATCATCCGCCGGGCGAGCGGCGAAGTGGTGGAGGGCGCCGATCCCGCCAAGCTGCCGCGCGCGGTGAAGAACGACGTCGAGATCAACGGCTCGGCCGCCGCGCATCTGCAGGACGGGGCGGCGATGGTGGAATTCCTCTACTGGCTGTCGCAGGAAAAACCCGGCACGGTGAGCGAGATTGTCGCGGCCGAGCGTCTCGAAGCGGCGCGCGCCCGTGTCGGCCAGAGCATGCAGAACCCGCTGAAGGACATTTCCTTCGACACGATTTCGGGTGCGGGCGAACATGCGGCGATCATGCATTACCGCGTGACGACTGAGACCAACCGGATGATCGAGGCCGGCGAACTCTTCCTGATCGATTCCGGCGCGCAATATATCAACGGCACGACCGACATCACCCGCACGGTCGGCATCGGCAGGGTAACCGAAGAGCATCGGCGCTTCTTCACGCTGGTGTTGAAGGGCATGATCGAGATCAGCACGGCGCGTTTCCCGAAAGGCACGCGCGGCTGCGACCTCGATCCGCTGGCGCGCATCGCGCTGTGGCGGGCAGGCGCCGATTTCGCCCACGGCACGGGCCATGGCGTCGGTTCCTACCTCTCGGTGCATGAGGGCCCGCAGCGCATCTCCAGGCTTTCGACGCAGGAACTGCTGCCCGGCATGATCCTTTCGAACGAGCCGGGCTATTACCGGCCCGGCAGCTTCGGCATTCGCATCGAGAACCTGATCTATGTGCGCGGCGCCGAAGAGATCGAGGGCGGCGATACGGCGATGCTCGGTTTCGAGACGCTGACCTTCTGCCCGATCGACCGCAGCCTCGTCATTCCAGAGCTTCTGACCCATGACCAGCTGCATTGGTTCAACGACTACCACCGCCGCACACGCGAGGCGCTGATGCCGCTGATCCACGATCACGATGTCAGGGCATGGCTCGAAAACGCGACGCTGCCGCTGGAATATTGAGAACGGCGTCGACGCGCCGGCGCTGCAGCCCTCAGGCGCCGATCGTGTGGCGCCAGGTCATCACGACGATCCAGGCGGCGACCAGCATCCATGTATGCGAAACGCGCAGGCCGACGAAGAGGGCGACGATCAGCGCCAGTTTCGATTCCCACCCACCGATGAAGAAGGCGGGGGCGACCAGCGTCGTCAGCACGGCGGCCGGCACGGCATTCAGCGCCGCCTCCATGCGCGGCGGAATGCTCTTCATTCGGGTGATGAGGATGTAGCCGCCGATGCGGGTGGCGAAAGTGGCGACCGCGGCGGCGAAGATGACGAGCGCCATGTGAAGATCGAATTCCATGGCTCAAACCTCGTGCACTTCGGATTGCAGGGCGTCGGCTTCGAGATCCGGCGCTTGCGGCGGCAGCGGCAGCAGGGCGGCAAGCACGATGCCGACGGCGGCGCCGAGGCTGACATGCCAGGGCGAGCCGACATAGCGATAGGCGAGGACTGATGCGACGGCGCTGACGAGCGCCACGGGCAGAAAATTGTCGCGCTTGCGGAAACCAAGGACGATGCCGAGGAAATAGGCCGGCAGCAGGATATCGAGGCCGATCGCCTTGGGATCGCCGATGAAGCCGCCGAGCATGCCGCCCAGGACGCTGATCAGCACCCAGGGAACGTAGATGATGATGCCGAAACCGAAATACCAGGCGAAGCTGACCGGCAGACCCGACTCGCCGCGTTTCACCGCTGCGGCAAATTGCGGATCGACGAGCAGGAAGAAGGTGAAAAATTTCTGGACCGGCGTGAACTGGCCGATATAGCGCGCCATCGCCGCCGAATAGAGCACGTGGCGGAAATTGACGGCGAGGATCGACAGCACGATCAGCCAGGCATGGACATTGTGGCCGAAGAGTTCGATGCCGACCATCTGGCTGGCGCCGGCATAGACGGTGGCGCTCATGAAGGCGGCTTCGGAAAGCGACATGCCGTTTTCGACGGCCAGCGCTCCGAACAGGGCGCCAAAGGGCGCCGATGCCAGCGCAACGGCAAAGCCGCCCCGCAAACCTTCAACAAAGTCGGCGCGATTCATGTGATCTTGTCCGGTTGGAATTCAGGTTTCCCCTTATGGTCTATGGCTTGCAACGGCAATTGAATTTCCTTGATTGACCAATCGATTTCGCTGAACCATCAAACTTCCGAGTGCATTCGGCCAAGAGGAAACCATGAAGAAGATCGAATTTTCCAAGGAGGCGAAGGCGGCGATCGTTTCAAGCATCCGCCGCTATTTCGAGGCGGAGCTCGACCAGCCGATCGGCGTGCTTCCGGCGGAGTTCCTGCTCGATTTCTTCGCGGACGAGATCGGCGCCCATTATTACAATCAGGGTCTTCGCGATGCGCATGCCGCCCTTCTGAGGAAGATGGAGGACCTGGCGGAAGACATCTATCTGTTGGAGCGCGAGGAGAAGAACAAGGGCACTACCGCATAGTTCTACAGCGTTCCCTACGCATCTGAGAAGGAGCACGGCGCTGTCGCCATAGCGGGACGCGGCGGCGCCGCGGCCCGCCAAGATCGCAGAGGATCAGCCCTCGCGCTTCATCCGCTCCCGGCGAGCGATTTCGGCCTCCGAGGGCTGCGCCAGCTCGAACGTGCCTGTCTTGATTGCGCCCGCACGCTCATAGACGCTCATGATGACGCCCGTCGTCGATACGCTATTGGCGGTCAGCTTCAGCGCCTCCGGCTTGGCGCCTTGACCGAAGAGGCGTTTGCCCGGGCCAAGCACGAGCGGGAAGGTCAGAAGCCGGAATTCGTCGATCAGGTCGTGCGCCAACAGGGTCTGCAGCAGGCCGCTGCTGCCCTGCGTCAGGAGGGCGGGACCGTCCTCCTGCTTCAGCCGGGCGATTTCGGCAGCGACGTCGCCACGCAAGGCGATAGAATTCTCCCAGTCGAGCGGTTCCGTGGAGCTGGTCGCGACATATTTGGTCACGGCGTTGAAGACCTGGCCGATCGGATCGTCCTTCTCGACGAAGGGCCAATGCGCGGCAAAAATCTCGTAAGTCCTGCGGCCGAGCAGCAGTTCGAAGGGGTCGGTAAAGATCCCGCCCATGAACTGGCCCATCGGCTCGTCCCAATAATTGACGGTCCAACCGCCAAGCGTGAAGCCGCCGGTCGGATCCTCCTGTGGCGCGCCCGGCGCCTGCATGACGCCATCCAGGCTGACGAAGGCTGCAGCAACAAGCTTTCTCATCTCTCAACTCCCATTGTTGGTGTGTTCAGAGCCAAGGACGGATCGGCTTGCACCGATCCGACATTCGACGCGTGGTTTTTTAGGCGCGATCTGACTTAATCTGACAAGACCTTGGCGCTGTCGATGATCGCGATGCCATGCGCCCGCATCTCCTCGATGGCGGCGGCGACATCTTCGGGCGTGATGCCGCGGCTTGCATCCTCGATGAAGCGCACGCGGACACCAGGCATCATCTCCAGCGCGTCGAGCGCGGAGAATTTGACGCAATAGTCGGTCGCGAGCCCGCAGACGTCGAGGTCGGTGATGCCCTGGTCCTCGAGGAAATCGGAAAGGCCGGTCGAGGCATCGCGGTCATTGTCGCGGAAGGCCGAATAGCTGTCGATATAGGGATGCTCGCCCTTCTGCTGGATCAGATCGATCTCTTCCGATCTGAGCGCAGGATGCAGTTCCGCATCGAGCGTGCCCTGAATGCAGTGGTCGGGCCACATCATCTGCGGCTTGCCGGAGAGTTCACCCATCTCGAAGGGGGCCGCGCCCGGATGGGCGGAGGCGAAGCTGCCGTGACCCGGCGGATGCCAGTCCTGCGAGGCGACGATCAGATCGTATTTGCCGCTGTCGATCAGCCTGTTTGCGACGGGAATCACCTTGTCGCCATCAGGTACCGGCAGATTGCCGCCCGGGCAGAAGCCGTTCTGAATGTCGACGAGCAGCAGCGCTTTCATCAAGCCCAATCCCTTCGCTCTATTGCAGTGTAAGACGCAAAGCACACTCAATGCATCAACTAGTGGATTTCCAGGCGCGGCGGCGCAAGTGTTAATTCTGGTACTAGCGGTAGTAAGTCGTCAAAGTAGAGAGCTCTAATGCAATCATCGCGATAGTTGGCGGCGGCTCTCGTGTTGAAATGGAATGGAGGGAAGGTTCGTGGATAATCTCGGGCTGGATCGAGGCTCCCCCGGCAGAGCCCGGATCTCGGCCGGCTAGATCGCAACCGCGGTGTCGGCTGCGGAATCACCTGCCGCGGCGGAAGCGCCGTAGGTATTGCGGTAGGCCTGAAGCGCCGTCTGCATGTCGCTCAGCACCTTGGTGAGCAGCGGATCGCTATCGCCGGATGTACTGATTTTGCTCGGATCGGCGGCGAGGAATTCCGACTCGGTTAACTTGCCGTCGCCATTCGTATCCATCGCGGCGAAGACACCTTTGGAAGTGTCGTCGCTTTGATCGCTACCGTCGCCCTGATCGTCGCTGTCGTCGGTTTTCTGCATGGACAGCATCAGCGACAGGATGTCGGCGGTGATCTTCTTGACGATGTCGGTACTGCTGTCGTCGCTATCGCCGTCGGTCGCGACCGTGCTTGATGTCGAGGACTGCGATGCGGCGGCGAGCTCGTCCGCCGAAATGACGCCGTCACCGTTCTTGTCCAGGCCTGAAAGCGGAGACTGATACTGTGTCAATGTGCTGCCGAGAGATGAAACACTGGTCACTTGAACCTCCTTCGAAAAGTTCGTCGTGAAGCCCGCCTTTCATGGACGGGCAGTCTCCGGGCTAAGCTGATTTGCGCAAAGCGTCAAAGCGACGTTTTGACAGGGAAGAAGGTGCGATTGACGGCGTGGGGCAACGCACGTTAACCTTTCGGTTACCAAAGCTGTTTCATTGAAATGATTGGCGTTTTTAGCGGCCGACGGGTTCGGGCGAGCGAAAGTCCATCTCTGCGAGCGCACGCGATGGCGCCATCGCGGCTTGCTGGAGGGGCGATGGACGGTCCGCCGGGGCTCCCGCCGCTGCGGCATTTCGTCCGGCTTCCCGGAGCGCGATGGCAGATCGATCTTGCTCAGGACTGCGATTTCTGCCTTTCTTGCCGTCAGCTGCAAGCCGGAACCGAAGCCATGTCCGAAGCGGACCCCGACGAAAAGATCGATGCGACCTTCCGCAACGGATCGCTGACGGCGACCGGGATCATCCTCGGTTTCTCCCTCAATTTCATCAGTCTCTGGGTATCCAATCCGAATGACTGGAGCCGCATCGATCTTCTGCCGATGTCGTTCCTGACGGTCGGCATCGCCATTCAGGTGAAGGTGTTTGCCGATCTTCTGGCGCGGGACTCACTGGTGGCTGTCAAATATGACCGGGCTCGCCGGCTTTTCCTGATCGGATTGTCGATCGTCGCCACCGGGATGGGAATTGCCCTGATGAACGATATTCTCGGGCTTGGAAGCATGCGGATGCTCGGCTGAAGGTGCTGACGCAAGGTCAGACGCGTTCGACGAACCCGTCCAGCACCCGCTTCTGTCCGGCCCGGTCGAACTCGATCGTCAGCTTGTTACCTTCGATGCCGGTGATGTTGCCGTTGCCGAATTTTAGATGGAACACGCGATCGCCGAGGGTGAATCGCGACGGTTCCGACGAGGTCGATTTCGCCACCAGCTCGCCGTCGATCGTGCGCCCTTTCGGACCGCTTTCGCCATAGCCGATGCGTTCGACGGCGTGGCCGGAGCGGGTGCCCCAATTGTCGCGGGTGGCGTCGGTCTTGTTGGCCTGGGCGCGTTTCCAGCCTGGGGTGGAATAGGAATTGGCGAAGGGCTCGGCCTTGTCGAAGCGGGACTGGCCGTAGCCGCCGCGGCCGTAACCGCCATAGCTCTGCTCCATTTCGGCGACCTCGACATGGGTTTCCGGCAGTTCGTCGAGGAAACGCGAGGGCAGGGTCGACTGCCAGAGACCGTGGATGCGGCGGTTGGAGACGAACCAGATATGGCAGCGGTGCTTGGCGCGGGTGATGCCGACATAGGCAAGGCGGCGTTCCTCCTCCAGGCCGGCGCGGCCGCTCTCATCCAGCGAGCGCTGGTGCGGGAAGAGGCCTTCCTCCCAGCCGGGCAGGAAGACGGTGTCGAATTCCAGGCCCTTGGCCGAGTGCAGCGTCATGATCGAGACGGCGTCGAGGTTCTCGTTGGTCTCGGCATCCATGACGAGGGAGACATGTTCAAGGAAGCCGCGCATCGACTCGAAGCTCTCCATCGAGCGGATCAGTTCCTTAAGGTTCTCAAGGCGGCCGGGAGCTTCGGCGCTTTTGTCGTTCTTCCACATGTCGGTATAGCCGGACTCTTCGAGGATCTGCTCGGCAAGTTCGGTATGCGGTGTGTTTTCAAGCAGTTCCTGCCATCGGCGGAAAGATTGAATCACGTCGAAGAGGGCTTTTCGCGCCTTCGGTTTCAGCTCGTCGGTCTCGATGATGTCGGCCGCTGCCGCAAGCATCGGGATGTCGCGAGCGCGCGCGTAGTCGTGCAGCGCACGCACCGTCGTATCGCCGAGGCCACGCTTTGGCGTATTGATGATGCGCTCGAAGGCGAGGTCATCGGAGGCTTGAGCGACCAGGCGGAAATAGGCCATGGCATCGCGGATTTCCAGGCGCTCGTAGAAGCGCGGGCCGCCGATGACGCGGTAATTGAGGCCGAGGGTGACGAAGCGGTCTTCGAATTCGCGCATCTGGAAGGAGGCGCGCACGAGGATCGCCATGTCGTTTAAGAGATGCTTGCTGCGCTGGAGCTGCTCGATCTCCTCACCGATGGCGCGGGCTTCCTCCTCCGAATCCCAGGAGGCGTGGACCTGAACCTTGACGTCGTCCGGATCGGAGCGGTCGGTGAACAGCGTCTTGCCGAGCCGGCCTTCATTATGGGCGATCAGATGCGCCGCGGCGCCGAGAATATGTTCGGTCGAGCGGTAATTGCGCTCGAGCTTGATCACCTTGGCGCCGGGGAAATCCTTCTCGAAGCGCAGGATATTGTCGACCTCCGCGCCGCGCCAGCCGTAGATCGACTGATCGTCGTCGCCGACGCAGCAGACATTCTGCGGCTCGCCCTTGGCGCGCTGGGCGAGGAGCCTCAACCACATATACTGGGCGGTGTTGGTGTCCTGGTACTCGTCGACCAGGATATAGCGGAAGCGGCCGTGATATTCCTTCAGGAGATCCGGATTCTTGCGGAAGATCGCGATCGGATGCATCAGCAGATCGCCGAAGTCGCAGGCGTTCAGCGTCGTCAGGCGATTCTGATAGGCAAAATAGAGATCGCGGCCGCGGCCATTGGCAAAGGCGCGGGCGTCGCCCTCGGGAATATCGGCAGGCCCGAGGCCTTTATTCTTCCAGGTGTCGATCATGCCGGCGAACTGCTTGGCCGGCCAGCGCTTGTCGTCGAGGCCTTCGGCCTGGATCAGCTGCTTGATCAGGCGGACGACGTCGTCGGTATCGAGAATGGTGAAATCGGAGCGCAGGCCGACGAGCTCGCCGTGGCGGCGCAGCAGCTTGACGCCGATCGAGTGGAAGGTGCCGAGCCAGGGCATGCCTTCGACGGCGCCGCCGACGAGCAGCGCAATGCGCTCCTTCATCTCGCGGGCGGCCTTGTTGGTGAAGGTGACGGCGAGGATCTGCGAGGGGAAGGCGCGGCCGGTGTTGAGAATATGGGCAATGCGGGTGGTGAGCACCCGTGTCTTGCCGGTGCCGGCGCCGGCGAGCACGAGGACCGGGCCCTCCAGCGTTTCGACGGCATCTGTCTGCTCAGGATTCAGCCCGGCAAGATAATCCGGCCGCTTGCCGCCGTCGCGGGCCGCCATGGCGCGCGCGGCGAGGCCTCCAGCTGCAATGCTCCCTGTTGCAGGCGCCTTTCCCAACGAAGCCTGAGGCGGCTGCGGCTTGCGCGCCATCTCGCCCGGCTCTTCATCAAAGAAGGGAATATCGTCGAAACTATTGCTCATGGCGCGTAATGTAGTGATTCGGGAAGGAAAGACCAGAAAAGATGTTCTGCTTTCATTCCCAAGTGGCCGCTATCCCAAGCGGGATGCTCTGGGCACTAAGGGCGCCGCGAGCGCGGCTGCGATCGCCATGCCGGCGAACCGGGCGAAAAAATTCAGATCGCAGCCTGTCGGAAGCGATGCCGGCGCGACGTCCTTGAAGCATCGGGCTTCGATCATCGGACGGGGTCCGGATCAATACTCGTCAACAAGGAGGCCGTTTCATGCCGAAGGTCGTTTCAAATCTCTGGTTCGCCGAGCAAGCGCGCGAAGCCGTCGAATTCTACACATCCGTTATCCCCGACTCCCGGATCGGCCGCATCACTATATTGCCGGCGGAAACGCCGAGCGGGCCTCCCGGCAGCGTCGAGCTGATCGAGTTCACGCTCGGCGACCAGGCCTTCCTGGCGATGAAAGCCGGGCCGCTCGATAGCTTCAACCATTCCTTCTCGATCGCGATTCTCCTGGAAAGCCAGGCCGAGATCGATCGGATATGGGAGGCATTCCTCGCCAATGGCGGCACGCCGGAGGCCTGCGGCTGGCTGAAGGATCGCTGGGGCCTTTCCTGGCAGATCGTGCCGCGCATGCTTTCCGAGATGGTCGCCGATAGCGACCGCGAGCGGGCGAGGCGCGTGACCGAGGTGATGCTCGGCATGATCAAGATCGATATCGCCGCGCTGGAAAAGGCGTTCAACGGCTGAGTCGCGCCGGTGGCATATCGTTACGAAAAACGGGCGCATGGCTGTGATGCGCCCGTCTTTATCATGTCAGGCGCGGATGGGTATGCGCTGTCCAGCATCGACTTTGCGCAGATTGGCTGCCAAGCGTCGATTTTTCCAGGGCTCGAATCACGGGCGACATTGCACACCCTTTTCATCTTTCTGTCACGTCGCGAAATGTGCTGATACCGCAAAAGCCCTTTTCTCAACTACAATAAGAAACAGTTTCGTAGAGTAAAAAAATAACCGGTGCATGCACGTTTTTGTGCATTGCCAGAAACAGCCGGTGAGCGTGGAATATACCTGCGAAACTATTGATTCTTAGGAATGTCGTGGCCATCTCCTTTGGTATGACGACCTAGAGCCTGTGGCAGTAACCTTGAATGGAGGGCCCATGCTGAGCGAATCCGTATTTGATGCGTTCACCCGCAGTTATGATGCGCGCCGCGAGACCGATATGTCGATCGCGGAGTATCTCGACCTTTGTAAAAAAGAACCGCTTGCCTATGCCAATGCGACCGAGCGGCTGCTCGCCGCGATAGGCGAGCCGCAGATGGTCGATACCGCCAGGGACGCGCGCCTCGGCCGGATTTTCATGAACCGGACCATCCGGATCTATCCAGCCTTTGCCGGCTTCCACGGCATGGAAGAGACAATCGAACGCATCGTTTCCTTCTTCCGGCACGCAGCCCAGGGGCTCGAAGAGCGCAAGCAGATCCTCTATCTGCTCGGCCCGGTCGGCGGCGGCAAGTCATCGCTGGCGGAGCGGCTAAAGCTGCTGATGGAGGTTCATCCGATCTACGTGCTGAAGGCCGGTGACGAGATCAGCCCCGTTTTCGAAAGTCCGCTCAACCTCTTCGACCCCGACACGATGGGATCGCTCCTGCAGGAGCAATACGGCATTCCCCTGCGTCGCCTGAACGGACTGATGAGCCCGTGGTGCCTGAAGCGACTCGACGATTTCGGCGGCGATATCTCCCGCTTCCGCGTCGTCAGAGTTCAGCCTTCGCGGCTGCGCCAGATCGCCATCGCCAAGACCGAGCCTGGGGACGAGAACAATCAGGATATCTCGTCGCTGGTCGGCAAGGTCGATATCCGCAAGCTGGAGACCTATTCCCAGAACGATCCCGACGCCTACAGCTATTCGGGCGGCCTCAACCGCGCCAATCAGGGCGTGCTCGAATTCGTCGAGATGTTCAAGGCGCCGATCAAGATGCTGCATCCGCTGCTGACGGCGACGCAGGAGGGGAACTATATCGGCTCCGAGAATATCGGCGCCATACCGTTCTCCGGCATCGTTCTTGCGCATTCGAACGAGGCGGAATGGCAGACCTTCAAGGCCAACAAGAACAACGAAGCGTTCATCGACCGTATTTGCGTCATCAAGGTGCCCTATTGTCTGCGCGTGACGGAAGAGCAGAAGATCTACGAGAAGCTGATCGAGGGATCCGAACTCGCCGATGCGCCATGCGCCCCGGCGACGCTCGAAATGCTGGCCCGTTTCTCCGTGCTTTCACGCCTGCGCAAGCATGAGAATTCGACGTATTTCTCGAAGATGCGCACATATGACGGCGAAAGCCTGAAGGAGACGGATCCGCGCGCCCGCAGTGTCCAGGAATATCGGGATGCCGCCGGCATCGACGAGGGCATGGACGGCATATCGACCCGCTTCGCCTTCAAGGTGCTCGCCTCCACCTTCAATCACGACACCACGGATATCGGCGCCGATCCGGTTCATCTGATGTATGTGCTGGAGCAGTCGATCCGCCGCGAGCAGTTTTCCGACGATGTCGAGAAGCGCTATCTGGAATTCATCAAGGCCGATCTTGCGCCGCGTTACGCAGAGTTCATTGGAAATGAAATCCAGAAGGCCTATCTTGAATCCTATGCGGACTACGGACAGAACCTGTTCGACCGCTACGTGGACTATGCCGATGCCTGGATCGAAGATGTGGACTTCAAGGATCCCGATACTGGCCAGCTTCTCGACCGCGAGCTCCTCAACCAGGAACTGACGAAGATCGAAAAGCCGGCGGGAATCGCCAATCCGAAGGATTTCCGCAACGAAATCGTCAAGTTCTGCTTGAGATCGCGGGCAGCCAACGGCGGAAAGAATCCGTCATGGACGAGCTACGAGAAAATCCGGGAAGTCATCGAAAAGCGAATGTTCTCGCAGGTCGAAGATCTTTTGCCGGTCATTTCCTTCGGATCGAAGAAGGATTCCGAAACGGAAAAGAAGCACAGCGAATTCGTCTCGCGCATGGCCGCGCGAGGTTACACCGAGAGGCAGGTTCGACGCCTTGTGGAATGGTACATGCGCGTCAAACAGGCAAGTTAATGCGGAGCCATTATGCACATTGTCGACCGGCGGCTGAATCCGCGCGGTAAAAGTCTGGAAAATCGGCAGCGGTTCCTTCGACGCATGAAGGGCGCCGTGCAGCAGGCGGTCAAACGTTCTCTGCAAAACCGCAACATTCGCGATGTGCTCGACGGCGGGGAAATCAGCCTGCCGATCGATGGGATGGCCGAACCGAACTTGCGAAGGGGCGACGGCGGCATCCGCGATCATATCCTGCCTGGAAACAGGGCCTTCGTCGAAGGCGACATTCTCCCGCGCCCGCCGGGGAGCAGGGGCGGAAAACCCAAGGATGCGGGCGAAGGCGACGGCGAGGACGGCTTCCGTTTCGTGCTGACGCGCGAGGAATTCCTCGATGTGTTCCTGGACGATCTGGAACTGCCCGACCTTGCCAAGCGGCGCCTGGCCGAAACCGAGGAGGAAACGCCCTTCCGTGCCGGCTATTCCGTGTCGGGATCGCCGTCCAACATCGCCGTCGGCCGCACGACCAGGCTCGCGATGATGCGCCGTGTCGCGCTTGGCCGTCCGCGCCGCGAAGAAATCGAAGCCCTGCAGCGGCAGATCGAGGAATGCGAGGACGACGAGAGCCGCCTGACGCTTGAGGCAAAACTCAAATCCCTGACGGAAAAAAGCCGGCGCATTCCCTATATCGATCCGCTCGACGTGCGGTATCGCCGCTTCGAAAACGAGCCGAAGCCTGTGGCGAAGGCCGTGATGTTCTGCCTGATGGACGTCTCCGGCTCGATGTCGGAACACATGAAGGACCTGGCGAAGCGTTTCTATCTGCTGCTCTACCTCTTCCTGTCGAAGCGTTACAAGAAAGTGGAGATCGTCTTCATCCGCCATACCGACAAGGCCGAGGAAGTCGACGAGGAAACCTTCTTTTATGGCCCGGCAACGGGCGGCACGCTGGTCTCCAGCGCGCTGGCGGCAATGCGGGCGATCATCGCGGCGCGTTTCGATCCGGCAGAATGGAATATCTATGGCGCCCAGGCCTCGGATGGCGACAATGCCCATTCGGACGGGAACCTGAGCGGGCAGCTGCTGCGCGAGATTTTGCCGCTGTGCCAGTATTTCGCCTATATCGAGGTTGGCGAAGAGGGCGGCGACTCCTCCGTATCCCGCTCACCGCTTTGGATGCTCTATGACGGGATCCGTTCCGAGCTGCAGCCGCTTTCGATGCGCAAGGTCTGCCGGCGAAACGAAATATTCCCGGTTTTCCACGATCTCTTCCAGAAACGTGACGCACAGTCGAAGGTAACGCCATGACCATGACGATGAGGCCACGAGAGCGGCTATTGTTCGAGGGGGCCGACTGGGACTTTTCAACACTCCAGCGCATCCACGACGCCTGCGAGGACATCGCGCTTAACGAACTCGGCCTCGACGTCTATCCGAACCAAATCGAAGTCATCACCTCCGAGCAGATGCTGGATGCCTATTCCTCAACCGGCATGCCGCTCTTTTACCGCCATTGGTCCTTCGGCAAACACTTCGCGCATCACGAAACTTTCTATCGCCGGGGGATGCGCGATCTTGCTTATGAGATCGTCATCAACAGCTCTCCCTGCATCTCCTACCTGATGGAAGAGAACACGGCGACGATGCAGACGCTCGTCACCGCGCATGCGGCCTTCGGCCACAACCATTTCTTCAAGAACAATTATCTCTTCAAGCTCTGGACCGATGCGGAGGGCATCCTCGATTACCTTGATTTCGCCAAGGGTTATATCACGCGCTGCGAGGAGCGTTACGGCGAGACGGCCGTCGAGCGCACGCTCGATGCAGCCCATGCGCTGATGTCGCACGGGGTGCATCGATACGCGGGCAAGACCACCATCGATCTTCGCCAGGAGGAGAAGCGGCAGCAGGAGCGCCGCGCCCACGAGGAACAGATGTTCAACGACCTGTGGCGCACGGTTCCCGTCGGCAAGGCCAAAAAGGCGAGCGACAGCGGCCTGGATAAGCGCCGCGCCGCCCTCGGTCTTCCGCAGGACAACATCCTTTACTTTCTCGAGAAAACGGCGCCGCGGCTGCAGCCGTGGCAGCGCGAGATCCTTCGCATCGTCCGCCACGTCGCGCAATATTTTCATCCGCAGCGCCAGACCAAGGTGATGAACGAGGGAACCGCCACCTTCGTCCACTACCAGATCATGAACCGGCTTCACGAGCGAGGGCAGATCAGCGACGGAAACTTCCTGGAATTCCTGAAGTCGCACGCCAATGTGGTGTTCCAGCCGAGTTATGACGACCGGCGGTTCTCGGGATTCAACCCCTATGCGCTTGGTTTTGCGATGATGCAGGATATCGAGAGGATCGTCACGGCGCCGACGGAAGAGGACCGCGCATGGTTTCCCGATATCGCCGGACGAGGCGATGCGATGGCGGTGTTGCGCGACATCTGGGCCAACTACCGGGACGAGAGCTTCATCAGCCAGTTCCTGAGCCCGAACCTGATCCGGCAGTTGCGGTTGTTCCATCTCTACGACGATCCGGAACAGACCGAGGGGATACTGGTTTCGGCGATCCACAATGAGCGCGGATATTTGCGCATCCGCCGCCAGCTCTCCCGCGAATACGATATCGGCTGGACCGACCCGGCAATCGATATCGTCGATGTCGACCTCGCCGGCGACCGCCGCCTGTTGCTGCAGCACATCGTCGTGAATGGCTGCTACCTTCAGGAAAATGACACGAAACTCGTCCTGCAGCATCTCGCCGATCTCTGGGGCTACGACGTCTTGCTTCAGGAAATCGACAGCTCCAGCACGGTGGCGAGAGAACACACGGCGAGCCCGCGCAAAATCGTTCAATAATCAGCCGTTATGCTGACGGGCGATAATCAACAATTATCGGTGGCAACAAACACAAAGCCTTAGTAGTTTATCGCCGTTGCAATCGCCCACCTGATCTCGGCCAGTTTCACCCTTTGCAGCGATCTTTCCCGGCGGGCGGATAGCGCGGAGACGAGAGACCATGAGTGAAACGCGGCGCAAGCTGACGACGATCTTCTGTGCTGACGTGCAGGACTATACGCGGCTGATGGGGGCTGACGAGGAGGGCACGCTTGCCAGCCTGAAGCGCTGCCGCGAGGCGATGGGGCGCCTGATCGAAAGCCATGGCGGCCGCGTCATCAATACCTGGGGCGATGGGCTGATCGCCGATTTCCCGAGCGTGGTCGAAGCGGTGCGCGCGGCCGTCGACACCCAGAACGAACTCGCGGGCTTCAACGCCCGCCGCCCGGCCGACGGGCGCATGCTCTTCCGCATCGGCATCAATCTCGGCGACGTCATCGTCGAAGGCGACGATATTTATGGCGACGGCGTGAATATCGCGGCGCGGTTGCAGGCTTCGGCGGCGGCCGGCGGCATCGTCATATCGAGCACCGTTTACGACCAGGTCCGCAACAAGGTGGCTGTGGGTTTCGAGTTTCTCGGGCCGCTGATGGTGAAGAACGTCGATGAAGGCGTGCCGAGCTATGCGGTGAAGATCGGCGACGCCAGGGATGAGACGCCGCCTGCCGGAGGATCCGGTCCGGCGCGACCGCAGCCGGCGGCGATTATGCCGGCTGATATGGCCGAGGTAAGGCCGGCACCGGGCGGACGCAGGCTGTACGGGGTGCTCGGCGTCATCGCCGTGGTCCTGATCGGCATCAACCTTCTATCGTGGCAGGGCGTTTTCTGGGCGCGCTTTCCGGTGCTTGCGCTCGCCGTTGTCGCGGCACTCGCCTGGAATCGCAACCAGACCCGGTTCCACCGGAAGATCACCTTGCTGGCGATCCTGGCGCTCGGCTTTGTCGGCATCAACCTCTTCACCTGGACAGGGCAGTTCTGGGCGGTGTGGCCGATCCTCGGGATTGCCGCCGCAATGGGCCTGCGATGGTCGATGCGCCGATAGGCACCAACCCGCATCGCCAGAGATTGGATACGGCATCTCGCCCGAAATCGACGGCGTCAAAGACATGCGTGAGTGTCCGTTCAAGCAAAAGTGAGCGGCCGGGTTATTTCCATTCTTTGCTGATATTACAAATCGGTAATGCCGGCTGCTTATGCTTGCCGGTAAACTGTAAACGCGCGATATTGTCGCATCAGACGGGACTCTCGATCCCGCGGCGCCTCTTTCGACCGACCCTGGTCCAACCTCGAGTCCCTCTGGAGACGTGAATGGCCTTTTGGAAGCAGTTTATACTGTCGCTCGTCGTCATTATTGCCGGCTTTGCCGCGTGGGTTTTCCTTGTGCCCGGCGCCGGCGATACGATGCGCGATGCAGGTATTCCAGAGAGCATCGTTTCCAAGATCGCGCCGAAGGCCGAGGAGACGGCGGATGCCGATGCTCCCGGCCGGGCGCAAAGTCAGCAGCGCGGTGAGGGACAAGGCCAGGGCCAGAACCGCCGCAATGGCGGCGGGCGCAACAGCGCCATCCTCGTCGCGACGCAAGCCGTCGTCCAGGGCGTCGTCAACGATCGGCTGAATGCCATCGGCACGGGTGACGCGATCCGTTCGGTTGCGGTCACGCCGCAGGCATCGGGCACAATCCGCGAAATCCTCATCAAGTCGGGCGACAGGGTGAAGGCCGGGCAGGTGCTGGCCAAGCTCGACAGCGAAGAGCAGGTGATCGCCCGCGGCCAGGCGGATGTGGCAGTCAAGGCCGCCGTCGAGAAATCCAATCTCTATCACAACATCAAGTCCAGCGTGTCGCGCATGGATGTCTTCGATTCCGAGATCGCCGAGCAGGGCGCGCGGCTGCAGCTGCAGGCTGCCGAGCTCAATCTCGCACGGCGCAACATCACAGCGCCGATCGACGGCATCGTCGGCATCGTGCCGGTCAATATTGGTGACAACGTCACGACGAGCATCCCGATCGTCACCCTCGACGACCGTTCGGAAATCCTCGTCGACTATTGGGTGCCGGAGCGCTTCGCCAATACAGTGTCGGTCGGCCAGCCGGTCGAGGCGATGTCGGTCGCAAGGCCGGGACAGGTGTTTTCCGGTGTCGTCGAAGCCGTCGACAACCGCATCGACGCGGCAAGCCGCACGCTTCGCCTGCGCGCCCGGATCGACAACAGCTCCGATGAGCTGCGTGCCGGCATGTCCTTCAGCGTCAGCATGAAATTTCCCGGCGACAAATATCCGGCCGTCGACCCGGTCGCCGTGCAGTGGGATTCGCAGGGTTCCTTCGTCTGGCAGGTGACCGACGACAAGTCGCATAAGGTGCGTGTCAGCGTCGTGCAGCGCAATCCTGATTTCGTGCTCGTCAAAGCCGACCTTAAGGACGGCGACAAGATCGTAACGCAGGGCCTGCAGCGCGTGCGGGAGGGCGGGGCGGTGCGTATCAGCGCCGATGTCGCATCCACTGCGGAGGTCGCGACCCAATGAGCGTGACCGAGATTCATCAGGACAGGGCCTCGGGCAAGCAGAGCTTCACCGCACTTTTCGTTCGCCGGCCGATCCTGGCGATGGTGTTCAACACGCTGATGGTCGTTGCCGGCCTTGCGGCTTATGTCGGCGTCGAGGTGCGCGAACTGCCGGATGTCGACCGTCCCGTCGTCACCGTGCGCACCACCTTCGACGGCGCATCGCCGCAGACGATCGACCAGGAACTGACCAAGGTGATCGAGGGGGCGGTTGCGCGCGTCAGCGGCCTGAAGTCGATCTCGTCGACCTCTTCCTTCGGCCAGAGTCGGGTGACGCTGGAATTCTCCGATGCGATCGATCTGGCGGTCGCCGCCAACGACGTGCGCGACGCGATCGGCCGCATCACCCAGAACCTGCCGGATGAGGCGGATGCGCCGCAGATCGTCAAGGCGGATTCGGATTCCTCGGCGATCATGCGCCTTGCCGTCACCTCCACCAAACTCAACATGGACGACCTGACACAGCTCGTCGAAAACGAGGTGATCGATCGCCTCGCCTCCGTCGACGGCGTTGCCGATGTCGAGGAATATGGCGACCAGGAGAAGGTTTTCCGCGTCGATGTCGACCAGGGCGCGCTGGCCAGCCGCGGGCTGACCATCGGCGACCTGACGAAGGCGCTCGACAATGCGGCACTCGACGTGCCGGCCGGCTCGCTGAAAAGCAAGACGCAGGATATCGTGGTGCGCGCGACCGCCAATCTGCAGACGCCGGCGGATTTTTCCAACGTCATGCTGCAGGATCGTATTCGGCTCGGTGATGTGGCGACGGTGACGCTTGGGCCGCGCGACGGTGAAACGGCGCTGCGCTCCAACGGCAAGCCGGGCATCGGCCTCGGCATCATTCGCCAGGCGCAGTCGAATACGCTGAACATCTCGACCGGCATCAAGGCCGCTGTCGACCAGTTGTCGAAGACGCTGCCCGAGGGCACGACGATCGCCATAACCAGCGACGACGCCGTCTTCATCCAGGGCGCGATCCACGAGGTGGTGCTGGCGCTGGTGCTCGCCGCCGTCATCGTCACCGCCGTCATCTATCTCTTCCTGCGCGACTGGCGAGCGACGCTGATCCCGGCGGTCAGCATGCCGGTGGCGCTGATCGGCACGCTGGCGGCGATCTATATGGTCGGCTTCTCGATCAACATCCTGACGCTGCTTGCCATCGTGCTGGCGACCGGCCTCGTCGTCGACGATGCGATCGTCGTGCTCGAAAATATCGTGCGCCGGCGCGCCGAAGGCATGGGACCACGCGCGGCCGCCGTGCTCGGCACGCGCGAGGTGTTCTTCGCCGTCATCGCCACGACGGCGACGCTGGCGGCGGTGTTCATTCCGCTCTCCTTCCTGCCGGGACAGGTCGGCGGCCTTTTCCGCGAATTCGGCTTCGTGCTCGCCTTCTCGGTCGGGCTGTCGTCGATTGTGGCGCTGACGCTGTGTCCGATGCTTGCCTCGCGCATGCTGACCAAGCCGGTTCTCGAGGATCACGGCGCGCTCGGCCGTTTCGGCGGGGCGCTTGCCGGTCTCTATAAATGGGCGCTGCACGGCTGCCTCAACGCGCCCTTCGTCGTCATCCTGTTTTCGGTAATCTTTGCCGGCGCGGCGGTCATCGCCTTTTCCACAGTCAAGAGCGAGCTGACGCCCGAAGAGGACCGCTCGATGGTGATGATGCGGCTGACGACGCCGCAGGGATCGAGCCTCGAATATACCCGCGACAAGATGCAGCTCGTCGAGGAATATCTGCAGCCGCTGGTCGACAGCGGCGACATCCGCAACGTCTTCTCGATCTCAGGCCAGGGCGGTTCGCTGAACAGCGGCTTCATGGTGCTGACGCTTGCTCCCTGGGGAGAGCGCCAGAGGACGCAGGCGGAGATCGTCGGCGACATCAACCAGGCGGCATCAAGGGTGCCGGCGCTGCGCGGCAATGCCATCTCCTCCAACAGCCTGCGCATCCGCGGCGCCGGCAGCGGCGTGCAGATGGCGCTGATCGGCAATGATCACGAGGCGCTGACGGCGGCAGCCGCCAAGCTGGTTCAGGCGCTCGAGGCCACTGGCCAATACGATACGCCGCGCCTGACCAACGAGCCGAGCCAGGCGCAGGTATCGGTGGCGATCGACCGCGAGCGTGCCTCCGACCTCGGCATCGACATCACCGGGCTTTCGACGGCGATCCAGTCGCTGCTCGAAGGGCGCTCGGTGGTCGACGTCTTCGTCGACGGCGAATCCTATCCCGTGCTTCTGACCTCGACGACGCGGCCGATCGACGATCCGACCGACCTCGAGAACGTGTTCCTGAAGACCGGCGACGGCAAGATCGTGCCGATGTCGGTCATCGCCACGATGAAGGAAGGTTCGGTCGCGCCGCAGCTCAACCGCGAGCAGCAACTCGCTTCGGTCGCGATCACGGCCGGCCTCAGGAACGGCATGTCGCTCGGCGATGCGGTCAAGCAGGTCACAGCGCTCGCCGAGCCGCTGTTGCCGGCGGGCTCCCGCCTGCTGCCGCTTGCCGAAGCGGCGACGCTCGAGGAGAATTCGAGCGGCATGGCGCTGACCTTCGGCTTCGCCATCGTCATCATCTTCCTGGTATTGGCCGCGCAGTTCGAAAGCGTGCTGTCCTCGCTGATCATCATGTCGACGGTGCCGCTCGGCCTTGCCTGCGCCGTTTTCGCGCTGGTGATCACCGGCTCCAGCCTCAACATCTACAGCCAGATCGGTCTCGTGCTGCTCGTCGGCGTCATGGCGAAGAACGGCATCCTGATCGTCGAATTCGCCAATCAGCTGCGCGACCGCGGCGAGGACGTGCGGTCCTCGATCGAGAAAGCTTGCGCGCTACGCCTTCGCCCGGTGATGATGACGATGATTGCCACCATCCTCGGCGGCGTGCCGCTGGTCTTTGCCCATGGCGCGGGCGCCGAAGCACGCGTCGCGCTTGGCTGGGTGATCGTCGGCGGTCTCGGTTTCGCGACGCTGGTGACGCTGTTCATCACGCCGGTCGCCTATCTGCTGCTTGCCCGCTTCGCCAAGCCGCATGCCCATGAGGAAGCGCGCCTTCACGAAGAGATGGCGGTCGCCACACGGTCGCGCACTGCCCCCGACGATGAGCAGCTACAGGCTGCCGAATAAGGCTTCCATCCGATTTTGCAACGCCGCCGTACCTCGTCCGGCGGCGTTTCTTATGGTGTACGAAACCTTGAAAAATAAGATGAATTACTTCTGAAGTTTAGCCGTTTGTTAAGCATAAACGGCAATGATTGCTCCAGACACCGACTGGTCTTCTTCGTTTCTTGAAGGCCGCAGCGCTGAAGCGTCAGCGACCCCGGACATGAGCGTCCGCGCGGCACGGTTCATTTTGTACAGTTTGCGTCTGTTGAGTTTTTGGAGTCTAGTTCCCGTGAGTATTTATCAGCGCGTTTCCGTGGACGCGGCGCTTCATGTGCTGCGCGATATCAATCGGAACATGGCCGTCACTCAAAATCACATCACGACGGGCATGCGTGTTGCAAAAGCCAGCGACAATGCCGTCTACTGGTCGGTCGCCACAACCGCGCGAACCGATAACAAGGCGATTTCAGCGATCCAGGATGCGCTCGGCATGGCGGCGGCGACGATGGGAACGGCCTATACCGGCGTTCAGGACGTCATCGACGTCGTCTCCGAGATCAAGGCGAAGCTGGTCGCCGCAACGGAAGATGGTGTCGACAAGAACAAGATCAACGAAGAGCTCAAGCAGTTGCAGGAGCAGTTGCGCAGCGTCTCGGAAGCGGCGACCTTCAACAGTGACAACTGGGTGGTCCTCAATAACGATGCGACCCCGACGCAGCCGCGCCAGATCCCGGCCTCCTTCATTCGCAATGCCGACGGCACTGTCTCGGTCGGCATGCTGAGCTACCATATCGATACGACGCCGAGCGGAAGCACGTCCTCCAAGGATGCGCGCTATCTGATCGATGATCGCGCCACCGGTTCGGGTGAATACGGTGTGCTGACGTCGGCCTATTTCGCCACCGAGCTCGGCGCCTCGCAGAACTACGTGCTGATGACGAGCAAGAACGGCACCACCACGGGCCAAGTGGTGATCTCGCTTTCGGACACCACGACGAAAGGACAGGTCAGCGAAATGATCAGCGTCGTCGATGCAGCGCTGACGCAGCTGACGACGGTCGGCTCGGCTTTCGGCGCGCTGGAGAAACGCATCAACCTGCAGAACGATTTCGCTAGCAAACTGCACGATAACATCACCGCCGGCATCGGCCGGCTCGTCGATGCCGACATGGAAGAGGAGTCCAGCAAGCTCAAGGCGCAGCAGACGCAGCAGCAACTCGGCCTGCAATCGCTGAACATCGCCAATGCGACTTACGATACGGTCAGGCAGTTGTTCCAGAATTTCTAAGAGTGCGATCCCACTCTCCCTCATTCCGGTGACGAGCACAGGAATGAGGGGGAGAAGTGGCGGCTCAACAACGCACTATGGAGACGTCAGCCGATGACGGCAATCAAGGGCGCACTACTCGCTAAAACTGGTGATATCCGCGCATTCCCGCAACATGGCTTCTGTTTCGGCGCCTGAAATTCCCCTATCAAGAGAGCATCTTCATTTTCTTGCCGCAATCCTTGCCATTTGCTCGCATCAGTTCGAACGGAGACCGTCCTGTCCATGATCAAGAAATTCATACTTCTGGCTGTTGCAGCAAGTTATCTCAGTGCCTGCACGACGACCGATCCCTATACCGGTGAGCAGAAGGTTTCCAATACGGCCGGCGGCGCTGCGCTTGGCGCCCTCGGCGGTGCCCTCGTCGGTGTGGCTGTTGGCGGCGGCGGCCACGGCAAGCGCAATGCGGCATTGATCGGCGCAGGCGTCGGGGCTCTCGCCGGTGGCGCGATCGGCAATTACATGGACCAACAGGAAGCCGAGCTTCGTGCCCAGCTCGAAGGCACGGGCATTTCGGTGACCCGCAACGGCGACAACATCATCCTCAACATGCCCTCGAACATCACCTTCGACGTCGACCAGGATGCGGTGAAGCCGGGCTTCTATCCGACGCTGAATTCGGTGGCGATCGTACTGCGCAAGTTCAACCGGACGCTGATCGACGTCAACGGCCATACGGATTCGACCGGCAGCCTGCAGCACAATCAGGACCTGTCGCAGCGCCGCGCGCTTTCGGTTGCCGATTATCTCGGCGGCCAGGGCATCGACCAGCGCCGCGTCTCCGCCGTTGGTTTCGGCCCGTCGCAGCCCGTCGCCTCCAATGCGAGCGAGGCCGGCCGCGCACAGAACCGCCGCGTCGAAATCCAGATCGCGCCGATCACGCAGGGCTGATCGCACGCTTTCCCAGACAACACGAAGGCCGGGTCATTGCCCGGCCTTTTTCATTCCAATCTTTACGTCAGTGCTGCATCGTCGCGCCCTTGGTGATCTTGTCGACGATCTTCTTTTCGGCGCGCAGCGCGATACCGACCACCTTGGCATCTTCGGGCGCGAATTCGGCGAAGACGGCGCGGTTGGCGGCGTCGTGACCGGTTGCAAACATTTCCTCGATGAACAGCGAGGCGGTGACATCGCGCTCCAGCGCACGGCGATGGATGGCTGACATCGTCGCCTCCTCGGCGGAGAGCACGATGATCGGTTGGATCGACAGCGGATTATAGAGATTGCCGGCGCGGTCTTTGTAGGGTTCGCCGATGATTTCGGGGTGTCCGCCGGCGATGCCTGTCATCAGGAAGGCGGTGACGTTCAGTTTCTGCCAGCCGGCAAGATTGTTTCGCAGGACGACGGCAATTTTGGTATCAAACATCGGATGGTCTTTCATCTCGGACTATGGAGTATCGGGCGCGTTGAGCCAGGATTTACATCCGCAGGCCTTCGAAGGTCTTGAACGTTTGTGCGCGGGACCATCCGGCAACGCCATCCTGGCCGCGCCGGCCTTTCCCGGCATCGAGCGCATCGAGGCGCAATTCTCGGGCAATGCCTTCGAGCCGCACCGGCACGACACCTATGCACTCGGGGTCACACTGAAGGGCGTGCAGACCTTCCGCTACCGCGGCGAACAGCGCTTCAGCCTGCCGGGGCAGGTGATCGTGCTGCATCCCGACGAGGAACACGACGGTGGGGCGGGGACGGAGGATGGGTTGCAGTACCGCATGCTTTACCTGGAACCATCGCTGCTTCTCGAATGCCTGGAGGCGGATGGCGCCGGCCTGCCTTTCGTCGACGAACCTGTCATCGGCGATCCGGCGCTGGCGGGTGTGCTGCTCGCGGCGCTCGGCGAACTCGATCGCGAACTGGACGAACTTTTCGTTGACGATTTCCTGTCGCGGGTGACGGGCGGGCTGTCACGGCATGCGCGTATGCCGCGCCGGCCGCTCGGCCTCGTCGCCTGGCGGCAGGCGCGGGCGGCGCGGGATTATCTCGAGGCGCATGCGACCCGGGCGGTGCGTTCAGGCGAGCTGGAAGCGGTGACGGGGCTCGACCGTTTCGCGCTGTCGCGGCATTTCCGGGCGGCCTTCGCCACCAGCCCGCATCGCTACCTCTTAATGCGGCGGCTGCAGCAGGCGCGGGCGATGATCGGCGCAGGCGAGGGGATTTCGGACGCGGCGGCGGCGACCGGCTTTGCCGACCAGAGCCATCTCAATCGCCATTTCAAGAAGGCCTACGGCATGACGCCCGGCCAGTGGGCAGCGCTCGCGCATAATTCCGCGCAGCGTTCTATGCGGGATTTTCCGCAAGGCCGGAACGGCGTGCGATGAAGCGGGCGAGCATCGGCCCGATCATCAGGATCACCAGGAAACGGCCGGTCTGCATCGCCATCACGAAGGGTACGTCGACATCGCTGGAGGCGGCGATAATGGCGACGGAATCGGCGCCGCCAGGGCTGGTGGCGAGATAGGCGGTCAGCGGATCGATGCCGGCAAAGACATGCAGTGCCGCCGCCATGCAGCCGCAGAGCGCCATCAGCAGCACGATGCAGGCCGATACCCTCGGCAGGGCGCGCGCCACATGCTTGAGGATCGAGCGGGTGAAACGCAGGCCGATGCTCCAGCCCACCAGTGCATAGGCGATGGCGAGCAGCCACACCGGCAGCTCGATCTTCAGGAGACCCATGCCCTGCAGCAAGGCACCGAGAAAGAGCGGTGCCATGATCGTGCCGCCCTGGAGGCGCAGGCGCCGGACGCCATAGGCACAAAAGGCGGCAAAAGCCATTGTCGCAGCGAAGGCCGGCCAGTCAATCTCGGGAAAGAGGACAAGCGGCGGCGGCTCGCCGCCGTCGGCCGCCACCCACAGGCGCGAGATCACCGAGGCGCCGACGGCGACGAAGACGACGCGGAGATATTGCATGAAGGCGACGAGGCGGGCATCGGCGCCATAGGCTTCCGACATGATGACCATGGCGGAAGCGCCGCCCGGCGAGGAGCCCCAGACGGCAGTCGTTCCCGGCAGCACCTGCCAGCGCGTCAGCAGCCAGCCGAGGCCGGTGGCGATGGCGATGACCGAGAAAATGAACAGCAGGAAGAGCGGCGCGTCCTTCGCCATGGTGCCGAGAATGTCGGGGGTGATGGTGCGCGCCATCATCAGGCCGACGAGGACCTGGCCGAATTGCAACGGCCAGAAGGGCACGCGAAGCTTTCCCTTGCCGACGGTCAGCGCCAGAAGAATGGCCGCAACCATCGGGCCGATCAGCAGCGAGGCGGGCAGGGCGAAGAGTTCGAGGAAGATGACGAGAGCTGTGGAAAGCGCCAGCAGCAGCGCCCATTTCGGCAGGCCGGCATCCCGCAGCAGGCGGCTCGCGTCGCTCAATGACATGATCCCCGTGTCTTTTTCTGGCCGGCGCCAAGCCCTGAGGCTGAAGATGGGAGGGGGCTCCGGCATGACGAAGAGAGGCCGGCTGCAAGAGCCGGCTGGCGCGGGTCCGACATAGGCGGGTGGAAGACGAACGGTCAATTGCGAAATCTGGCTTCTCGGCGCCTGGGAATGCGAAATTGATTCATATAGCTTTTGTAAGCTATTGTTTTCATGGAGGTTGACTTCCGAAGCCACTGAGCGGTTTCGGTTGATCTGCCCTCAAAAACGCACGTGGCTGACGAGGAAATCGAGCAGTGCGCGGACCCGTGCCGGCAGCGGCCCACCCTGGCCCATGTAGAGGGCGTAGAATTCCTCGAGATCGCCGGGATTGGCCTCTTCGAGCACCGGCACCAGACGCCCGGCATCGATATCGGCGCGCACGGTGAAGGCGGCGAGGCGGGCAAGGCCGGCGCCTGACAGAGCGAGGTGCCGCATGGCTTCTCCGTCTGTCACCTGCACGCCGGGGGTGACCGGGATGGTTACGGTCTCGCCGTCTTCGTGCAACGGCCAGCCCTCGACGGCGCGGGCGTAGGAAAAGCCGATGCGGCAATGGCGGCGGAGATCGATGACAGTGCGTGGCTCGCCATGACGCGAGAGATAATCCGCCGATGCGACGATGATCTTGCCGGTGGCGCCGAGCTTTCGGGCGATCAGACTGGAATTCTTCAGGGGGCCGGCGCGGATCGCGACATCGGCGCGCTCCTCCATCAGGTCGACTATTCTGTCGGTATGGGAAATATCCAGCGTCACGGCCGGATGAAGCGCCATGAAGGCGGGCACCAGCGGCGCCAGCACATGATTGCCGAAGGAGCCGCTGGTGTTGATGCGGATGCGGCCCGAAGCCTGCTCGCCTGTCGAGGCCTGACGTTCGGCCTCGGCGATATCGGCAAGGATGGCAATGCTGCGCTCGTAGAAGGCGCAGCCTTCCGGCGTCAGCTGCAGCTTGCGGGTCGAGCGGTTGATAAGGCGGGCGCCGAGGCGCGTCTCCAGCCGGGCGACGAGCTTACTGACGGCCGACGGTGTCATGCGCCGGGCCGTGGCGGCCGCGGAAAAATCGCCGCGCTCGACGACACTGACGAAGACTTCCATTTCGCCGGAGCGGTTGATGTCCTGACGGCTCATGATGAATTCAATTCACAGATGATTTTCTTTCAGGCAATCTATATCACAAGCTGGCCAAGGTCTATCTCAGAGGAAATACAGGAGACAGATCGATGGATTACAGAAATCTCGGTGCATCCGGCCTCAGGGTGCCGGTGTTGAGTTTCGGCGCAGGCACATTCGGCGGCAACGGTCCGCTGTTCGGCGCCTGGGGCAATACCGATGCGGAAGAGGCGCGACGGCTCGTCGACATCTGCCTCGAAGCCGGCGTCAATCTCTTCGACACGGCCGACGTCTATTCGGCCGGCGCTTCCGAAGAGGTGCTCGGCCAGGCGATCCGTGGCCGGCGCGACGCGGTGCTGATCTCGACGAAGACGGCGCTGCCGATGGGCGAGGGGCCGCAGGACTGGGGAACGTCGCGGGCGCGGCTGATCCGCGCGACCGAAGATGCGCTGCGCCGGCTCGGAACCGACTATATTGACCTCTTGCAGCTTCACGCCTTCGATGCCTCGACGCCGATCGAGGAGGTGCTGTCGACGCTCGACGGCCTCGTCGCCGCAGGCAAGATCCGCTATGTCGGCGTTTCCAATTTTGCCGGTTGGGAGCTGATGAAGTCGCTCGCCGCCGCCGAGCGTCACGGTTATCCCAGCTATGTCGCCCATCAGGTCTATTATTCGCTGGCTGGGCGCGATTACGAATGGGAACTGATGCCGCTTGGCGCGGACCAGGGTGTGGGAGCTCTCGTCTGGAGCCCGCTTGCCTGGGGACGGCTGACCGGCAAGATCCGCCGCGGCCAGCCGCTACCCAAGGCAAGCCGGCTGCACGAGACGGCGCAATACGGCCCGCCGGTCGATGATGAGAAGCTGTTCGACATCGTCGAGGTGCTGGACGCCATCGCGGCGGAGACCGGCCGGACGGTGCCGCAGATCGCCATCAACTGGCTGCTCGGCCGGCCGACGGTATCGAGCGTCATCATCGGCGCCCGCAATGAGGAGCAGCTCCGGCAGAACCTCGGCGCGGTCGGCTGGAGCCTGTCGAAAGACCAGATCGAAAGGCTCGACGCCGTCAGCACTGTCACTGCGCCCTATCCCTATTTCCCCTATCGGCGGCAGGAGGGTTTTGCGCGGCTCAATCCGCCGCTCGTCTGAGGTGTCGGAAGGCGAACTTGGCTATAACAGCCGGCCTATAACAAAAGGGGAATGAAATCTTCTGCCAATCTTAACTGGACAGCCGCTTTGACTTGCCGCATACCCAGCCTGCTGCATAATTCCTTAAATCGGAATCGAATTAAGGATGAAATTATGCAGCAATTTTAAAGTCCTACAGCGTCCTTTGCGCGTCTGAAATGACCGCGGCGCTGTAGCCTGCGAGACATGATAGGGTTTCTGCGGAATAGCAGGGAGATCAAAGGAATGGCGCTGAAGGACGCGAAGGCCGGCACACGCAACGAGGCGGGCATAGCTGCCGTGCTCGGCATTCTCAAACAGAGCTTCGGCGAGCGCTTCCAGACCGGCCAGTCGTTCCGCGAGCAGCATGCCCACACGACCACCTATATCCCGTCGCAACTGCCGGACGGGGTGCTCTTTGCGGAGAGCGCCGAGGATGTGAAGGCGGCGGTCAGGGCGTGTGCGACCCACAAGGTGCCGGTGATCGGCTTCGGCGTCGGCACCTCTCTGGAGGGGCAGGTCAACGCCGCCAATGGCGGCATTTCGATCGATTTCAGCCGCATGAACCGGGTGCTCGAGGTCAATCCCGAAGATCTCGACTGCACCGTCGAGCCGGGTGTGACGCGCGAGGCGCTGAACATCCACCTTCGCGATACCGGCCTGTTCTTCCCGATCGATCCCGGCGCCAACGCCTCGATCGGCGGCATGGCCTCGACGCGGGCTTCCGGCACTAATGCCGTGCGCTATGGGACGATGAAGGACAATGTCCTTGCCGTCACCGCGGTCACCGCCAGTGGCGAGGAAATCCGCACGGCCCGGCGCGCCCGCAAATCTTCCGCCGGCTACGACCTGACGCGGCTCTTCGTCGGCGCCGAGGGCACGCTCGGCATCCTGACCTCGGTGACGCTGCGCCTGCAGGCGATCCCGCAGAAGATCGCCGGCGGAGCCTGTGCCTTCCCGAGCATCAAGGCTGCCTGCGATGCCGTCATCATGACGATCCAGATGGGCATTCCGGTGGCGCGCATCGAGTTGCTCGATACGGTGCAGATGCGGGCCTGCAACGCCTATTCCAAGCTCTCCTATGCCGAGAGCCCGACGCTGTTCCTCGAATTCCACGGCACCGACGAGACGGTGCCGCTGCAATCGGCGGCCTTTGCCGAGATCGCGGCGGAATGCGGTGGCGGCGAATTCCTGTGGACCGCCAATGCCGAGGAGCGGACGAAGCTCTGGAAAGCGCGCCACGACGCCTATTGGGCTGCAAGGGCCCTGGCGCCCGGGCTTGCCGCACTTTCGACCGATGTTTGTGTTCCGATATCGAAGCTCGCCGATTGTGTTTCCGAAACGCAGGCGGATATCGAGGAACACGGGCTGCTGGGGCCGATCGTCGGCCATGCCGGCGATGGCAACTTCCATGTGCTGCTGCTGTTTGACGACAGCAGTGCCGAGGACATCGCCAGGGCCGAGAGCTTCGTGCAGCGGCTTAACCGGCGAGCGCTCGACATGGATGGGACATGCACCGGTGAACACGGGATCGGGCAAGGCAAAATGGCGTTTCTGGAACAGGAGCTCGGAGGCGCGGTGGATCTGATGCGACAGGTGAAACAGGCGCTCGATCCGGACGATATCTTCAATCCCGGCAAGATTTTCCACCATGGCTGAAAACGGAATATTCTCATGAAGTTGGGCCTTGCCCCCGGCATGAACGGCGCTAGAGCATTTCCGTTTTTTTCCAAGCTGCGGAAATGCTCTATCTTTTTGTTTTTCCGCAACTCCGGACGCAAAACCGCTGTGCACTTGTGCTGGAATTGCTCTAGTGTCGGCAATAGAATCCCGAATGGAGACCCCTTGCATTGGTAGGCCGGTTCCTCGTCTTTCTGGGGGGAGTGATCGTCGTAGTGCTGTTTGTGGCGCTGCTTGCGCCACTGTTCATCGACTGGACGGATTTCCGCAAGAATTTCGAGGATCAGGCAAGCCGCATCATCGGCAAGAAAGTCACCGTCTACGGCACGGTGGACGCGCGCCTGCTGCCGTTTCCGTCGGTCACGCTGCACGACGTGCGCGTTGGCCAGGAAGTGGACGGCACGCCGATCGTCAAGGTCGAGCAGTTCTCCATGGATGCGGAACTCGCGCCTTTCCTGTCGGGCGAGGCGCTGATCTTCGACATGCGTGTCGTCAATCCGAAGGTGCGCCTGAGATTGCTCAAGGATGGCACGCTCGACTGGATGCGCGGCAGCCGCGCTGAAATACCGGCAAAGACCGTCGTTCTCGAAAATGTGCATGTCAGCGGCGGTGAAGTCGAGTTCGTCGACGACCAGTCGGGCCGCTCGCGCCGCATCACCGGCCTCAATGCGGAAATGTCGGCGAAGTCGCTGGCCGGACCCTGGCGCATCGAAGGCGATGCGGCGCTCGACGGCGAGCACGGCAGTTTCTCGATCTCGAGCAGCCAGCCGGATGAGAAGGGCGTGCTGCGCATGCGCACGAAGCTTTCGCCGGACAAGCACCCCGTCAGCGTCGATCTTGACGGCGAGCTAAAGCTCGTCGACAGCAAGCCTAATTATCAAGGCCAGCTTTCGGCGGCGATCGAGACCCGCAACAGCGCCAGGCCGGCCGACAAGAATGAGCAGCCGCCGCGCGTCAAGGGCCGCTTCGAGCTGACCAACGAACGCATCCGCATTCCCGAATACCGGATGGAGATCGGCCCGACGGACGATCCCTATGTCATAACTGGCGAGGCGACGCTCGATACCGGCAATGCGCCGGAATTCCTGTTGACCGCCGACGGCCAGCAGATTGACGTCAACCGTATCGGCAATCAGGGCGCGGCCGGCAAGACGACGCGGGATGCGGCGGTTTCGGCGCGCCAGCGGCTGAATTCGCTGATCGATATCGTCGGGCAGGTGCCAATCCCGCAGGTGCCGGGCAAGGCGAGCGTCAAGCTGCCGGCCATCGTCGCCGGCGATACGACGCTGCGTGACGTGCAGCTGGAGCTGGAGCCGGCCGGAACAGGCTGGATGATCGACAGCGCCACCGGCACGTTGCCGGGGCGCACGCAGGTGGAAGGCAAGGGCAAGCTCCAGCTTCAGGGCGAAGCCTCCTTCAACGGCCAGATCGTGGTGGCTTCGAGCCAGCCGACGGGACTTGCCTCCTGGCTTGCCGGCTCGGTCGATCCGGCCATCCGGCAATTACGGCAGGCGGGCTTTTCCGCCAATGTCAGCCTGACGCATGAATTGCAGCGTTTCGAAAATCTCGAGATCGCCATCGGACCGGCGACGCTGAAGGGTCGACTGGAGCGCCAGGCGATTTCCGGCCAGACGCCGACGCTGTCTGTGGCATTGAATGGCGATACGCTCGATCTCGACGCGCTGCAGGCGCTGAGCGGGCTGATGACCGGTCAAGACGCCGGCGACAACGTGCTCGACCACAAGATCGCCGCCCAGCTCAAGGCGGACAAGTTCACCGCCTTCGGCGTCAATGCCGAGAATGTCGAGACCACCTTCACGATTGCCGATGGGGAGCTTGCCGTCGACCGGCTGTCGATCAAGAATATCGCAGGCGCCGAGCTGACGGCGACGGGCAGGGCGGAAGGTTCGCTGCTCGATTACAAGGGCGCGGGTGAGATTACCTTCAAATCCGCCGATCCCGGCGGCTTCTTCACTATGCTGCGCGAGCATCTGCCGCATCACCCGGTACTCGACCGGTTGGTGCGCAATGCCGGCTGGTACGGCAATACCGCGCTTCGCGGGGCGCTGACGCTCGGCGGCGACGAGGGCGACGCGCTGACGGTGACGCTTGCCGGCGTCTCGAACGGCAGCCGCGTCAATCTCGATTACCGCATGTCCGACCTCTTGGCGCTGACCGGCAACGGCACGACGAGCCTGGAGGCGACCCTCGAAAACGCCGTGCCGTCCATCCTGTTCGGCCAGGCCGGGCTCGACCCGCTGCCGGTCGATGTCGGCGCCAACGGCCGCCTGACGCTGAAGGTGAAGGCATCGGGCAACGATCCCGCCGATGCGGCGCTGACCTTTGCGACCGACCGGACCTCGTTCACCGCCAACGGCAAGGTCGATGTCCGGCCGGAAACCTTCATGAACGGCCGGATCGCCCTTTCGCTCGACAGCGCCGATATCGACCCATATCTGATCATGAACGGCATCGCCCTGCCGCAGACTGGGACGGGGCTGCCGTTCGGCCTGCAGGTCAATGCCGCCGTCGACAGCGACAAGATCGTCTTTTCAGATCTCAAGGGTCATGCGGCCGACAACGAATTTTCAGGCGGGCTGAGCTTCGACCGGAAGGCTACGAAGACGACGGCGAGCGGCGGGCTGACGCTTTCGAAGGCCGATGCCGGCTGGCTCGGCGAGGCAGTGTTCGGCCAGATCGTCGATCCGGCCAACGGTCAGCTGACGACGGCGCCGCTGGGGCTGCCCATCTTCAAGGATCTCGACGTCAACGTGAAGCTGACGGCCAAGGAGTTCTGGCCCGGCCTGCCGGAAACTGCGGTGTCCGACTTTACCAGCAACGTCGCCTACAAGGGCGATGAGCTGCAGCTCAACGACATGGCCGGCAACTGGGACGGCGGAAAACTCTCCGGCAACCTGCTCTTCACCAATGCCAACGGCACCGGTTTCCTGCAGACGAAGCTTGCGCTTGCCGATTCCGATCTTTCCGGCATCGTCTGGCTGCGCGATGGCGCGCCGATCGCCAACGGCAAGTTCGGTTTGTCGCTGTCGATGGAGGCCTCGGGCAAGACGATCGGCGAGATCGCCAGCTCGCTCAATGGTTCGGGCGAATTGAGGCTCGGCGATACCAGCATACGCGGGCTGAACCTCGCCATCCTTCCGCCGCTGCTTGCCGCAACCGACACGATGCAGGAGCAGATCAATGCCGGGAAGGTGCATCCGATCGTCGAGACTTTGCTCAGCAACGGCGAGGCGAAGCTGCCGCCGCTCGGTATTCCCTTCAACATCACCGACGGCACGCTGAGGGTGCAGAATGTCACCGTCGCCAACGATCTCGCCCGCATTACCGCCGATGCGCAGATCGCGCTGCCGGAGGAACGGATCAGCGCGACGCTTGGTGTTGGCCTTAATCCCGGCACGGAAGCGCTTTCCGGCGCCGAGCCGGCGCTCAGGCTGAATTTTTCCGGCATGCTGCCATCGCCCGGCAAGACGATGGATGTGACCGATATCACCAGCTATCTGTCGCTGCGTGCCTTTGAGCGCGAGCGCCGGCGGGTTGAGCGGCTGCAGGCGATCGTGCTCGAAAAGCAGCGGCTGCGCCGCGAGGTGGCGCTCTACCGGTTCAACGACGCGGAGCGAGTCCGGGCAGCCGAGATCGAGCAACAACGTCGGGCGGAAGAAGAGCGGCTGCGCGCATTGGCGCAGGCGGCAGCGGTACAGAAGGCGGCTGCCGAGGCGGAGGCCGCGCGTGCGGCGGAAGCCAAAGCCAAGGCGGATGCGCAGGCAAGGGCTGCTGCCGAGGCGGAAGCGGCGCGCCGTAGCGGGCAGGCGCAGCCCGGTCCGCTCAATTTCGACCAGCTGCCGGGCGTTCAGGCGCAGTGACGGCGCATAGAATTTGATTCATGCAACGCGCCTCAGCTCTTTGTTTTCATTGATGTCGCCGTCACAAAGCGCCATGCGATCTTAAGCAATATGTATCAGGTCCGGCGGTCGCCGCCGGCCTTCGCCCAGGCGAGCACGTGGAGCCGCAGCGCCGAGGACAGGTTGCTGTCGGCAGGACGGTGGTCGTCGATCTCGGAGATCAGCGCGGCAAGCGGCATCGAGCGGCATGCGGCGATGGTCTTCAGCTCGGCCCAGAATTCATCCTCCAGCGAGAAACTGGTGCGATGGCCGTGCAATGTTGCCGAATGCTTGCGGATCATGAAGGCTGTTTCGCGTTTCGATCGGGTTCGAAGATCGATTCAAGGCGGCCGTGCAAGTGGTTGATTGCAGAATCCATTCCGGCTCTTCAAGCCGTCGGTGAAGGCGTCACGCGCCGTCGTCATCCGTTTCGATCCGGCCGTCGCGATGGGCCTTGTCGGCCTTGTCGTTCAAGCTGCGGGTCAGCTGCTTTTCGACCTTGGTGCGGCCGAAGGAAACGCGGTTCTGCTCAGCCTGCTTTTCCTTTTCGGAGCGGGCCTGCTTCTTGCGGAACTGGCGCAGATTGATGATTTCGGCGCTCATGCGGTTGCCTGAATTCCCTATGAAAAAGGGAGGCTTGGCCTCCCTTCAAATCACTGCTTCTTGCGGAAGGAGTCGAGCGAGACGACGGAGCCCGGCTTCTTCTCTTCGCCGTCGGCAGGTTTCGCGCCCGCCGCGTCATCGGGCTTTGCAGCCGCATCGACAGGATAAGCGGTGATCTCGCCTGATGGCAGCTCCTCGCCATCGGCCAGCGGCACGTCGAATTCAAGTTCGAAATTGACGGAGGGGTCGTAGAAGCCGCGGATCGCATTGAACGGGATGACCAGCTTTTCCGGAACGTCTGAGAAGGAAAGGCCGATCTCGAAATGCGTCTCGGTAATCTTCAGGTCCCAGAACTGGTGCTGGATGACGATGGTCATCTGCTCGGGATATTTCGACTTCAGGTGCTGGGAGATGCGTACGCCGGCGGCACCCGTGAGGAAGGTGATGAAGAAGTGATGGTCGCCGGGCAGACGGCCTGTCGCGCCGACTTCCGCCAAAACCTTGCGGATGACGCCGCGAAGTGCATCCTGTGCCAGAATGTCGTAGCGGATATGATCCTGCCCCATGCTTTTCCTGTCTTTCGTCGGTTCGGAAGTCTTTTCACAAGGTTATATGCCACGTCCGGGCGCCTTGGGAAAGACCGGAGCCGAGTCACGTTTTGAAGCAGCATACATGATTTCGGCGGCAGGGAGAAGGTGAAGGCTTCTGTTGCCAGGTGCCTTCGGACCCCGCCTAGAGGTGCGAACCACTAGGACTTTGATTGAAGTGTCACACCGCGATTAAGCAGCGAGACGAGCTTCCGCATAGTTGTCGTTTGCAACTACAATTTTAGCCCGATAACGGCGGTACAATGCCGAGCAAAAAGACGATCTTTACACCCTTGTCGATCCTGTTTCGCCCCCATCAAAAGCCGGCCTTCGAGGCCGCCGGTTTTTGGTGGAGGCGCCGGGTACCGCCCCCGGGTCCAATAGGTTTATTACACCGCTCATTTATCGCCATAGCCGACCCGAAAGCCGGCAAGGGTGATATAGTGGTTTCCTCAGCCCAAGGAAAGGGCAAACGTCATAAAAGCGTTATGCAGCCCATCAGAAACATTGGGAAAATCCCCGGTGGCGATTGGTTTCCCGCCGCTGAGGGCTTAAATTGGGGCAAACGGAATCAGCGCGACATGAAGCAATATCTCGATCTCCTGAACCATGTGATGGACAAGGGCTCCGACCGGGGCGACCGCACCGGCACCGGCACGCGCTCGGTCTTCGGCTACCAGATGCGCTTCGACCTCGAAGAGGGCTTTCCTGTCCTCACCACAAAGAAGCTGCATCTGCGCTCGATCATCCACGAGCTTCTCTGGTTCCTGAAGGGCGAGACGAATATCCGCTATCTCAAGGAGAATGGCGTTTCTATCTGGGACGAATGGGCCGACGAAAACGGTGATCTCGGGCCTGTCTACGGCGCCCAGTGGCGCTCCTGGCCGGCGCCGGATGGCGGCCATATCGACCAGATCGCCAATCTCGTCAAAGGCATCGTCAACAACCCGAATTCACGCCGCCATATCGTCTCGGCCTGGAACCCGGCCGAAGTGGATGAAATGGCGCTGCCGCCCTGCCATTGCCTGTTCCAGTTCTATGTGGCCGATGGCAAGCTTTCCTGCCAGCTCTACCAGCGCTCGGCCGATATCTTCCTCGGCGTGCCGTTCAACATCGCTTCCTATGCGCTGCTGACGATGATGGTGGCCCAGGTGACCGGGCTGAAGCCCGGCGATTTCGTCCACACGCTCGGCGACGCCCATCTTTATCACAATCATTTCGACCAGGCGAAGCTGCAGCTGGCGCGCCGGCCGAAGCCGCTGCCCTTCATGCGCATCAATCCTGATGTGAAGGACATTTTCGGCTTCACCTTCGACGATTTCGAGCTGATCGGCTACGAGGCCGATGCCAGCATCAAGGCGCCGATCGCCGTCTGATCCGGGACATTCCATGGCCGACATCCGCAGGACCATCTTCGCCGCCGTTGCCCGCAACGGCATTATCGGCCGCGACGGCGATATGCCCTGGCGGCTTTCGAGCGATCTCAAGCGCTTCAAGGCGCTGACATTGGGCAAGCCCGTCGTGATGGGCCGCAAGACCTACGATTCGATCGGCAAGCCGCTGCCGGGGCGGCCGAATGTCGTCATCTCGCGGCAAGCGACGATAAATCATCCGGATGTCAGCATGGCGCAGTCGCTGCCGGAGGCGATGACGGCGGCCGAAAGGCTGGCGCTCGAAACCGGCGTCGATGAGATCTGCATTCTCGGCGGCGGTCAGGTCTATGCGCAGGCGATCGGCCTTGCCGACCGGATGTGCATCACGCATGTCGAGGCCGATCTCGATGGGGACGCCTCATTTCCCGCCATCGATCCCGATATCTGGCAGGCGGGGGAGCCTATCGCGGTTCCGGCCGGCGAGAAGGACAGCTATCCCACGCGTTTCGTCGTCTATGAACGCCGACACGCCTGAAAATGAACTATTTTCCAATTAAATTGACCAAGTTTCCCACGTTGCGTTGAAAGCCGATGCGGCGATACCTATAACGGTCACCAACGCATCCGCCGGTCAGCCCCCACGGTTCCGGATGTGTGGAAGACTTAACGAACAACGAGGTTTTGATGCCCTGGAGCAATCAGAATGGCGGCGGCGGCCCTTGGGGCGGCGGCGGCGGTAATAATCAGGGACCATGGGGCCAGGGGCCGAACCGCCCGCGCGGTGGCGGCGGCAAGGGCGGACCGCCCGATCTGGAAGATATCATCCGGCGCGGCCAGGACCAGCTGCGCAACATCGTTCCCGGCGGTTTCAACGGCGGCGTGGCGGTGATCGTCGTGGCGATCCTCGCGGTGTTCTGGCTGATCCAGTGCATCTACGTGGTGCAGCCGGACGAACGCGGCGTCGAGCTGCGGTTCGGCAAGCCGAAGGAAGAGATCTCGATGCCCGGCCTGCATTTCCATTTCTGGCCGATGGAAACCGTCGAGACGGTCAAGGTGACCGTGCAACAGCTGAATATCGGGGCGACCTCGGCCTCGTCTTCGAACGGCCTGATGCTGTCCAGCGACAAGAGCGTCATCAACGTGCAGTTCGCCGTCTTCTACACGGTCAGTGATCCGAAGGCCTATCTCTTCAACGTCGAAAATCCGGCAGAGACCCTGCAGCAGGTTTCCGACAGCGCCATGCGCGAAATCGTCGGCCGGCGTCCGGCCCAGGACGCCTTCCGCAGCAATCGCCAGCCGATCGAAGTGGATGTGCTCAATATTCTGCAGGATACCATGAACCGCTATGGCGCCGGCGTGACCGTCACCGGCGTGACGATCCAGAACGTGGCGCCGCCGCGGGAAGTCGCCGATGCTTTCGAAGAGGTGCAGCGTGCCGGCCGTGACCGCGATAGCACGATCGAGGAGGCCAATCGCTACACCAACCAGAAGCTTGGCCAGGCGCGAGGCGATGCGGCCAGAATCCGTGAAGATGCCGCCGCCTACAAGGACCGCGTCGTGAAAGAGGCGGAAGGTGAAGCGCAGCGTTTCACTGCGATCAACGACGAATATTCGAAGGCGCCTGACGTAACCCGCAAGCGGTTGTACCTCGAAACGATGGAGCAGGTGCTGAAGAACTCGAAGAAGGTCATCATCGATGAGAAGCAGGGCGTGTTGCCCTATCTGCCGCTCAACGAGCTCGGCAAACCGGCGCAGCAGGGAGGTTGAGTCATGACATCGAACAGACTTCCCATCATTCTCCTCATCCTCGCCATCGTGCTGGTCGGGCTCTATTCGTCCATCTTCGTGGTGAATGCGCGCGAGCAGGCCATTGTCGTCCGTTTCGGCCAGATCCAGTCGGTCAAGACCGAGCCTGGCATTTACTTCAAGCTGCCGTTCGGCTTCATGGATGCCGACCGCGTTCAGTTGGTCGAAAAGCAGGCGCTGAGGCTCGATCTCGACAATATCCGGGTTCAGGTCCAGGACGGCCAGACCTTCGACGTCGATGCCTTCGTGATCTACAATATCTCGGATGTCCGTCGTTTCCGCGAGACGGTATCGGGTGATCGTGAGGCCGCGGAAGCGCGGCTGAGGGCGCAGCTCGATTCATCGCTTCGCCGCGTCTACGGTCTGCGTGACTACAATGCCGCACTCTCGGAAGAGCGTGTCGCGATGATGCTGGAAATTCGCGACGACCTGCGCACAGATGCCGAAAATCTCGGCCTGCATATAGACGACGTTCGCATCCGCCGTACCGACCTTTCGCCGGAGGTTGCGCCGAACACCTATAATGCCATGCGTTCGGAACGCCTTGCCGAGGCCGAGCGTATCCGTGCCGAAGGCAATGAGGAAGGCCAGCGGCGCCGGGCCGTCGCCGACCGCCAGGTTGTCGAGCTCACCGCAGGCGCCCAGCGCGATGCGGAAATCCTTCGGGGCCAGGGCGATGCCGAACGCAACCGCGTCTTCGCCGAAGTGTTCAGCAAGGATCAAGCCTTCTTCGAGTTCTATCGCTCGATGGCGGCCTATTCCTCGGCGCTTTCGTCGCAGGACACAACGCTGGTGCTGTCGCCGAATTCGGAATTTTTCCGCTTTTTCGACAATGCCGCCGGCACGATGCAGCCGTCACCGGCAAATCCGGCCGCACCGGCTGCGGCTGCTCCCGCAGCACCCGCCCAGCCGGCGAACTGACGGCAAGGGATGCCGATCGCATCCCGACAATCCTCGAAGGGCCGGCCCGAGTGCCGGCCCTTTTTTCGTGGGATGATTGAGATGATCCGGCATTTGCGAGGCCACGTCACATTGCACGGGGATTTCGCGAAAAGGTGATTTCACCCTCCATCATTCCGCCTTATGCTGATGCTCAATGTGCGCATTTACCCCTTATGAGGAAGCTTGATGGCCCCCACGAAACGCTCGCCCTTCAGACGAACGCTCGCGCTTATGGCCAGCGCTGCAATTCTTGCGCATGCCGGCATGAACGGGATTGCCTATGCGCAAACCGCACCTGAGACGACCGCTCCCGGGGTTGCCACGCCCGCTCCGGCTGCTCCGGAGGCGGCTGCTCCTACGCCCACGCCGCCCGCACCCGGCGCGCCACAGCAGATCGCCCCGATCCAGGCCGTCACGCCAAACAGCGGCCCGGCTTCGGTCGCCGATCTCGCCGAGGGGCTGCTCGATGCCGTGGTCAATATCTCGACCTCGCAGAATGTGAAGGACGACGAGGGGGCCGGCCCGGCGCCGCGTGCACCCGACGGCTCGCCGTTCCAGGAGTTCTTCAACGATTTCTTCAACAAGCAGCAGGGCAACAAGGGCGGCAATCACAATGTCAGCTCGCTCGGCTCCGGCTTCGTCATCGATCCGGCCGGCTATATCGTCACCAACAATCACGTGATCGAGGGCGCCGATGACATCGAGATCAATTTCGCCAATGGTTCGAAACTCAAGGCGAAGCTGATCGGCACGGATACGAAGACCGATCTTTCCGTGCTGAAGGTCGAGCCGAAGGCGCCGCTGAAATCCGTGAAATTCGGCGATTCCAGCACGATGCGCATCGGCGACTGGGTGATGGCCATCGGCAATCCGTTCGGCTTCGGCGGTTCGGTGACGGTAGGCATCATTTCCGGCCGCGGCCGCAATATCAATGCCGGCCCCTATGACAACTTCATCCAGACGGATGCGGCGATCAACAAGGGCAATTCCGGTGGACCGCTCTTCAACATGAAGGGTGAAGTGATCGGCATCAACACGGCGATCATCTCGCCGAGCGGCGGTTCGATCGGCATCGGCTTCTCGGTGCCGTCGGAGCTTGCGTCCGGCGTCGTCGACCAGCTGCGCGAATATGGCGAGACGCGGCGCGGCTGGCTCGGCGTGCGCATCCAGCCGGTGACCGACGATATCGCCGACAGCCTCGGGCTCGACAGCGCAAAGGGCGCGCTGGTCGCCGGCGTCATCAAGGGCGGGCCCGTCGACGACGGCTCGATCAAGGCGGGCGACGTCATCTTGAAATTCGACGGCAAGACCGTCAGCGAAATGCGCGACCTGCCGCGCGTCGTGGCGGAAAGCACGGTCGGCAAGGAAGTCGACGTGGTGGTGCTGCGCGACGGCAAGGAGCAGACCGTCAAGGTGAAGCTTGGCCGGCTCGAAGACAGCGATCAGGCGGCCGCATCCGGCGATGCGGCGCCCGATGGCTCGCAGGACGACGGCGTGATCACGCCGGATCCCGGCGAAAACAATGACATGGACCAGCCTGACAGCGGCGATCAGGTCCAGCCCGAACCCGGCACGCCGGACCAGCATAAGGGTCAGGTGGCGCCGGATGCGGCAACGCCGAAGAACGTGCTCGGCCTGTCGCTGTCGCTTTTGAGCCCCGAGACGCGCAAGGCTTTCGGCATCGCCGAGAGCGTCGACGGCGTCGTCGTGACAGAGGTGACGCCCGGCTCCGCCTCGGCCGAAAAGGGGCTGAAGCCCGGCGATGTGATCGTCGAAGTGGCGCAGGAGTTCATGAAGTCGCCGGATGCGGTCGCCGCCAAGGTGCAGGCGCTGAAACAGGAAGGCCGCCGCAACGCCCAGCTTATGATCGCATCGGCGAATGGCGATCTCCGGTTCGTGGCGGTGCCGATGGAATAAGAAAGTTGCGGCGGTGGTGAATTACCGCCGTCGTCTCCAACTCTCGCCCATTCCTGTGACGAGCATAGGGATGAGGGTGTGCCACGTCGGTCTTCAAGCCGTCACGAAATCCGTCTTCCGGTAGCCCTGGATATAGAGCAGGGCTGTGAGATCACCGTGGTTGATGCGCATCTCAGCTTCCGCGGCGACGGCGGGCTTGGCGTGGAGGGCGACGCCGGCGCCGGCGAGGTGCAGCATGCCGAGGTCGTTGGCGCCGTCGCCGACGGCGATCGCTTCTTCCGGCGAAATGCCGAGGCGAGCCGAAATTTCGTTCAGCGCATCGACTTTCGCCTGCTTGCCGAGGATCGGTTCGGCGACGAAGCCGGAGAGTATGCCGCCGTCTTCGAGCAGCGTGTTGGCGCGGTTCTCATCAAAGCCGAGGGTGGCGGCGATGCGGCTGGTGAAGACCGTGAAGCCGCCGGAGACGAGGGCGGTGTAATGGCCTTTCGATTTCATGGTGGCGATCAGTTCCGGGCCACCAGGGGTAAGTGTGATGCGCTTGGCGATCACTTCGTCGACGACCGACAGCGGCAGGCCCTTGAGCAGGGCGACACGCTCACGCAGGGCAGGTTCGAAGGCGATCTCGCCATTCATGGCGCGGGCGGTGATGGTGGCAACCTTTTCCTTCAGGCCGACTTCGGCGGCGAGTTCGTCGATGCACTCCTGGCCGATCATCGTCGAATCCATGTCGGCAATCAGCAGCTTCTTGCGGCGGGTCTCCTGCTCCTGGATGACGAGGTCGATCGGCGCGCCTGATATGAGCGCAAGGATATTGGCCTCGGCCGCCTGCGCATCCGTGCCGTCGCGCAGCGCGATGTCGCAGGCGATGCCGTCGGCCAGCCAATAGAGGCCGGAAGCCTTCACCACCTCGGCCGCCTGTTCGGCGATTGCGGGTGTCAGCACGGGATTTGACGGATTGGCAACAAGCGTGGCAACGAGGGCCATGATGGAAAACCTTCTGAGCACAGTGAACGCGATCCTGATAACCGGGCCGACCGCCAGCGGCAAGTCCGCGCTCGCCGTCGAATTGGCTAAACGCCATGACGGTGTCGTTGTCAACGCCGACAGCATGCAGGTCTACGATACGCTGCGGGTGCTGACGGCGCGGCCGTCGGAGGGGGAGATGCAAGGCGTGCCACATCATCTCTACGGCCACGTGCCGGCGGGGGCGGCCTATTCCACAGGCGCCTGGCTGCGCGATGTCTCGGCGCTGCTGCCGATGCTCAAGGCCGAAGGACGGCTGCCGGTCTTCGTCGGCGGCACGGGGCTTTATTTCAAGGCGCTGACCGGCGGACTCTCGGATATGCCCGGGATACCGGAGACACTGCGGCAAAGCCTCAGGGCACGGCTGCTGGAGGAGGGGCCGGACGGGTTGTATGCGGAGCTCGCTGACGCCGATCCCGCCACGGCGGCAAGTCTCAACCGCCAGGACGGACAGCGCATCGTCCGGGCGCTGGAAGTGATGAAGGCGACGGGGCGGTCGATCGCCGATTTCCAGGGCCAGTCGGGACCGGTGGTGATCGACGCGGGTGAGGCCCGCAAGATCGTCGTGCTGCCGGACCGGGCGGTGCTGCATCAACGCATCAACGGCCGTTTCGAAAAAATGCTGCAGCAAGGCGCCGAAGACGAGGTGAGGGCGCTGCTTGCGCTCGACCTGCCGGCCGAGGCGCCCGTGATGAAGGCAATCGGCGTGTCGCAGATCGCGGCGATGCTGAGGGGCGAGATGACACGCGACGAGGTGCTGGAGAAGGGTGCTGCGGCGACGCGGCAATATGCCAAGCGGCAGATGACATGGTTCCGCAACCAGATGGACGACAGCTGGGAACGGCTGATCGCTTAAGTGTCAGACCTGACGCGGGCCTTCCGCTCCAGTCATCTGCAGGCTCAGCAGTTTGGCGAGTTCGCCGACCGCCGCCCGCAGCTGGTCCGGAAGAAATCCGCCGAAGCCCAGCATCAGGCCGGGGCGCGCCGGCTCCGCGGCATACATCGGGGAGATCGCCCGCACGGCGAGGCCGGCCGATAGGGCGCGTGCTGCAAGTTGCACGTCGTCGGCCTGCTCGGGCAGCCACAGAAGAATGTGCATGCCCTGGTCGCTCGGCTGAACCTGGCATCCCTCGGGCAAGGCCCGCTCGAGCGCTGCGAGCAGGACAGCGCGGCGGTCGGCATAGAGGCCGCGGATGCGCCGGATATGCGCCTCGAAATAGCCTTCCCGCATGTAAGCCGCCAGAACATGCTGTTCTGCGATCGGCGAATGCCGGTCGAGAATGGCGCGGGCGCCGGCAAAGGCTTCTACGAGCGGAGGAGGGGCGATGACGTAGCCGAGGCGCAGGGAGGGGAAGAGCACCTTGCTGAAGGTTCCGAGATAGATGACGCGTGACGGACGCAATCCTTGCATCGAGGGAAACGGGTGTCCGGCATAACGCAGCTCGCTGTCGTAATCGTCCTCGACGATCCAGGCGCGATTCTGGTCGGCCCAGGCGATCAAGGCATTGCGCCGCGCCATGCTGAGCGGCATGCCGATCGGATATTGGTGCGAAGGGGTGACGAATGCGGCGCGCGCCTGCGGACAGAGTTCGAGGCCGCGTTCCACGTTCATCCCCTGTGCATCGACGGGCAAGCGGTGGGTCCGTACGCCGAGATCGTCGAGCACTGCCGTCAACCCGGGATAGGCGGGGTCTTCGGCCCATACCGGATCGTCACGCGAGAGAAGCACCCGGCCTGCCATATAGAGGCCTTGCTGGGTGCCCGATGTAACGATGACCTGTTCCGGCTCGCAATGAACGGCCCGCGCGCGCCGGATGTGGTCGGCAATGGCAAGCCTGAGCTCGTGCAGACCCATCGGGTCGTGGTAACCCGAGGGTGCGGCCTGTCTCGACGCGCGCACGCGATTGCCGAGGCGGCGCCAGGTGTCGTCGGGCGCAATACCGGACGCCGGGACGGCAATGGCGAAGGGAACCGGCGGGTGCGGGGTGAGCGCACGGGCAACGGCGATCAGCCGGGCAGCCGGGGGAGGCAGATCGACAGCATCAGCGACCGGCGGAGCTGCCGGCGCCGGCATCGCGTCCAGGAGATGAGCGGCAACCCGGGTTCCGGCTCCGACCCGCGCTTCGAGATAGCCTTCGGCGACCAACTGATCGAACACCTCGACGACAGTGCCGCGCGCGATCTTCAGCGAAGCCGCAAGGCTGCGCGTCGAAGGAAGGCGTTCGCCTGGCCTCAGTTCGCCGCTGGCGATTGCGCTGCGCAGGCTCTGGGCAAGCTGGCGGCCGACATTGGCCGTTCGATCGATCGCGTTGAGCGACGGGATTTCGATGGTGCTGCGCCGTTTGGACATCGCAAAAAGTGGTCTAGAGATTTTCTTCAAAAATGGTGCTTCATAGTGGACCAATTTTCGAGGAAAAGGAAGCGGATTGGCGGCTCCCCGTATTCTTCGTTTCTAGGGGCGTCCGCGGGCGCAAACTTCTGGAAACACGCAAATGCAGGATCTTCTCGTCGTCTACATCGCCTACGCAATTGCTGCAGGCAGTCCCGGACCAAGCAACATGGCCATCATGAATGTGGCGATGCGGCAGGGGCGTCGACCGGCGTTAACCTTGGCCGCCGGGGTCATCACGATGTCGACATGCTGGGGGCTGATCGCGGTCACCGGCATATCGACACTGCTGGTCCGTTATGCCCATGCCCTGCTGTTCCTCAAGGTCGCGGGCGGGCTGTATCTCCTCTGGCTCGCCTGGAAGGCGGCCCGCTCGGCAGCCGCGCCGGACAGGCCGGCAGGTGAGCTCGTCCGGCCTGACGCGCGACTCGGCATGCTCTATCGCCGCGGCGTTCTGATGCATCTCGGCAATCCGAAGGCGGTTCTGGCCTGGGTCGCGATCATGTCGCTCGGCCTTAAGCCCGGCGCTTCGCCAGAGATGGCCGTCACGGCGTTCGGCGGCTGCGTGCTTCTCGGGATCTCGATATTTGCCGGATATGCCGTGCTCTTCTCGACGGCGCCGATGGTGCGCGGCTATGCCCGCGCGCGGCGGTGGATCGAGGGAAGTCTCGCCGTCTTCTTCGCCGGCGCCGGATCGCGCCTGCTGTTTTCACATTGACCGGATTTTCAGGATCGCATCATGTCTGTCGCTTCTCCGTTTCATGGTCTTTCGGCCTTTCCGCCAACGCCCGCCGATCGGGATGGCAGGGTCGACACCGAAGCTCTTAGCCGCCTGCTGGAGCGCCTGTGCGATGCAGGCGTCGCCTCGATAGGTCTTCTCGGCAGCACCGGGATCTATGCCTTTCTTGCACCTGAGGAGCGGCGGCGAGCCGTCGAGGCTGCGGTCGAATGCGTTCACGGCCGTATTCCCCTCGTCGTCGGCGTTGGCGCTTTGAGGACAGACCAGGCCCAAAACCTTGCGAGGGATGCCGAGGCCGCTGGTGCAGATGCGCTTCTGCTGGCGCCTGTATCCTATACGCCGCTGACCCAGGAAGAAGCCTATGGGCATTTCCTTGCGGTCACGGAGGCGGCGAAGCTGCCGCTTTGCATCTACAACAATCCCGGCACGACCCACTTCACCTTCAGCCGCGAGCTTCTGCAACGCCTGTCCGACCTCGAGACGATCCAGGCGGTAAAGATGCCTCTGCCTGTTGACGGGCATCTCGCAGGCGAGCTGGCGGCATTGCGGGAGAAGACCGAGCTTGCGATCGGCTATAGCGGCGACTGGGGGGCGGCCGAAGCGCTGCTTTCAGGCGCCGATGCCTGGTACAGCGTCATCGGCGGCTTGCTTCCGCGCGTCGCCCTTGCGCTCAGCAAGGCCGCGATTGCGGGCGACAGTGGTGAGGCGCGCCGGCTCGATGCTCTCCTCCAGCCGCTCTGGAAAACGTTCAAGGAATTCGGAAGCCTTCGCGTGGTCTATACGCTGGTCGACATTCTCTCACTCGCTCGGGCAGAGCTCCCACGACCTCTGTTGCCGCTCGCATCGATGGACCGGCAACGGGTGCTCGACGCCGTCGGACCTCTAATGACGCTGGAGAGTGAGCTGAAGCGTCAATCCTTGTTGTAGAGGCTGCTCAGCGGTTTTTTCAGGATGCTTTCGCGCAGCGACGTGCCAGGCTCCCGGCGGGTGATCGCTGGCTGATCCGCCGACGGCGCCGGCCGGGGAAAGACCGGCTCCTCGCGGCGCATCTCGCGGCGGAGCGCGTCCAGCCGGGGATCGATCGCCGGCACTGCAGCCGGATCCAGCCGCGGCGTTTGCGGCAGCAGTTCGCGTCGGTAGGATTCGAGCGGCGCGGCCGAAGAGGTGGGTGGCGCGTAAGCCGTGGCGTCGAGATCCTCGTCGGCTGCATCAGCCTCGTCCAAGCTTGCCACGGATGCGGCGTAGTTCTGCTGGAAATTCGAAATGTCGGGTCCGACGGTCACCGCCCGCATACGGGTGACGATCTTGCGCAGGTCGACTGTATCCGGATCTTCCTCGCTTTGCTTGCTGTTGGCGCTGCTCGCCTTCGGCAGCAGGTTCTCCTCGACGCGGGAAAAGCGCATGCGCATCGGCACGCTGATCGCCTCGCCGAAAGCGATTGCCTCACCATTGCCGATCGAGGAGATGAAGCTCGTCGTCGAGATCGACGAATTCGGGATGGCCGAGCGGATGATTTCCTGGTCTCGGTCGTTGGCAAGGCGCATGGCAAAGAGCGTCGAACACTGCGACAGGATCGTCTGGTCGAGCTCGCCCGGCCGCTGGGTGATGATGCCGAGCGAGACGCCGTATTTGCGGCCCTCCTTGGCGATGCGGGCAATCGCCTGGCGCGTCGGCACGAAGCCGAGGCTCGGATCGGAGGGAATGTAGCGATGAGCTTCCTCGCATACGACGAGCATGTGGATGGCGCCGTCGCTCCACAGCGCCACTTCGAAGGCCATGCGGCAGAGCACCGAGGCGACCGAATTGACGACCTCGGAGGGAATGCCGGCAAGCTGGAAGGTGCAGATCGGCCGATTCTCGCCGGGGATGCGGAAGATCTGCGCGATGGTTTCGGTGATCGTGTCGCTGATCGTGTTGTTGGAGAACATGAAATGATAGCGCGGATCGTTGATCGCGGCGATGAGGCGCATCTTCAGCGACCGCAGGAAGGGCTTTTCCGAGCGGCCTTCCAGGCGGCCGATGCGCTCGTCGATCAGCGCCAGCAGATCGGCCATGCGGTAGGGAACCGGCGTATCGGCGGTGATCGAGCTTTTTTCCGTGGTGCGGCGCACCAGCGAGTTGTCGCTGCCGCGGAAGGCGCGTTTGGCTTCCGGCAGGATATCGCGCAGCATGTCGAGTTCTTCGGGCACCGGCGGACGGCCGCGAAAAACGACCTCGGCGAATTCCTCCAGCCGCATCAGCCAGAAGGGCAGGTCGAGTGTATCGGTATCGATGGTGACTGCGTGCTTGGGGAAGGCGGCGGCAAATTCATTATGCGGATCGAGGATCAGTACACGCAGCTTCGGATCCGCCACGATCGCCTTGTGCAGGAGCAGCGAGACCGCGGTCGACTTGCCGACGCCGGTGGAGCCGACGACGGCGAAATGCTTGGAGAGCATCGAGGGGATGTGGATCGCCGCATCGATGCTTTCGTCCTGCGTCAGCTTGCCGATGACGGCGGTCGTACCCTCGCCGGCATCATAGATGCGCATCAGGTCGGCGGAACGGATGCGGTGGGCGATGGCGCCGAGATAGGGATAACGCGAGATTCCGGTCGAGAACTCCTCGGTGCCGTCCTCATCCACACGGACTTCGCCGAGCAGTTCGGTCTCGATCCGGAACGTGTTGTCTTCGCCTTCATCCCAGGCATGGCTGCCGGTGTTCATCTGATAGACGAGGGCGACGACACGGTTGCGGCCGACGCTGATCGAAATCAGCCGGCCCACGGACCAGAGTTCGGTAAGATCGGTGCCGCCCTGTTCGGCGACGGCGGCAATTGTCGCCCTGGAGCCGCTGCATGCAACGACGCGGCCGAGAAAGCGATTCCCCGGCGCATGGCCATCGCGGCGATCATGCTCGCCTGCCTTGCCAGACGTGCGCAAGTCGTTGTTGAGCAAAGGGCTACTCCATGCGGTAGCGTATAAGAATAAAGTCGATCCTTTAACAAATCCTTCATCCTATCGATTTTCGGGGATACGGGCGTCGGGCAGTTTTTTATTGCGGCATGCGTTGACGCTGCGAAATTTTCTGTCTATCACTTCCGACCATGAAAATCGCAACGGCTCTTATCGTGGTGGGAAAGCGCATGGGCAGGATGGTGTAACCATCCGGCGATAGCCACCCATGCGCTAGATGACAGGCTCCTCCGGGGCCTTTTTTTATGCCCGAAATCAGGGCTTCCGGCCACAAACGCAAATCCCAGCATAAACGGAACAGACAGATGAGCACGGACAATCAGGCGGCAGGCAATCGGATGACGGGAGCGGAGATCGTTCTCAAGGCGCTGAAGGACAATGGCGTCGAACATATCTTCGGCTATCCCGGCGGCGCGGTCCTGCCGATCTACGACGAGATCTTCCAGCAGGAGGAAGTCAAGCACATCCTCGTCCGCCACGAGCAGGGGGCAGGCCATGCGGCCGAAGGTTATGCCCGCTCGACCGGCAAGGTCGGCGTCATGCTGGTAACCTCGGGTCCGGGCGCCACCAATGCGGTCACGCCGCTTCAGGATGCGCTGATGGATTCGGTCCCGCTCGTCTGCCTGACCGGCCAGGTTCCGACCTCGCTGATCGGCTCCGACGCCTTCCAGGAATGCGATACGGTCGGCATCACCCGGCCCTGCACCAAGCACAACTGGCTGGTCAAGGACGTCAACGAACTCGCCGCCGTCATTCACGAGGCCTTCCGCATCGCCCAGTCCGGCCGTCCGGGCCCTGTCGTCGTCGATATTCCGAAGGACGTGCAGTTTGCGACTGGCACCTACACACCGCCGGCCGACTACACGATCCAGAAGAGCTACCAGCCGAAGACCCAGGGCGACCTCAACCAGATCCATGCGGCGATCGAGCTGATGGCGAATGCACGCCGTCCCGTCATCTATTCCGGCGGCGGCGTCGTCAATTCCGGTCCCGAGGCTTCCAAGCTGCTGCGCGAGCTGGTCGAGCTCACCGATTTCCCGATCACCTCGACGCTGATGGGCCTCGGCGCCTATCCCGCTTCCGGCAAGAACTGGCTGAAGATGCTCGGCATGCACGGCTCCTACGAAGCCAACATGGCGATGCACGATTGCGACGTCATGGTCTGCATCGGCGCGCGTTTTGACGACCGCATCACCGGCCGTCTCAATGCCTTTTCGCCGAATTCGAAGAAGATCCATATCGACATCGATCCGTCTTCGATCAACAAGAACGTCCGGGTCGATATCGGCATCCGCGGCGATGTCGGCCACGTCCTCGAAGACATGGTCCGCCTGTGGCGGGCGCTGCCGAAGAAGCCGGAAAAGGGCCGGCTCGACGACTGGTGGACCGATATCACCCGCTGGCGGGCGCGCAACTCCTTCGCCTATACGAAGAGCAACGACGTCATCATGCCGCAATATGCGCTGGAGCGGCTCTACGCCCACACCAAGGACCGCGACACCTACATCACCACCGAGGTCGGTCAGCATCAGATGTGGGCGGCGCAGTTCTTCGGCTTCGAACAGCCGAACCGCTGGATGACCTCGGGCGGCCTCGGCACGATGGGTTACGGCCTGCCGGCCGCACTCGGCGTGCAGATCGCCCATCCCGACAGCCTCGTCATTGACATTGCCGGCGATGCCTCGATCCAGATGTGCATCCAGGAAATGTCGGCGGCGATCCAGCACGATGCGCCGATCAAGATCTTTATCATGAACAACCAGTATATGGGCATGGTGCGCCAGTGGCAGCAGCTGCTGCACGGCAACCGCCTGTCGAACTCCTATACCGAGGCGATGCCCGACTTCGTCAAATTGGCGGAAGCCTATGGCGCCGTCGGCCTGCGCTGCGAAAAGCCGGATGAGCTCGACGACACCATTCTGGAAATGATCGAGGTCAGAAAGCCCGTCATCTTCGACTGCCGCGTCGCCAATCTCGCCAACTGCTTCCCGATGATCCCTTCAGGCAAGGCCCATAACGAGATGCTGCTGCCGGATGAAGCCACCGACGAGGCGGTCGCCAATGCGATCGACGCCAAGGGCCGCGCGCTCGTCTGACATTTTTAATTTGCGCATAATCCTTTCCGGAAATCGTTTCCGATTTTCGGGGTTATGCGGCAGGGAAGAGGAAACTCAGGACCATGAACGCACATCTACAGCCCACGGGCTCCGCCTATTTCATCTCGCCGGAAACGGCGGCCGTCGAAAGCCACACGCTTTCAGTTCTCGTCGACAACGAGCCGGGCGTTCTTGCCCGGGTCATCGGCCTGTTCTCCGGCCGCGGCTACAATATCGAGAGCCTGACGGTCTCCGAGACCGAGCATCAGGCGCATCTTTCCCGCATCACCATCGTCACACGCGGCACGCCGCACGTGCTGGAGCAGATCAAGGCGCAGCTGGAGCGGATTGTGCCGGTGCATCGCGTCGTCGACCTGACGGTGCGCGCCCGCGAACTCGGCCAGGACCGGCCGATCGAGCGCGAGGTGGCGCTGATCAAGGTGATCGGCGAGGGCGACATGCGCGCCGAGACCCTGCGCCTTGCCGATGCCTTCCACGCCAAGGTGGTGGATGCGACGGTCGGTCACTTCATTCTTGAGATCACCGGCAAGTCGTCGAAGATCGACCAGTTTGTAGCGATCATGAAGCCGCTCGGCCTGATCGAGGTCTGCCGTACCGGCATTGCGGCGATGAACCGCGGTGTCCAGGGCATGTAGAGACTACAGCCCGGGCATGTAAAGATTACAGCCCGGGCATGTAGGCCCGCTGCTGAAATAATTGCGAAAGCCGCTGGAGATCAGAGCATCTCCAGCGGCTTTTTCTTTGCCGGCGGCGGGAAGGCGGCGTCCAGCGCCTGCCAGTCCTCGTCGGTGATATCGAGCGAGACGCAGTCGCGGTTTTCGGCCGCGCGTTCGGCATTCGAGGTCTTCGGGATGACGATGACGCCGTCGCGTTCCAGCAGGAAGGCGAGCGCCAGCTGGGCGGGCGTTGCCTGATAGGCCTTGGCGATGCGGATCAGCTCGGGATGATGCAGGATATTTCCCTGCTCGATCGGCGAATAGGCCATGATGGGAATCTTGCGGCTCTGGCACCAGGGCAGCAGGTCGAATTCGATGCCGCGGCGGGAGAGATTATAGAGCACCTGGTTGGCGGCGACATTGGCGCCGTCGGGCACTCCAAGCAATTCCTGCATGTCGTCGGTGTCGAAGTTGGAGACGCCCCAGGCGCCGATCTTGCCGGATGTTTTCAGCATTTCGAAGGCGGTGACGGTTTCGGCGAGCGGGTAGTTGCCGCGCCAGTGCAAGAGATAGAGATCGATGCGGTCGGTGCCGAGCCGTTCGAGACTGCGCTCGCAGGCTTCGATCGTGCCTTTCAGGCTGGCGTTCCAGGGATAGACCTTGCTGACGACGAAGACCTCGTCGCGCCGTCCCCTGATTGCCTGGCCGACGATCTCCTCGGCGCCGCCGTCGCCGTACATTTCGGCGGTGTCGATCAGCGTCATGCCGAGATCGATGCCGGCCTTGAGGCTTTCGATCTCGGCCCTGGCGTGGCCGGCATCCTCGCCCATGGCCCAGGTTCCCTGGCCGAGCGCCGGCACCTCCGTGCCGTTCGGGAATGTGATCGATGGAATCGGGTCGTCTTGCATAATTTTCTGTCCCTTCGGCAAGAGATTGGGCCGGCTCGCCATCTTTCAAGTAATCCTGTCACCATGACAATGATGTCATGGCATCGGCAGTTTAGGGCAGTTATGCTGACCTAAATAAGCAGGCCGCAAATAGCTGGCTCGGGAGGTCGGATGCCGCTGGATACGTTTCTCGCCCTCGTTCTCTTTGCCTTTACGACATCGATCACGCCGGGACCGAACAATATGATGCTCTTCGCATCGGGCGTGAATTTCGGCTTCCGCAGGACGATCCCGCATATGTTCGGCATCGGCGCCGGTTTTTTCTCGCTGCTCATCGGCGTCGGCCTCGGGCTCGGCGCGCTTCTGCATACGGTGCCGGCCGTCTATACGGCGCTGAAATTTGCGGGCGGCGCCTATCTCGTCTGGATCGCCTGGAAGATCGCCTCGTCGCGCTCGCTCAGCGAAGGCAGGAGCGGCGTCGAGCCGACGTCCTTCCTGTCGGCTGCCGCCTTCCAATGGGTCAATCCAAAAGCCTGGGTGATGGCGGTCACCGCGATGGCCACCTATACCAATCCGCAACTCTATTTCGTCAGCGTGCTGATCGTCGGTCTCGCTTTCGCGGTGGTCAATGTCCCCAGCGTTTCGACATGGGCAGGTTTCGGCTCGGCGCTCAGGGAATGGCTTTCCGATCCGGTGCGGCTGAAATGGTTCAATATCAGCATGGCGGTGCTGCTGGTGGCGAGCCTCTGGCCGATGTTAAAATAGAGCGATCGACGGCTTCGTCAGCATCAGCCAGAAAATGCCGAGGACGGCTGAGAAGGCTGGAAAGCCGAAAGCAAACCAGATGCGGTAAAGGCTGAAATAGGCTGGCGGCAGGGCTTTTCCCGATGCCGCGGCAGCGCGAGCGAGATTGCGCAGCCGGATCTGGATCCAGACGACCGGCAGCCAGAACAGGCCGGTGACGACGTAGAGCAGCAGCGACAGCGCAATCCAGCCCTCCGACAGGTCCCAGCCGATCGATCGCGCCAGCAGAGTGCCGGTCACCGGCTGGAGGATGGCCGCGGTGGCGGTGAAGACCGTATCGGCGATGACGACGGTTGCTGAGACATGGGCGACCAGTGCGGGATCGCGCGTGCGATGCGCCATCACCATGAAGAAGGCGATACCGGCGCCGGTACCGAAGAGCACGGTCGCGCCAATGACATGGGCGAGCAGCAGCCATTCTTCAAACATCAGCGTTCATCCAGGATGGCAAGGGCTACCAGCGTCAACAGGATCGACGGCAGCACCTTGACGAGAACCCCGAGCGGATCGAGCCAGAGCGCGGGTTCGAGCAGGCTGGCGCCGGCGAGATAGGCGAGCGACACACCAAGCATGCCGAGAAGGGCGCGTTTTGCCAGCGGGCGGACAAGGACGGCGGCACCGAGTGCCACGTCGATCAGGCAGGTTGCAAGCGTCAGCGCTACGGCGGCGCCTGCGGGCATGAAGGGCAGGAAGTGGGCGCTTGCCTGCGTCGGCGCCAGAAGCGGGATGAGACCGGACAACAGCCAGAAGAGCGACAAGCCGGCGATGACGGGCGCCTTTAAGAGATAGAGGCGGGCAAACCACAGGTCCTGAACGCCGGAGGGATTGGCCGAGAGCGTCGCAGCCGCTGATGTCGCGACGAGGCCGCTTCCTGCTTTCGAGCTTTGCACGCCTTCCGTCATGACGGTCATCGCTGTCGAACGCAGCGGCGAACGCCAACCGAGCAGGCCCGACAGATCGGCGAGCCACGTCACCGGCCGGGCAAGCCAGGGGGCAAGAGAAAACACCCGGGCGGGCCGCAGGCCGAGCCATTGCCGGTGCAGGCGGACGAGATCGGCGAGCGTCAGGGTCTCGGCCGCGGCAAGATCGACATCGCCGGAGATGACGCCGGAAACCGCCCGCGACACGGCTTCCGCCACATCGTCGACAGAGAGTGTTTCGACGAGGCTTTCGGCATGGACCAGGGGCAGCACCAATGGAAAGGCTGCGAGTGCGCGCAGCAGCGCCGAACCGCCATGGGCATTGCGGCCGAGAACCAGGGCAGGGCGCAGGATGAAATATGGCAGGCCGCTGGCAGCAAGCGCCTCGTCGGCCCGCCGTTTGGTGGCGAGGAAGGGAAGATCGCCGGCCGCTCCCGCCGTCCTTGCCGATATCTGCACGATCAGCGGGCACGACCAGGCTTTTGCGGCGGAATAGAGCGCCAGCATCGCCTCTGCCTGGGTGGCCGACAGATCGTCCGAAAGGCCGTCCTGCAGGGCGCCGGCGCAATTGATGACGGCATGCTGGTCCTTGAGGATGTCGTCCCAATCCGCCGGTTTCGTCATGCGCGAGAGATCGGCGCGCCGCCAGTCGACCTTCGACTGTTTCAGGCGGGCACGCGCGGGATTGCGGCCAAGCCCGGTCACGGCGTGGCCATCGGCAACGAGCCGGGCCGCGACCACGGAGCCTATGAAGCCGGTTGCGCCGAGAATCAGAATGTTCATGGCGGGAGATTAGCGGAAAAGCTGAGGGCGCATAGAAGGGCTTGGCGGACCTGCGGCATATGGTAAAAATAGGAGAAAGTTTCGGGAGGACAGTGTCTTGCACGACGATCATGACGCGCATAGCCATGACCACGATCATGCCCACGGGCATGATCACGACAATCACTATTCCGACATGCAGGCACGTGTGAAGGCGCTGGAAACGTTGCTGACGGAGAAGGGGCTTATCGATCCGGCGGCGATCGATGCGATCGTCGAGACCTATGAGACGAAGGTGGGGCCGAGAAACGGCGCCCATGTCGTCGCCAAAGCCTGGAGCGATGCCGATTTCGCCGACTGGCTGAAGCGTGATGCGACGGCGGCGATCGCCAGTCTCGGCTACACTGGCCGGCAGGGCGAGCACATGCGTGCCGTCTTCAACACGACGGAGACTCATAACCTTGTCGTCTGCACGCTCTGCTCCTGTTATCCTTGGTCGGTGCTCGGCCTGCCGCCGGTCTGGTACAAGGCGCCGGCCTATCGCTCGCGCGCCGTCATCGATCCGCGCGGCGTGCTTGCGGAATTCGGGCTGACGCTGCCGGAGGACAAGAAGATCCGCGTCTGGGATTCGACGGCAGAGCTGCGTTACCTCGTCATTCCCGAGCGGCCGGAAGGCACGGAAGGAATGGACGAACAGGCGCTTGCCGGTCTCGTCAGCCGCGATGCGATGATCGGCACCGCGGTTGCCGCCAGCCCGGAGAGCACACCATGAACGGACCGCACGATCTCGGCGGGCAGATGGGCTTCGGGCCGGTCGCGCCCGAAAAGAATGAGCCCTATTTTCATGCAGCATGGGAAAAGCGGGCGCTCGGCATCACCATCTCCTGCGGCGCTTTCGGCGCGTGGACGATCGATGAAAGCCGGCATGCGCGCGAGAATATTCCGCCGGCCGATTACCTCGCCGTCAGCTACTACGAGATCTGGATCCGCGGCATCGACAAGCTGCTGGAGCGGCACGGCTTTGCGACGCGCGAGGAGTTGCTGTCCGGCCATGCATTGCAGGACGGCGCGGTGCCGAAGCGCGTGCTGAAAGCGGACATCGTGCCCGCCGTTTTGGCAAAGGGTGGGCCTTGCGATCGTCCTGTTAAGACCGCGCCGCTCTTTGTGGTCGGCGCGACGGTGAGGACGAAGAACTTCAACCCGCCGACGCATACGCGCCTTCCGCGTTACGCGCGCGCCAGGACCGGTGTGGTCGAAGCAGTACAAGGTTCGTTCGTCTTCCCTGACGACAATGCGCATGGCAAGGGCGAAAACCCGCAATGGCTCTATACGGTCGTTTTCGACGGTGCGGAGATCTGGGGCGCGGATGCCGATCCCACGCTGACCGTGTCGATCGATGCCTGGGAGAGCTATCTTGAGCCGGCATGAGACATCGCCGTTGAGGCAATCGCCCAGCCTGCCGAGATCGCCGGAGGGAGAGCCGGTCTTTCCCGAGCCATGGGCGGCCGAAGCCTTTGCCATGACCGTGCACCTGCACGCAAAAGGCCTGTTCAGCTGGAGCCAATGGGCTGAAACGCTGTCCGCGCAATTGCACAAGCCTGGGCGGGCCGAAGATGGCAGCGACTATTTCGACTGCTGGGTGGCGGCTCTCTCGGATCTGATCGTCGGCAACGGCATCGCCGATGCGAAAACGATCCTGGCACTTCAGCAGAGTTGGCAGCGGGCGGCGGAAGCGACGCCGCACGGACGGCCGATCGAGCTCAGCAACGATCCCTCGCGCTGATCCTCACGACGGAAACTGCTTATAGCATTCCTCAGCCACCTTCCGTAGCGTCTCGCGGGAGATTTCGCCGGTGACGGCATAGCCGAGTTCGCCGTCGATCCAGTAAAAGGTCTCGACATTGCCCGACGAGGCGAAGCGGAAGCTCGTCGTGCGATTGTCCGTGTTGCGGCCGACCAGGACAGTCAGGCGCTCGCCGGCCTGATTCTCGTACATGAACATGGCGCCCGGCCTTCCGTCGACCGGCAGCAGGCGGCCGCCGACCAGCTTGAAGCCGAGCGGCTGCAGGTTCGGGATCTTGAGATTCTGGATTGCCAGGCGCTTGCCAAGCCAGGTGGCGAGATGGGTTTCCTCGTTAGCGAAGACCTCGACGGGGTGACGAACCTCGGCGGCATAGACCGCGAAGGCGGTTTCAGCCTGTTTCGGCAGAGTTTCGGCGCCGGCAAGCTGCAACTCCGGCTTTTCCAGAAGCGCCGGGCCATAGTGGCCGCTGACGGCGCCGAGCGCGAAGACGACGAGGGCGGCCGCAGCGATCGCCAAGCGTTTCGAGCCTGATGGCGCGGCGCGCGGGGGGACGACCAGCAGGGGGTCGGTATCCTTCGCCTGCTCATAACCTGCAAACATCGAGCGGATCGCCCCATTTTGCGCCTGCCATGCGGCGACCATCGCCGCCTCGTCCGGATTGTCGGCCAGGAAGGCCTCGATGCGGGCACGTGTCGTTTCCGGCAACTGGCCGTCGGCATAGGCGTGGAGATCGGCTTCGGTGACGCTCGGATTGGTGTCGTTCATTTCGGTCTCCGAAGCGTAATGATGTTGTCGGCCTTCAGCCGCTCGCCAATGCGCCGGCGGGCGCGCGACAGGCGGGACATGACGGTGCCGATCGGGATGTCGAGCGCGGCGGCGACCTCGCTATAGGTATATCCCTCGATGACCACGAGCATCAGCACGGCGCGGTGTTCTTCCGAAAGGCTGTTCAGCGCATCGTCGAGCCGGGCGCGCTCCAGCGGATCGGTCGGTGGTTCGGAAGAGGCCATATCCTCAGCCGCGTCGAGTTCGATCAGGCCGTCGCGCGCCTTGCCGCGCCGGCCGTTGCGATAGAGATTGGTCATGATGGTCAGGACCCAGCCGCGCAGGTTGAGGCCGCGCCATTGGCCGCGGCGCGTGAGAACCTTCTCGACGCAATCCTGGAGCAGATCCTCGCCATCGGCATCCGAGCGCGTCAGGCTGCGCGAATAGCGTCTGAGCGAGGGCAGGAGGGCCAGGATCTGGCCCTCGAAGGTTTCGGGTGCGGGTATCTTCACGCCGGCTCTCTGGTGATTTGGGTCTGGGCGATCAGGGCCCCTACAATCAGGGCCCCTACAATCAGGGTTTGGCGAGATCCCAGTTGCCGCCGACGCCATCGCCGGTGATGTCGCCTGCCTTCGTGTCCTTGACCCAGAAATAGAGCGGCATGCCGTCCTTGGCCCATTGTTTCGTGCCATCCTTGCGATCGATGATCGAATATGCACCATCGGCCTTGGCGTCGCCAGCGGCCATCAGCGGCGGCCAGTTCTTGGCACAGTCGTCGTTGCAGTTGGAAACGCCCTTGACGTCCTTCTTGAAGGTGTAGAGCGTCATGCCGTTTTCGCCGGCGAGTACCTTGCCCTTGGCGGAATCGACGGTCTTGACGGGAGCGGCGGCGAAAGCAGCGGTCGCGGCAAGGGCGGCGGCCGCCACGACGGACAGAAATTTCACGGACTTCATGATGTCTCTCCTCAAATTGGGCACGCAATCTTGCGATGCCTGAGATGAGACACGGCACGAGGCAGTTTTATTCCAGGCGCAGGAAAAGTTTTCATGGCGGGCGAGGCGAGCCGAAACCCGCTTCGCCCGCGCAGATCGCATCGGAGCGCCTTGTCGGCTATTGCCCCGTGGCGGACGCCGCCGCCATATCGACCCATACCGCTTCGAATATATGGCCGTCGGGATCTTCGAAGGCGCGGTTATAGAGCCAGCCCATGTCTGTCGGGGCGCGCGGATCGGTCTTGCCGCCGGCGGTTGAGGCCGCCTCGACGATGGCGTCGACGTCTTCGCGACTGTCCATCGTCAGTGCGATCAGCATTTCGCTCGCCTTCTCCGCTTCGGCAACGGGTTTCGGCGTGAAACTCGCGAAGAAATCGCGCGTCAGCAAGTGGAAGATAATCGCCTCGGACCAGACCATATTCGAGGCCTGGTGATCGCTGAACTGTTCGTTCTTGCTGCATCCGATCGCTTCGTAGAAGCGGGTCGCAGCAGCAATGTCTTTTACCGGCAGGTTCACGAAGATCATCTTGGGCATTGCGGTTTCCTCCTCTTTGGGTGTTTTTCGGGGGGACAGTCTCGCCTCACACAAACTCCTGCACGATCGTGTCGCTGGCATGAATGCAGACGATTTCGAGCCGTCCCGTGCCGACATTTTCGAAGCGGTGGGGAATGTTGGCGGCCACGACGACGATATCACCGGGAAAGGCCCGGGTTTTGGCGTCACCAACGGTGAACTCGGCCTCGCCTTTCCGGACGGCCCATGTCTCGGAATAGGGATGGACATGCAGATCGGGGCCTTGGCCGGGCTCGTTGTCGACGAGGAAGAGCGATATCTCGCCGCCGTAATCGTGGCCTTCGAAGCGGACCGTCCTGCTCTGATCCGGCCGTGGTTCCTGGTGTCGAAGAATCCTGAACATCACGTGCCTCCTGCTCGTGCCGTCTGCGAACGCAAACTATCTTTGCGAGAAGATATATTTCTGAAAATTATCTTCCCGTCAAGATATCTTCCGTGAATCGAGTGAAAGGTGTATGTCTCGCCCGTGGTGATATGAGGCAGAGAATGATGGATGGAACTGAAGGGAACGGTGACCGCCCCGAGGATAAGGGCCGCCCGAGCGAGGACCATGTCGACCGGCTGCGCCGGCAATGGACGCTGGAACTGCCCGACCTCGACACGGAGCCGATGGCGATCCTGGGGCGGGCCTTTCGGCTGTCCAACCTGGTGCGCCCCAGCATCGAGGCGACCTTTGCCGATTTTGGCCTCGACCGCGGCGAATTCGACGTGATCGCAACGCTTCGCCGTTCCGGGCCGCCTTACCGGCTGACCCCAACGGACATGTATTCGGCGCTGATGATCTCGTCGGGAGGCCTGACCCACAGGCTAGACCGTCTGGAGAAAGCGGGCTTGATCTGCCGGGAGAAATCGCCACGGGACGGGCGCAGTGTGCTGGTGGCATTGACAGAAGCCGGCGCCGCACTCGCCGAAAAGGCCTTCCGCACCGATATGGCGAGCGAATCCTCGTTTCTGCAGGCTCTTGATGGACAGGAGCGCGAGGCGCTCGCGGCGCTGCTGCGCAAGCTGATTGCCGGGATTGAGAATGATCAGCCGAGGGGAGAGAGCGAGGCCGGCTGAGGTTCACGGCTCAGGCGGCAACACGCTGCTTATGCAGGTCGTTTACATCATACCGGTTTTCGGATATGATATATCCTTAATTCCAATGGCCGAGCCATCCATCACAAGAGTTGCCGAATGATCCTGAAAAGCCAGGTCGAGTGGGCGTTGCATTGCTGCGCCATTCTCGCGGGCCTGCCTGAGGGCAGGTACCTTTCCACCAAGGCGCTCGCCGAGCTTCATGGTCTGCCGAAAGAATATCTCTCCAAGGCGCTGCAGAGCCTTTCGCAGGCATCGCTGGTCAACACCACGCTCGGCCCGAGCGGCGGCTACCGGCTTGCGAGAGCCTCGTCCGAGATCAATTTCCTCGATATCGTCGAGGCGGTCGAGGGAAGTGCGCGCAGTTTCACCTGCACGAATATCCGGGAAAACAATCCATGCCGGGCGGAAGGTTATTGTGACAGCAAGCCTTGCGCGGTCGCCCGCATCATGTGGGAAGCCGACGAGGCCTGGCGCAATACGCTGAGGCGCGTCCGGCTCTCCGATCTCGTCAGCATCCTGTCCGAGGAGGTTCCGGCCGAACTCTGGCAGAGTACCTTCGCTTGGGTGCTGAAGCGCGCAGGCTGAGAGGAAAGGCTCTAAGCCCTGAAGATGGTCCTGATGGTTTTCAGAATGGCGCGCGCGCTGTGGGCCTGTTCCGGGGGCAGGGCGGCGCCGTCGCGAAAGCGCTCGGCGCGGCTGGCAAGGTCTTCGGCGATCTCTTCCGCCAGTGCGGGACGTTCGTTCAGCAGCGGTGCAAAGGCCCCCTGATCGATTTCATAGGCGATCACCGGGGTCAGAGCTTCCAGGGTGCAGACTTCCTGCATACCCGCAAGCAGTCCGGTCTCTCCGAAGAAATCACCTGGTGCCAGCCGCCCGCGCTCCTGATCTCCGTGGCGCGCCGCGATGATGCCCGCCCGCACCATCATCAGCGACGGCAGCATTTCGCCCTCCCGCACGATGACATCGCCCTTGCGGAATTCGCGCACGGCCGTGGTCTCGGCGAGTTTCTGCTTTTCATCACGCGTCAGCGTCGCAAAGATCGGAATGGCCTCGATCAATTCGAGCGGCGTCACGCGGGGCGGCCGTGCGCTCTCTTCGGTCGGCAGTTCGCCGGTCAGGACTGAGGCGGCGGCAGGAACGGCCAAAAGCAGGCCGGCCGATTTGCAATGGCGATAGACGAGATCGAGCACCTCGTTTCGCGCCGGCACACGCTGGCTGGGGCTCGTCACCCGAAACTGCAGCTCGACCTCCAGCGCCGTGGCATCCAGCCCCTTCAGCGCCACGACCGGCGGCGGCTCGCGGACGATCGAATTGCAGCTCGCCAGCGCCGTTGCCATCACGTGCCGGACCGAGGCCGGCATCCGCGTCGGGGCGATACGGATGGTGAGGATCAAGAGATGGGTCTCGTCCGGCCGGCTTACATTCGTCAGGCCGAGCTTTGCCAGAAAACTGTTCGGCAGAACGACGATATTGTTTGCGCTGGTCAGGATATGCGTCGCGCGCCAGTTGCTTTCGACGACACGCCCCTCCGTGCCGTCGCTGAGGAGGATCCAGTCGCCGATGATGTAGGGCCGGCCGAGCGTCAGCGCGATGCCGGAGAAGACGTCGGCGAGGGTGTTCTGGAGCGCCAGGCCGAGAATGATGGCGACGACGCCCGAGGTCGCGACGAGCGTGCCGATCGGCACGCCGAAGACGAAGGCCAGGACCGACAGGGCCATGCCGATATAGACGACGCCGATGACGAGATCCTGGAGCAGGCGGGCCTCTCGCGGGCTGCCCTCCAGCACCAGATACAACCTGATGAAACCGATGACGGCCCATGCCAGATGGATCCACCAGAGCGATTTCGCGACGATGACGAGCAAGGCCTGTGGATCCTCGGACTCATATCCTTGAAACCGGTGAGGTTCGATCCCGCTGCCGACGAGGATCAATGTCATCGCCGCAAAGAAGAGAATCTGCACCACCAGTCGCGTCGTCGGCCGATGGCTGGAGAGCAGATGCCAGACGACGATACCGGCGAAACCTATCGCAATGAGGGATATCAGAGGCTTGCCGAAGAGCACGTCGTAGATCATCTCTCTGTCTCCGGGATAGGGCGGGCCGCACATGATTCAGCATCTCGGCCGCCCGCGCAAGCATCGGGCTTGCACGGGCGGTATCGGCGGATGTCACTTCTTGAGCGGGTAGGTGAGTTCTTTCTGATTGGTGTCGACGACGAAAACGGCGAGCAGACGAGCGGGTTTGGTCTCGCTGTCGTTGGCGCTGACGCCGTGACGATCGCCCGGCATTTCGGAGAAACTCTCTCCGGCATGATAGACCTTGACCGGGCCGTCATTCACCTGGCTGCGGATCGCTCCTTCGAGCACGGTGGCATAGATGAACGCGGTGTCGGGATGGGTGTGGCCTTCGGAGAAGCCGCCCGGACCGTATTCGACCAGCACGCCCTTGATGCTCTTGCCCGGCACGTTGGGTAGCTCGTGCTCATAGACGAGAGTGACCTTCGAGGCCTTGTTTGCATCGTGGCTGCCGGCGCCAGCGCTGGTGGCTGCGATGCAGGCGAGGGCGGCGGCGAGGAATGATGTTCTGATCATCGGAATCTCCATGGGATCGTGGTGCGCAGGGCGCGCATGGCCCCTGGCAAGATCACTTCGGCTGCGCGGTCTTTGCGAACCATTGCTCGAAGGTGATCGAGCCGAGCCGCGGGTTGTTGTCGGAAACGAGCGACTGGTCGTTGAGCCTGGCGCCGAAATATTTTGCTTCGGCATCAGCCTCGACGGTGCGCGGATCCTTCATGGCCTTCAGATATCTGGCGACGAGCTCGCTCAGGCGCGCCCGTTCCGGACCTGATATCTCGATCGTCGCGTTGGCGGGCGGTGAGAGCGCCACATCCGCCATGACATCGGCGACGTCGTCCGATACGATCGGCTGCACATAGGCCGGCGACAGGCGAACCGTCTGGCCGACAGTGCCCGATTGGGCGATGCCGCCGAGGAATTCCATGAACTGCGTCGAATGCACGATGGTGTAGGGAATCCCTGACGCCTTGATCAGCTTTTCCTGGGCGAGCTTGCCGCGGAAATAGCCGCTTTCCTGCAGACGCTCGGTGCCGACGACGGACAGCGCGATATGGTGCTTCACGCCGGCCACCTTTTCGGCGGCGAGAAGTTTGCGGCCAGAGGTCTCGAAAAATTCGAGCACGGCCTTGTCTTCGAAGGATGGCGAATTGGCGAGATCGAGCACGACTTCGGCGCCTACGAGCGCGTCGGCCAGTCCTTCTCCCGTGATCGTGTTGACGCCTGAGTTCGGCGATGCGGCTATCACGTCATGTCCCTGCTTGCGCAGGCGTTCGACAGTCTTCGAACCGATGAGGCCGGTTCCGCCGATGACAACGATTTTCATAACAGATCTCCGTTCACTGCCGAGATGCGGCAGCGTTAAAATTGAATCTTCTCAACGAATTGCGAAGCTTAGTTCAGTCCTGCCTTGTCGAGGCCGTAAGCCTTGTCGGCCGAGCCGGGCACGGTCTTGAAGCCGACATTGACCCGGTTCCAGGCATTGATGGCCATGACGACGAAGGTCAGGTCCGAGATTTCCTTCTCCGAAAGCTGGCCGCGAACCCGTTCGTAGATCTCCTCGGGAACGCCGCCTTCCGGCAGCTTGGTCAGGGCTTCGGTCCAGGCAAGGGCGGCGCGCTCGCGGGGAAGGAACAGGTTCGATTCCCGCCAGATGGCAACGTGGTGGATCCGTAATTCGCTCTCGCCATAGATCTTCGCCTGCTTCACATGCATGTCGAGGCAAAAGCCGCATCCATTGATCTGCGAAGCGCGGATCTCGATGAGAGCCTGCAGCTTTTCGTCGATCACGCTGTTCTTCAGCGCCATGCTGAATTCCATGAATTTCTTGAAAAGCTCGGGGGACTGCTGGGCGTAGTTCAATCGCTGGGTCATTTCGTTTCTCCTCTAATTAAGGATACAAAATATCCTTATAGATATAAGATATCCTTAATTGCTGGACTGTAAAGCCATTCTCGCTTAGTCTGGCTGCATAAAGCCTATGCGCAAAAGTATGAGGGGGCGGGGATGGATATCGTATCGGCATTGCGGACCTTTCTGCGCGTCGTGGAGACGGGCTCGTTCTCGGCGGCGGCGCATGATCTTGACGTGACGCAGCCGGCGGTCTCGCGGCAGGTCGCGGCCCTTGAGGGGCATTTCAACACCCGCCTGCTGCATCGCACGACGAGTGGCCTCTCGCTGACGGCGGAGGGTGAACGGATGCTGCCGATGGCGATGAGGATTCTCGAGGCGGTGGAGGAGCTTGGCGATGCCGCCGGACCGGACGGAGCCATGGCCTCCGGAAAGGTCAGGCTCAGCGTTCCAGCGCCACTCGGCCTCTCTCTCAGCGATCGGCTGGGCGATCTTCTTGCAGCCCATCCGAAACTCTCGGTGGAACTGATGTTCCGGGAACAAAGCTCCGACATGATCGAGGAGCGCCTCGACCTCGAGGTGCGTCTGGGCTTCGTCGCAGACAGCAGCCTCGTTTGCCGGCGGATCGGCTGGACGACGGCCTTCCTCGTCGCCTCGCCCGCCTATCTCGCCCGCAAGGCGCCGCCGCGGACGCCGAAGGACATCAAGGACCATGAATGCCTCTGCTACAGCAGGGCCGGCGATGCCTGTTCATGGTCGTTTTCGAACGGCTCGGAAGACATATCCGTCAGGATCTCGCCGCGGCTGACGGCGTGCAGCGCCGTCGCCATTCACAGGGCGGCCCTTGCCGGCGCGGGCTTGGCGGTGCTCTCCCACATCATCGCCGTGCCGGATATCGCCGCGGGTCGGCTGATCCCCGTCATGAACGACTTTCAACCGACCCGGCTGCCCATTTATGTCGTCTATCCCTCCCGCAGAAACATACCGCTGCGGGTCAAGACGGTTCTGGACTTTCTGACTGATGCCATCGGGCAGGATCCGTCGATGTCAGCAAGCGGAGCGGATCGGCGGTGGGAGGGATGATTGTCGGCCGGGCGGATTTGGCGTCATCGGCCTTGCCGCGTCAGTTTCCGCCTTGCCTAACGCCCGCGAATCCTGCCAAGTCGTGCAATCATGCAATTTGCGCCGCAACAAGACGAAGCCCTCAAGGCTGTTTCGAAATGGCTGAATGAAGGGCGCTCGCCGCTCTTTCGCCTGTTCGGCTATGCCGGAACGGGAAAGACGACGCTTGCCAAGCACTTCGCCGAGAATGTCGACGGCGACGTGTTGTTTGCCGCTTTCACCGGCAAGGCCGCGCAGGTGCTGCGCTCGCGCGGCGCCTCCAACGCCCGGACGATCCATTCGCTGATCTACCGGCCGCGCGGCGAGGAGGCGGTGGAGGACGAGGAAACCGGCAAGACGTCGATCGCGCCGATGTTTTCGATCAACCGGCAAAGCCCGGTCGCCAAGGCTGCACTGATCATCGTTGATGAATGCTCGATGGTCGACGAGGCGCTCGGCAAGGATCTGATGAGCTTCGGCACACCGATCCTGGTGCTCGGCGATCCCGGCCAGCTGCCGCCGGTCAGCGGCGGCGGTTACTTCACCAATCAGGACCCGGATTACCTGCTCACCGACATTCACCGCCAGGCGCGCGACAATCCGATCATCAAGCTTGCCATGCAGGTGCGTGAAGGCAATGAGGTGATGTATGGCGATTACGGCACGGCCAAGGTGATCTCGAAGAACGAGGTGACGCAGGATCTGGTGATGCAGGCCGACCAAGTACTCGTCGGCACCAACCGGACGCGCCGCCGCTACAATCAGCGCCTGCGCGAGCTGAAAGGCTTCAATGCCGATTATCCGCAGACCGGCGACAAGCTTGTCTGCCTGCGGAACGATCCGGCCAAGGGCCTGCTCAACGGCTCGCTCTGGCAGGTGATGACCTCGTCGAAGGAAACGATGAAGCCCGGCATCAATCTGCTGGTCCGCCCCGAGGACGACGACATGGACCGCGGCGCTGCCAAGATCAAGCTGCTGAAGCAGGCCTTCGAAGATGTCGAGGGCGAGATCCCCTGGAACACCCGCAAGCGCTACGACGAGTTCGACTATGGCTATGCGCTCACCGTGCACAAGGCGCAGGGTTCGCAATGGAACGATGTCGTGCTGTTCGATGAGAGCTGGGCGTTTCGCGACACGCGGGAGCGCTGGCTCTATACCGCGATTACGCGCGCGGCGGAGACGCTGACGATCGTCCGTTGACGGTTGGCGGGCAGGAGACGGTGGCGGCCGTCGGGTGTGTTCAGGCCTGCACGATGCCGAGCAGAACCGCCTTGGCGATGGCCTGAAAGCGGTTGTTGGCGCGGAATTTCAGGATGATCCCGGCCTCGAGATCCTTGGTCTCGTCATGTTTCAGGTCGAGCGCCCGGGCGATGCGCTGGGTGGAATAGCCTTCCGCCATCAGTTCCAGGCAACGCCGCTCCTGTGGACTCAGGCTGGCGCTGTCCTGATTGTCGTTCAACGGCGGCTCCTCGATGCTGCCGTCGTAATCCAGGAGGTCGCCGACCTGTTGGAGCTGGCGGTGCAGCGTCGACATCTCGGCGGTCAGCTCGCGCTTGCGTACCTGCAGGGCCTCGCGGAACATTGCCTCGGCCGATTCCTGCGAATCGGCGCTGCGAAGCTCGTCCATCAATTCCTGGATGACGGCGATCGCCATGCCCGTCTCACGGCAAACGGTGATGACGGCCATGCGCATCACGTCGTCCTGCCCGTAGACCCGCATCAGGCCGATGCGATTGGCCGAAATCAAGCCCTTCTCTTCGTAGAAATGCAGTGTCCTGTGTGTCACCCCGAATGCATTGGCCATATCGGCGATGGGCACGGGACCATCAGGTAGATCCGGCGGCAGCGCGGCTGAAGGCAGGAACCGATATTTCGATCGGGCCTCCGAAGCGATACCGGCGGTGGCAAACAGGCGTTTGGAACCGTCTGGCATGAACCCTCCTAGGGCATGTTGTTGCACCTCATGCGGATTTGCCAGTTGCTTCCCATGCGCGGCGAGTGGGGTTTCCTCTAAGCGTTCTTCTCAGTGGGAAAGAAGCAGTACGCGGCGTACTCTACGCGATACGATGTCCACGTTATGCGTGAACGATCTTTTTTATAAGTGCTAAAAATAATCTCTTTTAAATGGGATAGCAACTTTACCGGCATATTTTGCCGGGTTCTTGGGTGTGTCGCACAAAAACATGTGCTGCACTGCGGAATCTCGCGGTCCTCTTCAAGGGTGACGGGATTTACTATCTGCGGTACGCGTGCGGCAAATGCTCAGCGCAATTTCGGTGTCCATCAGCGATTGGCATCGCATCCATTTGTGAATCTCGTTGGCCATCACGGAGCACATGGCTTAAAAGCAGGGCCTCCCATTTTCATGACCGATGGATTTCGCCATGCCCGCCAAGCTCTCCGTGAACCTCAACGCCATCGCCATGCTGCGCAACCGGCGCGATCTGCCGTGGCCAAGCGTCGAAGCGCTCGGGCGGATCGCACTCGCCTCCGGCGCCAGCGGCCTGACGGTGCATCCGCGCCCCGACCAGCGGCACATCCGCTTTTCCGACCTTCCCGTGATCCGCAACCTGATCGACGACGAATTTCCCAAGGCCGAATTCAATATCGAGGGCTATCCCACCGAGGAATTCTTCGAACTTTGCGCCGGGGCCGCCCCCGAGCAGGTGACGCTGGTGCCCGACGATCCCGCGCAGGCGACCTCCGATCACGGCTGGGATTTCCGCAAGCATCAGGCGTTTTTGACCGATGCCGTCGCGCGGCTGAAGAGAATGGGATGCCGGGTGTCGCTGTTTGCCGATGGCGACGGGGATGTGGAAGCGGTCGAGATCGCCAAGGCGGTCGGCGCCGACCGGATCGAACTCTACACCGGCCCCTATGGCGGCTGTTACGGCGCGCCGGAACGGGCGGCCCCGATCCTCGAAGCACTCGGACGGACGGCGGATGCGGCCCTTGCAATCGGCCTTGCCGTCAATGCCGGCCATGATCTGACAGTTGAAAACCTGCCAGCGCTGGTGAAACGCATTCCCGCGCTTGCTGAAGTCTCGATCGGCCACGGGCTGACCGCCGATGCGCTGGAATACGGCATGGCGGAAACGGTACGGCGCTTTTGCCGGGCCTGCGGGCAGGCAGTTTGATCGGGGCGTTGACTTCAACGCTTTGACTGGAAGCGGGTTATTACGCTTCTGACTGTGAGTCACACAGTGCGTTTTGAAGCAAGAGTCTCCCGCGCCCAAGGACCTGGGCGCGCTGGATTCCTGTGCCTGTCACAGGAATCCAGCCACGGAGCGCCCTGGCCGTACGTGACTCATCTGCCCTGATGAGGGATCCAGAATCGGAGTTCGCTCATCCCTGCGACTAGCGCAGGAACACAGCTAAAGGCTTCAATGGCCTCCGGCATTGCCTGACGCCGTCAGGGCCGCCTTGTGTTCCACGAAGAAATCCTTCAGCGGCTGTGGTTGTTTGCCGGTCAGCTTGGTGAAGTCTTCGGTGACGATCGCGAAGTTGCCGGCGCGGATGTTGGCGTCGGCCGAAACCAGCATGTCGGCGACGAAGCCGGGAAGACCCGCGCCGCGGATGCCCTGGCCGAGCTGTTCGTCATTGACGTCGACGACTTCGAGCGGCTTACCGGCGGCTTCGGAGACGATGGCGGCGATCTGCCGGTTGTTCAGCAATTGCGCGCCGGTTAGCGTATAGGTGGCGCTCTCGGCGGTGCCGGAGGCAAGGGCTGCGGCGATGGCCAGCGCGCAGTCGTCACGCGAGATGGTCGAGATCTTGCCGTCGCCGGTGGCGCTGTACCATTTGCCGCCCTGCAGGTTGTGCGGCATGCCGTGCAGGTAATTGTCGTGATACCAGGCGTCGCGGATGATCGTGTAAGCGATGCCGCTTGCCTTGATGGCGTTCTCGCTGCCGAGATGATCGGGCGCGAAGGAAACGAGCGAATTGTCCGGCGCCGGCATCGAGGTGTAGGCGATGTGCTTGACGCCGGCTTTGACGGCCGCTGCAACGGCGCCCTTGTGCTGGGCGAGACGCTTGCCGGGCGTGTCGAGCGCGTCGGTGCTGATGATCAGCAGGCGGTCGATGCCGGCAAAAGCCTCTTCCAGGCCTGCCACATCGTCGAAATCGGCCTTGCGGGTGAGAACGCCATTCTTTTCCAGCTCAGCGAGCTTTTGCGGGCTGCGCGTTGCCGCGACGATGCTGCCGGGCGCGACCCTGTAGGTCTCGATGAGGTGATGGATGACACGCTGGCCGAGCTGCCCGGCAGCGCCGGTGACCAGGATGGTTTCGCTCATAGGTCGTTTCCTTCTATGTTTTGGTGGCGGTCTCAAAAAGAGAGTTACACTAGAATAGGAATTGACTTGGCGGTGTAAAGGAGGCAGTTTTTCGGCTCTACGTTACCAAAAAGGAACCAGCAGATGACCGGCGCGGTCCTCAGTCTGAAGAACAGAATGCCGGGGATGCGGCGCGAGATCGATCTCGCCAGTCTCGATTTTTCGAATTGCCCGGTCAGGGACATGATGCAGCAAATCGGCGGCAAATGGTCGACGCTGCTGCTCGAAGTGCTGGCGGCTCGGCCCTGTCGCTTCGGCGAGCTGCGGCGGATGCTCCCCGATATCTCGCAGCGCATGTTGACGCAGACACTACGTGACCTGCAGAGGGACGGGTATATCCATCGCGAAGTGTTCCCGACCAAGCCGCCGAGCGTCGAATATTCGATGACCGAACTCGGACGCTCGCTCTACCAGCCACTGTCGCAGCTGCTGAACTGGGCGGAGGCAAACCACGATGCCGTTCGCGCCGCCCGTTCGCATTTTGATTCCACCGACAAATAGGCTGGCTTCCTACCGGCCGCGCCCTTCCATCAGGAACAGCAGGAAGGCCAGCGCCGGGAAGCAGAAGCCGATCCAGGCTGTCATCGTCCAGCCGCCGGTCGCATAGGCCCAGCCGCCGAGCGCCGAGCCGAGCGCGCCGCCGGCAAAGAAGGTCGCCATGAACAGGCCGTTGAGCCGGCTGCGGTGTTCCGGGTTCAGGGCATAAATGGCGCGCTGGCCGCAGACCAGATTGGTCGTCACGCCGAAATCGAGAAGGATCGCCGCGGCCGTCAAAAGCAGCAGAGCGGTGAGCGAACCGTCCGTGGCGAAATGGCTGATCAGGAAGGAAGCCATGCCGAGCAGCATGGCAATCGTCGAGGCGATCCTCGTCATGCCGCGGTCGGCAAGCCGGCCGGCGATCGGCGAGGCGATGGCGCCGGCAGCGCCTGCAAGAGCAAAGACAGCGATGCCGTTCTGTGTCAGGCCGAAAACCGGGCTTGCAAGCAGCAGCGGCGTCGTCGTCCAGAACAGGCTGAAGGCGCCGAACATACCGGCCTGGTAGAGTGCCCGGCGCTGCAGCACGCGCGAGGTCAGCGCCAGATGACCCATGGAGGCGAGCAACTCGCCATAGCGCAGCTTCGTCTTCGGCAGCCGAACCGGCAGGTTGAAGCGCAGCACGACGGCAAGCACGATCATCAGCGCCGCGGTGAGGTAATAGACCACATGCCAGGAGGAAGCTTCGGCGACGAAGCTTGCAAAGGGGCGAGCCAGCATGATGCCGCAGAGCAGGCCGCTCATGACATTGCCGACGACCTGACCGCGCGTTGCATCCGGCGCCATGTTGGCGGCGAAGGGAACCAGGACCTGAACTGCCACCGACGAAAGACCGATGCAGAGCGAGGCGATGAGGAAGGCCGTCGGCGTCGACGACAGCGCCGCGCCGATCAGCGCAACGGCGGAGACGGCGATCAGCAGCAACACCAGACGGCGATTTTCGGTGAGGTCGCCGAGAGGCACGATCAGCAACAGGCCGAGCCCGTAGCCGATCTGCGTCAGCGTGACGATCAGGCCGGTGGCGGCAGGCGTGAAGCCAAGATCGGCGCTGATCGGGCCGGCAAGCGGCTGGCCGTAATAGAGATTGGCGGCCACCAGCCCGCAGGCGGCGGCGAAAAGGAAGGTTAGCCAGGGGGATAGCGCCCTGGGAATGGCCTTATCCGGCGTGGTGGCTGAAATGCTCATCGGGAACTCCGGTATTCAAAGATTGAAAGGAATGATTTCAAATGGTCTTGCCGCCGGCCACCCGCTTCCGGCTGTGCAACAGCTTGCCGCTCCTCCGAGAGAATGGCTTGCCTTTCTCCGGGGGATGTCAGGTCACCAACTTCATCGCGGCTTCGGCGACGGCCGCCATTTCTTCACCGCTGCGCTCCACCTTGCCGATGACGCGCATGCCTTTGGTGAGGCAGAGAAGCGCAAGCGCGGTCGCTGATATATCGAGGTCTGCAGAAATCGAGCCGTCGGACTGGCCGAGGCGGATCAGATCGGCCAGCAGTGTCTCGTCGGTCATGAAGGCGGCGGCGACACGTTCGGCCGCTTCGCTGTCGAAGAGAGCGAGATCGCCGGCGCTGCCGACCACCAGGCAGCCACGCCTGCCGGTTTCGCCGTGGGAGGAGGCCGCAAAGAAGGCGATCAGCGCATGCAGCTTATCCCGGCCGGTCTCTGCCTTGGCGAGTTCGGCATCGAGCATGCCACGGCGCACGGCGCGGTAGCGGTCGAACGTTGCAAGGAAGATGCCACGCTTATCGCCGAACGCCTTGTAGACACTGCCGGCGGCAAGACCCATGGCCTCGGTCAGTTCGCTGATCGAGGCGGCGTGATACCCGCGCTCGGAAAAGACGCGTAGGGCAGCGTCGAGCGCTGCCTCCACGTCGAATTCGCGCGGCCGGCCGCGGCCCCTGGTCTTTTCTTGATGTTCAATGGTCGCCGTATTCATGGCATCTAATTAGGAAATGTTCGTTTCCAAATCAAGCGAAACTTTTGCGACGCAGCAAATCACAGAGCCAGAACCCAGTTCTGGCCGTTCGCCTCGGGGCCGAACATGCGGTGTCTCTCCTCGGAGACAAGCAGGAAGCCGGCCTTGATATAGATGGCGCGGGCGGTCTCCAGCATGTCGTTGGTCCAGAGCGAGAGTTCGCGGTAGCCCTTCTGTCTGGAGAAGCGGATGCATTCGTCGACCAGCATCTTGCCGAGCCCGAGGCCGCGGGCTGATTTGTCGACATAGAGCAGACGGAGCTTGGCGATGCCGTCGCCGCCATTGGTGACGAGGGCCGAGCCGACATTGACGCCGCCGCGCTCGGCGATCCAGCAATATTCCTTGGCCGGATCGAAATTGGCGAGGAATTTCCCGGCAACTTCGGCGACCAGCGCTTCGAAGCGCAGGTCCCAGCCATACTCCTCGGCGTAGAAACGGCCCTGGCTCTGAACGATCCAGCCGATATCGCCGGCGCGATGGGCGCGGATGACGGCCGGTGCGGGTTTGGCCGTAGGGTCGAGGAGGGCGCGGATGGTGTGCATGGCCGAGACTGCCGCCTCCGGCTCGCCGGCCGCGAGATTGTCGAAACGGGCGGCGATCTGCGCATTGGCGCGCCGGCCGAGTTCTTCGAACTGCTCACGTCCCCGGTCGGTGACAATGATGACCTGGCTGCGCAGATCGGCCGGATCCGGACTGGTCTCGATCAGTCCCTCTGCGCGGAAACGCTTGAGGATACGGCTGAGATAGGCCGGGTCGAGATGCAGGTCGCGGACCAGCGCCACGGCGCTGACACCGTCATGCGAGCCGATCTCGAAGAGGATGCGGGCATCCGTCAGCGTGAATGCGGTGTCGAGATAGGCCTTGTTCAGGAGGCCGAGGAAGTTCGTATAGAAGCGGTTGAAATCGCGCGCGGTTTCGATGAGGGCGATATCGGACACGGCAAAGATCTCCAGATGGAAACCTTGTCAGACTGCTGACAAGTCGGCCCACTCATCTTTCGTTTATCCTCGGCACAAGGCCGAGGATAACGCCGAGGAGAGAACGAGCCTTGTCAACAACTCAAGAATCTCCAAATAGAGATCTTGTCCTGTATTTAATGGACTGAGTCAACTAATTTGGCAATCCGAAGCGAGACACTTTCAGGCCGCTTCCTCTTCCGCGATCTCGTCCGCGCCAAGCGCGAAATCGACTGCCGCTCGCGCATGAATCGCCGTGGTGTCGAAGCCGGGCAGCGGCAGATGGTCGGGATCGAGGATCAGGCAGATCTCGGTGCAGCCGAGGATGATGCTGTCGGCGCCGTTGTCGATGGCGCGTGATATGACCGCCATGAGCTTGTCGCGTGAGCTGTCGAGTACCTTGCCGGCGCAGAGTTCATTGAAAATGATGTCGTGCACGGTGGTGCGGTCGCCGGCATCGGGAACCATGATGTCGAGACCGAGGTTTTTCATGCGGTCGCTGTAGAAGCCGTGTTCCATCGTGTAGCGGGTCGCAAGCAGCAACGGGCGCTTCCGGCCGCCGGCATGCAGCGATTTCGCCGTCTCGTCGATGATGTGGATCAGCGGCACGGAGATCTTCTTGGCAACCTCGTCGGCAATCAGATGCATGGTGTTGGTGCAGATGAGGATGCAGCCGGCGCCAGCAATCTGCAGGCGCAAAGCCACGTCGGCAAGGCGACGGGCGGCCATATCCCAGGCGCCGGCCTTCTGAAGGGCGACGATCTCCTCGAAGTTCACCGAATGCAGGATGAGTTCGGCCGAGGCAAGGCCACCCTTGCGGTCTCGCACCATCTCGTTGACGAGACGGTAATAGACCGCCGAACTTTCGAAACTCATGCCGCCGATCAGGCCGATCGTTTCCATGTCTTCACGCTCTCCATGATTCTGAACTTTCGAAAATGATGCCGTAATCCCGGCGCGGTGTGTTTGCGTTATTTGTTTCCATGGTGGGATATGTGCTATAATTTTGCGCCATTTGATGAAATCGTGCAAATATTGGGCGGAGGATACATGCTTGATGATCGCGACAGGCGCATTCTCGACATGCTGCAAAAGGATGCAGGCATATCCGTGACCGATCTTGCGGAGCGCGTGGCGCTTTCGGTGTCGGCCTGTTCGCGGCGTATCCAGCGGCTGGAAGAAAGCGGCCATATCGCCCGGCGCATCTTCGTGCTCGACCGGGAGAAAATGGGCGTGCCGACGACGGTCTTCGCTCTCGTCAAGACGGCTCACCATTCCGACGAATGGACGGAAAGCTTTCGCCGGATCATCGGCGACATTCCCGAGATCGTCGAGGCGCACCGACTGACCGGCAATCACGATTACATTCTGAAGATCGTGCTGCCGCGCGTCGAGCATTACGACGTGATCTACAAGCAGATCGTGCGCAAGCTCGAACTCTTCGACGTCTCGGCGTCGATCTCGATGGAAGAATTGAAACATGGAATGGCAATACCGGTGGGCTACGCCCGGTGAAAAATCATTTGAAGGGGCATGACAGTATGAGCGATAGCGATATTCGTAGCTTTCTCATGCCGGGGGAAAAGCTTCTTTGGTCAGGGCGTCCCGGACAAGGATTTCTTTTGACATCGCGGGATGTCCTCCTCGTTCCGTTCTCGCTTTTGTGGGGCGGCTTTGCGATCTTCTGGGAAATTACTGCCATCAGCACGGAAACGCCGGTATTCACAAAATTATGGGGTATTCCGTTCGTACTCATGGGCCTTTACCTAATGGCCGGACGCTTTTTCGTCGATGCGGCTGCCCGGGCTCGGACGGAATATGTACTGACCAACAGACGTGTGATCATTCGCAGAAGCGGGCTCTTTCGACATTTGTCCACCAACCAGCTCGAACTCCTGCCGTCGATCAGTCTTGAAGAGGGCAGCCGCGGCAAGGGTACGATCAAATTCTGCGTGCCGTCCAACAGGAGGATGAGCGGCTGGACGCCAAGTCTGGCCAACGAACCTCAGCTTCTGGGGATCGAGGATGCGCGACACGTTTACAGCCTCCTGGAAACAGCAAGGTCGGATTGCACCAGCAGCCGATAATTCGCAGTGCCATCGATAGGGATTAATGTGTCTCTATAAGGAACGTTTTTGGACATATTGCGTTCACCTTTGGTTCAGGAGGAGGGGAAGATATTTCCCTCACTTGGAGGAGCAGAGGAGAACAGTCATGAGAAAGCTGACCGTCGCCGCGTTGTGCTTGATCATAGGTGCCCCCGGCATCACGCCGGCTCAAGCGTTTCCGGCTATCAACCCACCCAGGATCGAAGCGCAGCAGCAGATAGAGCATGTGCAATGGCGTGGCCGAGGCGGCCACTGGGGTGGCGGCCATTACCGAGGCGGCTATTACAGAGGTTACCACCATAACCATGGAGCGGACTGGGGCTGGGCCTTGGGTGGCCTAGCCGTCGGCACCATCATTGGCGGCGCATTGGCACAGCCCTATTACGGCTCGTATTACGGTTCACCCTACGGCTATTACGGCTCGCCCTACCGCTATTACGGTTCGCCGTATCGCTATTATGGCCGGCCCTATCGGGCCTATGCGTCGTCTGGCTATTATGGACGGGGTGGCAACCACGAGAGTTGGTGCTATGCGCGTTATCGGTCGTACAGGGCGTTCGACAATACCTTCCAGCCCTATCATGGACCCCGTCGCCAGTGCGTCGGTCCCTATTGATTGCTGCGCCGTGAACTGTTCCGGGCCGACTACCCGTTCGAACGCTATGTCTGTGTCGCACCTCGACCGAGGCTCTGGGCAGTTATAATTCTGCCCGACGTCCGCTTCACAAGCGTCGCCGGGTTGGATTGCAGGAGTTGCCGATAATCTCGGCGCTAAAGCGCGCCGCGATCGGACTCGTTTGTCGCGCTTTGGTCTAGGCCTTTCAATTCCAGCATGTCGTTCTCGCAAAACCGCTGCACACTTTTGCGCGACATGCTCTTTCGACTGCGGGTGACGCAGGGGAGACATGCCGAAACGGCGGTTGCAACCTTTGCGGCGAGGGCCACATTGGCTTTCAGCGAAATGGCGCAGAAGGGGCAGGTCATGGGCGATCATCATGTCGTCGTTGTCGGCGGCGGTTTTGGCGGGTTGCAACTCGTCAACGGTTTGAAAGGCGCTGGCGTCAAGATCACGCTCGTTGACCGGCGCAACCATCATCTCTTCCAGCCGCTGCTCTATCAGGTGGCGACGACCATTCTCTCCACCTCGGAAATCGCCTGGCCAATCCGCCGGCTCTATGCCGACCGGCCTGACGTGACGGTTCTGCTCGGCGAGGTCACAGGCGTCGACAGCGGCACAAAGACTGTTTCCCTCCGTAACGGCATGACTCTTGGTTACGATACGCTGGTGCTGGCGACCGGGGCGACGCATGCCTATTTCGGCCATGATGAATGGGAGCCGGTGGCGCCGGGCCTGAAGACGTTGGAGGATGCGACGACGATCCGCCGGCGCGTGCTGCTTGCCTTCGAGAGGGCGGAGATGGAGGCCGATCCAACCGTGCGCGATGCGCTTCTGACCTTCACCATCGTCGGGGCCGGGCCGACCGGTGTCGAGCTGGCCGGCATCATTGCCGAACTCGCGCATTTCACGCTGCCCAAGGAATTCCGCAACATCGATACGCGCAAGACCCGCGTCGTGCTGGTCGAGGCTGGTCCGCGGGTGCTGCCAACCTTCGCCGAAGAGCTTTCGGCCTATGCCCAGAAGGCGCTGGAGAAACTCGGGGTCGAGATCCATCTCGGCAGGCCGGTGACGGAATGCAATGCCGACGGCGTGAAGATCGGCGACACCTTCGTTGCCAGCCGGACGATCGTCTGGGCAGCCGGCGTCACCGCCTCGCCGGCGGCACGGTGGCTCGGCGTTGCGGCCGACCGGGCAGGGCGCGTCGTGGTCGAGAAGGATCTGAGCGCGCCGGGGCTACCCGACGTCTTCGTCGTCGGCGATACCGCATCGGTGATGCGCGAGGACGGGAAGCCGGTGCCGGGCATCGCGCCTGCCGCCAAGCAGCAGGGCGGCTACGTCGCCAAGGTGATCCGTGCCCGTCTGTCCGGCAAGCCGGCACCGGCGCCCTTCCGCTACTGGCACCAGGGCAGCCTCGCCACGATCGGCAAGAGTGCGGCCATCATCGATTTCGGCCGGATCAAGCTGAAGGGCTGGATCGCCTGGTGGATCTGGGGTCTTGCCCATATCTACTTCCTGATCGGCACCCGCTCGCGCTTCTCCGTCGCCTGGAGTTGGTTGTGGATCTATCTGAGTGGCCAGCACAGCGCCCGGCTGATCACCCAGAAAGAAACGATGCGAGAGGAGGAGTAGGCCTCCTTTGCCCGTGAAAGCTGTCCGGGAATGCGTCGTCTCTCCTGCCTCATTCTGAGGTGCACCCGGAGGGCCTCGAAGGATCGGGGACGGCCACCGGCGCTTCACCCAGCGACATCTGCATGCAGCATGCACCGCTTAGCCACCCGCCCTCGTGGTTCGAGACGGCCCTGCGTTTGTCGCTGCAATCGATCACTGGATCGATTGCTTCGCTCCTCACCCTCACCATGAGGGCTGATTGTCGTGCCCTGCGGCACACATGTCGGAGCCTTTAGACAACGCGATACGCCCAAGCTTGACACATCTCCCCGCACACCCTTAGCATTCCATCCGCGTCTCCCAACCACCGGGAGGTGCGCATCCAGCCGTAGCAACGGGTAGAGGTTCCAATGCGCCGATTCACTTCTCACGAAAATCACATTCGAAATTCTGAGAAGTTGGTGGTTCATGCGCACTTTGAATCTGGGCATTCTCGCCCATGTAGATGCAGGCAAGACTAGCCTTACCGAAAGACTGCTTTTTGACGCCGGCGTCATCGACAAGCTCGGCAGCGTCGATACCGGCAATACACAGACGGACACTCTCGAACTCGAACGACTACGCGGCATCACGATCAGGGCGGCGGTGGTGTCGTTTGCGATCGGCGACAGGATCGTCAATCTCATCGACACGCCCGGCCACCCGGATTTCATCGCCGAGGTCGAGCGGGTGCTGGGATTGCTGGATGCCGCGGTCGTCGTCGTTTCGGCGGTCGAAGGCGTGCAGGCCCAGACACGGGTGTTGGTGCGAGCGCTGCGGCGGCTTGGCGTTCCCTTCATCTTCTTCGTCAACAAGGTCGATCGTCTTGGGGCCCGATATCAGGAGGTGGTGGAGGCCCTAGCCGCGCAGCTGGCGGTCCGCCCCATCGCCATGTCGTCGGTCATCGATGCCGGAGCCAAGCTTGCCCGGGTGGAGACGCTCGCGCCGGGAGACGAGCCGCTTTTCACGCCGCTCTGCGAGGCACTGGCAGAAAACGACGAGGCCCTGCTTGCCGATTATATCCTTGCTCCCGGTCGCCTGAGCGAGGAAAGGCTTGGGCGCTGCCTGGCAGAGCAGGTGGCGAGCGGCCTCGTCCATCCGGTCTTCGCGGGCGCAGCGATGACCGGTGTCGGCATCCCCGCCCTGGCATCGGCCATTGCGACGATCTTGCCCGGCCGGTGCTCCAATCCGGATGGCCCGGTCGCGGGCAAGATCTTCAAGATCGAACGCGGCTGGGGTGGGGAAAAGCTCGCCTATATCTACCTCGCCTCAGGCACGGTGCGGCTTCGGCAATATCTGGACCTGCCCAGAGGCCCGGAACGGGTGACTGCGATCCACCTGTTTGAGGCCGGCCGGATCGAAGGCGCCGAGAGACTTCGCGCAGGGCAGATTGCCCGCGTCGCCGGCCTTGCCGGCGCCCGGATCGGGGATGCGGTGGGCGGAGATCCCGCGGGCGGGCGGGCTCACTTTGCGCCGCCGACGCTCGAAACCCGGGTTCTTGCGCGGCGGCCTTCCGACAAGGCGGCGCTCTGGCTGGCGCTGAACCAGATGGCCGAACAGGATCCCTTGATCAATTTGCGCCGCAACGAGGAGACGGACGAAGTCTTCGTTTCACTCTACGGCGAGGTGCAGAAGGACGTTATCCAATCGACCCTGCTGACGGATTTCGGACTTGAGGCAAAGTTCGAGGAAAGCACCGTCATCCTGGTCGAGAGGCCAGTCGGGACCGGGGCCGGCCTGCAGATCCTCTTCAAGGAGCCCAATCCCTTCCTGGCAACCGTCGGCCTGCGCGTCGAACCATGCCCTCCCGGGGCGGGCAACAGCTTTGCGCTCGAAGTGGATGTCGGCCAGATGCCCATCGCCTTTTATCGAGCGGTCGAGGAGACCGTGTTCGAAGCGCTGAAACAGGGGATTTTCGGCTGGCAGGTCATCGATTGCCACGTGGCGATGACGGCGGCCCGGCACAGTTCGCCTGCAAGCACCGCCGCCGATTTCCGGCAGTTGACGCCATGGGTGCTGGCAACGGCGCTATCGGCCGCGCGGACCGTGCTCTGCGAGCCAATCGACCGCTTTTATCTCGAAACGCCCGCGGAAAATTTGAGCGGCGTGGTCACCCTGCTTGCAAAATCGGCAGCAACGACGACGGATTCGGTCATTGCCGATGGCGTCGCCCGGCTCGAGGGTACCATGGCGTCTCAGATGGTCCGCGGTGTCCAGCAGCACTTGCCGGGCCTGACGAGCGGGGCGGGGACCATGGAAAGCAGCTTCGATCATTATGCCCCAGTGGCTGGCCCGCCGCGCTCGCGCCCGCGATCAGGTCCTGATCCGTTCAACGGCGTCGAATATCTGCTGCGCCTGCATCGACTTGCCGGAGGCATATCGTGACATCCGAGTGTCGCATTTGATCGTGGGTGGCAGACGGTGCGGCTGCGCCCAAGGGCGGAGATCTTGACAGCACCGCCACAGTTGAAATCGCCCGACATTGAAAAAGGCGGCCCCCGAAGGAGCCGCCTCTCGTTTTCTTATGCTGCCAGCGAGGCGATGTCGATGACGAAGCGGTAGCGGACGTCGCTCTTCAGGACGCGTTCATAAGCTTCGTTGACCTGCTGGATGTTGATCTTCTCGATCTCGGAGACGATGTTGTGCTTGCCACAGAAGTCGAGCATTTCCTGGGTTTCCTTGATCGAGCCGATCATCGAGCCGGAAATACTCTTGCGGCCGGGGATGATCGAGAAGGCGTGCACGGGGATCGGATTCTCAGGCGCGCCGACCACCACGAAGGAACCATCCACCTTCAGAAGGCCGAGATAGGCATTCCAGTCGATTTCGGCGCTGACGGTGCAGATGACCAGGTCGAAAGTGCCGGCGAGCTTCTTGAAGGTTTCCGGGTCGTTGGTGGCATAATATTCCTTGGCGCCGAGCTTCAGCCCATCTTCCTTCTTGGAAAGGCTCTGGGAAAGAACGGTGATATCGGCGCCCATGGCCGCACCCAGCTTGACGCCCATATGGCCGAGGCCGCCCATGCCGACGATCGCGACCTTCTTGCCGGGGCCGGCATTCCAGTGGCGCAGCGGCGAATAAAGCGTGATGCCGGCGCAGAGCAGCGGCGCGGAGGCATCGAGCGGAAGGTTGTCCGGGATGGACATGACATAGCCTTCCTTGACGACGATCGAGTCGGAATAGCCGCCCTGGGTGCGTGTCTTGCCGTCGGCTTCGAAATCATTGTAGGTGCCGCTGAGACCCGGCATATACTGTTCGCGATCGAGGTCGCGCTCGGCGCAGCCGATACAGGAATCGACGAAGCAGCCGACGCCGACGCGGTCGCCGACCTTGAACTTGGTCACGGCGGAACCGACGGCCGAGACGATGCCGGCGATCTCATGGCCCGGCACGATCGGATAGACGGCGTTCTTCCATTCGTTGCGGACAGTGTGGATGTCCGAATGGCAGATGCCGGCAAACTTGATGTCGATCACGACGTCATCGGGGTTGGGGTTGCGGCGTTCGAAGGTGAAAGGGGTCAGCGGTTTGGAAGCGTCGGTTGCGGCGTAGCCTCTTGCAATAGGCATGGGAACCTTCCTTTTCGATTGTGGTAGGGGTTGAACGGGATGGCGGACTATTGCCCGTAACTGCGTGAGAGGGTTAGAGCGATCCTCTCAGCTTTTTGCACGATCCTGCAAAAGTGAGGCGCCGGCCTGTTTGCGAAATGGCGAAGGCACTCTAGATAAGGGCGGTATCACCGGCGTCAGCCAGTTGACAGAAAGAGTTGCCGCATGACTTTGCCCTTCAGCCCCTATCAGGAAATTGTCGACATCGCGATGCGCTTCGCGCCTGGCGACGGCGAGTTCTCAACTGATATCGGCAATCTTCACGTCAGCCGTCGGTCCAAGCCAAGCGATCCGCTTCACAGCAGCTACCGGCCCTGTTTTGCCTTTGTGCTGCAGGGGGCCAAGAGCCTGCGCCTCGGCACCGAACTTATCAGCTACGGGACAGGAGACTATCTGCTGACCTCGCTCGACCTGCCGGTCGCCTGGCAGGTCACCGAGGCAAGCCCTGAAGTGCCGCATCTCTGCCTGGGGCTGGCAATCGATTCCGAAAAGCTGCTTGAGCTTTTGAGCCGTATCGATATTCCGCGTCCGGCGGCCCATACCGACGGGCAGCGCGGGATGGCGGTGAACGTCGCTCCGCCGGAGCTCCTGGATGCCGCCGTCCGCCTGCTGCGCTTGCTCGATCGTCCAGGCGACATTCCTGCCATGGCGCCGCTGATCGAGCAGGAAATCCTCTACCGGGTGCTGACCGGGCCGGATGGCGCGCGGCTGATCAACATCGCCACAGCAGACAGCCACAGCAACAGGATCGCCCGCGCCGTCGCATGGCTGAAGGAGAATTTCGCGCGGCCGCTGCGCATCGAAGATCTTGCCGTCCGCGTCAGCATGAGCGTGTCGTCCTTCCATCATCACTTCAAATCGGTCACGGCGATGACGCCGGTGCAATATCAGAAGCAGCTTCGCCTGCACGAGGCGCGTCGCCTGATGCTGGTGGAGCGCCTCGATGCCGGTACGGCCGGCCACCGCGTGGGCTATCAAAGCCCGTCGCAGTTCAGCCGCGAATACAGTCGCCTCTACGGCGCTTCGCCGGCGCGCGATATCGATGGCGCGCGCGAGGTCATGGCGGCGGAGTAGTCTGTCGCGCATCCCGGGCATCCGATCATTAAAGGAAGTTTGACATTTCGTGGCTAGTCTGGCGCCAACCATCCAGCAGGCCCGAAGTCCGTATGACGCAAGAACCATTTCTGTCCATCGTCGCGCCTTGTCATAACGAGGAAGAGGGCCTCCGCGAATTCTGCCGCCGAGCCGTCGCAGCTGCTCGGAGCGTTGCTGGGGATGCCTTCGAGCTCATTCTCGTCGATGACGGCTCGTCCGACCGCACCTGGGAGATCATTTCCGAATTGGCGGCTGATGTGCCGCAAGTGCTCGGCGTTCGTCTTCTTCGCAATCACGGCCACCAATTGGCATCGACGGCGGGTCTCTCCGCGTCGCGGGGCGAGCGTGTGCTACTGATCGACGCTGATCTTCAGGATCCGCCCGAACTGCTTTTGATGATGATGCCGATCATGGAGCGTGGCGCCGACGTCGTTTATGGTCAGCGCACGCGCCGCGAGGGTGAAACCTGGTTCAAGCTTGCCTCGGCTTCGCTTTTCTATCGTGCGCTGTCCAGGCTCGCCTCGGTGACCATTCCGCGCGATACCGGCGATTTCCGGCTGATGAGCCGGCGCGTCGTCGATATCCTGCTGGCGATGCCGGAGCGCGATCGCTTTATCCGTGGCATGGTCAGCTGGATCGGCGGCAGGCAGGTTGCTCTCCCTTACGAGCGTGACGCCCGTTTTGCCGGCGCGACGAAATATCCGCTGCGCAAGATGATCAATTTTGCGCTCGATGCGATCACCAGCTTTTCGACGACGCCGCTGCGTATAGCCACATGGCTTGGCATGATCAGCGCCTGCGTCGCGATCTCGTTGCTCGTCTACACCTTCGTTCGCTGGCTGGAAGGCGAAACGGTTACCGGCTGGTCGTCGATCATGGCCGCCGTCAGCGCCTTCAGCGCCATCCAGCTGATCTGTATCGGCATCATCGGCGAATATCTCGGCCGTCTCGTGCAGGAGAGCAAGAAGCGGCCGATGTTCATGATCGAGACGATCCTGCGCGGCGGCGAACACGCCGAGCTGCCGACTGCTTTTCCGGAGATGAACGCCAGCGATAAGCGCGCCGCACTCGATGTCGCCTTTACATCCGGGGAGTTTCCGCGAGCGCAAAAGAGCAGTCGGATCGGATAATGGACCAGATCGACACGCCTGCTGTGGTCGCAGGCGAGCCTCAGGGATTGGCCGCCAGACAGGATTCCACCATTGCGGTCGCCGCTTTCGTCGCGCTTGCCGCGGCGCTGGTGGTGCTGTTTCGTTTTCCGCCGGTTCTCGATTACCCCAATCACTACGCCCGGATATGGCTCCTTTCGGGCGGCATCGGCGAGCAGCCGTTTCCTGAGATTTATGCGGTCGATTGGAGCCGCACCTTCACCAATGTCGGGATCGACATTCTCGCCACCTGGCTGGGACCGCTTGTCGGCGCCGACAGGCTTGCGCGGACTTTGCTTTTCCTGGCGATCGTGCTGCCGCCGCTCGGCGCGATCGGCTTGCATCGCGCGCTTTTCGGCGGCCGGCACCACTGGCAGACCGCCATGCTGTCGCTCGGCTGGTGCGCCACCATGATCGGCGGCTTCATCAATTTCCAGATCGGCCTCGGCATGGCGCTCTTCTTCGCCTGCGTCGACCTCCGGCTGCAGGGCAAAAATCCCGCGCTGGTTTTTGCCTGCCGGCTCGCCGCTTCGCTGCTGCTGACGGTGATGCACATCTTCTCGCTCGGCTTCTATATGGCGATCGTCTGCGGCCTCGAATTTTCGTGGCGCATCGACATACTGCGATCGAAGGCGGGTCTCACGAGGCTCGTCGGCCGGTTGGCGTTGGCGATTGGCGCCTGCGTCTTGCCACCGCTCGCGCTCTACCTTCACACGGCATCTTTGCCCAACGCCGGTGGCAACGGCCTTGGGCTTGCATGGAACGACAGCGTCGTCCTGATCGTCCTCAATCTGCTCTCCGCCATCACGACCTATGTCCCGGTGGTGGATGTCTTACTGGTTCTGCCGCTGATCCTCATCTGCACACGTGCCGCACGAGCGGGCGACATCCGCATGCATGCGGGGCTTGCCGTCGCCGCTGGCGGTCTGCTGCTGCTCTCCTGTATTTCGCCTCGCCACATGCTCGGCACCGGATGGATCAGTTGGCGCTTTCCGATCATGACGGCGCTCGTCGCCATGGCGATGGTATGCCCCTTCGCCAATCTCCCGCGCCGGCAGGCGCTGTTGCTTTCGCTCGTCATCAATCTTGCGGTCTTCGGCCGTACCGGCTGGATCGGCTGGAACTGGTGGCTGGCGCAAAAGGATGTTGCCGCTGTCGAGAGCGTGCTGAAAAGGGTGCCGGCCGGTGCAGCCGTGCTACCACTTGGGCATGAACCTGAGACAGTGAGCTACCTTGCCCACTCCAACCGGCATTTTTTCTGGGGACTGGATACTTTCCGGCATCTGCCGACGCTTGCCGTGCCCGTCTCGCATGCTTTCGTGCCGACGCTCTTCACCGCAAAAGGCAAGCAGCCACTTTCCGTTCTGTCGCCCTGGTCTGAGATCGCGGTTCCAGAGGGCAATCTGCTGTCGGTGGGTGTGCTTTCATGCCCGACAATGTTGCAGCAATATCGAGACTTCACGCCCTATCTGTCGGATTGGCGCAGTCGTTTCGATTTCGTCCTGGTCGCCAATGCCGATATTCTCGATCGCTATGTCGGCACCTTCATGCCGTCGGGCCTGACGGTCATCGAGGATGCCGGTTTCGCGAAGCTTTACGCGATCGATAAGACGATGCCGGCAGAGCCTTTGGCTATCCCGGCGGGTTGCGCCACGGCGTTATAAGCCGCGGCTCATCAGCCGGGGAATTTCAGCGCCTTGTCGGCACGGCATTTGGCGAGCTTGAGCTGGCGGAAGGAGAGGATTTTCGTGATGCGCTCCTTGCCATCCGTCTCCACACTCATGCAGGCGCAGGCATAGCCGTAATTGCCGTTGGTTCTGACATACTCACGTTCGGAGATGTCGGAGATCAGCTCCATGCCTTCCACCTCGCCGGCATCGTCGCCCTGGGTCATGATCGTCCAGGTGTTTTCCGCATCTTCCAGCCACCAGTTGGCGGGCGTCGGATTTTCAATCCAGCCGCAGCGCGTTTCGGCCGCCTGTGCATTTGCGGCGATGGCAAGGGCTGCGGTGATGACTGCGGCAGCGATCCGGTATTTCATCGGCTTTTCCTCATCGCCAGATTTCAGTTGTTGATCGCGATGATCGCCCAATGGCTTTCCTCGCAGGCGTCGTCATCGCAGACCGCGCCCATCCAGAGGGCGCCACCCGCGAGCATGACGCCGTCGCTATTGACGAAGAGATCCCCGTATTGCTGGCGCCCGACGGCGCGGCGCGTTTCCGGCGTCACCAGATCGTCGAAATTGTCGATGAAATCTTCGGCGCTCTCGACGTCGTAAGTCTCGCCCCTGGCCTCGACCGTCAGCGGGTATTCGGCAAGCCCGGCAATGGTTTCGGCGTCGCCCGAGCGCATCGCCCGAACGAGTTGGCGCAGCGGCCGGTCGAAGCCTGCGGCGTCGCCGTGCAGTTCTTCGATGCGGTTATAGACGTCGCTGTCGGACTGCGCGAGAGCGCTTGAGCCGCCCAGGAAAATTGCTCCGAGCAGGAGAAGAGCTGCAGACAGGCGTGACATCGAAGCCTCCAGGCGCAAACGGGTACCGCGACAATATGCGATCACCAAGGATTCGCGCCTATCCAATTCTGGTGTTTCATCGCGGTTTCCCGTATTAAAAAAATTGATCCGGGCTTCTTGACGATCTGATCGGTTTATCGCATAAACCTCACGAACCGTACCGTACGGTACGTATATGGGAGCTACGACCGTGTCTGTCGATACCGCAGAGCCGAGCGAATTTTCGCCGCGCCAGAACGCCGTTCTGGAGCAGGCGTTGCGGTTGCTCGTCGATGGCGGCGAGAAGGCGCTGACGACCTCGGGTGTGGCGCGTGCCGCCAATTGCTCGAAGGAGAGCCTCTACAAGTGGTTCGGCGATCGCGATGGGTTGTTGTCGGCGATGATCGCCTATCAGGCGAGCAAAGTGCGCACCTTCGAGCGCAACGGCGAGCGACTGACGGCGGCAAGTCTGCACGACCATGTGGTCATTTTCGCGCGTGATCTGCTGGAGGTGCTCGCCGGCGACGTCTCGCTGGCGCTGAACCGGTTGGCGATCGGCCAGTCGAACCGCGACGGCTCGAAGCTCGGCAAGCTGCTGCTCGAGCGCGGCCGCCGCCAGATCGACCGGCGCGCCATGGCGTTGATCGATGCCGGAAAGAGGGCAGGGCTCCTGCGTTTTTCCGATGCCGACGAGGCTTATCACACGCTTTACGGCCTTGTTGTTTCCGATCTGCATGTGCGCATGCTGCTCGGCGAGCCGGGCCTCAAGGATACCGCGCGCCAGGCGGAGAGGGCGGTTACCGCCTTCCTCCGGCTCTACGGCACGGACAAGGTTCTGGTGGAGATGCCGGTTCTCGGTTGATTCCGCTTTAATGACAGTCAACAAGACAAGCAAAGGGAAGGAACTTCAAATGCGCGTCTATTACGATCGTGATGCCGATCTCAACCTCATCAAGGCCAAGAAGGTCGCCATCATCGGCTACGGTTCGCAGGGCCGTGCCCATGCGCTGAACCTCAAGGACAGCGGCGCCCAGAACGTCGTCATCGCGCTCAAGGCCGGTTCGCCGACCGTCAAGAAGGCTGAAGCCGACGGCTTCAAGGTCATGACGGTTGCCGAAGCCGCCGGCTGGGCCGACCTGATGATGATGGCAACGCCCGACGAACTGCAGGCCGACATCTACAAGTCGGAAATCGCTGCAAATATCCGCGACGGCGCGGCGATCGCCTTCGCCCACGGCCTCAACGTGCACTTCGGCCTGATCGAGCCGAAGGCCACGGTCGACGTCGTCATGATCGCGCCGAAGGGCCCGGGCCACACGGTTCGCGGCGAATACCAGAAGGGCGGCGGCGTTCCCTGCCTCGTTGCCGTTCACCAGAACGCTTCCGGCAATGCGCTTGAACTCGCTCTCTCCTACGCCTGCGGCGTCGGCGGCGGCCGCTCGGGCATCATCGAAACCAACTTCCGCGAAGAGTGCGAAACCGACCTCTTCGGCGAACAGGTCGTTCTCTGCGGCGGTCTGGTCGAACTCATCCGCGCCGGTTTCGAAACGCTTGTTGAAGCCGGCTACGCGCCTGAAATGGCCTATTTCGAATGCCTGCACGAAGTGAAGCTGATCGTCGACCTGATCTATGAAGGCGGCATCGCCAACATGAACTACTCGATCTCGAACACGGCCGAGTGGGGCGAATATGTCTCCGGTCCGCGCATCATCACCGCTGAGACCAAGGCCGAGATGAAGCGCGTCCTCAAGGACATCCAGACCGGCAAGTTCACTTCCGACTGGATGCAGGAATACCGCGCTGGCGGCTCGCGCTTCAAAGGCATCCGCCGCCTGAACGACAGCCACCAGATCGAGGAAGTCGGCGCCAAGCTGCGCGGCATGATGCCCTGGATCGGCAAGAACAAGCTGGTCGACAAGAGCGTGAACTAAGCGGTTTTCAGACTGTAGGAATCGAGGGCCGGGGCGAAAGCTCCGGCCTTTATCGTTGTGCGCTGACGGTCAGCCAGCGCGTCGGCTTGCCGTCATATCCGCCGCCGTCGTATTCGCTTAGGGCGATATTCCTCCAACCGCCTTTCGTCAGAAGCTCCGAGAGCCATTCGGCGGAGGGATAGTTGTAATAACGCCCGAAGCCGTCATGGCCTTCTGCTTCCCCGGCCTTGAAGCTTGCGTGAAGGAGGCCGCCGGGCCTCAGGGCGCGGCGGATGCGGGCGAAGACGTCGGGCAGTTCGGATCGGGGGACATGAAGAAGGCTCGCATGCGCCCAGACGCCGTCGAAGGCGCTGTCGGCGTCGAGTTCCTGGAACAGCATGACCCTGACCGGCCTGCCGATCAGCGCTTCGGCCTGTGTTGCAAGCTCGGCAGAGCCATCCGTCGGCGTCACGTCGAAACCCTGCGACAGCATGTAGACGCTGTCCTGTCCGCCACCGCAGCCGAGTTCGAGGATTGCCGCACCCCGCGCAAGCCCGGCGAGGAAGGCATCGAGCTGCTGCTTCGGCAGGCTGCGCGCCCGGTTGGCGTAGGTCTCGGCGTTTTGCCTGTAGAAGTCAGAGGTATTGTCACGAGGCATGCGGATCGGCCGTTCGGGAGCGTCGGTTGGATTGAAGGTGCCTTTCGGGGAGCCGATCGGCGCCGATGATGTCGATGACGAGGATGCCGTCCGGTATTTCACGATAGAAGGCGACGTGGCGCATGTGAAGAAGGCGGCGAAGGCCGACGCCAAGCTCTTCGCATTCGTCTCCCATGGAGGGCGCGCGCGAAAGAAGCACGAAAATTCTGTCCCAGTCGAGAAGATAGGCATCCGCCTGTGCCTCGCCGAAGTGCAAGCTGGCATATTCGTCGATGCCCGACAGCACGGCATCTGCGGTTCGGGTCAGCCTATAGGTTGATGTCACGCAGCTTTGCCTTCGTTTCCAACAGGATATCGGCAATGCGCCGGTCGCTGATGCCGCTCTCTTCGGCCAGCATCAGAATCTCACGCAATTCTTCGTCATCGAGCTTGCGATGGTCCTGGTCCCTCAGGACGAGTTCCGCCAGATATGTGCTGGCATTGGCGTATCTGCCGCTTGCGACACGGCGTGCGACGTAATCCGCCAGATTATCCGGAAGAGAGATCGTCATTTTCGCCATTGAATTCGGTGCAGTCCGTCCATGCCGGTTGATGCCAGATTACCATTTCCCACGTTGTGATAGAAGCGTTGCGCTCCGCCGTCGAGCACTTGGGTCACATCCAGGTCAGTCTTTTTTATCGACATAGATGACGCGTTCGAGATCCTTGAAATGGGCGTCGCAGGTCAGGATGTCGGCATCATGGCGCTCCGCGGTCGCATAAATGATCGCATCGGCGGTGGCGAGTTTGTGGATCGTCGAGATTTCGGCAGCACGGCGGGCAAGCGTCGTGTCGAGAGAGACAACCATGCATGTCGCGGTATAAGCGATGAAGCTGTCGACGGCTTCCTCGTCCTTCTCGCGTGCCAGCCATTTGGAGAGCTCGAGCTGCACGATCGTTGGAACGATGCATTGATCGCGCACCGGGATATTGGCCTGCAACCGGGTTCCGGCGGCACTTTTCGTCAGCCATTCTATCCATGCGGAGCTGTCGACCACGCGCATCAGAAACGGTCGTTCCGGTCGCGGTAGTTTTCCTTGTCAGCGCCTTCGGCAATGCCGCGAAGATCGGCAAGCGTCGGGACCGGCATCAGCAGCACGCCTTTCCCTTTGGGGATGAACACGAATTCCTGCCCCGCCGACCAGTGCTGCTGTTCGCGCACTTCCTTGGGAATGGAGATCTGGAATTTTGTGGAGAGGGTTGCGGTTGTCATTCTTACCTTTCCTCCATCGATAGATGAATGGTAAGAATTCATCTGACATCCGTCAATGACGAAGTGTTTTCGGCGTTAGTGCTATTTTGGTCGCCAAAGGAGAAGTAGCGATGATTCTTCCCGCTGACTCGGCCACAAAAGACCGGGCGGCGCGCGGTTTCGAAAGAGATCCGCGGATTGCTTGGTGGCCGTCCGCTCGAAGAGCATCGTAGCGTATCGTGCAGCTCGACACGAACTCCGGCGAGGGCGGAATAGGGTCGACAGCCCGGCGGCTTTGCGCGCGAGGCGGAGAGCGGCGCCCACCATGTCGGTGTTGACGCCGCCGTTTGCGTGGAACGTCGGGAATTCAGGCCGGGATAAGGCGGGTCCAGCCGCGCTCATCGTTCGTTACGCCCTTCTGCAGACTGACGAGCTGCTGGCGCAGTTCGCTGGTCAATTTGCCGGTCTGTCCGTCTCCGACCAGAAACTCGCCGCCGGCATGTCGAACCAGGCCAATGCCCGCCAGGACTGCGGCAGTGCCGCAAGCGAAGGCTTCGACGAGCTTGCCGCTGGCAGCGTCGTCTTGCCATTCCGCGAAGGAGTAGGGACGCTGCTCGACGCGCAAGCCTCTTTCTTCGGCGAGTACGATCACGGAGGCCCGGGTGATGCCCGGCAGGATCGTGCCGCCAAGGGGCGGGGTCACCACCGATCCGTCATTCATCAAGAAGAAGACGTTCATGCCGCCGAGTTCTTCGACCCAACGATGCTCTGTTGCGTCGAGGAAGACGACCTGATCGCAATTCTTCTTCGCCGCCTCGGCTTGCGCCACGAGGCTGGCTGCGTAGTTTCCGCCGCATTTTGCAGCGCCGGTGCCGCCGGCAGCCGCACGGGTGTATTCGGTCTCGACCCACAGGGAGACGGCCTTCGCGCCGCCCTTGAAGTAGGCGCCGACCGGAGAGGCGATGATGCAGAAGATATATTCCTGAGCCGGACGAACACCGAGAAACGCCTCGTTGGCGAACATGAAGGGGCGAAGGTAGAGGCTGGCGTCGCCGGACGGAATCCAAGCCTTGTCAATGCGGACCAGTTCTTCGACGGCCTTCAGGAAGAGTTCTTCGGGCACAGGAGGCATCGCCATGCGGGCTGCAGACTGCGCGAAGCGGCGGGCATTCTCTTCAGGCCGAAAGAGCAGAATCCGGCCATCGTCTGCCTTGTAGGCTTTCATGCCCTCGAAGATTTCCTGAGCATAATGCAGCACGGCGCTCGCGGGATCGAGCTCCAGCGGCCGCCTGGGCGTAACCTTCGCATCGTGCCAGCCCTTGTCGGCAGTCCATCGTGCCAGGACCATATGATCGGTGAACACCTTGCCGAAGCCGGGTGTCTCCAGTGCCTGGATGCGATCGGCGTCGGAGACGGGAGACTGGTGGAGTTCGATTTTGATTTCAGGAGAGGCCGACGTCACGGTCATTGCTGGCACCTTGATAGTAATTTGAATAGTGGCGGCGACACTACTGCCGCCGAGCTGGTCTTGGAAAGGTCTGAATCAGCCGGTTTCGACTTTGATCAGAGGAATAATCGCTTGGAGTGGCTGACGTCGAGCAGCAAATTCGGGATCGAGCGTCTTCGATATCGGATGGCGTCTACGCTTGTCACCATGACAAGAAAATAGGTCAGTATTATTGACATAATTTCCCTGGCATGGTTTGTCGGCGGTATAGAAAATATGAGGAAACCCCATGCTGAACTGGGACACCATGTTTGCGTCGCGCTCGTCGCGCATGCGCGCATCCGAGATCCGCGAGTTGCTGAAGCTTCTCGACCGGCCCGACATCATCTCCTTTGCCGGCGGCATCCCTGATCCGGCGCTGTTTCCGGATCGGGAATTCAAGCAGGCCTATGCCGATATCTTCGACGGCGCCGCCGTCAACTCGGCGCTGCAATATTCAGTGAGCGAAGGCTACAAGCCGCTGCGCGAATGGCTGGTCAAGCAGATGGCAGCTCTCGGCATCCCCTGCGAACTCGACAACGTCTTCATTGTATCAGGCTCGCAGCAGGGCCTGGATTATCTCGGCAAGCTCTTCCTGTCGCCTGGTGATACCGCGCTGGTGACATGGCCCACCTATCTCGGCGCGCTGCAGGCCTTCAACGCCTATGAACCGGCCTATGACCAGTTGACGCCGAACGGCAACCGGACGCCGGAATCCTATCGGGCGGCCGCAGCGGCTGCCGGCGGCAAGGTGAAGTTCGCCTATCTCTCCGCCGATTTCTCCAACCCGACCGGCGAGACCGTCGATCTCGATGGCCGCAAGAAGGTATTGGCATTAGCCGAAGACCTCGACATCGCCGTCATCGAGGATGCGGCCTACCAGTCGTTGCGTTACGACGGCGATCCGATCCCACCGATCCTGGCGCTCGAGATTGCCGAAAAGGGCCATATCAACGATACGCGCACCATCTATTGCGGCAGCTTCTCGAAGACGCTGGCGCCTGGCCTTCGCGTCGGCTTCATCGTCGCCAATGCGCCTGTCATCCGCAAGCTGGTGCTGATGAAGCAGGCGGCCGACCTGCATTCCTCGACGATCAACCAGATGGCGATATCAGATGTCGCCGAGCGCGGCTTCGACGCGCAGGTCGCCAAGATCAAGGCCGCCTACAGCAAGCGCCGTGACTGCATGCTGACGGCACTCGAGAAATATATGCCCAAAGGCACGAGCTGGACGAAGCCGGAGGGCGGCATGTTTATCTGGATCACGCTGCCGGAGGGGATGGATGGCGCCAAGCTCTTGGCGAAATCGCTGGAGACCGCCAAGGTCGCCTTCGTACCCGGCAAGGCATTCTTCGCCGATGGTTCCGGCGCCAACACCTTCCGCGTCAGCTTCTCCTGCGCCAACGAGCAGATGATCGAGGACGGCATCGGCCGCTTGGGCGCGCTGATCTCGGCCGAAATCGGCGGCTGATCCAGGCTGGCGAGGGCGTCGATCAGAAGATCGTCGTCCAGCCTTCGTTCGCCGTCTCGCTCTTGCCGTAGCCGACCCGGTCGGCCACGGCGCCGTCGGCGTTGCGCAGGATGATGTCGCCGCCCCTGTTGGCAAGCTGCGGGCCGCCGGCCGCGGCATCGAGTGCCACGGTGCGCAACTCGCCTGCGCCAAGCGACCCCGACAGTGTCTGGGTCCTGCCGTTTTCGTCTTCCAGCTTCCAGCCGTCGAGCGATGCGGTCATGTCGGAGCGGTTGATGATCGTGACCGTTTCGGCCTCGGTGCCGCCTTCGCCGTTCACCGGGTTGATCAGCGCGGCGACGATGCGCAGCGACGAGGCGACGATCGGCTGCGGTCGGCGCGTGCCTTCGCCGCGGCCCTGGCCGCCACGGCTGTCGGAAACCGGATGGCCGGTCGCCGCATCGGTGTTCCAATTCTGCGACTGGAAGCAGAGGAAGATCGCCGCCCATTCGTCGGTATCGTTGAAGTGGACGAGAAGGGCGCCGTCCTGGTTGGGGCCGTTGGTCGCCTTGAAGCTGCCGCCGTCGCCCTGGTTCATGTGAATGTCGTGGATGCCGTTGCCCGGCTCGAAACGGAAATATTGGTCCGGCTTGTTGTGCTCAGGACCCCAGGCCTCGCCGAAGGCGTAGAAATGCACGTCGGAATCGGCAATGCCTTCCTGGACGATCGGCTCGATGAAGTCGCGCAGGTCGTTCTTCGGGCCGGATAGCTGGAAGGGTGCGACATTCATATCCTCGCGTTCGATCAGCCCGCCGCGAACATAGTCTATCGCAAGCTCCGGACGGTCCTTGCGGATGTCGATCAGCCCCATCGGCAGCGCTTCGAGCGCCTCCGTCAGCGCTGAGTGCTTGAAATCGACGATATTGGCGTAGAGCAGATCGTGCGGCGTTTCCTTGGAGCGGACATTGAGCGCGATGCGATAACTGACGCCGTTTGCCTCGATGCGGATCTCGATATGAGGATCGTTGTCGTCGTCGAGGGCAAGTGCGCTCGCCGTGCCCTTCAGGACCTTGTAATTCTTCAGCATGGAGAACCTCGCGGGAGTGGCGGGGTCTGACGATAACACGGCGAAAGTGCATCTTTTGTGACGACTAAAGTATGGCGCGATCCTTCAGATTCGCCTGCCACGCTTTAGGTCTTTGATTTACCCATGTCGTGGTCGCAAAACCGCTGCACACTTTTGCGGACTTATGTAGCAATTGCCATAAAGGTCACGCAGTGCAATCAGAGCGGTTGTTAAGCAGATAAACGGCCAGAAATGACCGGCGCACGGATAGCTTGTTCGTGGGCAAGAGGTGCCAATCGCCGTAACGCAGTGATCGCTATTCGTCGGCCCTATTCGGTGCATCGCCGACCCCGAACTGATCGTCAGAGGCCGGCAAGATAGTGAGCCATGGCAGCGATGTCGTCGGCCGAAAAATTGCGCACCAAGGCCGTCATGCTGGGCATGTTCGGGCGCTTGTTATCGCGAAAGTCGGAGAGGGTTTTGATCAGGTAGTCCAGCTTCTGATTTGCGACGCGCGGAGTGTTGGCGTATCCGACGAAACCCTCCCGGTGGCACGAGGTGCACTTCTTCCCGGCGTCGAGCGCTCGGACGCGGGTAATGCTCGCTGCGTCGGCCGGCTCGCGGTATGCGGGCCAGGGCAGTGCGGAGAAGTAGGCCGCAAGCGCCTTCATGTCGTCGTCGGAAAGATTCTTCGCGATCCGGCCCATGAGGTCGTCGGTGCGCTCTCCATTGCGATATTCCTGCAAAGCTATCAGCAAAGAGGACTCGTGCTGGCCGGCGATGATTGGCGTGTTCTTAACAGTCGGCATACCTTTCATACCGTGACACATCCCGCAAAGCTTGGCCCTGTGGGAGATTGCCGCCGGCGGTGGCGCAGCATTGTTCTGCGCTCTAGCCGGCAGCGGACCGAGGGCCACGAGAGCGGCGATGACGAACGGAGCGAGCGCGCTGCTGCAAGGCATGCGAGGCCTCCAGATCGGGGCTTAATTTAAGCTGAAGTGTGATGCTGAGCTTATCAGGAGATGCAACCATTGGCGAGCGGACCCCCGTCGCCTCCATGCGACTATGGCTGCGTTTTTATGAGTTCACGCCCTAGTTGACTTGGAGTTTTGTGGCGGCCGTGCAGTGCTTGATCCGCTGCCTATTGTTGCAGATGCGGGGCGAAAAGCTCGAGATCGGCCTCGCCAAGCCTGTCGCTGACCGTGTTCAGTTGGTGCCAGTAGGGATAGATCACCAGTGGCAGGCTGACCGCGTCGAGGCGCTTGCGCTCCTCGTCCGTCAGCTTCAGCTCGGCGGCGGCGATGTTGTCGCGGAACTGGGCTTCGGTGCGGCCGCCGATGATGACCGAGGTCACGGCTTTGCGGCCGATTAGCCAGGCGAGCGCCACCTGAGCCGCCGAAACGCCGCGTTCCTGGCCGATCGCGACCAGTGTCTCGACGATGTTCCATAGACGGTTTTCGTCACGGATCGGCGGCTCGGTCCAGCCGGCGAATTGGCGCGTGCCTTCAGGGGCTGCCTGGTTGCGGCGATGCTTGCCGGAGAGCAGGCCGCCGGCGAGCGGGCTCCAGACCAGCACGCCGAGGCCCTGGTCGATCGAGATCGGTAGCAGCTCATATTCGGCATCACGGGCTTCCAGCGTATAGTGGATCTGCTGGCTGACGAAACGCTGGTACCTGTGCTCGTTGGCAATGCCAAGCGCCTTCATGATGTGCCAGCCGGAATAGTTGGAGCAACCGACGTAACGCACCTTGCCCTGTTTGATCAGGGTATCGAGGGCTTCCATCGTCTCTTCGAGCGGCGTCTGGCCGTCCCATTCATGCACCTGGTAGAGGTCGATGACATCGGTCTTCAGGCGCTTGAGGCTCGCCTCGCATTCGCGGACCAGGTGGTAGCGCGACAGGCCTTGGTCGTTCGGGCCGTCGCCCATGCTGAAGCGGGCCTTGGTGGCGAGCAGCACACCCTGCGGCCGCTTGCCGGAAAGCACCTCGCCGATGATGTTTTCGCATTCGCCTGATGAATAGGCATTGGCGGTATCGATCAGGTTGATGCCGGCATCGATGCACATATCGATCATCTTGCGAGCCTCGGAAACGCCGAGGTCCCCGACGGTCTTCGCCCAGCCGACGCCGCCGAAGGTCATCGTGCCCATGGTCAAAGTCGAAATCTTCAGGCCGGAACGGCCGAGCAGACGATATTCCATAGAAATTCCTCCTTCATTGAAACGTGAGTGACGTAGCGCAAAGCCCGGCAATGGCAATCTCCGAGTGTTCACGCCTGGGTGAGATTGCTTGGCGCCAGGATACCAGATGATCGGATGTTTCACAGGGTTGAAGACGACGCCTGCGAGATTGCGCCACAGCTATCGCCCCGATTGTCGGCAAAGCCGGGGGAGGTCAAGGAAGGTTGTGAAGCCTGGGCCTGGCGGCTGCGGCGTGCTGTCACATCGCTGTCAACGACCCCTAATAAGGGAGGGGTATCGAAATCGAGGATCCTTCCCATGAAAACGATCGTTTCTGCCGCAGCACTTGTCGCCGCGAGCCTCTTTGCCCTTCCGGCTTCGGCCGCAAACCTCGTTCTCTACACCAGCCAGCCGAACGAAGATGCGCAGGCAACGGTCGATGGGTTCATGGCCGCCAATCCTGATATCAAGGTCGACTGGGTGCGCGACGGCACGCCGAAGATCATGGCGAAGCTCCAGGCCGAGATCCAGGCCGGCAACCCGCTCGCCGACGTTCTGCTGATCGCCGATGTCGTGACGCTGGAGCGCCTCAAGGAAGACGGCAGGCTCCTGGCCTACAAGTCGCCGGAAGCCGCAGGGTACGATGCTGCCCTCTATGATGCCGACGGTTACTACTACTCCACCAAGCTGATCACGACAGGCATCATGTACAACACGTCGGCTTCGATGAAGCCTGCGAGCTGGAAGGATCTGACCAAGCCGGAAGCCAAGGGCCTCGTCACCATGCCGAGCCCGCTTGCTTCGGGTGCGGCACTCATCCACGCCCAGACGCTTGCCGCCGTTCCCGGCCTCGGCTGGGATTTCTACAAGTCGCTCGCGGAAAACGGCGCGATCGCGGCCGGCGGCAACGGCGCCGTGCTGAAGTCGGTCGCCTCGGGCGAGAAGGCCTATGGCGTGGTCGTTGACTATCTGCCGATCCGCGAGAAGGCCAAGGGCGCTCCGGTCGATTTCGTGTTCCCGAGCGAAGGCGTTTCTGTTGTCACCGAGCCGGTCGGCATCCTCGCCAGCACTGAGAATGCCGACGCCGCCAAGAAGTTCGTCGACTATGTGCTCTCCGAAAAGGGCCAGGAAGGCTTTCAGAAGCTCGGCTACATCCCGGCCCGCAACGGCATGAAGGTGCCGGAAGGCTTCCCGGCGCGCGACACCATCAAGGTCCTGCCTATCAAGGCGGCCGAAGCGTTGAAGAATACCGACCAGGACCTGAAGACCTTCTCGGGCATCTACGGTTCGAACTGATACTTTCATGCACGGATATGTCAAAACAGGAAACAGCCAGCCCGCCTGGCTGTTTCCTTTTGTCGTCATCGTCGTCCTGATCCTCAGCGTGCTGCCGCTCGCTCGTCTTGCCATGGTCGGGATCTCGGCCTTCGCCGATGGCGGCGTGATGACTGTTTTGAGCGAGGCGTCGCTGTGGTCGGCAACCTATTACACGGTTGTCACCGCCATCCTCGGCACGATCATCTCGCTCGTCATCGGCTGCCTCTTCGCCTTTCTGCTGACGCTGACCGATATCCGCGCCAAGGGGCCACTCAGCTTCTTCTTCGTGCTGCCGATGATGATCCCGCCGCAAGTGACGGCATTGGCCTGGGTGCAGATGTCCGGCCCCTCCAGCCCGATGTTGAAGGCGCTTTCCATTGCCCCGCCGCTCGGCTCGCCGCAGCCGCTCTATTCGGTGGGTGGTATCGCGCTGCTTTACGGCGTCCAGCATGCGCCGCTGGTCTATCTGGCGCTTCGGGCCGGCTTGATGACGCTGCCGCGCGACGGTGTCGAGGCCGCACGGCTTTCCGGCGCCTCCAGCCTGCGGGTGTTCCGCGACATCATCCTGCCCCTGTCGCTGCCCGGCATCATCGCCGGGGCGGCAATTTCCTTCGTCTCCTGCACCGGCAATTTCGGCATTCCCGCCATTCTCGGCATTCCGGCCTCGATCTTCACGCTGCCGACGCTCATCTTCACCAAGTTTTCCGCCTTCACCAGCCGGACCTTCGGCGATGTCGCCGTGCTCTCGGCGATCATCGCCATCATCTCGGTCGTCGGCCTGATGATCCAGGACCGGGCACTGCGTGGCCGCGACTACCGTGTCATCGGTCTATCCGGAGCGAGCGCCGCCTTCGAACTCGGTGCCTGGCGATTTGCCTTGGCGCCACTCGTCTGGGTGATCCTGTTCTTCATGCTGGCGGCGCCCTTCTTCGCGCTCCTTGCCGGCGCGCTGGTGCCGGCCTATGGCGTGCCGCTCACCTTCAAGACCATGTCGCTGCATGCTTTTGAGGAGATCCTGTTCCGGCAGGCGGTGACGCGCACGGCCTTTGTCAATTCGCTGTCGCTTGCCGGCGCCACCGCGCTTGGTCTCCTGGTGGTGACAATGCTTGCAGCCTATGCGCTGACGCGGCGCAAGGATGCGGCTTCCCGCATCGTTTCCGGCCTCATCGAAATACCCTATTCGCTGCCCGGCATCGTCATGGCTGTTTCCTTCATCCTGGTGTTCGCTGCACCCATCCCATTCCTGCGCGTCTCGCTCTACGGCACGATCTGGATCATCCTGATTGCCTATTTCTCCTCCTTCTTCGCCGTCAGCCTGAAACCGGTGGTCAATGCCTTTCATCAGCTCGATCCGGCGCTCGAAGAGGCGGCACGGCTTTCCGGGGCCGGCTTCTTCCGCCGGCTTGCCGATATCATCGTGCCGCTGATCGCGCCGGCCGCTGGCGCCTCCGTCATCCTCGTCTTCCTGATCGCCTGCAACGAGCTGACGATCTCCGCACTTCTCTGGTCGGCCGGCACGCAGACGCTCGGTGTCGCCATTTATAATCTCGATGACAGCGGCAGTTCCGACCTTGCTTCGGCGCTTTCGGTGCTCGTCGTCGTCATGGTCGTCATGCTGATGCTGCTGCTTGAGCTTCTGGCCAAACAGCTGCCGAAAGGAGTGGTCCCATGGCGAGGCTGATCCTCAATCAGCTCGGCAAGGATTTCGGCACCGGACGGGCTGTCGTCAGCGGGTTTTCGCTCGATGTGCGTGAGGGTGGCTTCCTGGCGCTGCTCGGGCCTTCCGGCTGCGGCAAGACGACGGTGCTGCGCATGATCGCCGGTTTCGAGACGCCGACCGACGGGTCGGTCCATCTCGGCGAGCGGCTGCTTGCCGATGCCGCGCAATCGCTGCCGCCGGAAAAGCGAAACATGGCGATGGTGTTCCAGTCCTATGCGCTCTGGCCGCATATGAGCGTCGCCGACAATGTCGGTTATCCCCTCAAGGTGCGCGGCATTTCGGGCGAGACCTATCGGACGAAGGTGCGCGATGCGCTCGGCATCGTGCGGCTTGCCGAATATGCCGAACGGCGGCCGGCCGATCTTTCCGGCGGCCAGCGCCAGCGCGTGGCGCTTGCCCGCTGCCTGGTCACATCGCCCGACGTCGTGCTGCTCGACGAGCCGCTCGCCAATCTCGACCGCCACCTGAAACAGGAGATGGAGGAAACGTTCCGCGATTTCCATCAACGCTCGGGCGCGACGATGATCTATGTCACCCACGACCAGAGCGAGGCGATGGCGCTCGCGACCGACGTTGCCGTCATGTCGGAAGGGCGACTGCTGCAGGTGGCGTCACCGGCCGAGATCTACGCCCGGCCGGAAGGCCGCGTCGTCGGCGGGCTGATCGGGCGAGGGGCGATCGTGACGCTGCCGCGGATTGCCGGAAATTGCAGGGCGTTTGACCGGCCTGTGCTGGAGCCGTTGTTTGCCGGTGCTGTCGCCGGGACCGCCAGCGGCGACCGGATGGATGTCCTCGTCCGGCCGGAGGATGTGATGGTCTCCGGCGAGAATACCGCCGCCGGCGAGGGGATCGCGGCGGCGGTCGAATCCGTTCTCTTCGAGGGCGAGCGCTATGCATTGAAGCTCACCCTCGCCGACGGGCAGGCGCTGCGGGCCTATTCCCGCTTTCCAGTCCGGACGGGTGACAGTCTCAGGTTATCGGTGCGCGCGGCATGGCGGCTTTGAGACGCCCGCGCCCTTTCGGGATCACTCGCTGCCGGAACATTGCCAGCGGATGACACGGCAGGTTCCGGTCTGACGTCCACAGCTGCCGATCGCCTGACGCTGGGCCTCACGGTTGTCGTAACCCCAGCCGCCGCGATGGCCGACGGCCACCGCGCTGCAGCCATTGCGGAACCAGATGGCGATGCGGCAGTCATCGGCGCTGCTGTCGCAATTGCGCCGGGCGACGGTTTCGGCGTCGCCGCGATTGTCATTGGCATTGGACTAACCCAGAGCGCCCGTTGATGGCGAATAGGTGATGGCACCGTAGCTGTCTGCAAGTGCCGGGCCGGTGCCGGCGAGGGCAGTCAAAACCGCAATCGATGCAGAAATCCGTTTCATGAAATGCTCCCGCCCCGGAACCGGTGAATGTCGTCCGGGACGAATTATTCGGAGCCTGCGGGAGCATGTCAGCGGCCTAAGTCACTGGCAATCGCCTCCGGGGCCGCAAGAGGGGTGGTTGTCCGCATATTTCTTGGCCGGCCATCTTTTCCTGCGGCTTCTGCTGGTTAAGGTACTCCCCGCAACCGGATCCTTCCCATGTCGCTTCGCCTCGCCACCTTCAATGTCGAAAATCTCCTGACCCGTTTCGATTTCACCGGCTTCCGCAATCAGCTGCGCCAGGACCGCGTCATCAAGCTTTTCCAAGTGTCGAGCGAGGGCGTCTACCAGCAACTCGAGCAGGCTCGGGTGATCGCTGCGACCGACGATACGCGGCAGATGACGGCGCTCGCGATCGCCGATGCGGATGCCGACATCCTCTGCCTGCAGGAAATCGACAACATGGCGGCTCTTCAGGCCTTTGAATACGGCTATCTCTTCCGCATGGTCGGAAACGGCTACCGGCAGAAATATCTGGTCGAGGGCAATGACAGCCGCGGCATCGATGTCGCGGTGCTGATGCGCGAGGAAACGCGCGACGGCCAGAAGATCGAGCTCAGGGACATCCGCAGCCATGCAATGACGACCTATCGCGATCTCGATCTGTTCGACGAGGAACTGGGGCTCACCAACCGCATCGACGACAAGATCTTCAAGCGCGATTGCCTGGAGCTCGACCTTCTGATCGGCGGCCGGCCGTTTTCGCTCTATGTCGTGCATTTCAAGTCGATGGGCAATCCGCGCGACGGGCTGGACGGGCGGCAATCGACCATGCCGATCCGCCGTGCCGAGGCGCGCGCGGTGCGCCGTATCATCGAGGATCGTTTCGGTGCGGATCACGCGGGCACCAAGAGCTTCGCCATCTGCGGCGACATGAATGATTATCAGGAGCGCGTCGACGTCATCGGCCGGCGGGGCGCCGGCTATCGTTTCGAGCATCAGGACGAGGCCGAAAGCGCGCTCGACGTTTTCAGCCGCGACGGCTTTGCCGAAAACGTCGTACGCCGCCGCGCGGCGCTGGACCGCTGGACGCTCTATCATGCGCGCGGGCCGCAGGAGCAGTGGCTCTGCCAGCTCGACTATCTCTGGCTTTCACCAGCGCTCGCCGCCCATAATGCCGGTCGCCTGCCCGAAATCATCCGCAGCGGCCAGCCCTACCGCACCATCTTCCCGCCAGGGCAGGAGGTGGAGCGTTATCCGCGCACCGGTTGGGACAGGCCGAAGGCGTCCGATCATTGCCCCGTCGTCATGACACTGGATCTCCCCTGAAAGCGAACATGAAAACGAATTTGAACATGAATTTCACCAACGCCAATTTCTCCGATGATTTCGCCGGCTGGCCGCCGTCGGCGACGGTCTTCCCGATTGCCGGCGTGGATCTGCGCGTCCTGCCCGGCCCCCATCCCCTCGTCGCCACCGAAGAAGCGGCGATTCGAGAGAACTGGGCACGAGAGACCGCTGCCAACCCGGCGCTATTCGACGGGCGCATGGTGTTCCAGCGACTGATATCGCTCAGCGAAGACGGGATTGTGGGCGAGGGCCATGTTATTCCCTTTTCCGCGTTCATGTGGTGGCGCCGGCAGCCGCAGCGTCAGGGCGGCATTCACGTCTTCGCCTATCCGGTGCTGGAAAGCTCCGACGGCGCGCTGGTGGCGATCCGCATGGGCGCCCATACCGCCAATCCCGGCCAGGTCTATTTCGCCGCCGGTTCGCTCGAACCGGAGGATATCGTCGACAACAGCTGCGACATCGAGGCAAACATGCGCCGCGAGGTCCACGAAGAGACCGGGCTCGATCTTGCCGATGCCGTCGCGGGGCAGGGACTGTTCGCCACCCATAACAAGCGCACGGTAACGCTGCTGCGGCTCTTCCGCTTCGAGATGACGGCGGACGAGATGATCGAGCAGATCGAGCGCCACATGCTGGTCGCCGACGACCAGGAGATCGCGGGCGCCGTGGCCATCCGCTCGGCTGATCCCTCGGCCTATCCCTATAACATCGCCATGCTGCCGGTGATCGACTGGTATTTCGGCAAGGCCGGCGCATAGGCGATCAGTTCGTCCGCGTCACGCCACACCAATCAGCCCTCATCCAGAGGTGCTCCGGAAGGGGCCTCGAAGGAAGAGGGCGGTGGTTCGTGCCTCCCATGAGATTCGAAGCCGATGCCTGGAACCGTATTGGGCGACGCTTCAGGATATTATTTGGGGATCCTGTTATAGAAGGACTGGGGATCGTAGACGCATTCGTAGTCGAGAAGGCAAAGCTTGCCGTTGGCATCCCTTACCCTGGCGGTGTCGTACTTGTCGCCCAGATTGCACCTGGCCGGCGGATAACGGAAGCTGCGGCCGCCAAAGCCCATGCGCACAAAAACAGCCTTGTCCTTCCTGATGATCTGCGCAAGCTCCTCGCAGCTGTGATCGCGGGCATTGACCTCCACCGCCTCGACGGCAAGGGCTGCGGACGGAAACAGCAATGCGACGGCTAGAACAGTGCTTTTCATGGAAACTCCTGCATGTGAGAAAGAGGCGGCTGGCGCAATCAGAGTGTTAGAGCGTCCTTTGTGCGTCCGAAAGGACGAACGGCGCTCTAGGGGAAATTATAGGGCGATGCCGGGTCGAAGACGCAGGCATAGTCGAGAATGCACTGTTTCCCCTTAGCATCGCGAAAACTGGTGGTGGTGCGTTTGTCGCCCATGCTGCATTGGGCGGGCGGATAGCGGAAGCTGCGGCCGCCAAAGCCGACGCGGACAAAGACCTTTTTATTCTGACGGATGATCTGCGCAAGCTCGCCGCAGCTGTGATCGCCCGCATTGACCTCCGTTGCACCGGCGGCAAAGGCCGGCAAGGGCAGAGACAAGGCGACGGCCAAAATAACGCTTCTCATGCACCCCTCCCGTCTGTGAGAGGGAGATAGGGCGCGCGGATCGCGGCGGCCAGCCTTGAGGGCAAGACGAACCATGCCGCCGGCGTCCAGAACGGTTCCCGGCAGGCCGGAAAATCCGGCCTGAATTCAGAAACATCAATCTTTTCAAGAGATTTGGTGGGTGATGTAGGGCTCGAACCTACGACCCGCTGATTAAGAGTCAGCTGCTCTACCAACTGAGCTAATCACCCGTTCGCGCTTGGCTGCGCGGTGTGACGGGGCGTATAAACAGGATCGGCAGGCTTGTCCAGCGCATAGGCGAAATTTCTTTGGTTAATCGCGAAGATTTTTCGGCATGGCTGAAATGCAGCGCATAACCCCGAAAATCGGAAGCGATTTTCGGAAAGGATTATGCGCCGATTCAAAGTGATAGGGCGCGTCCTGGCGGACGCGCGGCGCTCCGGTGAAATCAGAGGTCGAGCGTGCCGCTGGCCAGCCGCACCGCCTGGCCGCCGATGCGCGCGTTGGAGATCGTCCCGCCGTCGACATCGATATGAAGGTGGATAAAGGATGGACGATCCATCTCGACGCCCTGCTCGATCATGATTGGATGATGTCCGTCCGTCAGCCGGTCGAAATGGTGGATCGCTCCGGAGAGCGCCGCCGCTGCCGCCCCGGTAGCCGGGTCTTCGACGATGCCCATGCCGCTTGCAAACATGCGCGCATGGAACTTCGCCACGTGGTTGACGCCGCCGCGACAATAGACATAGGCCGAGGCGAGCGCACCGTCGACGAAAGGCACGATCTTTTCCCAGAGCTGCGGATCGAATTCCACCCGCTGCGCGGCTCCGACATCGTGCACCGGAATGAGCAGGAAGGGGACACCGGCGCTCCAGACCGATGGGACATGATTTTCGAAGCCGATTTCGGTCACCTTCAGCGACAGCGCATCGGCAATGCCGAGCTTGTCGAGCGGCATGATGGCCGGCTGCGACTTACGCGGCAGGTCAAATTCGGCAAAGCTCGCTTCGCCCTCCCTCAGTCGCACCGCACAGCGCACTGGCCCGACATTTTCCTCGAGTACCGAGACGAGATCGCGGGTCGTCGCGCCATGAGCCCGCTCGGCCAGCGCCACCGCCGTGCCGACCGTCGGATGGCCGGCAAAGGGCAGCTCGCGCCCCGGCGTGAATATCCTCAGCCGCGCTGCATAGGCGGGGTTGCTCGAAGGCTGCACGAACACCGTCTCGGAGAGATTAAGCTCCCGGGTGATCGCCTGCATCGCCTCGTCGCTGAGATCGTCTCCGTCGAAGATCACCGCCAGCGGGTTGCCCGCAAGCTTTCGATCGGTGAACACGTCATAGACGCTGTAGCTTCGCGCCACATCAGCCTCCTTGAATCGTCATCGCGCCGCCAACCTGCCCGACCAAGCGGTCGAGTGCAAGGCGCTAGCGCATCGGCCCGAAAATCGGAATCGATTTTCGGAAAGCACGATGCGTAAATTCAAGGTGTTAGAGCGTCCATTGTGCGTTCGAAAGCACGCATGGCGCTTTAGGTCGGCCTGGAGCGCCGCGACAATCGCTTTCGATTTTCGGGTAGCGCTTTGGCAGGAGCAGGCATGACTGCCCCATTCGGCATCGATGACGAGGTCAAGAAAAAGGCCGGGCGAAACTCGCACCGACCTTCCTCGATCAGTCTCGATAACGGCTGCCAGTACATCCGTGGTCAGCCGTTAGAGACAGATATGATATCCCTTAAGTAGGGTTTGCTTACTAATCTTCAAGAGCCCACAGCGGTCAGGAAGCCGGCATCCGGCCGGCTTCCTTTGGCCGAGCAGCGGTTACTGCTGGGCAGGGGCAGCCGGCGGAGTGGCCGGTGCCGGTGCCGGTGCGGGCGTTGCGCTGTTGTCGGTCGGAGCGATCGGCTTGGCCGGCGCCGGCTCGGATTGGGTCGTGGAGGCTGTCGTATCCGGCGATGTGCCGGGGGTGCTCCACTGCGAATAGGCGAATGCAGCGACAGCGATCACGGCCAATGCAGCGACCCAGACAACCCACGTATTATTGTTGCGCGCGCTCGGCGTGGTGCGCAGATCCAAATTTGGGTTCAGGGGGCGGTTGGGGTCGTTGGCATTATTGGGGTCGTACGTCATGGTACTTTCTCCTCTTTCGGTGACAGAAGAATGCCGAAGTGGGCATTTTGTTCCGTTCTGGGCCGAAGCGCCTATGTTGATTGAGTTTTCGTCCTCTTCATTCTTGTCCCGGAGGACGAGATGCCGGCCGATCGGGTGCCCTGCGGACAGCAGCCGCCGCGACCCAATGCCCTTGACATGGCGGGGGCACTTTTGCATGGTTTTCCCATGGGGTCGCGATCACCCCACGAGGCGTCATGCTGAAGAATCGCGTCCAACAGAACCGATCAACGGAGGGACGCGTCATGCCGTCATTTCTCGAAATTTCTCCCGACAAGCTCAGCCGCCTCATCGGAACTCCCGGTGCGCCTTGCATTATCGACGTTCGCACGAAGGAGGACTTCGGGCTCGATCCGCGCCTGGTGCCGGGCTCGATCCGGCGCGACCATACCGAGGTAGCGTCCTGGGCCGGCAGCGTCGATGCCGATTCCGTCGTCGTGGTCTGCCAGAAGGGCAGCAAGCTCAGCCATGGCGTTGCAGCCTACCTGCGCCATGCCGGTATCGATGCCGAGAGCCTCGAGGGCGGCTTCGAAGCCTGGATCGCAGGCGGACCGGCGGTCCCCTGGGAAAAGCTGCCGCGCCGCGACGCGGAGGGACGGACTGTCTGGGTAACGCGGGCGCGGCCGAAGATCGACCGCATCGCCTGCCCCTGGCTGATCCGGCGCTTCGTCGATCCGAGCGCTGTCTTCCTGTTCGTGCCGGCGCCGGAGGTTGTCACAGTCGGAGAACGCTTTGGGGCGGCGCCCTTCGATATCGAAGATGTGTTCTGGAGCCACCGCGGCGAATTCTGCACTTTTGACGTCATGGTCGAGGAGTTCGGACTGGCGTCGGAACCGCTTCTGCGTCTGGCGCGGATCGTCAGGGCGGCGGATACCGCAAGGCCCGACCTCGCGCCCGAGGCGCCTGGCCTGCTTGCCGCATCACTCGGCCTCTCCAGGATGTATTCCGACGATCTGGAGCAGTTGGAAGCCGGGATGCTGCTCTACGACGCCTTCTTCCGCTGGTGCCGCGATGCGACCGAGGAAACCCACAACTGGCCAGCGCCGAAGAAGAGGGCATGAGATGGCCGAGATGACGGATGCTGCATCCGGCGGCAAAATGGCGGGGGAGGACGCGAATGGGGCGCATCATCACGGCGTCTCGTTTGGTGACGCCTTCAGGGTGTGGCTGCGCGTCGCCGCCTTGAGCTTCGGCGGTCCCGCCGGCCAGATCGCCGTCATGCACCGGATCATTGTCGACGAGAAGCGATGGATCGGCGAGCATCGTTTTCTGCATGCGCTGAATTATTGCATGCTGCTTCCCGGACCCGAGGCGCAGCAGCTCGCCGTCTATATCGGCTGGCTGATGCACCGGACAGCGGGTGGTCTCGTCGCCGGCTTGCTGTTCGTGCTGCCGGGGTTTCTATCGATCCTCTGTCTCAGCTATATCTATGCCGCTTACGGTAACGTCGCCATCGTCGCCGGTCTGTTTTTCGGGCTGAAGGCGGCGGTGCTCGCCGTCGTCGTGCAGGCGGTCATCCGCATCGGCAGCCGCGCGCTGAGGAATAACGTCATGGTCGCTATTGCGGCCGCGGCCTTTATCGCCATCTTCTTTCTCCATATGCCATTCCCGCTGATCGTGCTCGCGGCCGGCATCGCCGGCTTTGTCGGCGGCAGGTTCGGGCTTGCCGCCTTCCGGACGGGCGGTGGCCACAAGGCCGGAAGCGGTCCGGTGCTGTCGGATGCCGAGTCGGCGCTCGGCGAGGGCATACCGGCGCATGCGCGCCCTAATCTTGCCTGGTCGCTGCGCATGTCGGCCGCGCTGCTCGCCCTCTGGCTCGCTCCGCTCGCCGTGCTCTACGCAACCTTCGGTGCCGACAGTGTCTTTACCCAAATCGGCCTGTTCTTCAGCAAGATGGCGGTCGTCACCTTCGGCGGCGCCTATGCCGTGTTGGCCTATGTCGCGCAGGAGGCCGTGCAGCATTTCGGCTGGCTGAAACCCGGCGAGATGCTGGATGGTCTCGGCATGGCCGAGACGACCCCGGGGCCGCTGATCATGGTCGTGCAGTTCGTCGGTTTCATGGGCGCCTACCGCGATCCAGGAGCACTGAACCCGATGCTTGCTGCCACGCTTGCGGCGATGCTGACGACGTGGGTCACCTTCGTGCCCTGTTTCCTCTGGATCTTCCTCGGCGCGCCCTTCATCGAGAAACTGCGCGGCAACATCGCGCTTGCCGGCGCGATGTCGGCCATAACGGCGGCGGTCGTCGGGGTCATTCTCAACCTCGCCATCTGGTTTGCCCTGCACACGCTGTTTGCCGAGGTCGCGACCGTCGGCCTTGGCGGCTTGCGGCTCGATATCCCCGTGCTGCAATCGGCTGTGCCGGCGGCTATGGCGCTGTCGGCCGCTGCTGCCGTCGCCATCTTCCGCTTCAAGGCTTCCGTGATCGCGACGCTGCTCGCCTGTGCTGTTGCAGGGATGATCTGGACGCTGGCGGTGAACTAGAGCCGTGCGTCCTTTCGGACGCACAAAGGACGCTCTAATACTTCAGACCTCCGCATCGTGCGGGACGATCCGCTAGACTAGGCTTCCGCCCCATCCGCGGGAATGCGCGTGGCGAGCATCTTGTCGATGCGCATGCCGTCCATGTCGAGCACTTCGAAGCGCCAGCCGTCGAAGAGAAAGGTTTCGCCGGCTTCGGGGATGTGCTGGAGCTGATGCAGCGCGAAGCCCGCAAGCGTATGGAAATCGGCATCCGGACGATCGCGCAGGCCCAGCCGTTCGAAGGCGTCGAAGGCCGGCATCATCGCATCGATCAAGAGCGAGCCGTCTTCCCTGACGACGATGTCGGGCTCTTCATCGGATCCCGGCAGGTCGCCGGCGATGGCTTCGAGCAGATCGGTCTGGGTGACGATGCCTTCGAGGCTGCCATATTCGTCGATGACGATGGCGAGGCGAACGGGCGAGGCCTTGAAACTGTCGAGCACGCGGACGACCGAGGTGCCCTCATGCAGCACCAGCGGCTGCTTGATCACCTCCATCGGCCGGACCTTGCCGCCGTCCAGAACCTGGTCGAGAAGGTCCTTTTTCAACACCATGCCGATCGGTTCGTCGATCGAGCCACGCGCGACCAGCAACTGCTCATGGCCGCATTCGCGGATGGTCTTCAGGATCTCGGCGTCGCTGTCGTCGGCGTCGAACCATTCGATATCGAGACGCGGGGTCATGATGTCGGAGATCGGTCTGTCGCCGATGTTGAACACCCGCTCGACCAGTTGCTGCTGCACCTGGTTGAGAAGGCCGGCCTCCTGGCTCTCGGCGACCAGCAGCTTGAGCTCCTGCGGCGAATGGAACGACGATTCGCCGGTTCCGGCGCGAAGACCCACACCGCGCAGCACGAGGTTGCCCATGCCGTTCAGGGCAAAAATCGCCGGCTTGAACAGCAAGAGGAAGAACCCGAGCGGACGCACCACAGCAAGCGAGGTGGCCTCGCTGCGCTGAAGCGCCAGGCTTTTCGGCGCGAGCTCGCCGAGCACGATGTGCAGCGCCGTGATGATGACGAAGGCAATGACGATGGCGACGGTATGCGCGCCTGTCGCCGCCCATTGCCCGGGCAGCCAGGACAGCAGAGGCTCGATCAGGTGCGCAAGCGCCGGCTCGCCGACCCAGCCAAGGGCGAGCGACGAAATGGTGATGCCGAGCTGAGTGGCTGCGAGGTTGGCATCGAGATTGTCGACGGCGCGCTGAAGTGCGGAGGCATTCATGCGGCCTGCCGCGGCAAGTTCCGTGACACGGCTGCGCCGCACCGACACCAAGGCGAATTCGGCGGCGACGAAGAAGCCATTGGCGGCCACGAGAAGCAACACGGCTAGTATCCCGACATAGTCGAAGAGCCCGCCCGCGGATTCGGACATGTTTCCCTACCTCTGAATTGATGCGAGTCCGAAACTACACGCTCGGACAGAGGTAGCAAGGCGCAGCCGCATTCTTGCTGCACGCGATGTGGATGTCGGGTTGCCGTCATCGGGTGACCGCTGCCGCGTCATCTCTTCGGTGCTTCGAAGAGTTCGATCGGGTTTCCGGCCGGGTCTTCGAGGAGGATTTGCTTGCCGCCCATGCCCTGCACGATCTCGTTGCGAAAACGCGCGCCGGCCTGGCGCAGCGTGGCGACTTCGGCTTCCAGATCCGCGACTTCGATCTGGATGCGATTCCATCCGCCGGGCTCGGGCTTTCGTCCGTCTGGCATCGCCTGAGACGCTCCGCCCGGTCCCGTCACGCCGCTGACGAGCAGACGAAAGCCGTCCCTGGTGAGGATGGCGAAGCTGGGCGCGGGATGAAGCGCGATCGAGAAGCCGAGATGTCTCGTGTAAAATTCCAACGCGACGTCGACGTCGTCGACGATATAGCGCACGCTGATGCCGGGCATGATTTCCTCCACTGTCTCTAGAGCGATCCCGCACGACAGTCCCGACGGCGCCAAGCGCTCGTTCGGAGGCAGGGACACGCTGCATTATTTGAATCTGCGCCCAATTCTTCCGAAAATCGAATCCGATCTTTTGGGGCTATGCAGCGATTGTGCCGTGTCGGGTAAAACGGCTCTTCGTCATAGTGTATAAGACTAACCTAAAATATTAGCCGCAACCCACAGCCATCGGATTCTATTACGAAAATTTAATTTATATTTCAGTTTCGGTTCATCTTTTCAGCCCTAGTTTGTTCCCGTGCCAACACGAGGAACCCGACATGAAAAAGATTTTTGCAGCTCTTCTTTCCGCCTCCTTTCTTCTGTCTCCGATGATTGTCTCCCAGGCCAGTGCTGACGATTATCGCCGTCCGCCTGTCGTGCAGAAGCGGGTGATCGTTGAGAAGAAGGTCATCCGGCCGCATTGGAAAAAGGGATACCGCGTCAATGCCAGCGAGCGTCGCCGGTTCTCCGATGTCAACGACTACCGCCGCTATCGGCTGGCGCCTCCGCCGCGCGGTTATCGCTGGGTCCGCGCTGACAATGACTACCTGTTGATCAGCGTCACCAGCGGCATCATCTCCAGCATCATTACCGTCCGTTGATCGCAGATGGATGAGGAAAGAGGACGGATTTGGCTGCCCTCCTTCCAACTGAGGGCAATGAGTATCGATAGGTATCCTCGCTCTCTCCGTCAGTCCTGCGACAGGCGCAGGTGAGGGAGGGGTTGCTCTCGCCGGTGATCGGTTAATCCTGCCGGCGCAAAGGCATTACCCGGTCAGCGATGATGCCGAGAAATCCCTTCGGTTTGCGGGTTTCAGTCTCAGGGTCCGGTGGATACGTCAGCGGATGAAGTCCTTCGATTGTTGGCAAGGGATCGCATTCCTGGCAGATGCAGCGGTAGGATTTGATCGCCGTCGCTTTCATGCTGCCTGCCGGCTCCAACTGGCGAAGGGATCAGGCAGTTTGCGCCAGCGTTCCGGTGCAAACACCGTGGTGTCGACCAGACAGGCGTCGAGTTCCTTCCTAATCCAGGCTTCGTCCATCGGATCGGCGCCGATGAAAACGATTTCCTGGCGGCGGTCGCCCCAGACCGGGTCGAGATAGGGGCCGATGGCGCGCATGAAGCCTGGCTCTTCGGGCCATTGTTCGCGGGGTACGGCCGCCCACCACAGACCCATTTTGCCGGTACGAACGATCGCGCCCGCCTGGCTGATCTCGCCGACATGATGCGGCCGGGTCGCCAGCCAGAAGAAGCCCTTGGCGCGCACCACGCCCGGCCAGCTTCTGTCGAGGAAGGCTTGCAGCTTTGCCGGATGGAAGGGCCGTTTTTCGCGATAGACGAAGGAGCGGATGCCGTATTCCTCGGTCTCCGGCACGTGATCGCGGAAGCCGTGCAGCTCCTTGTACCAGAGTGGATGGGTCTCGGCCTTGTCGATGTCGAAGCGGCCGGTGCCGAGCATTTCGTTCAGCTCCACCCTGCCGAAATCCGCCTCGATCAGCTTGGCATCGGGGTTGAGGCCGGTGACGATCTTGCGGGCGGCGTCGCGCTCTTCCTCGCTGGCCGTGCCGACCTTGTTCAGCACCACGACATCGGCGAATTCGATCTGCTCGACCAGCAGGTCGACGATGGTCCTGTTGTCGCCGTCACCCGCCGTTTCGCCGCGGTCGGCGAGGAAATCGGCTGAGGCATAATCGGCAAGCAGGTTGGCGGCGTCGACGACGGTCACCATGGTGTCGAGCCTTGCGACGTCGGAAAGGCTTTGGCCGTTCTCATCTCGAAATTCGAAGGTGGTGGCGACGGGCAGGGGCTCGGCAATGCCGGTGGATTCAATCAGGAGGTAATCGAAGCGGCCCTGGTCGGCGAGCTGGCGCACCTCGTTCAACAGGTCGTCGCGCAGTGTGCAGCAGATGCAGCCGTTGGTCATTTCGACAAGCTGCTCCTCGGTGCGGGAGAGATTGGCGCCGCCGTCGCGCACCAGCGCCGCGTCGATATTCACCTCGCTCATGTCGTTGACGATGACGGCGACGCGCAAACCTTCGCGATTGGCGAGCACATGGTTGAGCAGCGTCGTCTTGCCGGCGCCGAGGAAGCCTGAAAGCACGGTGACGGGAAGTCTATTGTCCATAGGAACCTCATCGAATTATTAATGTTATATCATTACATAGATTGCGCTGAAAAAAGGCGGAACGGGGGTGTCCGCCTTTTTCCGCTTCAGCTTTCTCCAAAACGTCGCGTGTCCGGCAGGACGCGCAGTGCGGCGCATGACAATCATGCGCCGGAGAGGCAGCCCTTCATGCTGTTGGCGATGCCGCGCATGAGGGTGAAGTAGAGATCGGGGCCGGCCTTCAGCGTCGCCGCTTCGGGGTCGAGCACGCCTGATTTGGCGTGCGTGCCTTCGATGACCACATCGACGAGGCGCGGTTCGAACTGCGGCTCGGCAAAGACGCAGGTGGCGCCGAGTTGCCCGACCTTGCTGTGGATTTCCGAAACACGCTCGGCGCCGGGAATGGTTTCCGGGCTGACGGTGATCGAGCCGGCGACCCGGATGCCGTAGCGATGCTCGAAATACTGGTAGGCATCGTGGAAGACGATGAAGGGCTTGTCCTTGACGGGAGCGACAATGCCCTTGATCTCGGTATCCAACGCATCCAGCTTGTCGTCGAGAGCCTTGGCGTTGCCCTGATAGGTCAGCGCATTGGCGGGATCGGCGGCGACCAGCGTCGTGGTGATCATGGCGGCCATCGCCTTGGCATTCATCGGGTCGAGCCAGAGATGGGTGTCGAAGGCGCCGTGGTCGTGGTGATCGTCGGCAGCATGCGCGGCTTCGGCATCGTGATGTTCGTGACCGGAGGCAGTGTCGTGCTCGTCGCCGTCATCGTGCGCTTCAAAGGCGCCGCCCTCGCGGAAGGGGAGTTTGACGAGGCCGGGCGCTTCATCGAGTGCAGCGATGCTGGCATCCCGGCCAAGCGCCTGCAGTGGCTTTTCGAGAAAGGCCTCGAGGCCGGGACCGACCCAGAAAATCACCTTGGCGTCCTGCAAAGCGCGGGCATTCGACGGCTTCAGACTGTAGGTGTGCGGCGAGGCGGCGCCGTCGACGATCAGTTCCGGTTCGCCGACGCCCTGCATGATCGCCGAAACCAGCGAATGGATCGGCTTGATCGAGGTGACGACGACAGGCGCATCGGCGGCCCGCATCGTTCCGGCAAAGAGCAAGGCGGGGATTGCGACGCCCATGATTGCGAGAGCCGGTATTTTGAAGGCCAAGACTTTGAGAAATGGCCCCAGGGCACGTTGCATCAGTGTGCTTCCCTTGAATTACAATTGTTATGTTATTACATCAATTGCGTTATGCTATAACGTGTGCAATAGCAGGACGCAACAGCACTTTCGGAAAATTTGATGCTCTCTCCCGCAAAGACCCTCGGTAGTGTCAGGGCCGAACCGCTGGTTTCGCTTGAAAATGTCGGCGTTCTCCGCAATGGCCGCTGGCTGGTGCGCGGCGTCGATTTTTCCGTCTCGCGCGGCGAGATCGTTACCCTGATCGGGCCGAACGGCTCCGGCAAATCGACGAGCGCCAAAGCGGCAATCGGCGTGCTGAAGCCCGACGAGGGCAGGGTGGAGCGCAAGGCCGGCCTCAAGGTCGGCTATGTCCCGCAGAAGCTGTCGATCGACTGGACCCTGCCGCTTTCGGTGCGCCGGCTGATGACGCTGACCGGCCCGCTTCCCGAGCGCGACATGCTCTCGGCGCTCGAATCCGCCGGCATCGCCCATATGCTCGATGCCGAAGTGCAGCATCTTTCCGGCGGCGAATTCCAGCGGGCGCTGATGGCGCGCGCCATTGCCCGCAAGCCGGATCTGCTGGTGCTTGACGAGCCGGTGCAGGGGGTCGATTTCTCCGGCGAGATCGCCCTCTACGATCTCATCAAATCGATCCGCAACGCCAGCGGCTGCGGCATCCTGCTGATCTCGCACGATCTCCACGTCGTCATGGCCGAGACCGACACCGTCATCTGCCTCAATGGTCATGTGTGCTGCCGCGGCACGCCCGAATCCGTCAGCCGCAGCCCGGAATATGTGCGCCTGTTCGGCAGCCGGGCGGCGCAGACGCTGGCCGTCTACAGCCATCATCACGATCATACGCATCTGCCGGATGGGCGCGTGCAGCATGCGGACGGCACGGTCACCGATCATTGCCACGCCGATGACGGGCATCACGCGCATGACGGCAGCCATGCGCACGCGGATGACGGCAGCCATGCGCACACGCATGACCACAGTCATGAGCACGACCACGGGCATGCCGGGCATGACCATGGGCATGCCGGTGATGGCCAAACGCATCCGCACGCCCATGAGCATGCGGCGGGAGATCGCCATGCTTGACGATTTCTTCGTGCGCGCCATCCTTGCCGGCGTCGGGCTGGCGCTGACGACGGGGCCGCTCGGCTGCTTCATCATCTGGCGGCGCATGGCCTATTTCGGCGATACGATCGCCCATTCGGCGCTGCTGGGCGTCGCATTGTCGCTGCTCTTCGAACTCAATCTGACACTGGCCGTGTTTGCCGTCGCCGCCCTCGTATCGGTGCTGCTGCTCTTCCTGCAGAAGCGCCAGGCGCTGTCGGCCGATGCGCTGCTCGGCATCCTCTCGCATGCGACCCTTGCGATCGGCCTCGTCATGGTCGCCTTCATGAGCTGGGTGCGGATCGATCTCATCGCTTTCCTGTTCGGCGATATCCTTGCCGTTTCCACGACCGACATCGCGCTGATCTGGGGCGGTGGGCTCTTCGTTCTCGTGGCAATGGCCTGGCTGTGGCGGCCGCTGCTGGCGGCGACCGTCAATGCCGAGCTCGCCGAGGCCGAGGGGCTGAAGCCGGAGCGGGCGCGGCTGTTCTTCATGCTGCTGATGGCCGTCGTCATCGCGATTGCCATGAAGATCGTCGGCATCATGCTGATCACCTCGCTGCTGATCATTCCGGCGGCTGCGGCGCGGCGCTTCTCGTCGACGCCTGAGGTCATGGCGGTGCTCGCCTCGCTGATCGGGGCCATCGCCGTCGTCGGCGGGCTGTTCGGTTCGCTCACCTACGACACGCCCTCCGGCCCCTCGATCGTGGTTGCGGCGCTGATCCTCTTCATGCTCAGCCTGCTTCCCCTCAGGCGCCATCGCGCGGTCATGCAAGGACAAGGCTCATGACGACACCGCAATTGACCAAGAACCAGTCGCTTGTTTTCGATGTGCTCGAAAAGGCCGATGGGCCGCTCAGCGCCTACACCATTCTCGACAAGCTGCGCGATCACGGTTTTCGCGCGCCGCTGCAGGTCTACCGGGCGCTGGAGAAGCTGCTCGAATATGGCGTCGTGCACCGGCTTGAAAGCATCAACTCCTTCGTCGCCTGCGCCCATCCCGGCGACGACTGCCACAGCCACGGCATCGTCGCCTTCGCGATCTGCGAAAGCTGCGGCCAGGTGATGGAGTTCCACGACCATGAAGTCGACCATCGGCTGATGGCCTGGGTGCGCGGCCAGAAGTTCAAGCCGGAAAAGACGACGATCGAGATCCGCGGATTGTGCGAGGCCTGTGCGGCCTGATTGGAGCGGGTAGCGGCCGTTTCCCGATGCGCCACGTCTGGTGAGAACGCCACCCACCTCATTCCTGCAACACAGGAGCAATCGCGTGACGAAAACCGACCTCTCCGACCGCTACCGCGATTACATTGCCTGCCTGAACAGCCAGGACTGGCAGAAGCTAGGGCAATTCGTCGACGACGGCGCGATCCATAACGGCCGGCGGCTTGGGCTGTCGGGTTACGTCGCCATGCTCGAGCGGGATTTCGATGAGATTCCCGATCTCCATTTCAATGTCCTGATGCTGATCGCCGACCCGCCTTACGTCGCTTGCCGGTTGGGCTTCGACTGCACGCCGAAGGGAAAATTCCTCGACCTCGAGGTCAACGGTAGGCGCGTTGCCTTCAGCGAGAACGTGATCTACGAATTTCGCCACGGAAAGATCGTCGAGGTCTGGTCGGTGATCGACAAGGTGGCAATCGAAGCTCAGCTTCGAGGCGAGAGGTGATTGCACGGTCTTGCGGTTTGCCGACCTTGGTGGGTTCTGACGGAACGGTGGCGGAGATGGGTTGATCGCGTCGACCATAAAATTCTTCTGCAGGTGGCAAATTGGCGAAACGAACCGGCCGTTTCCCGGGATGAAAACGGCGCGGTCTTCGGGCCAGTCAGAAAGAGATATCGAGCCCTGACCGAGAAACACCAGGGGACATTGACGTCGCCGCCAGCTCGAGCAAGGGCAAAATCGGTGGCAGGTTGCGGCAAATTCGACGAAGAATTGTGTGCCCGACGGGCAGCTCCGCGAGCGTTTGGTGTAAGAATCGGAAACACTTTGTGACTAAGTGTCTCCAAAAGCAGCGTTTTTCGACTTGCTGCGCGCGACGACATGACGGATATTGTTTAAACGTTGAGGAAGCCGTCATGATCAGAATGATTGAAAACCCTGCCGAGCTGGCGGGCGAAGATATCACCGGCAAATATATTCTCCGGAAGCTGAACTATCATTGGTTCGCTTACGGCAAGGCAGCTATCGTGACCGCTTGCAAGGGAACGATCCTGCATCTCGAACGGGAAGAGACGGTCTATTCCGAGCGCTGGGGTCGCCGCGCCTATACGGGCAGCGGCAAACGTTATCCCGGCGGCATCTGTCCCATTTCGGCGGTCGCTTGCGTCTGCGATACACCTGACGACGTCAATGCCGTCATCCAACTGGATGTCGAAGCGCAGGACGAATTCTATCAATTGATCGCCAAGGCCGAAGCCAGGGTTCAGGCTCTTGCCTCTTCCTCACGGAACAGCCAGTTTCTCGAAGCCGCCGAATAAGGCACTCTTCCGCGAAATCGGCCTGGGCCGTCATTTCGAGGCGTCGGGGATCGATGCGAGGTCTCCACTGGAGTGGCTGCGGCAGCTATTGGCCCGGCTGCGATTAGTCGATGCCGGCAATACCCGACCAGACTCTATATAGTACTTCGGAATCCCGAAATTGGTTGCGGCATTGAAATCATTGGATATTTCTCCGCGTCCACACCTCACGAAACGCCGCGAATTTCGGGATTCCGAAGCGGCGTTTTTCTTAATTCAATTGCCAATGGCAACAAAGTCAGCAGCGCGTCACCCGATCTGTTTGAGATCGCGGGCGAAGCGTTGCCAGTTGGCGACGTAGTTTTCCGCCGAGCGGCGGATGGCTCCGATTGCCGCTTCGTCGAGCGTGCGCAGGACGCGGGCGGGTGCTCCGACGATCAGGGAGTTGTCTGGGAATTCCTTGCCTTCGGTGACCAGTGCATTGGCGCCGACGAGGCAGTTGTTGCCGATTTTCGCACCGTTGAGGATGGTGGCGCCCATGCCGACCAGCGCGTTGTCGCCGATGGTGCAGCCGTGGAGAATGGCGTGATGGCCGATGGTGCAGCCTTTGCCGATCGTCAGCGGGAAGCCCATGTCCGTATGGGCCATCACCCCCTCCTGGATGTTGCTGCCTTCGCCGACGGTGATCTTCTCGTTGTCGCCGCGCAGCACGGCGCCGAACCAGATGCCGACATTCTCGCCGAGCTCGATTCGGCCGATGATGTTGGCATCCGGTGCGATCCAATAGAGGCCGGCGGCAGGCAGTTTCGGCGTCGATCCGCCGAGCGCATAGACGGGCATGACTCTCTCCTCAGACGACCTCGACCGATAGGGTGGCGATACCGTCGATGCCGCAATAGATATGATCGCCCCTGGCGACTGCGCCGACGCCAGCCGGCGTGCCGGTCATGATGATATCGCCGGGCGCCAGGGTGAAAAGCTTCGACAATTCGGCGATGATCTCCGGCACCTTCCAGATCATCTGGTTGAGGTCGCCGTCCTGAACGCGCTTGCCGTTCTGTTCCAGCCAGATCTTTGCCTGCGTGGGGTGGCCGAGGCGGCTTGCCGGAACGATCGACGAAACGGGGGCGGAATGTTCGAAGGCCTTGCCGACTTCCCAGGGGCGGCCGAGCTTCTTTGCTTCGCCCTGCAGATCGCGGCGGGTGAAATCGATGCCGACGGCATAGCCGTAGATGCAGCCGAGCGCATCGGCGGCCTGAATGTTTGCCCCGCCGGATTTCAGCGCCAGCACGCATTCGACCTCGTAATGCACATCTGATGACAGTGGCGGATAAGGAAAGGCATGGCCTGCCCGCAGCAGGTTGTCGGCATTCTTCTGGAAGAAGAAGGGTGGCTCGCGGCTGGGATCATGGCCCATCTCGATCGCATGGTCGGCATAGTTGCGCCCGACGCAATAGACGCGGCGCACCGGAAAACGCTCGGCGCTGCCTTCCACCGGCAGCAGTACCGGTGCGGGACGCGGAATGACGGTGGCGGGATGGGGCATGGGCGGGCTCTTCCTGTTTTCGACTCTTGCGCCATCTTAGACGGAAAACGTCGCGCCGGGAAAGCATCCCTGGCGCCCGGATCGGGTGCATTGACGCCGTCACGGTCGCGGGTTAACCTTGGCCATGAGCAGGATTTTTGCAGTTTCGACCAAGTCTACGACCACCGCGCCGCGGTGGGTGGTGGACGCGTGAACTGAATTCCGTTCATCGCTGCTGAGACCAACCCGCCGGAAACGAGCGGGTTTTTTGTTCCCGCCCGTGTCCCGCATTCGAGGACGAGATCGTGGACGATATCCAGAAACATATTCTCGCGGAGCGGGCGCTGGCCGCTGCCCGCCGCTGTGTCGCCAGCCGCTTTGCCGGGGCTGCTTTCACCTATGTGGCGGGTTCCATCATGCGCGGCGAAGGGACTGCATTTTCCGATATCGATCTGGTCGTCGTCTTCCCGTCGCTGGAAAGAGCCTGGCGGGAATCGTTCACTGAGGACGGCTTCCCGGTCGAGGCCTTCGTCCACGATGCGCAGACGCTAGCGCATTATCTTCATCGGGATGCTGACAGCGGCTATCCGATCATGGTCAACATGGTGATGACAGGCTGCATTTTGGGACCGGATATCGACAGCGCCCGCCTCATCCAGGCAAAGGCGGCGGATATTCTGGCGGCAGGGCCCAAGCCTCTTGCCGGGGCAGACTATGACATGCTGCGCTATCAGGTCACCGATCTGGCCGATGACCTGCGCGGCGCCCGCCCGCCCGAAGAGGTCGCCGCTATCGCCGCACTGCTCTACCAGAAGCTCGCCGATCTGATCCTGCTCGGGCGCGGCGCATGGAGCGGCCGCGGCAAGTGGGCGCCGCGTGTCCTGAAGACGCTCGATGCGCAACTGGCGGCCGAATTCGACGCGGCGTTCAGGCTGGCGGGGCAGGGCGACGGCGCCCGGTTGCTGGCCCTTGCCGACCGCGAGCTCGCCCTGCATGGCGGCCGCTATTTCGACGGGTACCGGCAGAACGCGCCGCTGGAAGCGCGCCGCCTGGAATAATTTGGTATCGGTCACGTTGCCGCATTTTGAAAATTGGATGAAAGATGTTTGAGAATGAGTTCAAAGGTGTCTTGCAGTCTGCCGTGAGGCGCACCGCCAGATTGCTTCTCAGACCTCCGGTGGAAGGGGATGCCGATTTCCTGATCCGGCTTTTTTCGCGGCCGGAACTGGTCGCACACCGACCGGTGCCCCGGCCTGATACGCCGGAGGAAAGTGCTGCGCGGCTCGCGCGCGATATCGGGCATTGGAAAGATCACGGGTTCGGGCGTTGGGCTGTTGAGTCAGACGGCGCGCTGATAGGGTTCGGCGGCGTCACTGTTTCCACGGAATTCGATGGCCTCAACCTTTCATATCATCTGCAACCTGAAAGCTGGGGCCATGGCTATGCCACGGAATTGGTCAGGGAATCCCTGACATTTGCATTCGACGATCTGCAGGCCGATCGCGTGATCGGATTGGTTCGCACCGCCAACACCACGTCAAGACGCATTCTCGAAAAATGTGGCTTCGCCTTCGAGTGCGAGGTGATGTTGCACGGCGCGCCGACCAACATGTACGCCTTCGGCAGTTTCCGGACTTAAGCGGCAAGCGCCGATCGCATCCGCACAAGCGTTCACGCTCGCGAGGTCATCCAGACACCCACCATTGTCACCGCCAATCCGACGAACATCGTTGCCGTCAGCGGCTCGGAAAACAGGGCCCAGGCCCATAACATGGTGACGGGTGGGCTGAGGTAGATTGCGGCGCTGACCTGCGCCACCGGGAAAAGTCGAAGACTGGTGTAATAGACCGAATAGGCGGTAAAGGTTGCGATCAGCACGAGCCATGTCATGCTGATGGCGAAATCGATGGTCATCGGCGGGATCATATTGCCCTGCATGAAGGCGCAGAACGAAAACAAGGCCGAGCCGGTCAGGGTCTGGATGCAAAGGCTCTGATGGACAGGCATGTGCTCGTCGCGCCGCCGTCTGTAGAGAACCGAGGCGAGGGCGAAAATCAGCATCGAGCCGGCCGTCAGCCCATAGGCCCAGAGCGGGGCCTGGCCGAAGCTCAGGCTTTCGAGCGAAACGAGCAGAACGCCCACCACGGCGATCGTCGTCCCCAGCCATTGCCGCAATGTCAGCCGTTCGCCCAGGAGCGGTTGCGACAGGCACGCAATCGCCAGCGGCAAGAGGTCGGAAATCAGTGCGACCAGTCCCGTCGGCACGCGCTGCTCGATGGCGAGAGCGAATCCACCGAGATAGAGGAAGACCGACATCACGCCGAACTGCATTTGCCCCAGCACACTGCGCAGATGCATCCTTGGCCCGATCGTCAGCGCGAAGGGCAGCAGTATCAGTCCCGACAGAAGGGTGCGCCAGAACAAGACCAGAATGACGCTTGCCCCCTCGCTGGCGTAGCGGATACCGACGAAACCGGAACTCCAACTGATCACCAGAAGTGCCGCCAGCACGGGCCAGAGGAGAGGGTGTCGTCGCGGCTCGGGCCGGACGATTGATTGATCTGTCATGGCATACTCATTTCGATAACGCTCTGCTCTGAAATAGGCCAGGAAATGCGCCATCGCACATGACAAATATCGATCGCGACATGACAATGCGCTCGCTTTATCGATGTCGACTTGTCAGGCCGGCCAGCTCTATGCATAGATTTTGCGACACAGTGACCAGAGAGCGCCTCCATGACCGAACTCAACAGCCGACGATTGGAAATAGACGCGTTGCGGGTCCTGTGGTCCGTTCGCCGTCATGGTGGAGTCACTCGCGCCGCCGAGGCGCTCGGTCTGTCGCAATCGGCCGTCAGCCATAAGATCAAGCGGCTCGAGGTCAGCCTCGATTGCGATTTGCTCAGCCGCAAATCAGGCTCGGCCATGTTCACCGCCGCCGGAGAGGACTTGCTGGATTATGCCGAACGTATCCTTGGCCTTCATGACGAAGCGCTTCTCAGCCTGACGAAAACGCCGCTCGCCGGGCGCATCGCGCTGGGGCTGACCGAGGACACGACCTGCACGGACCTTGCCCGCATATTGGGCAGGTTTCGTCGTCTCCATCCTGATGTCGCGGTGCGCACCAAGGTCAGAATGAGTCTGGTTCTCAGGGGGATGCTGGAGCGGGGCGAGCTCGATGCTGCGATCGTGCAGATCTTTGCCCACGAGGTTCGCCCGACCGATATCGTCCTTTTCCGGGAGCAGCTCTACTGGGTGAAGCATGCGGACTTGCCTCTGCCGCCGAGTGGTCCCATTCCATTCCTGTCTTTTGACGACGAATGCTTCTATCGCCAATGGGCGCTTGATATCGGGCAGGACGGTGACACGCTGCTCGAGACGGTGTTCGAATGCGCCAGCGCCGCCGGAATCGTCTCGGCAGTCACATCCGCGCTGGGCGTGGCGCTTCTGAATGGGCGCCATCTGCGCCCCGAGATGAGTATCATCACCAACCGCCTGCCCGCACCTCCCGCCCTGGCCTATGTGGTGCGCCGAGCCCGAAAGGCGCGAAACCCGGCGCTCGATACGCTGGTCGCCGAAATCGAGAATGAGGTCAGCCGCTACGGCGGACTGACCCTGGCGAGCTGACGGGCCGGGACATGCCCAGCGCATCGGCCCGAAAATCGGAATCGATTTTCGGAAAGCACGATGCGAGGATTGAAAGTGCTAGAGCGTCCTTTCTGCGTCCGAAAGGGCACGCGGCGCGCTAGCCGAGAGCGCTTTGCGCGGCGCATATCCTGTCGATCAGGGCATCAAGTTCACCTTTTGGCGGACGGCTTTTGGCCAGGCGCTGCTTGAGGTGCATGATCGGCTCAGCCAGGATTTCATCCAGGCTCTCGGCACAGGTGAAGTCACCCGCCACGCGCTTGACCTTCGAATTGTCGAAGATGGCCGTCCAGGCCTTGTCGCCGACCAGCGGGCCTCTCCAATCCGGATTGTACCTGATCAGGGTGTCGGTCGGTACGTGGACGATCTTGGCTTCTACGCCCAGCAATCTTGCAATCGTCTTCTGGATATCGTCCCAGATGTGGGCGCGATCGGAGGTGATGTGGAAAATCTCGCCGAGCGCTGCTTTCTTGCCGAAAAGCCCGACGAAAGGCACTGCGAAATCGACGGAGCGGGTCAGTGTCCAGGGCGTGTGGCCATCGCCCGCCACGATGGTGGGTTCGCCGTCCAGCATGCGTCTCGCCATGACGTCGCTATCGCCCATCATGATCGGCAGGCCGGTGCGAACGGTGTGGCTGGGGCGGATGATCGTCCAGGCCAGATTGCTGGACTTCTTGAGCAATTCCTCGGAGGCGATCTTGGCCTGGCTGTAGGGCCAGTAGGGATTGATCGCCGGCGTCTCCTCGGTGATCACGTAGTGACGCGGCGGCTTTTCATAGACCGAGGCCGAAGAGATGAAAATATACTGACCGCAATTGCCCGCAAACAGCTCGATGTCGCGCGCCACCTGATCGGGCGTGAAGGCGATGAATTGGCAGACGACATCATAATTGGCCCTGGCGAGATCCGCATAGGCGGTCGACCCAAGTTCACCGACGATCGAGGTCACCCCCGCAGGCAATGGGTCGCTTCTCAAGCCGCGATTAAAGACGCTGACATGATGGCCCTCAGCAACGGCGCGGTCGACGCAGGGATAGGAAATCTGGCCGGTGCCGCCAATGAAAAGAACTTTCAAAGCCATGAGTGACCTCGGGGTCTATGGGCGGGATCTGGTGATCACCCTTCATAGCGCGAAAGAACGTGATCGTCTCCCGCAAATCTCGTGCACCGAAGATTGCGCCGCGAGCGGGGCCGCGTTGAGCCGAAAGCCGTCACTGATCGCCTGCCGTACAAGTGGCCATCATTCCCCACCATCGCCCACCAGCGCATCCCGCACGATCGCGTAGTAGGCGGCAAGCTCGGGGATATCAGCGGCCAGCCTGTCGAAGGCGGGGTCGGCTGGCGCAAGTGTGCCGGCATATTTCGTCTCGATGAAAGCCTGGTGGGCGGCAAGCGCTTCAGCATCGGCTTTGTGCACGACGGTATAGACCGGTGAGGGCACGGTGCGGCCCTTGACGATGATGCGGTCGAGTTCGACGACGGTGTAGGTATCGGCGACCAGTCTGGCGGTTTCCTCGCCGAGCAACAGGGCGACGCCATAATTCTTCGAGGCGCCTTCGAGGCGGGAGGCGAGGTTGACGCTGTCGCCGAGGCAGGAGTAGTCGAAGCGGCGGGTCGAGCCCATATTGCCGACGATGCATTCGCCGGTGTTGATGCCGACGCCCATCTTCAGCACATGCGGCTTGTCGCCGCGTATCGCCGCCTCCCGCTCCAGCTGGCTGTTCAGCCTCGATATCGCCGCCTGCATGGCAAGCGAGGCGCGCACCGCATGGAGCGCGTGGTCGGGATCGTCGAGCGGTGCGTTCCAGAAGGCCATGATGCAATCGCCCATATATTTGTCGATCGTGCCGCCGTGATCCATCACCACGTCGGAGAGCGGCGTCAGCAGCCGGTTGATCAGGCCGGTCAGCTGCTCCGGATCGTCCTTCAGCGTCTCGGCGATGGTGGTGAACCCCCGCACATCGGAAAACAGCACCGAGAGCGTGCGCCGCTCGCCGCCGAGCTTCAGCTGCGAGGGATCGTTCGACAGGCGGCGCACCAGATCGGGCGAGATATATTGGGCGAAGGCGCGAATGATCTGCCGCTTGTTGCGGCGCTCCTCGGCATAATCGAAGGCCGCCTGGCCGAAGGCGACCGAGACATAGGCGACGACTGGGCCGAGCGGCGAGACGAAGACATGGGCAAAGCGCATGCCGGCAAAACTCGCTGCCGCGAAGGCGATGAGTGCGGCGGCGCTGGCGACGATCGTCAGCAATCCCGTCGAACGCCAGACGGTGGCGGCGGCCAGCAGCACCGAGATCAGAATGCAGGCGGCGACCAGCGGCAGACGAGCCTCCGCGATCGACAGGCCACGGCGGATATTGTCGTAGATCGTCGCCTGGATCTCGACGCCGGAGACGAGCTTGCCGGTATGAACGGTATAGGGCGAGGCAAAGGCATCGACGCCGCCCTTTTCGATCTCGGGCGCATTCTGCAGGCTGAGGCCGACGAGCACGACGCGGTCCTTGAAATAACCCGGCGGCAGCAGATTCTCGGGGTCGAGCGCCTGGTAGTAGGAGACCGTCGGATAGGAGCGGGCCGGGCCAAAGGACTGGATGAGCCGGCCGGAGGGCAAGGCTATGTTTGCTGCTCCCGCCGCCTTCATCAGCATGGCTGCAAAACCGTCCTCATAGCCTGGAATGCGCCGGAACGTGCCGTCACCGCTGAGATCGATGGAGGCGATGCCGGTCACCGCACCTGCTTCGGTCAGCTGCGGCAGCGGCGTGGCGCGGATCAGCTGCGAGGCCTGCGGCGTTTCGATCAGCGTTTCATCGCCGGCGAGCACGACATCGGGACCGACGGCCCCGGTGATTGCCGCATCATTGTCGGGGTTCGACGGTTCGGCCATGATGATGTCGAGGCCGATGACACGGGCGCCGGCCGCGCGCAGCTGCCTGATGAGTTCGGCATGCAGGCTGCGCGGCCAGGGCCACTGCGCATTGATATCGGCAAGCGATGGCTCGTCGATGGCGACGATCACGGGTCCGCCTTGCGGCGGGCGCGGATCGTCGACGGTCGAGAGATAGTCGAAGCTTCTGAGCTCGAGCAGCGACCAGGCGGGCAGGCGCGACAAGAGCGAGATGGCGACCAGCGTTGCAAGCGCCAGCACCAGCAGCCTGAGATGACGGCTTTCGGCTTGCCGGCTGGCGGGTCCGACCTGCCGAGGCTTGTCCTGCGCCTGCATCAGAAGCGGACTTTGAGCGTGCCCTTGAAGGCGCGGCCCCAGCAGGGTACGCCGGGCGTCAGCTCGAAATCCTCGTCGAGCAGGTTGTAGGCGGCCGCCTCCAGCGCGATGCGCTTGTCCAGGGGTTCCCAGATCAGATGGGCGTCGAGGCTCCAATAGTCGTCGAGCTTGGTGCCGAGATCGTCGCCGTCGCGTTCGCCGATATAGTTGGCCGCCACCGTCGCCTTGACCTTGGCCTCATTGACCCAGGTCAGGGCGATCTGGCCGGAATTTTTCGGAATGAATGGAAGCGAGCCGCCGTAATTCGGCTCCAGCGGGTCCTTGTTCTCCGACTCCATGTAGGCATAGGTGGCGGACAGGCCGAAGCCATAGCCGAGGGCGACGTTGGCGGTGACGGCGGCGCGGTCGATGCTGCCGCGCGACAGCGGCAGGCTGTCGGCTGCCGGAAGCGAGATCAACGGAAAATCGATCGAGAAATCATGCAGTTCCTGGTGCTGGTATTCGACCGAGGTGAAGAAGCGGTCGGTCCACTCTGCATCCCATTGCAGCGCCACCGTATCGCTATAACCTTCGATGCCGACCGAAAACTGGTTCGGCTGCAGGCCGAGGATGCCGACCGGGGCAAGGGTCGGAACGCCGGTGTCGACGCTCTGGCGCATGAAGGCGGCGCGCAGCCAATGGTTCTGGACGGGCGCCCAGGCAAGGCCGAAGCGCGGCTCCAGCCGGCTGACATCGACGCCGTCACCCGACATGCGGGTGCCGAACAGCGCATATTCGCCCTTCAGATCAGGCGTGATCTCGTGCAGCACGTCGACATAGGCGCGGGCAATGTCGACGCGGTTGTCGGCCTCCGTGGGGCCGAGCGTCGTGCCGTCGAGGAAGCCCGGAACGATATCCTCGATGTGGAGGAAGCTGCTGTTGTGGGCATCGATCCGGCCGCCCTCGATGCCATAGCGGAAGGTCATGGGTCCCGCGCCGATATCGTGGTTGAGGGCGGCGACATAGGTCTTCGAGCTCTGGTCCTGGCTGATCTGTCCGAAAGGGTGGATATCGGTGCCGGGACCGCCAAGGAACGGCACCGTCTCCCAATCGAACGCTAGTTCGTCGGTGGTCTTCGTTCGCGTGCCGGAATAGAGCAGCGCTGCATTCAGCACGTTTTCATAGCCAAATGTGTGGCTCCAGCCGATGCCGGCATTGGTCGTCGTGATGATGTCGCGCCGGGTCTGATAAAGCGGCAATTCGTCGGGTGCCAGAGGGAAGCCGAGCAGGGGAATGAACAGGCCGTCGTTCAGAATGGTCGACAGCTGGGAATTGCTGCTCAATGTGTCGAGGTCGAAATCGCGTTTGGCGCCATTGAAGTAGGCGACGACGCGGTCATCCGGGGTGATCGTCGCTGTGAGATAACCGTTGCCGCTGAGGATCTTGTTGTCGGTGGAGAAGCCGCCGAAATCCGTATAGTCACTGTCGCGGGCGATCTCCTCCCAGTTCAGGTTGCCGTAGAAGCTGAGCGGGATGGTTTCGTTGGAGAAGCCCTGGATTTCGGCCTCGCCGATGCGTCTGGTATGGCCGTCGACGCTGTTGATGCCGCCGCCGAGCGAACCTTCGATGAAAGGAGTGCGCAGAAGCGTGGCCGAGCGCGAACGGCCCGACAGCATATGCGGATCGAGCAGCAGGCCCTGGAAGAGCGAGGAGAAGCTCGACGTGTTGAGGCGGTACTGGCTGATATTGTCGTCGCCGAAATCAGTCGCATTGCTGAAGGGAAAGATGCTGCCCTTGATCGACTGGTCGGTATAGCCGCTGCCTTCGAAGGGACTGAAGACCGCATCGCCATAATAGCGGCCCCAAGCGTCCAGGCCCTGGAGGCGGAAGGCGTTGTTCAGGGTCGAGCCGGCGTCCTGGTTGGCGCCGAGCGCGCTGTAATCGCCGCCGCGCGCCCTTGAGCGGCGGAGAAACTCCTGGGCGTTGCGGATCGCGCCGTCGGCGTCGTAATCGTCGATATCGACGGCAGTGCGGAAGGAAGAGATGACGGGATCGTTCTTGTCGAGCCTGTCGGCATTGTCGACCGCTTGCTCGGAGGGGAGACGGTCGCCCTTTTCGTAGTGGGCGGCGGCAAGCATCAGCTGCGACTGCGAATGCGCCGGATTGGCGGTGCTGGCCGCCAGCAAGTCCGCCAGCGCCTTGTCGCGCTCGCCGGTCTGCAGGTAGTAGCGGCCGCGGGCGAGGAGAGCGATGTCGTAGGACGGATCGACGGCGAGCGCTGTGTCGATCTCGCGCTTGGCATCCTTCATCCTGGATTGGTCCAGGTACAGGATGGCAAGATTGCCGTGGGGAACCGGGTCCTGCGGATCGAGCGCGATCGCCTTCAGGAAGGCCGCCTCGGCCTCGCCATTGGCATCGCGGGCGCTCTGCAGCAGGCCCAGCGAGTTCAACGATCCCGATGCCCCGGGCGCAAGCTCGATGGCGCGGTTCAGATCGGCGAGGGCGCCGTCGATATCGCTTTCATAGCTCGCCTTGTAGGAGGCGCGCGCGGCAAGGGCGATCGGATGGTTGGGATCGAGCGAGAGGGCGCGGTTCACGGCCTCCTGCATCTGGGCGCGGTCATCGATCAGCTGCGCCAGTTGGGCGCGGATTGCGGGTAGGGTGGGATCGTCGGGAAAACGCTTCTCTGCTTGGCTGATCACATCGAGAGCGGCGCGCGGGTTTTCCAGAAAGCCGGCGGTGTAGGCCTTCATGATCGCGCCATAGGGACCGACGGCAGCCGACGGCGGTTTTTCGACATGAGCGGGATCGGCAAGCGAGCGGGCGAAGTAAGCGCCATACTGCGCCATGTTCCGGCGGTTGGCGTCGAGATGCGGCAGTGCCGTCGCAAACAGCCTTGCGGCTTCGTCGTAACGTTTTTCGGAGCCGGCGATCGTGGCATCGATCAGGTCGACGCGCGCCTTCTGGGCGGTCGTCAGCTTGCGGCCCCGAACCTGCTGAAGCGTCTCTGCGGCGACCTGCCGGCCGTCGAAGGCGCTCTGCACTTCGGCAAGCTCCAGCCAGTCCTCGGTTGTGCGACGCTCCGGCGGCAATGCCAGCAGCCGGCGGCGCTCGTCGGCCATGCGGCCTGCCGGCAGCGGCGAGGTCGGCATCAGGCCGAAGCCGTCTCGCAGGTTCAGGTAAAACAGCATCTGCTCGCGATCGTCGGGCGTGACGATAACGAGCTTACGCGGCGCCTGACCGATGGTGGCGACGGCGCCTTCACCTTCGCTCACTTCGACGCTGCCCTGTGGGTTGCTGAGCGCGACGCGGCCTTCGAGCACGATCATCGAGGTCTTGTCGCCCTCGACCGTCATGGTCCAATCGGTGCCGCGGATGGCGGCTGCGGCCGCCGGCGTTTCCACCGTCAGGCCTTGGCCGCCGCGCTCGGCGCGCGCCCAGATCGTTCCTGATTGCAGCTCCAGCGTCGTGTCGCCGCTTGCGGCCATCTTCTTGACCTGTAGCGAGGAATTGCGGCCGAGGCGAACCTGGGTGTGATCGGAAAAGACGATGGCGAGCTGGCCGTTGGCATTGGTGCGCAGCACGTCGCCAGTCAGCAGATCCTGATGGATGTCGACGACGCGCCAGTTCGACACGTCGATGAAGCGGACCTCCTCGCCGGTCTTGCGGGCGATGACGGATCCGGCGACCGGTGTTGCACGTTGCACCGGGTCGGCCGCCGCCGGGGAAAAGCCCGGCACGACAAGCGCAAGCGCCACCCCGGCGCGACAGATGTTTTTCCAGCGACCCAGCATGACCCCAACCCCAAACCCCACTTCCCCTTTGTCCATGTAGAAAAGAAAAGTCAAGCGCGTTGCACACGTGTTCTTGAATTCGCTGTGAAGTGTAATATCAGGGAAACACTTTTGGGGTGGAGTATTCAGGTGAGCGAATTCGAGAGTGCAACTGAACTTATGCCAAGTGAGCCGTCGACAGGTGACATTGGCGCCGGTTATTTCGACCACATCAAGAAAATCAATGATATATTCTATGATCAGATCAAGATCTCCGATCAGAAGGCTGCCTATATCTTTACTTTCATGCTGGCCTTCCTGGTGAGCTCTAGCGAGGTGAGGGCAGTCTTCAGCCCGGCCCGCTACGCGAACGGGGCGCCAGGGAGCATGGTGTTCTCGGGTCTGCTTGCTGCCGCTTCGGTCTTTTCCATCCTGTCGGCGATCCTCGTCGTGCTGCCGCGCCGTTTGGACAGCTCGACCTCGCTGTTCTGGGGCGCATGGCACAACCACCGCGATCTGTTCTTCGAGGCGGCGCTGCGGCGAGACGAACGCTATCTTTTCGACCAATATCTCGAAAACGCCAACATCCTCTCGGCCATCGCCCGCAGCAAATACCGCTGCGTTACCTTCGCGTTCCGCGGGCTGATGGTGAGTGTGATCGCCTATGTGCTGCTGTTGGTGGCGGTGTGAGCGCATCAAGTCTGATGCGGACGCTTTGGCCGGGCATGCCGCAACATGCCCGGCTGCTTTCAGCCATCAACTTCGAGGACGAGCTCCAGTTCGATCGGCAGGCCGAGGGGCAGGCTGGCGACACCGAGCACGACGCGGCCTGAGAGCTTTTCCTCGCCGAAGACAGCAAGCAGCATTTCGGATGCTCCGTCGGCCACCTTCGGATGGTCGCGGAAATCACCTTCGGTCGCGATGTAGACGCCGAGCTTGACGACTCTGACGACCCTTTCCAGCGAGCCCAGATAGTCTCTGGCGGCCGCAAGCGCGCTCAGCGTTGCCGTTTCGGCCGCTTTGCTGCCGTCTTCGACCGTCAGGGCACCGCCGACGCGGCCGATATAGCGGGGCTCATGACCGACGACGGGCAGCATCCCGCTGAAGAAGACCAGATTGCCGGTCCTTGTCGCTTCGACATAGGCGCCGAAGGGTGTCGGCGGCGGGGGAAGGGTGATGCCGAGTTCCTGCAGCCGTCGTTCCGCGCCGGCTGCCTGCGCTTTCGCATGGTTTACCATTTGCCCAGATGTGCGCCGCCGTCGACGTGCAGCACCTCCCCGGTTACGCGCGGCGCTTCGGTCAGGAAGATGACAGCGTCGACGATCTCCTCGACGTTGGATATGCCTGTTATCGGCGACAGCGTCTTCAGGAAATCCTTCGGATTGTCCTTGTGCAGCGGCGTGTCCACCACGCCGGGAGCCACAATGTTGAAGCGAATTTTCTCGTTTGCATATTCCATCGCCAGGTTCTTGGAGATGGCGTTGATGCCGCCCTTGGTCATCATCGACACCGAGGCGGAGAAGCCGGCGATCGGATGATCGGTCAATGGCGTGGTGATGCTGACGACGCTGCCGCCGGTTTTCTGCGCGAGCATCTGCCTGACGACCAGTTGGGTCAGGTGGATGAAGCCTTCGAGATTGGTCGAGGACAATTTATTGAAGTCGGCCATTGTGAAATCGACGAACGGCTTGGCTAGGAAAATGCCGGCATTGTTGACGAGGCCGTCGATCGAGCCGAACCGGTCGATTGCGGTTCTTGCTACCCGCGCTGCGGTTTCGGCATCGCCGATGTCGCCGTCAACGAGCGCCAGCTTGTCGGAGGCTTGGAACGCCTCTGAGGCGCTGACCTGGCGCGAGGTGGCAACGACATTGTAACCGCGCAAGATGAAGGCGTTGACGAGCCCGGCTCCGATACCCTGGGAGGCGCCCGTGACGATGACTGTTTTTCCCGTAGTCATGCTGATCTCCATAAACTGGTTCGGGCAACGCGGGCCTTGGCTTTGCGAAGGCGGGGTCGCTCGAGATGGGGCTACTGCGAATGCGCCTCCATCGGGTTGTGATTGTTTTCGCAGGGTGAATATGGCGAAAACTCCATTACTCGATTAGATGGAAATATCTGGATTCTCTTTTGCACATATGCAAAAATCCCGGCATGGCCGATCTGAACGACATCGCCGTTTTCGTGAAGGTGGCGCAGTATGGCAGCTTCAGCCGTGCGGCCCATTCACTTGGCATGCCGGTGTCGACCGTCAGCAGGAAGGTGACGTCGCTGGAGGAGCAACTCGGCGTGACGCTGCTGCAGCGGACGACCCGCAAGCTGAGCCTCACGGCGCAGGGCAGGGCCTATTTCGATCAGTGCAGTGAACCGCTTGCCCATCTCCTCGACGCCGAGGAGGTGCTGACCGAGACCCAGAAAAAGCCTGAAGGTCTGCTGAAGATCTCCGTGCCCGTCATTTTTGGACAGGAGGCCTTCTACGAATTCGTCTCGGCCTTCCTGAAGACATATCCGAAGATTCAGGTCGATCTCTTCGTCACCAACCTGTTCCTTGATCTGATCGCGGAGAACATTGATCTCGGCATCCGCTTCGGCGATCTCAAGGATTCGACCATCGTTGCGCAGCGGCTCGGGAAGAGCGTACGCTATCTGGTCGCCGCGCCGGACTACCTGAAGGGCAGGGTGCTTCCCTTAAAGCCCGAAGACCTGAAGGACCATCAGTGCGTTCTGCTGAACGGTCGCAACGGCGAAGCGGAATGGCATCTCGTCAGCGGGCGCAAATCGATCGACGTGCATGTATCGGGGCTGGTATCGAGCCGGGATTTCGATGCGGTGAGCGCCTTCACCTATCGCGGACACGGGATCGGGTTGTTGCCTTCGACCTATTGCGACGAGCAGATCAAAAGCGGCGAGCTTATCCGCCTGCTGCCGGACTGGTCGTCCGAAGAAATTTTCGTGCATGCCGTCTATCCCACGCGCCGCTTCCTGCCCTCCCGGTTGCAGGTCTTTCTCGAGGCGCTGAAAACATGGAAGAGCCCCTTGTGGCTTCCCTTGCATTGACGGCTTTCGATTCCATCACCGAAAATTGAAGCTGGGCGCACGGCCGGGCATCCTGCGTCGGCCAAGCTGTGTTAGAGTTCGCTGGCCTGGATGGTGCGGGGATTGGATTGCCAATGCTGACGACACTTGCGGTGCTTATGGGTCTTTCCGGCCTCGTCCCGGCCGCGCAGGCGGGGGGAAGCGAGGTCGACGTGACGCTGGTGCTCGCCGTCGACACCTCGCGGTCGATGGATTTCGAGGAGATCGGCATCCAGCGCGAGGGTTATGTCGAAGCGCTCAAGCACAAGGAATTCATCGACGCGGTGAAGGGCGGGCTGACCGGCCGCATCGCCATCAGCTATTTCGAATGGGCCGGTTATGTCGTCCAGGATTCGGTGATCGACTGGCAGGTGATCGAGACGGAAGAGGATGCGATCGCTTTTGCCGACAAGCTCGAAGCCCGGCCGATTGCCACGCAGCGGCGCACATCGATCTCCACCGCGATCGCCCAGGGCGCCAGCATGATCGTTTCCAGTCCCTTTCAGTCCAGACGACAGGTGATCGATGTCTCCGGCGACGGGCCGAACAATTCGGGCAATCCCGTCAGCCCCGCCCGCGACAAGGCGGTGGAAGCAGGCATGATCATCAACGGCCTGGCCATCATGCTGCGACCTTCCGATGCGCCCAACGGGCTCGACAAATATTATGCGGACTGCGTGATCGGCGGGCCCGGCGCCTTCGTGCTGCCGGTCCGCAAGATCGAGGATTTTGCCGTTGCCGTGCGCCGCAAGTTGGTGCTGGAGATCAGCGGCCTTTCCCCGCCGGCGACGGTGCAGAAAACCGCCGGCGGCGAGACGGGTGCCGACTGCCTGATCGGTGAGAAGCAATGGCGGGACATGTTCGACCGCTGATGCCAGAACCGGATGTCGTCCGAAAACCGCGCACACTTTTCGGCATCATGCTCTACCGGGTCAGGGCGCCGAAATTATATCAGTCAGTATTCGGTAAGCGGCAGAGACGCGATCCTCGTTGGGATAGTTTTTGTTGGCCAGGATGACGATGCCAATCCGCTCTTTCGGGATGAAGGCCACATAGGCGCCGAAACCATTCGTCGAGCCGGTTTTGTTGATCCATTGATCGTCGCGCGGCTCCGCTGCAGGCGTCAGTTGCTTGACGGGAATGGTCTTCAGCATCGCGCTGGAATTGTTGTCCATCAACGTCGTCAGCGTGGTGGGATAGGAATACTGCTCCCAAATAAGGTCTTGGGTCATCGCGCCGACATCGAAGTATTCCCGATGCGTATTCGTGATCGCCCGCTGGAACGTCTCGTCCAGCTTGACCAGGCCCATGTTCGCGTCGACGAACCGGATCATGTCGCTCGCTGTCGATTTGACACCATAGGCTTCCGATGAAAGAGATGCCGACGTCATCCGGGCGGGATCGCCGCTCCGCTTGTAGCCTTGGGCATAGTCCGCCATTCGCGATTTCGGCACATCGATGAACGTGCTTTTCAATCCAAGGGAGGGAAACAATTTGCCTTCCATCAAAGCGACGAAACCCTCATCCATGCTTTTCGCCGTTATATATCCAAGCATTCCAATGCTTGGATTGGCGTAAGTTCGATGGGTCCCAGCCTCGTATGAGGGGCGCCAGGTTTTAAAATAGTCGATCAGTTGTTTTTCGGTTTTGATGTCATCGGGAACCTGCAGCGGAAACCCACCAGCCGTATGCGTGGCCAAATTCATCAGCGCGACTTCGCCGAAAGGCTTTCCCTTCATCGACGGAAGATATTTGCTGACCTGATCCGACAGTGAAAGTCGGCCGATCGCTTCCGCGTAGGATGTCAGGGTCACCGTAAATGTTTTGCTGATCGATCCCAGTTCGAACATGGTGGTCGCAGTGACCGGCCTGCCGGTGTCCTTCGAGACGACACCGTAATTGAAGATGTGGTTCTCGCCGTCGACGGTGATGGCAACGGCCATGCCGGGGATGCCGTATTTGTCCATGACCGGTTTGATCGCAGCGTCCGAGATGGCTTTGAGCTTCATCTCGTCGGCCGCAAAGCCACTTGTAGAAACGCATGTCGAGACCAATGCGGCCGATAGAATTCCTAGCCAGTCACACTTCATTTTTTCATCCTCTGGAAGCAGCTTTCTCAGCGCCAAAGGGCGCATGAGCATGGCATTTAGCGGCACTGTTTTGTGGCGGCAAACGATGATATCTCGGAGGAAACACAAGAAAATCTATGGCTAAAATGGTTCGGCAATTCCTTCCTTTGAATGGCTTGAGGGCCTTTGAAGCTTCGGCGAGACATCTCAGCTTCACCCGCGCCGCGATCGAGCTTTGTGTTACCCAGGCCGCTGTCAGCCAGCAGGTCAAAAGCCTGGAGAAGCGATTGGGCGTTGCCCTTTTCCAGCGCCTTCCAAGGGGCCTGAAAATCACCGCAGAAGGTGAAGCTCTTTTGCCGACGTTGACCACTTCCTTCGATCAAATGGCAATCACGCTGGACAGGATTGAAGCCGGTCAGGTTCGGGAATTGCTGTTTTTGGGCGTCGTCGGAACCTTTGCTGTCGGCTGGTTATTGCCAAGGCTTCCGGATTTTCAACAGCGTCATCCCTTCATCGACGTGCGCATTTCGACAAACAATAATCGCGTCGACATGGCCGCTGAAGGACTGGATCTCGCCATTCGCTTTGGCAGCGGCTCCTGGCACGGCACGGAAGCCTCGCGTCTGTTCGACGCTCCGCTCTCTCCACTCTGCACCCCCAAATTGGCGGAGCGTTTAAGGTCGCCCGCAGACCTACTCGAGGCGACGCTTTTGCGCAGTTACAGGGCCGACGAGTGGAGCACCTGGTTTGCGGCAGCGGATGTTCCTCCGGCGGCGCAGGTCAACGCAGGCATCGTTTTCGACTCTTCCGTCGCCATGACGGAGGCGGCGCTGCAAGGATTGGGAATCGCTCTGGCGCCGCCGTCGATGTTTTCCAGGCACCTGTCGTCAGGGGCTCTAAACCAACCCTTTCCCACGACGATATCATTGGGGAGCTATTGGCTGACCCGACTTCAATCAAGGCCGCCAACGGCAGCCATGCTCGCATTTTCCGATTGGATAATGTCGCAGATGTCTTCCACATCTCAATGAGACCTTCTGGCGCGGAGTCGAGGGACCGGACCGCGAAGATCCATGTGCCGGCTCTCAGGGAACGGGCTTCCTAGGCGACGCAGATGCCCGGCACGGCGACCTTCTGGAAGAGGTGCGGGGAGGCAACGGCCGAGGACGGGTAGGAGGAGAGCTTTGCCCTGAACTCCGGATGCGAGAATGCCGCCCTGAAGTCGGCGGTCGATTCCCAGACGGCATAGTTGAGATAGGCAGGACTTTCGCCGATAGCCCGGTGAAGCTGGGTCGAGATGAAGCCCGGCTGGCGTTTCATGAAGGCCGCATCGGCCTGCCAGGCTTCAAGGAAGGCCTGCTCGTCTGCCTTGTCGAGCGTGAAGATATTGATGAGGACGATCGCGGAAGCATCGAGCGCGATTTGACGATCGATCGGGAAGGCGGGGTCCATCGGACGCATGAGCGACATGGTCGACTCCATCTGAATTGGTTACATGATGTCAATCTGGTGATAAGGATACATATTTTCTTTGACATCATAATGTCAATATAGGTACATGGTGACAAATGCGAAAACCTCAGCGAAGCCCGACCGGAACGGCCTTGACCGACCTCATTCTGGATCTCTTCCGGCTCAACAACCGGATGATCAACGCGGGCGACAAGCTCGTCGAGGGGCTCGGTCTGACGAGCGCCCGCTGGCATGTCCTCGGCACTGTGGCCACGGCAGGCCGGCCGCAGCCGGTCGCGTGGCTGGCGCGCGACATGGGGGCCAACCGCCAGAACGTCCAGCGCATCGTCAACGATCTGGACAAGGAAGGGCTTCTGGCGTTCCAGCCCAATCCGCATCACCGGCGGGCACAGCTCGTCGTGCTGACGGACAAGGGAAAACAGGCATATGAAACCGCCATGCACCTGCAGGCGCCGTGGGTCGACATGCTCTCGGAAGGGCTTCAGGTCGAGGATCTCAAAACCACGCATGCCGTCATGAAGGCGCTGCGCAGCAAACTGGAAGGGAATGGAGATGTTGAAGAGCAGGCCTGATCGCTATGGCGCAATAGCGGTCTCGATCCACTGGCTGAGCGCAGTTCTGATCCTGGCGTTGCTTGGTTCCGGTTTTCGGGCCGCCAACGCCGAGGACGCGGCGACCAAGGCTGGGCTGTTGCGCTTCCACATTCCGGTGGCGATCATCGTCCTGCTTCTCACGGCTCTTCGCCTTGTCTGGTGGTGGCGTTTCGATCGCAAGCCTGCGCCGGTTAAGGCATCGCCTCGGTGGCAGGCGCGCCTCGCGCGCTTTGTCCACGTCGCCTTTTACGTCTTCATTCTCGGCATGGTCGCCAGCGGCATCGGGATGATGATCCTCAGCGGTGCCGCCCCCGCCGTCTTCGGGACACCCGGCGCCATGCTGCCTGATTTCACTGCCTATCCGCCGCGTGGCCCGCATGGGTTAGGCGCCTTGCTGCTTGTCGGCCTGCTGGTCTTCCATGCCGGCGCTGCGCTCTTTCACCAACTCGTCCGCGGCGATCACCTGCGGCGGATGTGGTATGGCGGCTGAGGTCGGCTGACGAGGCGGCGAGGGTGTCTGAACCGAGAGCCGCTACGAGGAAGGCAGACACGATAAAACGTCTCGGCGCGATGCGTGCCGAGACGCTTGTCAAACGATGTTGCCGTCTGCGATGACGCTGGAGCCCGTGCCTATAGCGGCAACTGCTTGCCGGCCTGTTCGCTGACCATGTATTCGGCGTACCAGTCCGGCCAGCCTTCGTCGTGCTTGCCGCCGTTTCGCTTCTCGTGTTCGCCGTGGGCGGTTGCCGCGCGGCGCAGTGCTGCCGCAAGCTCGGTGGAAGTCGTGAATTTCGTTTCGTCGGCGTCGATGCGTCCGGGCAGCCGCGTGGTGACTTCCTGGAACAGCCAGCCGTTGCCGTCCGGATCCTTGAACGAGGCGAAGGAGCGGTAGCTGCGATGTTCGGGATCGCGGCCGGCGATGCGCAGCCGCCCGAACAGATAGGGCTCGTCCCTGCCGGCATAGACGCCGGCAGCGTCATGAAACACGTCGCTGACCTCGACGCCGCGGGCGATCAGATCGCGACGGGCAGCCTCGATATCGGAGACGACCAGGTAGAGTCCCTGGGCGGAACCCGGGGCTGCGGCAGTGACATTCTTGCCGAAGATGATCGCGCAGCCGGAGCCGGGCGGGGTAAACTGGATCACACGGAAATCGGCGTCATTTGCAAAGTCGGCGTCGAGCCGCCAACCCAAGCCGTCGTAAAAACGTTTGGCGCGGTCGACATCGGAAACGGGGATGACGACCACCTCGAGCTTGGTGTCGACCGGCTGTGATTTTGGGGTTTGCATGGGGGTTTCGCTGCGCAGTGCATTGCTCATCTTCAGCTCCATGGGGTTTGGGATGCGTTAAGAATGGCGATACATGTCAGCGGTCAGTGGACCACAGCGCGGTCGGGCCGTCGAATCAATTATTCTGTCGGATTTGGCCGGTATTGGCGGATTCCGCTGCGACACAAGGCCTGTTGCTCCGATCCGCGGACGTGTCGTTCCCCACCCTTGGGCGTGTCGTTTCCGACCCGCGGGCGTGTCGTTTCCGACCCGCGGGGTGGCAAGGTCAGTCGATCCAGTGAGGCGGCGGGTTAGTTCCCGCCGTCTTCGCTCTTGTGTTGCGGCTCATCGAGCCGCGTTCGGGAAGATGGATCCTACTACGCGGCGAGAGCGGCGCGGGTTTTGCCGATCGTCAGGGCTGCCTTTGCTGCCTCGCGCCCTTTTTCGATGAAGTGCGCACGGTAGATCTGCTTGTGGTGTTCGGTTTCCTGATACTGATGCGGCGTCAGCGAAACCGACAGCACCGGCACGCCGGTATCCATGCCGGCGCGCATCAGCCCATCGACGACGGCCTGCGCGACGAATTCGTGGCGGTAAATGCCGCCGTCGACGACGAAGGCGGCGGCAATGACGGCGCCATAGCGCCCGGTTGCGGCGAGATCGCGCGACAGCAGCGGCATCTCGAATGCGCCGGGAACATCGAACACATCGACCTGCTCGGGCGGAACGAGCTGATAGAAGCCATCAAGGGCGCGGTCGACGATGTCGGCGTGCCAGCTGGCTTTGACGAAGGCGTAGCGGGTGGGTGTCATGGTAATCTCCTTTGGCGAACAGACACATCACCCAAGGCGATCACGAACGTTCCCGACAGCCGCAAGGGCGGCAGGAACGCACGTTCTCTTTCATCCGGACTATGACCGTCGGCTCAGGCATCTCACCTGATCTGCTGACCCTTCCTTAAGAAGGCGCTCGCGGGCTCGCAATCGAAACTGCATACCGCCGGTAGGGACTTTCACCCCGCCCTGAGAACGGCGGCGACAATAGGGGGAAGGCGGCGGGCTGGCAATAGGTCGGAAATGCTTTCGTGATCGATGAATCTGTCGATGCGGATCAAGGCTCGCAAAGTGGCGGTTTCGTTTCTCCGTCGATGGCGAACAGCCGATGCCTCTTGCTGAGGATGGGCTTGCCCCTACATGCTCGGGTGAGGACATCCACGTCGGAACAACATAACGGAACAGGATACGCCGTCTTCGCCCGAGGCGGGGCAGGCGACAGCCACCATGGGAGGGAGTGATGCCAGAATCTTTCGTCGTTCACCGCGAGGCGCATATCGCGGCGCCGCCGGCTGCGGTGTTTGCGCTGATGACCGATCCGGAGAAGATCCTGCGCTGGATGGGAACGGAAGCGCAGGTAGAGCCGCAACCGGGCGGGCTCTATCTCGTCAATGTCACCGGCGCCCGCTTTGCGCGCGGCTCGTTTCGCGAGGTGGTGCCGGTTCATCGCCTTGCCTACAGTTTCGGCTGGGACGGCAGCGAAGTGGTACCGCCGGGATCGAGCCTGGTCGAGATCGACCTGATCGAGCAGGGCGGCGGAACGCTGCTGCGGCTCACCCATAGCGGCCTGCCCAGCGCCGATCAATGCGCCGGCCATGCGGAAGGCTGGGCCCATTATCTCGGGCGGCTGACCGAGGTCGCCGCCGGGCGTGATCCGGGTCCCGATCCTTTTTACGGCAGGACATGAACGGTTTTGCGCCGGCAGCAGGGTGCCCGGAAGCGTTTGCCGCAGCGGGGAATACTGCCGGCCGGCGCTGCGATCGGCTGTCCGAAAGCGCTTCTTTTGCTCCCGCAAACATGAACGCGCAGTTCATCTCCAGTTCAATTTGGCGCTCCTAAAGTGATTGCGGCTGGATTGAAATGGAGTTCTCGATGAAGGCACTTTCTATCGCGGCTGCCTTGCTTGCCGGCAGCCTCTCGATCGGTACAGCTGAGGCGATGCCGATTGGAACAATCAATGTGCAGAGCAATGTGACGAAGGTCGACTATGCCTGCGGTCGCGGCTGGCACCTGACCCGCTGGGGCGAATGCCGGCGAAACTGGCGCCGCCCGCCGCCGGTCGCTTTCTACGGTGGTCCGCCCCGCTGGGGCTGGGAACGGCGTCACCGGGATTGGGATGGCCCGCGCTGGCGCCATGAGAGGCGCTGGGATCGCGACCGTCGTTGGCGGGATGATGACTAAACGTCTCGCTTAAAGCGCGTCGCGTCAAACCGGAATCATGCGACGCGCTTTAAGTCTTTGATTTATGCATGTCGTTGTCCCAAAACCGCTGCGCACTTTTGGGCGACATGCATGAGATCGAGATGGACGAAGGCCGGAGCGATTTTCGCCCGGCCTTTTCTGATGAAACGGCTTCGCCGACGCTGACAGGCAGCGTTCTCTGCATTTGTCCGATATGGTCAAATACTGCTGACGAGCCAGTACTTGCCGTCGATCAGTTCTTCAAGCTCGACAGGATCCTTGACGCCGAATTCGAACCATTCGACGAGTTCCTTCGCCTTACGGCTGCTCTCCTCCGCCGTCAGCTCGACCTGATATCTTTCGCACCATCGCCGGAGGATCGACGTCAGCAGCGTCATGTCATCCCCATCCAGTGGATCTTTCGGCCAGAATATCGTGCCCATCGTACCCCTCAATCACACGATGACGAACGATCCTATAATGGAATCAAAGTCGCGCAAGTTTAAAGTGTTTATTTTTTGTTTTCCACCGCGCTGGACGGTTTTCGACAGGCGATGCGGACGCCTTTTACAGGCTTCAGACTGGGTCGCTGAAAAACGTCTCCACGGTCACCCGGGATATCCTTGCGGACGTCCACGTCGGCATGCGATGTTGAGCGATGGATCTGCCGTCTCCCCTTGCCTGGCTGGTTGACGAGGCCGGGGCCTCGCCTGGTCCCGAACGGTTTCTGGCCGAGCTCGGGCGCCGGTTGCTGGCCGATGGCCTGCCGCTTTCCGGCGGGGCGCTGACGCTTTCGGTGCCGCATCCGATCATCGCGCGGCGCACCTGGCTGTGGCGGGCCGAGACCGGCGCCGTCATCGAGGCATTGGCCTTCGCCGCGGCTCCGCAAAGTGAGGCCGGACGCGAGTGGCTCACCGGGTTGGGGCCGGTATGGGAGGCAAGGATCGGGCCGCCGCGCGACAATCAGGCATCGGACAGCCCGCTACTCGGCTGGGCGGGGGTTGCCGACGGGGCAGGGGGCGGTGCATTCGCTCCGGCCGAGGCCAGCCTGCTCTGCGAGGTCGCGCGTTTTGCCGCAGCGCCGCTCGCCGCTTTGGCGGCGCGGGAGGCGCGGGCCGCGCTGCTCGAAGCCTATCTCGGCCGGCGCAGTGCCGCCCGGGTGCAGGCCGGCGCGCTTGCCCGCGGCACCGGCGAGACCATCCGCGCGGCGCTTCTCTGCGCCGATCTGCGCGACTTCACCGCGCTCTCCGAGGTAACCGAACCTCACATGATGATATCAGCGCTGGATGCCTGGTTCGACCGCGTCGCCGGCGCAGTGCATGCCTTCGGCGGCGAGGTGCTGAAGTTCATCGGCGACGGCGTGCTGGCGATCTTTCCGGTCACTGTTGTGTCGGGCGAAGGCGATGCAGCCCAAGGGGATCGCGAAGCCTGCGAGGCCGCTCTTCGCGCGGTCGCCGCCAGCCGGGCGGGCATGGCCCATCTCGACCAACTGCGCCAGGCGCAGGGGCTGGCGCCGCTGCCCTTCGGCGCGGCGCTGCATTTCGGCGAGATCCTGTGGGGCAATATCGGCGCGGCCGACCGGCTGGACTTCACCGCTATCGGCCCCGCCGTCAATCTGGTCAGCCGATTGGAAGGGTTGTGCAAGCCGATCGGCCGAAGCGTGCTGATCTCGGGTGCCGTGGCAGCGAATACGACGACCGCGCTGATGCCGCTGGGAGAGCATACCTTGCGGGGCATTGCCGACCCTTGTGCGGTGTTCACGCTGCCGACGGATTGAGCCACGCGCAAGACATCTTTGCAAAGAAAGCTTTGCAAAGATGTCTTTGCAATAGTAGGCTTCGCGCATGAAAAAACCGCGCCCACAGCCTGCTCAATCCGTCACCGCACCGCGCACCGTCAGTCGCGTCGTGCCGGATCCGACCGCCTTAAAGGCGCTGGCGCATCCGGTTCGGCTGCGGATGCTCGGCATGCTGCGGATCGACGGGCCTGCCACGGCGACACAGCTTGCAGCGCGGCTTGGGCTGAACAGCGGCGCGACCAGCTATCACCTGCGCCAGCTCGCCCAATACGGCTTCATCGAGGAGGCGCCGCATGCTTCGCGGCGCGACCGCTGGTGGCGCGCCAGCCACGAACTCACCTCGGTGCCGTCAAGCGAGGCCGAGGGCGAAGCGCTCGACCTCGACCTCGCCTTCAACCAGGCGGTACTCTCCCTGCAGGTCGGCCAGATGCAGCAGGCGCTGGAGGAGTATGCCGAACTGCCGGCGGAATGGCGCAAGGCGAGCGCTGCCAACGACGTCATCATCCCGATGACGGCGGAACAGGCCGAGGCCCTGACCAGGCAGCTGACCGACATCATCCTCGAAGCAATGCGGGTGGCTCCGCCTTTGGGCGAGGCGACCGCTCCGGGCATGGTGCCTTTCTCGATCATGCTGCACGCCTTTCCCTATCCGGGCCGGCTCCCGCATAGCGAGGAGGATGGCGGGTCATGAGAAGGGGTGGGCCTTTCCTGGCGCTTGCCGCCGCCGAGACGCTTTCGCTGTCCGGCACACGGCTGTCGACCATCGCCATTCCCTGGCTGGTGCTGGTCGCTACGGGCAACCCGGTTCTAACGGGGCTGACGGCGATGATGGAAATGCTGCCCTATGTCGCTGCCAAGGCGCTCAGTGGGCCGCTGATCGACCGCGTCGGCGCGAAGCGCATCGCTGTCGTCTGCGACGCCGCCTCGGTGGCCGTGGTGATGCTGGTGCCGCTGCTCGACCGGCTCGGGCTGCTTGGTATGCCGGTACTGCTACCGATCGTTTTTGCCATGGGTGTGCTACGCGGTCCGTCCGATGCCGCCAAGCAGGCGATGGTGCCTGATATCGCCGAATTGGCGGCCGTGCCGCTCGAGCGGGTGACCGGTGTCGTTGGCGCCATCGAGCGGCTGGCCTCAACGGTAGGTGCGGCCGGCGCCGGTGCGTTGATCAGCCTGATCGGCCCGGGCCAGGCGCTGGTCGTCAATGCCGTCACCTTCGCCGCCGCCGCGCTGATTGTGGGGGTAGGCATCCCCGGGCTGAAAAGCATGCCAAGGCTGCAATGCATGCCCGGGCTGCAATGCATGCCCGCGCCGCGCGGCACGCCCGAGGCTCGGCCGGGCGGAATGTCCTCCTATCTCGGCGATCTCAGGGAAGGCTGGTGCTTTCTGCGCGGCGATGCGGTGCTCGTCAGCATCGTCATCATGGTGGCGACCACCAATCTGCTGGACCAGGCCTATGGGGCGGTGCTGCTGCCCGTCTGGACGCAGAGTTCGGGCCATGGCCCGGAATTGCTGGGGGCGATGTTTGCGGCCTTCACCGGCGCTTCGATCGCCGGCGCGGCGATTGCCGCTGCGATCGGCGAGCGGATGCCGCGCCTGATGATCTATACGGTGGCCTTCCTGCTGACCGGATTTCCGCGTTTTCTCGTTCTTGCGCTGGACGCGCCGCTCCCCATTATTTTTCTCACTTTGGCAATCGCTGGATTTGCCTCGGGCTTCCTCAATCCGATCCTGTCGGCGGTGATCTTCGAGCGCATCCCCAAGCCGCTGATCGGCCGCGTCACCGCAATGAACGCCGCCCTTTGCTTTGCCCTCATCCCGTTCGGCGGCCTCTTCGGCGGCGCCCTGATCAGCATGATCGGCCTTGCCGCAGCGCTCTCGCTCACCGGCTTCGCCTATCTCGCCGCAACCCTCTTTCCTCTGGCGCTGAAAAGTTTCCGCGGCTTCGACAAGCCTCTCACCGAGAGCTAGCGTCATGGTCGCGTACCTGGCCCCCAAGCTCCTCGACCATCAGATCGATGAAGCGGCGGACACGCGGTTCCAGCAGGCGTTTGTCGGGATAGAGCGTAACGATTTTTGCGTCGTCGGTTTCGAGGTCGGGCAGGATCTGCCGGAGGCGACCGGCGGTAAGATCGTCGGCGACGAGAAAATCGGGAAGCAGCGCGATGCCCAGCCCCGCGAGCGCGGCGTCGCGGATCGCCTCTCCGCTGTCGAGCCTCAGGCGACTGCGGCCCTGCGCCTTGACCCAGGAGCCGCCTTCGCCGCGAAAGCGCCAGCCCTGCCTTTGATGGCGGCTGGCGAAGATCAGGCAATCGTGGGCCGCGAGGTCGTCGATATTGCGCGGTTCCCCGCGCTCAGTCAGGTAGGATGGCGACGCGCAGAGCCGCGCCTTATAGGTGGCGATCACACGCGAGACCAGGCGGGTATCCGACGCCGTCGCGTCGATCCGGATCGCCAGATCGGAGCCTTCTTCGACGATGTCGGCCGGGCGATCGGTGAAGCTCACTTCGACCTGGATGTCGGGCCAGGCCCGAAGATATTTTTCAAGCAGGGGCAGCACGACGAGCCGCCCCAGGGTATCGGGAACGGTGAGCCTGAGAACGCCTTGCGGCGTGCCGCTCTGCCCCGCCACGCTCGCCTCCGCCTCGTCGACCGATGCGAGGATCTGCAGCCCGCGCTGGTAAAACATCCGGCCTTCATCGGTCAGGCCCAGCGTTCTCGTCGTACGGTTGAGCAGGCGCGCGCCAAGCCGGTCTTCCAGGCGGATGACGGCCTTTCCTGCCGCCGAACGGGAGAGGCCCATGGCCTGGCCGCCGGCGATAAAGCTTCCGGCATCGACGACTGCCATGAAGATCAGGATATCGTTCAGGTTCGTACGTGGCATCAGGGCACTCGAGCGGTTCGGCTACAGCATACCTCGGTCAGTCATGCGACAGATTCAAGGTTCGCAGCATCAACGTCCGACGCGGCAGTAAGGTCCGGGCGCTTCGCTTCTGTGTCGACGTCCGTTCGTCAATCAACCTGCCATAGCGGCCATCACACCGGATTGCCGGTCAACAACGGCCGCCGCGACCACGCTGACGGGCGTTTTTGGCCTCGCCTTTCCGCAGCAGCGCCGTCGCCTATACCGGATGATGCGCCGGCAGAGCCGGGGCTGTGCCCAATGAGGCCGTCGAACCGCGCTACAGCATGTCGCCGAGACTCCAATGGTTGTTCCATCGGACGTCGATCTCGTCGTCGACATTCTGATATCTTATGTCGGTGGAGAGGCGCAGCCGTCGGCTGCAGTCCTGGTTGGTGGTCGAGGCATGGATCATGTAGGGCGAGTGGAGCACCACATCACCGGCCTCATAATCGGCGGCGAGCCAGCGAGTATCGAAGCGCTCCGCCATATCAGGGAGATCCTTCGAGACCCAGCCGCCTTCGGCCATGTGGCGGTTATAGGCGCTGATCCGCTCTTCCGGAGAAAGATCGCCGCTTGCGGCCTGGAACTCGGCCTCCATCCTGACACCAACCGCGTGCGAGCGCTCGAGGTAGACCAGCCCCCCCATCTCGGCGGGGATATCGCCGATCGGAATCCAGGCCGTCACCAGGCGTCTGGTGCCGCCGCGGAGATAGACGAGATCATAGTGAGCCGGTGTGGCCGTTGGCGATCCCGGCTGAACGAAACGCATGATCTTGCGCTTGTGCAGATAAGAGATGCCCTGCAGGAAATCGTCCATGAAACGGGCAAGCGGCGGCTGCGCGCAGAAGCCTTCATAGGCGGCAGAGCGGACCAGCGACATCAAGCGCCGGTCCGCCAGGCTCCTGTCGAAGCCGGCGGCAGACGCGATGCCCAGCGAAAAATCGCTGCCGGGCTCGACCAGCCCGGTTTCGGCAAGGCGTTCGAAGACCCAGCGGCGAAAATCGAGAACATCGGTCCGCGGCAGAAGGCGTTTCAGCCAGACATAACCATCGTCCTGGTAGCGGCGGCGGATGGCGTCGACGCCGATGGCGGGATCGGTCGGCGCGAGCCAGCCCGTCCGCTCCGCAGGCAAGGTCTTGCCGTGGGCGGCAAGGGGAAATTCCGGCTTTCGGGCTTGCATCGTTTTGGCGGTAATTGACATTTCAGCCTTCCATCGCTTGAGTTGGCTCGCCATTCGTTAGCTGATCTGTTGGGACAACCGACATAGAGGAAAATCATAGCTGGACTTTTCGCTCACCATGAAAGACGTCGAGGCCATCTATCGGTCACCGCTCGGCGCGGCCGGCGGACTTGCGGTCACCGGCAGTGGCCGGCAGCATGCCCATCATGCGGTGAGGGATCGGAAACTGCCGAGTTTCGCCGTCGTGCTGGTGGAGCGCGGGCAGGGCTGGCTGGAAACCGCCGCCAGCGGCCGCTTGAGCTTGGCGGGACCGGCCCTCTTCTGGCTGTTTCCCAACCGCGCCCATTCCTATGGCCCCGATGAAGCAGGCTGGGACGAGCGCTGGGCGCTTTTCGAAGGGTCCTTCACGCGGGACTTCGTGCGGCTGAGGCTCATCGCCGAGCGGCACCCGGTCGTCGCCTTGCATCATCTCGATGACGTCGCGCGGCTCTTCGCCAAGCTTCATACCGATCTGCTTGACGATACCAACCTCGGACAGGCGTCGGCGGCAGTGATGCTGCATCGCATCGTCATCTCAGCCGCCAGACAGGCGGCAAGTGTCGCGGGCGATCGACGACAGGAAAGGCCCGACATGGCCGCAATCGTGGAAACGCTGCGGCAGCGAGCGATGCAGCCGTTGGATCTCGCTGCCTTCGCCGCCGAGCACGGCATCTCGCCGGCCACCCTGCGCCGGCGGTTCACGCTCGAGACGGGGCTGCCTCCCAAGGCATTTCAGCTTCGGGCGCGCATGGATCACGCCAAACAGCTACTGGCAACTACCGACGAGAAGATCGAAACGGTTGCTGCCATGATCGGCCTGGATGACCCGTTTTATTTTTCGCGTGTCTTTCACGAACGCGAGGGCTGCAGTCCTCGTGAATTCCGCACGAGATACAGGCGGGTTTGAACGTCAGCGCCAGCCGAGCGCCGGGGCAACATGGGTGAGGATCGCTTCGATGACATGGGTGTTGTAGGCGACGCCGAGCTGGTTGGGGACGGTCAGCAGCAGCGTGTCGGCTTCGGCGATTGCCTCGTCCTCGGCGAGCTGCTTGATCAGGGCGTCAGGCTCGGCAGCATAGCTGCGGCCGAAGATCGCCCGGGTCTTCTCGTCGATGAAGCCGATCTTGTCACCCTCGTCGTTGCCGTAGCCGAAATAGGCGCGGTCGCGGTCATCGACCAGCGCGAAGATGCTGCGGCTGACCGAGACGCGCGGCTGGCGTGTGTGGCCGGCTTCTTTCCAGGCCGCGCGATAGGCGCGGATCTGGTCGGCCTGCTGGACGTGGAACGGCTCTCCCGTTTCGTCGTCCTTCAGCGTCGAGCTCTGCAGGTTCATGCCGAGCTTGGCTGCCCAGACGGCAGTGGCGTTGGAACTCGCGCCCCACCAGATGCGTTCGCGCAGGCCCTCGGAATGCGGCTCGAGGCGCAGCTGGCCGGGCGGGTTCGGAAACATCGGCCGCGGATTCGGTTTGGCAAAACCTTCGCCGCGCAGCACTTCGAGGAAGACTTCGGCATGGTGCCGGGCCATGTCGGCCTCGCTCTGGCCTTCCGGCGGGGCATAGCCGAAATGGCGCCAGCCATCGATCACCTGCTCGGGCGAACCGCGGCTGATGCCGAGCTGCAGACGGCCGCCGGCAATGAGGTCGGCCGCACCGGCATCTTCGGCCATATAGAGCGGGTTCTCGTAGCGCATGTCGATGACGGCGGTGCCAATCTCGATCCGGTTGGTTCTGGCGCCGACGGCCGATAGCAGCGGGAAGGGCGCGGCCAGCTGGCGGGCGAAATGATGCACGCGAAAATACGCCCCGTCCGCCCCGAGCTCTTCGGCCGCTACGGCAAGATCGATCGACTGCAGCAGCGCGTCGCCTGCCGAGCGCGTCTGCGATTGGGGCGAGGGCGTCCAGTGCCCGAACGAGAGGAAACCGATCTTCTTCATGCCGCGCCTTTTCCGTTGCATCTCATGGTGGATGGGTCATGGCATAGTTTCGGGCCGGAAGACAATCGGAAGCGGGGGGATGTGGCGTATCACTTATCCGGCATTTGACGCGCTATCTTCCGCTATCTCTGGAGAGTGTCGCGTGCCCTTTCCTCCGTCATTCCTGTGGCGAGCACAGGAATGGGGGAGAGGAGATGCTCGTGTGCTAAAATTTCCATTGAATCTCCACAGGCTTTCACACCGCGCCGACATCCTCCAGCTGCGTGTGCACGGCGTTGAACACCTGCGATGGCACGCGCAGGCTGGCATCGTCTTGATAGAGCGCCCGCACTTCGCCGGCAAAGGTCGGGAATCGCCGGATTCGCGAGAGTTTTTCTGGAATCATTCAAATGAAATTAAGGAGATAGTGGTTTTATCAGTTGGTATTTGGGAGATTATATGTTTCGCGCTTTTTCGTTTTTTCTGGTGCTTTTCTTTTTTTCGATAGTGTCCGCGAATGCCGCTGAGGGTGACTGGCAAGTGGCCAAGGCCAGCCAGCAGGTGAATTTCACCGTCGACAAGCGGAACTGGGTAGCGGTTCGAGCGGGAGACATCATCCCCAACACCGCCTGGATCGCGACCGGGCCGAGGGGACGCGTTCAGCTGGTGCGCGGCGTCGAAAGCATTTCGTTTCAACCCAACACCGTCGCCGGCATCTTCACATCGGGCTTTGGCGAGAGGAAGACGGAGGTCGTCGAGCAGGCGGGTGTGCTCGATCTGGAGATCGAGAAACGCAGCAAGCCGCATACAACAGTCCAGACGCCTTTCCTGGCGGCCGTTGTGAAGGGGACGAATTTCCGCGTTTCCGTCTCGAAATCCGCGGCTGAGGTTACGGTCAACCGCGGCCTGGTGCAGGTGACATCGTTTGCGAGCGGTCAAAGGGCGAATGTCGGGCCGGGGCAGGGCGCATCCGTCGACGGTGTGAAAGGGATGACGGTTTCCGGCGACGTTTCGACGCCTGTGGTGACCGCGGTCTCCCCGTCGGTGGCGCGAGTGCCTGCCGTCGGCGCGACGACCCTCAACGGGCAGGCGGAGACAGAGAGTTCGAAGGCATCTGGCGCATCTTCATCCGTTTCCAATAGCGCCGGCTCTGGCGACCGAGATAGCGCTTCCCACTCCTTCGGCAATGAAGGCCGCAATGGCAATCGCTACGGCGCCGATAATGGCTCCAGCAATGGCAATGAGAATGCAGCCGGCAACGATGACGGCCAAGGAAACGCTGTCGGGAATGACAGCGACAACGGCGACAACAATGGAATCGGGAGCGGCAAGGATAAGGACAAGAAAGATAAGAAAGACAAAAGCGACAAAAAGGACAAGAACAAAGGCAAGGGAAACGATGACGACTGAAGTTTCCCCGTCGGCCGGTGTGAGAGGTTTCCATCGTTGATGAAGGGCGGTCGTGGCTTTCGGCTGTCGCGCTTGCGCCCAGTCAGGCTGTTATTCATCCTGATGATGATCGGCCTGCCGCTCTCGGGGCAAGTCCTGCCCTTTGTGAATTATCTCGACAATGCCCTGGTGAGCTGGCGCTTCAGCGCGGCACCACGGGCGGCGTCCGGAAATATTGTTTATGTCGCGATCGATAAGCGCAGCATCGATGCGGTCGGCACCTGGCCGTGGCCCCGCAGCCTCTATGCCGAGCTCATTGACAAGCTGATTGCGGTAGGCGCAGGCGACATCTTTATCGACGTCGATTTCAGCACGCCGTCGAACTCTGCCGAGGATGACCGGCTGGCCAAGGCTCTGACTGAAGCCGGAGGCGGCGTGATCCTGCCGGTCTTCAAGCAATATCTCGGCGCCGAGGCCGGATCGCAGACGGTGGTGACGCGGCCGATTCCGGATCTCGCCGACAATGCCTGGCTTTCCCTCGCCAATGTCGGCCTCGACGGCGACGGCACGGTCAGGCGGTTCGCACTTGGCGATACTCTCGACAATCAGCCGACGCAAAGCGTTGCCGCAGTGCTGGCGAAATTCGACAGGGCGGCAGGCTCCTATCCGATCGACTATTCGATCGCCCCGGCGAGCGTCCCGACATTCTCGCTGTCGGATGTTCTTGCCGGGAAGGTCGGCAGGCCCGATCTGGAAGGGCGTTCGGTGGTTGTCGGCGCCTATGCGACCGAGCTGAAGGATATCTTCCCCGTCCCGGTCTATGGCGCACTGCCCGGCGCAATGCTGCATATTCTCGCTTCCGAAACGATCCTGCAGAAGCGGCTGCTCGAGGACATCGACCAGATGCCGCTGGAGCTTCTCTTTGCCGCAGCCATTATTGCGCTCGCCCTTGGCATGCGCAGCCGGTCCGCAGCCCATGCCGTCGCGTTTGCTCTTGCCATTGCCGCCGCCGGTGAAGTGACGGCCTTCTTTCTCCAGAAGGATCACGCTCTCATCCTTCACACGGTGCGGCCGTGGATCATTCTTCTTGCCGGTCTCGTGCTGTTGTTGAACGAGAAGGTCGATTTCGGCCGGTTTCTGGTCGAGCTTGCCAAGGCCGAGCAGCGCAACACGCGCCGGCTGCTCGAGAGGATCGTGGCTGACAGCGCCGACGCCGTCATCGCCTTCGACGATCAGTTCCGCATTCTGAACGAAAGCGCCTCGGCTGCGGCGATGCTGGCTTTGGAGCCACAGGCGGACAGGCGCAGAACGCTTGATGCGATGATCCCGCCCCCTCTCGTTCATCGCATCATCAAGCTTGCTTCGGATTATATGGCGCAGCCGGGCACGATCCACGCCTGCAACGCGCGTTTTTCGCTTCAAACCGAGAGAGGGACAAAGCATCTCGAGGCAGCGATCACCATTTCGCCTGTCGAACGGCCTGGCGAATCCGGCATCGTCGCCGCGAAATCCTTCATCGGCAGCCTGATCGTCAGGGACATGACGGCCCGCCGGCGGTACGAAGACAAACTTCAGCGCCTGTCCGAATTCGACGAGTTGACCGGTCTGATGAACAGGCGCGAATTCCGCCGTCGCCTCGATCGGCTCGAGGGTGAATGCCATGTGATCGCGCTGGGGCTACACCGTTTCTCCGTCCTGAATACGGCGATGGGACGGGATGTCGGGGATGAGCTTTTGAGGGCCGTCGCCGTGCGGATGGAGGCGGAGGGTGCAATCAGCCTCGTCGGGCGGTTGGGGGGCGATGTCTTCACGGCCGTCATCCCGGCGTCCGAGGAGTGCGGTCAGGAGCGGTGCGCGCAGCTCATCCTTGATCTTTTCAGAGAGCCGTTCGCGCTTGGCGGTTCGATGATCCATGTCGCCGCCCGGCTCGGGATCTGCACCAGCGAGGCGCGCAACGGTGACGCCGACATTTGGATTCAGAATGCCGAGATTGCGCTCGACGACGCCAAGCGGGTGGCTGGCAGCGGATGGCGCGCTCATGATCCGGTGACCGCCCTGCGGCAGCATCAATCGCGATTGCTCGAGCGGCAGATGCGCGCTGCTCTCGATCGTCGCGAATTCTTCCTGTTGTATCAGCCGCAGGTGGACCTCAAGACGGGCAAACTGGTCGGTGCTGAGGCCCTTTTGCGGTGGAAGCATCCGGAGTTCGGGCTGGTTTCGCCGGCAGATTTCATTCCGGTCGCCGAAGCCAGCGGTTTCATCTGCGATCTCGGCTGCTGGGCGCTTGCCGAAGCATGCCGGGCGGCGACCGAATGGCCGGATCGACTCAATCTCGCCGTCAACGTATCGCCGATCCAGTTTTCCCGGCCGGAGCTGGTTGCAGAGGTCAAGGCTGCATTGGCGACAAGCGGCCTGGCGGCCTCGCGCCTGCATCTCGAAATTACCGAATCCGCCTTTGTCGACGGCAGCGAGCAGATCATGTCGGTCATCTCGGAGCTCAGAGCGCTCGGCATTGCCGTCGCGCTCGACGATTTCGGAACCGGCTATTCGTCGCTGAGCTATATGGCCGGCTTTCCCCTCGACAAGCTCAAGATCGACCAGTCCTTCGTCAGGAAGATCGCGGACGATCCCAAGATCCTGGCGATCGTCGCGACGGTCGGCTCGCTTGCCCACGGGCTGGGGCTCAAGGTCGTGGCAGAGGGGATAGAGACCGAGACGGAATGGCAGATGCTGGCGCAGATGGGCTGTGAGGAGGGCCAGGGCTACTTCTTCGGTAAGCCGCAATCGTCCGCCGCTCTGATGACGCTTTCGCGCCAGCCGGGCTGGACGCGTGCTGCATGACCGATCTCGCCGGCCGCTTTCTTCAAGCGGAAGCAGAAGGAATTGCGGTAAGCGGCTGAGAGGGAGTCGGATTTTCTGTCGGCATCGGTGGTGCGGACTTCACCTGGCTCTCGACAGGCGTTAAGAATGCGACATGCGCTACACATTCGCCATAGGCGATATCCATGGCTGCATCGATCCGCTGAACAGGATGATCGATCGGGTCGAAACCTATGCGCCTGAAGGGACAGTCGTCTTCCTTGGCGACTATATCGATCGCGGGTTTGACAGCAAAAACGTCCTCGACCGCATCATTGCCGGCACGGCCGACCCATGGCGATGGATATGCCTGAAAGGCAATCATGAGGACATGATGGTCGCTGCCTATGCCGACAGCGGCAGCCGAGCCGTATGGCTCGGCAATGGCGGGCTCGAGACCGAAATATCCTATGGCGGCAGAGTTCCGCCCCAGCATCTGCAATGGGCGGCTGATCGTCCGCTCATGCATGTCGACCGGCATCGCATCTTCGTCCATGCCGGCGTCGATCCGGCGTTTCCGCTGGAACGGCAGAGCGAGGACGATCTTCTGTGGTTGCGGTTCCCTCCCGGTGAATCCAGCGACTATTGGGGCAAGCACCTGGTCCACGGCCATACGCCGTCACTGTCCAACCCGGTGACGACAGGAAACCGCACCAACATCGACAGCGGCTGTGTCTTCGGCGGCAAGCTTTCCTGCGCGGTCTTCGACGACGAGGTTGCCGGCGGGCCGATCGACTTTATCGAGGTGAGGGCATGAACTTGGGCGCGTCGGTAAGGGTGTAAAGCTGGAGACGGCGGAATGGGAGCCGCGCGGAGCGAGGAAGCCTTTCGCTCCGCCGCGCTCCGTCAGCAGAAGTTTGACGAGGGCGCTACCCCATCTCTCTTTTCCCAGCGGCGAGAAGAGAGATGGGGTGCGGCAGAATCCTCACTTCCGGCCCTGCCGGCCGGCGAAGAGCCGCAGCCAGGGCGCTAGATGGAAACCGCCCATCAGCAGGTACATCGGCACCATTCCCCCGATCGGGAAGGCATCAGGCGTTGTCATACACATCATGTCGGTGCTGCCGGTTGCTGCCGTCAGCAGCGCCATGATCGCGAATGTTGGGGCGGCGGCGAATGCCAGCCAGTCGGCGGCGTGGGCGGCGAGCCGGCCGCCGGCGCTAGCCACACTGCTGCTCGGCTTATCAGTTGATCCGACTGCGGCGGCGGCCAGCGAGAGCCATTCGGCGTTGCCGTCGCCTCTCTCCGGGGTGGGGGTGGAAAGCAGCATCGCAGTCACTCCTTGCCGTAGCGGTCGTGATGGCGCCACCAGATGCCGGTTTCGTTGCGGCCCTTGGGCGCGCGGTCGAGCCATTGGTACATGCCCCAGAGCCCATCCAGCCCGCGGGCATAGCTGGAATAGCTGTGGTAGACCGTGCCATCGATGAGTTCGAAGGCGCTGACACCCGGCCGGTCGCGGGTGTAGGTCGCGACATCGGTGCCGGTCATGGCGGCAATCTGCGCGACCGGGCCCTCGCTGCCGGGCGACTGCCATTCTTGCACGGTCTTGCCGGCGAGCGGTTCGGGAGCGGGGAACTCGCGGCGGTAGTTGTATTCTATGCCGCCCTGGTGCTGCTGCTCGGCAGAGAACCAGACGCTGAAATCGCCGTTGAAATCGCTGCCGAAGGAGGAGGCCCAGGGAAAACTCCAGTCCATGCGTTGCTTGAAGGCCTGAAGTTTGGGCAGTCGCGCACGCGAAACCGCCCAGAAGGCGAGGTCGTGGTTTTCGAGGTGGACGAAGAAGCCGTTGAAACCGTCGGCGATCGAGGAGCAGGAGGGGCATCCCGCGCTATAATCGGGCCCGAACATGAAGTGATAGACGAGAAGCTGCGAGCGGCCGCCGAAGAGGTCCTTCAGTGAGACGTTGCCGTCGTCCGTATCGAAGCGGTATTCCTTATCGATTCTCACACGCGGCAATTGCTGGCGCTTGAGCGCCAGCGCGTCGCTTTGCCGGGTCAGCGCCTTTTCCTCTTCGAGCAGGTCGAGCCTTGCCGCCAGCCATTGCTGCCGTGTTGCGTTCAGCTCTGTCGTCATGGGTCTTCTCCTTTGCCTGTCTGTCGTCGTAGCATCCGGCGCGGATTGGTTGCCGGGTCCAGAGCAGATTACGGCCGGGCGGAAGGAGGCGGGAGTGACAAGTGTGACGGGATTTGAATGGACTCGCTGATCACAGCCGCGGCGCAGGCGCTGGCATCGGGCGATGCGCTCGGCGCACTGAAGCGGGTGGCGCTGCGTGACGACGCGCCGGCGCTGGCGTTGCGCGGCATCGCGATGGCGCAGCTCGGCGATCTCGTCCGCGCCAAGGCGCTGCTGAAGAGTGCTGCGCGCGCCTTCGGCCCGCGCGAGGCGGTGGCGCGGGCGCGTTGCGTGGTTGCCGAGGCCGAGATCGCGCTCGTCTCGCGTGATCTTCTCTGGCCGCCGAAGGCGCTGGAAGCGGCGCGCAAAGTGCTGGAAGCGCATGGCGACAGGGTCAATGCCGCGCATGCGGGCAATGTCGCCATTCGCAGGCTGGTGTTGATCGGGCGTCTCGACGAGGCCGAACGCGCGCTTGCAGCACTCGATCCGACGCCGCTGCCGCCGGCTCTGCGGACTGCCCACGAGCTGGTGGCCGCCGGCATCGCCGTCCGGCGCCTGCAGACGCAGGCGGCGCGTGCGGCGCTCGCCCGGGCAAGGGTTGCGGCGCGCGCGGCCGATATTCAGGCTTTGACGGCGGAGGTCGAAACTGCGGCCCTCGTGCTCGACACGCCAGCGGCGCGGCTGATGTCGCGCGGCCAGGAGCGCTTGCTGCTGCTCGGCGAGGTGGAAGCGCTGCTCGGTTCGGGCACGCTCGTCGTCGATGCCTGCCGCCATGTGGTGTGGAATGCGGGCGCCGCCGTCTCGCTGGCGACGCGGCCGGTGCTGTTTGCGCTTGCCCGTACGCTGGCCGAAGCCTGGCCGGGCGATGTGACACGGGGAGCGCTCATCGCGCGCGCCTTCCGCGGCAAACACGCCGATGAATCGCATCGCGCCAGGCTGCGGGTCGAGATTGGCCGGCTGCGGGCCGAACTGCGAGGACTGGCGGAGGTGTCAGCGACGAAGCGCGGCTTTGCGCTTTCGCCGCGTGGCGCCCGGGATATCGCGGTGCTGGCGCCGCTCGTCGAAGGTCAGCATGGGGCAGTGCTCGTATTCCTCTCCGATGGCGAGGCGTGGTCGAGCTCGGCCTTGGCGATCGCGCTCGCCGCCAGCCCCCGCACCGTGCAGCGGGCGCTGGATTCCCTTGCGGGCGAAGGCAAGGTGCAATCGCTGGGGCGCGGGCGGGCGCGGCGCTGGATGAGCCCGCCGCTGCCGGGTTTCCCGACGATCTTGTTACTCCCCGGACCGCTGCCCAGCGATTAGTGTGGGCTGACTGATTGTGATGCCCGAACCATAGGGATGGAAGAGATGAAGAAATCGGCTGCGAATATCCTGCGTGAATATGGACCTTTTCCCGGCGCTGAGCGCGTCAATGGCGTCACCTTCGACGGCGAGCACGTCTGGTTTGCCTCGGGCGACCGCCTGAACGCGCTCGATCCCGAAAGCGGCGAGGTGGTGCGCTCGATCGAGGTTGCATCCCATGCCGGGACGGCCTTCGACGGCGAGTTCCTCTATCAGATCGCCGAGGATGTCATTCACAAGATCGAGCCGAAGACTGGCCGTATCCTCGCCACCATCCCGGCGCCTGGCAATGGCGGCGATTCCGGCCTTGCCTGGGCCGAGGGCACGCTCTGGGTCGGCCAGCATCGCGGCCGCAGGATCCACCAGATCGATCCCGAGACCGGCAAGATCCTCCGCACCATCGAATCCAACCGCGTCGTGACAGGCGTCACCTGGGTCGACGGCCAGCTCTGGCACGGCACCTGGGAGGGCGACGACAGCGACGTCAGGCGCATCGACCCGGAAACGGGAGAGGTGCTGGAACGGCTCGACATGCCCGAAGGCACCGGCGTCTCCGGCCTCGAATCCGACGGTGCCGACCGCTTCTTCTGTGGCGGAGGCGGCAGTGGCAAGATCCGCGCGGTGCGCCGGCCGGCGTGAAGCCCGGAAGAATTTCGGTCGAGTGAGCGATTGATTTCGTCATGGGACGATCTACTTTCGCGGCAGTGTCGAAGCTTCGGGGGCGGTCGAGGGCTCGACGCAAGCGGCATGACCGCGGGGAGAGACTTTGAAATATCTGCGCACGACACTTGGGCCTAAGAGCAAATCCGAACTTGGGATGATCCTCCCGCACGAGCACGTCTTCGTCGACCTCAGGACGCCGGACCAGCCCGGTTATGCCGAAGCAGACATTGAAGACGTCGTTCGGCTGATGGCCCCCGAAATCGAACGGATCAAGAAACTCGGGGTGACGGCACTGGTCGAATGCTCGACGGGCGGCGTCGGACGCCGTGCGGATATCGATCTTGCCGTGTCGCTCGCGACGGATTTTCCGATTGTCGTTCCCACCGGCAATTACCGTGAACCCTGGATTCCCGAATGGGTCCGCCATGCTTCCGAGAAGGAACTGGAGGTATGGATGCTTCGCGAGCTGACAGAGCAGATCGACGAGACCGGGTTCCAGGCAGGCTGGATCAAGCTCAGTGCCGGCGATGACGGCATGACGGCGCTCGAGACAAAAATCCTGCGGGCGGCCGCGCGCGCCGCGGCGCAGACAGACGCCGTCATCGGCAGTCATACGATCAGGGGACGGGTCGTCATGGATCAACTCGATGTCATCGAGGCGGAGGGCTACAGGGCCGACAGATTCATCTCGATCCATACGCAGGAAGAAAAGGACTTCGCCTATAACGTCGCCGTGGCCGAGCGAGGCGCCTGGATCGAGTATGACCATGTCGGCCGGGCCGAAGATAACGAGGTGGCGGATCTGGTCATCAAGGCGCTGGAGGCCGGCTGCGGCGACCGCCTGTTGTTGAGCCATGACCGGGGCTGGTTCGATCCGGCACTGCCGATGGGCGGGACACCCAAGCCGTACACCCATCTTTCCACGGTCTTGCTGCCCGAGTTGAAACGGCGCGGCATAGACGACGGGACGCTGATGCGCCTGACTCACGACAATCCGTTCGAGGCTTTCGCCCGATAGGGGATGGCTGGGCTCATTGCGTGCAAGGGCATTTGTTCCAAGTTCAGGCCGAAATGATGATCAGCCGGACTCGCCCCGTTCAAAAATCGACGCGATACCAGGATCTATGAGAAGCCGCGCTCGTCGAACAAAAGCGCCATGCTGATCGCATCGATGAACCGGCCGTCGATGCGTGCCGCCCGTCGGACGATGCCTTCGCGGGCAAATCCGACCTTTTCGTAGAGAGCGATCGCACGGGCATTGTCCTCGTAAACATCGAGTTCAACCCTGGCAAAACCGCTTTTCTGTGCGGCGCTCAATGTCGTCTCGATAAGCCTTCGTCCCAGACCCTTGCCCCGATAGGCAGGAAGGATACCCATTCCCAGGTTTCCACGATGGGCATGCGACGGGAAAAAATGACGGCTGATGTCGCACCAACCGATGACTTGGGTTTGAGCGGTGGCAACGAATTGAGGATTGCCTTTTGCAATCATGCCGATCACGAACTCCCGCGTCTGCGGCAGAGGAGTCGCTTCCAGCATAGACAGGTATCTTTTCTCCCGCGCGACCAGGTCGAGTGCGTGATGAAAACTATCGATGTGGGCGGCAGCGATCGGTTCGATCCTGATATCCGACGTTTCCGGCGATGCGGGAGCATCCATACGCTTCTCCTTCGGAGATTGTGAAATGCCTATAGGAGACAAGTTGTGGACCTGCACGGGAGCGCATAATTCACGGTCCGTCAACCTTTGCGTGTCAATTTCTCGGTGGCAGTCGCCATCAAAAGGTTGCAGGTATTGAAGGTCAGACTCACATCCCACATTACGTTTGTCCTGGTAACGCTCACCTGTGCTGCGGCCGTGTTGCTGTGCGGTTTTGCGTGGCTCGCCGCAATCAAGGTCGATGATCTCTATTTGCGCCGACAGGCCGATTTCGTCCGACAGGGACTGGAAGAGCAGATCGCAGCACTTCCCCGTGAGCAGGAAAGCGTCACCAAATGGGACGATGCCTTCCTCTATGCCAAGCAGCGGAACCATGAATGGCTGCTCGACAATGTCGGGCGGTGGACGAGCCAGTATTTCGCGCACGACAGAACCTATATCTTCGACGATGCCAATCGCCTGATGTTTGCGTTCCGTGACGGCGCGGATGCGATGCCGCCGCGGCTCGATGACGACGACGGCAAAGAAATGACCGCTCTTGCCGGAGAGATGCGTGCCGCTCTCGTCGAGCGGGCTGCAGAGCCCGGCGCCGAACCGATTGGTCAACTGGCCACGGTTCGGACGATCATGATCGGCAAAAGGCCGGCGATAGCAAGCGCGCGTCCCATTCTGCCGAGTTCGACCAGGATGCAGATCGAGGCGGGCCAGGAGTTCATCGCCATCTCGGTCAAGTTCATCGATGGAAAAACTGCCGAAAGCATCGCCCATCATGCGCTGCTCGAAGGATTGCATTTCGCGTCTTCGAAAGGTGAGGACGAGCGGGCGCAAGTGCCTGTGTCATCGCATGACGGCGGCACGATCGGCTATTTCGTGTGGCCTCCCATCCGGCCCGGATACATGCTGCTTCAGCAGATCGCGCCGGCGGGGCTCGGTTGTCTGGCGCTGCTGATCACCGTCGTGTTCTGGCTGGGACGAGGTCTGCATCGCACCTCGCTGACCCTGCTGGACAGCCAGGCGCAACTCACCCATCACCGCAACCATCTGGAAGAGATGGTGGCCGATCGAACGGCCGAGATCGAAAGGCAGAGAGAGGAACTGGATCGCCTGCTGGTGCACGAACGCCAGGTGAATGCGCTCCAGCGCCAGTTCGTCGCCATGGCCTCGCACGAGTTTCGCACACCGCTCGCAATCATCGACGCCGCTGCCCAGCGGCTCTGCCGCTCGACGACCAACGTCAGTGGCGATTACGTTCACGAAAAAGCAGGCGTGATCCGCAGCGCGGTGGTGCGCATGGTCGATCTGATGGAGAGCATTCTCGCCAGCGGCCGGCTCGAAACCGGACAGATCACGCTGAAGCGCAGCGAAGGCGATCTGAAAGCCCTGCTCGTCACCTGCTGCGACAGGCAGCGCCATCTCAGCCGCTCGCATGTGTTTCATCTCGATCTCCAGCCGATACCCGATGTATTGACATTCGACCGCAGCGCCATGGAACAGGTCTTCACCAACCTGATTTCGAACGCCGTCAAATATTCGCCCAACGCGCCCGACATTCATGTCCGCGCCCGGGCTGACGAGAAGACGGTGGAGATCGCCATCTCCGACAGCGGCATCGGCATGGATGCGGAGGATCTGCCGAAGCTGTTCCAGCCCTATTACCGCGCCCGCAGCGCCACGGGCATTGCCGGAACCGGCATCGGCCTCAACGTCGTCAAGCAGGTCGTCGAACTGCATGGCGGCACCGTCGAGGTAAGCAGCGAGCTCGGCAAGGGCACAACATTCACCATTCTTCTGCCAATAGCGTTCCTATTGTCGGATCAACAAGTCGCAGCTTAAGGAAGAGCTCATGGTTACAGTCCTGTGCATAGAAGACGAAGTCGAGATCCGGAACCTCCTCGTCGAAGAGTTGAGCGAAGCCGGCTACAAGACGCTCGAGGCTTCGAACGGCGCCGAGGGGCTGGAAATGATCCTGTCGAAATGGCCCGACATCGTCATCAGCGACATTTCGATGCCTGTCATGGATGGGCACCAGCTACTGGCGGAAATTCAGATCAACCACCCCGAGCTCTCCAACATCCCCTTCATCCTGCTGACGGCGCTGACCGACCGGGAAAACACGCTTGCCGGCTTACGCGGCGGAGCGGCGGACTATCTGACGAAGCCGCTCGACTTCGATCTGCTGCTCGCCAAGCTCGAAGGCTGCGTGACGCGTCTTGCCAATGACAAGGCGGTTCACCGGTCGTTTTGATCGTTGCGGGCGGAGACCGAGACAGCCTCACTCAGAGGTGCTGCGCAGGAGGCTCCGCCCTGCGGGCTGCGCGCCTCAATGATGAGGGCGTTGGTGAATGCCACTCCGGAAGCGTTGGGGGTGCCGCCCTCATGAGAGGGCCTGGACGCAGTGAGAAGAAGGCGCTTGAGCCTGTGCCTCCGACCTCCATTGTCCTCGTCCTGCCAGTGCATCGCCCAACACCTCGAACACCCGCGCATCGAGTGTTTGAGACACGTTGAAGCGCATGAAATTGGTCGCCGATTGCGACAGGCTGAATGCGTTTCCGGGAGCCAAAACGATCCTCCTTTCCAGTGCAGCGCGCGCCACATCGGCCGCATCGATGCCCTCGGGCAGCTGGCACCAGAGGAACATCCCGGCCTGTGGCTCCAGCCACGGCGTTATCCCTAAGCCCTTCAGTCTGGCCGAGACCTCGCTCATCGCCCGAGAGAGCCGGTGTCTCAGCGTCTCCATGTGTTTGCGATAGCTGCCGTCGCTCAGGACGTTCAGCACCAGTTCCGCCGTCAGCCGGCCGCCGCCGAAGGAGGTGGCGATCTTGAGATCTGTCAGTCCGTCGATCCATTCCGGTTTTGCCACGACGAAACCGCAGCGGGCCGAGGCCGACAGGGTCTTCGAGAAGCTGCCGATGTGAATGACCCGCTCGAGCCCGTCGAAGGCGGCAAGGCGGGGCGCCGGCGAATATTCGAAATCGGCGAAGATATCGTCCTCGATGATGGTCAGATCGAACTGCTCGGCGAGTTTTAGAAGCCGGTGGGCCGTCACGGGGGAAAGCGTTGCGCCTGTGGGATTGTGGATGGCGGAGTTGGTGATGTAGAGCCGCGGCCGCTTTTCGGCGACGACTTGCGCGAACAGTTCGATATCGGGACCGGACGGGGTATAGGGGACGCCGACGATCTTTGCCCTATGGGCGCGCAGCAGCGCATGGAAGTTGAAATAGCAGGGATCGTCGACCAGCACCGTGTCGCCGGGTTCCAGCAGGAAACGGCAGAGCAGATCGATTGCCTGCGTGCCGGAATCTGCCAGCATGATTTGCTCAGGGGAGGCTTCGATCCCCCGTTCACCCATGCGCCGCGAAATCAGCTGGCGCAGTTGCGGCAAGCCGAGCGGCGAGCCGTAGTCGGCGAGGGCCGGCCCGTCGGCGCGGGCAAGCGTCCTCAGCCCGCGGCGCATCCCTTCCCCCGGCAGCCAGGAGGGTGGCAGCCAGCCGCAGCCGGGCTTCAGGTCTGTTTCATCAGCCTCCAGCGATTGCCGCGATATCCAGAACGGATCGACGGCGCGGTCGAGCTTCGGTCCGCTCTGCGCAAGCGCAAACGGGGCTGCCTGGTTGGCGACATAGAACCCCGAACCCGGTCTTGCCAGGATCGCGCCTTCGGCGACCAACCGCTCATAGGCGTCGACGACCGTCGATGTCGACAGCTTCAACGTCGCCGCCAGCCCCCGGACGGACGGCAGTCTTGCGCCCGGCGTCAGGCTGCGCCCGGCAATGCGTTGCCTGATCGTCGCGACGACCATCTCTACGCGTGTGCGTCCTTCATTCATCTGTATTGCTTTCTGCATCATTACAGTTTCACGAAATCGTATCAGACTGTTACTGTCATGACCATCGCCGTTGGCCGATAAGAGCTGGGAAAAGAAGGAGTGCAGCGCATCATGGACCGCATGGCATCGGGATGGATCAATGGTTTTATCGGGGTGGTGATCTTCAGCGGATCGCTGCCGGCGACGCGCGTGGCGGTGATGCAGTTCGATCCCGTCTTTCTCACCGTGGCGCGCGCGGCGATCGCCGGCATTCTCGCCCTCGGCCTGCTGATCGCTTTCAGAGAGAAACGGCCGAGCGGGCGCGATACCCTCTCCCTTGCTGTCGTCGCGCTCGGCGTCGTGGTCGGCTTTCCCTTGCTGACGGCGCTGGCGCTGCAGCACGTCACATCAGCTCATTCGATCGTTTTCGTCGGCCTGCTGCCGCTGGCGACGGCGATCTTCGGCGTGATCCGCGGCGGAGAACGCCCGAAGCCGGCATTCTGGCTGTTTTCCATCCTGGGCAGCGCGCTGGTGGCGGGCTTCGCGCTGGCGCAAGGGCTGACTGCGTCACCGATCGGTGACCTATTGATGCTGGCGGCGATCATCGTCTGCGGCCTCGGCTATGCCGAAGGCGGCAGGCTTTCGCGCACGCTCGGCGGCTGGCAGGTGATTTCCTGGGCGCTGGTGCTGTCGCTGCCGGTGATGGTCGCGGTCGCGCTTTTGCATCGGCCGGCAAGCTTTTCCGGCATTGAAACGCCGGCGCTGCTGGGTCTTGCCTATGTCTCGCTGTTTTCCATGCTGATCGGCTTCATCTTCTGGTATCGCGGCCTGTCGCAGGGCGGCATTGCCGCCGTCGGCCAGCTGCAGCTGCTCCAGCCGTTTTTCGGCCTGGCGCTTGCTGCCACCCTGCTGCACGAGCCCGTGACCTGGGCCATGCTCGCCGTCACGGTCGCCGTCATTCTGTGCGTGGCCGGCGCCCGCAGGTTTGCGCGGTAGCGGTTGCTCCGGTCACGGCAAGTGGTTGGAAGTGACGGTGCGGTGACCACCAGCCGACATGTCGACGGTCACAAAGCCGCCGCTCAATCGTCAGCAAATCGCCCCGTTGCCGCCGCACCGTGCCCTCTTAAAGGTTCCATCGTCGCGACCTCGCCAGCCCCAACGGCTGAGCGATCGACCGAGCCGGTTCTGCTGCCGCTCAAATCATGCACGTGAAAAGGAACGAATATGATCACTCGTTACACACCCGTCGCAACGATGACCGCTGCGGTCTTCAGCCTGCTTGCTTTCAGCCCGGCATTCGCTGTTGATATGGCCCAGGCGCAACAGCAGCCGCCGGCACAAGGCCAGGCGCCGATGCAGGGACAGACCGGTGGCAACGGCGCGGCCGCACCCGTCAGCGATAAGAAAATCGAGGCCTTTGCCGTTGCTTATCTGCAGGTCGACAAGGTCCGCCAGGAATATTCGGCCAAGATCGGCGCGACGAAGGACGAGGCTGCCAAGCAAAAGCTACAGGATGAAGCCAAGAAGCAGATGGTCGATACCGTCGAAGCCTCCAACGGCATCTCCGTCGAGGAATATTCCTCGATCCTGACCGCCGCGCAGAGCGACCCGGCCCTGGCCAAGAAGGTTCTGGAAAAGATCGGTACGCCGCCGCCGGCAGCGCCAGCGCAACAGCAGCAATAAGCTGCCCGCCCTAAGAAAGCAGTGCCCGCCGTTTGGCCGGGCGCTGCTTCAAGCCCTTGGTGTCTCGTGCCTTCAGAGCCGATCGAAAACCTCGGGCTGCAATTTCCGGATCTTCATCAGATGCTGCAGCGTGTACGATAGCGACAGAGCGTCGTCGAGCCCGTCATGCGCCTGCAAGGCAGGATGGTCGACGTTGTAGTAGTCGGCCAGCTTGTTGCTGGGCGTCTTTGCCAAATCCTCGATCGGCATGCCCGCTGCGATGAGAAGCTTGACGGCGTTGTCGAACCGGCGGGCCGGGATGGAAGGCTGGATGCCTGCGACATAGCAGCTGATGGCCACCATGTTCATCTCATCCTTACCCCAGGACCAGAACCGGGCGCCGCCCGAGAAGCTGTCGACACCGGAAAGCGCATCCTCCAGCGCCACGCCATGGGCGTCGATATCCTCTTCGGTGATGCCGGTCAGATGGGTGAAGTATGGATCGAGCGGATACCGCTTGCCGAAGCGGTCGACGGGCCGGACGTAGGACTTGTACGTGCCAAGGATCGGAAACTCGCCTTCGAGTCCGAGCTTGACGGCTCCGATCTGCGCAATGACAGGATCGGGATCGTGGGCCGCGCACCAAAATCTGCGCTGCGAGCCTTCGAGGCAAAGAAATTCACAGTCGAATATGATGGCGGTCTTCATGGCCGACGTTCCCCTCGTAGTTGGAGCTTCGGACTGAATACCCTCCGTCGTGGCCCGACAAGTTCTCGATAACAGGCATCAGCGATCCGTTCGTCCTATGCGTGTTTCGACAATTTCGCTCACCTGTTTTCGTCCACCGTGGCCGAGGTGGAGGTCGGTGCCATCCTGGCCTGGCTTCCCGTGATTGCCGCTGCCCGCCTGACGGAAGGCGTCGCAGACGAAAATGACGCGCTGCTGCGGCTGGCCGAGGCGAACGGGTATCATTGAAAGGCTTGGCATCCACAGTCTGTGCGGACCGTCGGTCCCCGTTCCTCTCGATAATGCCGGCTTTGCGCAAGAACATCCAAAATCCGCGCGTGTATCCAAAGGGCGTTGAATAATTGTGTTTTATCAAGGGAATTTACTCTTTGCAAACCATGCCGGCCGTCAATTCGCGGTTGTCCGATGGGCGGGGTCTGCACGACAAGCTGCTATGAATACGGGTTTCGGAGACGGATTCCCGCGCCACATCGGTTACCGAAGTTCTGTCTCTAAGAGGTGCCAATGTCGAACTATTCCCATGCCCCCACTGGTCATCAGGCTCATGGGCACCCGACACCCGGACAGGTCGATGCCGGGTCGCAAAACCGGAATATCGAACGTCGCCTCGAATTCATGGGGCTCGACCAGCAAGGGCGTGCCGGGATCCGTTCGCTGAAAGCGCTGATCGAGCGGGAATTGCCGCATGGTCTCGACAAATTCTATGCGCAGTTGCGCAACAGCCCCGAGGTCAAGCGCTTCTTTTCGTCGGATGAGCATATTGCCAGAGCCAAGGGCGCCCAGGTGGGGCATTGGGCGAATATATCCGATGGCAACTTCAATGAGGACTACGTCGCCAAGGTCCGTACCATCGGCACCGTTCACGCGCGTATCGGCTTGGAACCCAGATGGTATATCGGCGGCTACGCCATCCTTGTCGACCACCTGATCAAGAGCGCTGTCGAGGAGATGTTTCCAAAAGGCGGAATGTTTTCCAAGAAAACCATGAAGCCGGCGGACTTCGCAAAGGCGTTGGCAAGTCTGGTCAAGGCCGTGATGCTCGATATGGATCTGGCCATTTCGGTCTATATCGACGAAGCGGAAATCGCCAAGCAGAAGGCTCAGGCGGAAGCGATTGCGAGCGAGCAGAAGCTTGTGAGTGACTGTTTCGGCAAGGCGATGTCCGCCATCGTCGCCAAGGATGTCAGCTATCGCATCACCGATGACCTGCCCGCCGCCTATCACCAACTGCGTGACGATTTCAACCACGCGCTGGATCAATTGACGAGCACGATCAGCGAGATCGATTCCGCCGCGTCGCAGATCCATGCCGGATCGCAGGAGATTCGCTCCGCCGCCGACGCGCTTGCCAAGCGCACCGAGCAACAGGCCGCTTCCATCGAGGAGACTGCGGCTGCGCTCGAAGAGATCACCACGACCGTCAAGGATTCCAGCAGGCGCGCGGAAGAGGCGGGGCAGCTGGTTTCAAAGGCGCGCGCCGGTGCGGAAAAATCCGGCCAGATCGTCCAACGGGCGGTTACCGCGATGGGCGCGATTGACAGTTCATCGCGTGAGATTTCCAGCATCATCGGCGTGATCGACGAGATTGCTTTCCAGACGAACCTGCTGGCGCTGAACGCCGGCGTCGAGGCCGCGCGCGCCGGTGAGGCCGGCAAGGGATTTGCCGTCGTCGCCCAGGAAGTCCGCGAGCTGGCCCAGCGTTCGGCCAAGGCGGCAAAAGAGATCAAGGAATTGATCAATACCTCCGGCGAGCAGGTCAAGACAGGCGTTTCGCTGGTCGGGGAAACGGGAGAAGCGCTGGCTGTCATCGTCGATGAGGTCAAGGAGATCGACCATCATATCGGCTCGATCGTCGAGGCGGCGCGCGAACAGGCGACCGCGCTTGCCGAGATCAACATGGCCGTCAATGCCATGGATCAGGGCACGCAGCAAAATGCCGCCATGGTGGAGGAATCCACGGCCGCAAGCCATGCTCTTGTCCGGGAGATCGGACGGATCGCGGAAATGCTCAGCCAATTCCATATCGGCAAGAGGTCCGCATCTGCCGCTCCCCCAAGGCCGGCGCCGGCGAAGCCGACGGATGCGGGGTCTCCCGCGCGCGAACTCAAGGCCAGGGTCGCCAAGGCGTATCAGACACAGGGCAACGCGGCGCTGGCGAGCGGCCAGTGGGACGAGTTCTGAGATCGTCACCTAGCGGGCGCTCGGACCAAAGGTCCGAGCGTGAGCGCTTTACGTGCCGGCGGTTCAATGCTGATGTGGTCTCACTTCGCAGGCACGACGAGGGTCTCTCCCTTGCGCACGACGTAGGTCGCCAATTCCGACGCCTTGCCGCTGCCGATGTTCTTCGCCGAGTGAACGACGCCTGATGGAATGAACAAGGATTGGCCGGCTTTCAGGGTCACCGGCTCTGCGCCTTCGAGCTGGTATTCCAATGTTCCTTCGATGACGAATGCGATCTCTTCGCCGGGATGCGAGTGCTTGGGGGCGAGAACGCCGGGAGCAAAATCGACGCGGACCTGAATAGCCTCGTGGCCGGGCACGTCAATATCGTTCCTGATGAGATCAGTGCGCTGCAGCGGCTGTTCTGCCTGTGCTGCTGCTGCGCCGCCGAGAACAAGGGCGAGTGCGATAGCCTGGATCATTTTCATCGTTGCATCCTTCTGAATTGACCATTTTCGGCTCATCGGCCGCATCGGTATTTCAGTCGATGATTGAACCAGGGATGTGTCTGGAAACCCCCATTTTTGTAAGACAGTGTATCTGCAGGCCTACGCTCCTGCGAGGACGGGATTTTTCTTACGCGAAGCGGATCGCGGTTCTCGCGCGCGCCTTCGCCGCTACTTCCTCGCGGTCGCGAGGCGGTTGAGACGTCTCCAGTGAATCGAGCAGTTCGCGGGCGCAAGCAGCGATCGAACCGACCGCGCGTTCGAACGCAACCTCGTTGCGCTTCGACGGCTTGGTCGCTCCGCTCAGCTTGCGTACGAACTGCAGCGCGGCATCATGAATCTCCTCGTCCGTCGCTGGCGGATCGAAATTGAACAGTGGTTTTATATTTCGGCACATGGCTTGCTCACGGTCATTTCTCTTTGCCACCGAGGGAGCGTGGCGCGGTATAAAAACTAATCGCGCGAGCGCGAATTGCAACCGACCACGGGAACTTCCCACCCAGTGATCCCTTCGCGGTGCTCGCAAGCTGCCGAAACCACACGTCCGCCAGCAGCAATGAGCTCATCGCTCAAGCCGCCGACGAAGACCCCGGCGCTTTCAACCTAACCCCTCCCAGCGTCGCAATATCAGTCACCCCACCCGACGATTCAAAGTCGAAGATCTTCTGCGTCACCAGGGCGGCGGCACCCCTTGCCCAGGAATTGTCTTCCCAGTCGGGCAAAAGCGGTGGCGCGGTCCTGAAGGTTCGGGCGGCCAGCGCCTCGCGCAGCGGCACCAGGAAAGGATCGCCGAGGGAGACGGCTTCGCCGCCGGCGACGATGACTTCGGGATCGGTGATATTGACGAGATTGGCAAGGGCGGTGCCGATGCCGCGGCCGGAATCGGCGACGAGGGCGAGGGCGGTGGGGTCGCCTGATGTGAGCGCCTTGCAGAGTTCTGGCAGATCGAGCTCGTCTCGGCCAGTTGCTTCCCGCCAGCGCCTTAGCATCGAAGCTTCGGAGTGATAGGCCATCAGGCAGCCGCGCTTGCCGCATTCGCAGAGCCGGCCGTTCTCTTCGAAGAGGGTATGGCCGAACTTGCCGGCCGCTCCATTTGCGCCGCGATAGAGCTTGCCGTCGATGACGAGCGCGCAGCTGATGCCGACGCCGACGGCGAGGACAGCCATGTTGCGATGTTGGCGGCCGAGCCCGAAGAGTTGCTGGGCGATGGCATAGGCGTTGGTATCGTCTTCCAGCCAGACCGGGACATGCACGCGGTTTGCGACCAGCGAGGCGAGGGGGACGTTGTCCCAGCTGAAGCGGTGGCTGCGCACGCAGGCGGTCTGTTCGTGGTTGAAGACGCCCGGCATGGAGATGCCGATGCCGGCGAGCTTGGCGTTGGGACGGCCGGCGAGCTTCACCAGTTCCGGCACGGTACCCGCCAACAGGTCGGCGACCTTCTCGGGCTCATGGCCGTCGAGGTTTACCCGCATGGCGGCGATGGGGTTGGTGGCGAGGTCGGTCGCCACGCATTCCACCGAATCCACCATCAGCTTGAAGCCGACGGCAAGCGCGTGTTCGTAGTTGATATCCACGGGGATCGGTCGGCGGCCGGTGAGGCCGGGCACGGTCTTGCCTTCGACGACGATGCCTTCCTCCAGCAGGTCTGAAACAACGAAGGTCACGGCCGCCGGGCTCAAGCCGATGACGGTGGCGATGTCGGCGCGACTCCTCGGTCCCTCGCGCCTGAGGAGGTTGAGGATGAGGCGTCGGTTCATGGCTCTCGCCGTGGTCTGGTCGCCTTTGAGCTTCACTTTGCATTCCTTAATTTTGTAAATTAATTATTGCGGGCTGCCAAGATCTATGCATAAGTTCGGCCGCGGATCAACTCAGCCAGGCGGATTATCGCTGGAATCGGGGTGGATCGCAGCGTTGAAAGCCTGGTCGGTCGTTTCATGGAGGAGGCGGCGGTCGGGAGATGTCGATCGATCAACTGGGAGGAATTCAATGGCATTTTCGAAGCAATTTCCGTCAGCCACCCGCAGGAGCTTCCTGAAGGGTGCGGGCATCGTGTCTGCCGCTGCGGTCACCGGCAGTTTTCCAATTCCCGCGATCGCGCAGGCCCAAGAGGTCACGATGATCTCGGCCGAAAACAATGGGGCCGCGCTCGATGCGCTGAAGGCAATCGCCGCGGGCTTCAGCAAGGAAGCCGGCGTCAACGTCGTCATCAACAATATGGATCACGAGGCCCACAAAACGGCCATCCGCAACTATCTCGTCGCCGGCGCGCCTGATGTCTGCTCCTGGTTTTCGGGCAACCGCATGCGCGCCTTCGTCAAGCGCGGCCTGTTCGACGACATCTCCGATCTTTTCGAGAAAGAGAAGTACAGGGACGTGCTCGGCGCGACGGCGGGGGCCGTTACCGAAGACGGCAAGCAGTACGGCCTTCCCACAGGCGGCACGCTCTGGGGCATGTTCTACCGGAAGGATGTGTTCGAGCAGCATGGGCTGACCGTGCCGAAGACCGCCGAGGAATTCATGGCCTATGGCGACAAGTGCAAGGCGGTGGGCATTACGCCGGTTGCGATCGGTACCAAGGAATTGTGGCCGGCTGCCGGCTGGTTCGATCAGATGAACCTGCGCATCAACGGCCTCGACAAGCACATGGCGCTGATGAATGGCGAGATGAGCTATCTCGATCCGTCGCTGACGGCCGTGTTCGACCAGTGGGAAGCGATGATATCAAAGGACTTCTTCACGGCCAACCACACGTCCTTCGGCTGGCAGGAGGCCGCGGCGCTGCTGGCGCAGAAGAAGGCCGGCATGATGAACTTGGGCGCCTTCCTGCGCTCGGCCTTCACCGCCGAGGATCTGCCGCAGCTCTCCTATGCGACCTTCCCGGTGCTCGATTCCAAGGTCGGCCACTTCGAAGAGTTTTCGGTCAATTCGATCCATATTCCGGCGAAGGCCAAGAACAAGCAGGGCGCGCGCGAATTCCTAGCCTATTTCTACAAGCCTGAGAATCTGGCGGCCTATCTGGAGCCGGGCGGCAACGTGCCGCCGCGCCACGACCTGCCGCCCAGCAAGGACCAGCTGGTCAACATTGCCGTCGAGACGATGAAAACGGTAGAGGGCACGTCGCAATATTACGACCGTGACAGCGACCCCGACATGGCGCAGGCCGGCCTCGTCGGCTTCCAGGAATTCATGGCCAAACCCGAACGGCGCAAGGCGATCCTGACGCGCCTCGAGGGCACGCGTAAGCGGATTTACAAGATCTGACGTCGGCCGCTCGTCCTGGCGTTCATGGTTGCCCCTCACCCTAACCCTCTCCCCGTTTTGACGGGGAGAGGGGACGTGCCCTGAGAGACGTGCGGGGGGCGGAGAGGTTGCGGCTTCGTCTCTTCGCCCCGCGAGCGTGGGTCCGAAGGACGGGTCGAGACCCGTGGCTCGACCCCGGTCGGTGGCGGCAGCCGGATGAGGGGCAGCCCGACCAGCGCAGCCCGATGAGGGGCAGTTCGCCGCTTGCTTTTGTCGTAAACGAGGCTCCTGAAATGCAGACATTATGGCGCCGCCAGCGTTGGTGGCTTACCCCGACTTTGCTCATCGCGCCGGCGATATTGCTGTTTTTCACCGTCATCCTGCTGTCGGCCGTCCGGAGCCTTTGGATCAGCCTGCACGACTGGGACGGCTTCGGCCCGATGGTGTGGATCGGCTTTGGCAATTACGTCGAGCTCTACGACGATCCGCAATTCTACGTGTCGCTGAAAAACAACCTGATCTGGCTTGTCATGTTCATGGCGGCACCGCCGCTCGGCCTCGCCATCGCGCTGCTGATCAATCAGAAAATCCGCGGCATGCGCTTTCTGAAATCGCTGTTCTTCATCCCGCTGGTGCTCGCCTCGGTCACCGTCGGCGTCGTCTTCACCTGGGTCTATACGCCGGAATTCGGGCTGCTCGCGCTGATCTTCAAGGCCTTTGGAGCGACGGCGCCGGCGGTTCTCTCCGACGAGCATTTCGTCACCTTCGCCATCGTGATTGCAGCACTCTGGCCGCAGATCACCTTCTGCATGGTGCTTTATCTCGCAGGTCTCAACAATCTCAGCGAAGAGCTGATCGGGGCCGGCCGTGTCGACGGGGCGAGGGGCGGGAACATGCTGTGGCACATCGTGCTGCCGCAACTGACCCAGGTCACCTTCATCGCCATTGCTGTCACCGTCGTCGGCGCGCTCAGATCCTTCGACATGGTGTCGGTGATGACAAACGGTGGTCCGTTCGGCTCGTCCTCGGTTCTCGCCTACCAGATGTTCGAGCAGTCGATCTTCTCCTATCGTTTCGGCTACGGCGCCGCGATCGCCTCCGTGCTCTTCGTGATCATGGCCGCCTTCATCGCCTGGTACCTCAGCCGCATCATCCGCACCGAAGAAAGGGGAGGCTGATGTATCCTCGTCCTATTCCCGAAGCCGCAGTCTGGCAGCGACGCTTTTATGTGCTCGCCGTCGTCATCGTGCTGCTGCTCTGGCTCTGCCCGCTGTTTGCGATCATCCTCACCTCCTTCCGCTCGACCGAGGATGTCATGGGCGGCAATCTGTGGGGATGGCCGACCGGCATCGGCGTGATCGACAATTATACTGATGTCTTCACGCAGACGCCGATGGCCCGCTACTTCCTCAACAGCCTGATCATCACCGTTCCCTCGGTGATCGGCGTCCTGGCGCTCAGCACACTCGCCGGCTATGTGCTGTCGCGGTACCGCTTTCCCGGCAACATGCTGATCTTTGCGCTGTTCGTCGGCGGCAATTTCCTGCCGCATCAGATCATGATGATCCCGGTGCGCGACCTGATGGTGCAGCTCGACCTGATCGACACGACGGCGGCGCTGATCATCTTCCACGTCGCCTTCCAGACGGGTTTTGCGACACTCTTCATGCGCAATTTCATCGCCGCACTGCCCGACGAACTGTTCCAGGCGGCCCGCGCCGAAGGCGCCTCTCCCTTCCAGACGCTCGTGCACGTGGCGATCCCGCTGGTGCGGCCGGCACTGGCAGCCCTTGCCATCCTGATCTTCACCTTCATCTGGAACGACTATTTCTGGGCCGTGGTGCTGACCGTCAGCGACAGCGTCAAGCCGGTCACGGCAGGCCTTGCCAATCTGCGCGGCGAATGGGTCTCGGCCTGGAACCTCATCTCCGCCGGCACGATCGTCGTCGCCGTGCCGCCGGTCATCATGTTCTTCCTGATGCAGCGGCACTTCATCGCCGGCCTGACCATGGGAGCGGTGAAGGGATGATCCAGCACTTCGATTTTCCAGTTTCAACAGCAGAGAGCCAGGACGCATGACCAGTCTCGAACTCCGTGAGATCAACAAGAATTACGGCGCTTATCATGCGTTGCGCGGCATCGATTTTTCCGTCGCGCAAGGCGAGTTCATCGTCATGGTCGGCCCCTCCGGCTGCGGCAAATCCACGCTTTTGAAATCGATCGCCGGCCTGGAGGCGATTTCCTCCGGCCAGATCCTGATCAACGGCCGCGACGTCACCAAGCAGGAACCGGGCGACCGCGGCATCGCCATGGTCTTCCAGTCCTACGCGCTATATCCGCACATGACGGTAGCGGAGAACATGGGCTTCGGCCTGCGGATGGCCAAACGGCCGAAGGCCGAGATCGAGGCGGCCGTGGCACGCGCCGCCCGGATCCTGAGGATCACCGACCAGCTGGAGAAGCGGCCGAAGCAGCTCTCCGGCGGCCAGCGGCAGCGCGTAGCGATCGGCCGGGCGATCACCCGTTCGCCCGACGTTTTCCTCTTCGACGAGCCGCTGTCGAACCTCGACGCCGCGCTCAGAACCCAGATGCGTGTCGAGCTCAGCAGCCTGCATGCGGAACTCGGCGCCACCATGGTCTATGTCACCCACGACCAGGTGGAGGCCATGACCATGGCAAGCCGGATCGTCGTCTTGAACCAGGGGGTGATCGAGCAGGTCGGCTCGCCGCTGCAGCTCTACCGCAACCCCGACAACCTCTTCGTCGCGGGCTTCCTAGGCGCGCCCAGAATGAACTTCCTCGGCGTCACCGTCGATGAGGTGTCCGGCCGCAATGTCACGGTTTCGGCGCCCGGCCTTGTGCCGGTGACGGTGGAACTGGCGGAGGCGACAGCGCTGGCGAAAGGCGCCAACCTGACGCTGGGTGTGCGGCCGGAGAACATCTCGGTGGTCGCCGACGGCAGCCAAAGCGGGGCGATCAACGGTCAGGTCCGGCTCGTCGAGCATCTCGGCCGCGAGACCATTCTCTATATCGACGCCGGCAATCTCAGGACCGTCGCCTCGGAGAGCGGCACCGGCAACATCACGGTGCAGCTCAGCTATGTCGCGCCTTTTGCCGCCGATCAGAACGTCGCGCTGAAGCTCGACGCCAGCGAACTCTATCTCTTCTCGCCCGACGGCGGACGCACGATCAGCGCCCGCAAGACCATCCTCGACCGATAAACACAGGAAAGACCACCGTGTCCGACAAGACCCTCTCCGTATGGAACCCCGTCCAGACTGACCGCTTCCTAGTCGGCGCTCCGCATTATCCCGAGCATGTCGATGAAAGCTATTGGGAGCGCGACGCCGAGCGCATGGCGAAAGCCGGCTTCAACGTGGTCAGAATGGCCGAATTCGCCTGGCACATTCTCGAACCGAAGCTCGGCACCTTCGACTTCGATCTGTTCGACCGCGCGATCGCCATGCTCGGGCGCTACGGCATCGACACGATCATGTGCACGCCGACGGCGACCCCTCCGCGCTGGCTGACGGCGGCACACCCTGAAATTCTAAGGGTCGACGGCAAGGGCCGGCCGATGAGCCATGGCTCGCGCCAGCACTGCGACACGGCAAGCCCGGTTTTCCGCGAACACAGCAAGCGCATCACCAGGGCGATGGCCGAGCACTATCGCGACAATCCCTTTGTTGTCGGCTGGCAGACCGATAACGAGCTGAACACCAGCATGCCGGAGAGCTTTTCCCAAGCGACGCTCACCGAATTCCAGGCCTTCCTCGCTGGCAAATACCGCGAGATATCAAAGCTCAACGCGGCCTGGGGCGGCGACTTCTGGGCGACGGCCTATGACAGTTTCGACCAGGTGGTGCTGCCGATCGAGTTCGGCCCGACCTTCCCGAGCCCCGGCCACCTGCAGGATTATCACCGCTTCCTCGCCTTCTCGACGGCGCGCTTCCAGCATGATCAGGTGGAGATCCTGCGTGCCGTCAAACCATCCTGGTTCGTCTTCCACAATCTTGGCGGCTTGCGGGATATCGACTTTCGCGGCCAGTTCTCGACCGATCTCGATTTCGTCGGCTACGACATCTATCCGATGCTCTATGACGAGTTCCAGCGGCTCGGCAATCACGCCAAGGTTCAGGCGCTGCACCTCGATATCTGCCGAGGCTTCTCCGGCAATTACATCGTGCCCGAGCAGCAGTCGGGTTTCGGCAGCCAGCCGGGCTTCTGCACGCTGACGCCGGAGCCGGGCGAACTGCGCCGCATGGCGCTTTCCTCGGTTGCTCATGGTGCTGACGGCCTGATGTTTTTCCGCTGGCGGCCCGCGCATTTCGGCGCCGAGATCTATTGGATGGGCATCATCGACCATGACGATATCGGCCGCCATCGTTATGAGGAGGCCACGCGCTTCGCCACCGAGATGACGGCGCTAGCGCCCAAGGTCCTCGGTACCTGTGTTCGCATGGATGTCGGCATCGCCGGCTCCGATTTCGACAATCAGGAAGCCCACAAGACCTATCCGATCGGCCTGCCGAGCCCGCAGGACGATGCGATCCTGCTGCACCAATACTGCTATGACCGCGGCATTGCCTGCGGCTTCATTCATCCGGAGGACGACCTTTCCAGGCTGAAGCTCTTCTATGTTCCGCATTGGGTGATGTGGAAGGACGAATGGACGGCCAGGCTCGAAGCCTTCGCCGAAGCAGGCGGCACCGTCGTCATCGGCGCGCGCACCGGCACCCGCAACGAGGACAACCACGTCATCCGCGAAACGGCGCCCGGCACTGCGCTTTCCAGACTGACGGGCGTGCGCGTCGAAGATTTCGGCCGTCTCACAGCCCCCGGCGCCAATGGCCTCTTCGACGTGATGGAGCGCTCGGGCGGCCTTGTCATTCCCCCAAACAAACCGGCCGAAAGCAACCGCCGCCAGCGCCGCTTCAAGATCGGCAATCGCGAAATGACGGCCGGCCATTTCTACGAAAACCTCACCATCGACCCCGACGTCGAGGTGATCGCTGCCTGGTCCAACCGCTACGCCGAGGGCCAGCCGATGGCGACCTCCCGCAAGCTCGGCAAGGGGCAGGTCGTCTATCTCGGCACCTATCTCACGCCTGATCTGACCGAAGCGCTGACCGAACGCCTGTTCGCCCCCGCCGGCATCGAACCGCTGGTCGGCGGCCTGCCCGAGGGCGTGGAGGTGACGATGCGGATGAACGAGGAGCGGCGGCTGCTGTTTGTGCAGAATTATACGGATCAGGCGGTGACGGTGGGTGGCGTGCCGGCCGGGCGGGATCTGCTGGATGGGGAGAAGAGGGTGACGGGGGGGCTGGAGCTTGACGGGTATGGGTGTGCGATTGTGGAGTTGGAGGGGTGAGGTTGCGGCATATTGAATGGCGGTGACGGAAAGTGGACCCGCGTGTTCAACAGGCGGTGTACCTGACCGCACCTGGGCACAAGTGCAGAATCTCGTTCGAAAGACCAGTTGCCTTGAAAACTAAGGCAACTGACCATCGATCGTGGTCAATCCCCAAAATTACAGGCTATCTATAAAGGCGCGTTGGATAGCTACCCAATCGTCAGGATATGGTTCTTGATCTTGCTGATGCTCCGCCTGGTACTCACTTCAGCCCTGAAGTTTCCAGTATTTCGTCATCACCTCAACCCAGGCATGCGGGGTGCTGGCAGCTTGACCTCACGATCAATCAGTTGCCCCAGCCAATTTGGAACCGATCAAATCGAACCTCGCTCAGCGGCTGGTTGGAGGGGCCTAGCCTTACTGAACGAAGAACGAGATGAAGCTCGGGGGAATAGTATTGTTCGAAAATAATCGGAGGCAATCCCGTCAGTTCCAGACGGCTGTTGGTGGCCCAAACTTTGTAGGAGCAAGATGCAATAGTTTCCTCTCCCAAGCCGTCGAACCTAATAAAAGTAGTGCCCGAAACGGATTTTTTGCCGTTGATGAAAAGCGTAGTGTCGGATTGCCAGTTCTTCTTCTGTGGTAGATCGTCCAACGCAACCGCATTCGCGTATTTCAGCTCATGCGTCCCATTGGGACCAACTCTCTTTTCGACGAGCAGGGGGTGTAAATATACGGCCGACACCGGCTGCAGTGAACGGTTACGCTCCACCAGCTTTTGTTCGGTGAGACCTGGACCGTTCGGCTTGTAGAATACGGAAAGGAAAGGCACTTCTCTGGTTAGCAGTACGCCCTGTTTGGTCTGATTGGCGGTTAAGCAATTGCCAAAGGCTGGTGCCGCCAATATTATTCCAACCAGTAGCGACAAACTTCTTAGCAAGATCGACATCCCAGATTCCAACTCATCCAAGTCCGCTACCATGGTGCTTGGGTGAAATTGGGGAGATCGAAGTCGCCGGCCCGGACCTTGCCCACAACCTGACCGAACTTGGCCTGATCGACGAATATCATCTACCTGCACCCGGTCGTGGTGGGGCAGGGCAAGACCTATTTCGCGGGGCCTCGCCCTCCGCGCCAGTCGAAAATCCATTCACCATACCAAGACACCCGCGATAAACCCTAATCCCACAACCCCACCTCCAACCCGCCCAAACACCCGCCTTTCCCGCCAGCCGCCCACTCCACTTCAACCTTCCTTAAGCGCCCGCCCCATAGCGTGCCCCTCAAATCGAGGGCCTATTCCATGTTCACCGTTCTGACGTGCGTCACCGAGCAGCATAATCTCACGCTGGTCGGTCTCGCGGGTTTGATCTGCTTTCTCGCCAGCCTTTGCGCGATGGTTCTGCTCGATCGGGCGATGTCTTCCGATGGCGCTGCCCGGTGGGTGTGGATCGGGACGGCGGGGGCGGCTGGGGGTTTTGGGATCTGGGCGACGCATTTTGTTGCGATGCTGGCTTATGACCCCGGTGTCGTCGTCGGTTATCATGCCGGCTTGACGCTGGTTTCGCTGCTGGTCGCGATCGTCGCGACCACCGCTGCTGTTGCCGCCAAGATCGCCTATACCAGGTGGACGGCGAATATTCTGGCGGGCGTGCTCTTCGGCGCCGGCATCGGGTCGATGCATTTTTCCGGAATGCTCGCCATCGAATTCCCGGGAGCGATCTCATGGGATAGCGGGTTCGTGACGGCCTCGTTCGCTCTCGGCATCGTCTTCTCGGTCGCGGCCTTTCGATTTGCGGTCAGGGGCGAGCGGTCGCTTCTCGGCGGGCTCGCGCCGACGCTTTTGTTGACATCAGGTGTCGTCGCGCTGCATTTCACCGCGATGGCGGGTGTCACCGTCACGCCTGGCATTGTGGCGCTCGATCCCGCGACGCTGCTTTCGCCTGCGATCATGGTGGTGACGATCGCCGCCGTCACCTTTTCGCTGCTGGCGGCGGGTTTTGCGGCGGCCATTTTCGCCGTGCGCTCGGAGGCCAAGACCGCCAAGGCGGAGCGCAATTTCAAGCTGCTGGTGCAGGGCGTCACCGACTACGCCATCTATATGCTCGATCCCGACGGCAAGGTCAGCAACTGGAATGCCGGGGCCGAGCGCGCCAAGGGCTATCGCGCCGAGGAGATAGTCGGCAAGGATTTCTCGCTGTTCTATTCGGCGGAAGATCGCCGGAACGGCCTGCCGCAGCGGGCGCTCGCGACCGCCCGCACCGAGGGCAAGTTCGAGGCGCAGGGCTGGCGCTATCGCAAGGACGGCTCCTCCTTCTGGGCCTATGTCGTCATCGACCCGATCTACGACGAGATCGGAGCGCTGATCGGCTATGCGAAGATCACCAAGGACAACAGCAAGCAGAAGACGGATGCCGACCGGATCGAGGAGGTCAGCCGCAATCTCGATGTCGCGCTCGAAAACATGGGGCAGGGCATCTGCATGTTCGATGCGGATGAGCGCCTGGTGCTGTGCAACAAGCGCTATCTCGAAATCTTCAAATTTCCCGAAGGGTCGGTGCGTCCGGGAATGTACTACAGGGAGATCGTCGAGGTCGGTTATGCCGCCCACGCCGAGACCCCTGCGGAAGCGGCGGCGCGGGCCGAGGCCCATTACATCAGGAACATGGCGCTGATCCGGGGCGGGGCCGGCAGTGCGGTTCACAAATATGCAAGCGGCATCTCTATCCAGCAGAATGTCAACATCCTGCCAAACGGCGGCTGGGTCGTGACCTTCGAGGATATCAGCGATCGCGTAAAGTCCGAGGAGCAGGTCGCCTTCCTGGCCAAGCACGACGCGCTGACGGGCCTGCCGAACCGGCTGGAGTTCGGCGAGCGCGTCTCCGAGGAAATGATGGTCGCCGACCGGCTGAGGGGCAGGGTTGCGGTCATCGGTATCGATCTCGACAAGTTCAAGGAGGTCAACGACCAGCATGGGCACGGCACCGGCGACTTGGTGCTTGTCGAATTGACGCGCCGTCTCGGCGAGGCACAGCAGGAGGGCGAATTCATCGCCCGCTTCGGCGGCGACGAGTTCGCCGCGACCAAGCGCTTCGACGATCTGAGCGCGCTCCACGATTTCATCGGCCGCCTGGAAGGCGCGCTGACCGGAATGGTTTCCGTCGACGGCTTCGAGATCAAGACCGGCGCCAGCCTCGGCCTCGCCATCTATCCCGGCGATGCGGAGAGCGTGGACGGGCTTCTCGCCAATGCCGACCTAGCCATGTACCGGGCCAAGCAATCGCTGCTGCAGAAAGTCTGCTTCTACGAGGCTGCCATGGACGAGACCGCGCGCCGCCGTCGCGCGCTCGCCAACGATCTCTGGGCCTGCATCGACCGCGACGAGCTTCATCTGCATTATCAGGTGCAGAAATCGGTGCGGACGGGAGAGATCACCGGCTATGAAGTGCTGCTGCGCTGGCGCCATCACGAACGCGGCAACATCCCGCCCATGGATTTCATTGGCCTTGCCGAGGAATGCGGCGCGATCCTGCCGATCGGCGAATGGGTGCTGCGGGAAGCCTGCCGGGCGGCCGCGGGCTGGAACAGCGGCCACAAGATCGCCGTCAACCTCTCGCCGATCCAGCTCGGCCATGCCGACATGGCGGCCGTCATCTCAAGCATCCTCCTGGAGACCGGCCTCGATCCGCGACGCCTCGAAATCGAGATCACCGAAAGCTCTATCATCATCGACAAGGACAAGGCCCTGCGCACCATGCGGGAGATCAAGGCGCTCGGCGTCTCGATCGCGATCGACGATTTTGGCACCGGCTACTCGTCGTTGGAGACGCTGCGCGCCTTCCCCTTCGACAAGATCAAGCTTGATAAGAGCTTTATGGCCGAGGTCGAGAGCAACGCGCAATCCAAGGCGATTGTCCGGGCCATCCTGGCGCTCGGCCGCAGCCTGGAGGTTCCGGTGCTCGCCGAAGGCGTGGAAACGCAGGCGCAGCTCGATACGCTTTTCGAAGAGCAATGCGACGAGGCGCAGGGTTACCTGCTCGGAAGGCCGCAGGCGATGCGCGAGGCGGTGGCTGAGAAGGCGGCTTGAGGCATCGCCACGGCGTAGTGTTTCATGAGAAAAAAAGAGCATCTCCGTACTGAAACAAAACGGAAATGCTCTCTCGTAGTTTAGTGCGGAGCCATACTTGTCAGCTCCACACTGCTCGCACCTGTTTATAGGCTATTCCTCGGATGTCTCCGGCGCGGCGTTCTCCAGCGAAACGCGGATTTGATCGATCTTCCCGTTCGCCTCGCCAACCCCGAGGATGGACTTGGCTTCGGCCAAAACCGCCGGGCTGACCTGGCCGGTTTTCGTTGCGGAAGCCAATGCGTCCTCCAGCGCCTCGTCCCCCAATAGAGGGTCATCGGCGGCGGGCTCGATGCCATTGTCGAGTTCATACTGGGCATAAGCCATGGCATAGGCCGCGATGGCGGTCATGCGCGGGTCTGACGTATGCATCAGCGCCCTGTAATTTCGCTTCAGGGAGTTCAGGCCTGCCATCTGCGCCGACAGGTTCTTTTCTTTCGTGACGGTTTTGGTCCCATCAGCCTTCGTGGATTTGGACTTGCTTCCTGCGTCGGTGGATTTGCCTTTCACGCCTGAGGATTTAGAGCTGCCATGGGTTGAACCGCTACCCTGGTTGCCGTTGCCGTGACTGCCGCTATTTCCGTTGCCGCCGCCATGACCGCCCCCGTTGCCACCACCATTGCCCCCGCCGTTCCCACCGTCTTTTGCCAGCGCGGCAATGTCGATCCCGGCAATCGTAGCCGGGCTTGCTGCAAGAGCCAGCGAGAGCACGGCCAAGGACGCTAAGGTTGCTATCCGCATCATTTTCCTCCGAGTCAGATCATCAAGTGCGGTGCAACTGCACTGCATAGGGAGATGTGAGAGGTTAGACGCTGATTGCGTATCGCACATCGGCACGAGGTCCGACGTCGGTCGGGACTATGGTCCTAAACAAGTTGAAATATTTGATAAATCCACATCGTCAGCCAGGTTGGGCTGATGTGGCGACACGCCGTGAAAAGGGAGTAGGTGCTCTGCGTGGCTGAAGCAGCTGAACACCGGACGATCTTTTACCGGAACCTTGGAGCCGGCGATCCGCCGCCGGTCGATTTTTCGCAGTCGGCCGGAAGCTGAGACATCGCAGATTGTCAGAACCAAGGATTGCGTACGCAGCGTCCTTTGGATGGAGGGTCTTCAAACGTGTCCGCGCCGTCGAAATGATCGACAGGCAGATCCCGAACGAGAGGCGGCGGCGCAATCACCCCAGGCGTAAATCAATAAGCGGATGTAACTTCTTCAGGTTCGGCAGAGACTTAGCTTGCCAGGGATATTGATTGGTGCCTTTGATGACGAGCAGGAGATCGCCCATCTTTCTGGCTTCGATCGTCAGCTTGGCCAACAGATTTATGCCGGAGGAATTGAGGAACTCGAGACCCGTCAGGTTGAACGTCACCTGTTTGTGCCCCTCATGGAGCAGACCCGAAATCAATGAATAAATGGGCGCATAGGCGTCCGGTCCGGCCAGCCGGAATACGCCGTCGAAATATACCTGGTTTCTTTCCGCCCATACGCGGAAGTTTTCGTCGCTGATTTCCATTCTTCGCTCACAGATTGGAGGAGGGCGGCATCGCCACAGCTGCAGTCGTCGTCAGTATGATACGCTGGTCATTGTTCTCTTCGAATGCCCAAGCCATTTTTGCGTCGTAGTCGCTCAGCAGGGTGAGCAATCCCAAGCCCGAACCGCTCGTTGCCGATATGGCGTTGGTTTCGATTTGCTCAAGAAGAAGTTCCCCGGGATCTTTCGATTGGAGGCGATGCAGCAATTGCTGGAAGCGGGACGATGTCACGCCATCGATCGTGTTCTTCACCCTTATCAAAAAGGCTCCGTCGAATATGCCGGCTTCAATGAGGATCTCCCCAGGTTGTCGAAACTTGACGGCATTTTCAATCAGCTCATTGCTGAGATATCCGATGTCATGATGCGCCTGCGTGTAATCTTTCCTTGAACGTGAATAGGGCAGAGCCATGACTTCCGCTATGAAGTCCGCCGTCATTCCCGAGTGCTTCCATCCAAGCTGAAGAGGTCCATCGCTTAACGTGAGGCGAGTGGCCGAACCTAAGCTTATGCCCGCCAGAGATTCCTTGCCGTATACCGTTGGCGTCATTGTCTCACCTATGCCGCACTGCGAGAAGCGTGATGTCGTCGTAAATCTTCTGCGATCCGACAAAGCGCATCAATGCCGCTACAATTCCGGAAACGACTTTCTCAGCACTCTGATCCTTCAAGCGACGTGCTTCGCGGCAGAGACGTTCAATGCCAAAGAGTTCTCCCCCGTCGTTTGCTGCTTCTGTTACGCCGTCCGTATGCAAGAGTATGAGATCCCCCGTCGCGAACGCTATCTCACGGGTTTTGATGAACGCAGAAATATCGGCTTCCAGCCCGATCGGCATGCCCAGATCCATGGTGTCTATGCGCTCGACATCGCCATTCGCCCGCACAATCACAACTTCCTCGTGTTGTCCTGATAGAATCATCTCTTTACCGTCGTAGTCAAGAAACGCCAGAGTGAGATGCTTGTCGATTTTGGTCCTGACGATATTTTTAAACAGGGCGCTGTTCAGGTCTGTGAGAAATTTGACGGCATCGGTGTTTCCGGCTTCCTGCAGGGCGCGGGCAACGGACTGAACCATCAGCATCAGCACGCCGCTTTCGAGCCCGTGTCCGGTGACGTCGCCGATGCCGATCTTCAACCGATTTCCGTTCTTCAATACGTCGTAATAATCGCCGCCGACTTCTTCGGCCGGCCTCATATAGGCGGCGATCTCGAGGGCTTGAAACTCCTCGAGCTCCTGATGCAGCGGAAGGACCATGAGCTGGATTCTCTCGGCGACGGCGAGCTCGGTTCCAAGACGTCGATTTTCTCGCTCGAGCTGTGCGTTCAGCGTCGAAATCTCTTCCTTTGCATCTTCGATTTGAGCAGTTCGCTCTTCGACGAGTTGCTCGAGATTTTCGGTGTGATAGCTGATTTGCTCAGCCATCCGATTGAATGCTTCGCCAGCCTCGCCGACCTCGTCTTTGCTCGATATGGCCACCCTGACCGAATAGTCTTTCGCCTGAATCCGCTTGGCGGCATCTGCAAGTGCACTGATCCCGCCCGTTATTCGTTTCGAAGCCGCAAATACCGCGATCGTCACAACCAGCAGCGACAGTAAGATCGCGAGAATTTGGTAGAGCACGATCCGGTTCGTAGCCTCTGAAATCTTGGCCTGGGCCGCATAGAGCGAGGCTTCGATTTCTCGTTCGGGCACAACGACTCCAAGAGACATCGCCTCTTGCCGCACCGGGCCGCTGACCCAGAGATTGGTCGCAGGGAGTCTTTTGACGATAACGATATAGGGGACCTCGTTACCGTCCTGCTGCAACATCAAATGTTGGATGCCCTGTTCGCGGTCAAGGGCCAGTTTTGCGATCGCAGGCTGGGCGCTTCCCTTCAGGGAGCGCTCCAGTCCGGTCACTCCGGCTCCGCTCGCATCGCTCGCAGAACGCAGACCGAGAGTTTTTTCGCCCGTGCTGTTGATCGCCACAACATTTCCGTCGGACATTGCGAGAAATCCAAAGCCGGACTGGGCCACTTTCACATTTTCAACAGTCTGCGCGAGCTGGTCGAGTGTGATGTCCGCACCGGCCGTCCCGGCGACATCCTTCCTGTCGGCGGTCCACAGTGGCTGAAAGAAAGAAACGATCAGTTTCCCGGTAATGGCGTCCGTATATGGCGCCGTCTGTGTTATATCGTCCGCGACCGGCCGCGTTTTCATGTCCTTGGCCCAGCCCTGCCAGGACTCGTAAAGTCCGGGAAAAAAGAAGTCCCAGAAATTGGCCTCGTTGTGTCCGGGATAAAGGCGGTCGAAGGTCTGAGCCTGGTCGGTGTAGGGCGCCGTCCTGAAGATTGGGCGTTCTTTCGAGCCGATGAAATACATCTGCAGCTTCGAAGCGCCGCGCTGCAGCAGGCTCGGCGCAACAAGGTCGAGAACCGCGCTGGTCTGGATATCGCTCTGGACGTCGGGCCTTGGCTGATGGTCTTGTCCGAGCAAGTAACCCCAGACGCTCACAACCGAGGCGGAGCCCGGAGCGTTCTGAGACCAGTTCGTCTTCTGATCGTAGGACAGGCTGACGCTGCCGGGAGATGTGCGAGCGATCGCCGCGCCGACGTCGGAATTGCGCGCGGGATCGTCGATCTGCGCCTGGAGCACCCCTGCCAAGGTGCCGACGTCGTTATGAACCTGCCGCAGGAGCAAACTTACCTGCGCCGCGGTCGAATCAGCATATGTGCGAATGTATTCCTGGCTTGCCGCTTCAAGACCTTGGCCGACTTCGAGGGTTGCGTCGCGCGACAGTCTCTGAACGTTCCAAAGCGCCAGTCCACCGCTGACCAGCAAGTCGAAGAGAACGGCTCCACCGACGACCAGGATGAACTTTGCCCGAAATGAGCCCAGTCTTGCCGGTCTTTTCGATGAGCGTGCGTCCATCACAGCGGCTTTCGCCCGGAGGCCGCCCAGATGGGCCAGCCCGCATAACCCTTGGGGTGAAGAGCGGCAAAGACATGATCCTTGAATCCCTGCCGGAACCGGCGAATGAAATCTATTGAGTCGCCCCGCCGGACGGCCATCTCACCGGCGTAGACATTTTCCCAAGCTTCGATGACGTCTGCGAAGTCTTGGGGATCGCCGTCGAGGTTCGTCACCATAAAACAATCCACCTTGATGTTGTCGAAGCCTGCATCGGCAAGGAGATGGCGGCTTTTCGGCCCCATCTCGACATCCATGTCGAAGTGGCTGAACAGTTTGGCGACCTCCTCGTAAGTCCATTTTATCGTGTCAGCATGTGGCTCCCCAAGGCAATGAGAATTTTTTTCGTTGGTGATGTAGACGCGGCCGCCAGGCTTGCAGATGCGGTAAAGCTCCCGCAGGAGCATCTCGGGACGGTTGAAAATCTGCAGCGAATGACGGCAGGTCACAAAGTCGAATTGATTGTCTCGCAGCAACATTTGCGAGGCGTCGCCATAGGTGTACTCGATTCCCTGTAGATCGAAGTCGGTAGCGACCCTGCGCGCATATTCGAGGCTGCGCACCGAATGATCCAGCGCGACAAGGCGTGCCGGTTTGAATTCCCGTTGAACCAAGGCCGCGAAATCACCTATTCCACAACAGATATCGGCGATGGCAAGACCGTTACGCAGGCCGTGGCGCGGCAGCAGTTCGCGTTCATGTCGCCATGTCATTTTCGTCTGGGTGCGGAGGATGGGAATGAAAGTCTCATCCTCGACAAAGCTCTGGCCCGGATAGAATGCCGAATCGTAGACCTCGACCGACAAGTTTGGCTGTGACGCCGCAAGCGTTTGGAATAACGAGGTCGACCATGCCACCACGCTTGACGTGATGATGACGATCTTCCGTTCCGGCCTGGCCCGGCAGGTTGCCGCGAGGACATCCGACAGGGCAGAGAAGGCAGTCATGTTGATATGCGTCAGACGTTTGACGTTGAGGTAAACGACCCCGCCGTATTTTTCCAAACTTTGCTGCACCAGTTCGAGAGCATCGCCAATCTCAGCGGCACTTTCGGGCCGCATCTTGCCAGACAGCACCAGCTCCTGATTTGTCGGATCAAAATAAACCGTGAAAGGTCGCAGCAGCAGGTTCATCGGAAGTCCTCGGCCGAGGGGAAATCCGCAATGATTTGAATCCCTTGTCCGCCGTCTTTCTCAATTCGGATAGCGGCGCGGAATATTGTTGCCAAATCGCTGAGCAAAACCGTCCCATCGGATTTCATGACCAAGTATCCAGACTCGGTATCGGGGACAGGCAGATATTCGCCTGATCTCGCACTCGTTTGTTTGCGGCCAAATGCTTCCTCGCCGGGAAACGCAATTCTCAGCCGATTGAATGCTGCGCTCCGATAGAGACTGAAACGTATCCTTCCCAGCTCACCCGTTGAACGGAAAGCGAGTTCAATGAGCTCGTTGGCTGCGACGGAAAGAAAGTTCGAATATCGAGCGGGATCGTTGTGACCCTGGCCGAGAATGTCGGAGAGATATTCCGTGATCCTGTCGCAAAACTGCCATCGCGATTTGAACATGGCGGTATTCATTTCCAGCGATACCATCGGCGCAAATGCATGGTCATCGAAGCGAGATGCTTCCTTTTCCACTACACCCTCCATTCGTTTGTCCGGGGCGTCAGGTTGATTCCGAAAATCGATTGTTCACTATGATAGCGCGGGGCTCAGGGATGTTTCGGCTCTGGCGAGGAACTCGCCAATTGCCTCGATCGGAAGCGGCCTGCTGACCAAGTAGCCTTGAAGCCTGTCGCAGCCCACGCCGCGCAACCATTCCGCCTGACCTGGCGTCTCGACTCCTTCCGCTGTCACCTGCATGTCGAGGTCATGGGCGAGGTTCACGATGCAGCGGACGATTGCCTGGCTTTTCAGATCGCTTTCGAGATCGGTGATGAAGTATTTGTCGATTTTGATCGTGTCGAAAGGGAATGTCTTCAGATAGCTGAGCGAAGAATATTCGGTGCCGAAGTCATCAAGCGAGATTCGTATCCCCAGCACGTTGAGCGTATTCAGGGTGTCGATGTTGTTGACGGTCCGCTCGAGCAGCACGCTTTCGGTTATCTCAAGCTCCAGACGGTCGGGCGGCAAGCCGACCAGGTCGAGCGTCTGGGAGACCCGATCGGTGAGGCCACTGGTCAGGAATTCGGCCGCCGATAAATTGACGGCAACGATGTAGTTCTGCGGCCACTTCATCGCCTCGCGGCATGCCTGCTCTAAAACCCACGCTCCTATTTCCGGCATCATTCCATCGGCCTCGGCCATCGGAATAAATGCCGCCGGTGAAATTTTTCCAAGCAGGGGATGGTGCCATCTCAGCAATGCTTCGAAGCCGACAACGCAGCCGCCCTCTGAGATGGGTTGGTATTCGACAGAGAACTGCTGCTGGGCCAAGGCCATGCGAAGGCTGCGGCGCAGCAGTTCGCGTTGCTCCAGCGATTCAAGCATCGAGGGATCAAATGCTTTTGCCCGGCCGCGCCCGTCTTTCTTCGCGGCATAGAGCGCGAGATCGGACGCCTTCATCAGTTGCTCCGGACTTGCACCGTCCGATGGCGCGGTGGAAATGCCGATGCTGGTACCAACAAATACGGCAATGCCATCTATCGTGAAGGGCTTTTTGAATTCGGCAACCAGAATTTCTGCTAGCCACTGCCCCTTGGCCGGATGTCCCGAGCCCATGGAAATAACGGTGAATTCGTCACCCGCCAGTCGATAGGCTCTGTCATCGCTGGTCAGGCAGCCTTGAATACGCCTTGCCGCAAATTGAAGAACCTTGTCGCCGGCCGGATGCCCAAGCGTGTCGTTCACGGGCTTGAAATCGTCGAGGTCGAGCTGCATCAAAGACAGGGTCTCGTTCGCGCCTGCGGCCTCCTGCAGCAATACTGTGAGGTCCTCGCTGAACTGTCGTCGGTTCGGCAGTCCGGTCAGGGGATCATGGGTCGCCAGGTGCAGAAGGGTTGCACGCTCATCATCGAGACTTTCCTCGGAGCGCACCACGGCAAACAGATCTCCGATCCGATAGATCGTCAGTCCGCGCGATCCAGGCTCGCCAAGGTCGCCCGATATTCGCAAAGGCTGGGCACTGTCACCCAGTGAACGTAGCGCAAGCGTAATCGCCGATTGGTCCAGTTCTGGAAAATGCTCCCAAAAGGACGCTGCTGGTTTGACAGAAGCAGGCAGCTCATTGCCCAGCAAATTCTCGACGGGATTGAGATCGCGGTCAAAGAACAAAAGTCGGTCGATCGAACTCGAAGCCTCTGCCTCTGTTTTTCCGAGGGCCGAGTGGGCCGCACGAATTTTCCGCATGTCCGAGGCTCTCCCTTGCTGAATGTCCTAACCAGATATTGTAGCAGTTTGACTCCCACACAACTTGTGCACGCTAAGATTTACATTAGGCATTTCTGATTAACAATCCCCAACCGCAGCATTGAGATACACTTATGTCACGGATAAAAAGAAGCAATCGATCACCTGTCTTGCCCGCGCCTGCACTGGGATAGGCAGGACCACAGGAGGCCGTCAGGCGGTGATCCGATTTCGGAGCCTGCCTTCATCGAGCAATATTCTGACCGTCCGCGCTGCGTTTTGGCGCATCTCGACCGCGGCGTGATCGGAGTAAAAGGCATTGTGCGGGGTTATCACCAACCGTCCCGCGAGCCAGTCTTCACGTTTGCGCCAGGCGGAAAGCAGCGGATGGTCGCCCGGCGGTTCCTGCATCAGCGTGTCAATCGCGGCCGCTGCCAGGTGGCCGCTTCTGAGGGACGCTTCAAGCGCATCGAGATCGTCAATAAGTTCGCCGCGCGCCGTATTGACCAAAATGGCTCCGGGTTTCATCCGGGCAAGTCCGTTGGCGTCGAGCATGCCGCGTGTCTCCTCCGTGGCTGGACAGTGGAGCGTGAGGATATCCGAGCGCGCGAAAAGATCGCCCGCATTGTCGACACGCTCGTATCCCACCGCCTTTTCGTGACCAGGCGGTTGGCCGGGATCATAGCCGAGGATGCGAAAGCCGAAGGGCTTCAGGCGGTTGACGACCGCCGTTCCGATCCGTCCGACACCGACGACGCCCACAGTGGCCCGGTTTGAACGGGAAAGCGGCTTGAGGCTGTGGACTTGCCATCCGGACCGATAGCCACGGGCGCGGGCATCATGTTCCCAGAGCCGTCTTTGCAGGGACAGGATCATCGCGACCGCGTGGTCGGCAACTTCCTCGGTGCCATAATCCGGGTTGTTGGCGAAGGGGATGCCGGCGGCCGCCAAGGCCTCGATATCGATCTTCTCGTAACCGACGCCGTAACGCACGACGCCCCGGCAGCGGGTCAAATGCGCGATGCTTCGCGGCCCGAGCCGTGCGCCCCAGACCATCAGGGCATCGAGCCGGGCGAGGCGATCGGCAGCGAAAAGCGTTTCATCCGTGGTGGCGAAGAAGTCGATCTCGACCTCCCGGCCGAGCACCTCGACCTCGAGGTCCGGAGAGCCGATCATGTGGTCGGTGATTCCGACCACATATTTTCTCTGTTCTGTCATTCGGAGGAAGAGCCGCCTTGAATTGTTGGTCCCTCGGTCACGCCAACCGTCCTACCTCTTCAATGCCCAGCGAACCCGGCTTGCCTCCATCGCGTGCAAGCTTTGCCGCCGCTCGTTGGAAGGCCGCGTTGAGGGGTGCGGCTACGCCATGAAGACGTCCGAGCCGCACGATCTCACCGTTCAGGTAGTCAACTTCGCTTGACGTGCCGCGCACGAAGCTCTGCCATGTCGATTGCTGGCCGCGTTCGATGCCGCTGTCTTCGGCGACGCGCCAGCCTGATATGTCGATCGCCCGTTCCGAAGGGGCCGCCAGATCGTATCCCGCCGCCTTCAGGACGGTGCGGGCTTCTTCTGCCAATTCGGCGGCGGCTTTTGCGCGCACCTCCGGTGTGCCGGCGAAAAGCTCGACTGCGTTAGTCGCATTGTGCTGCAGTTTGGCGGCCTTCCAGCGGCGGATGTCTGCACGCGCTTCGGCCAGATATCCCGCCTTCGTCAGGTCGGAGACAACAGCCGATGCGGTATCGTCCAATCCGTGCGGATAGCGTCCGAGCGTGACGATGCCGAGATTCGGTTCACCGCCGACGACGACCTCACCGGTCACGGTATAGCGCGCGGGAATGAGAATACTGGCCGCATAAACACGATGGAAGCGTCGCAGCGCGATATCCTCGGCCGCCAGCCCGTTTTGAAGCGTGACCAGCGGCAGATCGGATGCAAGACCTGCGCCATCCACATCGCGCCAAGCCCAGAAATCGGTTGCCGCCTCGACATCCTGCGCCTTGACCGTGAGGATCAGGATATCGTCCGGCTTCAGAACGGGCGGCGTTGCGGTGTCGACCGCATTGAGCTGAACCACCCGGGTTTCCCTCGGGCGGCGATAGGAAAGGCCATGGGCGGCGATATGAGCGATCTGAGCGCCGCGTCCCACCAGAACGTAAGGAATGTCGTGGGTTTCGAACTCGGCGGCAAGGCTTGCGCCGACCGCGCCGGCGCCGATGATGATGTAGCGTGTCATGTTCGTCCACTGCGAGTTGGCCGGAGGGCCGAAGGGGAAGGTGGGAAGGTCATGAGGTGAGGTCCGTCCCCGTCGCGTCAGGCTGTTTTAAGGACGGGGACGCCTGTCGAATAGCTCGATAGGGCGGTCTCATCCCGGTTCCACCGGTCGAAGGCGGCGCGCCCCAGAATGGAAATCGATACGTCTTCCTGCGGAGCATGGACGAGCACGGACTGGATGTCCCGGAAATGCCGTTCAAGCCCCAGGTCGGCGCTCAGGCCCGGATTGCCGATGCCGCGCACCGCGATCTGGACTGCCTCGCGCAACTGCCGGCCGGCAATGAGCCGGGCTCTTATGAATTTTTCCGCGTCACTTTGGCCGGCTTCGAGCGCGCCAAAAATGATCTGGCGGGCGCCGGAGACAAGCAGGTCGATTTCGCCCGAAAGCGTCACGAAACGCTCCGTGCGGGCAATGGGATGGCCGAGATTGGTCGGCACCCGCTCATGCGCGAAGCGGATGAAGGCGGCCTGCGCGGCTTCCGCCACGCCGACATAGAGCGCGGTCAGCGCCAGCGTGAGCGCCGCATGGGCGCGATTGTCCTGTTGGGCAACTGTGGCGTCGTTGAGATCAAGCACGTCCTCTGCCGGGATCTCGACGTCGGTATATTCGACGTCGTGCGAACCTGTGGCGCGCATGCCGAGGCTGCTCCAGTTTTCGATCACGCGAATGCCAGGCAGTCCATTCGGCACGACGAAGGTTCCAACCCGCGTTGGGGTTTCATCGGTATGCGCCCAGACGAGGAAATGCGTGAGACCATGCGCGCCGGTGACGAAGCGCTTGCGACCGGTGATCGACCAGCCGTTGGCCGTGCGGCGGGCGCGCGTTGCCGGCAGACCGCCGCGCGCCGGCGACCCCAGTTCCGGCTCGACGCGGGCGGCGTTGAGCAGCAGCGGACGCTGCTTTCCCTCCGCCAGCAGCCTGATGTAGAGATCTTCCGGCCAATGGTTTTTTCCGGCCTGGCCGAGATGGTTGAAAATTGTCATGGCGCTGATGAGCGCGACCGACGGATCGCCTCGCCCGAGGGCGGCTAGGATGTGAGCCGTGTCGGCAAGGTTGGCACCTCCTCCGCCGTAGCGGACGGCGACAGTGCTTTCCAGAAGGCCGCTTTCATGAACGGCACGAATGCCCGTCCATGGAAACTGACCGGTACGATCCGCTTCCGGAGCGGCCTCGGCTAGAACCCGCGCGGTTGCGTTCAGGACGGTTGTGTCATGGGGCATGTCGTTGAAGCCTTCTGATGGAAGCCCGAGCGATATCCTCCGACGCGATGAAGACAGCGTCGCCTGCTCGTTCTGGGATTGAATGCATGGTCCAACCGTACCGGACCGTGATCATCAGGCGGCCGTCTTCTTTTTGGCCTCTTCTCGCTCGCGGATGCCGTCACGCACCAGCGGCAGGATGTAGCGGCCATAATCGACGGCATCGTTGTAATTGTCGTAGCCGCGGATCGAGATCAGGTCGGCACCAAGATCGATATAATCGAGGATGGAATCAGCGATGGTGCGTGGCGAACCCACCAGCGCGGTGGTGGCGCCGCTGGCATTGGTGGCGGTTACTGTCGGATACCACAGTGCGCGGTCCTGCACATGGCCGCGTGCAGCAATGTCCAGCAGCCGCTGAGAGCCAACATTGGCCGGACGCGGAGCCGAAAGCGGCGCACGGCTCAAACCTTTCTCGCGGTTCTCGTTCAGCCGGTCCAGAACCTTATGTGCCTTCGCCCAGGCCAATTCGTCGGTCTCGGCCACGATCGGCCGGAAGGTGACCCAGATGCGCGGGCGATCCGTGCGGCCAGCCTTGGCGGCTTCGTCGTAAATCCGGTCGATCTGCTGCTTGGTTTCAGCAAGCGGCTCACCCCATAGGCCGAAGATATCGCACAGCGAACCGCCGATCCGGTAAGCCGCATCCGACGAGCCGCCGAGCGAGATGGGGATGAGGCCCCTGGTGGGACGCACGGCGCTGCGGAACTGCTTGAACTGGTAATACTTCCCATCGAAATCAAAGGGTTCGGTCGACGTCCAGGCCAGACGCAAGATGCGAATATATTCCTCCTGCCGCTCGTAACGCTCTTCCTTATTGAGGAAGTCGCCTTCACGCGCCTGCTCCTCGTCGCTGCCGCCTGCAATGAAGTGAACGACGACGCGCCCGCCGCTCAACTGATCGAGCGTCGCCAGCGATTTCGCCGCAACCGTCGGATAGACCGTGTTCGGACGTAGGGCGACGATGATGCTGAGCTTTTTCGTATGTGCGAGGATCGTCGCTCCAAGCGTGAACGGATCGAAGGAGGACGAGGAATAGGGGATCAGCGTGTAGTTGAAGCCGTAATCGTCGAGCGCCCGTGCGTATCGCTCCAGAAAACGCGCATCGGCCGGCGCGTCGGGAATAGGGTTGAGGTCATTGGAGGCATTGGCGAAGCTTGCGCTGATGAATTCCGTGGCCATGTGAGCATTTCTCCCGGGGGTTGCCGAACATGCCTTCACGTTATGGCGTGACAAATCCCATAGGAAGACAGGTCTTTCTTTTTCTACTAAAACTGTAGAAAATATTCGCGCGTCGCAGCCTGGTGGGGAAGAGTTGGTCACCTTCTCCATTGAAAACCCTGATGGCTGCTCCAGCCGCAATGGCGACGCCCGCCGCTAGCATCAGTGTGGTTCAAATGGTAGGCGACCAGCCGAGGTTGGTGGCCACCGTGTCTGCCAGGTCCGTCAGCAGCCGCACGTTTTCGGCAAGGTCGAAGGCGGGGGGAAGGAAGAGCACAAGCTCATCGGCGGAGGCAAGGCCTGGGTCGTCAAGCACGGCCTCAAGCACCTGGTCGGGCGTGCCTTGGAAGACCGGGGAGATCTGGATGCCGGGCGGCTGACTGGCTGGCGCGGCCGGCGTCAGCGCCCCCTTGGGACGGGACGCGGCAATTCCCTGGGTGCGGCGCTCGAGGTCGTAGGCGGCATACTTCTCCCGAAGCTCGGCCGTGGTGCCGACCAGGATTGAGGCGGCAACGGCGACTGGCGGCGGTTGGGTGTTCCACGTCTCGCGCCAGGTCGCACGGAAAGCCGCGATGCAGCGAGCCTGATACTCCCCGAAGGTTTCGCCCTCGTCGTGGTCGTGCTGCACTGTGCCTGAGATGAGCCCGATTCCGAGCTTGGCAGCCTGCACCGCCGAATCCAGACTAGCCGAGCCCTGCCTGATCCTCGAGCGCAGGGTCGGGCTGTGCGGCGTCACCCGTAGTTCAGTACCCTCCGGGGCGCCTTGGCCTTGCCCGGCGACGGTGTGGAGAACCTCACCCGAGATCGCGGCGAGGAAGCGCGCCTGACGGCGTTTGGCTTCCGTCCGGGCATCGGTGTCTGCCTTACCGAAGACGGCGTCGAACGCCGCATTGGCGCCGGTGGAGACCGCCAGCTCCAAGCGGCCGCCGATCAGAAGGTCGGTCGTGCCGGCCGCCTCGGCGAGCAGGATGGGGTCCTGGTAGCGCATCGGGATAACAGCCGAGCCGAGGGTGATATGCCTGGTATGCTGGCCGGCCGCGGCGAAGAACGGAAGCGGTGACGACAGGTAGTGGTCGAAGTGCCGTTGGTAGGCCCAGCCCGACTGATAACCCAGTCGCTCGGCGGCCTTGAACAGCTCGATCCCGTCGCGTAGCCCCTGCGCCGGCCCGGCGTCGTCGTTGAAGGACACCCGGGTGTTGAAGCCGAGCCGCTGCTTCGGACGAAACGGTGCGGGCAGGGAGATGGCAGGCGCGGCGATGGTCATGCGATCTTTTCCTCGTTGACGAACCACTGCGGTCTGGGGGGTGGCGCGCGGGCGATAGCAGCGGCGCCTGATGGGATCGATTCCAGCAGCGAGCGTGTGTACGGCTCCCTGGGGCGTTCGAAGATGTCGGTGACGGTCCCATGCTCGACGATGCGCCCGCGCTGCATCACCGAAACCGTGTGGGCGAGCTGGCGCACCAGAGCCAGATCGTGGGAGACGAAAACATAGGTGAGGCCAAGCTTGGCTTGCAGCGAGAGCAGCACCTCGACGATATCGGCCTGGACGCTGACGTCGAGCGCGGAGGTGGGCTCATCGAGCACGATGACGTCAGGCTTGAGCACCAGCGACCGGGCGATGGCCACGCGCTGGCGCTGGCCACCTGACAAGGCTTCCGGCTTGCGGGAAAGCAGGTGTTCGCCGAGCCCGACATTGGCCAGCGCTTCGCGGACCTGCTCGGCCCGCTCCTCGCGGGTGCCGATCTTGAACCGGTCGAGCGGTTCGCGCACCAGCTGCTCGACTTTCCAGGTCGGGTCCAGCGAGGTGAACGGGTTCTGATAAACGAGCTGAAGGTGGCGCCATACCGCGCGCAGTGAGCCGTGCGAGCGACCGGTGAGTTGCTCGCCGGCGACGGCAATATTGCCGACGTCAGGTTGTTCGAGCCCGAGCAGCAGCCGGATTGCCGTCGTCTTGCCCGAACCGGATTCGCCGACCAGCGCGTGTGTGGTGCCAGCCGGGACGGCAAACGACACCTCATTGACGGCCGTCAGAACCTTGCCGTCGACCGTGAAGGTCTTCGTGACGCCGCTGACTTCGATCTTCGGTGCCTTGTCGGCTTTGGTTCCGAGGAAACGGAAGCCGGGATCGCGCAGCGCACGGTAGCGATCGGGGTTGAGGGCCGGGACGTCGGCATGCAGCTTCCTGGCGTATGTCGAGGAGGGCGCGGAGAAGACGGAAGCGGTGCTGCCGGCTTCCTGGACGACGCCGTCCTTGAGTACCACCAGCGAGTCCGCCCGCTCGGCGGCGATCGCCAGGTCGTGGGTGATGAGAAGCAGGCTGATCTCAAGCTCGTGCTGCAACTTGGAAAGCAGGTCGAGGATACGCTTCTGGATCGTGACGTCGAGCGCCGACGTCGGCTCGTCCGCGACCAGCAGCGACGGCCGTGGCAGGACTGCAAGGCCGATCAGCACGCGCTGCAGCATGCCGCCGGAGAGCTGGTGCGGGTAGGAGTCGTAGACCCGTTGGAGATTGTCGAGCCCGACCTGGGCGAAGGTCTCCAGGATGAGCGCCTTGCGGATTGCCTTATTGGGCTCGTCGACGAGTGCTGCCGCCTCCATCGCCTGGGCGCCGATCGTCCGCACCGGGTTGAGCGAGTTGCCGGGATCCTGCGGGACGAACCCGATCGCCCGTCCTCTGAGCGGCCGGAAACGGCGCTCCGGGAGTCCCAGTATCTCCTGGCCGTCGAACTCGACGCGGCCGGCAGCGCGTCCACCGCTGGGGAGCAGCCGCAACACCGCCCGGGCGATGGTCGACTTGCCCGAGCCCGACTCGCCGATGAGGGCGAGGCTCTTGCCACGGCCGAGTTGAAACCCGATGTTGCTGACGACTTCGTGCGGCCCGTAGGAAACCGACAACCCGTCAACCCGGAGCAGAGGGGCTGATCGCTTGAGCGGCAGCCCGGCGGCGTCGGTGTGGGCGAAAAGCTCAGTCAGTCTGTTTTGCGAAGCCATCGGCTGATCCTGTTCACGGAGAGGACGGTTGCGATCGTGACGAAGGCGGGGGCGTAAACCAGCCACGGCCATTTGAGGTAGTCCTTGCCGATCGAGATCAGCAGGCCCCAGTCGGAGGCCGGCGGCGGGTCGCCGTAGCCGAGGAAAGCGAGACTGGCGATCACCAGGATCGAGTCACCGAACTGCAGCACGGCAAGCGGCAACACCGAGCGCGAGGCGTTCGGCAGCACATGGCGCCACAGGATGTGCCAGCGCGACCCGCCGAGCAGAAAGGAAGATTCGACAAATGTCGCTTGCCGGGTCTTGATCACCTCCGAGCGCATCACCCGGGCGAAGAGGGCGACCGCCGAAACGCCGGTTGCGATGGCGGCGTTGGTGGTGTCGAAGCCGATCGCGGTGACGACGATGACGGCCAGCAGGAATTTCGGAATGGCCAGCAGAACGTCGACCAGGCGGGCGAACAGGGTGTCCACCCAGCCGCCGAAGAAGCCGGCCAGGAGGCCGATGAGGCCGCCGGCGACAACGCCGATGACGACGGCGATCAGCGCGCTCGCCACGGAGGAGGCCGTGCCGTAGACGACGCGGGTGTAGAGATCGCGGCCGAGGTGATCGGTGCCGAACCAGTGCGCCGCGCTGGGGCCGAGCAGCTTTTGAGCAGGAACGCCGTTGACCGGGTCATAGATCGTGAACAGGCCAGGGGCGAGAGACCAGGCGATGGCAAGCGCGACGATAGCGAAGGACAGCGCGACGACCGGCGGTACGCGCAGCGCCGTCAGCCGGCTGATCGCCGTGACATACGAGGCAGAGGAAGCGGAGGCGAGGGTCATAGCGTCACCGCCTTGGAAATGCCGGCGGAGCCTTCGTCAGCCGTGGTTGGACGGCGCTCGGGAGCGCCAAGAAGCTTTACGCGCGGGTCGAGCAGTGGGTAGGTCAGATCGGCGATCAGGTTGACGATCACGAAGACCACCGCTGCCAGCGAGACGACCGCCTGCAGGACGGGCAGATCCTGCGTGCTCACCGACCGTTGCACCAGGCTGCCGAGACCGGTGCGCCCGAACACCGTCTCGGTGATCAGCGAGCCGCCGAGCAGTTCGCCGATGGTGAGCGCGATGACGGTGATAACCGGCAGCGACGACGGCTTGAGCAGGTGCTTGGCGAACAGGCGCATTTGCCCGAGGCCGCGGCCCCGTGCGACGGCGGCGTATTCCTGCCCGGACTCATGATCGAGATTGGCGATGAGCACTTCGGCGATTTGTGCCGAGATGGGGATGCCGAGCGCGATGGCCGCGAAAAGCGTCGCCCAGAAGCTGTCGGGCTCGATCACGCGAAAGACGCCGAGCTGGAAACCGAAGAGATGGATCAGCACCAGGCCGATCACGAAGTTCGGCACCGACAGGAACAAGGACGGGAAGCCCCGCAGCAGGCCCTGACCGAGCCGTTTTGGCAGAAACTGCGTGCCATAGGCGATCACTGCCGACAGCAGCAGCGCGACGACGAGACCTGCGGAAGCAAGGACCAAGGTCGACGGAAGCACCTCGGCGATCAGGGTCGAGACGGGCCGGTTGGTCCGCATCGACAGGCCGAGATCCCCGGTCACGAATCCGGAAAAAGATGTCCACAGCTGGACCGGGATCGGCCTATCCAGGCCCTGGGCGGCGATGATCTCCTTGATCTCATCCGGTGTGAAGCCATTCTGAGGATTGTTCAGGACATTGGTGATCGGGTCGCCGGGCAGGATGCTGACGACGACGAAGGTCAAGACATAAGCCAGCAGGATCACGACGATCGCCTGCACGAGGCGTTTTGCGGCGTAGTTGAGGTAGGCTTTGCTCATGCCGTCACCTTCTTACGTTGCTCGGTTTAATTGCGGGTTATTCGCTTTTCGTGGCCGTGTAGTAGCTGGCATAGGCGACGCCGTTGTAGACTTCGCCCTTGAGCTTCGGAGACTGCACGTAGATCCGCTGGACGATCTGTGTGCGGGGGATGAAGTAACCCTGATCGAGGATGTATTTCTGCAGTTCGTCGAGGAGCGGTTTGCGGCTTTCGATGGAACCGGCGCTGGCGATCTTGTCCCGGAGTTCGTTGAGCGTCTTGTCGCTCTCGTCGAGGGCGAACCAGTTCTCGCCGTTGTTGGCATTTGTCAGGATACTGGCGACGGTGCCGGCGTCGATGAAGCTGCGCGTCACCTCATAGGCCGGCACGGCCGGGCTGCCGTATTTGACCTTCTGGCCGTAGGTGACGACGTCGTAGGAACGGATAGCGACTTTCCAGCCGATTTTGCCGAGCTGCTGGGCGATAAGCTCATCGACCGATTTCGAGGTTGCGAGGTAGGGGTTGGAATGCAGCGTCAGCACCAGCGGCTGGCCGTTCTTGGTGCGGATGCCGTCCGCGCCCTTTGTCCAACCCGCTTCGTCGAGGAGCTTCTCGGCCTTTTCGGGGTTGTAGACCAGCAGGGCGCTTTGGTCGGTCGCTCCCGGCACGTTGCTCTGGATGAAGGAGGTCGCCAGTTTCCAGTCGGGTGTATAGACGGTGTCGATGATCTCCTGGCGATTGATGCCGGCCTGGAGGGCCTGGCGTACTTTTACGTCATCGTATGGCGCAAGCTTGGTGTTGACTGCCCAGCCGTTCACGAAGCCGAGATAACGTGGTGTCACGGTGGTGAAGCCCTCTGCCTTGAGAGACTCCAGCTCCTGCGGTGAGGCGTTGTAGGCGACGTCGGCCTGGCCGGACTGAACCGCAGCCACGCGTAGCGACGGCTCGGACACCAGCTTATAGGTGATCGTGTCGAGATAGGCCGGGCCGGTATGGCCGACCGCGGCGGGACCCCAGTTGTAGTCCTTGCGCTTGACCAGCTTGACGAAGTCGCCTTCCTTCCAGGAATCGACCACATAGGGGCCGCTGCCGGCGGTTTTGCTGAGGTCGGCCTGCTGGGCGGCAGGCTGCGCGAGGGTCTTCGGGGAGATCAGGATCGAGCCGTGGTAGCCGAGTGTCGGGATGAAGCCGAGCGTCGGCGCCTTGAAGAAGACCTTCACTGTGCTCGCGTCCACCGCCTCGGCGTGGTCGTAAGTCTTCGGGAAGAGGCCGATCGGGTTGATGCCCTCGCTCTTGCGGCCGGCGTACCAGATATCGAGGTTGGCGACGACGGCGGGTGCGTCGAGCGGGGTGCCGTCGGAGAAGGTTACGCCGCTCTTCAGGTGCAGGGTGAACTCGGTGGCCTTGTCGTTCTGTTCCCAGCGCTCGGCAATCCAGGGGCTGACCTTGCCGTCAGCGTCGACGTAAAGGAGCTTATCGGTCACATGGCCCCAGATGTGGCCCTGGAAACTGGAGATGGCGCTGTTGTTCGGGATCCAGGTATCGCCCAGCGAGTCGATGAGGAAGGTGATGTCACCGCCGTTGTGTGGGCTATCGGCACTCAGAGCCGGATTGAACTCCGCCGTTACCACCAAGGCGGCGATTGCCAGTGCAGAGGTGGCGATCAGCAGACGACGCCGGGGAAGGGAGAACGGGGAAAAGCGTTCGATCATAATGCGGTCCTGTATTGTTTGCCAAGGAGATCACGACGCATAGCCTAGCAGGGCAACAGGAGGGAGAAAGACCAGTTGTTCTTTTTCTACTAAATTTATGGATTATTTTGTTCGGTTTCTGCGTGTGTGTGGATCAGCTTTTCCGGGCTTGTCGCGATATGTCTGCGAACTTCATTCCCTCGAAGATCCGCACGGGAGGCAGTTCGCCGGCGAACCGCTCCGCCTCCACCCTGGTAAGCTGTCCGGTCGAGCCCTGGGCCAATTGCGAGGTTCCGATGTCGCGGGTGAGGATATTCGGGTTGCCGTGGATGCACATGGACTTCTCGGTTGCTGGGTCGTTGGGCTCGAACCACGCACCCGTCGCAAGCTGCATCACGCCCTGTCGCACGTCCTCGCTTATCACCGCCGCCGCAAGGCAGCTGCCGCGGGCGTTGAACAGCCTCAGAATGTCGCCATCGGCGATGCCGCGCTCGGCCGCGTCGGCCGGGTTGATGCGGACCGGTTCCCGGCCCTTGATCTTGGTGGAACGGCTGAAGTCGCCATAGTCCAACTGGCTGTGCAGCCGTTGATGCGGCTGATTGCAGACCAGATGGAGCGGGTAGTTGCTTGCATCGCCCTCTGCCTCCATCTTGGGGGGATACCATCGCGGATGGGCGCGGCAATCGTCGTAACCGTAGCTCTCGATCGTCTCGGAAAAGATCTCGATCTTTCCGGAAGGCGTCTGCAGCGGAGATCCGGACGGATCATCTCGGAAGGCGCGCGCCGGTCCGCCGTCGTCGGGCTTCAGCGGCAGGCGGATCTCTCCGCGCTCCCAGAACGTCTCGAAGGCGGGGGCCTCGTGTCCGGCGGTAGCAAGCGCCTTTTGCGTCGTCTCGAAAAGAAAGGCGAGCCATTCCTTGCTGGTGCGGTTTTCGGTGAACTCTTCGGCTCTGCCGAGGCGGCGGGCTATCTCGGAAAAGATGTCATAGTCGTCCCGCGCTTCGCCGACCGGCTCGATCAACTTTTTCATGGCGATCATCAGCGGATCGCGGTCCGCCGCGCCGATGTCGTCCCGCTCGAGCGTGGTGGTCGCCGGCAGCACGATGTCGGCATGACGGGCCGACGACGTCCAGGCCGTCTCATGCACGATGATGGTTTCCGGCCTCCTGAACGCCGCCCGCAGCCTGTTGAGATCCTGATGGTGATGGAATGGGTTGCCGCCCGCCCAATAGACGAGGCGGATGTCGGGATAACGCATCGCCTGACCATTATAGTTGAACGCGCTGCCCGGATTGAGGAGCATGTCGGCGATGCGCGCGACGGGAATGAAATCCGGCACGGCGTTCTTGAATTGACTGAGCGTGGGCAGTGGGACGGCAAGCTGGTGTTTGCCGATATTGCCCAATGCGCCAAGCGAATAGGAATAGCCGCCGCCATCCAGTCCGATCTGCCCGAGCATTGCGGCGAGCACGATGCCCATCCAGACCGGTTGCTCGCCATGCTCGGCACGCTGCAGGGAATGGCTGACGGTGATCAGCGTCCTGGCGCGCGCCATGGAAAGCGCGAGCTTCCTGATGGTGTCTTTGCCGATGCCGCAGATATGGGACGCCCATTCCGGGCTCTTTTCGACACCATCGGTCCGGCCAAGCAGGTAGTCCTCGAAGCGCTCGTAGCCGACCGTATAGCGGTCGAGAAATTGGCGGTCGTGCAATCCCTCGCTGGCAAGCACATGCGCGAGGCCGAGCATCAGCGCTATGTCGGTGCCGGGCAAGATGGGCAGCCATTCGGCGTTCACCTCAGCAGGAAAATCGTCTTTCAGGGGGCTGATGAGGACAAAACGCGCACCGCGCGCGTGCGCGCCATTCAGCGTCCGGGGCACGATATGCGCACTGATGCCGCCGCCATGCACATCCGTGTTCTTGATCGCCATTCCGCCGAAGGCGACGACCAGTTCGCTGCTCCGCTCGATGGCATCCCAGGTGACGCTCTTGCGCTCGAAATGATCGTAGGGTCCCAAGACATGCGGGATGATGACCATGGCCGCACCCGAGCTGTAGGTGTTGACGGATCTGATATATCCGCCCAGCACATTCAGAAACCGATGGATCTGGCTCTGCGCATGATGGAAGCGTCCGGCGCTCGACCAACCATAGGACCCACCGAACACGGCCTGCGCGCCGAAGTCTGCATAAACGCGCCGAAGTTCCTTCGAAACAAGGTCCAGCGCCTGCGGCCAGCTGACTTCGACATAATCGTCTGCCCCGCGATTTTGCGCGTTGCCGGTGCTGCCTTCGAGCCAGCCGCGCCGGACAGCCGGACGTCTGATGCGCGCCGGACTATGGGCGATCGCGGCGAGATTGCCCAGCAGGGGCGATGGATGCGGGTCGGCCGGATGGGGACGGATTTCAAGCTTTCCATCTTCGTAGCGGCCGGAAAAGGCGCCCCAGTGGGAGCTATGGGGCTGAAACGAACTCATTTGTAAAGCTCCAGGCAAACAAGGGTTTATCAACGGACTGCGGACGTCTATCCGGGCAAGACTTTGCCTGGGTTCATGATGCCTGTCGGATCGATGGCATGCTTGATGACGGCCATGAGATCGACGGCATCGCCATGTTCCCCGCGCAGATAGCCAATCTTGCCGGTACCGACGCCGTGTTCGCCGGTAGAGGTGCCGCCCACCGAGATTGCATGTTGCACCATCTTCTTGTTGATGGCTGCAACCTCATTGAGTTCCGCCTGATTTCCCGGGTCGACAGCGAAGACGACGTGATAATTGCCGTCGCCGACATGGCCGAGAATGGCGGCGGGAACGCTGCAGCCGCGCAGAAGATCACGCGTCTTGAGGATGCAGCTGCTGAGCTGTGAGACAGGGACGCAGACGTCGGATGACCAGCCTTTGGCATGCGGGCGCTGGGAGACGACCGCGTAGAACGCGTTGTGACGCGCCTTCCACAGCCGGTTGCGCTCTTCAGGTGCGTTTGCCCATTCGAAATCCTTGCCGCCATTCTCCTCGACGATCGCCTTGACCATTTCGACCTGCTCCTGAACCCCAGCCGGAAAGCCATGAAATTCGAAGGCGAGCGTGTCCTCGATCTTCAGCGACAGATTGGAATAGGCGTTGACGGCCGCGATCAGGCCGCGGTCCATCAACTCCATGCGGGCAACCGGAATGCCGAGCTGCACGACCGCAATCGCCGCATTGACCGCCTGCTCGACGCTTTCGAACGAGCAGAGCGCTGCGGAAATCGTCTCCGGGATGCCGTAGAGCCTGAGCGTCACCTCGGTAATGATGCCGAGCGTACCCTCGGAACCGACGAACAGTCGGGTCAGATCGTAGCCGGCTGACGACTTGCGCGCCCGGCCGCCGGTGCGGATGACCTGGCCGCTCGGCAGCACGACGGTCAGTGACAGGACGTTTTCGCGCATGGTACCGTAGCGCACGGCGTTCGTCCCCGATGCCCGCGTCGAGGCCATGCCGCCGATCGAGGCGTTGGCGCCGGGATCGATCGGGAAAAACAGGCCCATATCGCGCAGATGCGTGTTCAATTGCTCGCGGCTCACACCGGCCTCGACGGTGCAATCGAGGTCCTCGGCGCTGACGCGGACGATCTGCGACATGCGTGAAAGATCGATCGAGACACCGCCGCGCACCGCCGTCAGATGGCCTTCGAGCGAGGTGCCTGCGCCAAACGCGATCACCGGCACGTCTTCAGCCGCGCAGAGCCGGACGATCTCGGCCACGTCCTCGGTGCTTTCCGCAAACACGACAGCATCCGGGATGGCGGGCGTGTGGTGGGATTCACCGCGGCCGTGCTGTTCGCGCAAGGCCTGCGAGATGGAGAAGCGATCGCCGAAACGGATGCGAAGCGTTTGCGAAAGAGCGGGAGAAAGAACACTCATTTGCCGCCTCGACGCTCTTCAGGAATGACGCGGCTAGGGTTATCCGGATGCGCCGCCAGCCATTCGGTGGGGGTGATGGACATGGAGTGCTCCGGATGATGCTCTGGCGGGGGACGAACGGGCCGATGCTGTTGGCGCCGGCCTGCTCGATGATCCATCAGGCGGCGATCTTGTCGCCGTTGAGATGGCGCTCGAGGAATGGCAGGCTGTCCTGTCCTCAGTACAACTCGTCTTCGTATCGGAAGGTTGGAAGCCCGAAGACACCGGCAGCCTTGGCGGTCTCGGCGTTCGATTTCCAGATCGCCTGCACGTCCTCGGCCTGAGCGCGCTGCTCCAGAACTGCACCGTCGAACCCTGCCTTATCCGCAATTGCGCGACGAACCTCGGCTCGGCCGATGTCCTCGCCACATGTCCAGAAGGCCTCCTGAAGCGCCTTTGTCAGTCTGAGCCAGTCTTGCCCCGCATCGATGGCGGCAATGACCATGAAACCGGCGGGGGTCGGGTCAGAAAGGGCGGCGCGGTTTTCGAAGTTCAGCGTTTTACCCCGCAGCGCGGCCCAACGTTTCAGGTCCTTGACCCAATAGGCGCGGCGCGCTTCCGGCCGGTTGCGGGAATAGATCGCGCCATTGTCCTCGATCAACGGGATCACATAGGGGCGGATCGATGCCCCATGCTCGGAGGCGAGCGCCGCAAATGGCTCGAGGCCGATAAAAGCCCAGGGAGAGCCAATGCCGAAGAAGTAATCGATGGTCTTTGTCATGTTCCGTTCTTCTCAAGAGATGTGGTCGAGTAGATTGCCGCGTCGAATACCGATAGCGCGCAGTCCCGGGCGACGAGAACGGCCTGGGGATCGCGTCCGACCGCCACCGTGGCAAGGGCGCCTTCATAGAGAAGGGAAAGGTGAGCAGCCGCCTGGTCGGGCTTGACATCGGCCCTCGACAGGATGGTGCGAAATATGTCCCTCACGACCTTCTTGTGCGTTCGCGCGACGGTGAGGACACGTTCTGAATCGCCGTGCTCGGCGACGGCAAGTGCAAAGGCGCAGCCCCGAAACTCCGGGCTGTCGGCCTTTTCGTACAAGCGCTCGAAAATCAGTTTGATCTGATCCCTCGGCATGCTTGCCGCATCCAAAACCTCCTGTAGCGAACGAATGACGCGGTCGTGGCGATCCTGGAGATAGGCTGCCACGAGGTGGTCCTTGGATGGGAAGTGTCGATAGAGGGTCGCCTTGGCAACGTTTGCTTCTTCGATGATTCGATCTATGCCGACGGCGCGAATACCTTCGCTATAAAAAAGCGCGCTGGCGGCGGTAAGGATCTGATCTGATATAGGCTCTTTCATTGGATCGCTTCGGGTTGGGAATGTATCATGGGATCAGCAAGCCCATATCATCAGGTCATTGCAAGGGTTCTGCCGAGGTTGGCTGCATTGTTTCGCGATCGGTGGTGTCGAGCGGACCAGAAACCGAGGGGGCGAAGGCTTGGCCATGCTGCGTCCGACCGGTAGGCTCCTAAGGTGCAAGCCATTTTTGTTTTTCGTCTTCCTTTCAAGCGGGACTCCCCATCGACCGTCGACAGATGATTCCGCTCGATTTGCAATGTGGAAGCTAGAGGCTTGAGGGATTATGAGAAAGACAGGTCGTTCTTTTTCTACTGAATTTGTGGAAAATGTTTCGTCCACGGCTCTCGCAGACAGCTGACTTTTTCGTGGCGATAGGTGGTAACCTCATGTGTCCATCTATCTCTCAGGTCGGACAGTTTGGGCGTGGCCGCGGCTGCAATCTTGTCTGCCTCTGCTATGGGGAATAGGCTGACGGGATGATCAAACAGGTTCTCTTTGTCCAAGGCGCCGGCGAAGGCGTTCATGACCACTGGGACAACAAGCTCGTGGCGAGCCTCGAGCGCGAGCTCGGTGGAAATTATGTTGTCCGCTATCCCCGAATGCCCGGCGAAGACAATCCCAGCTTCTCTGCGTGGAAGTCTGCGCTGATCGGGGAATTCGCCTTGTTGGAAGATGGCGCAATGCTCGTCGGCCATTCGTTCGGCGGCACCATCTTGATGCATGCGCTTGCCGAGCAGCCGCCGACACCGAGGTTGGGCGGGCTATTTCTCATCGCCGCACCCTTCATCGGCGAAGGCGGATGGCCGAGCGATGACATCGGCGGTGCCGAGGATTTCTCGGGGTCCCTTCCGCCCGGCCTTCCCGTCCATCTCTATCATGGGATTGATGACGACGAGGTGCCGACGGCTCACGTCCATTTCTACGCGAAAGCGATTCCGCACGCCGTGGTGCGCACGCTCGAGGGCAGGGATCACCAGTTCAATGATGACATGAGCGAGGTCGCCCGGGACATCCGTTCGTTGGGTTAGGCTTCTGCTCAGACAATTCTAGCAAAACACCACGCGGGAAAGCTTGTTTCCCAGCGCAGCCGCTCTATGTCCTCTCCCGTTTCAGCATGAGATCTGCAGGCAGTATTCACCGTAAAACCGGGCGCCGACGGCGTTGTCCGCCGGCCGGCTTTGAAGGAGCTGAGCAATGAAAATTCTCATGGTTCTCACATCGCATGATCAACTGGGAAACACCGGCAGGAAGACGGGCTTCTGGCTCGAGGAGCTCGCCGCCCCTTACTTTGTTTTCCGTGGCGCCGGAGCCGACATCACGCTCGCTTCGCCGAAGGGCGGCCAGCCTCCACTCGATCCGAAGAGCAACGAGCCGGCCTTCCAGACGGAAGACACGCGGCGGTTCGAGCGCGACCAGGCGGCAACGGCTGCGCTCGCCAACACCTTGAGATTGTCCGACATCAACCAGGCGGACTATGACAGCGTGTTCTTCCCCGGCGGGCACGGTCCGCTTTGGGATCTGACGAACGACCGCAACGCTCTGTCGCTCATCGAGGATATGCTCGCGGCGGGAAAACCCGTGGCGCTCGTTTGCCACGCACCAGGTATCCTGACGAATGTGAAGGCGCCGGATGGAAAGCCCATCGCCAAGGGCCGGACGGTCACGGGTTTCACCGATTCCGAAGAAGAGGCGATGCACCTGGTCGAGGTCGTTCCCTACCTGCTCGAGGATGTATTGAAGGAGCAGGGCGCAAAGTTTTCGAAGACGGCGGATTGGGGCGTGCATGTCGTCCAGGACGGCCTGCTGATCACCGGTCAAAACCCGGCTTCGTCAAAACAGGGCGCCCGGAGGCTTCTTGAGGCCTTGAGAAAGCAGGACGCGGCTTAAGGGCTTAAACCCTGGGCACGACGGCTGCCCTGAAGGTCGAGATCTCCTCATTCGGCTTGTGCTGACGCCGGCCGCAGGTGCGTCTCGACGACGTCTGCAGCACGGCGGCGGCGAGCCAACGTTCAAACACGGGATGAAAGGCGCCTGACATGACGGGGAAATATACGGGACAATGCGCTTGCGGCGCGGTGAGATTTGCCTTCGACACCGACCCGAACTTTGTCGCCAACTGCCATTGCCTGGACTGCAAGAGGGCAACGGGCGGTGAGGCCGCCACGTTCTTCGCCGTACCGCAGGATGATTTCACCGTGATCAGCGGTAGCCCGAAGGCGTTTCACTATGTCGCCGATTCAGGCAAGGGGCTCGACCGCAATTTTTGCCCGGATTGCGGCGCCAGATTGTTCAGCAGCAACCTGGAGAGCTTTCCTGGCCTCGTCTTCGTGACGCTAGGCAGTCTGGATCGGCCCGAGCTCATCAAGCCGGGAGTCGAAATGTTCACCAAGCGGCGGCTCGCCTGGGCAAGGCCGCTCGATCTTCCACAGTTCGACGGCATGCCCGGCTGAGCCGCGACGCAAACCGCTGCATAGTTTTGCGCGACATGCTTTGAGCAATTTTTCTTGAAGAAAAGTTCCATCCGGTGTCGGATCGATCAGCCCACGCCCGTCCTAGGTTCGTCCATTCCGTCCATTCAAAAAGGATCACGACCATGCCGAGTACCATACGCCTGCACCGCGTTCTGGCGACCAGCCCGGAGAAAGTCTACCGCGCATTCCTGGAGGCGGACGCGCTTGCCAAGTGGCTTCCGCCGAACGGCTTCCTCTGCACCGTGCATCATTCGGAGCCGGTTGTCGGCGGCACGTTCAGAATGTCTTTCCGTAACTTCACGACGGGCAACAGCCACGCCTTCGGCGGCGAATATCTGGAGCTCGTCCCAGGTGAACGCCTGCGTTACACCGACAGGTTCGACGACCCCAACCTGCCTGGCGAAATGGAAGTCACCGTGACACTGAAAAAGGTCTCGGTCGGCACCGAGGTGGACATCGTGCAGGCCGGCGTGCCTGACGTCATTCCGCCCGAGGCTTGTTATCTCGGCTGGCAGGAGTCGCTGCGAAACCTCGCCAGGGTCGTCGAGCCCGACATCCAGGAATAGTCCAAGATCGCGCTGGCCGGGCGGCAACCGCCCGGCACCAGCCGACATCAATGACTGCCGATGCCGCGTTTCGCGAGCGCGTTGCGGGCGGCCGCAGCGCCCCAGTCGTCGGAAAGATCCTGCCCTTCGATCTCGGCTTCGGCGATCGGCGTTGCCCGGATCAGCGGCACGGAGCCGAAAGGCAGGCCGTCGATCCGCCCGGGGGCCTGGCTCAGCATGATCCGGCTCATCGGGCTATAATCCTCGGTCAGCCGGCAGAACAGGATGGCGCCGTGTTTCTCGACATCGCGGGCGACGCGATAGCCGTCTGCCACGAGGTCGCCGATGTTGATCAGCAGGTTTGCCCAGTTTTTGATCCCCTCCGCATTCAGGGTCGCGGGGCCGAATTCCATGAAGAGTTCGCATTCCACGCCGTTCTCCGGCTCGGATATGCCGGCCCAAGGGGTCGACAGCCCGTCGGTGGCAAGCGTCAGCCTTTCCGGCGCCTGGACGGCGAGGATGCGGCGATGCGGGCCGAACCATTTCGTCTGGGCGTGAATGTTGGCCGTTCCGCGCTCGGCCGCAAAGTTCTGAAGCACTGTACCGCGGCTCTGCCAGAAGACGCGCCGCGCAGCGGCTGCGGTTTCGTAGATCGGGTCGTCGGGGGCGCGCGGCACGATCGTCCCATCATAACTGGTTTGGAGCGTGATCTCTCCCCGCATGAAGGGAAACTTCGGCTTCTTCCAGCGTATTAGCACCTTGTTGAAGCGAGGCACCCCTGATGCACCGAGCTTTTCGACGACTTCGGAGATGATATCGAGCGGATGCCTGGAGGCCTCCGGGACATAGTTTCCTTCGGCATCGCGGTAACCGCCCGTCCGGGACGAGTGCCCCGCCTGCATCGTGGTGGCAGTCCATTCGCCACTGACCGCGCCCGCCGGCGCCTTGCCGAGAGCCGGCGCAAGTTCCCGGATCGCATCGTCAATCGAATAGGATGCCACGTCGCCCCTCAGCCTTCGCCCAAAGATTGTATCCCTCGCGGCCGCTCTGCCCGCGAGCAGAAGCTAGAGCGGAGGCGTCGCCGATCAATAGCGAGGTGGAGTGGCGCGAGCAGAGGAGGCGCCCAGGTCCCTGGGCGCAGGAGAAATTCTTTTACTGGGTGAGGTAGGGTCCGCGGCGCCTATTTGCTTCCGTCGTTCGGCCGCGCCTTGGCGCTGTCGTTGCTGGTCGACGAGGCGGTCTTTCCATCCGGTTGCTGCCCGAAATATGTGCCGCCGAGATGGCCGCCGGCGCTGGTGTTCTTTACCTGCCGTTCGGCGCGTTTCTGGAGTTCACGAACGTTGGTCTTGCTCATTTTCGGCTCCATGTTTGAGGTAGACCTCTGGTCAACCAATGGCGGACAACACGGTTCCATATTTTTTGCGGAGGGCGGGGCCGGGTAGCGGGTTGGGCCTGCTCACCTCTGCTGCGCCAAGCTTGCTTTCGAACGACAGGGCGGCTCACCGGGGAAGAATTCCCGCGGGAACACTTCCTGATCTTTTCGGTTTCCCCTGTTCAACAAGGAGAAACGAAGATGGGCATGACGACACCGAAAGACGGCGCCCCCGGCACCACCGATCAGTCTCCCCGCTGGGAAGGGCCGAAGGGAAATAAACCTCGCGGCTACATGAAGGCCAAGGACGATCCGGATCGCGATCGCGACGCGCATGGCGAAAACAACCGCGATCCCGAGACGAAGACTCTCAGCGATGCGCTGAAGCAGAAGGGCCAATGACATGGCTGATCCCAAAAAAGACGCAGCCGGCCAGTTCGCCAGATCCCAGGCCGACCGGAAAAGCAGCGGTGTGGCCAGCGCCAAACCGACCGTGATCACCGGCTCGGAAGATGCCACGGTGAACAAGAACCCGCCCGGCAAGAAGAAGTCCGGGAAGGATTGGGATATCAACTACGATCCGGCCGCTAGGAACGAGAGCCGGTCGCACTAGCTCCGGCTGTCGCTGCTTCTCCTCACGAGCCAAGCCGCGAGGCATTTCCGTTTTCTCCAGTCAGGGAAATGCTCCAGTTTCATATGTGGACACTGTTCCTACCCACCGAAATAGGCCGGATGGTCGATATCGGCGAGGAGGCCGGGCTGCTTTGGCTCCCAGCTGAGCAGCGCGCGGGTATGCTCGCTCGATGTCGGGACGTCGAAGCCGGCGAACATGCCAAACCAGCCAAAATGCTCGGCCGCTTCTTCCCGTGAGAGCGAGACAGCGGGCACATCGAGCCGCCGGCCGATGACCTCGGCAATCTGCCTGAAGGGAACTCCCTCTTCTGCGACTGACAGGAACGGGCCACCGACAGCGCCGCGCTCCAGCGCCAGCCGATAGAGCCGGGCGGCATCGAGCCGGTGCACGGCGGGCCAGCGGTTCTGCCCTTCGCCGATATAGGCCGAGACTCCCGTCCGCCGGGCCAAATCGATCAGGATCGGCACGAAACCATGATCGCCATGGCCATGTACTGACGGCGGCAGCCGGACGGTGGCGGCCCGCACGCCACGCGCGACAAGCGATATCGCGGTGATTTCGGAGGCGCGAGGGTAGGTCTGCGACGTTGGCATGGGCGGGTCCTTCTCGGTGCCGGTGCGCCCCGGCGCATGGCCGAGGCCCGCCGTCACCAGCAGCGGCCGGCCGGAACCTTGGAGGGCTTCGCCCAGCGCCTCGATGGCGCGCCGGTCGGCGGCGCAGTTCTCGGCAAATTTCGAGAAATCATGATTGAAGGCCGTGTGGACGACGCCATCCACCTCTGCCGCGCCGCTCTTCAGGCTGTCCAGGTCGTCGAGCGTGCCGCGATGGACCTCGGCACCGGCGGCGGCCAGTTGATCCGCTCCCTTGTCCGAGCGGGTGAGGCCGAGCACCTTGTGGCCGGCGGCGATCAGTTCATCGACGACGGCCGAGCCGACCCAGCCGGTGGCTCCAGTGACGAATACGCGCATGTGATATCTCCAGTTTTTGCCGGAGACACATATCGGCCCTGCCTATATCATGGTAAAGTAGTGACATTATCATGGTATAAAGGCTAACAGGATGGGCGAATTCGTCACCTCGGACAATCGGCTCGGTGCCTATTTGAAGGGGCGCCGCGTCAGGCTCGATCCCGCTGCCTTCGGCTTTGCGGGGGAGCGGCGGCGCACGCCGGGTCTGCGGCGCGAGGAGGTCGCGAGCCGCGCCAATATCAGCCCGACCTGGTACACCTGGCTGGAGCAGGGGCGTGGCGGGGCGCCGTCTGCCGACGTGCTCGACCGGATCTCTCGCGCGCTGATGCTGACTGATGTCGAGCGCGAGCATCTCTTCCTCATCGGCCTCGGTCGACCGCCCGAGGTGCGTTACCACAGACAAGAGGGCGTGACGCCGAGGTTGCAGGGCGTGCTTGATGCGCTGGACCCGAGCCCGGCGCTGATCCGCAACGCCATCTGGGACGTGATTGCCTGGAACAGGGCGGCGACGGTGCTTCTAACCGATTACGGCGCGCTGCCGCCGGAAGAGCGCAACGTGCTGCGCTTCATCTTCCTCGATCCGCGCGTACGCGCCGCTCAATACGACTGGGAAAGTGTCGCTCGCTTCGTCGTCGCCGCTTTCCGCGTGGATGCGGCCCGCGCGGGTGCCGCGGCCGAGGTCGAGCCCCTCGTCGACGAACTCTGCCGCAAGAGCCCCGAATTCCTGGCGATGTGGCGCGACAACGACGTGCGCAGCCACGGCGAGGGCGCCAAGCATATCCGCCACCCCATCCTCGGCCCGCTCGCCTTCGAATATTCCGCCTTCCAGGTGGACGGGCGGCCGGATCTCAGCATGGTCGTGTACAACCCGGCGACGGCGGAGGATGCGGCGAAGATCAAGGGATTGGTGGGGTGAGGCTAGGGCAATTCCGTGACGCCTTTAGGCGCGGCATCTTCCGTCGTCCCTAGTGGTTTGGTGTGCAACCCATAAAGCGAAGCATTCATGGCAAAGCTGTGAAAATCTAAAATACTACCTTTGCTAGAAAATTCGTTGACCGTCCCAGTCTCTGCTGCTTTCTTTCCGATAGGCCAAGGCGAATGGGTCTTGAAGGAGATATCCATGACAGAGCTTGCAAAACCTGTGACGGTCGACGATGTCAGCAGCGCTTCCGAGAATGACGTGATCTCAGGCAATCTGCTGGAGAATGATCTGGCCGGGGGCTCCGGCAACATGTTTCTCAACTTCTTCGACGGCGAGAGAGTTCTTGCCAAGAGGGACGGGCAGGTCACCGATATCGAGGGTGAATACGGCACGTTCCACGTCAAGGCCGACGGCTCTTACACCTATACGCTGAACGAGACCGCCAAGGCGGGTTTCCTCCAGGGAATGACGCTGACGGAGACGATCGGCTACAAGATCTCCGACGGTGCCGGCAACACCGATGTCGGCCATTTCACGCTCGACATTCACGGGGTCACGAGCCCGCCGGTCGCGGTCGACGACGCCTTTTCCTTCCGCGAAGGAAGCGAGATGGCCGGCAACGTGCTCGCCAATGATCACGCGGGAGAGGCCGGCACGCTCTTTCTGCGCTCGGTCGAGGGCACCAGCATTCCTGCCGGTCAGGGGCAGGGGCAGACGACCGACGTGGCGGGTGAATTCGGTATCTTCCATTTCGCGGGCGATGGAAGCTTCACCTACGATCTCAATCCGGCCGTCAAGGCGGGCCTCGACGATGGCGAGCATGTCACGGAGAAACTCCAATATTACAAGGTCTCCGACGGCGCCGGTCACGCGGATGCCGGCGTGATCACCCTGACCGTCGACGGCGCGACGGACGGGAAGTCGTTGAACACCAATCATGTCGAGGTCCAGGCGGATGTGGTGCGCCCCTTCCTGGATCATTACGAACTCCAGGGAGTCGCGGTCGATCCGCTAACGGGCAAGTATTACGTCAGTTCCGGCCACGGTTTCCCGGATGATTCCATGGTGAGCGTTTACGACAACGCCTCGGCATTTGAAGCCGGCAACGCCAGCGGCGCCATCTCCCTCGGCGACTATGACAAGGGCGAATATGACATCGGCGGAACCTATTTTTCGGTCCGTGGAGGCGAGATCATCGGAAGAACCAACGAGGCGAGAAGCGAGGAGGACCCTTTCCCCGATCAGACCTATCTTGCAAAATGGGATGCCGCCGACGGATCTCTCGATCAGAAGGGTGCTTCGATTCCCGGCCTTATCGGCAAGAATGGCGCGGGTACGTTCGACTGGGGTGGATTCACGACCGTCAATACGATGCAGGATTCGACCGGCATTTACGTCGTCGGCCGCATCAATGATTCCACCTGGCAGGTCTCGAAGATCGACCCCGAAACGTTGAGCCCGATCGAATCCAAGACCTTCGCGGCGGGCGGGCTCGGATACGGCTTTGCCGTCGACGGCACGTTCTTCTTCGGCGATTCCTCCAGCAGCGAGCATATCGGCACGGCCTTCGACTTCGAAACCGGGGTCAAGACAACGGTTGACGTCAACATCGCCATACCGGGAGACGACTTGATCACCAACGTGGTCTATGACTCAGCGGCGGATAATCTCTACCTCACCAACACCGGGACCGACGAAATCGCCGTGGTGCACAATATCTCGGACGTTCTGTTCGCCTAGCGCATCGGCCCGAAAATCGGAATCGATTTTCGGAAAGCACAATGCGAGGATTGAAAGTGTTAGAGCGTCCCTTGTGCGTCCGAAAGGACGCACGGCGCTCTAATGGAGCCTTACCGCTCGAATGCCGACGCCGCCCCGCGCGTTCTGTTGACGGCAGGGCGTTTAACCGGCCGGAGCCTTCGTAAACACAAATCAATAGAATTGCAGCCACGCTACTGCAGCGTGCGCGTCTGGATCTGCTCGGCGGCGTGAGGCGCGGATGCGGGCAGGGGGCTGCCTTCGAGGCCGGTCGCTACCACTGAAACGCGGAACTTGCCGTCGAGGCTGCGGTCGGAAATCGCCCCGACGTATGCAGTCTTGCCGTTCCGGACAAGGCCGCTTTCCAGCAAGTACGAGGCGTCTCCGGCTGTCCTGGCAGCAAGAGCGGCGGGGCGTGCGGAACATGGATGGCGGCCGACGCCTTCAGCCGGCCGCGTGGACCGGTTTCGGCCGATGATTTGGAACCATGATCCCGCAGTACTGTTTAACTGGAAGGCGCGGAAGCGCCGATAACGGGGATGCCGATTGCCGGCCAACCCGGTAATGACGATCGGCCTTTCGGTTCGCCTATGGAGGAATACAACATGCAAACGACCCGATCGAAAGAACTGGCGGACGAATACCTGCGGCTTGGCGGCAAACGGCTGGCCAAGATCGATGACAATATCGTTAAAATCCGCCACTGGGAGGATGACACGCCGGAGGCCGAGGCCTTCTGGCAGGAGCACATCGAGCCGCTGGATGACAAGCGCCGCGTAGAGGTCGAAACGCACCTTCCCACGATCAACGACAGGTGATCGCGAATCAACGATCGGTGATCGCAGCGATTTCCCCGGAGCGCATGACATTGAAGCGCGACAGCGCCGCGCGTCTGAAAGGACGCGGCAGGCTGTCGTGCTCGGATATGTCGCGCCGCTGCGCTTACTGCAGCGTGCGCGTCTGGATCTGCTCGGCGGCGTGAGGCGCGGATGCGGGCAGGGGGCTGCCTTCGAGGCCGGTCGCCACCACTGAGACGCGGAACTTGCCGTCGAGGCTGCGGTCGAAGATCGCGCCGACGACGATATCGGCGTCTTCCTGCACTTCGTCACGAATGCGGCTTGCCGCCTCGTCCACTTCGAACAGCGTCATATCCGAACCGCCGGAGATCGAGATCAGCACGCCCCTGGCGCCCCGCATCGAGATATCGTCGAGAAGCGGATTGGCAATTGCCGCTTCCGCCGCCTTCATCGCGCGGCTCTCACCGGAGGCTTCGCCGGTACCCATCATCGCACGGCCCATGCCTGACATGACCGACTTCACGTCGGCAAAATCGAGGTTGATCAGGCCTTCCTTGACGATCAGATCGGTAATGCAGCCAACGCCCGCATAGAGCACGCGGTCGGCCGTCATAAAGGCATCGGCGAAGGTCGTTTTCGCATCGGCGATGCGGAAGAGGTTCTGATTGGGAATGACGATGACCGTATCGGCCGCCTGGCGAAGCGCCTCGATGCCGATTTCCGCCATCCGCATGCGGCGGTTGCCTTCGAAGGTAAAGGGCTTGGTGACGACGCCGACCGTCAGGATGCCGGCGGCACGCGCAGCGCGGGCGATGACGGGTGCAGCACCCGTGCCGGTGCCGCCGCCCATGCCGGCGGTGACGAAGCACATGTGCGAGCCGGCCAGGTGATCCATGATCTCATCGAGCGACTCTTCGGCAGCCGCATGGCCGACCTCGGGCAGCGAACCGGCGCCGAGACCCTCCGTCACATTCGCGCCAAGCTGGATGCGGCGCGTCGCCTTGGAGGTGGCCAGCACCTGGGCATCCGTGTTTGCGGCGACGAATTCGACACCTGCCAGCTTTTCCGCGATCATATTGTTGATCGCATTGCCACCGCCGCCGCCGACGCCGATGACTGTAATATGCGGCCGTAGTCCAGAAATGCCGCTCTTGGCGTCCGACATCGCGCTCTCCTTTGATGTTTCGTTCATGCCCACCCTCGTTTGCGGACGGCGAATCGTGCCTCACGATACGCGAGCAACAAGGCAGAGGCGAGGCGAAAGACGTCTCGGATGGAGCGGAGATGGTCGGGAAAGGCCCCCGGCCGGTGCCTTTCAGGGAGGGAGCATCATGCCGAGAGCTGACAATTATGCTTCAAGGACAGGCCGTGAAGGTAGCTTGCGGCGATATTGTTGAAAAAATCGCCGCGTAGGGTTTTGTTTTACGCCTCTCGGAATGAAATTGCGCTGTGACTCCATTTCTGCATCGACGCAGAAGAAACCTACAGCCTCGATCCCACAGTCACCGGCAAACACAATACACACCGCAACCCCGCCGCCCCATTCGCATCCAGCATCAGCGAGCCGCCGTAAAGCCCCGCGAGTTCATTGACGATGCTGAGCCCGAACCCGTTGCCCGGGACATGTTCGTCCTCGCGCACACCCGGCAGCAGCACAGCGGCGAGGCGGTCCGGGGGGATGCCGGGGCCGTCGTCTTCGATGGTGATGCGGGCGATCGGGCCGTCGCGGCGGGCGCGGACGATGACGTGCGCGGAGGCCCATTTGAAAGCGTTGTCGATCAGGTTGCCGAGCATTTCCTCGACATCGCTTTCGTCGCAGGCGACTCGAAGGCCCTCTGATATATCGGTCTCGAAGGCGATCTTACGCTCGGCGTGGATCTGGCCGATCGCCCGATGCAGATCGGTGATCGCTGCCGCCACGTCGGTGCTGGCGACATTGTCCGAGGAGGCCATCACCCGGCGGGCGGCGGCGAGATGATGTTTGATCCTGTTGTCTATCCGGGCTGCGAGGCCGCGTAATGCGCCTTTGGGGTCGTTTTGCTCGTCGAGCGCCAGCAGCAGGCTCGCCACCGGAGTCTTGAGGCCGTGGGCGAGGTTGGCAAACTGCATGCGCGTTGCCGCAAGCCTCTCTTCGTTGGCCTCCAGCAGCGCATTGGTTTTCAGTGAGAGCGGCGCAAGTTCGACTGTCGCCTCATCGGGTAGGCGGCCGCGCTCTCCCCGGTTGATGGCATCGATATTAGCCGCCATGGATATCAGCGGGCGCAGGCCGAAGCGGATCTGCCAGAGCGTGCCGGCCATCAGCACGAGGCCGAGCAGCAGCATGCAGGGCACCAGCCAGAAGAGGGCGCGCAGTGCCGGGCCGACGAGGGCGATCATCGGCGCCGTCGCGGTGATCGTCAGCGTCATTCCGTCGATGCTGCGGATGGCCTGCCGAAGATAGAGCGGTCCTCTTCCGCGATCACCGCCCATGCCTGATGTCGGCATGCCCATCAGCACATGGCGCAGATCCTGCCGGGGTGGCGGCGCGTCTATCGTGCCGTTCATCAGGGAGCGTGAGGTCAGGCGCTGCTGTCCGTCATCGATCTGCCAGTACCAGCCGGATGAGAGGCGATCAAATGGGGGCGCATCGAGCGGTGCGGAGAGGGCGAGCCTTCCCCCAGCGTCACGCGTCACCGCGCTGGCGAGGGCGCCGATCTGAATGTCCAAACGCTGGTCGACCTGCTCGCGCACCACAGTCTTCAGCGCCAGCCAGAGTACGATGGCGGCGACGACAAGCGCCAGCGTCACGAAGATGCCGGAAAACATCAGCAGCCGGCCGGCGATCGATCTCGGCTTGACGGACGGGGCCTTCATGATGCCGCTGCTGCCGTCAGCATATAGCCGCGGCCGCGCACCGTTTCGATGCTGTTGGCCCCGAGCTTCTTGCGCAAGCGGGCGATGATGACCTCGATGGAATTGGAGTCGACTTCGGCATCACCGTCATAGACGCGCTCGGTGAGTTCGCGCCGGTCGACGATCATCCCCTTACGCAGCATCAAGCAGGAGAGCACCCGCCATTCCAGCGCCGTCAGCTTCAGCGGCAGGCCGTCGAGCTCGAAGGTGCCGAGTTGGGCATCGAAGACCAGCGCGCCGCAGACAAGGCGCGAGGCGGCGTGACCGGACGCCCGGCGCACCAGGGCGCGCAGACGCAGCACCAATTCCTCCACCTTGAAAGGTTTGGCAAGGAAATCGTCGGCGCCGGCCTTGAAGCTCGAGACCTTGTCCGGCCAACCGTCGCGCGCCGTCAGCACCAGAACCGGCAGATTGCGATCACCCTCGCGCCATCCCTTCAGCACGCTGACGCCATCGATCTTCGGCAGGCCGAGATCGAGGATTGCGACATCAAAGAGTTCGGTCAGTCCCGCATGGAGAGCGTCCTCGCCGTTGCGCGCAATATCGACGACGAAGTTTTCCGATCGGAGCACCGCGGCGATCCGGCCGCTCAGGTCTTCGTCATCTTCGACGAGCAGTACGCGCATGGGCAGGGCTTTCATAGGGTATCGCCGTGGACGGACCAAAGCTATCGGGCCGAGCTTAACTCAATCTGAACGGAGAGGTTCAGGCAGGCGAGGGGGTGTCGCGGTTAGATTGCGGCCATTACTGAAGCAAGGAGCAGATATATGCCTGATGAAAACCAGGACAACGGACATCCCGAAGGTGCCGCCGCGCCGATGCCGCCAGGACACCGCCGGCGCCGGCTGGCGATCCCTGTCATATCAGCCGCAGTGGCGCTTGTTATCGGTGCTGCCGGTGGTGCCGGCGCCGTGAAGATGATGCGTCCCACGCCCGAAATGGCGCCGATGACGCCGGTGGCGATTTCGACCATGCCGGTATCGAGCCTCGTCACCATCAAGGGCAAGGTCGCCGAGATCTACGGCAACAAGTTCGTGCTGCAGGACGACAGCGGCAAGGCGCTTGTTGAGACCGGTCGGGCCGGCGAGGGTGGCGCACTCGTCACCCAGGATGAGGCCGTCACCGTCCAGGGCCGCTTCGACGACGGCTTTGTGCATGCGAGTTACCTCGTTCGCCAGGACGGACGAACCGAAGCGCTGCGTCCGCCGAAAGGTCCTCCGCACAGACGGTTTGCAGATTTCGATCACAGGCCGTGACGGGCGTGAACCAAAGCCGCGCTGCGGTGTTAACAGACACGCCTCATAACTCCGAAAGGAACGTTTCCATGCAACGACTTCTGCTATCAGGCCTTGCCCTTGCCGCACTGGCCGGCACCGCCTTCGCCCAGCAGCCGCCGGCTCCGCCATCCGCCGCGACTCCGCCCGCAGCGGCTGAACCCGGCTCGCCGCCTCCGCCGCCGTCTCCGTCCGCTCCTGATGACGATGAGCAGATGACGGACCGGCCGGACGCGAGGCCGGGAGATCGCCCGGATTTCCGCTGGCATGGTCGGAGAGGCGATATGGGCTTCCGTGGCTTCCGCGGTCATCGCCCGCCACCGCTACCGCCATCGAAGGCAGCGCATTTCCGGATCGAGGATGGAAACACCCGGATCGATCTGAAATGCGCCGAGGACGAACCGATGAAGGCCTGCGCGGATCTGCTGCTGCAGGTGATGGACCGCCTGCAGGGGCAGGACTGATCATCCGCACTTGAGGCGGATGCCGCACGATAATGCAACCGTCCGCGTTTTCTCGCGGGCGGTTTAAGTTTGACGCGAACGCCGCCCCGCTCTTCGTCATGTCAGGCCTTGTGCCGAGGATCTGCGGCGCCGGATGCAGATGCTCGGGACAAGCCCAAGCATGACGGAAGAGCGGTTGGCGCGTCCTGTCGCAGGTGGTTTTGTGACTTTCTCGGAGGTGATGGCTCGATGTGGCAGACCGCCACCCCCATCTCAACAGCCTGCTATTGCATGACGCTCACGTTCAACACCATCTCCTTGATCTCCCCGTCTCCAACAGGGAACCTGACAACGAACCTGTCACTGCCGATGTAGCCTGGCTTTGATGTATAATAACCAGCAACGCCTCCCACCTTGACCGTCCGGCATTTTGCCAGTTTTCCCTTTGCTTCGTGGGGAAATATCGGTTCATGGACAATCTGGAGACGCCCATGCTTGGGCTGCTCGATGATATGCGTAGGCGGGTAATCGGCGAGGCTGCAATCGCTGTGGATACGCCAGACTTGGCCCGCTCTCGTCCTTTCACCACTGCGTACCGTTAATGATGCGGACTCGCGTCTGAAGCTGTCGGAGGTTGTCGTGCAGCTCGAAAGCGAAATCACCGCCGCTGCCAATATCGAATATGCAAAGATGCTTTTCACTTATAAACCCTCAACTTTTGCTTGAATGAATATTGGATTTTTCTTGAGAGTCAATCAGAGTGCAAAGCTTTGATTTGGCAGTTGTTCTGCTTGTAGACATTGGCGAGGTGCAATCTTGAAAAGACGGGTCGTGGCGTGGGTCTTCTTACTCGCGGGCGGCGCTGGGGTGCTTCCGGCCGGCACCAGTGATGCCGGCGGGGTCCCATTTTCCGCCAGCGGAAATGTTCCGGACTACAGGGCGTCGATGACCGTTCGAGAGGCCTATCATGAGCCGAAGGAATATTGGCGTTCGGTCGTCCATCACGATGGCTGGACCCGGGTCGAGGAGGTCATAAGCAATAGGACACGCATTGCCTATGGAAGCGCCCGCGATAACGTTTTGTTGTGGGCAACAAAGACCGGTGACGAGGACTTTACGGGGATCTTCATCGACAAGACCACGCCGCGGGAAGCGAGGGACACCGGGGACGCGGACAATCAGGCTGGTGAAGCTTGCAAATGGTCGGAGATCACCCGCAAGGCCTCGCAAAGTAGCACGTCCGAACCGCTCTGGCTCAGTTGCCTGTCAGGTGACGGCATTGAAATTGGCACAAGGGTATTGCTCAGTAGCAAGGAGCTCAAGGAGCCTATGACCGAAACGCAATTGGTCAAGCTCGAGCGAACACCTGTTGCCGATTCCGAAGTCCTGCCCCGAAGAGGCTTTTCGACCCCGGGTTCTGGCTGAAGCCGCTCAGGTACTATCCGGACAGACCCGCCGCGCTCGTCGATTTTGAAGCCAGAATGGCGGGGATAGACTCAGACCTCAGAATATTCAGACATTATCCCTGGCAAGCTGAAGAGCGTCGCGGCAAGGACGGATCGGTGCGGTTCAAGGTTTGGAACGACCTCGAAAATCAGGGAATCAATGTCATTTACTCCAAGCGCGAATATAGTCTTCAAGCCTTCCGTTCACCGCTTGATCCCGCACGACCGTTCAATCAATTCGACGCTGAAACAGGCCATGCGGACATGAAACGTAGGGATAGTCACCTTGGTGAATCCTGCGCCTGGTTCAACATGACGCCCGACGCGGCAGACGCGATCAGAATGGAATGTTTGACGCCGGATGGCGTGCCCCTGAAAGTGGAACTGCATTTCGGTATGGGGGACGGTGAATTCTACACCGCCGTCGAGGTCAAACGCCGTCCCGTCGACATCAACGAAATGCTCCCGCCGCGCGAATTGATAGAGCCGTCGGCATGGGGATTTACGGTTGACGACTGAAGGCGCCACTCCCTGCATCCATCGGACGCCGGCGCATTGAGGGACAAGGATGTTCGTGCTGTCGCATCGAACTCGGTGTCGTCGGCTCACCGCGTGACGCGGGCTGCCGACGTTGCGGAGTAGCGGTCGCCGTGGATCTCGATGCCTGAGAACACCGCGTCGATCTCAGCCAGTTCTTCCGATGTGAAGGTGATGTCGGCGGCGGCGATATTTTCTTCCAGCCGGTGCAGCTTGGTGGTGCCGGGAATAGGGACGATCCAGGGCTTGCGGGCCATCAGCCAGGCGATGGCGACCTGGGCTGCGGTCACCTTCCTGCGGCCGGCAATCGCCTCGATTGCATCGACCACCGGCTGGTTTGCCTTGCGATTTTCGGCCGAAAGGCGCGGATTGGTCTTGCGGTGGTCGTTGCCGCCTTCGAAACTGGTGTTCTCATCCATCTTGCCGGTGAGGAAGCCACGGCCGAGCGGGCTATAGGGCACGAAGCCGATTCCGAGTTCTTCGAGGACGGGCAGGATTTCCGCTTCGGGGTTGCGCCACCATAACGAATATTCGCTTTGCAACACGGAGACCGGCTGCACGGCATGGGCGCGGCGGATAGAGCCGGCATCGGCTTCGGATAGGCCGAAATGCAGCACTTTACCGGCGCCGATCAGATCCTTCACCGTGCCTGCCACCTCTTCGATCGGTACTGCAGGGTCGACCCGATGCTGGTAGAAGATATCGATGCGATCGGTGCGAAGCCGCTTGAGGGCTTCTTCTGCGACCACACGGATGCGTTCCGGCCGGCTATCCAGGCCGACTTCCGGCCGGCCATCCTTGAAGCCGAATTTCGTCGCGATCACCACCTCATCACGGATCGGCGCCAGCGCCTCGCCGACGAGATCCTCGTTGGTGAACGGCCCGTAGGCCTCTGCCGTGTCGAAGAAACTCACGCCCCGCTCGTGCGCCGCCCGCAACAGCGCAATGGCATCGCCACGCTCCACCGCCGGCCCGCGATGGTAGTTCAGCCCCATGCAGCCGAAACCGATCGCCGATACATCAGGGCCTCTTTGGCCGAGCCTACGTTTGATCATGCGGATGTCCTCCTCAGGTTCGGTCGTAAGCTAAGGGCAAAGGCTGGTATCGATTAGCCGGTGATATCGGCATGGGCTTATGAGTTGGGTTCATAAATGCATCTCCGTTGGATCAGAGACGATCCTCGGAGGACGGCGCTACGCCGGCAGTCCCGCCATCCTGAGAGCCTCGATATAGCGTGCACGATCGTCGGGCCGCCGGAACGGTGGGAGCACGTCGGCGAGGTTGGAAAGCCGGAGCGCGGGATCCATCAGGCACAGGCGAGCGACCGTTTCCTGGGCTTGGCCAATCCGCCCGGCCATGGCCTGGCCCGCCGCCATCACGCGCATGGCGCTCGGGTAGTTCGGCTGGTGGCGTAGCGATTTTCCTGCCCAGGCTGTAGCGTCGTCATAGCGGCCGGCGCAAAAATGCGCGAGCCCGGTGTTGAACTGCCAGGCAAACAGGCGTGGATCCAAAGGGCTCAAGCGCATGGCAAGGGCGGCGTGTTCGACGGCCATATCAGGCTCGCCCAGGCACGCCTTCACCCAGCTGCTGACGCCGAGTGCTGCGGCGAGGTTCGGGTTGAGAAAGACCGCGCGATCGATACAGGCCGCGCTGCCGTCGAGGTCCCCGCCGACATAACCGATGACATATCCACCGTAGGAGAGCGTAACTGCATCGTCCCAGCCGAGTTCGACAGCTCTCCTCGCCAGTCGGGTGGCTTCGGCAGTTTCCTCTGCGGGATTGACCATCCAGCCGTTGCTCTTTCGTGTGGCGTAACACCGCGCCGCCCGGGCATGGGCTATGGCGAATTCCGGGTCGCGCTCGATCGCCTTCATGAACAGCCGCAAGGCTTCGTCGACGACCGATCTGCTGGTGATGGTCCGGTCGAAGGCCGCCAGGCCGCGGAGATAGTAGTCGTAGGCGTCGAGGCTCTCGGTCGGCTTGCGTTTGGCACGCTCGATCTCAGCCTCCTCCACTTTCGGCGTTATGGTGCCGACGATGCTCGAGGCGACCTGATCCTGAAGATCGAAGACATTCGCCAGGGTTCCATCAAAACGATCGGCCCAAAGGTGCGCACCGGTCGAGGTGTCGATGAGCTGGCCTGCGATGCGCAGGCGGTCACCCGTCCGGCGCACACTTCCTTCGACCACGTAGCGGACGTCTAACTCGCGCCCGACCTGCTTTATATCGACCGCCTGACCTTTGTAGGTGAAGCTCGAATTCCGCGCGATGACGTAGAGGTGGCGGAATTGAGCAAGCGCGATGGTGATGTCCTCGACGATGCCGTCGGCGAAATATTCCTGCTCCGCGTCGCCGCTCAGATTCTGAAACGGCAATACGGCAACCGATGGCCGATCGTGATGTTTCGCCGGCGCTGAGATGGCCTGCGGCTGCGGTACGAGGTCGGGGCCAGGTGCGCTCCGCTGATATTCGGATCCCTGCCGCGATTGCAGCGAAGCAGCCAAGGAGGAGGTTTCTGCCTCGGGTTCTGCCTGAAGATGCTTCCTCAACAATGCCCGGCAGGCTTCGAACTGGCGCAGGGCGGCGTTTTCGTGACCCCTGAGAGTGTGTATCCGTATCAGTGCCCGATGGGCGCCCTCGATGGTCGGGTCCGCAGCCAATAGCCTTTCGGCGAGCCTTTCGCAGGCCGATTCTTCCCCGGAACCCGGCTCGGAGAATGCGAGGCTCAGTCGCTCCACGAGCTGCAGCGCCTTCCGTTGATATGTGCTCCGGTAGGGTCGAAACCACTCATCCAGCCCGTCCGGAATGGCTTCGCCTGCCAACACCTCGCCGCGATAGAGATCGGCGGCGAAGGCGAGATCGGCCGTCCGGCCCGCCTCGAGTTTACGGTCGAAGATCGAAATGTCGGTCTCTTCAGGACCTGTTATCAGCGCGATGGTCTCTTGATCCCCATCGATGTAGATGGTGGCATCCCCGCCGGCTGGAAACGATCGCCTGATATCGACGAGCGCTTGCCGGAGACTATTGCGAGCTTGATCACTGCCTCGTCCCGGCCAAAAGGCTTCGGAAAGCGGTTCCCTGCGATGACCGCGGTGGCCGGCGAGCACCAGGGCAGCAAAGAGAAGCGACGTTTTGCGCGTGGTGAAGCGGACCTGCCGGTGCTCCCGGGACGTCACTTCGAGGCCACCCAGCAACCTGATGCGCACAGACCGTCTCCCAGATTTCGACCGCCACCGCAGATTAACATCTCGGCAGACAGATTTAACACCGATTTAGCGGCGGCTTGTCGAAGTTTTCCCGCCCGTTCACGCTCAGCCGAACGGCGCGAAAACACCGGCGTGGCAGGCTCCCACTTGCAAATCTGAAAAATGGGAGACGGAAAAATGGCTCACATGGAAACGCATGCCGGCATCAGCGCGCCGAAAGGACAGTTGTTCGGGGCCAAGCCGAACGCCGTAGCAATCATCGTCGCCGCCCTGAGGACGTGGCGGCTGAGCGTCGTAAGACGGAAGGCAATGGCGGACCTGACGCCGGATCAACTGAGGGACATCGGCTATCCCCGGGATAAACTCGGCCATCCCCAGATCAATCGCCCTGTGATCGAGATCAAGGCAGGGCTGATGACGAAGTTGATGTCGATGCGCTAGTCGGAAAATTCCGCTGCGCGGATGCGTCGGCTGCAGGTCGATGGCATAAGGATCCAAAACGCAAGCGCGGATTCGATTTGCAGAAGGCGATCATTGATTCTTCCCAGGATGTAATGCAGGCCGATTTTCAACATGCACAGCCCCGTCAATGATTGGCGGGGCTTTTGCTGTCCGGCGGGCAGGTGGCAGACGAGGTATGGGCGAGCCCGCGCCGTTGGGGCAAGGGCCGCTGATCTGGCATCCATCCTTCGCCAGCAGTCGTCTGTTTTTCCGCCGCGGCGATTTCGCCTATGATGGGATGATGGAACGATAGGGATGCACGGCATGATTGATCATATCACCATCGCAGTGAGTGACCTCGAGAAGAGCAAGCTGTTTTATGAACGTGCTCTCGCCCCCCTCGGCTATCGCCGTACCTTCGGGAAGGAGGGCGTGTTCTGGGCCTTCGATGTCGGCGGCAGTCTGTTCGAGATCCAGCACACCGACGACAAGCCGCCTCTGACGCGTGTGCACGTTGCCTTCCGGGTCCAAAGCAGGGCGGAGGTCGAGGCGTTTTATCGAGCCGCGCTTGAAGCCGGTGCGAGGGACAACGGCGCGCCCGGTCCGCGGCCGGAATATGAAGAGAACTATTATGCCTGCTTCGTTCTCGATCCCGACGGATACAATATCGAAGCGATGCTCAATCAGCCGGCGTCGCAAGGGTGAGGGGCAGGCTCCGCCCAAAGATTGCAATCGAGGGGAGGTGGGTATGTCAAGTTTCAGGAACGCCGTCGTCTCTTTACCCGGCAAGGAGCGCCTGGCGAGGACGCCCTTTGGCGCGAGGATCATCATTCATGCGACGGCCGCCGAGACCGGCGGCGCGTTCGGCATGTGGGAAACCTTCACACCGCCGGGTCATGGTCCGGCTCCCCACACGCATACGCGGGAGACGGAAGTCTTTCGGGTCATCCGGGGGCTCTATCGATTCCAATGCGGCGACGAAGCGTTCGACGCGCCTGTGGGAACCGTCGTCGTTCTGCCGCCACATGTCCCGCACAGCTGGCGAAACATAGGCGACGAACCCGGCCAGATGTTCGGCACGGTGACGCCAGGCGGCTGCGAGCAAATGTTCATCGATATCGAGGCTTGCAGTGCCGATACGCCTGAGAAAATCGCGGTGATCGAAGCGCGACTGGGGATCATCAACGACATTACGCTGGCGCTCGGATTGACAGGCCCGCAACCGCGCTGATCGATCATCTGGGTGTCGATCGAATCCAGTTCGGCCCTCGCCATCGCCCGCCACAACATGTCTCATTGGGGCGGCTCTTGGACTTGGGCGTCGGCCCTCTTGGGTCTCAGCTGACGGTTTCGATGACGGCGGCGAGATCGGCTGATGTGAATGGCTTGGTCAGCACCGGCCGGCCGGCAAAGGCGGGATCGATACCCGCTGGCCCATATCCGGTTGCGAAGGCGAAGGGGATACCGCGCTGCTGAAGGACCGCCGCCACCGGAAATGACTTATGGCCGGCGAGGTTTACATCGAGAATGACGAAATCAAGATTGCTATCGGCGGCAACCTCCAGCGCCGAGGGCAAACGCGCGGCGGTCGCCACGACCTCGTGACCGAGGTCCATCAGCATGTCCTCGATCATCATGGCGATGGTCATTTCATCTTCAACGACAAGTACACGCTTGGCCATGTCATTCGTTCCGGAGACGGTCTGCCGGAGCGTCGAGACGGAAGGAAAAACCCGTTTCGGCAAACGAAATCTCCACATTGCCTCCCGTCTCCGCGGCAAGGCCGCGCTGGATGAGGACCGTGCCGAAACCCTTCCGCTTCGGCTGCTCGACCGGCGGTCCGCCATGTTCGTCCCAGTCTATGCGGTAGCGTTGCGTTCCTTCGTCGATGATTTGAAGGGAGCATCTGACGCGGACGGCGCCGCCATCATTCGACCATGCGCCGTGGCGCACAGCATTTGTGCCGAGTTCGTGAAAGGCCATGGTCAGCGCCAGCGCCGTCTTTGCCGAAACCCGGATATCGTCTCCGGCGAGCTCCCATCGCCCGCCATCCGGCCGATGCGGAATGGTCGCCTGGTCGAGCGTCTGTTTCAACGAAGCGCTGCTCCACAGTTCCCCCGTCAACAGATCATTGGCACGGCCGAGCGACACCAGCCGCGCCGTGAAACTGTCCAGTGCACGAGGAATGTCTTCGGAATCCCGGAAGGTGCGAAACGCAAAAGCCTGCACCATCGCCAGATTGTTCTTGACGCGATGATTGAGCTCATGAACGACAAGTTCCAGCTGTTGCTGCTTGCGTCGCCGCTCGGTGATATCGGTCGCGGCCCCAAACCATTCGACGATAGAGCCTGCGTCGTTCAAGAGTGGAACGGCCCGCGACAGCACCCACCCGGTACTGCCGTCGGCCCGCCGGACGCGATGCTCGCATTCGAAAACACCCTTGCTTGATATCGCCTCGTCGATCACCGCCTGGATCGCCGGAATGTCCTCGGGAAACAAATAGGCCTCCTGCCAGGCGACAGTCGGATTGGCGGTGTCGGCAAGAACGTTGCGACCGTCGAGCTGCTGCATCTCCTTCCAGTCGGCGCTCATGCGATAGACGATATCGGTCGTGGCCGTGGTGAACGCCCTGAACCGCTCTTCGCTCTCGCGCAGCCGGCGCTGGGCAAGGACGCTTTTCGTCGTTTCGACGACGATCGCGATGACGCCCGCGGGTTTGCCGCTTTCGTCGAGGACGGGTGAATAGTCGAGGTTCATCCAGGCAGGAGCCGGGCTGCCGTGGCGCAACAGCGTCAGTTCCTGGTTTTCGTAGGCAAGTGTCTTCCCGGACAGCCCGACTTTCATGACATTGTCGTTGAAGTCGGCAATTTCGCTCCAGCCCTCGCGGACCTTCGAACCGAGAAGATCCGGATGGCGGCTGCCGGCGAAGACGGAATAGGCGTCGTTATAGATCATCACGCCGTCCTCGCCCCAGAGAAGAACGATGGGCACGGGTGAAAGCAGGAGCATATTGGTGGCCGTCTTCAGACTTTGCGGCCAGAGGTCGAGAGGACCGAGCGGCGTCTTGCTCCAGTCGCGGGTCTGGATCAGTCGGCCAGTTTCCCCGCCACCGACAGGAAAGCGAGTTGTGAGTGGCTGAGGGGATTCGGAATCCAAGGCGCGCTCCCGATTTTGATGGTGCTTCTAATTAGCGCATCCTTTGATTTTTTCCACCCATGAGTGTTGCGGCTTCCTCATGCCAACCTTGTCCGAGCCGATCCCACTCTAGGCCCGCGCCATCGCCCGCCACGTCGCCGGCGGGGTGGCGAAGGCGCGAGAGAAGGCGCGATTGAAGGCGGCTTCGGTGGCGTAGCCGGCGTCGTAGGCGATTGTTGCGATAGGCTGACCTGAGGTGGCGAGGGCGACACTTGCGAGGTAGAGCCGCCAGTCCCTGATATAGCGGATGGGCGAGGTCGAGAGCATCGCCTGGAAGCGGTCGGCGAGGGCGCTGCGCGACAGGCCGGAGGCTGAGGCGAGGTCCTCCAGCGACCAGTCGTGTCTGGGATCGTCGTGAATGAGGGAGAGACAGCGCGACAGCGCGGGGTCGGCAAGGGCTGCCAGCCAGCCGACCGAGCGCGGTTCGGCCATCATGATCTGATGGCGCAGGATCTCGATGAACACGATTTCAGTCAGCCGCGGCAGCATGGAAACTCCGCCGGCGCGCGGCCTGTCGACCTCCTCGATCATCTGGCGGATTGTGGCGCGCAACCAGTCGCCGTCATTGACGGCCCGTGTCCTGACATGGATCATTTTCGGCAGCGCCTGGCGCAGCGGCGCAAAGCTCAAGCCGTCCCATTGCAGATAGCCGCAGAGCAGCCGCACCCTTTGCGCCGCCTCGCCATAGCGCAGCACGGGAATCTCACGCCAGGGCTTCTGCGGCAGGTCGCGCGTCGGCAGCACCAGCATGCCGTCCCTTCCCGCGCCGAGCTGATGTCCGGTGCCGAAGGGGAAGACCAGCACGTCTCCGGCCTCCAGATCGGTCTCTTCCCCTTCCGTCTTCAGCCAGCAGCTGCCGGCCACGACGATGTGAAAAGGCATCGTGCCCGAAGCCTTGGCCGAGAGGTTTGCTAAGGCCGGCGCGGCATCCGTCTGCCAGTCGCCCGTCGGCATGAAGCAGAACTGCAGCGATCCCGACAGGCGGATCGTCGAAAGCAGCGCCGACAACACGTCGTCGCGCACGACACCCGCAACGCCTGGATTTTCGGACAAGGCTTCACGCATCCCGGCCAAATACGCGCCCCGCGCACCCTCCTATGGTGTTCTCGCTCACTCGTGGTGAGCGTTCATTTCAATTCACTGGGAGAATACTATGCAAACTCAAAGCGACAAACTGGTCGTGCTCATCACCAAGGGCATCGAATCCGAACTGTCCTCCGTCGCCTTCACCATTGCCAATGGCGGCATCACCGCCGGGCTGAAGGTCTCGGTGTTCCTCACCAGCACCGGGATCGATCTGGTGCGCAAGGGTGGCCAGCGCATGACACAGGTGCCGCCGCTTGATCCGCTGTCGATGCTGATCGAGAATTTCCAGCAGCGCGGCGGCACGATCTGGGCCTGCCCGCCCTGCGTGACCTCGCGCGGTTACACGCAGGAGGACATGCTCGACGGTGTCGTCATCGTCGGCGCCAGCGCCATGCATGCCGAGATCAAGGAGGGCGCTGCGACGCTGTCGTTTTGACCGAAGGAGCCGGGCCGGGCGGAAGTATGAGGAGCCTCTCCCGCCGGTTTCGTCAGGCTTTGCGGGCCGGCGGCAAGCTCGGGGATGCGACAAGTGGTCTATTCTTGCGCTCGGCAATATACTTGTGAGATTGTGTCGATATACATGCGATAATGCCTGATGAGGGCAGCGCGGGGGCTTCGATGACATCCGTGAGGGTCAATGAGCTGATATCGGTGACGGGGCAGCCCGGCGCCGCGGACTTTGGTGCTTTCGCGGCAGACGGCTTTGCCGCCGTCATCAATGATCGGCCGGATGGCGAAGAGCCGGGGCAACCCGGTAATGCAGCGGAGAAGGCTTCAGCCGCCGCCGCCGGGCTCGCCTACAGCTTCGTGCCGGTGAAGGGGGCCGAGATTACCGAGGCCGATATCCGCGCCTTTCAGGCGGCGATAGCTGAGGCGAAGGGGCCGGTCGTCGCCCATTGCAAGAGCGGCACACGGGCGCTGACGCTTTATGCGCTGGGCGAGGCGCTGGACGGGCGGATGAAGTCCGGGGATGTCGAGGCCTTTGGTCAAGGCCTCGGCTTCGATCTTGCCGGCGCGCGGCGCTGGCTGGAGAAGCGGGCAGGGCAGGTACCTCATGTGAAGGCCTTCTTCGAGCCCCGCACCTGCAGTGTGCAATATGTCGTTTCCGACCCGGCGACGAAACGCTGCGCCATCATTGACCCGGTGCTCGATTTCGACGAGATGTCGGGGGCGACGGGCACGGCCAATGCCGACGCCATCCTCGCCCATATCGAGAGCGAAGGGCTGACGGTCGAGTGGATCCTCGACACGCATCCGCATGCCGATCATTTCTCCGCTGCGTATTACCTCAAGGGAAAGACCGGTGCGCCGACGGCGATCGGCGCCCATGTCACCGACGTGCAGGCGCTCTGGAAGGAGATCTACAATTGGCCGGCGCTCGCGACCGACGGCTCGCAATGGGACCGGCTGTTTGCCGATGGCGAGACGTTCGAGATCGGCACGCTCAAGGCCCGCGTGATGTTTTCGCCCGGGCACACCCTCGCCTCGATCACCTATGTGATCGGCGACGCCGCCTTCGTGCACGATACGGTGTTCACGCCGGATTCCGGCACCGCCCGCACGGATTTCCCGGGCGGCAGCGCCAGCGCCCTCTGGCACACGATCCAGGCGATCCTGTCGCTGCCCGAGGAGACCCGGCTGTTTTCCGGTCACGACTATCAGCCGGGTGGCCGCCACCCGCGCTGGGAAAGCACGGTTGCCGCCCAGAAGCGCGCCAATCCGCATATATCGGGCATCGACGAGGCCGGCTTTGTGGCGCTGCGCCAGGCGCGCGACCGCACGCTGCCGAAGCCGAAGCTGATGCTGCACGCGCTGCAGGTCAACATCCGCGGCGGGCGGCTGCCCGAGCCGGAGGAGAACGGCCGGCGATATCTTAAGATCCCGCTGGATGCGTTGTGAGGGGCGGCCGGCGCCGGCAACAGCCGCATCGTTCAAAGCGCGTTTTCTATATCGGTCCTGGTAAAATCATGCCCCACGAATAGCAGCCGGCAGCCATGTTCCTTCGCTACTTCATAGGCAAAGCAGTCGCCGAAGTTCAGGCTTGCGGGGTGGGCGCCTTTGCCCCAGGTGCGGTAGGCTTCGGCGATGCGTCGGGCTGAGGCGGGGGTAACGGCGACAATTTCGAAGCCGAGACCGTCGATCAGCTGTTCCATCTCATCACCGACGTTGCGGCGGGCCGAGACGATCAAGGCTTCGGCGACCGTGCCGGCGGAGATCAGGAGATTTTCTTCGGCTTCGAGGACGCCAATCAGGGCATCGGCTTGCGGTTCGCCAAGCACGATCGCCATCAAGGCGGAGGTGTCGACGACGATCATTCGGGCAGGCCGTCATCGCCATAGAGGAAATCCTGGCTGCGTGCGGCCGGCGGCCCGTCGGCGGCCTTGGCATTGGCGGAGGCCCGCACCGCTTCCATGAGCATCCGGCGGGATTTCCGATCGGGCGCAGCCCTCACTGGAACCAGTTTCACGGCGGCATGACCGTGCCGGGTGAGGATGACCTCGTCCCCGGCTTCGGCACGTCGGACCAACTCGGTCAACTGCCCCTTGGCATCCGTGACAGACACTCGCATCGTTCGCGCTCCCAACCAGTACAACTCGGCTTCATCTGGAAAATTAGACCATTCACTGGACCGTATCAACGGATAATTTTCGGAGGTCACGGACAGCGCGGAGACTTGCCTATCGCGAGGAAGCGCTTTTCGCCGTGATATCCAAGACCGACCGCCACCGGTAGTTCGCGCACCGAACGGCGGCGTGGAGCGTGCGATATATTTATCCGCTGGTGGCGCGGCGCCTTCGCAATAACCATTGACGTCGTGCAGGCAGGCGACGTAACTGGGGGCGACGGTTCCCTGAAGATGACTCCAAGGGGATTAATAGGGAACACGGTGAGGACGACCCAGTAGGGACCGAGACCGTGGCTGCCCCCGCAACTGTAAGCGGATTGTCGATCTCGGGGTTGATCGCGGAGCGATCATGCCCTTGGCCTAAAGGCCACGCCACTGCGGATATCGCGGGAAGGCGGATGAAAGACGGATATCCGCAAGCCAGGAGACCTGCCGTCAATCGCGATCCAATCAACCGGGCGGGGATGCCCGGACAAGGAACAGACATGATTGTCCTTCTGAACCTTCGCCTGATATCGGCATGCATCCGTCTCGATTGGGCCTCCCGCGGCTAGTCTACGCGTCAGCGTGACTTCAGCGTTGCGTATATGCGCGCGGCGCGGCCGTGCCTGTTTTCCCATCATCGAGGTTTTCATGCGTCAATTTCTCGCCATCATGACATTTACCTTCGGGCTGGCCGGCCTTGCGGCACCAAGCTTGGCCGCGACCCAATATCCCCTGACCGTCAGCAATTGCGGCCAGCAGGTGACGTTCCAGAAGGCGCCCGCCAGGATCGTTTCGATCGGCCAGGGCATGACTGAAATTCTGTTCTCGCTCGGCCTTGCCGACAAGATCGCCGGAACCGCCGTCTGGGTTGGCCCTGTCCTGCCGCAATATGCCGAGGCCAACAGCAAGATAAAACGCCTCGCCGACAACGATCCGAGCTTCGAATCCGTCGTCGGGCAGGAGCCCGACCTCGTGGCGGCCGAGTTCGAATGGCATGTCGGCGCGCAGGGCTCCGTCGGCAAGCGGGAGCAGTTCAAGGATCTCGGGATCAATAGTTATCTCGCGCCGGCCGATTGCGTCGCCAAGGTCAACACCGATGGCGGCGACGGTGTGCGTGGGGAGCTGTTCACGATGGACCTGATCTACCGGGAAATCGCTGAACTCTCGGAGATCTTCGACGTCAAGGAGCGCGGCGATGCGCTGATTTCCAAGCTGAGGAAGCGCGAGGCGGATGCCGTGGCGTCGATATCGGGCGCGACGGGCAAGAGCCTGCCGGTCGTCTTCTGGTTTTCCAGCAAGGAGGTCAACGGCGACGCCTTCATTGCCGGCAAGAACAGCGCACCTGCCTATATCCTCAAGACGATCGGCGCGAAGAACGTCGTGACAACCGAAGAGGAATGGCCGCTGGTCGGCTGGGAAACCATCGCCCAGGCGAACCCCGCGGTGATCGTGCTGGCGACCATGGATCGCCGCCGTTATGCGGCCGACGATCCCAAGGTCAAGCTTGACTTTCTCGAGAACGACCCTGTGGCCAGGGAACTCGATGCCGTCAGGAACAGGCACTTCGTGATGATGGATGCGCAGTCGATGAACCCGACGATCCGCACGATCGACGGCATCGAGACAGTGGCGAAGGGCATCAAGTCCTTCGGCCTGGCACAGTGAAGACAGTATCGCTCAGGCGGCAGGGATGGTGGGCGCTCGCGGCGCTCACCATTGCCGCGCTTCTCCTTCTTGGACTGATGATCAGTCTCGCCGTTTCCATCGGCGAGATTGCCATCCCGCTTGCGACGACGGCTGAGGCGGTTTCGAACCGCCTGTTCGGAACCGATTTCGAGCTCAGCCGCATCCACCAGGGCATCGTCTGGGATTATCGGCTGAGCCGCGCCCTCGTCGCGGCCAGCGCCGGCGCGTCGCTCTCGCTCTGCGGCGCCATCCTGCAGGCGCTGCTGCGCAATCCGTTGGCCGAACCCTATGTGCTCGGCATCTCCGCCGGCGCCTCGACGGGAGCCGTCTGCGTGATGATTCTCGGCTTCGGCTACGGTATTCTCGGCCTGTCGAGCGGGGCCTTCATCGGCGCAGTCATGGCCTTTTTGCTGGTCGGCTTCCTGGCGACGGGTGCGGGGGGAACCGGCGAACGCATCATACTGTGTGGCGTCGCCGGTTCGCAGCTCTTCAACGCGCTCACCTCCTACATCGTGACGACATCGGCGAATGCCGAGCAGGCGCGCGGCATCCTGTTCTGGCTTCTGGGGTCGCTCAGCGGCGTACGCTGGCCAGATGTCTACCTTTCGGTGCCGATCGCGCTTGCCGGCTTCATCGTCTGCATGGCCCATGTGCGGGCGCTCGATGCCTTCGCCTTCGGCACGGATGCCGCCGCCTCGCTTGGCATTGCCGTGCGCCGCGTCCAGATCGTGCTGTTCGCCCTGACGGCGGCGATGACGGCAAGCGTCGTCAGCATGGTGGGCTCGATCGGTTTCGTCGGCCTCGTCATACCCCATGCCGCCCGCTTCCTTGTCGGGCCGGCCCATGGGCGGCTGCTGCCGGCAACGGCGCTCGGCGGCGCCATCTACATGGTCGGCGCCGATATCCTTTCGCGCATCATCATACCGCAGCAGATCCTGCCGATCGGTGTCGTCACCGCGCTCTTCGGCGCGCCGGCCTTCGCCGTCATCCTCTATCGCGTACGAGGGAATGCATGAGCATCAACGTCGACGAGGTGAGCTTTGCCGCCGGCGACACCGTCATTGTCAACGGCGTCAGCCTGACGGTGAAAAGGGGCAAGGTGCTCGGGTTGCTCGGGCCGAACGGTTCCGGAAAGTCGAGCCTTCTCAGATTGATCTGCCGGCTGCGCAAGGTTCGCAGCGGTGTCATCAGGCTCGGCGAGGACGACATTTCCTCGCTGTCGCGCGCAGCCCTTGCGCGTCGCGTCGCCTTCGTCGAGCAGCAGTCGACGACCGATACGCAGTTGACAGTGCGCGATGTGGTGCGGCTTGGCCGCACCCCGCATCGCGGGCTGTTGTCGTCCTGGGGCGCCGAAGACGACGCTGCCGTCGACCAGGCGCTGTCGCGGACGGGCATGCGGGAGAGGGCAGGCCAGCTCTGGCAGACACTGTCGGGCGGCGAGCGCCAGCGCGTCCATATTGCGAGATCGCTGGCGCAGGCGCCGAGCGAACTGCTGCTCGACGAGCCGACCAACCATCTCGATATCCAGCACCAACTCGACATTCTCTCGCTGATCTCGAAGCTCGGTATCACCTGTATCGTCGCGCTGCACGATCTCAACCTGGCGGCAATGTTCTGCGACAGCCTGGCGGTACTTCAAAAGGGCAAGGTCATCGCCTCGGGCGCGCCGGAGGATGTGCTGACGGAGGAGATGATCGGCCGGGTCTTCGGCGTTCGCGCCCATGTCCAGAAATCGGCCGTGCATGGCCGGCATCATATCCAATACGTCATGGATTAAGGAACGGCGGGGAATTTCGATCTTAAGGAGGGGTATGACCTCACTGGCCTTCTTCCGGGCCTGGCGCCGTGCGCTCGTCGCAAGACAGCCGGGACCGGCGCTGTCTTAGGCTTCAGGCGCCGAAAACCGCATTGCCTCCCGCAACAGCTTGATGACCTCTGAGACCGATGGCCCGCTGATGGGCGGCGGCTCTGTGCGTTCGCAGAATTCGCGCCAGACAAACAGCGTCAGTTCCGCGCCATCCGTTGCGGTTTCCCCCGGACCCTCTGCAAAACTCTGGAGCAGGCGATATCGAGCGTCCTTCCAGAACAACTCCTCCACCCAGTCATATATCGGGATCACATGGAAATGGATCGGATAACCGGGCGTGTGCCCGTATCGGCCGATATAGACGCGCTGGGCATTCAATTTCCGTTTCAGGGCGCTCTGAACCCTTGCGAGCAAGGGGCCGAATTCGGCCAGGGCGTCTTCAGACAAATCCGACAGATCGTTGGTATCGGTCTTGGAACTGAGCATGAGGTAGCCGGGAAGGGCGGAGTTCATGCGGTGGTTCACAAGCCATCCTGATGTTTCGGCAACATGAAAGTGCGGAGGAATCTCCAAACGCTGCCTCTTTCCACCCAAAGTGATCGTTCAATCCTGATGCGGCCGGTTTCGGTGACGTTCGATTTCCTCATGGAGAAAGTCCACGGGCCTGGTCAGGTCGGGAATGTCGTCGCCCTCATGCAGCGGCACGCCGACCTGGCGGAAGAAGGTCTCCAGACCGCCATTGCCACCGGGGGCCAGCATGCCGAGAATTTTGCCGGGGACATCAGTATGGTTCCAGTAGGCATGGCGTACATACGGTGGCACGCTTAGAAAGGCGCCTTTCCCTGAGGTCGTTGCTTCCTCCTCGTCGCCGATCCAGAAGGTGAATTCACCGTCCAGTATGAAGAAGACCTCCGCTTCTGGATGCTGATGCGGCTCGACGCGCGCGCCCGGCGGCAAAATCGTTTCGATGAAGGCAAATTGGCCATTGGTTTCGGCCGAGGTTGCTTTGAAGGTCATCAGTCCGACCTTGAACAATATCTGCTCACCTTCGCCGTCTGCGCGAATGACGGGTTTCCATCCCACGGGTGTCTTCCTTCATGGTGCTGCCGCCGGATTGTTGACGGAAAGCGATGGTTTGCGCCTGATGTTTGCGACGGCGCAAGATAGACAACTTCGCGATGGCTGCAAATAGCGCATTCTAGACATTGCCAAGGCTCAATCTCCGGGAGGCTGACCCTCAGATGTCGGGCCAAAGGCTTGTCGTCATATCCGCCAACCGCTATCTGGTGCTGACCCCAGGCGAACCCGCCGAGAACGACAAGGCCTTTTATGACCCCCGATTTCCTCGTCACCCATTCCGGTGGCTTCCATGCCGACGAATTGCTGTCGAGCGTCATCCTGACCCGGCTTTTCCCGCAGGCGCGTATCGTCCGCAGCCGGGCGCCGGAATGGATCACGCCGGGCGAAGACCGCATCATCTACGATGTCGGCGGCGCCTATGACCCTGCCGCCGGGATATTCGACCACCACCAGCGCGGCGCGCCGTTGCGCGACGATGGCCAGCCCTACAGTTCCTTCGGCTTGATCTGGAAGCATTACGGCCTTGATTATCTCGCAGCCTCCGGTCTTCCCGAAGTACATGTCGAGACGCTGCATGGTTCTTTCGACGCCAGTTTCGTGCTGCCGGTCGACCTGACGGACAATGGCGCGCTCAGCCCCTCCGGGCCGCTGGCCGGGTTGACGCTGCCGGCTCTGCTGGAAACGCTGAAACCGGTCTTCGACGATGCCGACCCCGCTGCCGACGACCGTGCCTTCCACGCGGCCCTTGCCATCGCCCGCAGTTTCGTCGAGGCCAGGATTGCGCAGAGTGCTGCGAAATTGCGGGCCGAGGCGGTCGTGCATCAGGCAATCGAGGCTACCGGGCAGGGGCGTGTTTTGGAATTGCCGAGGGGAATGCCCTTCCGGCCTGCTATCGTGAAAGCAGGCGCCGATCACCTGCTGTTCGTCGTCCATCCGCGCGAAAAGGACTGGTGCATAACCGGCATCCGCCGCGCCGAGGATGGTTTCGAGCTCAGGGCCGATCTGCCGGCGGCCTGGGCCGGGCTCACCAATGGCGCGTTGGAGGCGGCGTGCGGCATAGAGGGCGCGAGCTTCTGCCACAACGGCCGATTCATCGCCGCCGCCAGGACCCGAGAGGCGGCGCTTGCCATGGCCGAACTGGCGGTAGAGGAGGCGCTTTCGATCGGGCAATAGGTCAAATAGCGGTAGCTCAGGCAGCTTATCCGCGCCGGGTTCACCTCGTATCAGATTACGTTCAGATGGCTCCAATTGTAGGGCCGATTGACTTGCTGCCGCGAAGGACTAAGCTTTAAGCCATACAACCACTACCCATACGCGAGAGATTGCTGAGGGTGCAAGTGGCTGGCAACCTTGAGGAGGATGAGGTTTGCCATGGACTATCGTGTTATTCTGCTGATTGCCACATCCGTGATTGCCCTTTCCCCCGGTCGCGCCGGGGCGCAGGAGGGCGATGCGACCGCGGGTGCCGCCGTTTTCAAGAAATGCGCAACCTGTCATGTCGCCGATTCTGATACGAACAAGGTCGGTCCGTCGCTGAACAAGTTGTTCGGCCGACAGGCCGGCACGCATCCTGATTTCGCCTATTCGGCCGGAATGAAAGCGGCCGGCGAAGGCGGTCTCGTCTGGGACGAGACAGTGCTGCGCGACTATCTGCATAATCCGAAAGCGAAGGTGAAGGGCACGAAGATGGCCTTCGTCGGCGTGAAGGACGACCAGGAGATCACCGATCTCATCGCCTATCTCAAGCAATATTCCAAATGATGGGCCATACTCCAAAATGACGGGTGGAAGTGGCGCGGCAGGTGCCTAAATTGCCGTAATTGCCGATATTTTCTATCTGTGCGATAATAAAGACGGACTTTTTGCGGAATGCGGTTTCACGGGTCAACCTGCTCGAGGAGGAGCGGAAATGGCTGTCGTGCTGATCCTCGTCCTGATTGTCGTCGGCTCCGTGCTGTTCCATGTGCTGAGCCCGTGGTGGTGGACGCCGATCGCGTCCAACTGGACCTATATCGACAGCACTCTCGTCGTCACCTTCTGGATCACCGGCATCGTCTTCGTGGCAGTGGTCTTGTTCATGGCCTATTGCGTCTTTCGCTTCCGGCATAAGCCGGGCAACAAGGCGCATTACGAGCCTGAAAACCGCAGGCTGGAGGTGATGCTCGCCTCGGGAACGGCGGTCGGCGTCGCCGCCATGCTGGCGCCCGGCCTCATCGTCTGGAACCAGTTCATCACGGTGCCCGCCGATGCCGCATCGGTGGAGGTCGTCAGCCAGCAGTGGCTGTGGAGCTTCCGCCTGCCGGGGGCGGACGGAAAGCTCGGCCGCGCCGAAACGCGCGACGTTACGCCCGAAAACCCGCTCGGCCTCGACAAGAACGATGCAAGCGGCCTCGATGACATCATCATCGAAGGCGGCGAACTGCATCTGCCGATCGGCAAGCCGGTGCACATGTTGCTGCGCTCGGTCGATGTGCTCCATGATTTCTACGTGCCTGAGTTTCGCGCCAAGATGGACATGATCCCCGGCATGGTCACCTACTTCTGGCTCACGCCGACGCGGACGGGGACCTTCGAGATCCTCTGCGCCGAACTCTGCGGCGTCGGTCATCCGCAAATGCGCGGCACCGTCGTCGTCGACAACGACGCGGACTATCAGACCTGGCTCGGGCAGCAGCAGACATTCACCCAGTTGACGGCGTCATCGGGAGAGCTGCCGCCGGCAAACTGAACCGTGCAGTGGTCGCAGACCGCAGGCCGGTTCGGTGAACCGGCGGGGGAAGGAAGAGAGATCATGGTCGAGATTCCATCCGGCAGCATCCCATCCGCCGAAGTCGAGGATGTGGAGCTTTATCATCCACACAGCTGGTGGACGAAATATGTGTTCAGCCAGGATGCCAAGATCATCGCCGTGCAATATTCGATTACCGCCATCGCGATCGGCCTGGTGGCGCTGGTACTCTCCTGGCTGATGCGGATTCAGCTCGCTTTCCCCGGCTATTTCACCTTCATCGATGCCGATCACTATTACCAGTTCATCACCATGCACGGGATGATCATGGTGATCTATCTCCTGACTGCGCTCTTCCTCGGCGGCTTCGGCAATTACCTCATTCCGCTGATGGTCGGCGCCCGCGACATGGTTTTCCCTTACGCCAACATGCTGAGCTACTGGATCTACCTGCTCGCGGTGCTGATCCTCGCCGCCGGCTTCTTCGCCCCCGGCGGCCCGACGGGGGCCGGCTGGACGCTTTATCCGCCGCAATCCGTTCTGTCAGGCACACCAGGCGGCAAGGACTGGGGCATCCTGCTGATGCTGACCTCGCTGATCGTCTTCATCATCGGCTTCACGATGGGCGGGCTGAACTATGTGGTAACCGTGCTGCAGGGTCGGGCGCGCGGGATGACGCTGATGCGGATGCCGCTCACCGTCTGGGGCATTTTCACCGCAACCGTGATGGCGCTGCTCGCTTTTCCCGCACTCTTCGTCGCCTGCGTCATGATGCTCTTCGACCGCGTGCTCGGCACCAGCTTCTTCATGCCCGCCATCGTCGAGATGGGCACGCAGCTCCAGCATGGCGGCGGCAGCCCGATCCTGTTCCAGCACCTCTTCTGGTTCTTCGGCCATCCCGAGGTCTATATCGTGGCGCTGCCGGCCTTCGGCATCGTCTCGGACCTGATCAGCACGCATGCGCGCAAGAATATCTTCGGCTACCGCATGATGGTCTGGGCGATCGTCATCATCGGGGCGTTGAGCTTCGTCGTCTGGGCGCACCACATGTATGTCAGCGGCATGCACCCGGCCTTCGGCTTCTTCTTCGCCACGACGACGCTGATCATCGCCATCCCGACGGCGATCAAGGTCTACAACTGGGTGCTGACGCTGTGGCGCGGCGATATCCACCTGACGCTGCCGATGCTCTTTGCGCTCGCCTTCATCGTCACCTTCGTCAATGGCGGCCTGACCGGCCTGTTCCTCGGCAATGTCGTCGTCGACGTGCCGCTGTCGGATACGATGTTCGTCGTGGCCCACTTCCACATGGTCATGGGAGTGGCGCCGATCCTCGTCATCTTCGGGGCGATCTACCACTGGTATCCGAAGGTGACGGGGCGCATGCTGAACGACCTGCTCGGCCATATCCACTTCTGGATCACCTTCCTCGGCACCTATGCGATCTTCTTTCCGATGCACTATCTCGGCCTGCTCGGCGTGCCGCGCCGCTATTTCGAGATGGGGGAGACGGCCTTCGTTCCGCCTTCGGCCCACACGCTGAACATCTTCATCACAGTCATGGCGCTGGTCGTGGGCGCCGGGCAGATGGTCTTCCTGTTCAATCTCGCCTGGAGCCTCTTCCGGGGCAGGGAGGCCGGCGGCAATCCCTGGCGGGCAACGACGCTGGAATGGCAGACGCCTGAGACGCCGCCGGCGCACGGCAACTGGGGCAAAGACCTGCCTGTGGTCTATCGCTGGGCCTATGATTACAGCGTGCCGGGGGCGGCCGAGGATTTCATTCCGCAGAATGTGCCGGCAACGGCTGGCGTCACCCGGGAGACGCCGGCATGAGCGTCGTTCTGATCTTTCTGGCCGCCATCGCCGCCATCATGATCTGGTGGCTCTCCGGGCAGCGGCTGACCTCGAAGCCCTGGCTGGAGACCGGCTCCGTGCAGATGCCGGTTCATGACGGCACCGACCGGCCGCCGGTGCCGGCGGTGAAGATCGGTCTCTTCGTCTTTCTCGGCGTCGTCGGCGCGCTCTTCAGCCTTGCCGTCAGCGCCTATTTCATGCGCGCGGCCTCGGCCGACTGGTGGGGGATGCCGGTTCCGCGCCTGCTCTGGGTGAACACCGCGGCGCTGACCTTGAGCAGTGCGGCGCTGCAATGGGCTAAGCGCGAAGTGCGGCATGGCCGCATGGAAAGCCTGCGGCCTGCGCTCGTTACGGCACTTCTGCTTGCGGTCTTCTTCCTCGCCGGGCAGATCCAGGTATGGCGGGAGTTGGTCGCGGCAGGCTACGTGCTTGATGATAACCCCGCCAACAGCTTCTTCTACATGCTGACCGGGCTGCATGGCCTGCATATTCTCGGCGGGCTGGCGGTGCTGGCGCACACGACGGTCAAGGCCTTCGCAGCCGATATCGCGGCGGAGAGGCTGAGCCTCAGCGTCGATCTCTCAGCTATCTATTCGCATTTCATGCTTGCGGTCTGGCTGCTGCTCTTCGCGCTTTTTGCCGGCTGGGCCAGCGATTTCGTCGATCTCTGCCGCACGTTGATTAGCTAGGGGGTGCAGATGGCACAGACTATCGAGACACATGGTGGGGCTGACCTCAGGCCATCAGGCCTTCGCGGTGTCGCCGCCGATTTCAGCTCGGATCAGCGCGCCTTCAAGACCGCCTCCTGGGGCAAGGCGATGATGTGGATCTTTCTCTTGAGCGACACCTTCGTCTTCGGTTGTTTCCTGATCGCCTATATGACCGCCCGCATATCGACGCCCGTACCATGGCCCAATCCGAGCGAGGTCTTCGCGCTGCATATCGGCGGCCAGGATGTGCCGTTGATCCTGATCGCGATCATGACCTTCGTGCTGATCTCGAGCAGCGGCACCATGGCGATGGCGGTCAATTTCGGCTATCGCCGCGACCGCCGCACGACGGCGGTGCTGATGCTGCTGACAGCACTTCTCGGCGCATGCTTCGTCGGCATGCAGGCCTTCGAATGGACGAAGCTGATCACCGAGGGCGTGCGCCCCTGGGAAAACCCGTGGGGGGCGGCGCAGTTCGGCTCGACCTTCTTCATGATAACAGGCTTTCACGGCACCCATGTCACGATCGGCGTCATCTTCCTCCTCATCGTCGCCCGCAAGGTCTGGCGCGGCGATTTCGACGCGGAACGGCGTGGCTTCTTCACCAGCCGGAAAGGCCGCTACGAGGCCGTTGAGATCATGGGCCTCTACTGGCACTTCGTCGACCTGGTCTGGGTCTTCATCTTTGCATTCTTTTATCTGTGGTGAGGTCGTCATGAGCGAGACAACGGCGCATGCACAAGTCCAAACGGCGCATGCACAGGCACACAGCGGACAGCAGCACCCGATCGGGCTCTATTTCTTCGTCTGGGGCCTGCTCTTCGTGCTCAGCGCGGCGTCCTACATGGTCGATTATCTTGGCGTCCAGAGCTACCTCAGGTGGACCCTGATCCTGGTGTTCATGATGCTGAAGGCCGGATTGATCGTCGCCGTCTTCATGCACATGGCCTGGGAACGGCTGGCGCTGGTCTACGCCATCCTGCTGCCGCCGCTGCTGGTGCTGGTTTTTGTCGCGTTGATGGTTTCGGAAGCGGACTATACGATCTTCACGCGGCTGGCGTTTTTTGGGGCGGGGCCGTAGGGTCTGCTGGACAAGATCGTTAGATCAGAGGCGGAGTTCTGATATGACTCGGGAAGTCCGTCTTTTTGGCGCTATTGCGGTTCGACCCGCCGTCCTTGCTCTCATATCCCGGTACGAAACGGCCACAGCGCACAGAGTTGCGCTCAAGTGGGAGCTCAATCCTGTCGTCAAGAAGCAGATCGAAGCTGGCGAACCCTTCGACCTCGTCATCACCAATCCGAATCTGGTTCAGGATCTGGCAGCCCTGGGAAAAGTCAAGGCGGGGAGTGAGGTCGCGTTCGGCCGGATCGCAATGGGTATGGCGACCAAGGCAGGCAGCCGGCCGCTCGACATCGGGTCCGTGGAAGCGTTCAAACACGCGTTGAAGAGCGCCGGATCGATCGCCTACGCCAGTGACGGAACCAGTGGCGGCTATTTCTCCGGTCTGTTGGAACGCCTGGGAATAGCCGATGAGGTGAAGCCCAAGCTGGTGACCATATCCGGAGGGCAGACGGCGGCGGCCGTCGGTCGTGGGGAAGCCGAGCTGGGCGTCGTTCCCGTGACGTCGATCCTCGCCGCCGCTCCCGAGGTCATGCTTGTCGGCCCGTTTCCGGCAGAACTCCAAAGTTATATCGACTTCGCCATCGGCATCAGCGCCGATGCAACGGACGCGGAAGCCACGAGGCAATTGTCGGAATTTCTGACGTCGACAGCCGTTGACGACCTCCTGGCGGCAAAGGGCGTTGAGCGCTGCTGAAAACTCCTTGATAAGCAGCGGTGAGGCGAACAGGCAATCTCCGTTGCCGTACATCCTCGTTTAACCGATCGAAGGTGGGTGGTTCCCTTTCTTCTCCCAGGACCGCAGCGCACGCCAGAGCACCGTATTGTCTGCATAACCCAGCACACGCGCCACCTCGGACATCGGTGCGGCATGTCGGTCGCCGAGATAATGGGCGGCGAGTGTCTGGCGGTGTTGGCGAACGAGATCGCGAAGTGACACGCCTTCCTCCGACAGCCGGCGCTGCAGGCTTCGCGGCGACATCTTCAGTTCGGCGGCGAGGATTGCGACCGTGATCGGTTTGCGGCCAAGATAGATGCCGATCAGGGCCTGGACCTTTTCCTTGACAGCTTCGCCGGCCGCCGGCTCGTTGACCAGATCGCCGATGTGCCGCTCCAGGATTTCGATCAGGCTTTTGTCTTCCGAGCGGTGGACACGATCGGCATCCGCCTTGTTCATGACGATGCGGTTGCCGGATTGGCCGAACAGGATGGGCGCGCCATAGATGCGTTCCAGCACGCCGGCATCGCGTGGGGCGTGATGTTCGAGCTGGATTTCGATCGGTCGCCAGCCTCGGCGGAAGCACGAACGGACGAGCTGACAGGAGGCGGCAATCGTGAATTCGCTGTCCTGCCGGCGCGGCCACATGCTGGGGTCGACGATCCGGTAGCTCCAGACAAAATCGCCATTCTCCTCGAATACGCCGGAACTGGTCGCGCCCTGCAACGCGTTCACATATTTGGACAGCCGTTCGAAAGCGCTGCGAATGTTCGGCGAGAGCGCGAAGAGCATGCCGATGGGGCCGAGATCGGCGGGCCTGAAACCGGTGGCCATGCGGGCTCCGAGTGCCGGTTCGCCTGTTATCGTCGCGGCATCCTCGAACAGCGCGACATAACGCGCCATGGGCAGGACAGCGTAGGGATCTTCCAGTTGCGAGCGCAGAATGCCGTGCGAAGCCAGAAGAAGGTCGGTTTTCCCGGATCTTTTATCGATTTGTTGCACCAGCGGGATCAAGACAGAGGCTCGAATTGAAGCAACTGCGGGCATCCGGCTGATCAAATGCGGTGCAACTGCCATTTTCAGCGTCTCCGGTGACCGTCGTGGCGCGAATTATCGATTCATTGGCATAAACTGCAATTTCGAGGCCAGATCGCCGCGCTTACCCTCTTGGCAACAAACAGGCAAAGAGGGGTTTCTCCATGACATTGGAAGCAAGCATGCCCGCACCATCATCGCCGGAGCGTCGTCTGGCCAAGGACTCGGTGGGGCTTGCCCATATCGTGTTCTTCGTCGTTGCCGCGGCCGCGCCGCTCACGGCCGTCGTCGGCGCTTCACCGGCCGCCTTTGCCTTTGGCAATGGCGCAGGTGTTCCCGGCGCTTTCGTGCTCGCCGGCCTGCTTTACCTGCTCTTCTCGGTCGGCTTCACCGCCATGAGCCGGCATGTGGGCGGCGCGGGGGCCTTCTACACCTATATCACCCATGGCATCGGCAAGCCGGCTGGCGTGGGTGGCGCCTTCATGGCGCTGGTCACCTATAGCGCGGTTCAGATCGCCATCTATGGCCTGTTCGGCTTCTTCGTGGCCAACGCCATAGCGCCGCTTGGGCTGGTCCTGCCGTGGTGGGCCTGGGCCTTCGCGGCACTCGTCGTCGTGCTGGTCTGCGGTCAACGCAACATCGCCTTCTCAGGCGCGATCCTTGGCGTCTGCATGATCGCCGAAATCGCCATATTGCTGGTTCTCGATCTTGCCATCGTCTTTTCAGGCGGCGGACCAGAAGGCATCACCTTTTCCTCCTTCGCGCCATCGTCGGTCTTTACATCAGGTCTTGGTGTGGCGCTGGTCTTCGTCATCGGTTCCTTCATCGGCTTCGAAGCGACGGCCATTTTCGGCGAGGAAGCCGAAAATCCGGAGAAGACCATCCCCCGCGCCACCTATGTTGCGGTGCTGCTCATCACCCTGTTCTACGCCTTCTCCACCTGGGCCATCGTGCAATTCTACGGTCCGGGCAATGTGCAGGCCTCCGCTGCTGCCGGCCTCGACAGTTTCTACTTCGCTGCCGCCAATTCCGTGCTCGGCGCATGGTCGAGCCAGGTTATGAACGTGCTGCTGATCACCAGCCTGTTTGCCTGCATCCTTTCCTTCCACAATACGCTCAACCGCTATTTCTTCGCCCTTGGCCGGGAAGGGCTGGCCGTCAAGGTGCTTGGCAAGGTTCACGCCAAGCATGGCTCACCCTATGCCGCAGGCCTGTTGCAAAGTCTGATCGCGGCCGTCGTTCTTGCCCTGTTCGTCATCTTCGGCGCCGATCCCTACACCGTCGTGTTCTCGTGGATGGCGGCGCTTGCAGGGATCGGTATCCTGCTGGTGCAGGTGCTGGTCTCCGTCGCAATCGTCATGTTCTTCCGCAAGACGCCGAACAGCTACAGCGCCTGGACCACGATGATCGCTCCGGCGCTGGCGCTGCTCGGCCTGATGGGTTCGCTGGTGCTGGTCAGTTCCAATCTTTCCCTGCTTTCCGGCAGCGAAAGCCCGATCGTCAAGGCTTTCCCCTATGCGATGGTACTGGTGGGCATTCTCGGTGCGCTTTTTGCGATCCAGGTCAAGAAGTCCAAGCCCGCTCTCTACGCCTCACTCGGAAAGGTCTTCGAATGAGTGCCATTGCCGAACTTGCACCCGTCGATCGCTTTCTGGCTCTCGCGAGCGCGATCCTTACCGGCGCGACTTTGCTGGTTGCCTTTGAGGCGCATGTCTTCTGCTCGGTGTTTTGCATTCACGCAGAGGCAATGACGATCGAGACGCAGATCTGCTCCGGTCGATCCTGATCACCGCACAGCTTGCGACGCGCGATGGTGCGTCGTCTTTCCGGAAGCCAAGAGGCCCAAAATCAAAGAGGCCCAAATCAAAGAGGTATGTCCATGGACGCCGTTGTCGCAGTCACCCATCCGCTCGATCCCCTGAGCCTGGCCGAGATCGCTTCTGCCGTTGCCATCCTCAAGGATACGCAGAAACTCGCGGCCACCTTCCGCTTTCCGATAACCCGGCTGGAGGAGCCGACCAAGACGGATCTTGCCACTTATCGCTTGGGCAACAGTCTGCCGCGTCTCGCCTTCATTCTGGCCATGGATATCAGCAACGGCGAGACCTTCGAGGGTATCGTCGATCTGACCGCCGGCAAAGTGTCCTCCTATTCAAGACTGCCCCTTGACGAACTGCCCTATGGCCAGCCGCCGGTCATGCTGTGCGAATTCGAAACCGTTGAGGGCACCGTCAAATCCGATCCGCGCTGGATCGCTGCCGTCAAGAAGCGCGGCATTACCGACGAGGATATTCCGCTCATCCAGATCGATCCTTTTTCCTCGGGTTATTTTGGCCGCGAATTCGAGAAGGGAAAGCGCATCGTCCGCGCCGTGTCCTATTGGCGCGAGGATATCCGCGACAACGGCTATGCGCATCCGATCGAGGGTGTGGTGGCGGTGGTCGACCTGGTCACCAACCGAGTGGTCGATCTCGTCGACGATGAAAAGATCATTCCGGTTCCACGGAAGAAGCGCAATTATGGCCGCGAAACCTTCCCGGAACTCCGGCCCGATCTCAAGCCGCTGCATATCGTTCAGCCGCACGGGGCGAGCTTTGCTGTCGACGGCTGGAAAGTCGAATGGCAGAACTGGAGTTTCCGTGTCGGTTTCACCCCGCGCGAAGGCCTCGTTCTGCATGAACTCGGCATCAAGGATCAGGGCAGGCTGCGGCCCGTCGTCTTTCGCGCCAGCGTCACCGAAATGGTCGTTCCCTATGCCGATCCGACCGCGAACCATTATTGGAAGAGCGCTTTCGATGCCGGCGAATATGGCCTCGGGCGCCTGGCCAATTGCCTCGAACTCGGCTGCGACTGCCTCGGCCATATTCACTATTTCGACGTGCCGGCGGCCGATGATTTCGGCCAGCCTTTCATCATGAAGAACGCCATCTGCATGCATGAGGAGGATTACGGAATCCTCTGGAAGCATTACGAATTTCGCAACGGTATTTTCGAAGTGCGCCGCTCCCGCCGCCTCGTCATCTCGTTCTTCGCAACCGTCGGCAATTATGATTACGGCTTCTACTGGTATCTCTACCAGGACGGCACGATCCAGCTCGAAGCCAAGCTTACCGGCATCATCCAGACGGCGGCAGTCGCGACCGGCGAAACCTATCCGTGGGGCGGCATGGTCGATGACAATCTCGGCGGTCCGACCCACCAGCATTTCTTCAATGCGCGCCTGCATATGGATGTCGATGGCGGTGGTAATACTGTGACCGAGCATGAGTTCGTGCCGCGTCCCTGGGGTGAGGACAATCCCTATGGCAATGTCTTCGATACCAGGACTCGCGTGTTGAAGCGCGAACTCGATTCGCCTGCACTCGCCAATGGCGAGACCGGCCGCTACTGGAAAGTCTCCAACCCCAACATGCAGAACAGCGTCGGCAAAACGCCGGGCTACAAGATCATCGTCATGCCGTCACCGGTCATGCTTGCCCAGCCGGATTCGACCGTTGCCCAGCGCGGCGGCTTCGCCAAGAAACACATCTGGATCACGGCCTTCGATGCCAGGGAGAAATATGCGAGCGGCGATTATCCGAACGTGCATGCCGGCGGCGACGGCCTGCCGGGTTATGTCAAGCAGAACCGCGAAATCGAGAATGCCGATATCGTGCTCTGGCATTCCTTCGGTCATACCCATGTCTGCAAGCCCGAGGATTTTCCGATCATGCCGGTGGAATATGCAGGCTTCACACTGAAACCGAACGGCTTTTTCGCATCCAACATCGCCATGGACCTGCCGCCTGGTGGAAACGAGGAGAGTGTCGACAATCGCCTGCAGCCTTCACCCGATGACAGCGGGAACGATTCCTGCTGCCACACCTAGAGTATGGGACTGGCCTGCGACTGACGCCTTCCCGACGAGGCGATGACCCGGTAGAGTTGCCGAATGTGCGCCCGATCATCCCATCCGGAGGCTTCGTATGGCTGAGGTCTTGTTATTCCACCACGCACAGGGGCTGACCCCGGGTGTGCATGCGTTCGCCGACGCTTTGAGGGCAGCCGGCCACATCGTGCATACGCCTGATCTGTTCGACGGGCGTACCTTCCCCAGCATCGAAGAAGGCCTCGCCTATATCGGTGAAATCGGATTCGACGCTGTCAGGGAGCGTGGCGTCCGCCTCGCCGACGAACTGCCGGTCGAGCTCGTCTATGGCGGGTTCTCATTCGGTGTGCTGCCGGCGCAGAAGCTGGCGCAGACGCGGCCTGGGGCCTGTGGGGCGCTCCTCTTCTACTCCTGCCTGCCGATCAGCGGCGAGTGGGCCTTCGGACCATGGCCGGATGGCGTCGCGGTGCAGATCCACGGTATGGACAACGACCCGATTTTCGCAGGCGAGGGCGATATCGACGCCGCCCGCGAGATTGTGGAAAAGGTCGAGAAGGCGGAGCTTTTCCTCTACCCCGGCGATCAGCACTACTTCGCCGACAGCTCGCTTCCATCCTACGACGCGGATGCGACCGCGCTCCTCACCAGCCGAGTGCTCGCGTTCCTGGACTCCTTGGACGACACGTCTGGATGAGGCTGGAGGGCAGGGATGCGGCTGAGCGCAGCAGTTCGGCACAGCCATCGTCGCCACTTGCCATCGAAGCAAAATCTGCCTTATAAAAATTCCGTCGAAAGAGTGCTGGTCGGATGGTAGCCCGGCCGTCGCCCATCGGGCGGCAACTCCTCCTTTCAGGGTAACCGCGACACCGCAGCCGGCTTGCCGGTCTCGCAGGTGTGTCCGCCGGGAACTCTGAAACCTTTGTCGGCGCACCTTCATGTCAACATAGAAGGACGTTCGACTTGAAACTGACGGACAACACCATTCTCATCACCGGCGGCGCAAGCGGCATCGGGCTGGCGCTTGCCAAGCAACTTTCCGAACGGAAAAATCGCGTCATCATCTGCGGCAGGAGCAGGGAGGCGCTGGACAGGGCGCAGGCGGCCGTGCCTGCTCTGATAACGCGGGTCTGCGACGTCACCGATCTCGACAATCGTGACAGCCTGTCGGGCTGGCTGGAAAACAACCATCCCGACCTCAACATGCTGATCAACAATGCCGGGGTGCAGTACGTCAGGCATTTCGACGATGATCAGGCCGTGGCCGATCTCGACCAGGAGATAGCCATCAACCTTGCCGCGCCGATCCAACTGATCGGCGAGCTGCTGCCGATGCTGAAGCGGCAACCCAGCGCCGTCATCGTCAACGTCACCTCGGGACTGGCGTTTACGCCGAAGGCCGACATTCCCGTCTATTGTGCGACCAAGGCCGCCCTCCATTCCTTCACGCTGTCGCTTCGTCACCAGTTGAAGGCGACGGGCGTGCGGGTGGTCGAGATGGTCCCACCGATGGTCGACACCAATCTCGGCGGTGGCGTGCGGGCAGCGAGTGCGGAGCGGCAATACATGATGTCGCCGGAGGAATTCGCCACGGACGCACTTGCCCAGTTGGAGAATGACCAGCACGAACTGCTGGTCGGCACCGCCGTCCACACGCGCAAGCATGGCGAAGCGATGTTCGAGCGGTTGAACGGCGGCTAACCTAAGACCGCTTATATTCCAGGGAGCAGATCAATCCGAAACGCCGCGGTCACTGGATGCTCTCGACATATAAGGATAGCAGGACAGTGGCGATGAGGTCCCTCTCGCCACTGAAATATTCTGAGTTTCGAAGTGCGAATGGCAGCCCTTTTAGCTCCAGGCGTGCAGCGGCGGCTTCTCTCCATTGAGGAAATACTTGCCGAGGATCGAGTATTTCCATCGTACCGGATCGTGCAGCGTATGCGTCCGGGCATTGCGCCAATGGCGGTCGAGATTGTGCTCGGCAAGCGTCGAGCGGGTGCCCGCCAGTTCGAACAGCTTGTTGGTCGCCTCGATAGCGATCTCGGTGGAGAGGATCTTGGCCTCGGCCGTGAAGACCTGGGCTTCCGCCACGGTATCGGCATTGGGATTGGCGACCGCCCGGTCGATTGCAAGTCCGGCTTTATCGAGCAGCGCCTGAGCCGCATGCAGCCTGAGCTGGAGTCCTCCGATCGCCTGGATCGTGTAAGGATCATCCCAGGCATGCTCGAGGCCGCTATCGACCCAGGCGCGGGATTTGGTGCGGACGAAATCGATCGTCTCCTTAATCGCTGCCGATGCGATGCCGGTATCGACGGCAACCTGGATGATTTGGAAGATGGCGCCGTCGGCCGTCGGTTTGTCATAGCCCTTGTAGCCGGGCACCAGCCACGCCTTGTCGACTTTGACATTGTCGAGGATGACGGTACCCGACAGCGTGGTTCGCTGGCCAAAGCTCGACCAGTCGTCGATGACAGTCAAACCCAGCGCATCGCGATCGGCGATCGCGTACCAGGCGCGGCCCTCGTCATCGAGCGCCACGATCGGCACCTTATGGGCAAGCAAGGCGCCGGACGAATAGAATTTCCGACCGTTCACGACGACGTGGTCGCCATGGTCGACAAACCTGGTTTCAAAATCGACCGCGCGTTTGGAGCCGAATTCCGAAAAGGCATTGCCGAAGCGGGTGCCCTTGAGGATTTCGCCGAACAACAGTTCCTGCTGCGCTTTGTCCGAAACCGTACGGATTGCCGCCACGACGCCGAGATGGTTCTGCGAGATCTGGCCGATCGATGAATCCGCCTCGGAGATGATCTCGACCACCTTTGCGAGCGTGACGTAGGAGACCTCCGGTCCGCCGAACGCCTTGGGCACATTGATCGACCAGAGCCCGCTCTGCGAGAAGGCATCCAGCTCTTCCGCCGGCCAGATCCGCTCGCGGTCACGATCTGCGGAACCCTTGACGAACTCTGCGGCGAGCCGGTGGGCGACCGCGACCGCTTCTGCATCGTCCTTGATGATATGCGCAGGTTTTTCCGGTCGTTTGACGCCGGGTACGGCAACCCTGTCTGTTTTGGCGATGACGTTCATTTCGGTCTCCCTTCTGAATGATGGATATGAGGATGGATCAGGCCGCCGGCCTGCCGTGGGCGAAGGCCGCGCCTTCCCCGAGATAAAAAGCTTTGATGTCGTCACGACTGCGCAATTCGGCGGCGGAACCCGACAGCACGGCGACACCGTTTTCGATGACGGTGGCGTGGTCGGCGTACTGAAGCGCCACCGTCGAATTCTGTTCGGCAACCAGGATGGAAAGCCCATCCTCCCGGTTCAGCGCCTTGAGCGAACGGAAGATGTCCTTGATTACCAGCGGCGCCAGACCCATCGACGGCTCGTCGAGAACAAGCAGCCGCGGTCGCGACATCAGCGCGCGGCCGATCGCCGTCATCTGCTGCTCGCCGCCTGAAGTAAGCCCTGCCGACGTACGGCGCTTCTCCTTGAGCCTGGGGAAAATGCCATAGATGCGATCGAGGTCGGCCGTGATCTCGCGCCTGGACGACGAGCGACCAAGGCCGCCGGAGATGAGATTTTCCTCGACCGACAGGCTCTTGAAGCAATGTCGCCCTTCGAGCACCTGTACCAGACCTGATCGAACCAGATTGGCGGGCTTCTCGCTGAGCACGTCGCGGCCTTCGAAACGGATCGTGCCTGACGTCACCTGGCCTCGTTCGGCCGGCAACAGGTTCGAGATGGCCTTCAGCGCCGTCGTCTTGCCCGCACCGTTCGATCCGAGAAGGGCAAGGATTTCTCCGCGCCGTAGCTGAAAGCTCACGCCGTTCAGGGCTTTGATCGTCTTGTTGTAGACGGCGTGCACGGAGTTGATATCAAGAAGGATCGTTTCGTCGGACATGTCGTTCGTTCCAAAACCAATCAGCGAGAGAGGCCCGGCGCAGGCAAACCGATCTGCCGCACCGGGTTATGGGATGAGGGATGGCGGCTTGCGCCATCCCTCACATCGTCAGTTCGTGGTCACGGTGCCTTCGGCATCGGCCGCTGTGCGCAGCTTGATGCCCTTTTCCTTGGCGTAGGCTTCCGAGGATTTTTCGATGATCGGACGCAGCAGCTTCCAGTCCGGCGCGATCCAGTCGGAGACGACGTTCCACTTCTTGCCGTCCCATTGCTGGAAGGTCACATAGCCATCGCCTTCGTGGTTGTCCCAGGAGACGTTGATGGAGTGGAACAGGTCCTTGGCGCCCAGTGCTGCGACCTTGGCCTCATCGAGCTTCAGGTGCTCGAAGCCCCAGCGCACTTCGTCGCCGGTCAGCGTACGCTTGCCGAATTTTTCCTGTGCGGTGCGGATCGCTTCGACATTCAGGATGCCATTGACGATGCCGAGGTTGTGGTAGACCGAGCCGATGCGCTTCTTATCTTCGAGATTACCCTTGCCTTGATCGTAGAGCGTCTTCACGATCTCCTGCAGGACAGGATACTGCTGGCCTGAAGCCTGGGTGGTGATCGCGGTATAGCCGACCGCCGCCTCGCCTGCGGGGATCACGTCTTCTTCCGAATTCGACCAGACATTGCCGACGATCTTGGAGGCGGGGAAGCCGACCTTGGCCGCGGTCTTCAACGCCACCGGGTTCATCACGCCCCAGCCGCGCAGGACGACGTAATCCGGCTTGGCACGACGGATCGTCAACCACTGCGACTGCTGCTCGTTGCCGGGATGCGGCACCTCGATTTGCTGAACCGTGAAGCCATACTTCTCGGCCAACAAGTCATAGATCGGAATGGTTTCCTTGCCATAGGGCGAGCCGTGATAGAGCACGACGATTTTCTTGCCCTTGAGCTTGTCGAGACCACCTTCCCTAGAGGCAAGGTAGTTCACGATACCCGACGTTTCCGAATAGGGGTTGAGAAGCAGCGGGAAGACGTAGGGGAAGACGCGCCCGTCGGTGGAGTCGGTACGGCCATGGTTCACGGTGATCAGCGGCACCTTGTCATTGGTGATGCGGTCGATCATGGCATAGGCGATGCCGACCGAAAGCGGGTTCCAGGCTGCCGCGTTCGGATGGCTTTTCTGGCGCTCGTAGCATTCGACGCCGCGCTCGACCTCATACTGGGTTTCGCATTCGTCCCATGTGAGCTTGACGCCGTTCACGCCGCCGTCGCGGGTGTTGATCAGATTCAGGTAGTCGATGAAGCCACCAAAGAAACCGGTGCCGCCGGCGGCATAAGGCCCGACGCGATAGCTCTGCAGCGGGAAATATTGTTCATCGGCATGGGCCGGCGCCAAGCCGACCCCACCGATGATGGCGAGCGCTGCGACCGCCGCCTTGACTGTGGTTTTCAGATTTTTCATTGGACATACTCCCTCTGTTGACCGGCTATGCCGGTGTTCCAATGCGTTCAAAGATGATGATGTGGCAGCTCAGCCGACGGGTTCTGGCGTGCTGGGCCTGAACCGTCCGGTCAGCCGCCTTCCGAGCGCCGCGAGCCCATCGGGTTCGAGTATCAGGAAGACGATGATGAGTGTGCCGATGACGATGCGCTGGCTCATGTCGAGCACGCCTGAATCGAACAGATCGCCGAGGAGGAACGATCCGACCCGCGACAGTACGACAGGAAAGACCACCATCAACGCCGCGCCCAGGAAGGCGCCGCGGATCGTCGCCAGCCCGCCGATGATGATGATGAACAGGATCTGGAACGAACGGTCGAGATTGAAGCCGGCCGGCTCCACTGTGCGCAGATAGGCAAAGGCCCAGAGCGCGCCAGCGATCCCGATGATGAAGGAGGAAAGCGCGAAGGCGAGCAGCTTGGTGCGCAGCACCGGCACGCCGATGATCCTGGCCGCCGTCTCATTGTCGCGAATGGCGATGAAGTTGCGTCCGGTCTGGGAGGATGCGATACGCCAGGCGAAGAAAGTCAGCACCGTGACGACGATCAGCGAGAAATAGTAGCGCCCAGTCGAACTGTCGAAATCGATGCCGGCAATAGTGAGTTTCGGCGCGTCGATCACGCCCGACGGATTGTCGTTTGAGAACCAGCCGAACTTGGTCAGTGCCCACTGCACGAAGAACTGTGCTGCAAGCGTGGAAACCGCGAGATAGAAGCCGCGCAGCCGCAGGCTTGGCAGGCCGAAGACGATGCCGACCGCAGCCGTAATACCGCCGGCGAGCGCGATGGAGACGAGAAGCGGCAGGCCTTCGACACGCAGATTGAAATTGAAGGCGGCAAAGGCGCCGACGGCCATGAAGGCAGCACTGCCGAGCGATACCTGCCCGGCATAGCCGGTGAGCAGGTTGAGGCCGACGCCGGCCAGCGACAATGCCAGGAACGGCAGCAGCAGCGCTTCGATGAGATAGCTCGAGCCGATGAAGGGCACGACGGCGAAGGCGATGATGAGGATGGCAAGCGGCGCGATCCAGCCTGGAAGTTTTGCCGAAACGACGGGTTGGGAGGTGATGGCAGCCATGGCTCAGACCCTTTCCACAAGCTTCTGGCCGAACAGGCCGGAGGGGCGGATGAGCAGGAAGACCAGCGCGATCGCATAGGCGAACCAGCCCTCGATGCCGCCGCCAAAATATTCGCCGATATAGACTTCGGCGAGCTTTTCCGAGGCGCCGATCAGCAGGCCGCCGATGATGGCGCCGGCGATAGAATCGAAACCGCCGAGCACCAGCACTGGCAGAGCCTTCAGCACCACGAGCGAGAGTGAGAATTGTACCCCGCTGCGCGCGCCCCAGAGAAGGCCTGCGACCAGTGCGACGAGGCCCGAGGTTGCCCAGACGGTGGCCCAGATGCGCGGCAGGCGAAGTCCGACGGCGAGTGCCGCAAACTGGTCGTCCGCCACCGCGCGGAAGGTCAGGCCGACCCGGGTATAGCGAAAGAAGAGCGTCAGTCCGATGACCATCAAGGCTGCGACGGCCGAGGCGAAGAGATCGAACTGCGAGATGAAGACTCCGTAAAATTCGAAAGGCACATCCTCGATACCAAGCTCCAGGGCATGGACCTGCGTGCCCCAGAGAAGCTGGGCAGCACCCTCGATGATGTAGGAAAGCCCGAGCGTCGCCATGAACAGCGTGATCGGCGGCTTGTTGACGAGCGGTCGGAGCACCGCGCGTTCGATGCCGATGCCCAGCAGCACCATGATGGCGAAGGTAAGGGCAAGCGCCAGATAGAAAGGCACTCCGCGCTCGACCAGCGAGACGAAGGTGAGGGCGGCAAACAGGAGCAGCGCCCCTTGCGCGAAATTCAAGACGCCCGAGGTCTTGTAGATCAGCACGAAACCGATCGCGACGAGCGAGTACATGACGCCGGAGAGCAGTCCGCCAGTCAGCACCTCGAGGAAGAAGAGATAGTCGAAGCTTTCCATTACGCGTCCGCCTCTTCCTGGTCCTCGCGGGTAACGCCAAGATAGGCGTCGATGACGGCTTGGTCGGCGAGCACTTCGGCCGGGGTGCCGTCGGCGATCTTGCGGCCGTAGTCGAGCACGGCGATCCGGTCTGAAAGCCCCATGACCACGCCGATATCGTGTTCGATGAGGATAATCGTCGTGCCGTAACCCTCCCGCGCGGCGCGGACGAAGCCTGCCATTTCCTGCTTTTCGGTGGCGGTCATGCCGGCCATCGGCTCGTCGAGCAGCAGGATCTGCGGATCGGGCACTAGCGCCCGGGCAAGTTCGACGCGCTTCTGCAGGCCATAGGGGAGCGAGCCGGCAAGCCGGTCATGCACATGGCCGAGATGCAGGAAGTCGATGACTTGCCGTGCCCGTTCACGCGCCTCGCGCTCCTCGCGGCGCGCGCGGGGCGAGCCGAGCGCCTGGCCGATGAAGGTCGAGCGGCGCTGGAATGTCAGGCCGGTCATGACGTTTTCGAGAACCGTCAGCCCTTTGAATAGTGCAAGATTCTGGAAGGTGCGGGCGATGCCGAGCCGCGCGGCTTTCTGCGCCGGCACCTGCGCATAGGTCTTGCCATTGAGGCTGACATGGCCGACATCCGGCCGGTATTGCCCTGAAATCACGTTGATCAGCGAACTCTTGCCGGCGCCGTTAGGGCCGATGATCGCGCGGATCTCGCCCGGCTGGACCGCAAGATCGACATTCGAGATCGCCGTGACGCCGCCGAAGGAGAGCGTGATGCCCGCGAGCGCCAATATGGGCGGGTGGCTCAGCGCATTGCTGTCGGCAGTCGCCACGCTACGGCTCGATTGACCGGACACCGGCAGCGGGGAATATTCCCTCACCGTAGAAGTCTCATCGAGTGCCGTGTAATGCGCATTCACCATCGTCTGCTCCGTTATGCGCAGAAATCCGCAGGCCCAGCCTGAAGACGCGCGCCACCATCCGGCTCCCCTGGAATGGGGAGCCGTTCGCTTTTTCAGTTTGTGAAGGAAGCCGTTATTCGGCGGCTTCCAGCCGCTGGTCTTCGATCGCTTCCAGTTCGCGGACGATCGGCAGGACGTGCTTGCCGAAATATTCCACCTCTTCCTGGAAATGCAGGAAGCCGAGCAGAATGAGGTCCGCGCCGGCCCGCTTGTGACCGATGATGCGTTCGGCCACCTGCTCCGGCGTGCCGATCAGGTTCGAACGGAAACCGTCGTTGTATTGCACCAGATCCTGGAAGGTTGATTTCGCCCAGTTGCCTTCGCGCTCCGGCGAGGAATTCCCGGCATTCTGAACCTCGTGGTGGAAACCCTTGACCGCCTCGGGAATGGCCTTGTCGAGGATCTCCTGGAGGACCTCCTGCGCTTCCTTCTCCGAGGAGCGGACGATGCCGAAAGCATTCATGCCGATCTTCGTGCGCCAGGTCTTGCCGAAAGCCTTTTCCTTGGTGCGGATGTCATCCACCTGGGCCTTCAGACCTTCCGGCGTGTTGCCGTTGGTGAAGTACCAGTCGGACACGCGGGCCGCCATGTCACGAGCCGCGCGCGAGGAACCGCCCTGGAATACCTGCGGAACGCCGCCGATCGGCTTCGGCTTCATCGAATAATCCGTGAAGCGATAGAAATCGCCGCGCAGGTTATAGACGTCTTCCGTCCAGATGCCGCGGATCGCACGGATGAACTCCTCGGAGCGACGATAGCGTTCGTCATGGTCCAGCCAGGGCTCGCCGATGGCGGCGAACTCGCCGCGGAACCAGCCGGAGACGATGTTGACGTCGACGCGGCCGTTGGTGAGGTGGCTGATGGTGGCGATCTGCTTGGCAAGCAGCGCCGGGTTCCACGGTCCGGGCAAGACGGCGGCAATGACGCGAAGCTTCTCGGTGGCTGCAAGAAGTGCGTGGGAAAAGGAGACCGACTCGTGCTGGTTGTCGGCGCCATATCCGGCCGTGAAGCGAATCTGGCTCAGGGCAAACTCAAAACCCGACTGTTCGGCGATCTGGGCGAGCTTGCGGTTGTAGTCGATACCCCAATCGGTGCGTTGTTCGACCGAACTGATAACCAGGCCGCCCGACACGTTCGGCACCCAGTAGGCAAATTTCAAGGGTTCTTTCTTCGATTGTGACATCGGTCTCTCCGTGCTTATTCGTAATTTGTCAGGCGCTTAGCCGCGATTGTTCTTCGGCGCGGGCTAAGGCGAGCATCCTGGCGTGCGGAACGATCAGTTCCAGTTCCCGCACGGCCGCTCTGATCCGTTTCTGGATGTCTGAACTTGCAATGGCGTATGAGTCGAATTCGCTCTCAAGCGCGTAGACCGATGTTGGCAGCGGCAGCGCTTTGAAGAAGCTGAACAGGGGCCGGAGCTGATGGTCGATCATCAGGCCGTGCAACGGCGTTCCGCCCGTTGCGGCGAGGATCACCGGTTTGCCGACCAGCGCCTCATAGTGAACTAGGTCGAACAGGTGCTTGAACGCCCCGCTATATGAAGCGCGATAAACCGGGGAGCCGACGATGAGGACATCCGCGCGCTCAACCGTGCGCACGATCTCCGCGCCTTCCTCACCCAGTTGGTCAGCCCGCAAGGCTCGAAACAGCACCGGTGCAGACACAGCCAGGTCAATGTGCCGTCCAGGGATGCCAAGTTCAGACTCGATGCGCCGAAGGATGGACGCGACCAGCGCCGATGTGCGGGATGGCGCCTTTACATTTCCTGATATTCCGACGATGCGCAGTTCTTGCATGGGGATCCTCCAATGCACAAAACCTATAAATTAACTAGACTATTGGCAACGAGTGGGACATCCGATTTGACCGGCGATCGGAATATCAAATTCCAAAGAACATCCATTTTTAGAAATATTTTCATCTGCCTTCGCAGGCGCTGGCACGCGGAAAGCGGTCGCCGCAACACCCGCCGGGCGAATTCGGGCCTTCGGCCAGCTGTCCTTGCCTCGGTCCCTCACGAATCTCCCGTGGAGATTTTCGCGCGGAAGGAGTTAGTCGGAGAAGGTGCGCCTCAGAGCCTGATGGGCCGGTAATACATGCCGGTCATCAAAAATCCCACGCGAAAACAGGTTCTAAAACATGATGGAGGTCGCGCCTAGTGAGGATCTCGGCAATGATGGCATCTATTCGTCACTCCGATCCCACCAGGCCATGCTGTTCATTCCGCTTCCCTTCGTCGTTGCTCTTCTGCTGCTCGTCCTCTTCGTTACCGTGCTCAAGCGCGACGAGGAGGCGGCGCCGAACCGGCCATTTCTGGCACTGATCCTCCTGAGCGTCTTGCTGTCCATCCTCTCCGGCTTGCGCTGGGGCTACGGAGTGAAGGCGGTGGGTATGATCGCGCCTGTCATTGCGGCGATGGTGCCGCCGCTTGCCTATGCCGGAGTATCCAGGCTGGTGCGGACGAGCCGCCGGTCGCTGCCGCAGCGGATTGCGCTGCATGCCGCGCCGGCCGCCGTCATCCTCTTGTTGATCACCTTCCGGCGGGAGGCGATCGATATCGCGCTGGTGCTTGTTTTCATCGGGTATGCCTTGGCCATCCTGCTTCTGATGCGGCCGGGCGCGGATGCGCTTCGGCTTGCGCCCTTTGAGGGGGCGGTGCCGGCCTATCGGGCGATCATCTTCGCGGCGGTGGCGCTGTGCCTGTCGGCGGCAGTCGATATTTTCGTGTTTCTCGACTTCACTTGGGCACATGGCGAGCATGCGGTGACGCTAATCAGCGTCAGCAATCTCGCCGTCCTCGTCATCCTCGGCATTGCGGCGGCGGCGGCCAGCCGAAGCCGGGCGCCGGCCGAGACGGTGGAGACGGCATCGAAGTCCGAAACGACCGAGGACAAGGAGACCATCGCCACGGTCGATGCGCTGATGGAAGCAAGAAAACTCTATCGCGACGCCAATCTCAATCTCGACCGGCTGGCTCGCAAGGCGGGCATTCCCGCGCGCCAGATCTCGGCGGCGATCAACCGGGCGATGGACAAGAACGTTTCGCAATATGTCAATGATTACAGGATCGGCGATGCCTGCCGGCTGCTTGCCGGCACCGAGAAATCGGTGACCGAGGTGATGTTCGAGGTGGGCTTCCAGACGAAGTCCAACTTCAACCGCGAATTCCGCCGGGTTACGGATATGACACCGCTTGCCTGGCGGCAGAGGAAGGGTGGGGTGGGAGGCTCTCCGGCCTCGTCCTGAGATACGCCACGTACACAATCGCGATCGAGGACTGCCGGAAACGTGTTCGAGGTCGCGGTTTTGCAGCCTGCGACCATTCTGTCGGCATGAACACGACATCAGAACATGACCGAAACCTTGCCGCCAAGCTGAGATCGCTTTCGATCGAACCCGCGGCCTTCAAGACAGAGCCGCCGGAGCGTGAAGCCCGGCGGCGCGTGATGCCACTTGCTATGCTTGCGCTTGCCGCGACGGCATCGCTCGCGGTGGTTCTTTTCTCTCGGCCCGAGATGCTGCAGCGCATCGAAACGGTGCTTGCAGGCCTCGCGGTTCAGCGCGGGGCGACGACACCAATAGGCGGAACGCAAGGGCCTGCCGAGGGTGCCGCTGCCGAGCGGATGCGGGCTGTTGCTGATGCACCGGCGGTTCGGGCCTTGCCGGCCCGGGAGGTCACCGGCTCCGGCTATGTCGTGGCGCCCGATGCCGCGACCGTCTTTTCCAAATATGAAGGCCGGATCGTCACCGTCGAGGTCGAGGCGGGTGACAGGGTTGCCGCGGGGCAGGTGCTGGTGCGGCTCGACGATGCGGGCGCCCGCTTTGCGCTTCGGGGGGCCGAGATCGCCCGGCAGGCGGCGGCACTGGCGCTTGATGCAAAGAATATCGATCTCGCGCAGGCGCGGTCTTCCCTGACGCGCATCGAGCGGCTGGCCGGGCGCGATGCCATGTCGGCGCAGACGCTGGAGGAGGCGAGGACTGCTTTCGACACTGCCGAGAATGCTGCCCTGCAGGCACGGCAGAATGTGGCCAAGGCGGATCTCGATATCGACAGGGCGCGCGAGCAGGTGGAGGCGCTGACCGTCCGGGCGCCGATATCGGGCACCGTCACGCGGCTTACCGCGCATGCCGGCGACACCGTGCTGTCGCGCGAGGACAGCGTGCGGGAGAATGAAAGCCTGCTTGTGATTACCGACACGGCAAACATGGCCATTGATGCCGATGTGGCGGAGACCAACATCGCGCAGATGCGACCGGGCCTATCCGGTGAGGCGGTCCTCGACGGCTTTCCCGATCGGCCCTTTGCGGTCGTAGTGTCGAAGATCGCGCCCATGATTTCGCGGGAGAAGGGAACGGTGACGCTTCGCCTGTCGCTGTCTTCGTCGCCGCCGGGCATGCGCCCTGCGATGGCCGCGCGCATCCGCCTTGTGGTGGATGAGACAACAGCTTCCGGCTCACAGGCGGGCGGAGCTGCGACCGTTCGGCCACAGGCCGCGGATATCACAGATCATCAGCAAGGAGCAGAGCGATGAACGATACGCAAGAGCCCTATATCGCGCTTCGCGGCGTCCAGAAGGCATTCAGGATCGGTGCGGAGACGATCCCGATCTTTTCCGGGCTCGACCTTTCCATTGCGCGCGGCGATTTCGTCGCCGTCATGGGACCATCGGGCTCGGGGAAATCGACGCTGCTCAACATGTTGGGCGGCCTCGACAGCCCTGATGCCGGGGAGATCAGGATCGGCCGCAGTCATCTCGAACAGATGGGCGAGGGCGCCAGAGCCGCATGGCGGGCGCATGGCATGGGCATCGTCTTCCAGTTCTACAATCTGCTGCCGATGCTGAATGCGAGCGAGAATATCGAGCTGCCGCTGCTTTTGAAGCCGCTCGGGCGAAAGGAGCGGCGCGCCCGCGTCGAGACCGTCATGGATCTCGTCGGGCTTGCGGGCCGGCAGCGGCAGTTTCCGTCGAGCATGTCCGGCGGGCAGCAGCAGCGCGTCGGCATTGCGCGCGCCATCGTCGGTGATCCCGACCTTCTGCTCTGCGATGAACCGACCGGCGATCTCGACCGGAAATCGGCCAACGATATCCTGGAGATGCTGGGCTTTCTCAATCGTGAGCTTCAGAAGACGATCATCATGGTCACGCATGATCCCGAGGCCGCCGCCTTTGCCCGGCGCACGTTGCATCTCAACAAGGGCGAATTCGTCGAGCAGCAAGGGAGGGGCCAATGACTTTCTTCCAGCTCATGCGGCGCAATGCCTGGCGCAAGCGGCTGAGGGCGACACTGCTGATGTTCTCGGTCGGCGTCGCCTTCCTGATTTACGCCCTGACCGCCAGCTTCCTCGGCGGCAGCCAAGGGGCGGCGGGCGCCAGCGACAACCTGCTCGGCGTCTTCAACAAGTCGGGCCGCGGGTTGCCGCTGCCGCTCGCCTATCTCAACCGGATCGCTGCGGACGATGATGTCGCCGCCGTTGCCTATACCGCGCGGATGCGCGGGTTCGTCGAGGTCGAGAAGAATATCGTGATGACCAGCGCGGTCGATCCGCGCGCGATCGCCGCTGCCAATGGCGATGAGCTTGGACTGACGCCTGATCTGATCGCAGCACTCGAAGAGGGCCGTGACCGAGTGCTCGTCGGCAAAGCGTTGGCGGAGGCTCAGGGTTGGTCGGTCGGCCAGCGCATCGGCGTCACCAGCCAGCTGATGAAGACCGATGGCAGCCGCGACTGGCGCTTCGTGATATCAGGCATCTTCGAGGGGGCTAATGCCAGCACCGACACTTATTTCATGCTCGCACGTTACGACACGATTAATGAGGCCCGGGCGCGAGACAAGGATACGGTCGACACTTTCGTGGTGCGCCCGAGCGAGGGCGTATCATCCGGCGTGCTGGCGGCGCGGATCGATGCGCTGTTTGCCAATTCGGCGGCACAGACGCGGACACAATCGGAAAAGCAGTTCCTCGAAGCCTTCCTGCGGCAGTTCGCTGACGTCGGCCTGATTGTCGGCCTCGTTGTCGGCGCGGCTTTCGTGACCATCCTGATGATCACGGTGAACACCATGCTCTTTGCAGTGAGGGAACGCAGCTTCGAGATCGGCGTCATGAAGGTGCTGGGCTTTTCCCAAGGCCGGATCATGATGCTGATCCTTGGCGAGACGCTGTTCATATTTGCCGTCGGCGGCACGGGCGGGCTCCTTCTTGCCAAGCTTGCGATGCTGTTGATCGGGCCTGAATTCGGCCTCGTCTTCAGTCTGTCGGTGCTGTCGAAGTCCCTCGCCATCATTGCGGGTCTCGGCGTCCTGACTGGGCTGCTGCCCGCCTGGAACGCCGTGCGCCTGCCCATCGTCAATGCCTTCAGATCGAGATAGTTCAATGTCATCAGTGCTCAAGCAGACCTTTCTCATGATCAGAGTCAACCTCGGCAGCCTGACACGGCGGCTCTGGATCTCACTGTCGATGGTGCTCTCGGTCGCTCTTGTAGTGGCGGTGCTCGCAGGGTTTCTCGCCATGGCGCGGGGATTTGAAGCCGCGCTTGCCGGCGCCGGCTCGCCTGGCATCGCCGTCATTCTCGGCGGCGGCACCAACCAGGAGATCGGCTCTGATGTACCTGCCGAGGCGATCCGCAGCCTTGCCGCCATGACTGGTGATATCGGCGTGGTGCGGGATGGCGCGGGCGGGCTGGCGCTGTCGCGCGAGATCGTCGTTCCCGTCGATGTCGTCAGGCAAGTCGACGGCGCGGAGCAGACGCTGTCGCTGAGAGGCATGGACCCGCTGGGGCCCGGCTTGCGCGATCGTGCGGCGCTTTCGCAGGGGCGGCTGTTTTCCCAGGGCGCCCGCGAAATCGTCGTCGGCGCCCGTATCGCCGACGAATTCTCCGGCTTTGCGGTCGGCGACAGGGTGCGGCTCGGCCCGGTCGAATGGACTGTCGTGGGGCATTTCACCTCCGGCGGCAGCGCCTTCGAATCCGAGATCTGGGCGGATCTGGAGGCGGTGCAATCGGCTTTCGACCGGCTGGGGCAGGTGCAGAGCCTGCGCGTGCGCCTCGACGGGCGGGGCGATCCCGCTCTTCCGCTGACGACGCTGCGCGCGCGCCTTTCTGCGGTTCCCGGCGCCCCACTTACCTCAGTCTCCGAAGCCGATCTCTATGCCGGGCAGGCGGAGCGCACGGAGAGCCTCATTCGGCTGTTCGGCTGGCCGATTGCGCTATTGATGGCGGTCGGTGCCACGGCTGGGGCGCTGAACACGATGATGAGTTCGGTTTCCGACCGCACCGTCGAGATCGCCACGCTGCGCATGATCGGCTTCGCCCGCGTGCCGGCCTTCGCTGCGACCTGGGTCGAGGCGGTACTGCTGTCGTCGGTGGGCGCGGTCGTCGGCATCCTCGCCTCGCGGCTCGCCTTCGACGGCTGGCGGGCAAGCACGATGGGCGCCAACAATACCAAGATGGCCTTCCAGCTCGACGTTACCAGCGACGTCGTCCTCACCGCGGGCCTGCTGGGACTTGCGATCGGGATTGTCGGCGGAGCCTTGCCGGCGCTGGCGGCGACGCGGCTGCCGTTGAGGGCGGCTTTGCAGGCGAGGGGGTGAGGAGCGAATACGCTGCGCGTAAGCGAAGCCACGAATCGCATGTTAAACAGCTTGAGCTAACATAAGTCCCGCGCAGCAGGTCCCCGATTTATTCGCCTCGAAGTCGTTGTTTTCCAGGCCGAAGTTGCAGCTTTCTGCCATCTATGCGGCGCCCAGGCCATTGCCTGTGGAATACGGCCCGTGAACCGGCCAGTTGCCCCATTGACAACATCTTATCGCCTTCTTGCCGTGGACGGTTGCCCCCGCCGCGCTCGATCGGCCGATCTCGGTCGATCTTCGTGGCGACTTAGCGATCCGACGAACAGGGCAACATTGGCGATATGACAATCTACTATGTGAACTCAGCGACTGGCTCCGACCGCAACAACGGAACGGGCCAGAACTCGGCTTTTGCGACTTTGTCCAAAGTGGAATCCTTGAAACTGAAACCGGGCGACAGCGTGCTTCTTGCCAAGGGGAGCGTGTTCAACGAGCAGTTTGATATCAAATATTCTGGCACCGAAAGCGCGCCGATCAAGATCGGCAGTTACGGGACGGGGGCAGCGCCCGTCATCCACAGCGGCGGCGACGGCATTCACAGTCTCTATGCCTCGAACATCGTCATCGAGAACCTCAAAATATCGAATACCGGGACCGCCGGCATTTATGGCGGCAGTGTCACGAACTGGACGGTCCGCAATGTCGAGATCGCCAAGACAGGCATGTCGGAAAATGCCGGCGCCGTCACCTTCCGGAGCAGCACGAACGTCACGGTCGAAGACAGCAAGATAACGGCCGTCAAGGGCGACGGCTTCTGGATCGAAAAGGTCGCCGGCGTCAAGCTTCTCGACAACACCGTGACCAGCGCGAACGGCTCGACCGCCGATGCCGTGCAGGTGAACGACAGCAGCAATATTCTGATCAAGGGCAACCATCTTGATCAGACGAACGCCGATAGCCCCAAGGGCGTGATCGCGCTGGTGCGGGCCACCGATGCCGTGGTCGAGGACAATGTGCTCACCGGCGGCGGCTTCGGCATCAGCGCGCCGGCCGGCAAGAATGTCGCAATTCGCGACAACGACATATCGGGATTTCACGGTTACAGTTGGTCCTTCGGCGTCGGCCTCGGCGATCAGGGCAATGCGCGGGATTATGATATTTCAGGCAACCACATTCATGACGGCGCATGGGGCGTTGCCATCAGCGACGCCAGCGGCACCAGCTATACCCGCACGAATATCAAGGTGCACGACAATGTCTTCGACGACCTCTCGCAGGCGGCGCTGAAGGTCGACAGGCCGGCTTCCGGCTCCTTCACCAACAATACGATCGAGACCGGCACCACGGCCACCGCCATATCGCCGTCCATCGTCGACGCGCACACCTTCACCGTCAGCAACAACCATACGGTCGCCAATGTCGAAACGGTGCTGGCGAGCCCGGTTGCCAAGACTGCCGCAGTCACGGAGGCGTCCGCGGATCCGGCGGTTGCCGCCGTCCATGACAATTTGAAGATCTTCAGCGATACGGGCGAGGCCCATCGCGGCAATCTTCTCGAAAACGACAGCTCTGACAACGACACCTTGGTTCTGCGCCGCTTCGGCGACGAAAGCGTCGGCAAACACGGCCTCACGCTGACCGGCGACTACGGCGTCATCCACGTGGACCGGGAAGGCAACTATGCCTACACGCTCGATGAAACGAAGCTTCCCGACCATGACGGCCATGTGAGCGAGTCCTTCAGCTACGGGATCAACGACGGAAACTCGCACCATACCGACGGCGATACGCTGACCGTCTACATCCATATGGATAACTTGCTGGGCTGAGGGTGCGAGGCTGCAATGACACAAGGAGAAATCCCGGAAAGTTTCCGGGATTTCATAAGCAGCCGTCAGCCCCCGTGCGGGGCGCGGACGCGTTTTTTCAAGCTCAACCGTAAGTTTTTGCCGGCTGTTCGTTGCCACGGGATCGGATTCAGGCAACGACGGAACGGGCACAACCTTCGCCGCAGCTGCAACCCGGTCGTGCATCGGCGGAGGCAGCGCCTTCCAGGATGCGGACCTCGTCCTTGCCCGCGGAACGTCGCGGTGTCTCATAATGAACCGCAGCTGCATTCAAATGCACCGGAAAGCCTGCAAAAGGGTGTTCACTGTCAGCGCCGGTGACCATTGGTCGCGAGCTGCGATACGGTTCATTCACCTTTCGGTCGTTGTTCTGTAGATTATTTTCTTATAAGTTGTAGTCTTTAATATACCGCCACCGCCAGGCGTTTCTCGGGACCAAGGCAGGCCGCCCACAGGGTCTGCCAACCGCCGTGAAGGCAATATCGAAGGCCCTCTTGATGGCCTTTAACCCCGACCGCATCCGATCCACGCGTTGCAGCCGATGCAGACGGCTGCGCGGCAATTCGAGAACAAGGCGATATGGCAATCTATTATGTGAATCCAGCGATAGGCTCCAACGGCAACAATGGAACGAGCGTGGACACGCCGTTTGCATCGTTCTGGGCGGTGGAAAACTTGAAGCTGCAGCCGGGCGACAGCGTGCTGCTCGCCGCCGGAAGCGTGTTCAACGACCAACTCGACCTGAAATATTCCGGCACCGCTAGCGCCCCGATCACCATCGGCAGCTATGGGGTCGGCGACGCGCCGGTTATCCATAGCCCCGGCGACGGCATTCACAGCCTCTATGCGTCGAATATCGTCATCGAGAACCTCAAGATCTCCGAGACAGCAGGCGCGGCCATCTATGGCGGCTATGTTTCGAACTGGACCGTCCGCAATGTCGAGGTGGAAAATACCGGAAGCTCCACCAAGACCGGCTCCGTCACGTTCAGGACCGGCTCGAACATCACCATCGAAAACAGCACGATCACCGGCGTGAACGGTGACGGCGTCTGGATCGAGAAGGTCAACGGCGTCAATTTTCTCAACAACACCGTCACCAACGCCCACGGCACCGCGGCAGATGCCGTACAGATGAACGACAGCAGCAATATCGTGATCAGCGGCAATTACCTCGACCAGACGGGCGCTGCGACGCCGAAGGGCGTCATTGCGCTCATCCGGCCGGTGAATGCCGTGGTCGAGGATAATACGCTGATTGGTGGCGGCTTCGGGATCAGCGCCCAAGCGGGCACGAATATCGCCATCCACGACAATGATATTTCAGGCTATGGCGGGTACAGCTGGTCCTATGCCATCGGTCTCGGGGACCAGGGCAATACGCGGGACTACGATATCTCAGGCAACTATATCCATGACGGCGTATGGGGCGTGGCGGTCAGCTCTGCCGGCACCACCAGTTACGTTCGCGAAGGTATCGAGATCTACGGCAATGTCTTCGACGACCTGTCGCAGGCGGCGCTGAAGGTCGACAGGCCTGCATCCGGCTCTTTTCATGACAATGTCATCGCCAGCGATGTCACGCCCTACAGCATATCCCCGGCCATCATCGCCGCGAACACCTTTCCGGTCAGCAACAACACGACGCTCGAAGAGGCCCAGCTTGCGATTCTTGATAGTCACGTTGCGGGAGATGCAACGCATGCGGACGCAACCCCGACGATCGTCGCAACCCATGACAGCCTGAAAATCTCGGCCGACGCGGACGCCCATCATGGCAATCTCCTCGAAAATGACAGCTCGGCCAATGGGATCCTGCTGCTTCGCCGCTTTGACGGCGAGTTGGTCAACAAGAACGGTCTGACGCTGACCGGCCAATACGGCACCATCCATGTCGACGATCATGGTGACTATAGCTACACGGTCGACGCGACGAAGCTTGCCGGGCTTAGCGGTGAGGTGAGCGAGACTTTTTACTATAAGATCTCCGACGGGGCCGCGCACCATTTCGACACGGATACGCTGAGCATCTCCATCCATGTGGATGACTTGCTGAGCTGAGAGGAATGTGGGCAGCAAACGGCGCCTTGCCCGGTCCGAGGCGCGGCGATGGAGGAGGAGAGCGCATGTCTCAGCGGTCGCTGAACAGGATCCTGGTGACGTCGATTTCGATTTCCGCGCAGATGATCTCGTATTCGGTGACGATTGCGGGATCGGCGGAGATTTCCCTGCGCATGCGGTCAAGGACGGCGCAGGCCTCGCCATAGGCGCCGCACAATTCATAAAGATGGGGGCGGCTCGCCGCGGCTGCTCTGATGGTTGCCCGCGTCGCGGGCAGCCTCATCATCAGCCTGGCCAGCCCTTGTTCGGCGGCTTGCCGGGGAATGTGTGCTATGCCTTCTTTCCTGACCATGCCATCACCCCTCGCTGCCTTCGTTTGCCTGTCCTGAGGGGTAGTACGCAGGAATGCTGCATCTGGTTTCATGCCGGATGCAGGATTAGTGCGCGCCGCTCCGATTCCTTCACGGAAAAATTGGTTATTGCATCGTGGTATCGGGGCGCAAGAATCCGACAGCCGGTCCTACCAGCGCAGAAGGCGACGACTGAAGAGGGCGCCGATTGCGCCTGTTAACAGGATGCCGAGCGAATACCAGAGGACGACGAAGGGCAGGCCGTTTTCGGTGCAGAACCAGGAATAGACCCAGGCGCCGGATGCGCCTGCTGCAATGCCGGCGACGAAGCCTGTCATCCCAAGCTTGCTTGGTGCGGCGCCGCGTAGCACCCATGTATTGGCGATCAGGATGGGCATGGCAAAGGCAAGGATCAGCAGCGGGCAATGCAGGGCGGAGGAGCCGAGCACCAGCACGGGATAGCTTGATGCCGGCGACAAAGCGAGCTGGATGACCGCCATGGCGGCCAGAGCCAGCACGATTGCAGCGCCAATGCCGAAAAAGCGGCCTTCCGAGCCATCCGGCCGGGAGAGGCGGTAAACGGCGGCGAAGGCGGCGATTGCGAGCAGGGCATTATAGCCGGATTTGATCCAGAAAACCGGCAGCGTCAGCGCCTGCGTCATGTCTGTGCGAAGGCCGACGACAACAAGCATCAGCAGCAGCGAGACTGCCAAAGCAGGCAGGACGGCGAGCACGAAACGGCGTTCCAGCGCATGTCTCGGTACCGGCTTCAGATCTCTGACAAGGATGTCGATCACGTCCTCAGTTTCTCTCACGTCCCACCTCGCAATCTTGCCGCCAGCGCCTTGATGCCTCTGTGAACACCGACCTTGACCGCCGATTCCGACTGTCCGGTGCGGCTTGCCGTATCGGCCACCGACTGCCCTTCGAGCTTGACCTGACGGATCAGTTCCTGCTGGTGCTGCGGCAGGCCGTTCAACAGCCGCTCGACATCCATGCGCGCTGCAATCGCATCCTCCCTGAAGTCGCCTTCGATCTCCTCGTTAAGCTCCATTTCCGACTTGTAGCGACCGCCATGTTTTCGGTGATGGTCGATCAGCTTGTAGCGGGCAATCGAGAAGAACCACGCGGTAAACGGCCGCTCCCTGTCATAGGTCGCCCGGCGCGCATGCAGCGCCAGCAACGTCTCCTGCACGAGATCTTCCGTGTCGGACTTCGCCGCGGTGCCGATACGCCCGCCGTAGTAGCCGACGAGCAGGGTTCGCAACGTGCCGAGCAGACGCCGATAGGCAGCCTCGTCCCCGTCGAGGGACAGAAGCATCAGCATCTTCAGGGCGTGTTCCGAATGGGCGTTCGTCATGTCGTCTGCAATGTCATTCGCGTGGATGACGCTTTGGTTACAGGCGGATTCGAAAATCTCCTGACGGGCCAGCGCTATCACATAAGCGTGAGGCTGTAACTGCCTTCGCAAGAAGATCGAATTCAGCACTGTGAGCCGTCGGCGGGTGCCGCGGACACATCAATCGATCCGAGGAGACCCTCATGACCAAGATCCTTTCCACCCTTGCCGCCTGCACCTTCGTTATCGGCCTGTCGCTTGCCGGCGCCGCCAGCGCTCAAAGCAGCGATGCCATGAAGAAAGACAGCATGAAGACCGACGCGATGTCTAAGGATGCCATGTCGAAGGACGCGATGAAGCAGGACAACATGGCGACCGGCAGCACCAAGGCCGACTGCATGCACAATGCCGGCATGGAGAAGGACTCTATGAAGAAGGACACGATGATGAAGGCCTGCGACGCGATGAAGTAATAGTGGATCGCGGCCGCTGAAACTATTTTGCCCGCGGCCGCGTCTTTTCGAGAAGACCTTTCAAGTCGATCCGGAGGACCTACGATGGCCACGACCGATGCCGGCATGGCGAGCGGACGAACGCTCTTCTACCGCCATGGCCTGCTGGTGCGCCTGTCGCACTGGGTAAACGTGCTGTGCATGACGGTGCTGCTGTTCAGCGGCCTGCAGATATTCAACGCCCACCCGGCGCTCTATTGGGGCCAGTATGGCGCTGATGACGATCCGTCCTTCATTTCCATGGAAGCGGAGCAGGAAGGCGATGCGTTGAAAGGGGTGACACGCCTGGGCGGATTGACCTTCGACACGACGGGCGTTCTCGGGGTTTCGAATGTCGACGGCGAGGCTTCTGTGCAAGGTTTTCCGAGCTGGCTGACCATGCCGAGCTACCGGGACCTGGCGACGGGCCGGCGCTGGCATTTCTTTTTTGCCTGGCTGTTCGTCATCAACGGCTTCATCTACCTCGCCTATGGTTTTATCAGCCGGCATTTCCGCCGCGATTTGTTGCCGGCGCCCCAGGAGCTGAAGCCTTCGCATCTCGGCCATGAGATCGTCAATCACGCCCGGCTGCGCTTTCCCAAGGGGCCTGAGGCACGCCACTACAACACGCTGCAGAAACTCGCCTATATCGCGGTGATCTTCGTGCTGCTGCCGCTGATGGTTGGAACCGGTCTCACCATGTCGCCGGGCTTCAATGCGGTCGCGCCCTGGCTGCTCGACCTGTTCGGTGGCCGGCAATCGGCGCGGACGCTGCATTTTCTGACTGCTTTCTCGCTTGTCGCCTTCGTCGCGGTGCATGTGGCGATGGTGCTGGTCTCGCGCGTGTTCAACAATCTGCGCTCGATGATCACCGGCTATTACGACGCCGGCCAGGGAGGGAAATCATGAGCCGCATCATTACCAGACGCCGCTTCCTGATCGGCGCGACCATGACGGCGTCGGCGCTGGGGCTTGCCGGCTGCGATGCGCTCGGCGAAAGCGATCGGACGAAATCGGTGCTCAAGATCGCCGAAGGCCTCAGCATGAAGACCCAGCGCTTCCTGCTCGGCGACGACGCACTCGCCCGCGAGTTCACGGAAGCCGATATCTCACCGACCTTCCGCGCCAACGGCACGAGCATGCCCGACAATGCCCGCTATATCGACTGGATGAACCAGCGGTTTTCAAGCTGGCGGCTCGAGGTCGGCGGGCTGGTCGACAAGCCGATGCAACTGTCGCTGGCGGAGTTGAAAGCCCTGCCGGCCCGTACACAGATCACTCGGCACGACTGCGTCGAGGGCTGGAGCGCCATCGGCAAATGGACCGGCGTGCCGCTCGGCGCGCTGCTACAGGCAGCCGGTCTGAAACCCGAAGCCCGCTACATTGTGTTCCACTGCGCCGACGAATACGAAAAGACGCTCGACGGCAGCGGCTGGTATTACGAAAGCATCGATCTCGTCGACGCGTTTCATCCCCAGACCATCCTCGCCCACACCATGAACGGCAGCGATCTCGAAGTCGCCCACGGCGCGCCGCTCCGGCTCCGGGTCGAGCGCCAGCTCGGCTACAAGCAGGCAAAATACCTGACCGGCATCGAAGCCGTCGCCGATCTCGGCCAGCTTTACGGCGGCAATGGCGGCTTCTGGGAAGATCGCGGTTATGAATGGTATGCGGGCATATAGGCGCGAGCCCACCGACGAGGATGTGGGAAGCCCCGCCGCTGCCTCGCTCAGGCAGAGAGGCCGATCGTGATGGTGGCGGAGAGCACGCCGCCATCGAGCTTCTCGAAATCGAATATGTGATCGGCGGCGTCCTCAGGGATGATGCCGTCGTCGTCATTGCGCGTATCGCGGGCCGGGCGTCCAATATAGTCCGGATGCTCGCCATAGATGATGTCGCTCAGCGCATCGTCGAAATAGATCTGGCTGACGAGAAGCTCCTTGCCGTCGACGAGGATTCGGCAATGAACATGGGGTGTGCGGCCCTGGTACCATCCGGGATAGGCCGTCAGGAAGCCTGCCTGCCCCTGTGCATCCGTCAGCTGGCGACCGCGAAAGGCGAGCCCGCTGATCGCCTCGGCATCGCCAAGTGTACACATCTTCGCAGCCTCGCGGCCGGAATAGATGCCGCGGTGATCCGTATGCCAGATTTCGATATCGGCATTCTCGACCGGCCGGCAATCGGCTGCATGGACGATCCGGACGGCCAACCGCAAGGGCAGTCCAGCCTTTCCTTCCGAGACGTCCTGACGGGCGGGAATATTGTTGACGTGGCAGGGGCCAAGAGTCTGAGCGACGGTGACGACGCAATTCGGACGGCTGCGGAAGAGCGGGACGGGCAGCTTTTCCAAGGCGACCGATTTGGTGCCGCCGCTCAGGAAATCCGTCCCCTTCCAGTCGAATGTCCTGGCGGCGACCGTGATATGCCGCCGGGGCCAGATCGCTACCGCCGCGACGGACGATGCAACGATCGCCGCACCTCCAAGCACAAGGGTCCGTCTCTTCATATATCGTCCTTTGCCTCAAGACTCAGGGTGTAAGGAGGATGCGCAGGAAATTCCAATTAAATCCCGGCAATGATCGACGGCAAGCGATCATCGACATCAAATGCCTGCCGTGCAGGGCAAACCTTGCCAATGTGGCCGTCAACTCCGGTGACGCCAGGGGTCACGTCTATGTCTCGATCGCGTGGTTGACCGGCTCGGGCTATGCCGACAAGCTTTATGGCAGTACCGACTCCAACCAGCTATGGCACAAGGTGGACATTATCGCCGGTCGCCTCTGGGGCGAAGCGGTTTTCCCGGTTCGGCGGCTTTACAGCGCGGTGCGTCTTTTCAGACGCGCGAGGTCGCTGTAACTCTTTGCGGCAGGCATGCGACATCCGTTGCTGAGCAGGGGCAGAGGCAGATGGAACCAACCCACTTATTCGAGCTCGTTATCGTGATGTTTCTCGCGATCATCGCGCTGCATTATGCCGCCCACAGGCTCGGGCTGCCGCCGTCCGTCGCGCTGTTGACCGGTGGCGCCTTGTTGGCCTTTGCGCCGGGACTGCCGGCGATATCAGTCGACCCCGGACTGGTTCTGGTCATCTTCCTGCCGCCGCTGTTGATGGACGGCGCCTGGTCGATCGCGCTCGCGCGCTTGCGGCGTCATGTGATCGGCATCGCTTCACTTGCCGTCGGTGCGGTGCTCTTCACCTGCGCCGTCGTCGCCGTTGTCGCCCATCTCCTCTTTCCCTCACTTCCCTGGGCTGCATGCGCAGCACTCGGCGCGATCGTCGCGCCGCCGGACGCGGTTTCGGCGCGCGCCGTACTGGAGCGCGTCAGGCTGCCGCGGCGGCTTCAGATTCTGCTCGAAGGCGAGAGCTTGCTCAACGATGCGAGTGGCCTGGTTCTTTTCCGTTTTGCCGTTGCCGCCGCTGCAACCGGAGCCTTCAGCACGGGGGAGGTGATCGGCAATTTCTTCGTGCTGGCGCTCGGCGGCGCCATCGTCGGCATCGTTGTGGGAACGGCGTGGTTCAAACTCGTCCGGCGTCTCGGCGACGAATATCTCATCATTGCAGCCTCGGTGCTGCTCGGCTGGATTGCCTATCTGCTCGGAGAGCAGCTGCATGTTTCCGGCGTCATCGCCACCGTTACCACGGGGCTGATCATGAGCTGGCACCAGCACACAGTGCTTTCAGCCGCAATGCGCATGCGCGGCACCTCGTTCTGGACGGTGATGATCTTCCTGATGGAAGCTGCGGTGTTCATCTTGATCGGGCTGTCGCTCAGGGATGTCGTCGAACGCGGCGGCGGTTTTACCACTGTGATCGCGACAATGGGACTGCCGATGCTGGCGATCCTCGTCACGCTCGTGATCGCGCGTTTTGCCTGGGTCTTCGCCTCCGATTTCGTTCTCAGGTTCTGTGCTGTCCTGGGGTTCACGCGCGCCCGACCGCTCGGCGCCGGTGGTGCGACGGTTCTGAGCTGGGCGGGCGTGCGCGGGGTGGTCACGCTTGCCCTGGCGCTGAGCCTGCCCGAAGGGTTCGCAGGTCGTGACTTCATCCTCGTCACATCGTTCGCCGTCATTCTCGGAACCGTGCTCATACAGGGCACGACATTGGGGCGGGTGATCGCCTGGGCGCGGCTGGTGGAGCCGGATTCGGAAAGAGCGCGCCTGACGATGAGCCAGGCCGAAGCCGCCATGGCCCAGGCGCAGTTCGGGACCGTCCAGAGTCTGGCGTATGACGCCGAGGGGAAACTCATCCATCCGCAATTGCTGGAGCGCTACCAGCGCCGGGCGACGTCGATCGTCGACTATGCCGAGAGAACCGAGCACTACATACCGGTGCTGCATGCGCATTTCGACGTCATTCTCGAAGCGGTTGCAACGGGACGCCGGGAACTCATCCGCCTCCATCGCGCCGGCGAGATCGATGACGAGACGTTGCGGGAGCTGGAACGGGATCTCGATCTTGAGGAGTTGAGCGCGATCTCGGCCAAGGCATGATTTCGCGCCTCATGCCGTGACGCTTGCGACGGGAGCCACTCTTGCCCCACTTCCATCTCTCCTATCCCAGCTGCGACTCCCCCGCCTCGGCATCATGCTCTAAATGGCAATCTGCTCACCGAGTTCGACGACACGGTTGGACGGCAGGTTGAAATAGTCGGAAGGATCGATCGCCAAGCCCTCCAGCGCCATGAATATGCGCTCCTGCCAACCGGGCAGCCCGGTGTTCGGCGTTCTGACGAGGTTCCTGCGGCCGAGATAGAAGGAGGTCTTCATGATTTCGAACTTGAAGCCGCCCTCGCGGCAGAGCGCCAGTGCCCGGGTAACGTCGGGGTCGTCCATGAAGCCGAAGGTGATATCGAGACGCACGAAGCGTGGCGAGAGCTGGCTGAGCTTGATGCGCCTGTTGTCGGGGACGTAAGGTTCGTCTTCGGTCCAGACGGTCAGGATAACGTTCTGTTCATGGAGCACGTGGTTGTGCTTGAGATTGTGGAGCAGAACATTCGGCGTGCGATCCGGGACGCTGGTCAGGAAGACGGCCGTTCCTGGAACGGTGACCGGCGAATGGTCCGACTTTCGCTCGATCGACCGGATGAAGGAATCGAGCGGGATCTCGTTGTTGGCCCGCAGTCGCTTCAGATAGGCCTGTCCTCGGGTCCATGTCCACATCAGGATCATGATCGCCAGCGCAAGGGCGACCGGAACCCAGCCGCCATCATGGATCTTAAGCAGGTTGGCCGCCAGGAACATGACTTCGATGAAGAAGAGCGGCAGCAGCAGGAGGGCGGCAACCACGAGGGAGTAACCCCAGACGGCCCGAAGGAACTGGAAGACCAGCATGGTCGAGATGACCATGGTTCCGGTCACCGAGATGCCATAGGCCGTCGCCAGCGACTCGGAATCGCCGAAGGAAAAGATCAGCATCAAGACGCCGACCAGCAGCAGAAGATTGACGCTCGGCACGTAGATCTGGCCGGTGTTGGTCTCCGATGTGAACTTGATGCGCAGCCTCGGCAGGAAGCCGAGGTGAACCGCCGAGCGGGCCAGCGAAAATGCGCCTGTTATCACCGCCTGGCTGGCGATGATCGTTGCCATCGTTGCCAGAAGAACCACCGGCAGCAAGGCCCAATCAGGATACATCAGAAAGAACGGATTGGTGGCTGCGTGGGGATGGGCGAGAACCAGCGCGCCCTGGCCGAGATAATTCAAGAGCAATGCCGGAAAGACGAGCACGAACCACGCCATCTGGATCGGGCGGCGCCCGAAATGCCCGAGATCAGCATAGAGCGCCTCGGCGCCCGTCACCGTCAGAAAGACGGCGCCAAGCACAATGAGGCCGACGGTGCCGGCATGGGCGAGGAACGACAGCGCGTTGATCGGATTGAGCGCTTCGAGAATCCTCCAGTCGTCGCCGATATGGATCAGGCCGCCCGCTGCCATGGCCAGAAACCACAAGACCGTGATCGGCCCGAAAAACATCGAGACGGCGGCCGTTCCCCGGGACTGGACGGCAAAGAGGATGATCATGATCGCAGCCGACGCGAGCGGGACGTATTCGGCAAAGGCCGGCGTGACCAGCTTCAGGCCTTCGAGCGCCGACATCACCGACAGGGCCGGCGTAATCATCGCATCGCCGATGAAGAGCGCCGCTCCGATCAGGCCTGCGAAGAAGAGCACCGGCACGTTTCGCCCCATCTTCTTCATCAGCAGGGCGAGAAGCGAAAGCGTGCCGCCTTCACCGTCATTGTCCGCCCTGAGAAGGAAGAGCACATATTTGAAGGTCACGATGACCGTCAGCGTCCAGATCATCAGCGAAATGAGACCGATGACCTCGGCCTCGTGTACGCCATCGGCGGCAAAAGGCCTCAGCGCCTCACGAAGGGCATAGAGCGGGCTGGTACCGATATCGCCATAGACGACGCCGATCGCGCCGACGACCAGTCCGGCAAAGCCCTTCCGGCCGGCACCTTCACCCGTATTGTCTATATGCGTCGACGCCATGGTTCCCCGCTTATGCCCCTTGCCTATGAACACAAACATATGCCGCATTGCAGAACGGCAAGTAAATTGATGCGTGTGCGAATTTTTTGTGAGGGGCGGCGGCGTGAGCGGGAGAGGGGTGGGGCGCACGATCGGCTTGGACTTCGGCGGTCGCCTCTTGCGATTGCGCAGTCGCATGGTAATGAGGATCCATGACCTGCACCCTGAACCTTTCGAGCTTCTATTATACGCTGCTCCCATAGAGAGCGGCGCAAGGTCATATTCCTGACACCCGAGACGCCGCATGGTCGGCGGCACGCGTGTCAACAGAAGGTCTCCGGCCTCATCGGCCCCAATGGAGACCCCGTGACACGATCCTCTCAGCCCACCGGACCCCGATCCGACTTTCTCCGCACCCTGACCGAGCGCGGTTTCCTGCATCAATGTACCGACTTGGAAGCACTCGACAGCTGGCTTTGTTCGGGAGCCGGCACAGCCTATAACGGCTTCGATCTCACCGCCGACAGCCTGCATGTCGGGCATCTCATTCCGATCATGATGCTCCGCTGGTTCCAGAAGACTGGTAACAAACCCATCGCGTTGCTGGGTGGTGCGACAAGTCGGCTGGGCGATCCGAGTTTGCGCGACACGTCACGCCCCCTTCTCAGTGAAGAGCAGATCATGAAAAACCTGCTCGGCATCCGGCGTGTCTTCGAGCGGTTCCTCGCTTTCGGGGATGGCCCGGCCGATGCGGTGATGGTCAACAATGCCGATTGGTTGGGCAGGCTCAACTACCTCGACTTCCTGCGCGATGTTGGACCGCATTTTTCAGTCAACCGGATGCTGACATCGGAGAGCGTGCGCCAACGGTTGGAGCGGGAGCAATCGCTGTCATTGCTGGAATTCAACTACATGGTCATGCAGGCCTACGACTTTCATGTGCTCGCAGAAAGCCGCGGCTGCCTGCTTCAGCTTGGTGGTTCCGACCAATGGGGCAACATCGTCAGCGGCGTCGAATTTGGGCGGCGGATCGGTGGACGCGCCTTGTTTGGATTGACCGCTCCGCTGCTGACGACATCGTCGGGCGCGAAGATGGGCAAAAGCGTTTCGGGGGCGGTCTGGCTCAACGCCGACCGGTTGTCGCCCTATGAATTCTGGCAATTCTGGAGAAACACCGGAGATGCCGATGTGGGTCGTTTTCTCAGGCTGTTCACCGAGTTGCCGTTAAGTGAAATTGCCCGCCTTGACGTGCTTCGGGATTCCGAGATCAACGAAGCGAAAAAGATACTTGCCGACGAGATCACCAGCCTGTGCCACGGGACGGATGCGGCAGCGCAAGCTTCCGAAACCTCCCGGCGTACCTTCGAAGAAGGTGAGGTGCCGGTCGGCCTCCCGACCGTCAGGTTCCCGGATAGCCTTCGCAGCACCTTTCCGCTCGCTGATGCGATGGTCATTGCCGGGCTCGCCAAGTCGAAAAGCGAAGCACGTCGATTGATCGCCGGCGGCGGTGTGCGGGTGAACGGCGGCAGCGTAAACGACGAGGCAATGCAGCTTGGTCACTCCGATGTCCAGGACGGCGTCATCCGGCTGTCCGTCGGCAAGAAGCGACACGTCCTCCTTCAATCGGCGGTGGCGCCGCCATGCTGACAGGGGCTGTCAGCATGGTGGTCGACAATGCTGAAGCCGCGGGTTTCCGAGCCAGTCGCCATTTCGTCGGAATGTCCGGCTATCCCACGGGGGATAGTTGGACTTCAATCCCGCCAATCGGAGCAGAGCCCCGAGATGAAGCCGCACCATCGTATTTTCTTCATTCAGTTTGCCGTGGCCCTTTCCGTGGGGGCGTTTCTTTCGCGGCTGCCCGACATTCAGCTCAAGTTTAGCCTGAGCGAAGGAGAGCTGGGCCTTTTGCTCGCCATCATGTCCCTCGGGGTTCTCTGCGGGTTGACGTTCTCGGCGAGGCTCATCGAGAGGCTTGGTGCGCGCACAACGGCCTTCGTCACCGTCTTCGGTGTGACGTTGTTTTATGCGCTGATCCCCTGGATGCCTGCAGTTTCCCTGGCGATGCCATTATTCTTTGTTGCCGGCATTTTCGCCGGCGCATTCGAGATCAACGCCAATCTCGAAACCGATCGCCATGAGGCGCTGCTCGGCTACCGCATCATGAGCCGGGCTCACGGCATGTGGAGCCTCGGATTCTGCATCACCGCCCTTGTTGCCGCCGGTATGCGGCAGGCCGCAGTCTCCATCGAACTGCATAGCTTCATCGTCCTCGTGACGGTCTTGATTGCCGGGTCGATCGTTTTCTCCGGGATCGAGAATGCGCCCCGGCGGCATGACGCTCACCCCGGCGATGCTCCGCTCGTCGCTTTTCCCACGATCGGGCTGCTTCCCCTTTGCCTCATAGGCGCTGCTCCGCTTCTCGCCGAGGGCGCGAGCGTCGATTGGTCGGCGATCTATATGCGCGACGTATTTGCGGTCGAACCATTTGTCGGCGGGCTCAGCGTGGCCATTTTCTCCTCGTTCATCGCCATCGGACGGCTCGGCATGGACTCTGTGATTGACCGCTTCAATCCACGCCCCGTCGCAATAACCCTCCTCGGGATCGCGGCCATCGGCCTTGTCTTGGTTGCGACGGCGGCACAGCCTGTCGTCGCCCTCGCGGGCTTTGGCCTGACGGGGATCGGCTGCTCGTCGGTCTATCCGCTTGCCATCTCGGCCGCGGCCCGGCGCACGGACCGACCCGCATCGGTCAGCGTTGCAGCGCTCGGGCAGACGACCTTTCTCGTGTTTTTCGCTGGGCCGCCATTGCTCGGTTTCGTTGCCGAACACTTCGGTATCCGCTTTTCGTACTGGGTGGTCGTCCCTGTGATCGCCGCTGCGCTCCTCGTCACCAAGGCGCTCATCGCTGCTCCTGCCCCGATCACAGGGCAGCCCGAACCGGTACAACCACACGGTTGATACGCCGCGCCGCCGTTCCGTTATCCCAAGGTCGCGCATGTTCGCAATCGGCGGGGGCTGACCACCGATTTTCGCTGTTGAATAGGGCGGGCGCAATGTATTGCCGGTGACGTCTAAGTATTACTGATGGCCGTCTCAAATATAGCTCGTATAGGTGATGGCCCAAGGCCGTGCAGGATCGTCAACTCTTGGTGAATGGTCTTGCCGCTCAAGCACTTGCGGGCGCGGTCCACCTTCTCTGCATACACCTGGCCCGGACGGCCTATGTCAGCCTTTCGAGCCTGCAAAATAAGGGTTCTACGAGTTCTTCGATCGTCGCGTTCGGCCGCAACGAGAGGCTGGTCAGCGCCGATCCGTGCCTCTCTTCGGACAAATTCCCGCCGCCAAAATGCCAGTATTAGTTGTTTCTAATTCACGCCATAATTCGCATCTACGTTGCCGCGCCTGTTTTATTCTTCGCCACATTTTGGAATTTCAGCATAATACAAACAATGGTGGGTAACTATGAAGGTTATTCTCGTCATCGTCCTCACGGCGCTTGCCGTGCCCTGTGAGGCGGATATGCTCGGCACGGCGTCCAAGTACAAAAGCATGCATGAACGCTCCATCTCCTTCCTTAGCATCAATCCGCGCAGGGTATCGTGGTGCGGGGCGTTCCTGGCCTTTGTCGCCAAACGATCTTCAAGGGAGCCGCCGCCCAACCCCAACATGGCGGCGTCCTGGAAGAAGTTCGGCAAGCCGGTCGGCGTCCGCTCCGCCAGGCGTGGGGATGTCGTGGTGATCCGCACCGGCCGGCGCTTTCATGTCAGCCTGTTCGATCACATCGACCAGCGCCGGCAATATGTCTATCTCTTCGGCGGCAACCAATCCAACCGGGTGCAGCTGTCGCGCTATCGCGCCAGTTCGGTCGTTGCCGTGCGACGATAAGCCGGTTCCAAACCTCAATGCCGGCGGGAAAACAGGTCCTATGCCTTGCGTGCCCTGATATGCAGGAAGATCGGCGCGACGCGGGTGTCGGCGACGACGGGTTCGGCCTGCGCCACCACGGCTGAGGCCATCGGCTCGCCAAAGGCCTCGATCGTAAGCCCCGCTTCGACGATCATCGACACCCAGGTCGACAGCGTGCGGTGAAAGCGCGGAACGGAAAACGGCGTCAGCGCCGCCCGTTCCGCTTGCGGTATCGAGGAAAAGATCCAACGGTCGATCCGGCCGTCGCTCTCGTCGAAATAGTCGGCGATCTCTACCGCGACGGGCTCGCCGGCCTCATTGCGGATGTTACGGCGCGTCGGCGGCACGAAGCAGGGATGCAGGATCGAAAACTGCAGGAAGCCGCCGGGCTTCAGAATGCGGTGGATGCCCTTCAGCACCTCGCGCTGATCAGCCATGTCCATCATCGACATGAAGGCGGTGACGAAATCGAAGCTCGCTTCCGGGAAATCGATGCTCTGACCGTCGCCGAGCACATAGTCGATGCCGAGCGGCGCGTCTGCCTCGCTCTCGCGGGCAAACGAATGAAGGTCGGGGCGATGTCGAGGCCGGTCACGCGGGCGCCGAGCCGGGCGACCGCGCGGGTATTGGAGCCTTCGCCGCAGCCGAGGTCGAGACCTCTCAGGCCGCCGACCGACGGCAGCATCTCCAGAAAGGTCGGCGTGTTCAGCGCATCGCGATACTTGTCGTAGCCCGCCCTGGAATAGATCGTCCACGTCTCGGCATTGCTCTCCCAATGGGCGGCGACATCATTGGCTTTCATGGCTCTTCCTCCTTGCGCGATCGGAACGGGCGGGGAGCTATAAGCGCAGCCTGTGACAATGAGAAGACGAGCTGTCGCGCCTCAATCTGGAAGAGAAGAAGTGTGCCAATAACTGATGCGTCGTAGCATCAGTGCGTCAGGGATTGGATCCTGTCGTAGCGGACCGTGTACTCGTCGGCCGTGCCCTCGTCATAGACCTTCGCCAACGTGGCCTGGAGGTCAGGCGAATAGAGCACGCTCAAGATGTCGACCTGCTCGTCGCCTCTCTTGGTCACTTGCTTGATCCTGAACACCTTGTATTTGCATTCGCCGAGACTGAAGCTCTCCTGTCCGGCGACGGTCAATTCCAGGCTCCAGCGCGTATCCGCCCGCTCGTCCGGGCCAAGCGCTAAGAAAGCAACGTTGGTTCGAGCGCCTTTCTTCAGCGGAACGATGCGGCTCAGATCGGAGAGCGGGTGGATCGCATATTGTTCGTTTTTGCTGAAGCGGGCCAGATCGAAGAGACCTGCAAAGGAAAACACCGTCTGCTGCTGTGAGCCGCCGAAATGATTGACAGTCTTGACGATCTGCCCTTCCGCCTTGTGGAATTCGCTCCGTGCGCCGGTATTTTCCAGCACAAAACCCTTGGCGGCGGTGTCAGCAGACGGACAATCGGCTGCATGAACCGAAACAGGCAGAAGGGCGGCAATGAATAATGAAGCAAGGCGATTCTTAAACATGGTTCTCGTTTCCGATAAGACTGGACCGATCTCGTTTGATCGCCTGGAAATACTGGAACCCGCGGGGCCTGTCATGAGCTTCATTCTTGCGACAGGAACTATTCCACATTTGCGTTAATGGCCGGGGCTTCTCGCGGAAAGTTTCATTTGGGATGCGCGGCCGGCGACAGCACCATTCTGTGCGCGGGCGAACCAGGGGAGCTGATGCATCATTCTCAGCTGACACTCTTGAAGGCGGCGATGATGCTTTCTGCGGCGAGTTGCGCCTGATCTGATGTCGTCTGGAAATTGGTGACGGAGAGACGCAGGATGTCGCGGCCGCGCCATTTGGCGCCGCCTGCGAAGATCATGCCGTCCGCCTTGATCTTTTCGATGGTCTTTCGCGTCAGCGCGTCGCCTTCTTCGGAGGGCAGGTCGGTACCGAAGCGGATGACGAGCTGGTTCAGGGCCACCTCGTTCAGAATGGCGATGCCGGGCTCGCGTGCGAGCCGATCGGCGATCAGCTGCGCCGAGGCGCAGCACTGGTCGATGAGGGCGGTTACACCCTCGCGGCCGAGATGTTTCAGCATCGCCCAAGTGGCAAAGCCGCGCGCCCTTCGCGAAAGCTCGGGCACGTAATGGGAAGGATCGCGCTCGCCTTCGCCAGCGAGCGGCAGATAGCTTGCGGCGATCGTCATGGCGCGGCGATGGGCGAGTTCGTCGCGGACGATCGCATAGCCGCAATCATAGGGCGTCTGCAGCCATTTGTGGCCGTCGGTCGCCCAGCTGTCGGCCGCTTCGATGCCGCGGCTGAGGTGGCTGGTTTTCACCGACGTCTGCGCCCAGAGGCCGAAGGCGCCGTCGACATGCACCCAGGCGCCTTTCGCCTTCAACAGCGGGATGATGGCGGCGAAATCGTCGAAGGCGCCAGTATTGATCTGCCCCGCCTGGAGGATGGCGATGAGGGGACCGGAGACGGTATCGAGTGTGCCGGTCAGCGCGACCGGGTCTATCCGGCCTACTGGATCGGTGCGCACGCGCAACACGCGATCGTGCCCGAGGCCGAGAAATTGCAGTGCGGAGAAGACCGTCGTATGGGCGTCGTCGCCGATCAGCACGGTGATCTCAGGCGCGCCGAACAGGCCACTCGCATCGGCATCCCAGCCCGCCCGGCGCAGCACTTCGCCGCGGGCGGCGGCAAGGCAGGTGAAGTTCGCCACTGTCGCCCCGGTGACGAAGCCGACCGAGCTTTCGGCCGGCAGCTTCAGGAGATCGAGGAGCCATCTCGCCGCGATGGTCTCGACTGCGGCTGCGGCCGGGGCGGCGGCATGGTTTCCGGCGTTCTGGCCCCAGGCGCTGGTGAGGAAATCGGCCGCGACGCCGACCGGATGGGAGCCGCCGATGACCCAGCCGAAGAAGCGCGGGCCCGTGGTTGCGTGCAGCCCGGGTTCGGCGTCACTCGCCAACTGCCTGACGACATTGAGCATATCGCAACCGGCTGCCGGCAGCGGTTCGTCGAAGCAGGCAAGCGAGGCTGCGTAATCGTGGGCAGGCACATGGCGGGCGGGCCCTGCCTGCCGGAACCCCGCAGCAAGCCGGGCGGCTTCCTGAAACAGAGATGCAATTGCCGACATAAGTTCCCCCTGCCGCCGCCGATCCTGGAGGGACCGCCCCCGAAGGCAGGCTGCCGGCGCTATGCAATTTAGCCCATATCGCCAGCTCTGTCTTCGCCCAGGAGACCCGGGCTTGGGATCCAGAGTACTTTCTCGTCCTTGCCGAGGCTCAAGATAAATTGAGCATCCAGAGAGGGCTTCCTAAATATCTACAATACTTACTCTATTCCGTTCTGTCCATTTTTGAAATTTCATAGCTATGCTTGAAAATGATTGCCTTCGTCTCAAGTATCGTTCAATAATGCGGAAATATCGTTTGCACCATTGTCAAGTTGGTGCTGCCAACTAGCGAGGGATATGCACTGAAATATTTCCTTCTCTACGCGCTGACATGCACGTTGGTCGGGATAGTTCTTCTCGTCATCATCCATGAAGTTGTATCGTTCAAGATCGACAAGCCAACTGATGAAGCAGCGGGCGAACCAACCGAACAATCGGCCGCCGGGCCAACCGGGGAACCGGTGAACGGGCCGACAACCGATCAATCCGCCGTCCAGCCAGCCGATCCGTTGATCGTCCGGTCGACGAGGCAGCCTGTCGACGGGCCAACCGATAAACCAGCGGTCGGCCCAACCGGCGAACCGGCCGCGCCCCCAACCGATCAAACAGTGGTCGACCCACCCCGTGAACCGGCCGTCCGGAAGGGCGGCCGGCTGAGGAGTCCGGCGCAGTGATCGGCGCTTGAGACGATCGCCACAGGCTGGGGCATGAAGCTTTCAACGCCGGTTGCATCGGCTGAGCCCATCTGTATTGACTGTACCTCTCATCTCGAAGGAGGTTCCGATGGATGGAAGCGGTACAGCGATCAGGCATATCAGGGCAGACGAGGTGGAGGCTTTCCGGCGCATCCGTCTGGAAGCGCTTCGCACCGAACCGTCCCTCTTTGCAAGCCGCTACGAAGACTGGGAGGTTCTTTCTCTCGAGGAATGGCGCAATCGCCTGAACGAGCCGGTTTTCATCGCGTTTCAGGGCGATGAACCCGTCGGCATAACCGGCCTGCTTCGCCAGCGGTCGAGCAAGATGGCCCATCGCGCAACGATCATCATGGTCTATGTCAGAAGGAGCCTGCGCGGAACGGGCCTTGCCAGCAGGCTGCTCAGTGCGGTTGCCGATCACGCCCGCGATATCGGCATCCTGCAGCTGGAACTCTTCGTCAGCGCTGAGAACCCGGCGGCAATACGGTTCTACCAGCGGGAAGGCTTCTCCGAAATCGGCAGGATTCCCGGCGGGGTTCTGGAGGAGGGCAGGGAGATCGACGACGTCATGATGGCGCGCCGTCTGGTCGATTAAGTCTCCCGCGCATATCGGTTTGCTGACCTATTGACCTCAAGCGGGGTTGGGGTTGCAGGGTGCCGGCATGAACCGGAGGTTTGGGGATGGCGAAAGTCCTGAGAGACGAAGATCTGGTCGATGGCGCGTTGATGACGGTCGCGATCGATGCGCTCGAGACCGCTTTTCTCGCGAGAGCCGGCAATCGGCTGATCTCTCCGCCCCGGCATCATGTCTCGTTTGCCGATCGCGGCGATCTCGTCTTCACCGTCGGCGGCATCCTCGGCGACAAACCGCTCGCGGGCTTTCGGGCCTATGAAACATTCGAGGGGGTGGAGCATTCGCAGATCGTGGCGGTATGGTCGGCCGACGACGCCAGGCTCAAAGGTATCGTTCTCGGAGAGCGTCTCGGCAATCTCAGGACCGGTGCGATCGGAGGTCTCGCCATCCGTCACCTCAGCGCGCCGGATGCCAGGACCGTGGGGATACTCGGCAGCGGAGCGCAAGCGCGAACCCAGCTTGCCGCAGCCGCCGCGGTTCGAAAACTGGATCGCGCCCGCGTCTATAGCCGCGACGAGGAAAAGCGTACGGCTTTCGCAAGCGAGATGCAGCACGCCTTGGATATTGAGGTGGAGGTTGCCGGCAGCGCCATCGAAGCCGTCGATGATGCCGATATCGTCATCTGCGCGACAACGAGCCAAACGCCTGTCGTTCATGCTGGAGATTTGAAGCCCGGTGCGCACGTCAACACCGTCGGCCCGAAAACGTATCGGGGATACGAACTCGGCCTGGATATCGCCGATGCGGCAGCCGTGATCGCGACGGATTCTCCGGAGCAGACGCGCGCCTATGCGTCGCCGTTTTTCCTTGCCGGCTCGGGCAACGACAGTCGCATGGTCGACCTTGCCGATATCATTGCCGGGAAAGCGACGGGGCGGAGATCACCTGAGGATACGACGCTGTTTTGCTCAGTGGGACTGGCCGGAACCGAAGTGGTCGTCGCTTCGGCAATCCTCGATATGCTGTGAGCTTGTTTCCCTTATTCACGCCAGCCCCAGCGCATCCCTCATGCCGTATTCGCCGGGTGCGCGTCCCGCGATCCAGCGGGCGGCGGCAAGCGCGCCGCGGGCGAACATGCCGCGATCGAGAGCCGAATGCGAGAGCGTCACGACTTCCTCGGCGGCGGCAAACATCACGCTGTGTTCTCCGACGATCCCGCCGGCGCGCAACACGGCGAAACCGATCTCGCCGGGCGGCCGCTCGCCGGTGATGCCGTCACGGCCGCGCCGCTCGACGGATGCGAGAGAAACGCCGCGGCCCTCGGCGGCTGCTTCACCAAGCATCAGCGCCGTGCCGGAGGGCGCGTCGATCTTCCTGTTGTGATGGGCTTCGAGGATTTCGATATCCCACTCATGCGCAGGAAGGGCGCGGGCGGTTTGGGCGACCAGACCGATCAGCATGTTGACGCCGATGGAGAAATTGCCGGAGCGCAGGATCGGAATCGTGCGGGCGGCCTCGGCGATCCGTTCCAGTTCATCTGGCTCGAAACCTGTCGCCCCGATTACCAAGGCCGGTCCACCGGCCGAAGCACACAAGCCGGCAAGTTCGGCCGCAGCGCTTCCCGTCGTGAAATCCAGGATCACGTCGGCCGCTCCGATCGCGGCCGAACGATCGATCAGCCCGGCACCCATAGAGCCCTCACGGCCAATGCCGCCGACGAACGCAAAAGCCGGATCGGCCGCCAGCAGTGGCAGGATGGCACGACCCATGCGGCCCCTCGCGCCGGCGACGGCTATTTTGATTGGTGAGATCACGGTCTTTCCTTGGCTCTCGATATTCCGGCCGAACGGCTATTTACAGCCAGCATTCGCGCCGGAGAAGGGGACCCGCAACTACCGCACTTGCGCTCGCGGCGCAAAGCCGGATCTCTGGCAGGTCATGTGATGCTTACCAATTGCCTGGGTCGGCGGTGTGATCGATGCTGGCGAATTCATCGGCCTTTTCGCGGTCCAGCTTCACCTCCGTGGTGGCGTTCGTCTCGTCGGTGACCGCGTAGCGATCGGGGACCGGTCCCCTCGACAGTTCCTGATAGAGGAGCAGGGCGGCCTCCTCGGCGGTGTCAGCCTCGATCTCCCGCGTAATAGTGACAGTGAACTTGTGCATGGCTTCGAGCCTTTCGATCGTCGTGCAGGCGTATGCGTAGATAGCCCAGTCTGACACGAGTTTTGTGTCGAAGACAGAAAAAGCGCGTCGTTTAGAATTTGATTCATGCGACGGTCGCAGGTCTTTGTTTTTATGAATGTCGTGGTGCTAAGTATCGGCCGACGCGCTTACCAGACTGAACTCACCGTCGCAAAGACGATAAAACCCATCTTGGGGAACGGGCAATTCCAGCATTTCCCGCTTCGAAAGGCCGGAATATACGCCACGTACCAATCGGCCAAACAGCCCGTGAGAAATCGCAATTGTCGGTTCATATATGCCTGAGATCCAGTTCTTTGCTCGCGCACAGGCGGCATCGAAGCTCTCCCCGTCTGGAGATCTGAAATACCAATCAAAAGCGTCGGACCTGTCCAGCATTCCTGGAAACTCGTTGTCGATCTCGAACTTGGTCATGCCGTCCCAAGAACCGACGGTCACCTCCATGAGCCGCGATTCCGGACGAGCGGCCAGCGGCAATACCCGTTCGATGCGAGCCGCGGTCTCCTGCGTTCTGCCGAGAGGGCTGACGTGAAGCTGGAACGATCGCTCACTGCCTGCAATTTCCTTCTTCAAAAGCTTCGCCATTTGTTCGGCCTGTTCGATACCGCGCGCTGTAAGTGGTGAATCTTTTTGGCCCTGGAACCGACCCAAGGTGTTCCAAATGGTCTCGCCGTGGCGAAGCAGGTAAATCACTTGTGTTGTCCTAAAAGAATGCCAAAAGGCTGGTTCAGCGGCCAAGTGATGCGACAGATCAATAATGACCGCAACTGCTCCGATCCATATGTGCCACGTCTTCTGCTGTCGGCCGAAGCGGGTACTTCGACCATTTTAGCAGCGCTCGGCAGTTGCCCGCGGGAAATCGCTGCCGTGGGCTGGAGAAAGACGGCTTGCCTCTTATTTCAGTTGGAAATGCGAAACGAGGAGCGAGAGAGCACACAATGGCAAAGAACACGATCTGCGTATGGTACGACAAGGATGCTGAGGCTGCCGCCCGCTTCTATGCTGCGACTTTTCCCGACAGTACCGTGGACGCCGTTATTCGTGCACCGGGAGATTATCCCGAGGGTAAGCAGGGAGATGTGCTGGTTGTCGAGTTCACCGTTGCGGGGATTCCCTGCATCGGGTTGAACGGCGGTCCCGCGATCAAACACAACGAGGCCTTCTCCTTTCAGATCGCGACCGACGATCAGGAGGAAACCGATCGCTACTGGAACGCCATCGTCGGCAATGGCGGCCAGGAAAGTGCGTGCGGCTGGTGCAAAGACAAATGGGGGGTGTCCTGGCAGATCACGCCGCGCGTCCTCTCCGAAGCGCTCTCGGCAGGCGGTGGCCAGGCAAAGCGTGCTTTTGACGCGATGATGACCATGAGGAAGATCGACATCGCAGCGATCGAGGCGGCGCGGCGCGGCTGAGAAGCCTATCGCGGAACGATCTTTCGTCAGAGCGCTGCGTCTGGTGCGACCCGGCCGGGTAGCGATTTTCGCAATCGGCCGGTCGACACGAGACAGGCTGTCAGAACCAGAGGTCGCGCACGCAGCGCCCTTTGGAAGGAAGGTCTTCAAACGTATCAAGGCCGTCGAAATGATCGATCGGCAGGTCCTGAACGAGATCGGCCGGCGCAAGCCGCATGTTGACGGCCATGCGCCGGCGGCCATCCTTTCGAAGCCGCAGGCCGCGCCAGCTCAAGACACAGGCGCAGGATGGGCAGAATAATATTTCTAGAGACGGCTCGTCCCTGTCGGCGCGGGTGTAGGAGGCGGTCTCTCCAGTGAGAGCGATACGCTCTCCTTCGTAATCATAGGCCCACAACGTGCCGTAGCGCCGGCAGAGCGTACAGTTGCACGCGGTGATCGAGCCGGGATCACCTTCGAGTGTCCAGCTCGCCTTGCCGCAATGACATGAGCCCGTCAGCATGATCGCCGGTTCAATCCTGCCCCCTGTTTACGGACGACATCCTGCCGCAATTACGCGATGACCGCAATTGGCGCTTTCAGGCGCCACGTGCTCCTGAAACGGCTTTCACGACACCTTTTGTATCGGGCGTTTTCTGAAATTTCTAATTGAGATCGCGGCCGGAAGATGATTTTCTGCGACCCAGCGTAGCTGAGTCCACGCCTCCTCCCGATTTTTTGATCCGAGTGGCCCATGTCGATTTCAGATGCGATCTATCGTCCCTTCGAAACCTTGATCCGGCCGCTCGATATCCCCTACCGGCCGCTGCCCACGAAGGGACCTGTGGCGGTTCTTTTGCACTTCATCGCGATGTTTCGAGGCGTCATCATCGCTATGGCGGCGAGCTCGATGGCCATCGAAGCAATCAATCTTACGATCATCTGGGGGCTTTCGGTCATTGTCGACGGAGTGACGACGCAGGGTGTCGAACTCTTCGTCGACAGCAAGTTCGGGCTGCTGGCAGTCCTTGCCTTTCTGCTTTTTCCGGTGATGCCCGTTCTTTTCTATATCACCAATATTCTCAACTCGCACACGATCGGCATCAGCCTGCCCGTTGCAATTCAATGGCAGGGGCACAAGGCCGTCGAGCGGCAGGATCTCGCCTTCTTCCATGATCTTTTCGCCGGTCAGGTCGCATCAAGGCTCGGTCAGGTCGCCAATGCCGTTCAGCAACAGATCGTGATCGCGTTCCAGACGGCCCCCCGCTTTCTGCTTCAGATCATCGGGTCGGTGGTTCTTCTGCTCGCGCTCTCCTGGCAGCTTGCGCTGCCGGTCGTCGTCTGGGTTGCCTTCAACGTGCTCTTCACGATCAAGGTCGTTCCGGATTTTACGGAGCGCGCGCGCCGCTCGGCAAAGCAGAACAGCCTCATCTCCGGTGCCCTGACGGACATCTACGGCAACATCCAGATGGTCAAGCAGTTCGCAGCAGAAGATAGCGAGGCGGGTGCGCTGAGAAAGACCATGTCCAAGGGGGTCGACACGCTTCACCACGAACAGCGCATCTACCGGACAACGGAACTCGTCGTCATCAGCCTCAACATGGTGCTCTGGCTCGTCATGCTCAGCATTGGTTTCTGGGGTCTGTTTGACCGATTCCTGACCGTGGGCGATTTCGTTGCAACGGTGTACATCCTCCAGCGCCTTTCGGCCGGGTCTTTCACCTTCCTGCAAATGGGACAGCAGATCTTCCGCGCACTTGGCACGATCAAGGATGCCATGCCGGTCATGACGACACCACCCACCATCACCGACCGGCCGGATGCGACCGAATTGACGGTCAGCCGTGGGGAAATCTGTTTCGAGAATGTCCGATTCGCCTACACCTCCGGCAAGCCTGTTATCGATGACCTGTCGCTGACGGTTCGTGCCGGCGAAAAGGTGGGGCTCGTCGGCCTCTCCGGGGCCGGCAAGACGACGCTGGTGAGCTTGCTCTTACGCTTCTACGACATCGCCGACGGCGCGATCCTGATCGACGGGCAGGACATCCGCACGGTCACGCAGGCAAGCCTTCGCCGCGCCATCGGCGTCATCGCGCAGGACGTCGCGCTGCTGCATCGTTCGGTCGGCGACAATATCCGTTACGGCCGGCCGGAGGCGACGACGGACGAGATCGAAAGGGTGGCGAAGATGGCCAGCGCCGATGCCTTCATAGCCGATCTTTCCGATGGCGAAGGCCGCAGGGGCTATGATGCCTTCGTCGGCGACCGCGGCATCAAACTTTCCGGCGGCCAGCGCCAGCGCGTGGCCATCGCCCGCGTTCTCCTGAAGGACGCGCCGATCCTGGTGCTCGACGAGGCGACTTCCGCCCTCGACAGCGAATCCGAAGCCGCCATCCAGGAAAAGCTGAACCTCGTCATGGAGGGAAAGACGGTGATCGCTATCGCCCACCGCCTGTCGACCATTGCCAGGATGGACCGGATCGTCGTGCTCGATCACGGGCGCATCGTGGAGGAGGGCAGGCCGGATGAACTGGTCGAACGGGACGGCCTGTTTGCCCGCCTATGGAAACGCCAGACCGGCGGCTTCATTCCCGAAGAGATCGACGAACCCTTGGCGGCCTCGCCTGCTGCCTGACCGAGTGGCCGGCCCTCCCGCATGCCGGAATGACATCAGCGAGCCCAGAGCAGGCGGCCGCCGATGAGGATGAGGGCGGCGCCCATCACGCGCTCGATGCCGGCCTTGAACCGCAGGAAGCTGGCGGAAACGCGCGGGTTCGAGAAGAAAAAGGCCAGGCCGCAATACCAGAGAGCCGAGAGCAGGAAGCAGGTCAGGGCAATGACGCAATAGAGCCAGACAGGCGCATGTGCCGGGATGACAAGCGCAAAGATGCTTCCGAAGAAAGCCACTGATTTCGGATTGGTCATGCTGACGACGTAAGCACGGCGCATGGCGGAGCGCCATGTGACCTCAGTCGGTCCGGTCGTCTTCAAGGGCTTGGCCGCGCCGCGGATCATCTTCAGGCCCAGCCAGATCAGATACAGCGCGCCGACCACCTGCAACGTCATATGCAGCCAATCGAAATGGGTCAGCAGAAAGCCGAGGCCTGCCATCGCCATGACGGCCCAGGTCAGGGATGCGATCGCAAGTCCGAGACCCGCAAAGAGGCCGGCCGCGCGCGACACCGTCATGCTGGTGTTGGTGACGATGATGAAATTCGGTCCGGGGCTGACGAGGGAGACGACATAGACGCTGATGAGCAATGCGAGTGAATCGATATATTCCATCCGGCCCTTCCAACTTTGAAATTTGGGAGCCTATGCGAAGCAGGCGGTTTTTGAAAGGCGCGTCATCCTGGACATCATCCATCAGGCATCGGACTGGCAGTGAAAGGTCGACTGAAAGGATCCTCGGCCTGGTAGAAGCCGGCTTTTCCTTGCGCTACTCGACAAGCCCGAAGATAGGGCCGTAGCCGCCGTGCCAGGACCAGTCGTTGTAGCCCATGTCCGGATTGTAAAGTCCGACCCCTCGTCCGCCATCGAGAAACAAGGCGTCCCGGCATTTCAGATGGTCGCGGAAGAGCCGTGCGAAATCGTGGAAATTCACCCCGTCTTTGCTGATCGCGAAACGAACCGTGCCGCGCTCGCAGGCTCCGACACCGCTGCGGCGGGTTCGGTCCGTCGAGCCGACGATGAAGATTGGGTTCAGCTTGTCGGCGATAACAAGCATCGGGCCGGACTGGGTGGCGAACCGCACCTTGGGCCGACGCTTCAGAAATTCAGCGGTCGGGAGTATCCCGGCGCCTGCTTCACTCAGAAAGAACACGCCGTTCGGCTTCTTGTAGAAATTCGGCACCTGACCGGCGGAGCTTTCGGCTGGCGTCGTATTGGCGGGGTTCAATTCCCTGCTGTTCTCGACATAAAGTCCCATCGGCGAAAAATCGGCCCGATACATCCCGGCATTGACGGCGAAAACCAGGGTTCGCCCCTCGGCGCGAACAGCTTCGGCAAGGCTTGAAAAAGCGCGGTATGGCGCGCCATCGTCATCCTTCCAGAACAATCGCAGATCGGCTTTGCCCGGTTCCAGCGTGCAGACGACATATTTCGCCTCTTCGAAGGTTTGCTGCTCGCATGGTTGCGCATACGCCTGATGGAGGGATGTCATCGTTGCCGCCAGCGTCACGACCGCGGCGAGCACGCCATGTTTGACGTAGGTCATCGGTGCTAACGTCCTCGAGCTGCTTACCATGTGCCTGAAAACGTCGTGCAAGCGAGCAGCACTCCCGTCAGGATATTCGCCAGGAACAAGCGAAAATTCACGTCCGGGCGGGCAAGGTCGATCCGCCGGGTCTGCCAGCCAAGATGGACAGCGATCACCAGCATTCCGATCGCATAAGGCGGTGACATTTCCAACAGCCAGCCCCCGAGCGACCACGCGCCGACCGCCAAGGCATAGAACAGGCCGATCAAGATCTTGCCATGCCGGCCGAACAGGATTGCCGTCGATTTCAGGCCGAGACGGGTGTCGTCCTTCAGATCGACATAGGCATAGACGGTATCATAGCCAATCTGCCAGGCGATGGCGCCGGCCCACATGAGCATGGCACCAACCGGGATGTGGCCTGCAGCCTCGGCCCATGCCATTAGCATCCCCCAATTGAACGCTGCGCCCAGGACGGCCTGCGGCCAGTGGGTGAAGCGCTTGCAGAGCGGATAGACGAAGACGAGCGGCAGTACACATATCGCAATGAGGCGTGTGTAGGGCGTCAGGAAGAACAGAAGCAAAGCCGCCAGTGCGAGTTCAACGGCAAGGAAGACAAAGGCCGGCAGCGTGGAAATCTCTCCGCTTGCCAAGGGCCGAAAGCGGGTCCGTTCCACATGGCCGTCAAACTTCCGGTCGGCGATGTCGTTGATTGTGGAACCGGCGCTTCTCATCAGAAGAGCGCCGAGGGAAAAGATCGCCAATTGCCTGAGGTCCGGGAGGCCGTTCGATGCCTGAATAAGGGCGGCCCAGCATGGGAAAAGTGTCAGCCATATCCCGACCGGGCGATCCAGCCGCGCCAACCGCGTATATGGCCGCCATGCGGCCGGCAAACGGCGATCCACCCAGTCGCCACGGTGGATATCGCTGAGATCAGGGCGGTCCAAAGTCATCATGATGTGATCCAAATTTCCCGTCGCAGTCATGGGGGTACACCGAGGTTTCATCGCCATCGGCAATGCGCAGAATAGGAATTTTTGCAGACACGGCAATCACCGTCTGCTGCGAGGATCCTTCGCAAAACTGCCCGTAATTGTTCTTGTTATGTTCGTGTGTGCGCGATATGAATTCTGCGTGATCCTGCAGCAGGGAAGGGAAGGTGATGAACGTTTACGCAACCCTCGGCGCAATCGATTTCGCCAAATCGAACGCCTTTTACGATGCCGCTCTGGCAACGATCGGATGGAGCAAACATAAGGAATTTCCTGGATGGCGAGCCTATTCCGAACGTGGAAAAGGCGAAGGTTTCATTCTGTGGATCTGCAAGCCTTTCGACGGCGAGCAGGCAAGCGCCGGAAACGGCTCGATGGTCGGTTTCATGGCCCAGTCCCGCGCCGAGGTAGACGCTTTCTACGAAGCTGCGATGAGCAATGGGGGAACGGATGAGGGCGCACCTGGTCTACGTCCGCATTACGGGCCGAACTGGTATTCCGCTTACATGCGTGACCCGGCTGGGAACAAGATTGCTGTCGTTTACGACGGTTGAGGTCAGCTCGATTGCCGCTTCCGATGCTCGGGGAATGTTCCTATTTCCCCTGACATGGGGTTGGCGCCGCAGGCGTCCGACATGCGAGAAGCAGCGTTGCGCGTGTCCTTCGAGGAGATCCTACGGATCCGCACCTCAAGGATGAGGGAGCTAGAGAATACCCCCCGATCCCCTACCAAGCCGTACGGGCGGTGCCGAGCGCGGTCGTATGGGAGGATGAGACGTGGGCGACGTTGGCCTTGAGCGACACGACGCAGTTTCCCGGAACGCTTAGCTTGTGCAACGTCAGGTGTTTCAGCAATGTCTCTGGGTCGCGCTTTTCGGTCAGCGGAAATGTCACAGTCATGCGAGTTCTCCAACGAATAAACTGAGCATCCACAAAAAATAATGTCTAAATTCTTTTGCGATGCAACAAGAAAATTTTAACGATAAAATTAAAATCGATTAATTTTCGAGCTGCTGTTTTTAGATCGTTTGAAATTGGGTTCCTCGCTTCTCCGTGGTTTTGACTGCTTCGGCCCCGCCGCGGGGAAAGGTGCCGTAATGTGGGCATTGACCTATCGGCCCATCTGACTGACCTAAGATCGAGCGGTCATCTGCCGTTGCGGGCTGCCCAGCTCCTGAGCCGCAATCCGTTGAGCTTGATGAAGCCTTCGGCATCATGGTGATCGTAGGCGACGGCGCTTTCCTCGAAGGTGACGAGGTCGGCGGAATAGAGTGAGCAAGGGGAGGTGCGAGAGATAACCGAGGCGCTTCCCTTGTAAAGCCTTACCGCCACTTCGCCGCTGACGAAGGCCTGGCTCCGGTCGATCAGGGCCTGCAGCATTTCCCGCTCGGGCGCGAACCAGAAGCCGTTATAGATCAGCTCGGCGTAGCGGGGCATGATCTCATCCTTCAGATGCGCGGCGGCGCGATCGAGCGTGATCGATTCAATGCCGCGATGCGCCGAAAGCAGGATCGTACCTCCCGGCGTCTCGTATATTCCTCTCGACTTCATGCCGATGAAGCGGTTTTCGACCAGATCGAGCCGCCCGACGCCATGCCGGCCGCCCAGTCCGTTGAGTTCGGTCAGCAATGCGGCCGGTGTCATCGCCGTGCCGTTCAGGGAAACCGGATCCCCTGCCTCGAAACCGATGGTGATGATCTCGGGGGCATCGGGAGCATCGACGGGGTCGACCGTGCGCTGATAGATATAATCGGGCGCGACTTGCGCCGGATCTTCGAGAATCTTGCCTTCGGTCGAGGTGTGCAGCAGATTGGCATCGGTCGAGAATGGCGCCTCGCCGCGTTTGTCGCTTGGCACCGGGATCTGATGATTCTCGGCATATTCGAGAAGCTGGGTGCGGGAGCGGATGTTCCATTGGCGCCAGGGAGCAATGACCTTAAGCGACGGATCGAGCGCATTGACGGCCAGTTCGAACCGGATCTGGTCGTTGCCCTTGCCTGTTGCACCGTGGGCAACGGCATCCGCGCCGACTTCCCGGGCTATGCCGACCAGATGCTTGGCGATCAGTGGCCGGGCGATGGAACTGCCGAGCAGATACTGCCCCTCATAGAGCGTGTTGGCCCGCAGCATCGGAAAGACGAAATCGCGGACGAACTCTTCACGCAGATCGAGGATGCGGATGTCCTTGACCCCCGACATCGCAGCCTTGGCTCGCGCCGGCTCGAGCTCCTCGCCCTGGCCGAGATCGGCCGTGAACGTCACGACCTCGCACTCATAGACCTCCTGCAACCATTTGAGAATGATCGATGTATCCAGCCCGCCCGAATAAGCGAGCACGATTTTCTCTATCTTTTTCACCATCAGTCCATCTCCGATTTAATGAGAAGAACGATAGGCCAGTTCGCACGCAATGAGCTTTCAAAGCTTCTTCAAAATTGCAAAAGTTTGGCATATTCTGCCATTCAGAGAATAGCTGGAGCTATGAAATGCCAGGAACGTTGGACCCGATCGATCGCCATATCCTGCGCGTGCTTCAGCGTGACGGGCGTATTTCGAACGTCGATCTGGCGAGGGAGGTCGGGCTGTCGCCTTCGCCGTGCCTGCGACGGGTGCGGCTGCTGGAAGAGGCCGGGATCATCGATCGCTACGTCGCCGTGCTGGACCCTGCCAAGATCGGGGCTGGGCTGACGGTTTTTGCCCGCGTGTGGTTCAAGACCCAGGACGCCGAGGTGACGCTCCGCTTCGGAGAAGCTGTGAGGCGCTTTCCCGAGGTGATGGAATGCTACCTGACCACAGGGGAATGCGATGCCGTGCTTCGGATCGTCACCGCCGATCTGCACAGCTACTGGCGTTTTCAGGCCGACCACCTGACTCGTATTCCGAGCGTGCTCAGCGTCAAGACCGACGTGCCGATGGAAACGCTGAAGCGGAGCTACGAACTGCCGTTGCGATAGGCGTCGTGGCTCGATCCTTATCTCGGGGCGTTCCGCTTCCTTGTCAGCCAGATGAGGCCTGTGACCAGGAGCAGGATCATTACGGCATGGGTGACGTAATCGAGCCTGGTTTGCGGGCCGACGCCGACGGCGATGGTGAAGGCGCCGACGAGAGTGCCGAGGAGGGCGAAGGACTGGGCCGAGATCGCAGCCGCGCGGCTCCACGGTCGGTCAAGGCTGAGCGCGGTCAGGCCGAGAAGGAGGACGGCTGATATCACTGCTTCGGCAATCATCGCCTGCCGGTGTTCATGGCCTTCGAGGACGAGCCCGGCGTGGGTGAGCGAGGCAACGGCATAAAGACAGGTTTCAACCAGGAAGAGGATCGCGATGGCTGGACGCATGGCATGGCTCCCTGGGGAATGTCGTCTGGGGCGGCTGCGGCGGCGATTGCCGGACTTCCTTTTATCATTGCATGGAGGGCAGACGGCGGACACCGCCGTCTGCGACTTTGTTTGCACTTATGCCTTCAGTGCCGCGGCATAATCTGCCGCGTAAGTCTTCAGCGAACGCGGCGCCTTGCCCGTCAGCGTCTCGACATCGCCGGTCACGGCGGCGGTCCAGCCCTGGCGAACCGGATAGAAGATCGAAGCGAGGAAGCTCGCATAGTCGGCCGGCACGCCAGCGCCGGTGAGAATGCCGACGAAGGCTTCGTCCGTGATGGCGTTGTAAGCAACGGGCTTGCCGATGACATCGGAAAGAATGACGGCGGCCTCTGTATAGGACAGGGCTTCCGGACCGGTCAGGTTGAACGCCTTGCCGTCGAAGGCTGAGGAGGTGAGGGCGGCCACCGCGCTTGCCGCGATGTCGCGGGCGTCGATGAAGCTCGACTTGCCTTCGGCGGCCGGAAGCGCGATCTGGCCATGGTCGATGCCGGCCTTCCAGAAGGTATGAAAATTGTCGGCGAACCAGTTCGGACGCAGGATGACGTAGGGTGTTCCTGATTTCTCCAGGGCGATCTCGACTTGGCGATAGGGGATGGAGTCGTCGGCGTCGACGCCGAAAACGCTCTGGAACACGACCTTTACCTTGCGGCTGGCCGCCGCTTCGATGATGGGCAGCAGCAGACCCTTGGCATCGACATAGCCGGAAGGCAGAAGCACATGGGCGCGGTCGACGCCCTCGAAGGCCGGGCCATGGGTTTCCGGCTTGCCATGGTCGAAGACGACGCCCTCGGCGCCCGCCACGGGCTTGCCCGTGCGGGAAGCGGCCTTGACAGCCTCGCCCTTCGCCAGAAGCCCATCCACCACATGCTTGCCGACGGTACCCGTCGCGCCGAGAACGAGAATCTTGTTGCTCATGTCACTCTCCTTGGTATCTATTGGAAACTATCTTACTATTGGATAGATACAGGTAAATACGGATTGGAAAAGAGAGCACTTTTTTGTCACCTGGTTTCCTCCGGGAAACCGCTTCGGGAAGGGAAAAGCAGATGACGGCGATGCAACAGGCCTACAACGTCTATGAGGACCGCTGCCCGACGCGGCTGGTGCTGGACCGGCTGGCGGACAAATGGGCGCTGCTCATTCTCGACCGGCTGGAAGGCGGGCCGGTGCGTTTCAACCACATCCGCCGCGATATCAAGGGTATATCGCAGAAGGTTCTGGCCCAGACGCTGCGGAAGCTGGAGCGCAACGGGCTGATCTCTCGCACCATCTTTCCGACCGTGCCGGTGACCGTCGAATATGCGCTGACGCCGCTGGGGCGCACCCTGACGGATACCGTTTCCGCTCTTGCCCACTGGGCCGAGAAGAATATGGATGCCATTTTTGCGGCACAACGCGCCTATGACGAAACCCACCCCGTTTGATAGCCTGGCTGCCGCATAATTCAAAGGACGCTGTAGATGGAGTCCGCGATGGAAACGGTAAAGCTCGACCGTCGGTTTGGCCGCGAAGCGTTTGGGAATGATCCTGCCAATTATCACCGCGGGCGGCCGCCTTATCCGCAAGCGACATGGATGGCCTTGCGCGAGCGCGCCGGTCTCAAGGCCGGCATCGACATATTGGAGATCGGCGCCGGTTCAGGGTTGGCGACCAGGACGTTGCTCGGCCACCGGCCGCGCAGGCTCGTTGCCGTCGAGCCTGATGGCCGGCTTGCGGACTACCTTCGCGCCTCGATCGACGACGCGCGTCTTGATATCGTGACGGCTCCTTTCGAGACCGCGGATCTCGAGCCTGCCTCCTTCGATCTCGTCGCCGCTGCGACGGCCTTCCATTGGCTTGACCCGATCAATTCGCTGAAAAAGATCCATGATCTGCTCCGGCCGGGCGGAGCCATCGCCCTGTGGTGGAATGTCTTTGGCGATGCCGGCCGGCCGGATGCCTTCCACGACGAAACCCTTCATCTCTTCGCGAATAGCCCGTCCAGCCCGTCGAGCGGCGATGCCGAACGGCTGCCTCACGGGCTGGACGCCGAGGCCCGTGTCGGGGAACTGGCCGCCACTGGCTTCACTGCCGACGCACCGCAATTTCTCCCGTGGACGCTGACGCTCGATCCGCCAGCCGTTCGCAGGCTTTACGCGACTTTTTCCAACGTGACTGCACTGCCGTCGGTGGAGCGTGGCGCACTGCTCGATGCCCTGGAAGACATCGCCGCATCCAGGTTCGGCGGACACGTCGAACGCAATATGACGACGGCGATCTATACGGCGCGCCGGCATTCTTGACGGGTCGGCGAGAGGATCATTCGACCTGGATGTGAATATGGTCGTCGTGGCGGGCGGCGCGGCAGCCTTGAAAGCGGATATGGCTGTCGGTGAACCCAAGCGTGTTCTTGAGATGCGGCTCGATGAAGATCTTCTGCAGGCCGAAGCGCGCCACGCCTTCGCTGGTCAGCCAGGCGATCGCGGCCGATGTGCGCTGTTCCTCGATGCGATAGGCCGGAAACAGAGGCTGCAGCGCATTGAAGTCCCAACGGGTGGTGAGCCAGTCATGACGCCCTTCGCATGGCAGTTCGTCACCGGGATTCGGTTGCTCGAAGGCGAAATAGCCGATCGGCGAGCGGGTGACGCCATTCAGGAAGGCGCCGTCCGCATCCTTGTAATAATATGCGAAGTCGAGTTTTTTCCCGTCGGAATGCGACAGATGCGGAAGCAGCGGAAAGCCATTCATGAAGGGAAAATTCGCATCTAGCGCGACGGTGACGGTGCCTGGGAATTGCTTGTCCATATGGACGGCAAGCGCCTTTGCCAGATCGCGCACGTCTGGGGTGACGTAGTTGCGGTTCAGCAGACAATAGATCGGAGAGCGGACCACGAGCCGGTCCGCGGCACTGGCGACACAGGAGAGGGGAACCCGTCCGAACATCGGTGCGGCAAGGTTCGCGGCGAATGTCGCGCCGGCATAACAAATCAGGAAAATCGCAAGCTTCGCCGGAAATCGCCGTATGTCGAAGATGTGGGATGCGGCGAGAGCGATAAGATAGGCGATGCCGCCGATCTCAGTCAGCAACGTCAGGATGAGGGCGATCAGGAGATGAAGGGCAAAACGGAACACTGAGAGGCCTTGCGGAATGTTGCATTTCCATAGGTGAGGGGATGGTGTTGCGCAAGGTGGCCGTCGGCCGGCGACCGGCCGGAAAATCTGCTTTTTGAGTGCGCAGAATTGACATGATCAATTACCTGACCTAAGTCAGATAATATGGCTTTCGATCCTGTCTCTCGTGTCCGTCGCTTCAACCGTGCCGTCACCTCCGAAGTCGGCGCTCTCGATACCTCTTTCCTCGGACGTGGCCGCCCTTTGGGCGCAGCTCGCGTTCTCAATGCGATCGGCAAGGGCCAATCGGACGTTGCGATGATCCGCGATTATCTCGGTCTCGACTCGGGTCTGATGAGCCGACTGCTGCGCAGTCTGGAAGAGGAGGGGCTCATCGAGACGGTCGCGAACTCGGAGGATGCGCGCCGCCGTATTGTCCGGCTGACCGAAAGCGGCCGTTCCGAGTTTCGGGCTTATGAAGCGCTTTCCAACGCGCAGGCTCAATCTTTTCTGGCACGCCATCGCCGCCCGGAAGAGCTCCTGCGCGCCATGGATATCGTCGCTTCCTCGCTCAGGCGTGACCACATCATTCTCGAGGAGCAAGATCCTCAACACGAGGACGCCAGATATTGTCTGAGTGAATATTATGGCGAACTTGCACGCCGCTTCGAGAAGGGTTTCGATGTCTCGCTTTCTCGCGATCCCGACGCCAAGGATATGATCCGTCCGCGCGGGGCATTCCTGGTGGCCCTGTCAGATCGTCTGCCGATCGGCTGCGTCGGATTGAAGGGCAGTGATGGCGAGGTGGCGGAGATCAAAAGACTGTGGGTCGCGCCCTCCGCGCGCGGCCTCGGGTTGGCAAAACGCCTGATGACGGCTGCCGAGACCATCGCCCGCGAGTTGTCCGTCAAGATCCTGCGTTTGGATACGAATAGTGCGCTGCCCGAGGCAACACAGCTTTATCGCGGAACCGGCTGGAACGAGATCGACCGTTTCAACGACGACCCGTACCCTGACACGTTCTTTGAAAAACGTCTTTAGCTAAGCAAATTCGATCGAGCTGTGCGCCCGCCTCGCGCTTCGAGACCCGTCGCAGCGTTGCTCCTTGCATCTCTCCGGGACGGGTTCGATGGATCGATAATCCTACCGGTGATCCAGCTGCTTCGACAGCTCGGTAAAAAGCCTGTTGCGGTCGCTGTTCATCTGGATGAGATCGACGGCGACGGTGATGGCGCGGTGTCCTTCGATGCTGTCGATGTCTAGTTTCCTCTCGCAGCACCATTGCCGAACAGCATCGGTGACAGTGATGATTTCATCATCGTTAAGGGAAATGAGTGACAGGAGCATTTCCGTGCCCTCCATGAAATGGCAAGAGCACGTATGATCTCTCAAGCGGTCTCGCCGATGTCCGATGGGCCGATGCCCTTTATTTTACGCTCATTCGGGAGCAATGCCACAGCTTTCTTAACACGGTTTGGTCTCGGACCTGGGAACGATTCAGGCAGGCGACCGTCAGAGCGGCGCCTGCCAGGATGGTTTCGGCTCGTTTATTTTGCCATCACGATATGGGTGGCGTGTTCGGTCGTCACATGCTCGACGACGCGGAAGCCCAGCGCCGGGAGGTCGATGCCGGTGAACATCGCTTCGCCCTTGCCGAGCACGACCGGCGAGATGGCGAAATGCAATTCGTCGATCAGGCCGGCCTGCAGATATTGGCGGACTGTGCTGACGCCGCCGCCGATTTTCACATCCTTGCCGCCAGCCGCGGCCTTCGCCTTGGCAAGCGCTTCCTCGATGCCGCCGGTGACGAAGTGAAACGTCGTCCCGCCTTCCATGACGATGGGTTCGCGGGGGTGATGTGTCAGGATAAAGGTCGGTGCGTGATAAGGCGGGTTCGGCCCCCACCAGCCTTTCCAGGCGTCATCCGGCCAATCGCCGCGGATGGGGCCGAACATGTTGCGCCCGAGAATGAAGGCGCCGAAATCGGCCATGCCGCGGGCGGCATAATTTTCATCGACGCCTTCAGAACCGCCGTCCTTTCCGATCATCGCGCGGAAGGTGCGGGTGCGGAAAAACCATTCAAACAGTTCCGTTCCCCGCTTGCCCAGCGGATCGCTCAGGCTCTGCTCCGGCCCGGCGCCGAAACCATCCACGGAAAGGGAAAACGCTGCGACACGCACTTTGGTCATGCTTTCCTCCATCTGATTGCTGTTTGAAACTGGTTGCTTTGTTGCATAAGTGATCCTATATTGCAACCAGTTTTTCGAAGGAGAGAATTGGTGGATATCGAACTGCGGTCGGGCTGCCCGATCAACCTGACGATGGAAGTGCTGGGCGATCGGTGGAGCCTCATCATCATCAGGGACATCATGTTTGGCAACCGCCGTCATTTCCGCGAGCTTCTGACCCATTCGGAGGAGGGGATCGCCTCCAACATACTGGCCGCCAGGTTGAAGCGTCTGCTCTCGCTAGGATTCATCAGCAAGCGGGACGATCCGAGCCACAGCCAGAAAGCAATCTACAGCCTGACGGAGCCGGCGATCCAGCTCGTGCCCGTCTTCGCGATGATCGGCGCCTGGGGACGCCGCCATCTGCCGGTGAGCGAGGAACTGAGCATCCGCGCGCAGCTTCTTGAAGAAGGCGGACCGCCGCTTTGGGACGCGTTCATGGAGGATCTCCGGCAGATCCATATCGTCGATCCGATCGGCGGCGCCAATGGCACCTGCACCTCACCGGTGCTGGCGAAGCTGACCGCGGCATTCCTCGAGGTCCGCGCGAGATCGTCGGCGCAGGCGTCCTGACGCCGGCTGGCCCGATCAGCCGCCGGCACCCTGATATTTGCCGGTGGCGTACCGCCAGTGAGCGATTGCCATCAAGACCCAGATCGGCCCGGCCACAAGCGACACCGGCTCGGCCCAGCCCCCGAGGATCGGGATGGGCTTGCCGAGCAGGGCGCCGACGGGAACGGAACTGGTGAGGGCCAGCGGGACTGCGGTTATGAGGATGAGCTGTATGCCGCCAGGAAAAATATTGAGCGGGTAGCGGGTCAACTCCCAAAAGCCGAAGAAGATCGAGAACAAATGGTTGGACCGCACCCAGATCAGCGCGGTGGCGCCGATCATGGTGATGAGCGCACCCGTCAGCAGCGTTGCGCTGACAAGCGCAGCAATGAAGAATGACGCGGACCAGACCGACCAAACGAAGTCGACCGACAGAACTGCCCAGGCCATCAGCGCCGCTGCGAGGATGATGTGACCGGCGTAGCCGATATTGAGGCCGGAAAAGACCAGATAGGCCCAAGGGCTGAAAGGTTTTACCAGCAGCGTGTCGTAAGTGCCGAGCCGCACCAGTTCTTCGAGCTCGCGCAACTGCACGAAGCTCATCGCAGCGCCGAGCGAATAGGCCAGCAGTTGGAAGCTGAACAACAGTGCAAGCTCCGGCCAGGTCCAGCCGCCGAGCGTGTCGAAGCGGGCAAGCAGGATTCCGATGGTGGCGAAGACGCTGCCATAGGAGAGTATCTGCGCAAGACGGTCGAGCCAGAAAGCGCCGCGATATTCCATCTTGGAGCGGACGTGCATCCGCACCAGCAGCGGCAGGACGCGCAGGTGATGCATCAGCATGATCAACCTCCCTGCACGGTGATACGGCTGGAAGCGCGGCGCCACAGCCAAAGGACGCCGGCGAGGAACAAGGCGGCCCAGCCGAGCCCCAGGCCGAGATGAAGCCAGATCTCGGGCGTGGAAAGCCTGCCGAGATAGACGGCATTGGGGTAATAGACGATCCAGGCAAAGGGCAGGTGGCGGGCAATCATGGCCAGAGGTTCGGGGAAGAACCAGAAGGGCACCAGCACGCCTGAGAACAGTTGCAGCAGGGCGCCCAGGATCCAGTCCAGCGAGAAGCTGGTCATCAGCCAGAAAGCGACGAGGCCGAAAAGCGCTGATATCAGGAACAGCAGCGCAAAGGACAGCGCCCAGAAGGCGATGAACATCACGGCATGGAACGGGCTTACGGGCGGCAGCATGCCGTAAAACAAGGCGGTGAAGGCGACGGTCGGGATGACCTGCGTTGCCAGGCGGTAGAGAAAGCTGCCGCATTCGTTGGCGAAGAGATAGAGAGGATAGGACAAGGGCTTGAGTAACCAGATCGCGACATCGCCTGTTTTGAGCGACCGGCCGATCTCGCCGATGATCCTTTCTGGGCGGGTTGCGCCCATCACGGCGCCGCCGAGCAGGGCATAGGTCACCATCTGCTGCAGGGAGACCCCCTCGACCACGATTGCGCCGACGCCGGCATAGGCCGCCTGCCAGATGGCGACACGAGCAAAGACCTGCACGAGTTTGCCGAAGATGTTGGCCCATACTTCGTTGCGGTAGGCGAGTTGCGAATGGAACGAACTGCGCGCAAAGGCGAAATAGGCGCTCATGATGCCCGGGCCTTGGCATTGCTACGCTGGTCGGCGTTGCGGCGCTGGTAGAAGGTGCGGATGACCTCTTCGATGTCGGGCTCGTGCAGCGCCACGTCCTTGAGACCGCGCCCGCTGCCGACCTCCGACAGGATTGCGACCAGCGAGATGTCTTCATGCTCGATGAGATAGTTCTTGCGCAAGCCCTCGTCGCTGACGAGGGCCGCGGTGCGCAACGGCAGCGGTCCAGGGTCGCTGGCAAATTCAAGCGTCAGCCGCCGGGCAGAGCCCAATGCCGCACGCAGGCTCCTCAACTCGCCGTCGAAGATGAGCCTGCTATGATCGACCATGATCAGCCGCGGGCAGATGGTTTCGATGTCCTGAAGGTCATGGGTGGTGAGAATGATGGTGACGCCGCGCTCGCGGTTGATCTCGGCGAGGAAGCGCCGCACCGCATCCTTGGCGACCACATCAAGCCCGATTGTGGGTTCGTCGAGAAAGAGGATCTTGGGATCATGCAGCAGCGACATCACGATCTCGGCGCGCATGCGTTGGCCGAGGCTGAGCTGGCGCACCGCGCGGTCGAGAAAGGGCGTGAGATCGAGCAATTCGCTGAATCGCCGGAGATTGTCCGCGTAGCGGGCGGCTGGGATATCATAGATGCGCTGGTGCAAGGTAAAACTGTCGACCAGCGGCAGATCCCACCACAGCTGGCTGCGCTGGCCAAAAACAACTCCGATCTCGCGCGCATTGTCCATCCGCTTGAGATGCGGCGTGCGTCCGAGCACCGAGAGCGTGCCGGCACTCGGCACCAGAATGCCGGTCATCATTTTGATCATCGTGGATTTGCCGGCGCCATTGGGGCCGAGATAACCAACGGCCTCGCCTGCCGTGATGTCGAAACCAATGTCGGAAACGGCCAGAACTTCGGTATATTCGTTGGTCACCAACGTCTTCAGGGCGCCCAGCAGGCCCGGAAATCTCTTGTGCTGCCGGAAGCGTTTGCTGACGCCCCGTGCCTCGATCAAAGCCGTCATGTGTATTTCCTCGAGGGTAATTCCCGCCGATTCGGCAGCAGTACTCAGGCTAACGCGAGGCTTGGCTAGTTCAAGCAAAAGTCGCTTTTTTGGCGTTACTCAATCGATCCTAGCCTTTTGCGTTGACAGCCATGATCGATCGATTCCTGTTAGGGGCCATGAAGATTCTCGCCATATCCGGCAGCGCCCGGCGCAATTCCACCAATACATCGATGCTGCGGGCGGTGCGCGCCGTTGCGCCAGATGAGACCGAAATTGCGATCTTCGATGGCGTGGGAGGTTTGCCGGTATTTTCGCCCGATCTCGAGGGGGAATTTCTGCCGGCGGCGGTGCGGGATTTCATCGAGGCGATCGCTCAGAGCGACGGGGTGATCATTGCCAGCCCGGAATATGTGCGATCCATCCCCGGCGGGCTGAAGAATGCGATCGACTGGCTGGTATCGGGAGATGAGATCGTCCATAAGCCGATCGCGCTGCTGCACGCATCGCATCGCGGCGACGACATGCTGGCCGGTCTTCGCACGATCCTTGCGACCATCACCGACCGGTTCGCCGGCGATATTTTCCTCCGGCTTCCTCTGATGAAACTGGAGCCGGCCGATGTGCTCAGGACCGTCGAAACCGCGGAGAACCGTTCCAGGGTGCAAGCCTATCTTCAGGCGTTCTCGGCCTATTGCATGGCAGGCAGCGAGACCGCCTGAGGTTCGCTCGCTCGCTCGCACGCTCATCGCACCTCCATCAGGAGACCGCTCTCGAAGGCTGCCTTTTCGTGAAGCGTGTGCAGTATCACGAGGGGCGCTGCGAGCAGCGCGGCGAGGAGGAAGGCGGAAAGGAAGTGTCTCGTCAGGAGACGTAGGATAGGTCGGATCATCTTGATCTCCAGCTGCCGCGAATATTCTTTGTGCTGGACTTCAACAATTGCAGCAGCATGACCGGCTGCCTTGCAAGCTCCGCAATGCTGCCGCAACCCTTGTGGCGGAGAGAGGGGTGAGCGAGACAATGGACGAGCGATGCGGATACTGTTGATAGAAGACGAGAGGGAGCTGGCCGAGGCGCTGTCGGCGGCGCTCGGCAAACACGGGATCGTCACCGACCACACGATGCATCTGGCCGACGCGGTCGAGCTGACGCGGCAGAACCTCTACGATGCGATCCTGCTCGACCGGCGCCTGCCGGATGGCGAAGGGTTGCGCTTCATTCCGGAGTTGAGGCGGACGGGGAAGGAGACGCCGATCATCGTGCTGACGGCGCTGAACGAGCCGAAGGAACGGGTGGAAGGCCTCGATCTCGGTGCCGACGACTACCTCGGCAAGCCGTTTCTGGTCGAGGAGCTGATGGCGCGGCTGCGCGCCGTGCTGCGCCGGCCGCCGAACCTGTCCGATCTCAAGATCGCGGCTGGGCGCATGGTGATCGATCCGCTGCATCTGAGCGTCACGGTCGGCGATACGCCGCTCGATCTGCCCCGGCGAGAACTTCTGGTGCTGGCCGCACTCGCAAGGCGCAAGGAGAAGACCGTGCTCCGCTCGACGCTGGAGGCGGCGGTCTACAATTATGAAGAGGAAATTCAGTCGAACGCCCTCGATGCCCACATATCGCGGCTTCGCAAACGGCTTTCCGACGCAGGAGCCGAGGTTTCGATCCACAATATCCGCGGTGTCGGATATCTGATGAAGGAAGAATGATGGGAGGGGCGGGAAACACCAATCCGTCGCTCTGGTGGCGGCTCAGCTGGCAGCTCAGCCTCGTCTTCGTCGGCGTAGTGACGGCTGTGGTTATCGGGCTCTGCTTCTACGGCGCGACGATCCTTTCTCCGAACGTTGCGCTGGAGGACCATATCACCGCCGCGTTGGCCCCGGCCGTTGCGCTCGATGCCGAAGGGCGGCTTGAAATAAGAGATACACCGGAGTTGGACGCGCTCAAGCAGCAGTATGACGGGCTTTGGTATGTTGCGGCGACGACGAACGGTTCTTTCGTGTCCTACGGAACCATCCCTGCAGCCTACGGTGAGCTTGCGCACCTGACCTATCTGTTTGAAGGGGCTGATATCAGGGGGTCGGCCGGCACGGACGAGATCGCCTCGGTCGAAAGCGTGGGGACCGCGATCGGCGAGCTACGGGTGCTGTTTGGCGGCGTCGCCGACAAGGGCTGGCCCGTTCTTACCCTTATGGGCGCTGTTTATCCGATCTACGTGCCGCTATTCGCCGTCGCCTTGCCCGCGGTTTTTCTCGCCGTTCCCAGAATCGTCAGGCGCGGCCTGGCCAGTGTCAGCGAGGTTGCCCGCAAGGCGTCGGAGATCGAGCCTCGCCGCTACGATGCTCGCCTGCCTCTGGACGGCATCCCGAGGGAGGTCGCTCCGTTGGTGATCGCCTTCAACGAGGCGCTCGACCGACTGGAAAACGAGTTCCGCAAACGGCAACACTTCCTGATCGATGCGGCGCATGAACTGAGGACGCCGATCGCGATCATGCAGACCCGGATCGATGGAACGGCCGAGGGGCAGGACCGCAGGCGGTTGCTCGACGACGTCGCGCGTTTGGCCGAGACGGCGGAACAGTTACTCGATTTCGAGCGCAACGACCAGGCGACCGATCTCCATGAGATCGTCGATCTGGTCGAAATCAGCCGCGGCGTCGTGGCCGATCTTGCGCCGCTGGCGATCGGCGCCGGCTATCAGATATCGTTTCAGAGCGAGGTCGAGAGCCTGAAATGCAAAGGGAGTCCCTCGGCGCTGCCGCGGGCCGTCAGCAACCTCGTGCGCAACGCCATCGACCATGGCGGCGGGAGCGGCATGATCACCGTTTCGGTCTCGGCTACCGGCCGTGGACGGATCAGCGTCGCCGACGAGGGGCCCGGCATCCCGGCCGAGCACCGCGAGCTGGTGTTCGAACCTTTCTACCGCGTCACCCCGAAGAGCAGGGGGGCAGGGCTCGGCCTCAGCCTCGTCAAGCAGATCTGCTTGAACCATGGCGGCGAGGTCAGCATCGAAAGCAGTTCCGCCGGCACCGAGGTGACGATCCAGCTCGGATAGACCGGCTCTTCCGGCAGCCCATGTTGCCGGAGACGATGTAATGTTGCGGCAATTCTTGGACGCCACTTTCCCCTGAGTTCATCGGTGACGGAGGCCAGGCAGCGTGCGCAGCAATCCATTCCTATTTTTCTTCCCGCAGGCCTCGAGAGGCTTGTCCCTCGCTCTGCCGATGGCGCTCGTCATGGCCGCGACCGGGTGCAGCTCGGTGCCACTGAAAGAGGCAGGCACGCTCTCCTCCTACGGCAATCTCGGCGCGCCGAAGGGCAAGCTGTCGAAATCGCGCGTCTATGTCGATGGAACGCGCCTTGCCCCGGCAAAGACGGTGAGCATCGTGCCGACGACCTTCGCCTTCAGCGCTGCGACCCGCGTCAAATCGGACGCCGACCGGACGATGGTGGCGAATGCGCTGGACCGGGCGCTCTGCATTTCGCTCAGCGACAAATATCAGCTGGTCTCTGCCGGCCAGCCGGCGGATCTGACGATCCGCTCTGTCGTCACCGACATCGTGCCGACCAACAAGGCGATGGCGGGTGTTTCGACGGTCGTGACCGTCGGCACCGGTTTCGTGCTGCCCGTCGGCGTGCCGCGGCTGCCGGCGGGCCTCGGCGGACTGGCGGTAGAGGCGGAAGCTGTCGACAGCGGTGGCGTGCAGCGGGCCGCGATCGTCTGGTCGCGCGGGGCAAACTCGCTGCAGAACAACCCTCGCGTTTCCGAGGTCGGCGACGCCTATAGCCTGGCTTCGAAATTCAGCGGCGAGTTTTCCCGGATGCTGATCAAAGGCAAGGAGCCGAAGGGATTGGATATCTCGCTGCCATCGGGGCAACGGATGAAATCCTGGCTCGGCGGCAAACCAAAATACGCCGCCTGCGACGCCTTCGGCCGGCCGCCCGGATTGATGGGGGCGGTCGCCGCCAAATACGGCGCCCCGCCGCAATGGACCGAGAAGAAGCCGAAACCGGCCGCGACCTACTGAGACAATGCGCGGCGGCACCGACAGCCGCGGCGACCAGCACTCAGCCCGCCCCAGGCTGATGGGACGGACGGAGCAAAGGCGGGCAAGGCTTGTGCTCCGTCCGTCTGGAAATCCGTTGCGCATTTCATGTCAGCTGGCGGTTCCGGGCTTCAGCCAGAAATACAGTTTGATCTGATCGGCCCTGTCGGAGGAATGGGGGCCGCGCGTGAACAATTCGCCGCCATTGCGCTCGATCACGCGCCGCGAGGCGTCATTGTCCTCGTTGCAGAGGATGGTGAGGCGGTCGAGGCCTTCCTTTGCTGCGACGGCCAGCAGAAGGGTGAGGGCGGTCGTCGCGTGGCCGTTGCGCTGTTTCCACGGCACGACGGAATATCCGACATGGCCCGATACGTCGGGCGGCAGTTCCTCGGTGCCGGCATGAAAGCGCAGGCTGATGCTGCCGCAGAATTCGCCGTCCCAGATCCAGAACGGACGGATGATCAGCGGCCGCAGTCCGGATTCGGCGCGCCGGCTGCCATCAGCAATGAGATCGTCGAGAAAGCTTGATCTGTCGTGGCGCAGCCGCTGAAGCTCGCCGCGAACATAGGCTTCGTCGCCCGTGCGGCGCGGATTGGGAGACCAGCCGGCGGCGAGCGCCGCTTCGAAGCCCGACAGGTTTTCCAGATCCGGCGGTAGCAGGACGACGGCGTGCTTTGCTGTATCTCCAGATGGCATTTCGCACCTAAAGCGCGCCGCGATCTTTCAGATTCGCTCCTGACGCTTTAGCCTTTTATTCCGACGCATGTCGTTGTCGCAAAACCACACTTTTGCGCGACATGCTTTAGGTTCCTATCGCCTAACCAATCAAGCTTGGCCGCGCAGGCAAGCACGACCGACCGGCAATTGGAAGCCGTACAACGGGATTTCGGCCATCAAAAAGCCCCGCATCTTCATGCGAGGCTTGTTCTGATGGATAGACCGGACTAGCGGCACTGGCGGCGCGGGCCGTAATTCGGCTGGTAGGTATTGTCATAGGCGCGGTAGGACCGGTAGCGGCTATAGCAATACTCGGCATGCGAACTATAGCCGCTCGTGCGCGGTTGCGAAGCGATGATGCCGCCGAGGAGGGCGCCGGCTGCCAGGCCGCCGATGATGGCGCCGCTGTTGTCGTGGCGGCGATACCGGCGATCATAGCGGCGATCCCAGCGATCATCGCGGCGATTCCAGCCATAACGGTCATCACGGTCGTAGCGGCGGTCGCGGTAGCTGCGCCGGTCGCGGTCGCCATCGTTATCGCGGTCACGGTTGCGGTAGGATCTGCGGTTATCGCCGTCGCCCGAGCAGACGATGGAGTATGGGTTGCAGGCGATGGTCATGATCCGGGCATCGGTATTTTGAGGCGCCGGCTGCGCCGATTGCACCAAGCTCGGCACAAAAGCCGGGCCTGCCGAGGCCGGCATTCCGGAGAAAGCCGTCGCTATCGACAGAGCAATGATGCCGAATTTGTTCATTTCACTCACCTTGGGTCAATGGATGTATCGAGGGGATAACGCAGGGGAAGGGATTAAGTTTCATTTTGGCATGAGGAGGGATTATGTATGTGCGTATCTGCTAACCTATCGTGCTTTTCACATATATATAGAGTGTGGGCGATAGGGAGCAAGGCGATTTGCTGGCCGGCGTGAGGTGAGAGTGGAGAGGTCAGCGAGGGAGTCGGTGTTGGAGGACCGTCGCGCTGGACATTGCCATTAGACTGCGACGATTATCAGAACAGCCTAACGATGTCCCTGGCAAGCCGCGCAACGGGCTTTCGGCCATCAATAAAGCCCCGCATCTTCATTGCGAGGCTTGTTCTGATAGATGGACCGGACTAGCGGCACTGGCGGCGCGGGCCGTAATTCGGCTGGTAGGTGTTGTCATAGGCGCGGTAGGACCGGTAGCGGCTATAGCAATAGTCGGCATGCGAACTATAGCCACTCGTGCGCGGCTGCGAAGCGATGATGCCGCCGAGGAGGGCGCCGGCTGCCAGGCCGCCGATGATGGCGCCGGTATTGTCATATCGATTGTCATATCGGCGATACCGGCGATCGTAGCGGCGATCCCAGCCATAGCGGTCGTCGCGGTAGTAGCGCCCGTCGCGATAGTGGTGGCGGTTGCGATACCACTTGCGACCATTGTTGAACTGACCCGGGCAGTTCGTGAAGTTGTTACAGCCGATGGTCATGACGCGGGCGTCAGTGTTTTGAGGCGCCGACTGCGCCGACTGCACCGGGCTCGGCACGAAAACCGGACCTGCTGAGGCCGGCGTTCCGGAGAAGGCCGTCGCTATCGACAGGACAATGATGGCGAATCTGTTCATTTCACTCACCTTGGGTCAACGGATGTATCGAAGGGATAACGTGGGGGAAGGGATTAAGTTTCATTTGGGGATGGACGGGAGGACATGTGTGCGTCGGCGCTAACGCAGCAGGGCTGTTCGGCCAAGGCCCGACAGGCGGGTAGGTTCTGGAGCGGTTCAGCTTTCCATGGAACGCAGAACTGTTCTAACATCTTATTTTTGCACAATTCCTGACAACCGCTTCGCGCTTTGCCCGAGAAAACCGCTTCGCACTTTTCCTGGAATTGCTCTAAGCCGCCGTGTGGCGCTCCTGAGCAGCCGGAGGCCGAGCGCGCCCTCGATCCAGATTTTCATGCCGATCGAGAATGCCCGGATAGGATCCGACCTGAACAGCATCGCGCGCTGTCAGGCTCCCCTTCCGCCGGCCAGCAATCGAAGCTGGCTTTCGTCATGCACCCCTTGGCGATAGAGTTCGATGATGAGCGCGCCAAGACGGTCGGCTGCCTCGCCTGATCTGTCGATATTGAGCCCGCTACAGAGGGCTTCGTGGACACGCCTGCACACATCCAGATCTTCGGAGGCGAGCGGTTCGTCACGCGTGCTGAACAGCTTGTCTGACATCGCAATCTGCCCTTTTTGGATGCCGTGAATCGCTATCGAGTAAAAAAAAGATAATTTCGCGATCTTTGCTCCGCAAGATGGGCGAAGGTCCGAAATTCAAAACAATTCGGGGCGCACGCCGTAAGACGCAGGCGAGGGCGTCAGGGCATGGAGACGGACCGATCGGCGCGTCGGCTCAACGGATGGTGCGAGCGCGAGATCTACTCGGTTGCGGGTGCCTTGCCGCTTTGCTGCGACAGGCGCAGCTCTTTCAGCCGCTTGGTTTTCTCCCGGCGAGCCCGCTGCTCCGCCTCGATGGTTTCCTTGGCGGCTCGCTCGGTGTTTTCGAAACGATCCTGCCGGTAAGCCTTTGATGAGGGTTCGCGTTCTCTTTTCATGGCCGCTAAACGCAAATCGGCGAAAACGGTTTCATGGGAAAATGCGTAATTGGCCGTCAATCGATCGGCGTGGCCCGGCGTGAAAGCCATCATGGCAGCCGGGCGCCCTCATGGGCGCCCGGCACCATCAGAGATCAGCCTTTGATGAAGGCCAGGATGTCGGGATTGATGATGTCGGCATGGGTGGTGCACATGCCGTGCGGGAATTTCTCGTAGACCTTCAACGTGGCATTCTGCAGCAGCTTGGCCGAGAGCAGGGCGGAGTCGGCGATCGGCACGATCTGGTCGTCGTCGCCGTGCATGACGAAGGTCGGCACGGTGATGATCTTCAGGTCTTCGGTGAAGTCGGTTTCCGAAAAGGCCTTGATGCCGTCGTAATGCGCCTTGGCGCCGCCGATCATGCCCTGGCGCCACCAATTGTTGATGACCGGCTCCGACACTTTCGCACCCGGCCGGTTGAAGCTGTAGAACGGGCCGGCCGGCAGGTCGTGATAGAATTGCGAACGATTGGCGGCGAGCTGCCTGCGCAGATCGTCGAAGACCTCGATCGGCAAGCCGCCGGGATTGGCATCCGTTTTCATCATGATGGGCGGCACGGCGCCGATGATGACGAGCTTGGCGACGCGGCCCTGAGGCTGGCCATGGCGGGCGACATAATGGGTCGCTTCGCCGCCGCCGGTAGAGTGGCCGATATGGACGGCATTCCTGAGATCGAGATGTTCGACGACGGCTGCGGCATCGGCGGCGTAGTGATCCATGTCGTGACCGTCGCCGACCTGGGTGGAGCGGCCGTGGCCTCGACGGTCATGGGCAACGACGCGATAGCCCTTCTCAAGGAAGAACAGCATCTGGGAATCCCAATCGTCGGAGCACAGCGGCCAGCCATGATGGAACATGATCGGCTGGGCGGCCTTCGGCCCCCAATCCTTGTAGAAGATCTCGACGCCGTCCTTGGTGGTGACTGTGCTCATCTTTGGCTCCGTTGGTTGGGTTGGATTGGATGAATGCGGGCAGAAATTTGCGCCGTTGCCGGCGGAATTGACAAGGCCATAGGCAAGACTACCCGGGACCAGGTTGGAATATGTTGATCTCGTCATCAAGCTGTTCTTTGTATTCAATTGACATAACAGAATTTTATATTGGAGGAGGCTTCTTCGCGCAGCGGCCTGCGCGTCCCAGGATGAGGACCTTGGAGGATGCCGTAGCACCCGACGATGAGGGCACACCGGTCGCCCGACGATCAGGGCACACCGGTCGCACGACGGCACGTCCCCCGACGCCCAATGGCTGCCCCGCGGCTGGCGCTTACTTGAACGCGGATCGAGGCCCAACCATCTAATCCTCATACAACAGCACAATGGCGAACCGTCGCAACCGCGACCGCATCGCCGGCGGCGGGACGATCGTTACCGCCGCTTGAGGATCACATCATGGGTTATATGGACAAGAACATAGCGCCTCAGAATGACGGGGCGCTGATCGATGCCTATTCGCAATCGATCGCAGCAGCAGTCGACATCGTCGGGCCAGCCGTCAGCCGGATCGAGAGGGTGGGTGGCCGGCAGGGGCACGGGTCGGGCTTCGCCGTCTCGCCCGACGGCCTGATCATCACCAACAGTCATGTCGTCGACGATGCCAAGGTCGTTCGCATCACCACGCCCGATGGCTTCGTCACCGAGGGCCGGGTGCTCGGCCGCGATGTCGATACGGATATCGCCCTCATTCGTGCCAATACGAGTACCGGCGCCTGGGCGAAGCTCGGAGATTCCCAGCGCCTGCGCCGGGGCCACATCGCCATCGCGATCGGAAACCCGCTCGGCTTCGAATGGACGGTTACTGCCGGTATCGTCTCGGCGCTCGGGCGGTCGATGCGGGCAGCCAGCGGCCGGCCGATGGAAGACGTCATCCAGACCGATGCCGCCCTCAATCCCGGCAACTCCGGCGGGCCGCTGGTGTCTTCGGGCGGGGAGGTCATCGGCGTCAATACCGCGGTGATCCAGGGCGCGCAGAGCATCGCCTTTGCCGTGGCATCGAATACGGCCAATTTCGTCGTTTCGGAGATTCTCCGCTACGGCCAGGTCAGGCGTGCCTTCATCGGCATTTCAGGTGACACGATCGTACTGCCGCGCCGGGTGGCGCTTGCGGCGGGCACGGTGCAGACGACCTCGGTTCGCATCCGCCGCGTCGAGCCGGAGGGCCCGGCGGCAAAAGGCGGACTGCAGGAGGGCGATTATATCCTCGCCATCGACGGCAGTCCGGTCGGCGGCGTCGACGATATCGTCCGATTGATGGACGGCAGCAGGATCGGCAGGGAAACTTACATCCTGGTGTTTTCGGTGACGGGACGGATCGAAAAGAAGATGCTGCTGCCGATGGCCCGATCGTGACACTACTGCGTCAGGCGCTGACCGCCTCCTGATCCGTCCCCGAAAAATCCACCGCCGCAAAGGCGGCCGCCAGCACCTCCGGCCCGGCGCCGCTTTTGGCCGCGTCGGTGGACAGGATCTGGCGGTAGCGCCTTGCGCCGGGCAGGCCGGTAAAGAGGCCGACCATGTGGCGGGCCACGTGCTGCAGCCGGCCGCCGCTGGCGACGTGGCGTTCGGCATAGGCCATCATCCGGCCGCAAAGCGCCTCCCAGTCGGGCTCGACCGCCGGCGCGCCGAAGAAGCGCTGGTCGATATCGGCAAGGATCGCGGCATTCTGATAGGCGGCGCGGCCGAGCATGACGCCGTCGACATATTCGAGGTGGGCGGCGGCTTCATCAAGCGTGCGGATGCCGCCATTGATGCCGATGAAGACATCGGGCCAGCGCTGTTTCATCCGGTAGACGATCTCATAATCGAGCGGCGGGATCTCGCGATTTTCCTTCGGGCTCAGGCCCTTCAGCCAGGCCTTGCGGGCATGGATCCAGATCGCGTCGGCGCCGGCATCGAGAACGCGGGTGATCAGCTCCGGCAGCGCCTGTTCCGGCTCCTGCTCGTCGACGCCGATCCGGCATTTCACCGTCACCGGCACGGTCGCAACCCTCTTCATCGCCGCGATGCATTCGGCCACCGTTTCCGGCGTCAGCATCAGGCAGGCGCCGAAGGTGCCGGACTGCACGCGGTCGGAGGGGCAGCCGACATTGAGGTTGATCTCGTCATAGCCATAGGGTTCGGCGATCTTCACCGCGTCGGCAAGCTTGACCGGGTCCGATCCGCCAAGCTGCAGCGCCAGCGGATGCTCGGCGGCGTCATGACCGAGCAGCCGGTCGCGCGGGCCGTGGATGATCGCATCGGCCACCACCATCTCGGTATAGAGCAGCGCTTCGCGACTGATCTGGCGGTGGAAATAACGGCAATGCCGATCCGTCCAGTCGATCATCGGGGCGACCGCAAAAATGGGCCTCTTCTGCGTCATCGACGTTCCATTGTTCGTTGTTCTCTGGGTGCCGCAATGCGGCATCGCACCGCCGCAGGGGCGGGATCATCCATAAGCGCGCATATAACACTTGCCGATGCGATCGACAAACGGCGGCCGCGCTGCAAACAAAAACGGCGCCCCCTGCGGAGCGCCGTTCATCCCGCGTGAGCGGAAGTCTGACTTACGAAGCCGAGATGTTGACAGCCTTCGGGCCCTTGCCCATGCGGTCCGGCTCGGTGTCGAAGGTAACCTGCTGGCCTTCGCGCAGCGACTGAATGCCAGAAGCCTGCAGCGCAGAGATATGGACGAAAACGTCCTTAGCGCCGCCGTCCGGCGTGATGAAACCAAAACCCTTGTCCTGGTTGAAGAATTTTACGGTGCCCTTGGTGGCCATTGGGATCGTCCTTTTCCCTTAGTCTGTGTAGTATCCGCGCCCCCGAGAGGAAGCGGACGGCTTTAGCTTTCGCCCCGATCGATTGGGACGAAGGGTCAGTCGGAGAAGTCACGTACGGGGAAAGAACGTCTACGTAGGCGGGTAGTCCCGCGCCGCCTTCCATAACGGAAGGGATTACCACATCAGTCCAGTCACCGGCATGCAAATGCCCGAGTAGGTGAATTGGTGCCAGCTTTTCGGGCAAAAAGCAAGCGGGATTATTGTGGCATGTCCCTTATCGTGACGGGAAATGCCGAAGATTCAGATACTTGACCGTGGGTTAACGGATCCTTGCACGGCTGTGCCATATCGGGATTCTGTGCCGAAACGAGATGAGCGGCGGATTCGATAGCCGGGCATGGATTTTATCAGCAAATCGTTCTGGGCGGCTAGGCATGGCGGCGAACAGGATCTGGCGGATGCGAAGGTGATATGGTGGCCTGATGCTGGTGGCGGTGGAGCCGAATTTGGTGGAGCCGGCGGTCCCAACTCACCTTCACCATGAGGGCTCTCTTTGGCGTCTGCCGCCTTCCACTGCCGTTGGTGCCGTCGACCTCCCTCGTCTCCTTCATTCCTGTGCTCGTCACATGAATCCAGTGCGCCCACGTCCTTGGGCGCGGGCGAACGACTTCATCGCATGAGAGTCATTCACGGCGCCGACGCGCCGTGGCTGGATTCCTGTGACGAGCACAGGAATGAAGGAGAGGGTGGGATTGCCGGCGTGCGCCTCGTTGGCTTTATCCTGCCCGCCTACTGCGCCTCCCTCAGCAACGCACCGAGACTCCACGGATTATCCCCCTTCTGGTTGGCGATGTCGTCGACCTTCCAGCCGCCGTGTTCGCGTACCAGGGTGTAGAAAAGCGTCACCTCTTCGCCGTTTTCGAATTGCACCTCCACCTTGGCCTTATCATCCAGCAGGATCGGTTGGCCGATCCTGACGTCGCTGGCTGCGCCATCCTGACCTGATATGACGGGATCGAAGTCGACCGCGCCGACATCGCCTTCCGGCGTATTGTCGAGATCAGCCTGGAGGAGCTCGTTCAGATGGTCGGAGAAGAAGGCGGAATAGGGCGAGGGCGCTTCGGCGTCGCTCTTGTCGGTGTCATAGCTGTAAAGCGCCTTGAGCAGCGCCTTCGGCGTCTTGTAGGTCTGCGCTAACGCCGGCAAAGCTGCGAGCGCCGAGAAGGTGAGGGCGAGGATCAATGTGGGCAGACGCATGCGGCTCTCCTCGGATCGGCAGGAATTATAGCCGAATCGGGCGCGAAGGGGAGCGGCAATTTGGACCGGGCGGCCAACCCGAACTCGCTCTTCTTCCCAGCCGGGAGAAGAGATTGGGCGCGGCGCCCTGTTCCGCCTGATCGACACTGAGGGGCTTGCTGGCCGCAAGCCCCTCTATTTTGAAAACCATCGGCGACGCATCGCTGCGTCGCCTGCAATCCAGTCGCAACTAAATCAACGCCTCATGCGACAAGATCGAAAACGACGACTCGAAGACGTCCTTCACGGCCACCGTGAAATCGTGGCTGGTGACGTTTCCAGCCGCGTCGTAGGCTTCGGCGGTAAAGGTCAGGCTGTGTGTGCTTTCGTAGTCGATCGCCGCTTTCGTCTGGATCTTGTTGCCAACGAGCTTCAAGACGCCGTCGGCATCATCCGTCAGCCGCCACTTCACCGTGCCGCCCTCCGGATCGACCGCCGAGAGAAGGCCGACCGAAGTGCCAATCGCGACGTTCTCGGAGATCGAGCTGCGCGAGAAGGAAAGCTTGATCGGCGCCTGGTTAACCGGGGCTTCGTTGACGTCGAGGACGTTGATCGTGATGTCCTTTTCGACCGTGACCTTGCCGTCGGAGACCGCGACCTTGATCGTGTGCGACTTGGCCGTCTCGTAGTCCAGGGCCTTGGAGGTGACGATGCGGTTGCCGTTGATCCGGAAATGGTCGTTCGCCCCGTCGAGCAGCTTGTAGGTGAGGACGTCACCATCGGCGTCCTTGGCGCTGAGCAGGCCAACCGTGGTCCAGATCGGGGTGTCCTCGGAGAGGGCGGTCTTGGAGAGCTGGATATTGGTCGGAGCGCTATTGCTGCCGTCAAGCGTGAACTTTTCCGTGGCGAAATCGTAGACGCCATCGGCAAAGCGCGCGAATTCGACGTCATGCAGCGTATCCGACCCCTCCGCGGCGCTCGTCAGGATGTGATCGCCGTTGTTCAATGCGAAGGAATAATTGGCGAAATTACCTGAGAAGATCGCTGTATCGATGCCGTCGCCGCCATTGATAGTGTCGTTGCCGGCACCTCCGGTCAATTTGTCATTGCCGGCCTTGCCGTTGATGATGTCATTGCCGCCGCTGCCGTCGAAAATGTCGTTGCCGTTGGTGCCGGTAAACTCGTCGCTACCACCGCCGGTCTTGACGTCAACGCCGGAGACATAGCCGGTAATGAAAGCCCCGCGATCTCCGAGTTCGTCGGAAAGATCGAGGTGGGCGCTGTCCGTCACTGCCAATGAAGCGGGATAATTGTAGGCGGGGTTGTTCGAGTAGACGATCTTATCAAAGCTTTCGAACTGTGCGCTTGAACCCGAAACCAAATATCCCGCCGTTTCAAGGATTTCGATGTTCTTGATCGTCAAGCCCCTTAGTTCAAGGGCTTGCAGAGTATCGATCCCGGCGCCGCCGTCGATCGTTCCGGAGCCCTGACCGTTCACGCTTATGGCATCGTCACCGTCGCCTGCATTGATGTCGAAGATCTCAGGGTTACGGCCGCCGGCGTCACCATCGGAGATCATATCGTTGCCCGCGCCGCCTCTGATGACGTCATTTCCGACGTTATCTATAAGCTGGTCATTGCCGTCACCGCCATTCAGAATATCATTGCCATCTCTGCCCGCGAGCCAGTCATCGCCATCACCGCCGTTAAGCGTGTCATTGCCATCGCCGCCACGAAGCAGATCGTTTCCGGCGCCCCCATTTAGCGTGTCTGCGCCGTCGCCGCCATCGATGGTATCATTGCCTGAGCCCGTCGTGATCACATTGTCGCCGCTTGAGCCCGTCACATTTGCAGAGCCCGAGCCCAGTTCGTCGGCAAGGTTTACCGTCCCGGAATCCGAGATGACCAGGTTCACGGGGACGAGAGGATTGAAAGCTGAGTTGCGGATCAAGTCGTAAGCTTCGAACTCAGCGCCGGTCTTGGTAATCGTGGCACCGTTCGTGTCCAGGATATTCAGCGGAGTGCCCGGCCCGGGGCTGTTGACGGTGAAAGTCTGTGTGCCGAATTCGTAGGTACCATCGGCAAATCGCGCGAATTCAACGTCTGTCAGCTTGTCCGTACCCTCAAGCGCGCTCGTCACGACACGGCTGCCATTATCGATCGCGAGGGAATAATTGGCAAAGTTGCCGGAGAAGACCGCCGTGTCGGTGCCGTCGCCGCCATTGATGATGTCGTTGCCGGTGCCGCCGGTCAATTTGTCATTGCCGGCATTGCCATCGATGGTGTCGTTGCCGCCGCTGCCGTCGAAAATGTCGTTGACGTCGGTGCCCCAAAACTCGTCGTCGCCGCTGCCGGTCTTGGCGTCAACGCCCTCATAGCCGGTAATGAAAGCCCCGCGGGCTCCCAATTCGTCGGAAAGGTCGAGATGGGCGCTGTCCGTCACCGTCAATGAGGGGCGAGAGTCGAATGGAAAGGTCGATCCCAGAATCTTATCAAAGCTTTCGAACTGGGCGCTCGAACCGCTAACCTGTGAGAACCCCGTTTCAAGGATTTCGACATTCTTGATCGTCAGGCCCTGTAGTGACGAGGCTTGCAGCGTGTCGATCCCGGTACCGCCATCGATTGTTCCTGAAATCTGTGACGCGAGTCTGTCTATGGTTATGGAATCGTCGCCAGCGCCGGCGTCAATGTCGATGAGCTCCGGCTGCGGGCCGCCAGGTCCCGGCAGAAAGACGGGAAAGCCACCATCAGTGATCCTATCGTTGCCGTCGCCGCCGATCAATTTGTCATTACCGGCATTACCAATGATCGTGTCGTTTCCCGCGCCGCCGTTCAGCGTGTCCGCGCCGTCACCACCCAATAGCGTGTCGTTGCCTGCGCCAGTCGTGATCGTGCTGCCGTTGCTCGAGCCAGTCACCTGCGCGGAGACCGAACCCAACTCGGCGGCCAGGTCGGCCACGCCGGAATCCGAGACAACCAGAGTGACAGGCGAGGAAGGATTTGCGGCGGAGTCCCGGATAACGTCGTAAGCTTCGAATGCGGCGCCTGTCTTGGTAATCGTTGCGCCGTTCGTGTCCAAAATATTCAAGGCCATATTGAAACTTTCCAAAAAGATGCGTTGCATTCTATGAAAATGAGACATCCTCAGTAGAACTGTTCTTGCAGCTTCAACGGACGACAACCCCCTGGGGATCTATGCCAATCCCCGATAAAGTTTTCAATGCAAAATTGTGTCTTTTCATTGCTTTTTTAATGAAAAACTAAGGATAAAATACTGAGAGAACGAATTTTAATTTGAGAACTCAAAGCCATACTTTGGTTTTCATAATAGTATTATGTTTCATTTTCAGCCGGGATGCTCTCGGGAAAATTGTGTTTTCAGCGGGTTTTTCGGTGGTGTCGCGCCGTGCGACGGTCCTCCTGACTATCGCAGGTTGGTGCTGGCTTTGACTTGTTCCGGTTTCCCACGCGGGAGGCCTCACGCGAGCTTGATCAGTCCTGCCTTCGTCGGCCTGAAACCGCAGGCGCGGTAGAAGCCGGTCAGGTGCGGTTCGAAATCGACATGCAGCCATTCGGCGCCGCGCTCGCGGGCGAGGCTCGTCGCTTGCCGAACCATGCGCGTCGCGATGCCCTGCCTTTGCATGTCGGGATGGACCGATGTGTCGAGGATGAAGGCATGGATGCCGCCGTCCCAGGCGACGTTGACGAAGCCGACGAGCCTGTCGTCGCGGTAGGCGCCGATATGGGCGAGGCTGCGGGACAGGATGGGAGTGAAATCGCGGGTTTCAGAGGTGCCCCAGACGGCTGACCAGAGGGCGTTCAGTTCGGCGGCGGAGGGGAACGGGTCGATGCGCAGTTCTGGCATTGGCGGTTCCCTTCATTCAGCCGGCATGGAGGCAACTCTTGATGAACGGCGATGGGGTGTTGGGGGCTCATTCCGTCACGGCGACGAGCTGGCCGTCGCGTCGCTCGAAAATCCTGTCGGAGAGAAAATCGACCCCGCGCTGGGCTGGAGCCCATGGAGGGCCATATCCGTCTTGTCGTAGGCCGGTGGCGAACGTCTCTGCCGCTGCGAAGCTGCTCCTTACAATGCGCTGCGTACCGACCGATACGATGAACGATTTGATCGACGACCAGCTGTGTGGCAGACGTTTGGCAGCCTCACCGCCCCGGCCGCCCCGTCTTCCCCTTTGTCCGCCCCTTGCGCTTCTGCTCACCCGGGTCCTCATAACTCCCAACACCGGTCTTCCCGCGGACGACCGGCCGCACGTCATCGCGCTCCGGCTGGCCTTCCAGCAACGGCGAAAACCGCTTGGTGCCCTTGGCGGCTTCCGGCTTTTCCGGAACCTGGCCGATGACCGGCTTTTCCGTTCGGCCGACGGTCATTTCGTCGAGGTCGTTCTTGCGGAACAAGCTCTTCTTTGCGGGTTCGGCGATGTCCCGGCCCATCTCATCCAAATCCGGTTTCCGGAAGAGCGGGGTGGTCATGTCGGTACCCGGGCCCATATCGTCGAGGCTGGGCCTGGTGAAGTAGGAGGCGGTGGCTGCCTCATCCGCTCTGCCGGGCACCTTCTCTCCCGCGGGAAGAAGGGACTCGCGGGTCGCTTTGGCGTTCCGTCTGACGCCTTCCATCGCCTTTGACTCCTCGCGTGCCATCGGATCGTCCATGACGGCCAGTTCGGCAGCCTTGAGGCGTTTGATTTCGTCGCGGAGGCGGGCGGCTTTTTCGAAGTCGAGGTCGGCGGCGGCGTCGCGCATGCTCTTTTCGAGCGCGTTGAGATGGGTCTGCAGGTTGTTGCCGACGAGGTTGCCGCCATCGGCGAAGCCTTTGCCCGAGACGCCCGAGATATCGGCGCGGACGTGGTCGCGTTCGTAGACGCTGTCGAGGATGTCGGAGATCCTGGCCTTGACCGATTCCGGCGTGATGCCGTGTTCGGCGTTATAGGCCATCTGCTTTTCGCGGCGGCGGCCGGTTTCTTCCATCGCCCGCTTCATCGAACCGGTGACCTGGTCGGCATAGAGGATGACCTTTCCGTCGACGTTACGCGCCGCACGGCCAATGGTCTGGATCAGCGATGTCTCCGAGCGCAGGAAGCCTTCCTTGTCGGCGTCGAGAATGGCGACGAAGCCGCATTCGGGAATGTCGAGGCCTTCGCGCAACAGGTTGATGCCGACGAGCACGTCGAAGGCGCCGAGGCGGAGATCGCGGAGAATCTCGATACGCTCCAGTGTGTCGATGTCGGAGTGCATGTAGCGCACGCGCACGCCCTGCTCATGCAGATATTCGGTCAGGTCCTCGGCCATGCGCTTGGTCAGCACGGTGCAGAGCGTGCGGTAACCCTTGGCGGATGTTTCGCGGATCTCGCCGAGCACGTCGTCGACCTGGCTGCGGGCCGAGCGGACCTCGACCGGCGGGTCGATCAGGCCGGTCGGGCGGATCACCTGTTCGGCGAAGACGCCGCCCGACTGCTCCATCTCCCAACTGCCCGGCGTGGCAGAGACGGCGATGGTGTCGGGGCGCATGGCGTCCCATTCCTCAAAACGCAGCGGTCGGTTGTCCATGCAGGAGGGCAGGCGGAAGCCGTATTCGGCCAGCGTCGCCTTGCGCCTGAAGTCGCCCCGATACATGCCGCCGATCTGCGGCACGGTAACATGGCTTTCGTCGATGAAGACGAGGGCGTTGTCGGGAATGTATTCGAAGAGGGTGGGCGGCGGATCGCCGGGGTCGCGGCCGGTGAGATAACGTGAATAGTTCTCGATGCCCTGGCAGGAGCCTGTGGCTTCGAGCATTTCGATATCGTAGCGCGTGCGCTGCTCCAGGCGCTGGGCTTCCAGCAGGCGGCCGGCCTTTTCCAGTTCGGCCAGGCGAAGCCTCAGCTCTTCCTTGATCGACTTAATGGCGCCGTTCAGCGTCGGGCGCGGGGTGACATAGTGCGAATTGGCGTAGATCTTCACCGATTTCAGGTCGCCGACCTTCTGGCCGGTGAGCGGGTCGAACTCGGTGATGGCGTCGATCTCGTCGCCGAACATCGAAATGCGCCAGGCGGCATCTTCCAAGTGGGCGGGGAAGAGTTCGATCGTATCGCCGCGCACCCGGAAGGAGCCACGGGTGAAATCCATGTCGCGGCGCTTATATTGCTGGGCGACGAGGTCGGCCAATAGCTGACGCTGGTCGAGCCGGTCGCCGACCGACATCTGGAAGGTCATCGCCGTATAGGTCTCGACTGAGCCGATACCGTAGATGCAGGAGACCGAGGCGACGATGATGCAGTCGTCGCGTTCGAGCAGCGAGCGCGTCGCCGAGTGGCGCATGCGGTCGATCTGCTCGTTGATCGAGGATTCCTTCTCGATATAGGTGTCGGAGCGCGGCACATAGGCTTCCGGCTGGTAATAATCATAGTAGGAAACGAAATATTCCACCGCATTGTCGGGGAAGAAGTTCTTGAATTCGGAATAGAGCTGGGCGGCCAGCGTCTTGTTCGGCGCCAGGATGACGGCCGGGCGCTGCGTCGCCTCGATCACCTTGGCCATGGTGAAGGTCTTGCCGGAGCCGGTGACGCCGAGCAGCACCTGGCTGCGGTCGCCATTCTCCAGGCCTTCGACGAGATCGCGGATGGCCGTGGGCTGGTCGCCGGCCGGCTCGTAATCCGACTGCATGCGGATGGCGATGCCGCCTTCAGATTTGTCGGGCCGGGCAGGGCGGTGCGGCGTCCAGATCTTACCGTTCTTGTGCAGCGGATTGCCGCTCTCGATCAGCGCCGACAGCGCTTCGACCGTGGCGGTGACGCCACCCGGCGAGATGTTGCCGGCATCCTCCAACGAAATGTCGAGACCCGCCACAGGGTTCAGGCCGGCGGCGGCGCGCGTCTTCGGGTCGGTCGAACCGCCGATCGAGACGCCCCGGGCAGTCTTGCTCGCCGTCGCCTTCTTGTTGACGCTGACGGTCTCCGAATGTTTGCGCGCCGCGTTTTCCACCGTCTTGCGATGCTTGCCCGCCTTGGAGGCGATGTCACGCTGTGACTCGACCCCCGATGCCTCGGCATCGGCTTCGAGCTGCTTCACCCAGTCGGCGACAGAGCCGGAAAGCGGGGCTCCCTCAAAGGACGATTGGGCGGCTTCCTCGAAGCCATTCGGGGCGGGGGATTTCTTCGGAGATTTGGCCATGGCCGGAATATGGAGAGAGTCAGCGCGAAAGGGAAGAGGGAAGAGTACAAAAGGGAAACGAATGAATCGTTCAGATTCCGCCAACAGTGCGGTGGCTCAAGGGTGGAAGCGCGCGACGGGACTCCCTTACGCGAACCGCATCGCCGTTCTCGCGCGTGCCTTCGCCGCTTCTTCGTCGCGATCGCGAGGCGGTTGAGACGTCTCGAGCGAATCGAGCAGCTCGCGGGCGCATGCCGCGATCGAAGGGACCGCGCGCTCGAAGGCGGCCTCGTTGCGTTTCGACGGTTTGGTCGTTCCGCTCACCTTGCGCACGAATTGCAGCGCGGCATCATGGATTTCTTCGTCCATCGCTGGCGGATCGAAATTGAACAGGGGTTTTATATTTCGGCACATGCCTTGCTCCCGGTCATTTTTTCTCCACGCATGAGCGGAGGGTCGCCAACATGGAAAATAGTCGCGTCAGCGCTGATTGCAACCGGCTCCAGCCAGCCCGTGGCGGAAAGCTGCGCACCGCAATGCCGCCTCCCGCACAGCGCGCGGCAATGTTACAGCTGGCAAGCCGCGGCATCACTTCGCCGCGAGCTTGCTCAGTTCGCCACGTGCTCCATGATACTCGATGAATGTGGCCGGGCAGGACGCCAAGGCCGTCTCGAACCTGCGGCGTGCCTCCTGCGTGGCTCCAGCAAAGAGATACCATTCGCCAACGTAGAAGGTGGCCTCGCAAATCTGGTTGCTGCCGGCCGCCTTCGCTGTCAACTCCTCCGGCTTCAGCTCGTGGAGGAAAAGACGATAGATGGGATAGGGCCACGCCGCTTGGTCGATCTCGCCGGCTGCAGCCCTGAGATCGGCGGGCGCATTTAGATCGCCGTCCCGGGTCTGAGCCATGAAATGCCAAAGACGATAATAGGGGGCGGTGCGTGGATCCTGGCTTGCCAAGGCGGCAAATCCCGTCGCGGCCTGCTCATACCTTCCCCCGAAATAGTTGGTCATCGGGTCGTTGACATAGACTTGGCGCATATTGGTAATGGGCCAAAGCGACCCGGTCGCGATGAGGACGAATGCAGCGCTGAAGGCGATCGCGGCCGCGCCGAAACGCGGCGTCGGCCGTTCCCGCGGCCAGAGGGCCAACAGCAGGAGCGAGAGCGCCGCGCCGGTCACCGCGCCGCCGAAATGGCCGGCATAGTCGATGGCCTGCCCATCCTTCGCCGCAGAGAGGAACGGCAGCAGCGAGGGAACCAGAATCTGGATGGCGCCCATCTGCAGGGAAGGTGCGATCGGCGTCGACCGGAAGCGAATGCTGCCGGCGATCACGGCCGCGAAAAGCCCGACGATGCCGCCGGAAGCGCCGACGCCAACCGCAGTGATGTCATTGATCCAAACCGACGCAATGGAGCCGCCAAGGGCGCTTGCGAAGAAGATTGCCGCAAACCATCGCCAGCCGATTAGCCGTTCGAACAGCATTCCCGCCATCCACAAGCAGAAGCAATTGGAGGTGAGATGGACGATGCCTCCGTGCATGAAGGGTGCGGTGAACAGCCGCCACCACTCGCCGCTCTCGACGATACTCGGGCGAAACGTGCCGCCGAGTACCAGCAATGTCCGAATACTGGGGGAGCCGGCCTTGGACGCTTCGACGCCGAAGGCAAGTTCGCCCGTATAGACGGCGACGAGAACGGTAAGAAGAGCGTAAGTGAAGACTGGATAACGGGCGCCATCGAAACCCGGCTCGGGCACTTCGTCTTCTTCCTCCTCGGCGATCGAACCGGCTTCCTGCAAGGCTTGCCATTGGGCTTCGAACGCTTCGGTCGCCACTCCCGCGAATTCGTTGAATATGGCGTTCGAACGGCCTCGCAACATATGCAGAGGGATGCCAACCTTGAGGCGCGAACCAACGAACCATTCCGGCAGCCTGGCTGCAAGCCCCCGTCTGATCAACGCCTTGGCGGCGGCGGGATCAAGGTGGAGTACTATGGAATCTGCGCCTTTGCTCTGGAATCTTTCGAAGCTCCGGATGTCTGACCAGCGTATAATCTGGTCGGGGAAATTCGGCAGCCGGACGCCGGCCGTCGATATCACCAATCCGGGCTTCCTGGAAAAGAGCTTTGGCACGAGCAGTAGCGCGAGGGGGCCAAAGAACACTGCGCCCAGCACCGAGAAGAACCAGACGGCATGAGGGTCCTTGTTCTTCGGCGGATGGAAGCCCAACAGGATGGCCCCGGCCGCGATGGCGATCAAAATCAGGATGATGAGCAGCAATTTGTATTTATTGTAGGCGTATTCCGATCTGCGCAATTCTTCCGGCTTCATTCAAAATTCTCACTGAAAAGGCATAATGGCACCGCGCTTACCCGAGATCGCAAGCGAGTGGTTTCCGTATCAAGAAGATTTCTCCGAGAGAGACTATCTACTTGCAATAGAATTTTGCAAGCCGGCTTCGAAGATCTCGAACGCGGATGCGGATGACGGCCGGCCTGTGGACGCGCAGCGTCAGCATTGCTTGATTTCATGTATTGCAAATATTATTCCCGCTGTGTTTGTAAGAATACGCAGCGTTTATCACGCTCCGATTCTTTGGAGATTTAATTGAATGAGAATAAAAATTCTTGCCTGCGCTGCCCTGCTGATGCTGGCCGGCTGCAACGCCCCCGTGTCGCAATCCGTTGCGGATTCGCAGCGTCCTCCCTCGAATGACGTCCGGCAGAACTTCGTCAACATCGTGTTCAAGAGAACCTACAGGCACGAAGCGGGAGAAGTCGTATGGGCTCGCATTTCCAGCGTGGTTCTGCTCGATCCTGAAAAAAAGATCTATGCTTACTGTGTGCGGGTGGTGCCCAAGCGCAGTTGGGGAGACTGGGCCTATCTCGGCGTCTCCTTCACGGACGGCAAAATATTAGGCGCGACGGTGAATGACGATCGCTGCCGCGACAAGCGGCTGCGCTACTACCCGTTTCCTGAGATGAACGGCATGAAAACCTGATGAAGGAGCGAGGGGCGCGCCACCGTTCGAGGCTTTGATGAGCGGCAGCGCGGCATGCCCGTCATGGGCGCGCGGCATCCTCCAACCTTCCTCATGCTGAGGTGCGTAGCCCGCAGGCGGAGCCTCGAAGCACAGGGTGCGGCGCTGCTGCTTGCAGCCTCGGGAAACCCGATCCATCAATTTTGATTGAGAGAGCTTCAACGGAATGAAAATCAAGTTCCTTGCTTACGCTGCCCTGCTGGTATTGGCCGGCTGCCAAACCGCGGTGCCGCAATCCGTTACAGACTCCCAACGGCCGCCTTCCAGCGCAGTGCGACACGAGTACGTCGACGCTCTGCGGGGAACCATTAAACCGGGGAACTTCGTAAAGGCGGAGATTTCCAGCGTGGTTCTGCTTAATCCGGAAAAGCAGATATATGCTTATTGCACGCGCACGACGGAGCGCGGCAACCCAAACTGGTCCTATATCGGCCTGGGCTTGCAACACAACATGATATTGTACCTGAAAAGGAACGACTATCGCTGCCACGACGAACGGCTGCGTTACCATGATTTTCCGGAACTCCGGAACATGAAGTACTGAGCCAGAGGCGGGGTCTTTGCCAGCCTCGCCGGCACCCCTTTCGGACGCCATCAAAACCAGAGATCTCTTCACTCAGCGCTTGACCAGCACGCTTGCCTGCACCGGCTGCTCGATACCCTTCAGGGCAAGCATGCGCGTTTCGGCGTCTGCGGTGAGAGCGGGCGCCTTCGCAGTCGTTTCGGCAGAGATCAGGATCTCGCCGGCGGCGGCCTGGGATTCGAGCCTTGCGGCCTGATTGACGACTCCGCCGATCGCGGTGAAATCGCTGCGGAAGCTTGAGAATTCGCCGATCTGGACCTCGCCGGAGTGGATGCCGACGCCGACGCCGAGGGTGCGGCCGGGTAATGCCTCGAGCGTCAGGCCGTTCAGCGCTGTGGCGCAATTTCGCTGTATTTCTAGGGCGGCCAGGATCGCAGCGCCGGCGTGATCATTCCGAACGATTGGGAAATTGAAGATCGCCATCAGTCCGTCGCCCATCTGTTTGTTGACGATGCCGTCATGCGCCCAGATCGCCTGCGCGCAGCGATCCTGGAACAGGCTGACGATCTCGCTCAGTTGCACCGCCTCGATACGCTCCGACAGATCCGTGAAACCCCGGATATCGGCAAACAGGATGGTGGCGTCGACGGTGATCTGGCGCTGCTTCTTGACATATTGGAAGGAGCGCTCGCAGATCGTGCAGATATCGGGGTTCATCTTGCTGCGAGTGATGCCGAAGGCGCGGAAGGGCAAAGCGAGGAGGCCGCCGATCGGGATCGGCATATGCATCTGGTCCCAGCAGCCGCGGCAGATCCTGGCGCTGCCGTGCCTGGCCGGCTCCATGGAAGAGGTTGTCGTCATGTTTCCAAATCCGTCGCCTGATAGTCAAAAAAACAAGCTTCCAATACTTGGTTGCTTTTGACAACTCTCCCAATCATCGAAGACAATGATGGCTTGAAGTATTTCGTTCGGCGCCATCCTGATCAGACACATCGCCGCCAAGTCGAATATCGTGTGGTGCGGCGATAGCATCGCGATAGGACCTCCTGTAGGATATTGTTCATAATACATTCGCTCTCCAGGAAAGACCGGGGATGGAGCGCCGTCTTGCAGCAATCCTGATCGCTGATGTCGTCGGTTACAGTCGATTGAGCCAGATCGACGAAGAGGGCACGCGTGCGCGTTTCCAGGCGGATCAGGACAATGTCTTCGAGCCGGCGATCGAGCGTCATCACGGCCGGCTTGTCAAAACCATGGGCGATGGTCTGCTGGTCGAATTCCAGAGTGTCGTCGATGCCTTGCGCTGCGCGGTGGAGGTTCAACAGCTGAAAGCCACGCATAATGCCGCTGTTGTCCCGGAGCATCGGCTCGAGTTCCGGATCGGCATCAATCTCGGCGATATTATCGTCGAGGGCGAGGACATCCAAGGCGACGGCGTCAATATCGCCGATCGAATGCAGGCGCTGGGGGAGCCGGGCGGCATCGCCATATCGGGCACGACATACGACCAGGTGAAATCGAAAGTCCCGGTCGGTTTCGCGTCGCTCGGCGAGCAGCGGCTGAAGAGCATCACCGAACCGGTCCGGGTCTATCGCGTCCTGCTCGACCCGACTGCTGCCGGCAAAACCGTCAAGACCCGCAGGCGCCCGCCGATGCGCCGCCTCATTGCGGGCATCGCAGCCGCCGTCATCCTCGCTCTTGCCGGTGCGGCGCTCTGGTGGTGGCAGCCGTGGATGCCGGCAAAACCCCCGGGGCTCGGCGAACGTTTTGCCTATCCGCTGCCGGACAGGCCCTCGGTTGCAGTTCTGCCCTTCATCAATGTCAGCGGCGATACCGAGCACGACCATCTCGCGGAGGGGTTGACCGACGACCTGATCACCGAACTGTCGAAAGTATCGGGTCTCTTCGTCATCGCCCGCCATTCGGTCTTCGCCATCCAGGACTCCGCCGGCAAGATCCAGGACGTGGCTGCCGAACTCGGTGTTCACTACGTGCTCGAAGGCACCTTGCAGCGCGCCGGGCCGCGGCTGCGGATCAATGTCAAACTGATCGACGCGGTCACCGGCCTGTCGCTCTGGGCCGAGCGCTACGACCGCCAGTATACCGATCTCTTCGCGGTTCAGGACGATGTGATCGGCAAGATCATTGCGGCCCTGTCGGTCAAGCTCAGCGCGCGCGAGCGCGACCAACTGGCCCGAATCCCGACCGAAAATCTCGAAGCCTATGATTATTACATGAGAGCCGAGCAGGAGGGCTTCATCTTCAGGGATGTCGATACCTACCGCCGGACGCTCTCCTTCTACCAGAAAGCGATCGATCTCGATCCGGGCTTTGCCAATGCCCATGCGGGCATTGCGCGCGTCGCCGTCGATGTCTGGCGCAACGACTACAATTATCTCTGGTCGGCTGCCGTTGCCCGCAAGATCGCCTATGACGCCGCCGGGCAGGCGCTCAAGCTCGATCCCAACAATGCCAGGGCGCACACCGTCCTTGCCCTGCTGCAATGGGTGGACGGGCGCGAGACGGAGGCCAGGAATTCCGCCAATATGGCCGTCGCGATGCAGCCGAACGATGCGGAGGCCGCCGCCAATCTCGCGCTCATCCTCGTTCACACCGGAAGCGCGGGCCAGGCCGTCGCCGAGATGGAGAAGGCCTTGCGGCTCGACCCATCGCCGGCGCCGAGCTTTCAACTGCTGGCGGGGATCGTCTTTTATACCGCCGGCGACGACCAGCGGGCGATCTCGCTGATAGAGCCGACGCTCGACAGCCTGCCGAAGGTCGAGCCGGCGCGCGAATATCTGGCGGCTGCCTATGCGGATCAGGGCAATCAAACCAGGGCCGCAGCGGAGACGGCAAAGCTGCTGGAGCTCTTCCCGGAGAGCAATCTGACCTATTACGGCTATCTCTATGATTATTGGCAGGACGGTGATCTGCAGCGCCATCTGGCCGGATTGCGAAAGGCCGGCATTCCCGAATGGCCCTTCGGTTTTACAGGCAATCAAGGCGACAGGCTCGGCGAGGCAGAGCTGCGCAATCTCGTCGACGGCAAAAGCTGGAGCGGCAAGCACAAGAACGGCACGGATTTCATGCAGTATTTCGACAAGGCCGGAAATACGGCCTATCGCAGCGCCAATACCAACATCACCGGCACGGTCGAGGTGCGAGGCGACAGAATCTGCGAAAAATTCGCCGGCTACTTCCTCGACCGGATGGTATGCGGATATGTCTACCGCAACACCACAGGCGAGCAGGGCGACCGGCCATATGTACACGTGACGCCGCGCGCCCTGACGTTCTTTTCACTTACGCCCTGACGTGCCGGCGATGGGCTTCATTTTGTCGCCGGTTGCTGCCAGACGGTGTGCATCTTCTCCGAAATCAGTGTCTGCTGAACTTCGGACCAATGCTTCTTGGAGTCGGTCACCTTGGTCGGATTCTTCTCCATGCCTTCCGCCGCCCCAGGATCATAGCTGAGATACAGTTTGCCATCGATGATCCGCCAGGCTTTCGGATCGATATTGGTGGTCACCGTCCCGAAGGACACGCCATCGGCGCAATAGCCGCCATATTGCGGCGCATATCTGGACGGATCGCCCTTGAAGAGGTCGCGATTTTCAGCGCTGGAAAAATACCAGGTCGCACCAAGCCAGTGGTAGGAATATGTCTCGGATCCTTCGACGGCCTGATTTTCCGTGAAATAGGCGACCGGGTCGTAACCCTTGATCGCAACATTTCCGAAATAGCCGGTATTGACGAGTTCCTCGGCCCCCGCAGGCTGAAGGAAGGAGAGCAGCATGACCGTAGCGCCAACGGTTACGCCCACCCGCTTTCCGCATTTTTGCACATGATAAGACATAACAAGCTCCGTTCCCGGACGCGGTCTGTTACCTCAAGCGAAATGCTATTGCCGTTTGGTGCATTCCTTGTAGAGCGGTTCGCCTACAAGCTCGGCTTTCTGGCAAACAGCACCGGCTTCTATGAGTAATTTGGCCGTATCCCAATGCGCCCGCCACCCGGCTTGAGTGAGAGGCGTGTACCCATTTCTTTCCGTCGCTTCGACATCCGCATTCTTCGTCAACAGAAAAGCGACCACCTCAGTGCGGCCCTCTTCGGCGGCGCCGTGCAGCGGCGACATCTGATAGAAATTCTTCCTGTCGTTGACGACAGCTCCCTCTGCGACAAGCAGTTTCACCACCTCCAGATTTCCTCCATAGGCTGCCGCATGCAGTGCCGTCAGCCCACCCTTGTTGCGAATTTCGATGTCGGCGCCGCGATCCAGCAAAAGAGCGACGACATCGGCATGGCCCGCCAATGACGCAACAATCAGCGCCGGCTCGCCCGCCTCGTCGACCTCCGACAGATCGGAGCCCTGATCCAGCAACTGTTTGACGCGTGCGACATCGCCATCCCCAGCCGCCTGGTGCAAAGGACCAGCCCATGATGGCAGCACGCCCATGAGAAGCGCAGCAACAGTCGCGATAAAAACATTCACGGGCACGATCTCGGCTTGATTGGGGTTCGCATGCGCCGTTTTGTCGCGTTTTAGCACGCGTCCCGGCCGTAAACAAGATTACGCTAATGGACGCGCTCGTGGTCAACACCACGCATGCGCTGCGGCTGCGACCAACGGTTCCGGGGAATACGGTCACACTTGTTACTCCCCCTGTCCGATTTCCGATGCGAAACTATCTCAGACCAATGCGCGATGAACCGGGCTTCCAAACCCGGGAATTCGTCCTGATGAGGAGATTGAACCATGACTGCTTCAGCCGAGAATGGAAAAAGCGGACAAGCCATGCACAAGCCGCCAGTCGTGTCGCCGCAGGCCTGGGAGGCGGCCCGCGAACAGCTGCTGGTCAAGGAAAAGGCCGAGACCCGGGCTCGCGATGCGCTCGCCGCCGAGCGCCGGCGCATGCCATGGGTGGCGGTCGAGAAGGCCTATGCGTTCGAAGGTCCCGGGGGCAAAGTCAGCTTGCTCGATCTGTTCGAAGGCAGACACCAACTCATCCTCTACCGCGCCTTTTACGAGCCCGGCGTGTTCGGCTGGCCCGAGCATGCCTGCCGCGGCTGCTCGATGGTGGCCGATCAGGTCGCCCATGTCGCCCATCTCAACGCCCGCGACACGACACTGGTCTTTGCCTCGCGGGCGCCGCAGGCCGACATCACCCGGCTGAAGGCGCGCATGGGCTGGACGATGCCGTGGGTTACCATCACCGACAGCTTCGACAAGGATTTCGGCGTCGACGAGTGGCACGGCACCAACGTGTTCTACCGCGACGGCGAGCGCATCTTCCGCACCTATTTCATCAACAACCGTGGCGACGAGCAGATGGGCGGCACCTGGAACTACCTCGACATCACCCCGCTCGGCCGCCAGGAAGTCTGGGAAGACTCGCCCAAGGGCTACCCCCAGACCCCGACCTACAAGTGGTGGAACTGGCACGACAGTTATGTGCCGGACGCCGAGCCCGACAAGAGGTGGGTCGAGGTGTCTGATGCAGGGGAGGCGGCGTTTCGGGCCGAGAGCGCAAACGAGAAACCGTGAGGGAGGCAGGCGGCTGCGGATCAGCGGCCTGCAGGCGCCGGTCCGTCGGGCCGCGCCGTCAAATCTTCGGCCGCCCGCCATAGAGCCGTTGCCTTGCCGGCCGCGGCCCGTGCTTTCCCGATGCCGGAGCGACCGCGCCATCGGTTGGTTTCTCCACAGGACCAGTAGCGGGGCCGGTAACGCTGCCCGCTGATCGCCAACTTATTCTTCTCAAAGTGGAAACTTTTCGGGGGCGGTTGCGTTGTAGCCGCTACCGGCAGTGCGCCTGACAGGGCCGTCTATGGGGAGGCTTATGCATGAAGGTCATGATCGTTGAAGACGAGAATTTTATCGCTCTGGAACTCGAGCGCATCGCGCAAGAGGCCGGACACCAGACCATTGGGCCGGTCTCGACGGTGGAGCAGGCTCTCGCCCACGCTCAAAGAAGCGATGTCGCGCTCGTCGATCTCAGTCTCTCCGACGGGCTGAGCGGCGCCCAGCTCGCGCGCCGGCTGATCGATCGCCATAGAGTTGACGTCATCTTCGTGACTGGCAGTCCCGAGAGCGTCGGTCACGGTATCGACGGTGCACTTGATGTGATCGCCAAGCCCTTTACCGACGAGAGGGTCGCCAGCGCGCTCTCGCGGGCGGCGGCGCGACGCAAAGACTTCGACAGCAGCAAGGCTGCGTTCTGAACAGCAAGGCTATGTTGTGATAAGAAGAAGATCGGCGTCATTCAGACCGTTGGCGCCCACCTGAGGAGACAGTCCGGATGAAGCACGCGCTCATTGCCGTTCTCTTCATTCTCAGCGCTTGCGCCAGCGCAGGGGATCCGCAGCCTCTTCCGGGCAGCCTGACGTATGGCGGAAAGGTCCTCCATTCGCCCTATCGTCCGGGAACGGTGGTCAAGAATACCTTTCTCGGCGATTTCGGTTACCGCGTCTTCGAAACCTATGTCGTTCAACCGGATGGGACGCTCAAGCTGACGTCCCAAAGCACAGGGCCGGACTTCCTTTGGCAGTGAAGGCTCCTCAATCCAGAGGGCGCAAGGTGCGCGCACCTCGAGCATTTGAGGCTGCTCGTTGACTTTTGCATTTTTCATTTCAGTGCAGTTGAATGTTGCGCTGCGGTAAAAATTTCGTCTATACCGCAGGCATTCACAACGGACCCGGTGAGACCCCGGGTGGCTCTTCTGGCCGCCGATCCGCCAGACAACGCAAAACCTGCATGCCGTCACGCGACCGCTCGCCAGAGCGGGTCTGGCCATGCTTTGCGAGAATCTATCCCATGCTGCTTTCCTCCATCCGTCGTGATTGGTCCGCCAATCCTATGCGCGAAATGCTCGCCGGAGCGGTGGCGACCTTCGCCCTGATCCCCGAGGTGATCGCCTTTTCCTTCGTGGCGGGAGTCGATCCCGAAGTCGGTCTGTTTGCCTCTTTCGTGATCAGCATCGTCATTGCCTTTACCGGTGGACGCCCGGCGATGATTTCGGCCGCCGCCGGGTCGGTGGCGCTGGTCGCAGCGCCGCTGGTGCATGCCCATGGTTTGCCCTATCTCTTTGCGGCCGGGCTGCTGGCGGGGTTAATCCAGATCGGCTTCGGCCTGCTGCGCCTTGGCGTGTTGATGCGCTTCGTGTCGAAATCCGTCCGCACCGGCTTCGTCAATGCGCTAGCTATTCTGATCTTTGCCGCGCAAATGCCGCATATTGTCGGTGCCGGCTGGATGGAATATGCCGTGCTGATCGCCGGGCTTGTTATCATTTACCTGACGCCGCGGATCACCACCGCGATCCCGTCGCCGCTGATCTGCATCCTGATCCTGACCGTCGCGTCGATGGTGCTCGGGCTTCCCGTGCTCACCGTCGCTGACCTCGGCAAGCTGCCGGAATCGCTTCCGGTGTTCGGCTGGCCGGCTGTGCCGCTGACGCTGGAAACGCTTAGCATAATCGCCGGACCCGCACTTGCCATCGCCATGGTCGGGCTGTTGGAATCGATGATGACGGCGAGTGTCGTCGACGATCTCACGGATACGCCGAGTTCGAAGAACCGCGAATGTACCGGTCTCGGTCTCGCCAATGCGGCCGCGAGCCTGTTCGGCGGCATTGCCGGCTGCGGCATGATCGGCCAGACAGTCAGCAACGTGAAATATGGCGGGCGCGGCCGGCTTTCCACGCTGTTTGCCGGCGCGTTCCTGCTGATCCTGATGGTGCTCCTGAAGCCGTGGGTGTCCGAGGTTCCCGTCGCCGCACTGGTGGCGATCATGGTCATGGTATCGATCGACACGTTCGACTGGTCGTCGCTCCGAGCCGTGGTGGTCCATCCCAGGATGTCGAGCGCCGTGATGGTGGCGACCGTCATCGTCACCGTCTTCACCGCGAACCTGGCGCTCGGGGTGACGGTCGGGGTGCTGCTCAGCGGCGTGTTCTTCACCTTCAAGGTTGCTAGCCTGCTGCGGGTGGACGTCGCGCCCGACGCAACGACCGGGCGGCTGACCTACCGCGTGTCCGGCCAGGTGTTTTTTGCCTCCGCCGATGTCTTCGTCGAGGCTTTCGACGTTCAGGACGCGATCGGCAAGACCGTGCTGATCGACGTGTCCGAAGCGCATTTCTGGGACATCACGGCCGTTGCTGCGCTCGACAAGGTCGTCCATCGTTTTAGGGCGCACGACATCGCCGTGGAGGTCGCGGGCCTTAACCAAGCCAGCGCGACTTTGATCGGAAGTCTCGACGGCAAGGTGGAGTTGAAGGAGGTCTAACGGCGAAGGTCGGATTTCATCCTAAGGCGATATGATGGCGAATTCCTCGCTCCCGCCAGTTCCTGTGGCGTTCAGCCGTGTGACGGCCAGTTCAATGAATGCTTTGACCAAAGGCGGCAGGTGTCGGCTGCTGGGATAGACGACATGGAAGCCGCCGGCCGGGGTCGTATAGCCGTCGAGAACGCGGCGAAGCCGCCCATCCTTGATGCAGGCTTCGGCAAATCGGTGTGGCAGTTGGGCGATGCCGTGGCCGGCGATTGCGGCGGCCATCACCGCCTGCATCTCGTTGGCGGCGAAGCGGCCCGAAACCGCGATCGTTTCCTGACCGCGCGGACCTTCCAGCAACCATTGCGCATGGACAGACTGGCCGGCGATGACGCAGTCGTGGCGGACTAGATCTTCAGGCGCGGCGGGCGGGCCGCAGCGGGCGAGATAATCCGGGCTTGCGCAGAGAAGGCGGTGCATCGAGCCGAGTTTGCGGGCGACCAAGGTAGAATCCTCGAGGATACCGGTGCGGAAGGCCAAGTCTATGCCGTTTTCGACGAGGTTCAGCCTGTCGTCGGTCAGGCGCAGTTCGACCCTCGTCTTCGGGTAGGTCGAAAGAAATCCAAAGATCGCATCCTGGAGGAAATGGCCACCGAAGCCGACCGGCGCCGATATGCGGATCGTGCCGGCAGGCTCCGCACGCGCTTCCGCAAGCCGCAGGTTGGCGCCTTCGATGGTGCGTAGCGCCTGGCTGCTTTCTTCGTAGTAGAGACGCCCTGAAGCCGTCAGGTTGAGGCTGCGGGTCGTGCGCTGCAGCAGCCGCACGCCGAGTTCGCGTTCCAGCTCGGCGATGCGGCGGCTGACCGTCGTCTTCGGCATGCCGAGCAAGCGCGCGGCGGCGGTGAAGCTGCCCGCTTCGACGACGCGGGCGAAGATCATGATATCGTTTAGATCGAGCATTGTAGCTCCGCATGGTACGATGTTTCTCAATTATAGGCCATTATGGTTCAATGCGACAGACCCTAACTTTGCTGTATCCGTCACAACAAGGAGTAGACAGATGAGCAACACACGAAGCGTTCTGGTCACAGGCGCCACCGGCCAGCAGGGCGGCGCGGTCGTGCGCGCCCTGATCGCGCGGGGACATCGCGTCAAGGCGATTAGCCGCCGGCCGGACAGCGAAGGCGCAAAACGGCTGACCGCGGCGGGAGTCGAGGTCGTCGCCGGCGATCTTGACGACGCGGCATCCGTGGCGGCGGCGGCAGAGGGCGTCGACACGATGTTTCTGATGGGCAACAGCTACGAGGCCGGAACGGACGCGGAAACCCGTCAGGGCATTGCCGTCGCCAATGCGGCAAAGGCCGCCGGCGTCGGCCACCTGATCTATTCCTCCGTCGCCGATGCCGACAAGAAGACCGGCATTCCGCATTTCGACAGCAAGTATCTGGTCGAGAAGCATATCGCCGGTCTCGGCATACCCTATACGATCAGCGCGCCCGTCGCCTTCATGGAAAACACCGTGGCACCCTGGGCGATCGACGGCCTGCGCCAGGGCGTCTACGCCGCCGCGCTGCCGCCGACGCGCGTGCTGCAACAGATCACCATTGATGACATTGGTGCTTTTGTCTCGGCATTGGCCGAGCGGCGCGAACAGGTGTTCGGCAAGCGTTTCGATATTGCCGGCGACGAGTTGTCGGGCGAGCAGCAGGTGAAGATCTTGTCCGAGGTGCTCGGCCGCCCGATTCGCTTCCAGGAATTGCCGATCGCGGCGATACGGCAGCAGAGCGAGGATACGGCGCTGATGTTCGAATGGTTCGACCGCACCGGCTACGACGCCGGTATCGCCGCCCTGCGCCGCGATTTTCCTGAGGTCGGCTGGCACAGCTACGCCGACTGGGCGCGGGGCTTCGATTGGAGTGTGCTCGGTAGGGCGGGCGGCTGAGTTGATGCGGTATCACCGGCCGGTGATATCGCCGGCTGATGAAATCTGACGGAGGTGGATCGGCCGGCAATCGCCTTACGGCCACGTCGAAAGAGGGGCAACGATAGCCCAACTTCTCGGCATCCTCGGCCTCGAGCCGAGGATGCAGGCGATCGTGCCCGCTTGCACAGTCGCCGGTGAATCCTAGTATTCAATCGAAGACTTGTGTCCTTGAGAAGGAGGCTTCGATGCCGTCGAGTTTCAACGTCGAAAGTGCCGATGGTTATGAACGGCTGATGGGGCGCTGGAGCAGAAGGCTGGCGCCGATGCTGATCGATTTCACCGGTCTCGCGAATGGTAATCGCGTGCTCGATGTCGGTTGCGGGACCGGCAGCCTGGCGTTCACTTTGGCGGAAACGCCAGGCCTGCGGGAGATCGTCGCCGTCGACTATTCGCCGGTCTTCGTCGAGGCCGCAACCCGGCGGAACACCGATCCGCGAATAACGATCCAGCAGGCCGATGCCTGCGCTCTTCCTTTCGAGGACAACCGCTTCGACCGGGCGATGTCGCTGCTCGTCCTGCATTTCGTGCCGGAGGCGGGAAAGGCGGTGTCCGAGATGGTTCGCGTTGTGCGCCCGGGCGGCGTGGTCGCGGCGGCCGTCTGGGACCATTATGGCGGCATGTCCTGCATGCGAATGATGTGGGATACCGTGGTGATGCTCGACGAGAATGCGCTGCCCTTGCGCCGCAAATATTGTTTTCAGCCGATGATGCGGCCGGGGGAAATGAAGGAGAGCTTCATCGCGCAGGGCCTTGTCGATGTCGAGGAGACGTCGCTGCTGATCCGGATGGAGTATTCTTCCTTCGAGGACTACTGGGATCCAATCGCTGCCGGTGAGGGGCCGCTCGGTAAATATGTCGCAGGGCTGGATCCGGCGAAGCGAAGGGCCGTCGATGCCGCCGTCAGGGCGGCATACGAGGCGGGTGAGCCCGATGGGCCGCGGTCTTTCGCGTCGGTGGCGTGGGCGTGCCGGGGGCAGGTGCCAGCGGAAGGCTAGGCACAGCTTGCTGCGTATGGCGCAAGTCCAAGAGAGCCTCCTCCTGAGGCACCGCGCAGAGACCCCCAAGGATGGGGCGGATGCGGGGCGGCATCAAATGGACGCAGGGAGCGGCGTTGCGGCGTGTTCTTCGAGGCTTCGCCCTTCGGGCTCGGCGCATCAGGATGAGGGATGTTGGAGAATGTCGCGCCCAAAGGGCAGGGCGCTGGCCAGTCGCATGCCTGCGACAAGGAGCCGCGTGTGACCCGATCACGCCAATCGTGATGGAACAGCGGCAGGATTGATGACGTTATTGCCCGCTGTCGCCCACAGCGAACGCAATTGTCGACAGCATCACCCGCCCGTTTCGGGCACCCCTTCCGACGGCATCCGGAATTGCCCGCCTCGCCGCCGCTTTCGGACGGAGGAATTCATATGTCCGCTTTGGAAAGCCTGCGCCGGCTGACGCCGCAGCAGCGCAACACCGTCATCGCCAGTTATCTCGGCTGGACGCTCGACGCCTTCGATTTCTTCATTCTCGTCTTCGTTCTCAAATATATCGCCGAGGAATTCCACACAGACGTCCCCGCCGTCTCGGTGGCGATCTTCCTGACACTTGCCATGCGGGCGCTCGGCGCGCTGATCTTCGGGCTTGCGGCCGACCGCTACGGTCGGCGCATCACACTGATGGCCGACGTGCTGCTTTATTCGCTGTTTGAATTCCTGACCGGCTTCTCCACGGGGCTCACCATGTTTCTGGTCCTCAGGGCGCTCTATGGGATCGCCATGGGCGGCGAATGGGGCGTCGGCGCTTCGCTTGTCATGGAGACGGTGCCGGAGGAGAGCCGCGGCATCGTCTCGGGCATTCTGCAGGCGGGTTATCCCTCGGGCTATCTGATCGCCTCGATCGTATTCTTCCTGCTCTTTCCGGTCATCGGCTGGCGCGGCATGTTCTTCGTCGGCGCGGTGCCGGCGCTGCTGGTGCTCTACATCAGGCGCAATGTCGAAGAGAGCCCGGCCTTCCTGAAGCGGCAGGCCGAGGGGCGGCGGCCATTCCTGACGGTCTTGCGCGAAAACATTCCGCTGTTCATCTGGGCGGTGTTTTTGATGACGGCGTTCAACTTCTTCAGCCATGGCACGCAGGACATCTATCCGACCTTCCTCGAGACCCAACGCAACTATTCGAGCTACACGGTCGGCGCCATCGCCATCGTCTACAACATCGGGGCGATCTGCGGCGGGTTATTCTTTGGCGCGCTGTCGCAGCGGATCGGCCGCAGACGCGCAATCGTCATCGCCGCGCTGATCGCCGTGCCCGTGGCACCGCTCTGGGCCTATGCGCCGGGGCCGGTGCTGCTCGCCATCGGCGCCTTCCTGATGCAGTTCTTCGTCCAGGGCGCCTGGGGCATCGTGCCGGTGCATCTGAACGAGCTGTCGCCGGATGAGGTGCGCGGCACCTTTCCGGGCTTTGCCTACCAGCTCGGCAACCTGCTCGCCTCAGGCAATGCGACGCTGCAGGCGGGGTTGGCTGCCCGCTGGGACGGCGACTATGCGTACGCGCTATTAATCGTCGCCGCCGTAGTGGCGCTGGTCGTCGCGGCTCTCGCCGGCTTCGGCTACGAGAAGAAGGATGTCCGCTTCGGCACGGAGGAGGCCGAGGAGCCGCATGGCGCGATGCGAATCTAGCGCTGCCTGCGGTACGAGGGCCGGCGGCTGATGTCGCCGGCCTTTAACTCGGCGATCCGCATCGCCTCGATGGCGTGAGACGATCGGTCCATGCCCTGGGACTTGCGGCGGAACGCCAGCATGCTAGGTAAGGCCCGCCGGTATCTCGCCGGTCAACTTTCCCTTAACAGCCCCCCGAGTTTCTTCATGTCCTTTTCTCCCGCCGCCATCTGGCCCGTCGTCATGCTGTTTGCCTCGAATATCTTCATGACCTTTGCCTGGTACGGGCATCTCAAGCACAAGAGCAGCGCGATCTTCCTCGCCATTATCGTCAGCTGGGGGATCGCCTTCTTCGAATATTGCCTGGCGGTACCGGCGAACCGTATCGGCTCGGCGGTCTATACGACGGCGCAGTTGAAGACGATGCAGGAGGTGATCACGCTGATCGTCTTTTCCGGCTTCTCGATCTTCTGGCTCGGCGAGAACCTGACCTGGAACCATGCGATCGGCTTCGCCCTGATCGCAATTGGTGCATCCTTCATCTTCCGTGCATAAACTTTAGCCTTTTCAACAGATTACAAATCGTCCATGTCTCGATATCGCCGCATTTCCTACAGATTGCGGTCGCATTCGGCTGGCAGCCTGTCACCTCAAGCTTTTTGTTTTGCGCAATTCCGGGCGCAAACCGCTGTGCATTTTTGCTGGAATCGCTTCAGCATTGATCAGGAGGTGATCTGCCATGAGCCTGTCTTTCCCGACGATGGCGGCGATCCGGTTCGGCTATGGCTTGCGGCCGGGCGAGGCGCCACCTGACAGCAAGGACGAGCTCATCGGCCAGCTGCGCAATGGGGCGGCGGCGATGCCGGATTTTCCCATGGGCGGCCCGGACATGCGCCACCGGGCGATTCTCAGCCTGCAGTCGCAGCTGACGCAAATTCGGCAGGACGCCAAGACGGTGACTGACGATACGGTGCAGCGCGAGATGCGCAAGGGGGTGCAGCGCCAGGCGCAGCAGCAGTTCCAGCACGATTCGAACCTGCGGCTGATGCAGGCGGTGCTGTCGCCCTACGGTTTCTACGAGCGGCTGGCGACCTTCTGGACTGATCATTTCTCCACCAGCGCCAACAAGAGCCTGCCGATGCGCCTCATCGTGCCGCTCTACGAGGCCGAGGCGATCCGGCCGTTCATATCGGGCAGGTTCGGCGATCTGCTGCGCAGCGCCACTGCCCATCCGGCCATGCTGATCTATCTCGACCAGGCGGATTCGCTCGGGCCGGACTCGGCCGGCGGCATCAAGCGCAACAAGGGGCTGAACGAGAATCTCGGCCGCGAACTGCTGGAGCTGCACACACTCGGCGCCGGCAGCGGCTATAGTCAGGCGGATGTCACGGCGGCAGCCATGGTGCTGACGGGGCTCACCGTCGACCGCAAGGAGATGGATATCGTCTTCCGGCCGAATATATCGGAGCCCGGCGCGCATCAGGTGCTCGGCGTCAGCTATGGTGGTAACAGGCGCTCGCGCGACGATTATCTCGATTTGCTCGATGATCTCGCTGTCCATCCGAAGACGGCGGCGCATATCAGCCGCAAACTCGCAGTGCATTTCGTCTCCGACCAGCCCGACGAGGGCATGGTGTCCGACATGGTTGAAGCCTGGAAGAAGACGGATGGCGATCTGACGGCCGTCTATACCGCCATGCTCGACCATCCCGCCGCCTGGCGCGACGAGGGCACCAAGGCGCGCCAGCCCTTCGATTATGTCGTTGCGGGTCTCAGGGCGTTGAATGCGGGGCCGGTCAACGGCGTCGTCGGCAGCTTCCTGGCGGCCAACCAGCAGGGCACTGAAGAGGGCGACATGGCCGCCAATACGCCTGGCATGGCGGGATCACCGGTGACGACGGATCCCGCCGGCGAGGCAAGAGACAAGCGTCTCAAGGCCTTCCGGACGGCGCGGGCACTGGGGCAGGGCGCGTTGAAGCGCATGGGCCAGCCGATCTGGCTGCCGCCAAGCCCGGCCGGTTTCGAAGAAGGCTTCTCCGCCTGGATCACCGGCAGCCAGATTGCCGAACGGCTGGCCTGGGCAAGACGGGCCGCAGCGCAGTTCGGCCGAGACGAGGATCCGCGCGAATTCCTGAAATCGACGCTTGCCGATGCAGCCCGCGACGAGACGATCCGCGTAGTCTCCCAAGCGCCGAACAAGATCAGCGGGCTGACGTTGGTGCTGGCTTCCCCCGAATTCAATCGCCGATAGGAGCGTCTGCCCATGAGCCAGATCCTGCTTTCCCGCCGTGGCTTTCTGACGTCGGCCTGCTGTCTCGCCGCCGCCCCCGCCTTCATCCCGGTCACCTTCGCGGCGATGCCGGGTGACAACCGTTTCATCACCATCGTGCTGCGCGGCGCGATGGACGGCCTGGACCTGGTGCAGCCCTATGGCGATGCCGGTTTTGCGGCGCTCAGGCCGACCCTGGCGCTGACGCCCGACACCGGGCTTCTCGATCTCGATGGGCGTTTCGGCCTCCATCCTGCCGCCGCTGAACTGATGCCGCTCTGGAAGAGCCGGGAGCTCGCCTTCGTGCATGCGGTGTCGACGCCCTATCGCGACCAGCGCAGCCATTTCGACGGGCAGGATATGCTGGAATCCGGCGGCGAGCACGTCGCCGAGGAAAAGACCGGTTGGCTGAACCGGGCGCTCGCCATCATCCCGCGCTCGGATGCGCGCAGGGCGATCGACGTCAACACCTCGACGGAGCTGATCCTCTCCGGGCCGAACAATGTCGATGTCTGGGCGTCGGATTCCAATCTGTCGCCGGCGCGTGACGAGATGCAGTTTCTGGCGCGGCTCTATGCCGGCGATCCACCGTTTGCCGCAGCACTCGCCGAGGCGACGCGGGCTGACACCGCCGCGATGATGGTCGAGCCGGATGGCCAGCGCGGTGAAAAGACCGCCGATGTGGCCGCGCTCGCGGCCAATATGCTGAAGGGCGATTACCGCATCGCCAGCTTCTCCATCACCGGCTGGGACACGCATATCGGCCAGGCCGGCCAGTTCAAGCGGCCGGTGCAGGACCTTTCGCAGGCGATCAACACGCTGAAGACCACGCTCGGGCCTGAGATCTGGGCAAAGACGGTGGTGCTCGCCATGACCGAATTCGGCCGCACCGTCCGCCAGAACGGCTCGGCCGGCACCGACCACGGCACCGGCGGCTGCGCGGTGCTATCAGGCGGCGCCATCAACGGCGGCCGCATCCTCGGCCGCTGGCCCGGTGTCAGCGACGGCCAACTGCTCGACGACCGCGACTTGATGCCGACCGCGGACGTGCGCGAACTGGCCGCAGCGATGCTCCACCGGCAGTTCGATGTGAGTGCGGATGATCTGACGGGGAAGATCTTTCCGGGGCTGGGGTTTGATAAGGGGTCGCAGTTTCTCAAGGCGTAAGGCCTGGCGACCAGCCTTATCCTGAGGTGCCCGCAGGGGTCTCGAAGGACGAGGCTGGAGAGAGGGCCTTTAGTGACCGGTCATCTTCAGTGCTGCTTCGGGAAGCCGCTCGCCTTGAACCTGGATGCCGGAGAGGGCCGCGTCGATTTCGGCGAGATCGTCGGCCAGAAGGTCGATGTCGACAGCCCCGAGATTCTCTTCCAGTCGATGCTGCTTCGTCGTTCCCGGGATCGGGACGATCCAGGGCCTTTGGGCGAGCAACCAGGAGAGGGCGATCTGTGCGGGTGTTGCGCCCTTGCGGTCGCCGATCCCGCGGATCAGGTCAACGAGCGCAAAATTGGCCTTGCGCGCCTCAGGTGAAAAGCGCGGCACGCTGTTGCGGAAATCACTCGCATCGAATTTGGTGTTCTCGTCGATCTTGCCTGTGAGGAAGCCGGCGCCGAGCGGGCTGAAGGGCACGAAACCGATGCCGAGTTCCTGAAGGGCGGGCAGCAGTTCCGCCTCGGGGCCGCGCCAGAAGAGCGAATATTCGCTCTGGACGGCAGTCACCTTCTGGACGGCATGGGCGCGGCGGATCGTCTGAACGCCGGCTTCGGAAAGGCCGAAATGTTTGACCTTGCCGGCTGCGATCAAGTCCTTGACGGCGCCGGCCACATCTTCGATCGGCACGTCGGGATCGACGCGGTGCTGGTAGAACAGGTCGATATGATCCGTCTTCAGGCGGCGCAGACAAGCGTCGGCAACCGCCTTGACATGTTCGGGACGGCTGTTCGTGCCGCCGCGGCGTTCGCCGGTCTGCTGATCGATATCGAAACCGAATTTTGTGGCGATGACCACCTGGTCGCGGATAGGTGCGAGCGCCTTGCCGACAAGCTCTTCATTGACGAAAGGTCCATAGGCTTCGGCCGTGTCGAACAAGGTCACGCCTTGCTGATGGGCGGTGCGCATCAATCTGATCATCTCGCCTTCGTCGGCAGGCGGGCCGTAAGCAGCGCTCATGCTCATGCAGCCGAGACCGAGTGCGGAGACTTCGAGATCGCCGATATTGCGTATTTTCATGGTCGTGTCCGTTCGTGGCTTTGTGTGGGCTCGAGGGGAAGGAGCGGGTTCAGGATTGCCGGCCGGTCGAGTTGACGTGAACTTAGTCCCCATGTCAGCTTTCGATTAGATGCCGTAATGCGCATGGACCTATAAGGCGGACTAATGAATGCCCCAGGACAACAACTTCAACGACCTCGTCGCCTTTCTGACAGTCGCCAGGGAACGCAGCTTCACCCGGGCGGCTGCCAAGCTCGGCGTGTCGCAATCGGCGTTGAGCCAGACGGTGCGTGGTCTCGAAGAGAAGCTCGGGCTTCGGCTTTTGACCCGCACGACCAGAAGCGTGTCGCCGACACAGGCAGGAGAACGCCTGCTGGAACGGGTCGGGCCGCGATTTGAAGAAATCCAGTTCGAGATCGCCGCCTTGAGCGAAATGCGCGAGCGGCCGGCCGGCACCATTCGCATCACGGCGGGCGAGCATCCGGCGATTTCCGTTCTCGCTCCTGTATTGGCGCGGTTTCTTCCAGATCATCCCGATATCAACGTCGAGGTAATCGTCGACTACGGCCTGACGGATATCGTCGCCGAGCGCTACGACGCCGGCATCCGGCTCGGCGAGCATTTGGCAAAGGACATGATCGCGGTTCGGATCGGCCCCGAGATGCGCATGGCGGTCGTTGGAGCGCCCTGCTATTTCGAGCATTATCCACGCCCTGATGTTCCTCAGGACCTGACGGCGCACAACTGCGTCAATATGCGGCTGCCGACGCATGGGACGATATATCCCTGGGAGTTCGAGAAGGACGGCCGCGAACTGCGCGTCCGTGTCGAGGGGCAGGCCGTGTTCAACAACATCGCCATGCGGATCGGCGCCGTACTGGACGGGCTGGGACTGGCCTACATGCCCGAGGACCAGGTTCAGTCCTATATCGAAGACGGGCGGCTGATCCGGGTTTTGGAGGACTGGTGCCAGCCTTTCCCAGGATACCATCTCTACTATCCGAACAGGCGGCATGCGTCTCCTGCGTTCACCCTGTTCGTCGATGCGCTCCGCTATAGAGGAAAGTAAATCCGATTTTATTCCATCACGACTTATCAACAGCTTGTGATTAATTAGCAGACCTAATAGACCCTAGCTGTTCGAGCCGTCTAATCCTTTCTCTGCGATGCCGCTACCTTCTCGCCATCTGAAACGGGAGAAGCCGACATGCGATATGGATTGTCCAGCACCCTGGCCGCATTGCTGCTTGCCTCCGCGCAGCTTGCCGCGACAGTGGCGACGGCTGCCGATGCGGCAAAGTCCCAGCCATTGGTCATCCAGGAGCAGGGCAGTTTTGCCGTCGGGGGAACCAGTACCACAGGTCGGGGAAACTTCGATCCGCTGAAACCTCTCGATCCCGAAGGCCAGACCTATCACGGCGATCATGCCTTTGCCTTTTACCAGGTGCCGGTCAACCCGCGTCAATACCCGATCGTGATGTGGCACGGTGCCGGACAATTCTCCAAGACCTGGGAGACGACGCCCGACGGCCGCGAAGGCTTCCAGAACATCTTCCTGCGTCGAGGCTTCTCCACCTATCTCGTCGACCAGCCGCGCCGGGGCGGGGCCGGGCGGACCATGGTCGAGACAACAGTGAAGCCGACGCCGGATGAGCAGCTCTGGTTCAACCAGTTTCGCGTCGGCATCTGGCCGAACTATTTCGACGGCGTGCAATTCTCCCGTGATCCGGAAGCGCTGAACCAGTATTTTCGCGCGATGACGCCGAACACCGGCCCGTTCGACATGGAGGTCGTGTCGAATGCGGTGGCAAAGCTGTTCGAGAAAATCGGTCCTGGCGTTCTTTTTACTCACTCGCAGGGCGGCGGATCCGGCTGGCTGACGGCCATCAAGAGCGACAAGGTTAAAGCCATGGTCGCCTTCGAACCCGGCAGCAGCTTCGTGTTTCCGGCAGGCGAGGTCCCCGCTGATATGCCGAGCGCCTTCGACACGCTGAAGGGCGTGCCGGTGCCGATAGACGATTTTCTCAAGCTGACGAAGATCCCGATCGTCATCTATTACGGCGACAATATTCCCGACCAGCCGACGACGATGCCGGCGCAGGACAGCTGGCGGGTGCGCCTGGCAATGGCTCGCCTGTGGCGGGACACGGTGAACAGGCATGGCGGCGATGTCACCGTCGTGCATCTTCCGGAGATCGGCATCCGCGGCAACACTCACTTTCCGTTCTCCGACCTGAACAATGTCGAGATCGCCGACCTGGTCTCGACATTCCTTCGCGAGAAAAAGCTCGACTGATCGTGCTCGCGGGGAAGCTGAGACATCTTCGCGCAGCTTCTCGCCTGATCCTGGAAACAGAGGTGAAACTCATGAAACAATTGTTGGGAAACCTGATGCTGTCGGCCAGCATGATGCTGGCCGTTCTGCCGGGCGTCGTCAGCGCTCAAACACCAACCGAAGGCGACGACAAGTCCCGGCGGTCGCGCGCCCAGCAACTGATGGGCGCGACCGCGCCGAAGCTGGCTGAACTGACTGACGACGTCCTCTATGGCGACATATGGGAACGCCCGCAGCTGTCGAAGCGGGATCGCAGCCTCATCACCGTTGCGGCGCTGATCGCCATGAATCGGCCCGACCAGTTGAGATCCCATCTGGCCAGGGCCCGCCAGAACGGCGTGACCGAGGACGAGCTGATCGAAACGATCACCCACCTTGCCTTCTATGCCGGCTGGCCGAGTGCTGTCTCGGCCGTTGCCATCGCGAAAGACGTCTTCGGGCGTGAATGAGGCGAGCGGCCTTCCGCTTTTGCCGGAGCCGGTCGCCCAAACGCCTTCCGCACAAAACCAGGAAAGACATCCATGCGTCATTTCATCAAACGCATTGCAATTCTCTTTGCCGTGGCCGGCGCCGTCACTCTCGTCGGCTGGAAGGTCGACGCTGAGCCGAACCGGACGACGATGCCCGAATTGGCCGGTCTCGTTCACTACACCACCGTCAGACGCGGCAACGTGACCGAGCACATCATGACGACGAAGGAAGCCATCCAGGCGGTGAAGAACGGGCAGCCTGTTCCGCCGGGCACGCATTTCGTGCTGGTCGATTACCGCGACGGGCAAGTCTATCGCACTTTCGTTATGGAAAAGGGCTCCGGCTGGGGCGGCGACTATGACGAAGACCGTCGCACCGGCGACTGGCAGTTCCAATGGTTCAAGCCTGACGGCAGCGTCAACATGGCCGAGAACACGGCGCGGTGCCAATCCTGCCATTCCTCCCGGGCCGACGAAGACTTCCTCTACACGCTTGATGATCTCAAGGCTTTCGACGGAGCTGTCATTGACTAGAGGAGATCGAAGCAGCTGCGAGAGCGCCGCGTCATGAGCCCGCTATTCCTGATACGCTTGGTGTTGGACTTCACGGCCGCCGGGCTGCTTCTGGTCGCGCTCGCCTATTGGTGGCTCGACAACACGTCACATGAACTGATCGGAAGCGGTATGTTCGTCCTTCTCCTATCGCACAATGTCTTCAACAGGCGGTGGTGGGCGAGGCTTCCAAGGGCGGCGCGGGGCAGGCCTGGGCTCGTGACAATCGCCTCGAATATATCGATTGCCCTGGTAATGGCCGCATTGCTGGTCACCAGTCTGCTGATGTCGCGCAGTGTGTTTGCTTTCCTTCCCGTCAGCGGTGGACCGACGGCGCGTGAAATTCACATCCTTGCTGCCTACTGGGCGTTCATCCTCGCAGCTGTCCATCTCGGCCTTCACTGGTCGATGATCACGGCGGTCGCGGGCAGGCTATTGCGGGCCGGGTCGCCAAACGCGATCCGGACTGCAGCCATTCGTGCCGTTGCGGGCGCAATTGCGGCTTACGGCATTCACAGCATGGTGGTCATGGGCATCGGAGACAGGCTCTTGGCCAGGCCATCGATCGATTTCTGGGACTTTCAGGAGTCGACCGCGGGCTTCTTTTTGCATCACGTCGCGATCCTGGGGGCGTGTGCTTGTGCTGCGCATTATGCAGCAGGATGGCTGCGATGGGCGGGTGGGGTGCGGCAGGTGACGGATGCCGGCGAGTGATGTTTGCGACGACTGTGGGGATGGAGTTTGCGGCTGCGCCTCTCCCGGCCCTTCGCTTGGGCTCAGGGCGTTCGACGTTGCAATCGATTCACTGGATCGATTGCTCCCGCTTCGCGGGACCACGTCTCACCCCAGCACATCATAGAGCCGGAAGATGAAGCTGATCTGGTAGAGCAGGTTGGCGGTGATGAAGGCGGTGTGGAAGCGGCGGTTGGGGGTCCAGGCGGCGATGGCGCAGAGGATGATGTAAATGATGTTGCGGGCGGGATATTCCCAGCCGAGCGAGAGGATGCGCTCGTGGCCTTTGATCGCCGTGTCGAGGATATCGATGGCGTAGGTGAGGCCGAGAATGCCGAAGAACCATTTCCGCCGGGAAATAAAATATTCCTCGTAGCCGCCATATTCGTCGAGTGAAGCAGGAAAGAGCAGGGCGCAAAGCAGGAAGAACAGGCTGCAGAAGCAGACGAGGAAGAGATAGATGCCGAAGCCGATCGCAGGCACGGCCTGCAGGCGATATTCCCACCACCAGATGTGGATGATGAACAGGAACATCGACAGCGCCCAGCCGAGATGGATGGGATAGACTTTGGCCTTACCAGGATGCTGGACGATGCCGGCAACGCCGGTCAGCACCCTGGCGAGCGACAGGCTGATGACCATGCCCATCACCACCTTGATGTGAAGGAAGACCTCCGGCGAGCTGACCGTTTCCATGCTTTCGATCCCGGCCTGTCACTCCACAGGGACTTGCTTCGGTTTGCCCTCTTCGTCGAGCGCGACCATGATGAAGGTGCCGGCCGTGACCTTTTCCTGCTGGTTGTAACGCGAACGATGCGCCCAGGCTTCGACGATCAGTGTGATCGAGGTACGCCCGACACGCTCGATATCGGTATAGACCGACAGCGTGTCGCCGATCTTGACCGGCAGTTCGAAGGCCATCTCCTTGACCGCGGCGGTAACGACGCGGCCTTTGGCGCGCTCGGCCGCACGGATGCCGGATGCAAGGTCCATCTGCGCCATGACCCAGCCGCCGAAGATATCGCCGGCCGGATTGGCATCGCCGGGCATGGCAAGCGTCCTGAGCGTCAGTTCGCCTCTCGGCTTGGCGGCATCGGTCATCACGTCTTCTCCATCTGGTATGGGCCATGGGCCGGCGATTCACTGCGGATCACCCTAGTGCAAAGGCCGTGGGCTGTAAAAGACGGTACGGCCGGGCGCTAAAGGCAGCCGACGGGAAAAATGTTGCAGCCTTCGCAGATCGAAATCTCATTCGATTTCAAACGGTTGATTTCGGGTGTTTCGGCCTGACCTTACGTTATTTAATCGTCTTCTAATTAAGCTTTACGCTCCAGTAATTCCGGCAATTCAGAATGCGATCGATCTCACCTAAAAGAATCGCCGGGAACCTCATGCGCAACGTCAAGATTTCCACCCGCCTTTACTGCCTCGTCGGCTTCACGCTTGCCGTGCTTGCAGCGGCGATGATCTTCTTTCTGAACTACTCCTATTCCGAGCTGCAAGCGGAGCGGAAGGCGGGGCTGGAGAAGATGGAGGCGACGGCGCTCGGTATCTTCGACAAATATTACAAGATGGAACAGGCGGGCACGATGACCCGCGAACAGGCGCAGGCGGCGGCCAAGGAGGTGATCGGCGCGATGCGCTACGGCGCCGACGGTTATTTCTGGATCAACGACATGCGTCCCGCCATGGTGATGCACCCGATCAAGCCGCAGCTTGACGGTACCGATATCTCGCAGATGAAGGATCCCACGGGCAAGTTCCTCTTCGTTGAATTCGTCAACAAGGTGAAGAAGGACGGCAAGGGCTTCGTCGATTATTACTGGCCGAAGCCGGGCGCCGAAGAGCCGGTGCTGAAATATTCCTATGTCGCCGGTTTCGAGCCCTGGGGCTGGATCGTCGGCACTGGTGTTTATGCGGATGACCTTGCCGCGCTTTATCGCCAGAACGCGATCTGGGCGGCGGTGCTCTGCCTGCTCGGGGCTGCCGCCACGATGGCCATCGCCTATGCCATCGTGCGCAGCGTGACAGTGCCGATCGCCCGGCTGAAGGCGGCGATGAACGCGATCGCAGCCGAAGAGGCATCGGTGGAGATTGCCGGCAGCGACCGCCGCGACGAGATCGGCCAGATGGCCAAGGTGCTGCTGGTGCTGCGTGATTCCGTTGACGAGCGTAGCGCGCTGCGCGGCCGGGAAGACGAAAGGCAGCGGCAGATCGAGGAAGAGCGCCGCGGCAACGAGGCAAGCCTGCGTTCGGCCTCCGAACGACAGACCCAAGCGATGCAGGCGCTCGGCGTTGGCCTGGAGAAGCTCGCCGGCGGCGACCTGACGGTTTCGATCGGTGACATCGGCGAGGATTACGCCAAGCTCAGGAGCGATTTCAACGCTGCCGTCGATGCGCTGAACGGCGTCATCCATGCGATCGCCGAATCGAGCCGCGTCGTCAACGACAGCGCCTCCGACATCAGCGAGGCGACCGGCAACCTGTCGAAGCGTACCGAACAGCAGGCAGCCGCGCTCGAAGAGACGGCGGCAGCGCTCGACGAGATCACCGCGACCGTGAAGACGGCATCCGAGCGCGCGAACGAGGCGCGCGAGATGGTGGCCGAGACCAAGGCAAGCGCCGGACGCTCCGGCGATATCGTTCGCAATGCAGTGACGGCGATGGGCCGGATCGAGGAATCGTCGAGCCGTATCAACCAGATCATCTCGGTCATCGACGAAATCGCCTTCCAGACGAACCTTCTGGCATTGAATGCTGGTGTGGAGGCCGCGCGGGCAGGCGAGGCGGGTCGCGGCTTTGCCGTCGTCGCGCAGGAAGTGCGCGAGCTCGCCCAGCGTTCTGCCAATGCAGCCAAGGAAATCAAGGAACTGATCAGCCGGTCGGCAACGGAAGTCGAGGGCGGTGTGGCGCTGGTGCGCTCGACGGGCGAGGCGCTGCTGGAGATCGAGGCGTTGGTCAACCAAGTCAACGATCATGTCGCCTCGATCGCGACGGCGGCGCGCGAGCAGTCGACCGGGCTGAACGAGATCAACGGTTCCGTCAACCATATGGACCAGATGACCCAGCAAAATGCCGCGATGGTCGAGGAGACGACGGCGGCAAGCCGTACGCTCGCTGACGAGAGCACCCAGTTGAAGACGCTGCTCGCGAATTTCCGGCTGCGCGCGGAGCCATCGGCGGTGGCCCGATACACACGGGCAGCGTGAGGAAGCGGAGAGATTAAAGGCCGGGAAACCGGCCTTTTTCAATTGCGTCGCGTTCAGATTGTGCCGGTAAGTTTTCATTCACCGTTTTTAACTAAAATTGAAGTGAGTTTTTTCGGTCACTGCCCAGCCAGCCTGCGGAAGCGATAAGAGTATGGCGTTTGTTTCCTTTCCTCGGCGAACCCTTTTGCCCGTTATCCTCTCGGCGGCGCTGACGACCTGTTCGATCAGTGACGGGCTGGTGCCGCCGGCCAATGTCGACAACGGCACCAGGGTCAGCTCAATCTCTCCGTCGAGAGGGGCAGCGCGCATGGCGCCTGCCGTGCGCATGGCGCCGGTGGAGAGCCAGTCCTCCTATCCGGTTTCCAGCGCGGCCGTCGGCAATACGCAAGGCTCCCTCGATTATCTTGATACGCCAAACCTCGCCGGCACCGGCCAAGCGGCACGAGCCGCACCGGCGCAGACCGCACCGGGGTCCCGGCGGCTGCCAATGATCGACAGCGACGAGGCGCTGGCGGCGGGCCAGCCGAGCGGCAATTGGGGCGGCACGCAGAACCTTGCGATCCCTTCCGGCGGCGTCAACATGGATGATGAGCTCGGCGCCCAGCCGGTCGTCGGGCTGGCGCAGGAACAACAGCAGCAGATCGCCGAAGGCAATGCTACCGAGCCGGTTGTCGACGGCATCGGCACCGACAATCCTACGCAGCTCAACCAGCCCATGCGCCAGCCCCCGCAGCAGCCAATGCCGCAGCCGGCGGCCGAGGCACAGATGAGCCGGGCGCCCGCTTGGAGCGACGGCAGCCCTGTCGTGGCGCCGACCCGCGTTCCCGAAGAGGACGAGAGCGAAGAGGTCGCGATGCTGCGGCCGAACAATCCGATGATGAGCGAACCGGCGGCACCCGTCGATCCCAGCGTCATGCCGTCCTCTGAGCTTGCCTGCCGGCGCGAGCTGAAGCGCATGGGCGTGCTCTTCGATGAAAAGCCGCCAATCTCGAACGGGCCGGCCTGTCAGGTGCCTTATCCGGTATCGCTGAAGGGGCTTTCCGGCAATATCGGCGTGAAGCCGGCCGTGACGTTGAACTGCCAGGTGACGCTCGCCTTCGCCAAATGGGTGAAGAACGAGCTGGCGCCGTCGGCGCGCTTCCGCTACTGGACCGGCATCAAGACGATCCAACCGCTCGGCGGCTATTCCTGCCGCCGCATGAACAACAGCCGGCAGAGATACAATCCGATGTCGGAACACGCCCGCGGCAATGCCATCGACGTCGGCAAGTTCGTGCTGAAGAACGGCCACGAGATCGACGTGCGCAAGAAGGGCCTGTTTTCGTTGCGCGAGGGCCGGCTGCTGAAGGCGGTGCGCACCGATAGCTGCCGCTATTTCAACACCGTGCTCGGGCCGGGCAGCAACCCGGAACACTGGAACCACTTCCACTTCGACCTGCGCTCCCGCAAGAGCGGCAAGGCCTATTGCGATTGATGTATGTCGCCGTAAGGCGTGCGGCGCGGGTGCAATTGATATCGTAGCAATCGGCCCGGCTGGCAGAAAATGGTTCATCCCCGCCGCGGCGCGCGCTATAGATCGGTCAGGCGGATTGCCTTTCGAGAGTTTGATCCATGAGCTATGATTTCCATGTCGGCCAGAAGGTCGTCTGCATCAACGATACTTTCAAGCATGTCAGCATCGACCAACTTATCCGCAAGGGCGAGATTTATACGATCCGCTGGGTGGGTGAATATACCCACTATGTCGACGGCACGTTCATCGGGGTGAAGCTCGCGGAAATCCATCGCGGCAATGATGACGGGCCGGAAGGTTACGGTGCGGCCGACATGCCTTACCGCGCAACGCGCTTCCGGCCGCTGGTCAAGGACAAGATCGCATCGCTGCGCAAGCTTCTGGCGCCGACACCGGATGCGCCGGTGGAACCGAAGGAAAAGATCAAGAAGAAAGAGAAGGTCTGAGCGCCCCGGCGACACCAGCATTTTCCTGACTTCGTGCGCGGGACATCAACACCGTTATGACGCGCTTGTGCCTCTGGTCTAGTTTGCCTGTGCGACAGTCCGCGAGGGGCAGGTTTGAGGGTGCGCCATGAGACTGATTTCGAAAATCCTGGGGCTCTGCGCCGCCATCGCCATCATGATCGCGGCAACGGGAACGGCGGCCGCCGATCCGCTGGTTTTCACCTATCGCGGATGGCAGGTGGATCTCACCAATGCCAGGGACGCGGAGCCCGACCGGGAGATGGTCGCGGCCGTCAAACGGCAGCTCGATATTGTCGAGCATGTCGATCTAAAACCCGATGTCCTCACCTTTATGCGGTCGATCAGGATCTGGGCCAATCCGGCCGCCGCAAAGGCCGGGCCCGGCCACTACAGCAGCAAGACCGGCATCGACCTGCGCGTCAAGAGTCTTGCGTCCGACAAGCCGATCATCCTGCATGAACTTCTGCATGCCTATCACGACCGGATGCTTCCGGGCGGATTCGGCAATGCCGATGTCAAGCAATTCTTTGATATCGGCCGGCGGGTCTGGCCGGGCGATTCCTATATGATGAGCAATGATCACGAATTTTTCGCGGTCACGGCCAGCGTCTACCTGTTCGGCGACATCGACCGGCCGCCTTATTCACGCAGCCAGCTGCGGGAGAAACAGCCGCGATACTACCAGTGGCTGGCCACGCTGTTCGATGACGGCCGGCCGCCGCGGTCGTAGGGCCAGCAGCCCGCGATCCTGATCAGGCCGTCTTCCTGCTCAGGAACAGCGCGGTCTCTTTACGAACCTCAAGGACGCCGTCGGATTGCCTGAACGCATCGGCAATGGCTTGACGGAGCTTGGTGAGCTCGAGTTCGCCGGCGCTGTCGCCGGGCGGGTAGGAGGTCAGCGCCAGGAATACATCCTCGGGCTCGGTGATCCGCAGCTTTGCCGGATGCTGCGACATGGAGACGTTTCCAAACTGTGACCGCATCGATTGCTCGGCAGTGTCATATCCGAAGGCTTCGGCAGCCGGATCGGATGGCGCGCTGCCGAAGATGGTCGTCAGCGCGTAGATCTCGCCCATATTGCCGGCGCCGTTGGTTGTGACCGCAAGAGACCCGCCCGGCCTCAGCACTCTTGACATGTCGGCGATGCCGGCGTCCGGGTCGGGCAGGTGATAGAGCATATGCATCGCGACCACGGCATCGAAGGCGCCGTCTTCGAAGGGAAGCGCGGCGGCATCGGCTTGGCGGCCTCGAACGGAGCCAAATGGCAATGCGCTGCAGCGCGCCACCGCCTCGTCGACCATGCCAGGCGAAAGGTCGGCGAGCGTCAGGTCAAGATTCTCCGGCAGCAGACCTGCCGTTGCCGCCCAGAACCAGGCAGGCCCGCAGCCGATGTCGAGGATACGATCGCCCGGCTTCACCGGCAGCTGCGCCGCAACCCATGGAAACCATGCCGTCTCGGCGATGGTGTATTGGCTATGTAGTCGAGCCCGCGCGGCGAGCTTCCGGCTGTCGCCGTATTGGCCTGCATTGTCTTCTGTTATGGAGGACATCCCATCTCTCTGGCTCTTCACGGGGGCATCGCCTCGAGCTTGTGAGCAGAGCGTATAGAGGGCTCGGTCGCCCGACAAGACATGACTTGCAGGTCGGGCCTCTCGCATATCGCTGTTGAGGATTGTCCGGGTACGGCGAGTTTGATTATCAAAATAATCGTATCCGATTAAATCGTAATGGTGTTGACATCGATTTTGGTGAAGCGTATTAGAACGCATCCGATTTAATCGGATGCGTACAAACCCCAAACCGAAAGGATATCATCATGACCGAGAAGCTTCTCTTTACCGGCAAGACCCACATCTCCGGCGGCCGCAACGGCTCTGCGCGCAGTAGCGACGGCACGATCGACACCAAGCTGCCGCAACCGCATCCAGCTGCCGAAAACCTGTTCGGCATCGCCTGGTCGGCCTGCTATATCGGCGCCATCGAGCTTGCCGCATCACAGCGAAGGATCACCCTGCCGGCCGGTCCCGAGGTCGATGCGGAGATCGATCTGAACGGCGATAACGGCTCCTTCTTCCTCAGGGCGCGCCTCAATGTCAGCCTGCCCGGGATCGATCGCGAGGTTGCGCAGGAATTGATCGAGGCAGCCCATGGCATCTGCCCTTATTCCAAGGCGACACACGGCAATATCGACGTCGAGACCACGCTTCTCTGAGCGGGGGAAGGGAGGACCTCACTGTCAGAGGATTTGATGCGAAGGGCCCGCCGATCGGCCGGCAGACCCTTCCTGATGTAGCAGCACCGGAAATCTTACCGATCTGGAGAACATGCCATGATCAATAGCCGCGCCCGGCCGCACAAGGCCTATGACGAGTTTTCACGCGTGCTCGATCCTGATGTCTACGAGCCGTTGCCCGATGATTGGCTGATCGGCATCACCGACGTCGTCAACTCGACCTCGGCGATCCGCTCGGGGCGCTATGAAGACGTAAACTTCGCGGGCGCATCTGTGATCGCTGCGCTCGGCAATGCCTGGGGATCGTTCGATTTTCCCTTCGTATTTCGCGGAGACGGGGCGGCTTTCGCTCTGCCGCCGCAGGGCATTATGGCCGCGACATCGGCATTGCGGCAGGTGGCAGGCTTTGCCGCAACCGATCTCGGTCTTACCCTGCGTATCGGGCTCGTCACCGTGCGGGAAATCCGTACCAGTGGGCGCGACGTGCGCGTTGCGCGCTACGCGGCTTCGGAAAGTGCGACCTATGCGATGTTTGCAGGGGGCGGCCTCAAATGGGCGGAGCAGCAGATCAAGAACGGCCGGTATCTGGTCAAGCCGGGACGCTATGCGACGAAGCCTGATCTGACCGGCCTCAGCTGTGACTGGACCCCGTTTCCGAGTCGGCAGGGCGAGATCCTGTCGCTACTGGTCGAGCCGAATGACCATACCAGTCCCGAGGCCTTTGCAGCGCTGGCAAAACGGGTGCTTGCGGTTTTCGATACCGCGCGGCGCCGGTCTCATCCGCTGTCGGAGGATATGGCTATTCCCAAGGACAGTGGGCGACAGGTCGATGCGAAAGGCTGGTCTGAGGTCGCCGCCAATTCGGATTTCCGCAAGTTCGACGACGGTTTGCGCCTGACGTTGGATTGTACGCCCGAACAGATCGACAGGGTCGAAGCCATACTCGTTGCGGCGAGGACGCGCGGCGAGATCAACTTCGGACTGCATCGGCAGTCGCATGCGCTGATGACCTGTCTCGTGCCATCGGACAGGCCGGATTCCCATCTACATTTCCTCGACGGAATGGGCGGCGGTTATGCCAGGGCGGCCGAGATGATGGAGCAAGGAGCGCTTGGCGACGCTCAGCATCATGCTCGCTGAAGACCGGTTCAGCCGGCGAGACGTCGTGACCGCCAAGAAACCTAAGCGGGCGGGCGTGTTTCCCGGCCAGCCAGGTTCGCCAGCATTTCAGTGAGCTGAGGCAACGCCAATTCGGCTTCTGTTTCTATCGCGGCGGCGGTGAACCATCTGAGTTCGGTATGTTCATCACCGATCAGTCGCGGCTGGCCGTGCCATTTATCGACGTGATAGACATGGAAAGTGGTGAATGCTTCGGGCGGGCCTTCCGATGCGAACCGTCCTGCAAACCGCCAGCGCTCCGGCGCCACGCCTATTTCTTCGATCAATTCCCGGCACATTGCCGTCTCGGCGTCTTCGCCCTCTTCGATATGGCCGCCCGGAAGGCTCCAGCGATCCGGGTGCACCTTGCGCTTTGAACTGCATCTTGCCAGAAGAACGGTTCCGTTCCGGCTCAAAACGCCCATCGCGATGTCGGGCATGCATTCTCCTCTCCCCAATCGATCTCGCACATGCTGCCCGCAGCTACGGCTTCTTGCAATGACCGGTCGTTCATCGAGACAGTCGAGACATAGCCTGACAGGGTAAGTTGACCCCTCTATTGCCCGGGAGCATAGTCCCCGGACAGACGCGAATGACCTGCTGCTGCGAACGAGGTCGGTCAGTCGATCTTCGTCCGTTTCCTGACAGACCAAACGGAGAGGAAAGCGTCATGCCACCCACATCTCTATCAACGCCCACGCGGCGCGAGCTGCTTGCCGCCACGGCCGCCGCCGGAGCCATGAGCATGCTTGCCGGGACGCGCAGCGCTGAGGCGAACGGCGACGGGCTTAGCCCCTTCAACGTCAACTTCCCCGAGGAGGCGCTGGATGATCTGCGCCGGCGCGTGGCAGCGACCCGCTGGCCTGATAAGGAGACCGTCACGGGCGATACGCAGGGCGTGCGGCTCGCGACGATCCAGAAACTCGCGAACCATTGGGCGACGGATTACGACTGGCGCAAGATGGAGGCGCGGCTCAATGCTTTGCCGCAGTTCATCACCGAGATCGACGGGTTGGATATCCACTTCATTCATGTCCGCTCCCAGCATAAAAATGCGTTGCCGTTGATCGTCACACATGGATGGCCTGGCTCCATCATTGAGCAGTTGAAGATTATCGAACCGCTCACCGATCCGACAGCGCATGGCGGGAGCGCAGAGGACGCATTTGATGTGGTGATCCCGTCTTTGCCGGGCTACGGCTTTTCCGGGAAACCGACGGGGTCGGGGAGCTGGAACCCGCCGCGCATCGCGCACGCCTGGGCGGCGCTGATGCAGCGTCTCGGCTACACCAAGTTCGTGGCGCAGGGCGGAGACTGGGGCAATGCGGTCACCGAACTGATGGCGATACAGGAACCGCCGGGATTGCTCGGCATCCACACCAACATGGCCGCCACGGTTCCGGCTGACATCGCTAAGGCTCTGGCTGCCGGCGGTCCGCCACCCGCCGACCTGCAGCCGGAGGAAAGACAGGCCTGGGGGCAGCTCGACGATTTCTACAAGAATGGGCTGGGCTATGCCATCGAGATGAACAACCGGCCGCAGACGCTCTACGCGATCGTCGACTCGCCGGTCGGCCTCGCGGCGTGGATGCTCGACCACGACATCCGCAGTTACCGGATGATCGCGCGCGTTTTCGACGGAGAGCCCGAGGGGCTGACGAAGGACGATATTCTCGACAACGTCACGCTCTACTGGCTGACGAATACCGCAATCTCCTCGGCACGCCTCTATTGGGAAAACGCGCACCATCCCACAGGAGGATTCTTCGACCCCAGGGGTATCAAGATCCCGGTTGCCGTGAGTGTGTTTCCCGACGAGATCTATGCCGCGCCGCGGAGCTGGGCAGAGCGGGCCTACCCGAAGCTGATCCACTACAACAGGCTGGAAAAGGGCGGCCACTTCGCCGCCTGGGAGCAGCCGACGGCTTTCACTGCCGAGCTCAGGACTGCGTTCCGGCCGCTGCGGCAGTAGACCCAGGCGGAATCAGGCGACTGATTCAAGATTTCCCCGGTTCGCCCTGCATTGATCGCAGCAGGTTGTCGCGCAGCGTCGTCACCGATTTCTGAACGACGGGAAAGTCGTCGCCGAGGCCGGTGGCGCCAAGCAGCGCGTTGGCGGGATCAGATTCGACGAGTTGGCGTCCCGCCGGCGTCAGGCTGACCCGCACCTGCCGTTCGTCGGCGGGATCGCGGTGACGGGTGATATAACCATTCGATTCCAGCTTCTTGAGGATGGGCGTCAACGTGTTGGATTCGAGGAACATCTTTTCCCCCAACACGCCGACGGTTTGGTCGTCCTGTTCGGAGAGAGCCACCATGGCGATATATTGGGTGTAGGTCAGGCCAAGCTCATCCAGGATCGGCTTATAGGCGCGGCCGAAGGCGAGATTTGCCGAATAGACCGCGAAACACAGGAAATTCGAAAGTTTCCTGCCATCTGCGCCTGCCTGAGGCGAGGTGGGCGCAAGCATATCCGGCCCCTTAGCTGCTTTAGACGTCGGCATCGGTTCATCCTGTCCAGGCTTTCTAACGATGAGACCTATATAAATCGTATCCGATTAAATCGCAATGGTGTTGAAGTCGGTTTTCAATCCTGCCGCTTGTGGTCACTCGACAAAGATCAGCGGAAACTCCTGGGAGGCTTCCCATACTTCTTGCGAAAAGCGGTCGCGAAATGGGCGGAGTCGGAGAATCCGATTTCAAAGGCGATGGCAGTCATCGGAAGCGTGCTATTTTCGACCAGAAAACGGCCATAGCGCAATCTCGTCTCGACGATAAAGCGCTTCGGGGCCATGCCGATATTGTCCTGGAAGAGACGCGCGAATTGGCGTGGTGACAGACCGACGAGAGAGGCCACCTGTTCCGGTGAGACGTCGCGGCCTTTCCGACTCTCGATGAGAACGACGGCTCGCTGTATGCGCGAATCTTCTGTGCGGCGAAATGTTGAGGCGCGGCCGTGATCGAAGGCGCTCATGTGCTTCTGCTCGGTGAGCGAAAGCTGGTGCACGGCCTTGGCCGCCCGATCCGGTCCGCAATGCGTTCGGATCAGCTCCGTCATCAGCGACAGGATCGATACGCCGCCAGGCACGGTAATGCGGCCGTTTTCGATCAGGAAGTCGTCGCGCGTGGAGAAGGCAAGACGCGGGAAGGCAATCCGGAAATCCTCTGCGTGAAAGGGGTGGACGCACGCCTTGCGTCCGGTAAGCAGTCCCTCCTGAGCCAATACGAAGGCGCCCGTGCAAACACCAATTACCGGCACACCCGCCGATGCCGCCACCCTGAGATAGTCGCGATGCTTGCCGGGTGCGGCGCGCAGATGTGGCAGCAGGCCGCCGATGACCACGACGTAGTCGAAGTCGGTCGGGTTGATGTAGGGCGCGTCGGCGTGAACCCGGATGCCGCAGCTGGCCACCGCTGCATGGCCCGGAGCCCCCATGATCGACCAGCGACAATGTAATGGACGGGAATTGTCGGCAAAGTCCGCCGCATGCCTCAGAGGCTCGACGATACCCGTCAGCGACATCATCGGGAAGGTCGGCCAGAGGAGAATGCCGATGGAAAGATCGGCCTTTCGGTCGCGTGCGGCCAGAAGCCGCTCGGCCCAAAGATCGTCGAGCCAGCGCACATAGTCCGGCTCGTTGGCTGATACTTCGGAAGGTTTCTCGGATGTGATCATGGCGCATGGCAATGATAGGGAAGTCATGTCCTTTTTTCAAAGAAAATGTCCGATTTGTAAAATTCAAGGGCGACCTTCGGTGTCAAGTTTGCTCTCGTCGAACGCGACATCCGGGGAACGGAAACCACCGGACAGGGGAACCAACAAATCAAGGATCAGAACAATGGCACTTTCTCTTTCGAGAAGGATGGTGACGTGCGCTCTGCTGGCAGGGAGCTTCATGTCCCTTTCATCTATCGCCAGTGCTTTCGAGCTTGCCGAGCAGGGTAAGCTGACGGTTGCCTTTACCGGCGACATGCCCGGCTCCGGCTGGCAGGACGGGAAGCTGGTCGGCTATGACGGTGAAATCATGCAACGCATTGCCGACAAGCTCGGCCTCAAGATCCAGCCTGCGCTCATGGAATGGTCGGGTACGATCGCGTCGGTTCAGTCAGGCCGGGTCGACGTCATGCTCGGCACCATGGGCTGGACTGAAAAGCGTACGAAGATCATGACCCTGTCCGAACCGATCCACTACTTCAAGAACGGCATCATGCAATCGACGAAGACCAGCTGGGACAAGCTTTCCGATCTGGAAGGCAAGAAGATCGGCACGATCACCGGCTTTTCGTTCATTCCGGAATTGAAGAGCATCAAAGATCTCCAGCTCTCGCTCTACGACACTTCCGATGCGGCCGTCCGCGATCTTATCGCCGGGCGCATCGACGCTGTCATCGGCGATCCGCCGGTGATCTCCTACGCCATCAAGCAGAACCCTGATTGGAATATGCACTTCCTTGCCTTCACCGATAACAGTCCGGATTTCCCGCTGCTGACCGGTCTCGGTCAGGTCGTCTATGGCCTCAATCAGAAGAACGACGATCTGCGCCAGAAGATGGACGCCATCATCGCCGACATGTGGAAGACCTGCGAGATGAAGGAAATCGGCGCCCGCTACGGATTGTCGTCGGATGTCTGGTTCAAGCCTGTGGGCCAAAACTTCCGCGCCGGCGTCGATCGCCCCGCAGATTACAAGCTGCCGTCCTGCGCAGCTGGCGGCTGAACGGCCGTGCGGACGGAAGCTGCAATCGGCGGCTTTGGTCCCTCTCCGCCTACTGAATAATTCCTGAAATCGGAATCGATTTCAGGAGAAAATTATGCAGCAATTCAAAGTGCTACAGCGTCCTTGGCGTGTCTGAAAAGACGCGCGGCGCTGTCGATATGATCGCATAAGGAAACGGCGATGAATGCGCTTCTCAGCGTTGCAGGCCTGCGCAAGAGCTATGGTCCTATCGAAGTTCTCAAAGGCATCGATTTCGATGTCGCGCCAGGTGAGAAGATTGCCCTGATCGGTCCGTCCGGTTCCGGGAAATCCACCTGTCTGCGCTGCATGAATTTTCTGGAAAAGCCCAGTGCCGGCGAGATCCGCCTCGATGGCGAGCGGATCGGTGTGCGCAACGGCCATGTCATGAGTGATCGGCAACTGGCACCGCAGCGCGCCGAGATGGGCATGGTCTTCCAGCTCTTCAATCTCTGGCCGCATCTGTCGGTGATTGAAAACGTGGCGATCGCAGCGCGCAAGGTGCGCGGTCTGCCTGCTGCCGAGGCACGCGAACTGGCTTTGGAGATGTTGGCCAAAGTCCATATGACACACCGCGCCGACGCCTCACCGCTCGAACTGTCCGGCGGCCAGCAGCAGCGTGTCGCGATCGCGCGGGCGCTTGCTCAGAAGCCGAAGCTGATGCTGTTCGACGAGCCGACATCCGCACTCGATCCCGAACTGGTCCAGGAGGTTCTGAAAGTAATGGAGGAACTGGCGGCCGAGGGGCGCACGATGCTGATCGTCACGCACGAGATCGCGTTTGCGCGCGACATTGCCGATCGCGTCCTGTTTCTTGACGGCGGCACCATCGTCGAAGCCGGGCCGGCACGCCAGGTCATCACCGCTCCCCGCGAAGCGCGCACGCAAGCGTTTCTCAACAAGATCCGGCATTAGGCGCGCCATGACCGGATTTTCCATATTCTTCTCGGTCGTCGAAGGGCTCGTTGCCGGGCTTGGCGTAACCGCTTTCGTCACGATCGCCTCACTGGCGCTCGCAACCGCCTTCGGGTTTTTTCTCGCCCTGCTCAGGCAATTTGCCGGGATCAAGCTTATCAATCTGGCGATCGATGCCTGCTGCGAGATCCTCTGCAATGTGCCGGCCTTGACGCATCTGTTCATCCTCTATTTCGGGCTTGCCAGCATCGGCGTGAAATTGACGTCGATCACGGCGGCCGTCCTGGGCCTCGGGCTCATCGGAGCGGCGATTACCTGCGCAATCTTTCGCGCCGGTTTCGCCGCGTTGCCGGGCGGGCAGGCGGAGGCGGCGCTTGCCGCAGGGCTGACCCCGCTCCAGACGATCTTTGAGATCCTGACGCCGCAGGCCATGCGGATAGCGCTTCCAGGGCTCGGGAACTACGCGGTGCAGCTTCTCAAGGATACGTCCGTCGTCTCGGCCATCGCGGCGCCGGAAATCATGTTCTTTGCCCGTTCCATGGTGACGTCGTCCTTCCAGACAACAATGATCTACGCGACGGCGGCGGCACTCTACCTGTTGCTGAGCTTGCCGCTGATGCAGGCAACGCGGTTCCTCGAAAGACGTTACGGGAGATTGAAAGGATGAGCGGCTTCTTCGCGCCCTATGGCGATTATGGTGTCGAATGGCTGCCTCTGCTGTTGCCGGCGATGGTGAATACGGCCTTGCTTTCCGTTTGTGCCTTTGCCCTGGCATTCGTTTTTGGTTTGCTGCTGTCGCTCTGCCAGAAATCCAGTTTTGCAGCGCTAAGGTATTTTGCGGCCCTTTATGTGACGATCGTGCGTGGCGTGCCGCTGCTGGCGGTTTTGTTTCTGCTTTATTTCGGCTTGCCGGGTATCGGGATCGTCTTCGATGCTTTCGGCGCGGCGATTGCGGGCCTGGCATTGTGTTTCGCGGCCCAGGTCGCAGAGCTTTTCCGCGCCGGCCTGAAGGCTATACCGGCCGGCCAGAGCGAGGCAGCGCTGGCTGCGGGCTTCACCCCGGCCCAGAGTTTTGTCCTGATCATCCTGCCGCAGGTCGCGCGTGTCATTCTGGCGCCGATGATCATCACCTTCGTTTCGCTGCTCAAGGATTCTTCGCTCGCTTCGCTGATTACCGTCAACGAACTGGTCCTCACCGGGCGGTCGATGGCGACGGAGTATTTCCTGCCCTTGCAGATCTACATTGCCGTCGGCCTCTGCTATTTCGCGATAGCGTGGCCTTTCTCGGTCCTCTCGCGCCGGCTAGCCCTTCCGGCCGCCCGCTAACTCGTCATCACAAGGCCAAGACCATGACCATTGAAACGACCGTTGCCACGGGCGACGACCGTCGGCATGCAACGCAATCGCATGAACCTCGTTCGCCGGTGATCCTCATGACGCCCGACATCAGCGAGGCGCCTGGTGTACCGACCGAGACGGAGTATGTGGTGCGCGCCAACTATGCGGACGCCATAGCCGAGGCTGGGGGAATTCCGTTGATCCTGCCTTACAATACCGAGAACCTGACATCGGCGTTGGCTCTTGCGGATGGAATCTTCCTTACCGGTGCGCGGCCGGGGACCGAGGTGACAGGCGCACGCAGGCGGTTCGAAATTCAGCTGATCGAGCAGGCCTTGAAAACGGGCAAGCCGCTTCTCGGCATCTGCCACGGCATGCAACTGATCGGGGAATGCCTTGGAGGCAAATTTCGTACCGAGCTGCCGGCCGCCGCGATTTCCCACATCCCGCAAGGGATTCCCGATGTGTTGGCGCACGAGATCACGGTCGAGCCGGACAGCGTGCTCAACAATTGGGTCGGGAAAGGTCCAGCGCGCGTCAATAGCCTGCACCGCCATGCTTTGGCCGGCCACGGACGCTTCCGTGTCGCTGCGCGGGCGCCGGACGGCACCATCGAAGCGTTCGAAGGAGAAACGGACGGCTTTTGTCTGGGCATCCAATGGCACCCAGAATACCGGCTGACTGAACTCGACAGGAATATCATGAGAGCCTTCGTCGGCCGCAGCGCAGATGCGGCAGCCCGCAAGGCGCGCAATGTTTCATCGGCTGGAAGCAATCGCGTGCGCGAACGGCTGGCACAGCTCGAGCTTGCTCTGCCGGAAGCATCCTCGCCGCCAGGCGCGTTTTCCGGGGCTGTGCGGACCGGCAATATCATCACCGTTTCCGGTCAGGTGCCGCTGAAGGATGGCACCGTGCTGCAGACGGGACATCTCGGAGGGGAGGTCTCGATCGAAAAGGGGCGGGAATGCGCGCGCTGGGCGCTTCTCAATGGGCTTGCGCAGCTGGAGGCGGCTGCTGGCGGCTTCGGCAACATCCTGGGCTTCGTCCGGCTGGCGGGCTATGTCGCGGCAGATGCTGCTTTCGAGCGCCACGGCGCCGTCGTCGATGGGGCTTCGGAACTGCTCCGAGAGCTTTTCCCGGATCGATGGGCGCATGCCCGCATCGCGATCGGCGTAACATCCCTGCCGCGCGGGGTTCCTGTTGAAGTCGAGCTGACAGCCGTCGTCGGCGATGAGGCTTGAGATGGCGCGCGTTGCGGTGATCGGCGCCGGCGTCATCGGCGTATCGTCGGCCTATCTGATGGCCCGGGCGGGGCATGATGTGACACTTATCGATGCGGCAAGCGAGCCGGGCATGGGGGCGAGTGCCGGCAACGCCGCGCAGCTGTCCTGGGCCTATGGTGACGCAATGGCGTCGCCAGCCTTGCTGAAGCATCTGCCAGCCATTGCAATGAGCCGCGATCCGGCCTTTCGGATCCAGTGGCAACTCGATCGGGACTTTCTGTGCTGGGGTTTGAAATTTCTTGCCAATACATCGCTCAGGCGTTGGTGGAACAATACGCAGGACATCCTGCGCCTTGCCGAGCAATCCCGTCACGAACTCGCCATCCTGCTTAAGGAAACCGATGTCGAATTCGATTACCGTGTCGCCGGAAAGCTGCATCTCTATGCCGATCGGCAAAGTTTTGCTGCCGCCGACTCCAGTGTGGCGCGCAAGAATGCCCTTGGCTTCGAACAGTGCCTGCTGACGCGGGTGGAGGCGGAAAACATCGAACCTGCACTCGCCGCGTATCAGGGAGAGATTGCCGGCGCCGTTTACACTCCCGGTGATGCCCTCGGCGATGCGGCTGGATTTTGCCGCCAGCTCACCATCTGGATGATCGAGCGCGGGCAGGTGTCGGCGCTTTTCGGCAGGAGGGTCTCGAGCTTCGTCCAAACGGGAGGCGTGCTAACAGGCTTGAGGTTCGAGGACCGCGACGAGCTTCGCGTCGATGCGGCCATCGTTGCGGCAGGACCGCAGATCGGTTCCCTCATATCTGATTTGCCTGAGGCCCGGGACATACGCCCCGTCAGAGGCTATTCGCTCACCATTCCAAGAACTAGCCTTGCACCCAGTATCAGCCTGACAGACGTCAAGCGAAAGCTTGCCTTTGCTGCCATCGGCGACCGTTTTCGTGTCGCCGGACTGGCAGACATCGAGCGTCCCGGGGCCGGTTTTGATGCCAGACGTTTCGACACGCTCAAGCTGGCCGCGTCGGCGGTGCTGCCCGACCTTTTCGAGCGATCGGATGAACTGATGAGATGGTCGGGCGAGCGGCCCATGACTCCGACCTCCAAGCCCATTATCGCCGCCTCCCGACGCATCAAAGGTCTCTACATCAATGCCGGTCACGGCATGTTGGGATGGACGCTTGCATTAGGTTCTGCCCGCCGCGTGGTTGATCTCTTTCAATAAGTCGGTGGCTGGCACCCGGTGCGTTCGGGCAGAGGCTGCCGAGACTTCGCTCAATTCATAGCTCTTCACATCCATCGGATCGTTCCGGATCATAAAATCCGGAACGAAGGGAGTGAGAACTCATCACCAAATGGAATCCGGAATGCGGGGTTGGTCCTAGCCGAATTTCTCGGTCGTATCGGCCTTGCCGAATACCCAGTAGCCGGATGCCTTGATCCAGCCGAGCGGGCAGCCTCGTTCGAGCAGATGGGCGCGGATATCGCGTGTTACCGAGGCTTCCGCCGCGACCCAGATGAAGGTCTCCGGCTGGATGTCGACCGTGCTCAGGAGCTTCAGCAGGGCAGTGGCATCGGTTGCCTGCGAGAGAGGCCGATGCGCCCAGCGGACGTGCAGTTCGGCTGATGTCTCGAAGACCTGTTCTTCCAGCGGGCCGGTGACGGCTGCGACTGTGGTGATGACGGTTCCGGCGCTGCTCTCCTCGATCCGGCGGCCGATCGCGGGCAGTGCCGTTTCGTCGCCGATCAGCAGCCATCGTTTTACCGTCCTGGAGACCACGGCAGAGCCCCTTGGTCCGCCGATCTCGAGCCTGTCGCCGACGCGTGCGTCGATCGCCCATCGGGTCACCGGGCCTGCCTCGTGCAAGGCGAAGTCGATGGTCAGTGTCCGCTCAGCATTGTCGTAGCGGCGCGGCGTGTAGTCCCGGCGCTCTTCGCCATCGGCGGCCGGTACGAAAATCTTGATGTGGTCGTCGGGAGCAAGGCTGATGAAATCGGCAAGATCATCGCCGGTCAAAGTGATGCGGCGCATGCGCGGGGTGATATCGACGACGCTTTCGACGGCGAGGGTGCGCCGCCGCGTGTCGTGGCGGACCCGTTCGATGCCGGGGGCAGGTGAAGTCTGATCTTTGAGTTGATTGTTATCCATGTGTCCTCAGAAGCTTTCTTGAGCTCGATCCGCAGGACACAGTCGCGCAGATCGAAGCCGCAAAGCCGTTCGATCATACGCGTTGAGTGACGTTAACGCTTACGTGGCCGGGTGACCCGACCATTGACGGCATGATGTAGCCGACGACGGCGGCATGTGCAACCGCAAGGGAGCCGACAACGGCGATGATTGCCAAAGTTTAACTTTCCGGTGCCGTTCCGGGCCGGGCAATGATCGGCCGATCAGCGGGCAGGAGTTCCGTCCGATGGAGGACGGATTTGGCGCCCAGCCACGATAACCTCCCAAGCGCCATCTGCCCTGGTTGCTACTTTTGAATGCAGCATAAAAGATGACACGTTTGAAGCTAATTTCCGACACTTTCCCGATCGAAGCTCTGCGCTATTGCGAGCTTTGGAGATACGATGTCGGGCATTCTTATCGCCACCCTTTTGGCAACGGTTTCAGCAAAGATTCCCGCCGGATTTGCCAGCGGTGATCTCCTTTATTCTGATTGCGGCGGCTCACGGCAGTTTGTCGTCGGATATGTCGCGGGTTGGTTGGACAAGTGGAGCCGGGACGAGTATCTGGCCCGCCGTATCTTCACCGAAGCCGTTCCTGCACCGAAGGCGATGGTGAACTCGGCTTATTTTGCCAATTCCGTCGGCGTAAACCTGTGCGTCCCGGTTGGAACCACCGCTGAGGCGATCGGCAATACGTTGTGTACATTCCTGGATGAGAACCCCGGCATACGTGAGGCCACCGGCGACGAGCTGATGACGACCTTGATGGCCTATAAATACCGTTGCCCCGTGCCGTAGGACGTCAAGCTCATATCAGCTTGCCGGCCTCGATAAACCGGCTGAGCGAGGTGGCGGCGTTCAGCATGTGGGCGCGCATGCGCCGTGATGCCATCTCGCCGTCGGCGATCGCCTGCATGGTAGCTTCATGTTTGTCCTGAGATCGGCGCAGCCGTTCGCCCTGGCGCAGTGTGTGCGCCGGAAGGGGCATGCGGTTGCGCATGGCGACGCCTGCCGGCAAGGACGCCATTGTGCGCGGTGGGATGGATGGCTTCATGGACCGGATGGGAATACATAAGTCTCCAGCAAGCAGGCTTCTGCATAGATGAAGCCGCTTCAAATGCCGAGTTTGAATATGCGGGAGCGCAACGGGGCGAAGGTTGACGCCTTGCGCCGGGCAGGGCGAATCATCCCGACATCGCATTGTAGATCAGCCGATTTCGACTGGGCTTCGGTTCTTCAGGCTTGAGCCGACATGCTTTCGATCTTTCAATTTCTTGACCCACAAGGAACCAGATCATGATGATGAACAGACGGACTTTCTCGGCCGCCCTTGTTGCCGGCGCCGCCGCTTCTCTGCTCGCCACCCGCGGCATGGCCGCGACATCCGCTCCGGTGAAGGCGCGCAACGTCGTGCTGGCGCACGGGCTGTTTGCCGACGGCTCGTGCTGGACCGAGGTGATCGCGCGCCTGCAGGCGGCCGGGCTCAATGCCACCGCTGTGCAGAACCCGCTGACGACGCTGCCCGAGGCCGTCGCTGCCGTGAAGCGAGTGCTCGACCGGCAGGACGGCCCGACAGTTCTGGTCGGGCATTCGTTTTCCGGCATGCTCGTGACCGAGGCCGGCGTGCACCCTGATGTTTCGGCGCTCGTTTATGTCGCAGCCCGGGCGCCGGATGCGGGCGAGGATTATACCGCTCTCGCCAAGACCTTCCCGACTCCACCGGCTTCGGCCGGCATCGTCTTCGACGGCGATGAGGGCCGGCTCAGCGAGGAAGCCTTCCTGCGCGATTTTGCCGGCGACCTGCCGGAGGCGAAGGCGAAAGTGCTCTATGCCGTGCAGCAGCCGTTCCAGAAAGAGCTGCTGACCGGCAAGACGACGCAGGCCGCCTGGCATTCGAAGCCGAGCTGGTATGCCGTCTCGACCGAGGACCGGACGATCAATCCCGATCTCGAACGCTTCATGGCCAAGCGCATGGGCGCGAAGACGATCGAGCTGAAGGCCAGCCACCTTTCACTGATCTCCCATCCCGACGAGATCACCCGGCTGATCCTCGAGGCGGCGGGGCAGAATGCGGACTGAGCCAAGCCCGCGGCTGGTGGAGGCGGGCGTGGATCCCAGGCTTGCGCAGCCCGCTGTTTCACGGGACAAAGCCCGGATGAGCATTCCGAAGACACACCCCTTTGATTTCGATCCCACCTACGGCATGCGGCTCAAAGAGCTTCTCGCGGTTAAGCCGCCGGAGCCGCCCGAGGGTTTCGACGATTTCTGGGAGGCGCGGTATCACAAGGCGCTGGCGGTCGATCCGCAGCCGGTGCTTTCGCGCAGTCGGATCACCCATCCCGACTGGCATGTGCTCGATCTCGTCTATCTCTCCACAGACGCATTCCGGATCGGCGGCTGGCTCATCCTGCCGCGTGAAGGGGAGGTCCGGCGCGGTCTGGTCGTCGGCCATGGTTACGGCGGGCGGGATCGTCCTGATTTCGAGCTGCCGATCAAGGAAACGGCGATCCTCTTTCCCTGTTGCCGCGGGCTGTCGCTCAGCGCCCATCCGCCAATCTCCCAGAATCCGTCCTGGCATGTGCTGCACGATATCGACAAGCCGGACTCCTATATTATCGGCGGCTGTGTCGAGGATATCTGGCTTGCGGTCTCGACGCTTACGGCGTTCTATCCTTGGCTCTGTGGCCATATCGGCTATAGCGGCATCAGCTTCGGCGGCGGTGTCGGAGCGATGGCGATCGCCTATGATGAGCGCATCGATCGCGGCCATCTGGCACTGCCGAGCTTCGGGCACCAGCCACTACGGCTGAAGCTTCCAACTGTCGGCAGCGCCCAATCGGTGCAGGAATATCAGGCAGAACACGGAAATGCGCTCGAGACGCTGCGCTTCTACGATGCGGCGACCGCCGCCAGACGGATCAACGTGCCGATGCTGACGGCCGTCGCCCTTTTCGATCCCGCGGTGGCACCGCCCTGCCAGTTCGCTGTCGCCAATGCGATACCGAAACCAAATGAGATCTTCATCCTGGATGCGGGGCATTTCGACTATCCTGGCAGCGCTGAGCAAGAGGCCGCTCTCCGCGACAGGGTCGGTCAATTCTTCGGAGTGCCGTAAACCGCAATTCGGCATCGATTTAAGAATAAAGTCATCTCCTGGAGAGACGCACGGCAGGATGCGGTTACGGCCAATGCAGCGCCGCCGTTGCCACCGGCGCGTCCCAGAGCGCGAGTTCCTCCTCGGTCAGCAAGGCGAGGGTGACGGACAGTCCCTGCATGTCGAGCGAGGTGACATAGGTTCCAACAAGCGAGCGCTCGATCGGCATGGCTTTTTCCTCGATGAAACGGCGAGCACTGTTATAGGCGAGGTAGAGTTCGGCCGGCGGCGTGCCGCCGAGGCCGTTGACGAAGAGCAGGGCGCTGGTGCCCGGCGCCACCGTGATATCGTCGGCGATGGTCTCGCAGAGATGGTTGATGATGGTGTCGGCGGTGGTGAAGGGCTGCCTGGCATGGCCAGGTTCGCCATGGATGCCGACGCCCATTTCCATTTCGCCGGGTCCGAGCGAAAACGTGGTGCGTTCGGTCTGCGGCACCGTCACGCCGTTCAGGGCCACACCCATCGAGCGGATCCGCGTGTTCAATCCCTCGCCAAGCTGTTTCAGCCCGGCAAGCGGCATGCCGCGTTCGGCCGCGGCACCGAGGATCTTTTCGACGATCAGCGTGCCGGCGACGCCGCGCCGGCCGCGGCCTTCGCCTGTTCTCGACGTTTCGATATCGTCGCTGACGACGACCATGTCGAGGCTGTGGCGGTCGCCGGCCATCTCGATCGCCATTTCGAAATTCATCAGGTCGCCGTCGTAATTCTTGACCACGAGCAGGCAGCCGGCGCCGGTATCGGTCTCTTCGATGGCGGCGATGATCTGGCTTGGCGTCGGCGAGGTGAAGATATGGCCGACGCAGGCGGCATCCAGCATGCCCTGGCCGACGAAGCCGATATGCATCGGTTCATGGCCGGCGCCGCCGCCTGAAATCAGCGCCACCTTGCCTGACGTGAGATGGCGGCGGCGGATGCATTTGCGCTCAGCCCCGAACACCACGAAAGCCTCATGGGCGCGCACGAAGCCTTCGACGCTTTCGGCGACCATGGTTTCCGCAGTGTTCATGAACTTCTTCATCAAGCCTCTCCCAAGGCTAAAGACATTACGTTACGTCAATCAGCTCACTCGTCATTCCGCACCCGATATCGCGACGATTTTCTGCACCAGATCCGAGATCGCCTCTTCCAGCAGGCGGTTTTTCCTGTCGTCACCGAAATCTGGCACCATCAGCGACAGGTGCCGCAACTTCTCGGAATGGCCGAGATCCGGCAGCTTGCCGGGATGGGCGGCCTGATAGGCTTCGAGAAAACGCTCCTGTTCGGCACCGCTGAAATGGCAGACGCGAACGATGGTCGCGAGATGGCGCGCCGGCAGCGGCGTCGCATAGGTCGGGCTGGTGATCTGGGTGACGAAGCTTCGATGTTTTCCAAGCGCCGTCGCCAGGCGCTGGCGTGTGCCCGATGGCCTGTTGTCGATGATCTGCGCCAGAATGGACTTGTAGGCGATAATGGCGTCTTCGGTGTCTTCGCGCGCCATCCTATTCTCCGGCTGCCCTTGTGCCATCGGCGTTGAGGCCGATGATCGCCGATCTTATCGCGGGACGCCGGGCCGGCGCCACGGAAAAATGCCGGAGGCCGGCGGCGAGCAGCCCGGGCAGATAGTGCGGATTGCCGGCCATGTCGCCGCAGATGCTGACGGGCTTGCCGGCGGCAAGCTTGACCGCTTGGGCAATCAGCCGGAGCACGGCGGGTGCGGCCTTGCCGGTATCGGCTTCGCTGCTGTCGCGGGTCGAGGCGGCGAGATATTGGGTGAGATCGTTGGTGCCGAACGAGAAGAATGCTGCCGAGCCGAAGGTGTCGAGCATCAATGCGGCTGATGGTACCTCGACCATCATGCCAATCGGCGGCATCCCGTGGGGCACGGCGCGGCGGCCGAGCTTTTCGGCTTCTTCGCGAAATATGTCCCGTATCCTGTCGATTTCGTCGGGAAATGTCACCATCGGCAGCATCACCGACAGCCTGCCGAAGACGGCAGCGCGCAGCAGGGCGCGGGTCTGCACGCGGGCGATTTCCGGCTGAGCGAGCAACAGCCGAATGCCACGCAAGCCCGAGGCGAGAGCCGGCAGGTCTTCGAGGCCGGCGAGCGGCTTGTCGCCGCCGATATCGAGCATTCTTATGATCACCGGCTTATCGCCCGCCCGCTCCAGCACCTGGCGATAGATCGCCAGCTGGCGTTCCTCATTGGCGGCATCGGCGACCGAGGCAACTGAAAATTCCGAGCGCATCAGGCCGACGCCTACCGTTGCCGGATCGAGTGCATCGATCTCGGCGGGATCGTTGATGTTGATGGACAGCTGGATCGGCACACCGTCGGCGGTGCGCAGCTCGCCGCTTTCAGTCTGGGTGTCGGTAGCAGGTGCTTGTGCCGGTGTCGGGATCAGCATGCCGCCCGCCTGCAGGATGACCGCGCCGGCGTCGCCGTCCACTCTGACGGGATCTCCGTCGGCGGCCGAAAAGCGACCCGTGCCGACCACCATCGGCACCGATTTCGCCCGGGCGAGCAAGGCGACGTGGCCGGCGGCGCTGCCGGCAAACAGCGCAATGCCGCCGCCCTTCGACCAATCATGGGCGAGAAAGCGGCTGGGCTCCATGTCCTTGCCGACGAAGACCGAGCCGGGCGGAAAATCGGCGATCGGGGTGCCGGCGAGCGCGCCGAGCACGCGGTTCTTGATGTCGAGAATGTCGACGGCGCGCGCGCGCATCTGCTCCTCGTCGGCCGCTTCGAGTTCGCCGATATAGGCGTCGAGCGTGGTGACCCAGGCAAAGACGACGTTCTCATCGGCTTGCATGCGCGCGCCGGTCGCTTCCGCAATCGTCGGATCGCGCAGCACCTCGATCTGGAAATCGATGATATCGCGGCTTTCGGCGTCAGTGCCCTCGGCAAGGCGCTCGAGTTCGCCGATCGAGATGTCGATCGCCTTCTCCAGCGCGCCGTATCCGCCGGCCGCGTTGGGCACAGGGGGGACGTCCGGCCGCTCCGCGGAAGGAGCCTTCGGCTCTTCCGCGAGAAAGGCCGGGCCGGATGCGATGCCCGGGGATGCGCTCTTCGCTTTCAATCTAAGCGGTTCGGCCATGTTTCTTTTCCTCATCGAAGTTGCGCTCGATGAGTTCCTTGAGGGCGCGGATCGCCTCCTCGGCGAGGATACCGTCGGCGCGGATCCTGAGGATCGACCCCTTGCGAATTCTCGCGCCCATGATCTTGATGATGCTCTTGCCGTTCAGCCAGACATCGCTGCCGTTGACGGCGACCTCGATCGAGCAGGGGAAGGACTTGGCAAGCCGCGTGAAGGTGACGGAGGGACGGGCATGCAGCCCGACGCCGTGCTTGACTTCCACTTCCGTCTGGCAGTTCAGGTGCAATGGCTCGGGCTCCTGCTTTTCACTACGCAATCCGCTCGTCATCAAGGGGACAGTTCCTCGGCTGTGGCGACGACCTTGGCCAGCGATGCGCCCCCCGACGCCTCGGCAGCGGCGATGACGGCGCCTTCGACCAAAGGCGCGTTGCAGATGGAGACGAGCGCCGCGCGGGGAAGCCCCAGCATTTCGATCGCCATCTCGCTGTTGGTCTCGGCGCCGCCGAGATCGACGAAGACGGCGACGCCGGCATCGGACCAGGCCGTCTCGATCGCCTTGAGGATGCCGCCGGCATCGGTGCCGAGCTCGCCGTGGACGTTGCCGCCCGACCAGGCGAGCGGCACGCAGTCGCCGACCATCTGCCGCACCATGTCGGCGATGCCCCTTGCCACCAGCGGCGAGTGGGAGACGATCACGATGCCTACGTTTGTGGTCTTTCCATTCATTGCTGACAGTGCTCCCCGAGATAGCGGCAGATCGCCGTGGTCAGCAGCGCGCAGCTCGACGCGCCGGGGTCGACATGGCCGATCGAACGGTCGCCGAGATAGGCGGCGCGCCCGCGCATCGCCTTCATCGCTGCCGTCCTGTCGGCGGAGCGCTCGGCTTTGCGGGCGATGTCACCGAGCGGGGACCGCTTCGCCAGCGCGGCATGCACGGGATAGAGCACGTCGAGCAGGGTCTTGTCGCCGGCATGCGCCCGCCCGCGTCTGGCGACGGCGTCGATCGCCTGTTTCAGCACCTGCGAAAAATCGGCCTTTTCCTCGCTTTTGCGAAGCTCGCGGCCGATCTCCATCAGCAGCGTGCCGTAGAGCGGCCCGGCCGCGCCGCCGACATTCATTACCAGCGTCAGTCCGATTTTTTCCACGGCTTCGGGAAAGGGCAGGCTGGACAGGCTTTCGCCTTCGGCGCTCACCGCCTCGCAGCCGCGCCGCATATTGGTTCCGTGATCGCCATCGCCGATGGCGCGGTCGAGCGCGCAGAGGTGATCTGTATTATCAGCGATCGTCGCGCGGCACACCTCGATCAATCCCGCCACAAGCACCGGTTCCGCCTGCACTGCCATCCTCCCTGTCGCCGCGCCTCCCGCGGGCTTTCAAACGTCTCTTTGGTCAGGCGAGGCTTGCCGCCACGCCGAAGGCGCCGGCAACCGCGACGGCTCCCGGATCGGCGACGCCCGCCAGATCTCTTTCGCCGACATAGGAGGCGCGTCCGGCTCTCGCCTTCATCATCGTCTTTGTCGACTCCGCACCCGCTGCCGCTGCCCTTGCCGCCGCGGTGATATCGCCGGATTCGAGCGCCTGCAGGGCGGGCGACAGCGCATCGACCATCGTCCGGTCGCCGACTCCGGCTCCGCCATAGAACGTCATCCTGTCGAGCCCGGCAAGCAGGGCGGCTGATATATCGGCTTTATCGGCCATCGCCTTTGCCGCCGCGGTGAAGAAGATCGACAGCAGCACGCCGCTCGACCCGCCCATGCTGGTGCCAAGGATGTCGCCGAGCGAGGCAAGCGTTGCGGCCGGTCGGTCGAGCGGCAGCATGTCCAAGCGGGCAAGCACGCTGCGGGCGCCTGAGGCCACCGTCGAGCCGGTATCGCCGTCGCCGACGCGGCTGTCCAGCCGGTTGAGCTCGCTTTCCTGCGAGATCAGATGCTCGCAGAGCGCCGTGATCAAGCGCCGGTTGCGGGTGTTTTCCCCGGCCACGGCCGCGCCGTTCAAGCCGGCTGATGTTCTCGGTGCGGCGATGATCCGGATCTCATGGCGCTCGACGGCCGGCATCCAGGCATGCGGCTCGACCGCCGCCGTCAGCGCCACCTCGCGAACGGCGTCCAGCCGGATCAGCGACAGCGAGAAGCCGTTCATGTTGAGCGCGGTCATCATCGGCGCCGGGCCTATGATCAGCCGGACACGGCGGCCAAGCGGCGAGGACAATACCGCATTGGCGATGACGGTCATTTCGAGCGGCGGCACGGCGCCGAGATTGTTGATGAGGAGGGCATGGCTTGCCCCTTCGCGCAGCGTGGGCGAAAGGCGCGCCACCATGGTGGCGACGATATCGGCGACCGGCTGCAGGGTAATGCGCTCGACACCGGGCTCGCCATGGATGCCGAGGCCGAGTTCACCTTCGTCCGCGCCGAGACGATCCTCATGGACCTGGCCAGGCACGCTGCAGGTGGACAGCGACATGCCGAGCGAAACGATGTCGCCAGCGGCGGCTGCGGCATGGGCGGCGACCGTCGTCAGATCGTCGCCTTTTTCGGCGTGATAACCTGCGATCTTGTGGACGAACAGCGTGCCGGCGACGCCGCGCGGCTGGTTGATGCCGGGGATGGCGATATCATCGGCGACGATGACCATCTCGACGTCGAAGCCTTCGGCGCGCGCTTTTTCGGCGGCGAGGCCGAAATTCAGGCGGTCGCCGGTATAGTTCTTGACGATCAGCAGGGAGCCCTTCGGGCCGGTCACGGCACGGATTGCCGTCAGCACGGCATCGACGCTCGGCGAGGCGAAGATTTCGCCGGAGACGGCTGCCGTCAGCATGCCCTTGCCGACGAAGCCGGCATGGGAGGGTTCGTGGCCAGCGCCGCCGCCGGAGATGATCGCCACCTTCGATTTGTCCCAGTCGGCGCGCAGGATCACCTTGATGTCGGGAAAGCTGTCGAGGCGGGCGAGACGACCATTGCTGCTCGTCAGAAGCAGACCGTCCAAGGCTTCGGTGACGATGTTTTCCCTGCGATTGAAGAAATGTTTCATCGATTGAGACCCGTCTGTTTGTTTTTCATGCCATCATCGTGTCTGTTTGCCGGTCAGGACAGGCGCTGTCCAGCCGCATCGAAATAAAGCGGATCGCGCAGCGTCAAGCTGATCCGGTCACCCGGTGCGATCGCCAGATAAGGATCCGCAAGTGTGACGAGCTTGTGATCCCGCGCCGGCTGCTTGGGATCGGCAACCCTGATGTGCAGATGGTTCTGGTCGCCGAGATGCTCAATCCAGTCGATCTCCGCATTGGCGTCCTTGCCGACGATGATATCGAGATGTTCGGTGCGGGCGCCGACGGTCTTCGTACCGGCCGGCGGCTGGCCGCCCGGCAGCAGGTCGGCCGGTAGAAGGTTGATATGCGGCTGGCCGAGGCGGGCGGCGACGTGCAGGTTGGCGGGATTGCCGTAGATCTCGCGCGGCGTTCCCACCTGCATCAGCCTTCCCTCGGCGACGATGCCGATGCGGTCCGCCATGGTCATGGCTTCCACCTGGTCATGGGTGACATAGAGCAGCGTCGAGCCCAGTTCTTTCTGGATACGCTTCAGTTCCAGGCGCAGTTCGGCGCGCAGCTTGGCGTCGAGCGAGGACAGCGGCTCGTCCATCAGATAGATCGCCGGCCGGCGCACCAGCGCCCGGCCGATCGCGACACGCTGCATCTCGCCGCCGGAAAGCCTGGTCGAGCGGTTCTCCAGCTTGTGGTCGATCCTGACCATACGTGCGACTTCGCGCACGCGACGGTCTATCTCCTCCGCACTCAGCTTGCGCACAGGCGCCTTCAGCGGGAAGGCGAGATTCTCGTAGACCGTCATGTGCGGATAGAGCGAATATTGCTGGAAGACGAAGGCGACGTCGCGTTCGGCGGGGGCCTCAGCGGCGACATTGCGGCCGCCGATCTCGATGCGGCCGCTATCTGGCTTTTCCAAGCCGGCGATCAGCCGCAGCGTCGTGGTCTTGCCGGCGCCTGTGGGACCGAGCAGCACGACGAATTCGCCATCGCGGATCGAAAGATCGAGATCGGCGAGAGCCTGGGTATCACCGAAGCGCTTGGCAAGGTTCCTGAGGACGACATCAGCCATGCCGGGTCTCCTGATAGAGTGAGGATGGCACTGCGCGGCCCGACCTGCAGTCGAAGAGTGCGAGTTTCGCCGGATTGAATTCCAGGCCGACCCTCTCGCCGATCTGGAAGCTGCGATTGGCGGGAACGCGGGCCCTGATCAAGCCGCCCGGGGTTTCCACGGCGACGACCTGGTTGGTGCCGAGATATTCGCTGCCATAGACGGCGCCGCGGAGCGCCGAGGCATCGCTGAAGCGGATATGCTCCGGCCGGACGCCGAGCGCCAGCTCGCTCTCGGCCATGTCCTGGTGGATCTCGGGAACGGCGACATCGACGCCGTCGAGCAGGATGGAGCGGTCGCCGCTTTTCAGACCCGAGGTGAAGCGCATGAAGTTCATCGGCGGCGAGCCGATGAAATCGGCCACATACATGGTCGCCGGCTTGGCATAGATCTCCTGCGGCGTGCCGAACTGCTCGATGACGCCATGGTTCATCACGGCGATCTTGTCGGCCATCGCCATCGCTTCGTGCTGGTCATGGGTGACGTAGACGGTGGTGGCGTGGATGCGGTTGTGCAGTTCGCGCAGCTCATGAACCATGACCTCGCGGAATTCGGCATCGAGCGTGCCGAGCGGCTCGTCCATCAGGAAACATTTCGGGCGCCGGACGATGGCGCGGCCGAGCGCCACGCGCTGGCGGTCGCCGCCGGCAAGGCCGGAGACCGAGCGGTCGAGAATATGGTCGATCTGCAGCAGGCGCGCCGTCTCCTCGACGCGGGCTCGGATTTCGGCCTTAGCCATGCCCTGCGACAGCAGCGGGAAGCCGATATTCTTACGCACGTTCATATGCGGGTAGAGCGCGAAGAGCTGGAAGACGAAGGCGATGTCGCGGGCGCTGGCGCGGTTGAAGGTGACGTCCTCGCCGTCGAGATAAATCTTGCCGCTGCTGGGCAGCTCGAGGCCGGCGATCATGCGCAGCGTCGTCGTCTTGCCGCAGCCGGAAGGTCCGAGAAGCGCCAGGAACTCGCCGTCATGGACGGTGAAGCTCGAATCCTGAACGGCGACGAAACTTCCGAATTCCTTGCGGAGATTTTCGATCCGGATATCCGCCATGGTTCACTCCGGGAATTTCGAAACGATGATGAACATGACGGTGCCTGCAAGCAGGGTGACCAGCGAATAGGTATAGAGCACCAGCAGGAAGGGCTGGAACAGCATCAGGAAACCGAGCCCGATCAGCACGGTGGCGATGGTCTCCATCGGGCCACGACGCAGGAAGAACGGTCGCTTCGGACGCGCGGGAGTGCGTGTTTCGATCAGATGGCTCATTTGCGGACGGCTCCGAAGGTGATGCCGCGCAGCAACTGCTTGCGCAGAAGAATGGTGAAGACGAGGATGGGGATCAGGAAGATCGTCGTGCCGGCGGCGACCGCCGGCCAGTCCTGTCCGCCTTCGCCGATGATCGTCGGGATGAAGGGCGGCGCGGTCTGGGCCTCGCCCGAGGTCAGAAGGGCGGCGAAGGCATATTCGTTCCAGGCGAAGATCAGGCAGAAGATCGCCGTCGCGGCAATGCCGGTGGTCGCCTGCGGCAGCACGACCTTTCGGAAGGCCTGCAGCCTGGTATAGCCGTCGATCATCGCTGCTTCCTCGTATTCGCGCGGGATCTCGTCGATGAAGCCCTTGAGCAGCCAGACGGCAAGCGAGACGTTGACGGCGGTGTAGAGCAGGATCATGCCGAGCGCCGTGTCCGACAGGCCGAGCTCGCGGTACATCAGGTAGATCGGGATGGCGACGGCGATCGGCGGCATCATGCGTGTCGACAGGATGAAGAACAGCAGGTCGTCGGCGAGCGGCACCTTGAAGCGTGAGAAGCCATAGGCGGCAAGCGTGCCGAGGAAGACCGCCAGGAAAGTGGAGCCGAAGGCGATGACAAGCGAATTGACGAAGCGCGGCAGGAAGTTCGACGGGCCGGCGATCACCATGTTGCGCTTGCGCGTCACCTCATCGCAGGCTCCGACCGGCGCCGGCAGCGAGGCGATATAATCAGGCGTTTGCCGGGTGCGCGTCGTGAACAGGTTGCAATAGCCTTCGAGCGACGGCGTGAAGACGATCTTCGGGGGATAGCTGATCGAATCCGGCGGCGACTTGATGCTGGTCAGGAAGATCCAGACGAGTGGGATGAGGGTGATCAGCGCATATAGGACGACGATGGTGCCGGCGATGCGCTTGCTGGAAAGGCTCGGTTCGACGACCGAATGGGCGGAGTTGGCGGCGCTCATCGTTGCTTCACCTTGTTCAATGCCTTGACGTAGATGTTGGCGAGGCCAAACACCGCGACGAAGAGGATGATGGCGAAGGCCGAGGCCCGGCCGGTCGCCCAGCTTTCGAAGGCCGCGCGTTTCAGCGTGATCGAAGCGACTTCGGTGACCGAGCCGGGCCCGCCGCCGGTGAGCAGCGTCACCATGTCGAACATCTTGAAATTCTCGATGCCGCGGAAGAGCACGGCGAGCATGATGAAGGGCAGGGCCATCGGCACGGTGATCGACCAGAACTGGCGCCAGGGCGAAGCGCGGTCGACCTCGGCCGCCTCATAGATATAATCGGGGATGGAGCGCAGGCCGGCGAGGCAGATCAGCATCACATAGGGCGTCCACATCCAGGTATCGACGATGATGATCGCCCAGGGCGCCAGAGTGACGTTGCCGAGCATCTGGATCTCCGATGTCGGAATGCCTGATATCAGCGACACGGCATAGGCAAAGAGGCCGATCTGCGGCTCGTAGAGAAAGCGCCAGAAATTGCCGACGACGGCAGGCGACAGCATCATCGGAATCAGGATGATCGTCGTCCAGAAGGCATGGCCGCGAAACTTGCGGTCGATCAGATAGGCCAGCGTGAAACCGATCACCGTCTGCAGCACGATCGTCCAGAAGACGAAATGCGCGGTGGTCTGCATCGCCAACCAGATGTCGGGATCGTTGAGGACGCGCTGGTAATTTCCAAGGCCGACGCCCTGGACCGGCGCATTCGGCCGGTTGGCGCGGTAATTGGTGAAGGAGAGATAGACCGCCCAAAGCAGCGGGAAGATGTTGATCGCCAGCAGCAAGGTGATGGCCGGTGCAATGAACAGCCAGGCGATCGCCCTGTCGGAGAGCCCGCGGACGCGCCGGGCGACTGAGACCGGCGTTGCCCTTGCTGTTGCGTCGGCTGCCTTCTCGACGATGGAGGAATGGGACATAGTCAAGTTTTCACCTGGTCTTATTGGGGTACGGGGTCTTTTGGCATATGGCAGATCTGGCGGCCCGGCTCGTCTGCCGATCCGGGCCGCCATCCTGGCGAGGATGACACGCAACAGTGATGCCACGCGCTAGATCTTGCCGTCGTCCTTGAAGACGTCGCCCCAATCCTTCACCAGACCGTCCAGCGCTTCCTTGGCGGTGCCGTTGCCGGCGACCACGTAGTTGTGGACGCGTTTCTGCATGGCCTGCAGCAGTGAGGCGTAGCTCGGCTCAGCCCAGAAGTCCTTGACGATCGCCATCGAGTCCAGGAAGGCCTGGGCATAGGGCTGGCTCTTGGCAAAGCTTGGCGCGTTGACGACGGAGTTCAGGCAGGAAAAGCCGCCGAGTTCCCACCATTTGGCCTGCACATCAGGCTGGGCGAACCACTTGATATACTGCAGGGCGGCGTCGCGCTTGTCGGAGTAGGAGACCACCGAGATGCCCTGGCCGCCGAGCTGGGCGAAATGCTCCTTTTCAGCTGGATTTGGGAAGAAGCCGATCCTGTCGCCGCCGACCTTTTCGTCCTTATAGAGGCCGGGCCAGGTGAAGGCGAAGTTCATCTGCATGGCGACCTGGCCGGATTTGAAGGCATCGGCGGATTCGACCATGTAGACGTTCGAGCTGCCGGGCGGGGTGCAGCAATCATAGAGGGACTTGTAGAATTCGAGGCCCTTGACCGCGTCGTCCGAGTTGACGAAGCCTTCCATGTCATAGGGTTTCTTCGGATTGTCGTACTGGAAGCCCCAGTCATAGAGGACGTTGGTCACGCCCATGGTAATGCCTTCGGAGCCGCGTTCGGTATAAATCGAGGCGCCATAGACGGTCTTGCCGTCGATTTCACGCTTCTGGAAGAATTCGGCGATCTGCTTCAGCTGATCGTAGGTCTTCGGCGCTGCGAGATCCCAACCGTATTTTGCCTTGAATTCCTTCTGCAGTTCCGGCTTCTCGAACCAGTCCTTGCGGTAGGTCCAACCGACGACGTCGCCCATGGCGGGCAGTGCCCAGTAGTTCGGGGTGTTCTTCGGCCATTCCGAGTAGCCGACGACCGTCGCCGGCACGAAGTCATCCATCTTGATGCCTTCCTTGTCGAAGAAGTCGTTGAGCTTGACGTAGTGGCCGTTCTCGGCCGATCCGCCGATCCACTGGCTGTCACCGATGATGAGATCGCAGAGCTTGCCATGGGAGTTCAGTTCGTTGAGGAAGCGGTCGGCATAACTCGTCCACGGAACGAATTCGAACTTCATCTGCGTGCCGGTTTTGGCGGTGAAATCCTTCGACAGCTCGACGAGCGCATTGGCGGGGTCCCAGGCGGCCCAGCACAGCGTCAGTTCATCGGCTTTGGCGAGATTGGGCAATGCCGACGACATGACGAATGCCGTGGCCAGCCCCAAAAGGGCTTTCGATGTTTTCTGCATAAGTTCCTCCCAGAACCAAGGGCCGGCTCCCCGCCGGCGTCGCATGTTCACCCGTTTCAGAAAATGCTCACATGAACTCCTCAATCATCATGTTTAGCAATATGTTTAGTGAAAACTATTTTTATAAACATTGCAAGCGGCAATCGTTGCTGCAGTGCACAGCTGTCGCGCCCACCCGACAGCGACTTTCTGGGCGCAATCTTTTCCGCGAAATCGGGAAATTTCTCCGCAAGCGTACCAAAGCAGCGACATCTGGCCTCGCTGCGACATCGATCGCCCGATATGGATTGTGCGCCGCTCCTGTTTTTCCCCGGAGCGGATCAGGCTTGGCCTCGCTTCGGCGGGGCCTTTTTCTTGAATCCTTTCTGGGGATCGATGTCGGCCGCCGTCCGGCCCTATCGGGAATATTCCTGCGCAGTGCGAGATTTAGCCTTTCCGGCCGGCTGCAACGGGCGTATTCAGCCAGTGCGCGGCTTTCCATGTCCGCGCGCCTCCGCGCGACAGCTCTCCGATCGGCTTCCTTCCCGTTTCCCTGCCGCGTCATCCGGAATTTTCATTGGCAGATCGATGACCACGGCAGAGACGAGCGAGAACGGGCAAGAGGCGGCGAGCAGCCGCCAGGCGAAAATCGTGGCGCTGGTCGTTGCCGTTTCCTTCTTCATGCAGATCCTCGACGGCACGATCGTCACCACCTCGCTGCCGCAGATGGCGGCAAGCTTCGGCGTGCAGCCGGTGTCGATGAGCATCGGCATCACCGTCTACATGCTGACGATGGCCGCTTTCATTCCGCTGTCGGGCTGGCTCGGCGATCGGTTCGGCGCGCGCCGTATCTTCCTGATGTCGATTGCCGTTTTTACCGGCGCCTCGCTGTTCTGCGGGCTCTCCGGCAGCCTTGCGGAATTCGTGCTGTGGCGCGCCGTCCAGGGGGCGGGCAGTGCGCTGATGACGCCGGTCGGGCGCATCATCGTGCTCAAGAATGCCCGCAAGTCGGAACTGGTGCAGGCGATCGCGCTGATCACCTGGCCGGCGCTGACGGCGCCGGTGATCGGCCCGGTGCTCGGCGGCTTCATCACCACCTATGCCAGTTGGCACTGGAACTTCCTCATCAACATCCCGATCGGCATTCTCGGCATGGCGCTGGTGCTACGCTTCGTGCCGGAGCAGCGCGAGAGCAATCCCGGCCGGCTGGATCTGGTGGGCTTCGTCCTCAGCGCTGCGGGACTGACCTTCCTGCTTGCCGCGTTGGAGCTTTCGGTCAAACGGGACGGCGGTCTCTTGCCGATCATTTCAATGCTGGCGGCGGGCATCGTGCTTTCGGTCATGGCGACTCGGCATTTTCTCGCCGTCGACAATCCACTGCTCGACCTTTCGGCCTTCCGCATCCAGACCTTTTCGATGTCGACGCTGTCGGCGGGCACGGCCTGCCGGATGGCCATCAACGCGACGCCGTTCCTACTGCCTCTGCTGTTCCAGCTCGGCTTCGGACTGAGCTCGATTGCCGCCGGCACCTATCTGCTCGTCTATTTCCTCGGCAATTTCAGCATGAAGGCGGTGACGACGCCGCTGCTGCGGTTCTTCGGCTTCCGCACCGTGCTCGGGGTCAATGGGTTGATCGCGGCGCTTTCGATTGTCGGCTGCGGCTTCCTTTCGCCGGCGACGCCGCCGTTTTTCATCCATGCGCTACTTTTTCTCGCCGGCCTGTCGCGGTCGATGGAATTCACCGCGCTGAACACGCTGGCTTTTGCCGATATCGGCCCGGCGCAGCGAAGCTCGGCCTCGACGCTGTCGAGCATGCTGCAGCAGGTGTCGATGCTGCTCGGCGTGGCGGTGGCGGCGGCCGTGCTCAATATCGCCTCGGCGCTCAGGGGCGCCGACAATCCCGTTCTTGCCGATTTTCGCTGGGCTTTCGTCGTGGTCGGCGCGATCGGCATCGTCTCGTCGCTACGCTTCCTGCAATTGCCGGTGGAGGCGGGGGCCGAAGTATCCGGCCATCGGAAATTCCAGAAAAATTAGCTTGGCCTGCGGAACCAATCGGGCCACTCGGCGTTTATGGATCTTACTTCAGGGTTCTCGTTTCCCAACCTCTTTCATCGGCTTCCATGGGATCTTCCCCAGGCCAGGGTCATGATCTGAAAATGCCGGCTGCCCGACATCCTTCTTCCGCGTCGCCTGCGACAAGAGCGAGGGATAACCGCTGTTTACCCCAGGCGGTCAATGCAATACGACATTGCCATGCGGACGACTCGGACGCTTGCGGGCGTTCGTCGCTCAGAGAGAACGCCGGGAGACGGAATGAGCAATTCTAGCGGCGATGCGGATGCCCTGATCCACATCCTCTATATCGACGACGACGAGGAGCTTGCCCTGCTGATGCAGAAGAACCTGCTCCGGCGCGGCTTTTCGGTGGAGTGGGCTGAGAATGGCGCTGCCGGCCTTGCGAGACTCGGCGAAGGCGGTATCGATGCCGTCGTGCTCGATCATGTCCTGGCTGACGAGACCGGCCTCGACATTTTGCCCTGCATTACGGCGATGCCGGATCATCCGCCGGTCATCTATGCGACGGGTTCGGACGATACCAGCATCGCGGTTGCGGCGCTGAAGGCCGGCGCCGATGACTACATGCTCAAGGAGATCTCAGCCGATTATTTCGACCTGCTGGCCGCTGCCCTCGAACAGGCGCTGGAGCGGGCGCGTTTTCGCCGCGAAACAGCGCAGGCTCAGGAGGTGATCCGCCAGCAGCGCGACCTTGCCGAGATGCTGCTTACCGAAGTCAACCACCGGATCGCCAACAGCCTCGGCCTGGTCGGCGCGCTAATCCGCATGCAGTCTTCGATGACCAAGGACCAGGTGGCGATCGATGCGCTGCATGAAACGCAGATGCGCATCAACGCCATCGCCAGCGTGCACCGCCGGCTCTACACCAACCGGCAGGTCGGCTCGGTGCAGGTCGACGAATATCTGAACAGCCTGCTCACCGAACTCGAAGCCTCGATGCGCGACGACAAGCGGCCACACCGCATCGTGCTCACTGCTGAGCCGGTCAACCTGGCGACCGACAAGGTGATCACGCTCGGGCTGATCGTCAGCGAGCTTGTCACCAATGCCTTCAAATATGCCTATCCGGATAGCGTGCCGGGCGAGATCCGCGTCCTCGTCGACCAAACGGACGAGACATTGCGCGTCATCGTCGAGGATGACGGCGCCGGTTTCGACCCGTCGAGCCCGGCCAGAGGAACCGGCCTCGGCACGCGCATTCTGACGGCCATGGCCGCGAGTTTGAAATCGGATTTCGCTTATGATCCCGGGCATGACGGCACCAAGGCGACATTGGTGTTTTCGTTGCATGAGGGGAAGTAGGGTTTGTGCAGCCTAAAGGCTTGCCGGCCGATCTTTTCTTGAAATGTTGTGCGCCCTGAAGCAGCTCCAGAGCTCCAGAGCGCGATGATCTGTTTACGGTCGACCCGCGGCGGGCTCGGGAAGAAGTCTGCCCCGCAGCAGCCAGATCGTGCCGGACACGATCTTCCGGTCGGATAGCCGTAAGCTATGCTATATCCGACACCTGTCGCCAAAGCCTGCTTTCTTTCGCTGCGCTCGGACGGCCTGTGCGGGACGTGACTCCTATCCATGCCTGCGCAACGATCGCTTTCAAAGCATACAGATATTACGTGATGCTACAGGCGCCGCTGCGACCCAGCTGCTAGTATTCCGGCTCCGAAGCCTCCTCCTGGGCGATTGCTGGATGCGTGAATGGCAAAGCGTAGCGTGGCTCTTTTTCTTCTTCTAACGAGTTGCGGGCATCCGGGCGGCGTGATGACACCCGTTTCAATTTCATCGACGCCGCCAACATCAAGGGTCGACATGCTGGTTGCGACCACGCGCGAGCCTTCCGGAAGCCCGGCCACACTCTTCAACGGCGAGCGCAGTTCCAAGCCACATCTGACCCAGATCTCCATTTCAATCCCGGCAAAGCGTGAAGCCGGCACGGTTCAGTGGCCTAAACGCCTTCCCCCCGATCCCGCCACCGACTTTGCCGTGACGAACGTTCAGCAGATCGACACCGTCGCGCAAGGCCGCGTCTGGTTCCGACAGCACGTGAACGGCGGGCATGCACTCGTCTTCATTCATGGCTTCAACAACACCTATGAGGATTCCGTCTTCCGGCTGGCGCAGATCGTGCACGACAGCAAGATGCAGGCGACGCCCGTCCTGTTCACCTGGCCGTCACGAGCGGAAATCACTGCCTACCAGTACGACAAGGAAAGTACGAACTATTCGCGCACGGCGCTGGAGCAGGCGCTTCGCACGCTGGCGGCCGATCCCAACGTCAAGGACATCACCGTCATGGCCCACTCTATGGGGACCTGGCTTGCCATGGAATCCCTGCGGCAGATGGGGATACGTGACGGTCACGTCAATTCGAAAATCCACAATGTCATCCTGGCCTCGCCCGACATCGACATTCAGGTCTTCGCCAAACAATATGTGGAGATGGGCGAACCGCGCCCGAAATTCACGATCTTCGTCTCCCAGGATGACAAGGCTCTTGCAGTCTCCAGCTTTCTCACCGGACGTGTATCCCGTCTCGGTGCGATCAACCCTGCTGAAGAGCCCTACCGCTCGAAACTGGAAAAGGCCGGCATCACCGCCATCGATCTGACGAAGGTGAAGACCAACGACAAGCTCAATCACGGCAAATTTGCGGAAAGTCCCGAGATTGTCCAACTCATCGGCCAGCGCCTTATGACCGGCCAGACCCTTACCGATTCCAAGATCACGCTGGGCCAGGGCATTACAGCTGTCGTCGGCGGCACGGTGGCAAATATCGGCACTGTAGCGGCCACCGCCGTCGCGGCGCCGGTTGCGATCATCGAGCAGCCCGTCACGCGGAGGAGGCCGCCACGATCCGCCAACGAGACGCTCGACGGTGACCTGAAACAACAGACGCTGACGCAATGAGGAGTCTCAGGTTGAAATGGCTGCTTTCCTTCACCGCCGCCTTTTTCTTCGCATTGAGCGCTTTGGCGCAAACGCCACCGGTAAGCCCTCAGCAGAAGATCGACGAACTCGTGCGCCTGCTGCAGGATCCCGAGGTGAAAGTCTGGCTCGATAGCCGCAAGCAGGAGAGCGGATCCGCGCCATCCGTTTCACCGGCCGGCCATTCGGCCTTGGCCAGGTGGGAGGCCGGCGTGCGGGGGCGTGTGAACGCGATTCTGGCGGCGATCCCGGCGATTCCGGCAGAGGTGACGGCGGCGGCAACGAGAGCAAGGCGCGAAGCTGCCGACAGAGGCTATGCGCCGGTATTCGTCATATTCGGCGGTCTGGTCGCCTTTGGTCTCGCCGCCGAGGCGGTGTATCGCAGGTTCGCCGCACGTCGCGAGGCATTGTTTGGCCGGCTTATCCCAGTCGGCATATTCGCCGGCGCGATGGGCATCGTCTTTTTCGCGGTCGAATGGCCGCCGCTCGCGCGAGTGACGCTCCTTGCCTATCTCTCGGCTTTCATCCTGTTTCGATTGGCGGCTGCACTCCTGTCCGCGGTAGCGATGGGCTCGTCGCTGCGGATGAGGCTATTGATCCTGTTCGGGCTCATCAGCTTTGCGAGCGCGACAGCAGCCGTCGGCGAGCCGCTCGGCGTTTCCCCTGAAGCCAGCGACGCAATCAGCTACTGCTTCTCCGTGATTGGGCTGCTTTTTGCCATCGAGGCCGTGTGGTCGATCTGGGAAGGAAGCCGCGCCTGGAAGGCGGCGCTAACGGCTTTCCTCGTCGTCCTGTGGCTCGTCTGGTGCCTCAATATGAAGGGCCTGTTCTGGATCGGCATCTACGCGCTGATATTGCCGGCGGTCCTGAATGCCGTCGGCCGCATGGCGCTGTCCTTCACCAGCGATCCCGGCAGCCTGCGCGGTATCCTGGTCGCCCGCGGTGCGCGCGCCGCAGTTATCGCGCTCGCCGTGGGATGGCTGGCGCTTGTCTGGCGTCTCAATCCAGACACGCTGGGTCGGCGCGACCCGATGATCGCGGCTCTGTTTTACGGCGGCCTGAAGAGCGTCCTGATCCTCGTGGTCGCCGACCTTCTTTGGCAAGTGGCGCGGGGCTGGATCGATCGAACGCTGCGTGTATCGACCAGCACGACATCGCTTGCGCCGGCCGACGCAGCCCGACGCGCGCGGTTTCGGACACTTCTCCCGATACTTCGCAATGCATTGGCCGTTGCTGTCGCGGTCATGGCGGGGCTGATCGTGCTGGCGCAATTGGGTGTGCAGATCGGACCGCTGATCGCCGGAGCGGGCATCTTCGGGGTCGCCATCGGTTTCGGCTCGCAGACTTTGGTCAAAGACGTGATCAACGGTGTCTTCTACATGCTCGACGACGCCTTCCGTGTGGGTGAATACATCCAGGCCAAGGACTACAAGGGGACGGTGGAGAGCTTCAGCCTGCGCTCGGTGCGTTTGCGCCATCATCGCGGCCCGGTGTTCACGGTGCCGTTCAGCGAATTGGGTGCCGTCGAGAACATGAGCCGGGACTGGGTGATCGACAAGTTCAGGATCACCGTCGGATTCGATACCGACATAGACAAGGCGCGCAAGCTGACCAAGAAGGTCGGAGCCGATCTGATGGAAGATCCGGAACTCTGCCAACACTTCATCGAGCCGCTGAAAATGAAGGGCGTCGAGCAGTTCGGTGACTACGGCATCGTGTTGAGCTTCGCCATGACCACGGTTCCGGGCATGCAGACCTATATCCGCCGCAAGGCCTATGCCAAGATTCGCGAGCTGTTCCTGGCAAACGGCATCGCATTCGCGCAGCCAACGGTGCAAGTCGGAGGCGACGACAAGGGCGGCGGCGCGGCGGCCGCTCAAGCGATCCTTGCGAAGCAGGCGGCAAACGCGGCGACGCCGGCAAAGTGACCTCGCCGGCCAAGGCAAGTGCAAGGCTCTAAGGTTTCAGATCATAGGCCTGCTGCGACGCACGAAGCTCCACCAGCGTCTTGCCGACACAGCTGCCGCCGCCGGCACCGCCGATCGCCTTTGCCTGTCCATCGAGCGTGATCGTGCCGGCGATCCGGTCGGATGCGACATAGGTCGCCACGCCGTCTTGCGAGACACGCGATATGTAAAAGGCATGGTAGGTCTCGTTGTACTTGCAATGGATGACCAACGGAAACTGAGAGAAGGGATCATCCTCGGCATGGACGGCGTGCAGTGGAAAAACTGCCGCCAGAGCCGGGGCGGCGATCAGGCCGGCAAGGACTCTTTTGGTCAATGTGTTCGATTTTCGGCGGGACGCATGTGTCATGGTTCAATCCCTCTATCGTGGCCTGCAGCGCCGCGCGTGTCGTCAGATCCGCAAAGGACGCTGTCACACTCTGCATTGCTAAATCGTCAAGGCGACGAGCGCATCGCGATCGAGAAGCCGTACAATCCGTTGTGATTTGCCGGCAAGACGAAGGATGCGTTTCTCCCGGAGCTTCGTAAAAGAGCGGGCAACCGTTTCGACCGTCAGCCCGAGATAGTCGGCAATATCGCTGCGAGACATCATCATATCGAATTCCGGATCCTCGGGATGGCGGTCGGCCATCTCCTGAACGAAGGCTGCAAGGCGCTTCAAGGCGCTTTGCTCGCTGATGATGAGTTGTTTGCATTGCGCCTTTGCCAGGTTCGTCAGGGCAATGTGCAAAAGATCGATGGGGACGACCGCGTCCTGATTGGTGCGAAACGGCCTTACGCGCGTTTCGCAAATGGCCTCTGCAAAATCGGTCCGGACATTCCCGTTTTCGAGCCCGAACCATTCGCCCTTGCCGCAGAAGGATAGGATATGCCGCTGGCCGCTCGACGTCAGGCGGTAAATCCGCACGGCGCCTGCTTCGACCTGGTAGATGGCAAGGGCATATTCGCCTTCGCTGTAGATCGTTTCGTCGGCGCTGAGTTTGATCGACTGATCTTTGGCTGTCGCGGAAACCGTTCCATGGTGGTGGCCGGGAACCGTTGTGTATTTTCCGATCGCGTGACCCTGGAACATGTGCGTCGTCCCCCATCCGCGTTCAGCATAAGCAATCGCTGCGTGCCTCGGTATTCGAGATACCCCTTACGTATTGCTACGGAAGCACGCGACCGCCGATGGGTGTATAATGCTTCCACCCCTTGAGAGTGATACGGCGGTATCGCGGGAGGTCTAGATGGCACCGGAAGAGGGAGGGGGCAGCCAGGCACGTCAAGATACCGAAAGCGTTCGCGCGCAGCTTGATCGTATACTCGCAAGCCCGGAATTTCTTGCGCCTGAACGCGGGCGCCGCTTCCTGCAATATATTGTGGAAGAGACGCTTGAAGGCCACGCCGGACAGCTCAAGGCTTTTACGATTGCACAGGCCGTGTTCGGCCGCGATGCCTCCTTCGATGCACAGAACGATCCGGTTGTCCGTATCGAAGCCGGGCGGATCCGTCGCGCCCTTGAACGATACTATCTCGTCTGCGGAAGCAGCGACCCGATACAAATCACCATTCCCAAAGGGGGCTATGCTCCACATTTTTCAAGCGATGAAGACACCTCGAACGTCGAGGCCGCCGATGCGCCAAATCGGGAGAACAGGCACCGCCATCCCGGGCATCAGCGATCGATGCGATATCGCGATCTTCTCCTGCCGATCGGCATTCCCGCGCTCTTCGGCGCAATGGCGGTACTCGCCCTCATCCGCCCGCTCGAATCCTACCTGTCGCCGCCGAAAACGCCGCCGGCTGCCGTCTCGACGTTGAAAAGCAAAACCAGGATTGTTGTCGAACCCTTCGCAGCCCTCGGCGGTACTGCGCGCGGCGCGGATTTTGCCAAGGGGCTGGCCGATCAGCTGATCGCCAAGCTCATGAAAGTGGACAACCTCGTCGTGCTTGCTCCCGATCGATCCGGGATGGAGACGACCGGCTCGCTGTTCAATCTGCAGGGAAGCATCCTTGTCGAGGGCACAGTCCTGCATCTGCATGTCCGCCTGATCAACGGCGCCGACGGCACGGTCGTCTGGGCAAATCAATATGATCGCGAGTTGCGCGATCAAACCATTCTCGATGTCGAGGACGAAATTGCCGCTCAAATCGTTATGGAAATTTCAAGCAACCAGAAACTGAGCGGCGCAGATCCGATTCCATAGCCGCATAGCAAGCGACCGCCTTCCCATCGCCGGCGGGACCGTCCACCCGGATCGTTCGTGCCATTATCCTCCCGATGGCAGGTCGACGGCCACCCCTGCGGCGCGCAGGCCGGCAAAGAACCTTTCCTGATCCGCCGGGCGCTGCAAGCGCAGCGAAACCTCCTGGCGGATGTTCGTCATCAATGCCGGCGCGTGGGACTGGAGCCAATCCTGCTCCAACTTGGCGTCCTCCATCTTCCCCGCGGCTCCGAGAATGGACAGCAAGGCAAGGCGGCGCATGGGGTTGCCGTCGAGATCCGATATTCGCGACCATTGTTCTGCCGCTTCGATATCGCCTCTCATAAATGCGCACATCGCCATACCCGCCTCGTAATAGCCACTGGGGCCGGCATTTTTGTCAAGCGCGATCGATATCAACTCGCAACCCGATTGCCATTTGCCCGACATCGCCAATCGCAAGCCGTACTCGCCCGCAACTTCCACATCGTCGGGATCTGCGCCATAGGCCGCCGTCCCGGCCGCCAGCGCCTTGTCGATATCTCCACGGAAGAAGTTCACCAGCATAACGGCGCGAAGCACGCGGGGATTATCCGGCGCCAGCGATTCCGCCCGCTGCGCCGAAGCCGTTGCCAATTCGAGGGGCTTGGCCGAAGATGGTGTGCCGAGCCTGTAGCGAAATCTGATTTCGTCAAGATAGACCAGGGACAAGAGCGCCCATGACGTCGCATTATCGGGGGTGCGCCGGATAGCCTGTTGCAGGCACTCGCGCACCGCGCCATGACTTTGCGAAGTCATCGCCTGGAGATAGCTATAGTAGGCCGGGATACAGGCACGGGCATCCTGGTCTGCCTTCTGCGCCGCCTGCGCGATCATGGCTGTTTCGGCCTGAAAGATGGCGCCGTGGGGCTGCGCTATCGCACCGGCGATTTGCCGGGCAACATTTGTTTGAATCCAGAGCTTGTTCTGAGCGCGAAGATCGGCATCGAAATTATTGGCCCAGATGACGGCCCCGTCTGCCCGACGCACCAGCCTGGCAACGGAGCGCAACCGGCTTCCATCCGTCTGGACGTTGCCCTGAAGCGCGTAGTCGGCAGCAGCGGCATGATCACCCGGCGGCGGATCGGCGACCACGACGATGTCTTCGAGCTGGGCAAGCTGGCCGATAACATCGTCTCTCAGGCCGCGGGCGATATCCGAATTGGAATCGACGGAGTTGCTCTCTGCAAAAACCTCGACAGCTACCGTCGGCGGGGAGGTATGTTTATGCGTCGGTAATGGTCTGATCGGGGCACTTCCCGCCACAAGAAATGCCGATGCAAGGGCGAGAAGAAGAAGAATGGCCAGCAGACCGGTTCCGAGGCCACGAGCAATCGGCGGCGGACGGCGCGCCTCATGAGGTGAATGATCTTGATCAGCAAATTCTCCGATCCGCGGATTTTCCGGGTCTTTTTCGGGCCGAGCCGGCATTGGCGCGTCGCGGGTATATTCGAAATGCGGCACGTATCCGCCTTTCGGCACCGTAATAATGACGTCATCCGCCTGGCCTGCGACGAGATAATAACGTTCCAGGGCCTTTCGTATTCGGCCCGCCTCGATCCTGACGACTGGATCATTCTGCGGGTCGAATGACGCTTCCCGACCAAAAACCATATTTGCGATGGTAAATGCCTTCAGGAAACCTGATCGACCAGCGAGCGTCTCGCTGACAACAAATTCCAAAAAATTTCGCCCGCGCTTCGGCGCGTGAAATTCTTCACTTGCGAGAATTCGCTCGACTTGCCGGCAGATTTCCTCAGCCGTCGGTCCAAGACTGCTGAATACATCGATCTTTGTTGCGTTTCTCATGATCGCCCCTACGACAAGATCACGCAATTATATAAGCGTCTTCTAAAGCATCATATCTGAGGAGCGTCCAGTTGCAAGCACCGCTTTTCGAATTATCGCGCGCAGGCTGGCCAGGTGTTGGCCGGTGAGATCCGTCCGGTTTCGGTCGACTGCTCGACCGCGTCGATGGCGATGGCCATGCGCATGAGCTCTGCAAGATTGCGAGCTCCCATCTTGGCCATGACATTGGCGCGGTGGACCTCCACCGTGCGCGAGCTGATGCCGAGATGATAGGCGATCATCTTGTTCTGCAGACCATCGAGCACGCCGATCAGAACCTGATGTTCGCGGTCCGTGAGCTGACGAACTCGTGCCGCGACGCTTTCGGAATCGGCGATTGCGCTGCCTGGACGCCTTTGTCCCATAGCCAGATTGATCGCCGCGATCAGTGCTTCCTCCCTGAGAGGCTTTTCGAGGAAATCCGACGCTCCCGCCTTCATCGCCTGAACGGCTGCAGCGATATCGCCCTGGCCGGTAATGACGATCGCCGGAACGTCTACGCCGAACCGGCGCAGACGTTGGAGCAATTCGATGCCGTTGACATCAGGCATGCGCAGATCCGTCACAAGGCAGTTTCGGCCCGAAAGCGGCAGAATATCCAGAAATGCTTTTGCGCAACTATGTGCTCGCACGGCAAACCCTGCCGATACCAGCAAGAATGTCAAAGATCGTCTCAATACCTCCTCGTCATCGACGAGATGGATCGTAAGGTCGTTCGTCATCGATTTCTGTCTCCACCAGCGGAAGCGAGAACGAGAAGACTGAACCATTCTCTGTTCTTCTACGCGCGCCTATTCGGCCTCCATGCGCCTCGACAATGCGCTTGGACAATGCCAAGCCCATGCCAAGGCCATGCGGCTTGCCGGTCACGAAAGGACGAAACAACGACTCTTCCATTTCGGCTGCAATCCCGCAGCCATTGTCGGACACGTCGACAATGACATACGAGGAATTGTCTTTTGTCCGGATCGTAATCAAGGGCTGCTCGACACACTCGGTCGCCTCCAAGGCGTTGCGAACGAGGTTCGTGAGCACTTGCACGATCTGAACGCGGTTTCCAAGGATGGTGTTCTTCACTGCTTCGAGCCGAAAGTCGGTGTGAAGGTCTTTTCGCCGCGACCCAATGAGTGCGATCCTTGTCGCCCTATGGATCAGTTCGTGCATCGCCTCCGGTTTCCTCTCGGAAGCGCCACGCTCGACGAATTCTCTCACGTTCTGGACGATACTTCCTGCCCAGAGCGCTTGCTGCGTAATTTCCAGCAGCGCTTCGTGAAGCTCTTCACCGCGCCGGCGACGCTTGCCCATGACAAGGCGCCCGCACCCCTCTGAATAGGCCGCGATAGACGACAGCGGCTGGGAAAGCTCATGGGCAAGAGTGGACGCCATCTCCCCCAGCTCAGTCATTCTTGCAAGCCGGGCAATCTCTTGCTGCAGCTCCTGAACTTGCTGCAAGGTCTCGCGTTCGGTTCGAAAGTCCTCAAAAATCGCCGCAGTGAAGACGCCTTTTTCATCATCCTTCCTGATAATGGTAAGTGCGGTCGGAAATTGAACTCCGCTCTTGGTGATCGCCAGACCGGCACGCACCGCCCCGTGGTCTGCCCAGCGCCCATTCAATCGAACATTCGGCGTCGGATGCCAGACGAGGCCGATCTTTCGGCCCATCAATTCACGCTCTTCATAACCGAACATGGCAACCGCAGCCTTGTTGCAGCCGGAAATTCTATGGCGGCCATCGATAAAAAACACGGCGTCCGGCATGTGTTCGTGGAGTTGCCGGATCCAGTCCATCCGCAGCCCGTCGTTTCCTTCGCGCAAGGCGCGCACCGGCTCGTGAGACACCACCTGCGACGTCCCGGATCGGACTTGTCCTGCGACGACTGCGACGGTGGAACTGGCTTCGGCGACGACGCGCGGCGGCGCCATCTTGATGGACATGATGGTCTCCTCCGTCCATTGAGAAGTCTTGGCCCATGGACCGTCTTTCCTCCAGAATGAGGTCACAATACCACCATTGGGCGGGTAATCCGTGTAGTATCGCGTAGCCTCTATTGGTCTTGCTCCGCGAACCTTCGGCGCAAACCCATAGCGCGTCGTCCGACTTCGTCACCATTGATCCGGCTCAATGCCTCCGTCTCATTGTTCCACTATGGTGAGAAACAGCGGGCAAGTGGCCGGGCCGCCCGTGGGCGGGCGAGCCGCAAGGAATATCGGCGATCGAGCGATGGCCAAAGCTCGTCGGATCTATTTCCGCAGACAAGACCCACACTTGCCGGCTGATCGCCGGTCAGGCCAAAACCTGCCGGTTGGATGATTGGTGTGCCGGAATGACAACCTCGTGTCCGGTTGACCCGGTGGATCGTCGGGAGGGTTTGGTAATGTGGCGATTGCCAGTCGAAGCTCCATTCGAACAAGATATAGAGCTCGCCGTCATCGACGACGAAGGCGTGCATGCCCTGGTTTTCCCCTGCCAGCGTCTCCCCGACGGCTGGATCAATGCGGTGACCGGCGACGCGCTCGACATTCATCCCACCCATTGGCGCCTATGGCAAATCCATCGCTGCGATGTTCCGGGTCTTCAATGACCTCTCGCCCCAAAGCAGCGGAAGGACCGCAACATACTGTGCCGTGGATTGTCTGCGATCAATGACACGACCGATCGGGCCGAAATAGTCTGCTTTTCGAAGGACGGCCGACGCGGCCGCGATCTGGAAAGCCGGAAGGAGGACCACATGCGTGGTTTCGGGGTTCACTCGGAGGTCGGGAAATTGAGAACCGTCATGGTTTGCAGACCGTCGTTGGCTCATCAGCGACTGACACCTGCTAACTGCCATGATCTGCTTTTTGACGATGTCCTATGGGTACATGAGGCTCAGAAAGATCATTTTGATTTTGTGCTGAAGATGCAGGAACGGGGCGTTGAAGTTCTCGAGCTCCACGACTTGCTCGGCCAGGCGCTTGCCAACAAACAGGCGCGCGATTTCGTATTGGACCGGCGCATTACTCCGAATGTGCTCGGCTCGCAGATCGCCGAGGCAATGCGACCGTGGCTTGACGAAATGCCCCCCACGCAGCTTGCCGCATTCATGATCGGCGGCATCGCAATCTCCGACCTGCCTGAGGTCAAGGCGAAGTCGCTGATGCTCAGCGCCTTGCCGGAGACGGATTTCGTCATCCCGCCGATTCCGAACACCCTGTTCCAGCGCGACCCCTCTTGCTGGATCTACGGCGGCGTGACCTGCAACCCGATGTTCTGGCCGGCAAGACGCGCCGAAACGCTGATCCAGCGTGCGATCTACAAGTTTCATCCGATCTTCCTCGGCGGTGATTTCCAGATCTGGTGGGGCGATTCAGACAATCAGTTCGCCAACGCCTCGATGGAGGGAGGCGACGTCATGCCGATCGGCAACGGCACCGTCCTGATCGGCATGGGCGAGCGTACGACCTATCAGGCCGTCGGTCAGGTGGCGCAGGCGCTGTTCAGGAGCAAGGCCGCGAAGAGGGTGATCGGCTGCCTGATGCCGAAGAGCCGTGCGGCAATGCACCTGGATACCGTTTTCAGCTTTTGCGATCGCGATGTCGTCACGCTGTTTGCCGAGGTCGTCGACCAGGTCCGCTGCTACAGCATGTATCCGAAAGACGACGACGGCACATTCGAGATTCATCCTGAAACTCGACCAATGCTCGATGTCGTCAGCGAGGCGCTCGACTTGCCGCGATTGCGCACCGTCGAAACCGGCGGCAATTCCTACCAGGCCGAGCGCGAACAATGGGATGACGGCAACAATGTCGTCGCGCTCGAGCCCGGCGTCGTCATCGCCTACGACCGCAACACCTACACGAATACGCTTCTGCGGAAGGCGGGGATCGAGGTCGTCACCATTCGCGGCGCCGAACTCGGCCGTGGCCGCGGTGGCGGGCACTGCATGACATGTCCCATCTGGCGCGACCCCGCTTACTGACGTTTCCATCCACGAAACAGGCTGACGGAGCAAGACCATGAGCTTCAATCTGCGCAATCGATCGCTTCTGACCGTGCAGGACTATACACCGCGGGAATTCCGTTACCTCCTCGATCTCGCCCGCGATCTGAAGCGGGCCAAATATGCCCGCACCGAGCAGGAACACCTGAAAGGCAAGGAGATCTGCCTGATTTTCGAGAAAACCTCGACGCGAACGAGGTGCGCCTTCGAAGTCGCCTGCTCGGATCAGGGCGCCAACGTCACCTATCTCGATCCGTCCGGCTCGCAGATCGGGCATAAGGAATCCTTCAAGGATACGGCGCGAGTGCTCGGCCGCATGTATGATGCCATCGAATATCGCGGCTCGGCGCAGAAGGGCGTTGAGACGCTGGCACGTTACGCCGGCGTGCCCGTCTATAACGGCCTGACGGACGAATATCATCCGACGCAGATGATTGCCGACGTCATGACCATGCGCGAACATAGCGACAAACCGGTCGCCCAGATCAAATATGCCTATGTCGGCGACACCCGCTCGAACATGGGGCATTCGCTGTTGATCGTCGGCTGCCTGCTCGGCATGGACGTGCGTATCTGCGGCCCGAGATCGCTGTGGCCTTCGGAAGAATATATGAAGATCGCCAGGGATCTTCAGCAGGCCTCGGGCGCGCGCCTGCTGGTCACCGAAGATCCGAAGGAGGCGGTCAAAGACGTCGATTTCATTCATACGGACGTCTGGGTCTCGATGGGCGAGCCGAAGGAGGTCTGGCGCGAACGCATCAAGCTGCTCACGCCCTATCAGGTCAATCAGGAACTGATGAAGGCGACCGGCAATCCGCAGACCAAGTTCATGCATTGCCTGCCGGCATTCCACGACACCGAAACCACGCTCGGCAAACAGATCGCCGAAGATTACGGCATGGACAATGGACTTGAAGTTACCAACGACGTCTTCGAGTCCGAGGCCAATGTCGCCTTCGAGCAGGCGGAGAACCGTCTGCACACGATCAAGGCCCTGCTTGTCGCGACCCTGGGAGATTGACATGCGTGTGGTGATTGCGCTTGGCGGCAATGCGCTTCTGCGGCGTGGGGAAGCCATGACCGCCGATACCCAGAGACGGAACGCGCGCGTCGCGGCTGAGGCGATCGCGCCATTGGCGGCCGAACATGAGATCGTCGTCACCCACGGCAACGGGCCGCAGGTGGGGCTGCTTGCGCTGCAGGGGGCGGCCTACAAACCCGAGGAAGCCTATCCGCTCGATGTTCTCGGCGCCGAGACCGAGGGCATGATCGGTTACATGCTGGAACAGGAACTCGGCAATCTCTTGCCGTTCGAGCAACCTTTGGCCACGCTGCTGACCATGGTGGAGGTCGATGCCGCCGATCCGGGCTTCCAGAACCCCACGAAGTTCGTCGGCCCCGTCTATGAGAAAGCCGAGGCTGACCGGATCGCCAAGGAAAAGGGCTGGGTTTTCAAGCAGGATGGCGAAAAATGGCGGCGTGTCGTCGCCTCGCCGGCGCCCAAACGCATCTTCGAGATCCGCCCGGTCCGATGGCTGCTGGAACAGCGCACCATCGTCATCTGTGCGGGTGGCGGCGGCATTCCGACAATGTACGAAAAGGGCCACGACCGGAAGCTGATCGGTGTCGAAGCGGTGATCGACAAGGATCTGTGCTCGGAGCTGCTGGCGCGCGAGCTCCGAGCCGATCTCCTGATCATGGCGACGGATGCCGAGGCCGTCTACACCGATTGGGGCAAGCCGTCCCAGAAGGCGATCCATCAGGCCCGTCCCGACGATTTCAAGCAGTTTTCCTTCCCGGCCGGGTCGATGGGCCCGAAAATCGATGCCGCCTGCCATTTTGCGCGGGCCGGTGGCAAGACCGCGGCCATCGGATCGCTTGCCGACATTGCGGGAATGGTGCGCGGCGAACGCGGAACGATCATCAATGAAAATTTTGCCGGCCTGAGCTGGCACAGCTGACCGCCCGATCTTTCAAGCAAACTTATCCTGAGAGGGCAGGGGGCGCGGTATCGCGCCCCCTGCTGCCGTCTCCTTGTCTGTGGCGCCAGTCGCATTTCGTTTTTGCCAGACATAGACCGGGATGCCGAGCATCAACAGCACGAGGCCGTATAGCACCGGTTCGGCGCCGGAGCCGTAGAGGGTGAAGATTGCAAAGACGAAGGCGATGATCTCGATTGCGCTCACCCGTGGCATTCGCCCATGGGCGGCACCAGCAACGAGGGTTCCGGCAAGCGAGCAGAAGGCATAGGGAATGACGGCGGCCATGGTGCTCAGACCGACCATGAGCCGGTAGGCCGCCGCGAAACCTTCGGAGCCGATCGCCTGGACAAGCACCAAAAGCGTTGCGAACGAGGCTGAGATGATCATGCCCCATGCCGGCACGCCGCGCGCGGAGAGCCGCGCAAAAAGCGGCGGAAACAGCCCGTCCCGGGCAGCAGCCATCGGGACTTGCCCCATCAGCAGAGTCCAGCCGTTGAGAGCGCCGATCGAGGAGAGCAGCACGGCAATCGAGATCGCCAGCTCGCCGGGCCGTCCCCACATGATCCCCGCGGCCTGGGAGAATGGCGCAACCGAGCGAACGAGCTGTTCGCGCGGCAGGAGGCCCATCACGACAATGGTGCCCAGGACATAGAGGGCGGCGGCGATCGAGATCCCAAGCACGGTCGAACGGGGGATGGTGCGCTCGGCATTCTCGACATCGCCTGCAGGCACGGTCGCCGATTCCAGCCCCAGATAGGCAAACATCGTCAGCGGCGCCAGCGTTGCGACCGACTGCAGCAGCGATTGTCCGCTCGGATTGAATTCGGAGAAATGCGAGGTGTCGATGAAGAGAAGGCCGATGATGGCGACGGCGCCGAAGGGAAGCAGCTTGGCATAGGTGGTGACCTGCGCGAAGACACCCGCCGCATGGACGCCGCGAAGATTGACGAGCACGATCGCCCAGATCACGCCAAGCGTCAGCACGGTCGCGGCGAAGCGGTTGCCGAGAGCAGGGAAGAGATCGACCATGACGCCGGCAAAGGCAATGGCGATGACCGGCAGCGACGTCCAGATGGAAATCCAGTAGCCCCAGGCAATCAGGAAGCCGGCGAAATCGCCATAGGCGAGCCTCGTATATGCATAGGGGCCGCCGACAGCGGGCACGAGGCGCGCCAGGCGCGCAAAGGTGAGGCCGAGGCAGATCGCGCCGGCGCCCATGACGATCCAGACGATAATCGCAAGGTTGCCATAGGGCGCGACTGCGGCCGGCGAAAGATAAAAGCCCGACCCCACCATGTTTCCCACCACGATGGCGGTGCAGGCAGCAAGTCCGAGGCTCTTGCCATTTGGCGACGTTGTCATGGTCCCCTCCCGATAAACATCCTTTCCGACGCCGATATCGCCTCGGACATCTGTTCCCGGACGCAATCTTCCTCCCAAAGAACAGATGCCGCAATCCGGTTCAATGCGTAGTGGGCGACGGTCTGAAAGCATCAGAAAATATGCGGGCCATCGGCAATGTACCTGCTTGAACAGCATTGATCGTACTCAATGCTTGGCGTCGGTGCATGAGCTATCTTCGACACCGAACGTCATTTAGTTCTCGGGAGTAAGAGCGATGAAGATGGCCATGATCATTGGACTTGCCGTATTCACTGCCGCCGCCGGAATTGCTCCGGTCGAGGCCCAGCAGAATCGACGCGAATATCGGAGAATGAACTGGAGCGAAAATCTGCCCGAGGCGGTGAGAACCTATCACGACAGACGATTCACGATCGTTAGCTACAGGATGGCGGATTTTTCGGAGACAGGTTCTCACCCTAAGCAGGGAAGTGAAGAACATGTCAAAGCCATCAGAGACGCAATTCGCGCGAACAAATGGCTTGCGGCCCAGCTCAAGGCCAAGAAGCTTACCGCGAACGACATCGAATGGGTCTCGCGGGCGCGCAACGGCAATATGACCTTCTATACAAAATGAGCGGCATTTGTGCCGGGTAAATTTCAGGCTGGGGCAGCCGCGCGGCCTTCCCTGCGCGCCCACCGCATGATTGGCTGGTTGCCATGGCGCGGCTGCGGCCGGCAATGAAAAAAGCGGGCCCATTCCGTCTCACACCTCGTCTCACCTTCACGACCAGCATAAAACGATTGGAACGAAAGGTGTCGGAGGCGGGGACAATGATGTTAGGCGAGCAGGGATTTCTCAGGATCTCGATCGCGGCGACGGTTGTGGTCGCTACGCTCGGCGTGGTTTTCGGCATCCTTTCCGGATCGTTCTCCATCGCCTTCGACGGCGTTTATTCGCTGGCCGATGCGGCGATGACCGGACTTGCGCTCTGGGTTTCCAGCCTCATCATACAATCGACCCAGAGCGACGCGCAGTCGGGCAGAATCCGAAACCGCTTTACCATGGGCTTCTGGCATCTGGAGCCCATCGTGCTGATGCTCAATGGCTGCCTGCTGATGACGGTCGCCGTCTATGCACTGATCAGCGCGATCATCAGCATCCTGAACGGCGGCCACGAACTGCAATTCGGCATGGCGGTCGCCTATTCCGCGGCGACCCTATTTGTCTGCGCTGCCATGGCTTTCCTAGGCATCAGGCTGAATGCCGGCATCAAATCCGATTTCATCTCGCTCGACATCAAGGCGTGGATCATGTCCGGCGGCATCGCGTTAGCGCTGCTGATTGCATTTCTGATCGGCATGGCTGTGCAGGCGACGCCCGTCGCATGGGTCGCCAGCTATATGGATCCCGCGGTTCTGGCGCTGGTCTGCCTAGTCATGATCCCGCTTCCGATCGGCACTGTCCGGAAGGCGTTGAGCGAGATCCTGCTGATCGCCCCTGTCGATCTCCAGGAGCATGTCGACCGCGTCGCCTCGGAAACGGTTCGCCGCCTCGGCTTCCTTTCGCACCGCGCCTATGTCGCCCGGGTCGGCCGCGCAATGCAGATCGAACTCTACTTCATCGTACCGGAAGGGCTTCCGGCAAAGACGGTAGAGGAATGGGACGCACTCCGCGACGAGATAGGGGCCTCGATCGGAGACGAGAGCGCCAATCGCTGGCTGACGATCGCCTTCACGGCCGACGCGGAATGGGCGGAATAGGCGGAATAGGCGACGTCAGCGTTCCCATCGATATCGAAATCCTTTGCCTCAGGTTGATTGCAATCAACGACGGTGCATCACCCGTCATGTACGATCCCTCCAGCTGAGATACGCGTCGCTGCAGAGCGGCCACGGCCTTTGACCCTCGGTTTCCGGAGGAACGCATGGAATTCCAGATGGCATTTCCGATAGCCGTTATCGACGAAGACTTTGATGGCAAGAGCGCCGCAGGACGCGGCATGCGCGATCTGGCGGCCGCAATCGAAAAGGAAGGCTTCCGGATCGTCTCCGGCGTTTCCTACGAGGATGCGCGGCGCCTCGTGCATATCTTCAACACCGAATCCTGCTGGCTGGTATCCGTCGACGGGAGCGAGGACAAGACCACGCGCTGGCAGCTGTTGGGAGAGGTATTGGCCGCCAAGCGGCAGAGGAACGACCGCCTGCCGATTTTCCTCTTCGGCGACGAAACGACCGCGGAAGACGTCCCGGCCGGGGTGCTTCGCCACGCCAACGCCTTCTTCCGGCTGTTCGAGGATACGGCGGAATTCATGGCGCGCGCCATAGCGCAGGCTGCGCGCAACTATCTCGACCGGCTGCCGCCGCCGATGTTCAAGGCGCTGATGGACTACACCCTCGAGGGCGCCTATTCCTGGCATACGCCCGGCCATGGGGGTGGTGTCGCTTTCCGCAAGAGCCCCGTCGGCCAGCTCTTCTATACTTTCTTCGGTGAAAACACGCTGCGATCCGATATCTCCGTATCGGTCGGCAGCGTTGGTTCGCTGCTGGATCACGTCGGGCCGATCGCCGAGGGCGAGCGCAATGCCGCACGCATCTTCGGCACCGACGAGACCCTATTTGTGGTCGGCGGCACGTCGACGGCAAACAAGATCGTATGGCATGGCATGGTGGGGCGCGGCGATCTGGTGCTGTGCGACCGCAACTGCCACAAGTCGATCCTGCACTCGCTAATCATGACGGGCGCAACTCCCATCTATCTCACGCCGTCGCGCAACGGGCTCGGCATCATCGGCCCGATCTCGAAGGATCAGTTCACCCCGGAATCGATTGCTCGCAAGATTGCCGCAAGCCCCTTTGCCGGGCAGACGAGCGGCAAGGTCCGGTTGATGGTTATCACCAACTCGACCTATGACGGGCTGTGCTACAATGTCGATGCGATCAAGGCATCGCTCGGCGACGCAGTCGAAGTGCTGCATTTCGACGAGGCCTGGTACGCCTATGCCAATTTCCACGAATTCTACGATGGCTTCCACGGGATTTCGTCTACGAAGCCGGCGCGTTCGAAAACCGCCATCACTTTTGCCACGCAATCGACGCACAAGCTTCTGGCCGCGTTCTCGCAGGCCTCGATGATCCACATCCAGCATGCCGAGACCACGCGGCTCGACGTCACCCGCTTCAACGAAGCCTTCATGATGCACACCTCCACCTCGCCGCAATACGGCATCATCGCCTCCTGCGATGTCGCCGCAGCGATGATGGAGCAACCGGCGGGACGCGCGCTCGTCCAGGAGATGATCGACGAGGCGATCAGCTTCCGCCGGGCGATGAACACGATGAGGCAACAGACGGAAGGCAGCTGGTGGTTTGACGTCTGGGAGCCGACGGTCGCCGAGCAGACGCCGACCGATATCCATGCCGACTGGGTTCTGAAGCCGGATGATGCCTGGCATGGGTTTACCGGCCTTGCCGAAAACCACGTCATGGTCGACCCGATCAAAGTCACCATTCTGTCGCCGGGCCTGTCGGCAAGCGGAGCGATGGACGAGCATGGGATACCGGCGGCCGTCATCACCAAGTTCCTGTCCTCCCGACGCATAGAAATCGAAAAGACCGGCCTCTATTCCTTCCTGGTGCTTTTCTCGATGGGCATCACGCGCGGCAAGTGGAGCACGCTCGTCACCGAGCTCCTGAATTTCAAGGATCTCTATGACGCCAATGCGCCATTGACCCGCGCGCTGCCGGCACTCGCTGCATCCCATCCGGAAGCCTATGGCGGCATGGGGCTCAAAGACCTCTGCGAACAGATCCATGCGATCTACCGCAAGGACGATGTGCCGAAGGCGCAGCGCGAGATGTACACCGTCTTGCCCGAAATGGCGTTGCGTCCCGCCGACGCCTATGACCGGCTGGTCAAGGGGCGGATCGAGAGCGTCGAGATCGACAATCTCATGAACCGCATCCTCGCCGTGATGATCGTACCCTATCCGCCGGGTATCCCGCTGATCATGCCGGGCGAGCGGATCACCCAGTCGACGAAATCCATTCAGGACTATCTGCTTTACGCCCGTGATTTCGACCGGAAGTTCCCCGGTTTCGAGACGGATATCCACGGCCTTCGATTCTTGCCCGGTGACGGCGGTCGCCGCTATCTTGTCGATTGCATTGCAGAGGAGGGGCAGGAATGATCCCGCGCGATGTGAAGTCTCCGACGGTCGCCATACCGTTTCACAAGATGCTGAAGATCGTGGCCGTCATCGACCGCGACAATTCTCAGGCCCAGGAACTGGTGGCGCAGATCACCGCCCAGGGTTTCCAGGTGGAGCTGCGCCACGACTATTCCGCTGATGTATCTGAGGATGCTGACGTCGGCGCCTATATCGGCTCGGTCGAGGGCGGCAAGCTGCCGGCGGCACGTAACTTTCTTCGCTCGGTCAGGGATATCGGTTTTCGCACGCCGATCTGGGCAATGGCGGATACGCTGACGATTGCGGATATGGATGTCATCGAGATGGCCGGCGAGGTGGATGGCTTCGTCTATCTCGGCCAGCAGACGCCGACCTTCTATGCCAAGCAGATCGTTTCCAGCGCGGTCAATTACGGCAAGTCGCTGCTGCCGCCGTTTTTCGGCGGCATGATGGCCTATGACGGCGAGGCCAATATCGCCTTCGATTGCCCTGGACATCAGGGCGGCCAGTTCTATCGAAAATCACCGGCCGGCCAGCTCTTCTTCAAATATTTCGGCGAAAGCATTTTCCGCAACGATCTCTGCAATGCGGACGTCGATCTCGGCGACCTCCTGATCCATGAAGGCCCCGCCGTCGAAGCACAGAAGCAGGCTGCGCGCATCTTCGGCGCGGACCGCACCTACTTCATCCTGAACGGAACAAGCACCTCCAACAAGGTGGTCGCCAACGCGGTGCTGCGCAGCGGCGATCTCGTGCTCTTCGACCGCAACAATCACAAATCCCTGCATCAGGGCGCGCTGGTTCAGGCGGGCGCCATCCCGATCTATCTGCCGACCGCCCGCAATTCCTTCGGCATGATCGGCGCGGTCGACTGGGCGGCCTGGGACGAGAGCTGGCTGCGGCGAAAGATCGAGGAACATCCGCTTGTCACCGACAAGAGCCGCGCGCAGGCGGAGAGGCCTTTCCGCCTGGCCTGCATCCAGCTCGCGACTTATGACGGCACGATTTACAATGTCCGGCAGGTCATGGAGAAGATCGGTCATCTCTGCGACTACGTGCTCTGGGACGAGGCTTGGATCGGCTACAACGCCTTTCATCCGCTCTTCGAGGGCCACAGCCCGATGCGCCTGAAAGACCTGCGGGCGGACATGCCTGGCCTGTTCTCCACCCAATCCGTGCACAAGCAGGGCGCCGGCTTCTCGCAGGCATCGCAGATCCACAAGCGGGACGAACATATCAGCGGCCAGCGCCGGTTCGTCGAACACAAGCGTTTCAACGAATCGCTGCTGATGCATGTTTCGACCTCTCCCTTCTATCCGCTCTTCGCCTCGCTTGACGTCAACGCCAAGGTGCATGAGGGCAAGGCGGGCGAGATGCTCTGGGACCGCTGCATCGAACTGGGGATCGAGGTGCGCAAGAAGCTGCGCGGTTTCGTCGAGCACTACGAGTCCAAAGCCGCAGGCACGGAAGAGCAATGGTTCTTCGATCCCTTCGTGCCGGACAAGGTCACCATTTCGGGCTCAAAACATACCACCGACCTCGAAGCCGTACGGTGGGAAGATGTGTCCACGGATGTGCTCAAGCGCGAGCAGCAATGCTGGCGTTTCGATCCACAGGCGAAGTGGCACGGTTATGCCGGATATGCGCCTGATTACACGATGGTCGATCCGAACAAGCTTACGCTGCTGACGCCCGGCATCGACCGCAAGACCGGTGAATATCGCGAGTTCGGTATCCCGGCGACCGTCGTCGCCAACTATCTGCGCGAGCAGCGGGTCGTCGCCGAAAAATGCGACCTCAACAGCCTGCTTTTCCTGCTCACTCCAGCCGAAGACGAGAGCAAGCTGAACACGCTCGTCGCCAAACTCGTCAAGTTCAAGAATCTCTGGGATCGCGACGCGCCGCTGCAGGAGGTGCTGCCGACGGTCTTTGCGGCCAATCGCGAGCGTTATGCCGGCTATACGGTCCGCCAGGTCTGCCGCGAAATGCATACCTTTTATCGCGATGCCGGCGTCAAGGAATTGCAGCGTCTCTGCTTCCGCTCGGAGAGCTTCCCGGAGCCGGCCATCGCTCCCAAGCAGGCCTATGAAGCGCTGGTCGCCAACAATGTCGACTATGTGTCGTTGACGGAAGCCGCCGGCCGCATTTCGGCAACGCTGGCGCTGATCTATCCGCCCGGCATCGGCGTGATCGTGCCGGGAGAGCGCTGGGACGACCGAGCACGACCCATGCGCGACTATTTCCTCGCCTTCGAGGAATCCTTCAACCGGTTTCCGGGTTTCAACTACGAGGTCCAAGGCGTGTTCCAGGAGCGGGTCGAGGGGCGGATCAAATTCCACACATATGTCGTGCGCGAGTAGCGGCAGGAGGATTTCATCATGACCGACAACACGATGCATCTCGCGGCCGAGACCACCGCGAAGAAAAAGATGAATCTGGTGCAGCTCACCTTCATCGTCGCCGTGAACATGATGGGGTCGGGCATCATTATGCTTCCCGCCAACATGGCGCAGGTCGGTGCAATCTCGCTCCTTTCCTGGCTGGTGACCGCCGTCGGCTCAATGGCGATCGCCTATGGCTTTGCTCAGGCCGGATTGTTCAATCAGCGCCCCGGGGGCATGTCCGCCTATGCGGAAGATGCCTACGGAAAAGACGGCTATTTCCTGGTGTTCTTCCTGTATTTCCTGTCGCTCGCCATCGGCAATGTGGCGATTGGTATTTCGGCCGTCGGTTATCTCGCCGGCTTCTTTCCGGTGCTGACATCCACGCCCATCATGACCTGCCTGGCGCTGATCGTGCTTCTGTGGCTGACGACGGCCGCCAATTTCGGCGGTCCGCGCATTACCGGGCGTATCGGTTCGATCACAGTCTGGGGCGTCATCCTTCCGGTCGGGCTGCTGTCGATCATCGGCTGGCTCTGGTTCAGTTCAAGCACATTCGGCGCTGCCTGGAATCCGAAAGGGCTGACACTGGCCCAGGGCATGGGATCGAGCATTTCGCTGACGCTCTGGGCCTTCCTCGGCATGGAGTCGGCGGCGCAGAATTCGGATGCCGTCGAAAACCCAAAGCGTGACGTGCCGCTCGCCTGCATGTTCGGCACGCTCGGGGCAGCCGTCATCTATATCCTGTCGACGACAGTCATTCAGGGCATCGTGCCGAATGCCGAGCTCGCCACTTCAACAGGTCCGTTCGCACTGGCCTATGCCACGATGTTCAATCCGACGATCGGTTCGATCATCATGGCGCTGGCGGTCCTTGCCTGCCTCGGCTCTTTGCTGGGCTGGCAGTTCACGATCGCCCAGACGGCGAAAACCGCTGCCGATGAGCGGATGTTCCCGTCCATATTTTCCCGGGTGAACGAGATGGGCGCGCCGGTCAGCGGCATGATCATTCTAGGCATCGTGCAGACAGGTCTTGCCCTGATGACCATATCGCCGACTTTGAGCGAGCAGTTCTCCGCGCTCGTCAACCTCGCTGTCGTCACCAATGTGCTGCCTTACATCATCGCGCTGTCTGCCCTGTTCGTCATGATGAAGGCCGCTCGCGTGCCGCCGGCGAAATACCGGCTGAATGCCACGATCGCCTTGGTCGGCATGGCTTACAGCGTTTTCGCCATCTATGCCTCCGGCAAGGATGCGGTACTCGGCGGCATGATCGTTACAGGGATCGCTTTCATCATTTACGGGCTTATCGCCCCGCGTTTCGCCAACGGCGTGAACCGGGCGCCGGCCGAGTAACACAGGGAGGACCAAACATGTCAGGTAGAAATGGTCGCTGGGCGGCAATTGCCGCCTCTGTCCTCGCCGTGATGGCCGTCGCACCGCCCGCGCCCGCCCAGACGCTCGACCGCGTTAGGACGTCCAGCGCGCTGAAATTCGGCTACGACCCCGACGCGAGACCTTTTTCATTCGATGCCCAGCAGGGCAAACCCGATGGCTATGCGGTTGCCCTCTGCAACCGGATAGCCGACAGCCTGAGGGCTCAGCTGAACCTGCCGAAGCTCGACGTGGAATGGGTTTCCCTTGCAGGCGACGCCAAGCTGCGTGCCATACAGGATGGCACGGTGGACCTTGTCTGCGGGGCGGAGCCGGTGACGCTCAGCCGCAGGCAGCAGGTATCATTCTCACTCCCGATCTTCCCGAGCGGTACCGGGGCGCTGCTCAATGCGAGTGCTCCGCTGGCGCTGCGCGAGGTTCTGCAATATGGCGAGCCATCGAGTCGGCCCGTCTGGCGCGGCGCGCCGGCCCGCACGATCCTCGAGCACAAGACATTCTCCTCCATAGCCGGCACGACAAGCGAAGGCTGGCTGTCCGACAGGATCAAGACCTTTCAGCTCGCGGCAACGGCGACGCCCGTGAACAGCTATCAACAGGGGATCGAGCGTGTCCTGGACGGCAGTTCGGCGGTGCTCTTCGGCGACATGCCGCTTCTGATGGATGCCGCCGCCCGCAGCGACAGCTCCGGCAATCTCATCATCCTCGAGCGTCATTTCACCTACGAACCGCTCGGCCTCGAGCTGGCGCGCGGGGACGAGGATTTTCGCTTGGCCGTCGATCGCGCCCTGAGCCAGGCCTATGCGGCGCAGAATTTCCAGGTGTTTTTTACAACATGGTTTGGCCAGCCTGACGACGCAGTCGTGACCTTCTTCCAGCAGACGGCTCTTCCGGAATGAGGCCGCGAGCAGATCAGGGAAGACGAGCAAGACAGGGATCATTGGCGTCGGCCGGGAGCTAGCGGCAACAGATCATCGCGATCCAGGTAATCGGGGGCCAGGTTATCGGGGGCCATGTAATCAGGGGCTAGGTGATCAGAGGGAGTGAAGGTTGAGCCTTCTTTTCAAAGAGATTCGCGATAGCCCCATGCTCTGGCTGCTGGCCGCCGTGCCGGTGGTGTTCGCAGCTGCGGCGCTCTTCCCCGAGGCCCACACGGCGCTTTTCGTCCTGTCGGTGCTGGCCATCGTCCCGTTGGCCGGACTGCTCAGCCATGCGACCGAATCCGTTGCCGCCAAGACGGGTGACGCCGCGGGCGGGCTGCTGAATGCGACCCTCGGCAATCTCACCGAACTGGTCATCGCGCTGGCTGCCCTGCAGGCAGGCGAATATACGCTGGTCAAGGCATCCATCGCCGGAGCGATCGTCACCAACACGCTGTTCATGCTGGGCGCTTCGTTTCTTCTCGGCGGGCTCAAATACCACATTCAGGAGTTCAACCGAGCCAGCGCGCGACTTCAAGCCGGCCTGCTTTTCCTGGCCACAATCGCCCTGCTGATGCCTTCGGCGCTTGGTGGATTGGACTCGGCATCGGTCGCACCAGTCACTCAAACGCTCAGTCTCAGCCTGGCTGCCTTGCTGATCGTCGGGTACGGGCTTGGGCTGTTGTTCACGCTTCGGACGCATCGGGAATTTTTTTCTTCAACGGAACATGCCGAGGCCGGCGAAGCGCCGTGGCCGATCGGCCTTGCTCTGGGCACGCTTGCCGGCGTCACCGTAATCGTGGCCCTGGTGAGCGAGATTTTCGTCGAGTCCGTGCAGGAAGCGGCCGAGGCCTTCGGAATGACCCCCGCCTTTGTCGGTTTCATCGTCGTCGCATTGGTCGGCGGTGCGGCCGAAATGGCCTCGGCATTTTCCGGCGCTCGCAAGAACCGGCTGGATCTGAGCGTGGGCATCGCGCTCGGGAGTGCTTCCCAGATTGCCTTGTTCGTTGCGCCCGTTCTGGTCTTGATGAGTTATTTCATCGGTCCGTCGCCGATGGATCTGCAATTCTGGCCGGGTGCCGTGACGATGATGTTCCTTGCGACGGTGACTGCGATGTTCGTCACCAACAGCGGGCGATCGGCATGGTTTGTCGGCGTCCTGGTGCTGATGGTGTACATGATTTTCGCCATAACGCTGTACGTCCTGCCGCCGGCAGTGCGATGAGGTCCCGCGTTCCCAAACAGGAGCGATCGGGCGGCGGACCGCATACCCGGCAGGTGAGAAGGCTGTTCTTCATCGCACTCGCACAGCAGCTGCGTGTCATCTGGCCGATCCTTTCCGGCATCGTGTCGATCATGGTCGCATCCGGACTGGCAATTTGGCGGATCGAAAATTGGCGGATCGATGAAGCGCTTTATTTTACCTTCGTGACGGGACTTACCATCGGCTACGGCGACTTTACGCCCAAACATGTTTCGGCACGGATACTCGCTTTGGTCATCGGGTTTGCAGGGATCGTGCTGACCGGCGTCATTGCAGCCATCACAGTAAAAGCCTTGAGCGTGACGGACCGAGACGGCAGCTAGGTTTGATGAGATTGCGCCGCCGTACATTTTATTCGTGATCTCGGGGAACGATCCGATACCTTGGTGACTTCGTATCCATTGCAGGGATACGTTGAATGCGGAGCTGATCCATGAGCAAAGAGCGTGGCCGCAGAAAACTGATGTTGCGGCTCCCCGATATCCGGCATCTCCTGGAGAGCATGACCAGTGAAGCGCTCGCGGAGATGTTTGAATCCTACGATCTTGCTGTCGATGCGCTGGAGCGGTTCCGAAGTAAGAGCCCGAGGGAAGAGAAGCTCATCATCGAGTATGAACAGCTCTGCCGCGAAATCGAGCAGGAGGTTGTCGTCTACTGCAAGAACAGGTGAGTCCCGCCAGGCCGCCGCTGGCGCCTCGACGATCGTCATTGCGGGTGTTCGATGCGTTCCGGTTGAGCATCGAATCTCGCGGAGCGGCTATTTTCCGATCCGGTCGAAACCGAAGGCCAGGCCCAGGCTTTCAGCAGTTCGTAGAAGACACCGAGAACGACCGGCCCCAAAAACAGCCCCAGCAGGCCTTGTGACAAGGTGCCGCCGATGACGCCGATCAGTATCACCGGCATTGGAGTGGAGAGGCCGCGCGCCATCAAGATCGGTTTCAGTATGTTATCGATGATCATGATGGGGATCGTCACGACGGTGAAAGCCAAGGCGATCGACATGGGCCAGGAGAACCACGCCCAAATGATGACCGGCAAAAGAATGAGCGCAGGCCCGAGCTGCATCAGGCACAGGACGAGCACAAGAAAGGTCAAGGGGCCGCTCCCCGGAACGTCAAAAAGGGCAAAACACAGTCCGCACAACAGCGCTTGCAGGAAGGCAACGCCAATGACGCCCCGCGATACATTGCGCACCGTAGCTCCCGCCAGCCGGGCAAAGCCGACACCCTTTTCACCGGCGATCCGGCTTGCCAGCACCTGTATGGCTGCAGCCAGGCGTGCTGATCGCGTCAGCAATAGGCCCGAAAGCATGATCGAAACGACAAAGCTCAAAACGCCGCCGCCGATCGAGGCGAGCTTCGTGACGATAACGGCCGTGACTTCACGAATGGGCGCTTGAAACTTGATGATGGTAGCGGCCAGATCGCTTGCAATCCGATTCCAGGCGTCGTGAATCCGCTCGCCGACGACGGGCCATTCCCGAATAGCGACCGGTGCCGAGGGGAGCGTGAAGTTCCCCGTCCGCAGTTTGCCGATCAACGCCTGCGTGGTGTCGGCAAAATTGACCGCAACGAGGGCCAGGGGCGCAATGATCAGGACGAGGCAAAAGACGACGATGATGGCGGCCGCGATGACGGGCCTGTTTCCGATCAGCCTCGAAAGTGCCTCGAATATCGGGAAAAGGGCGACCGCAAGGATGGCCGACCAGATGACGATCAGCGCAAAGGGAGCAATCAGAACGATGGTCCAATAGGCAAAAAGCCCGATGATGCCCAATCGGACAAGATCGCTTATTCTCGCCTCTATCGAAATCTGCCCTGACCCGGCTCCCTGCGCCGCCGTATCGCCTGTGGTCTCCATCGTTGCGTCCCGTCCGCCATGTTCTAGAGCGGTTCAGCTTTTCGCGGAAACGCAGAACTGCTCTAACCTTTTGTTCTGACGCGATTCCCGGCAAAAGCGCTTCGCGCTTTGCCTGGAATTGCTTCAGGCTGAGGTCGTCTTATGACGTCGCGTCCGGCACGACATGGCGGATGCTGTGGTCCTCCATGAAATCCGACGGCCGCTTCTGACGTTTGCCGAGATCGGGTGCTTCGAACTTCACCCGCTCATAAGGGATGGATTGCAGGATGTGCGAGATGCAGTTGACCCGGGCACGTTTCTTGTCATCCGAGGGCACCACCCACCACGGTGCATGGTTGCTGTCGGTCATCCGCAGCATCTCGTCATAGACACGCGTGTAGTCCCACCAGCGCTGATAGGATTCAACATCCATCGGACTGAGTTTCCACTGTCGCAGAGGATCGTCGATCCGGCGTCTGAAACGGCGTTCCTGCTCTTCCTCGCTGACCGTCAGGAAGTATTTCAGTAGAACGACGCCGCTTTCGACGATCGCGGCCTCGAAGCGAGGCGCCAATTCAAGAAAGCGCTGCGCTTTTTTTTCGCTGCAAAATCCCATGACCCGATCGACGCCGGCGCGGTTGTACCAACTGCGGTCGAATATGACGATTTCGCCGGCGGCCGGCATATGAGCGATATAGCGCTGCATGTAGATCTGAGATTTCTCGCGGTCGGTGGGCGCCGGCAGTGCCACGACGCGAAAGACCCGCGGACTGACCTTTTCTGTTATACGCTTGATCATGCCGCCTTTGCCGGCGGCATCCCGTCCCTCGAAGACGATGACGACTCTCGCACCGGATTTCTTGATCCAGGCTTGCAAATGGGCCAACTCCACCTGCAGTCGCTCGATTTCCTTGTCATAGTCCCATGATTTCTTTTTCTTTTTATCCTTTCCGACGCGGCCTGCCCCTCCATCCGTCTTTGCGGGCTCGTAATTCTCGTCCATTTCTCTACCTCCCTTGCGCGAACATATTCTAAAGCGCGTCGCGATCTTTCAGATTCGCTCCTTGCGCTTTAGCTCTTTGTTTTTACGCATGTCGTTGCCGCAAAACCGCTGCACACTTTTGCGCGACATGCTTTAGCCTGCCGACGCGGTGCTGCCGGTCTCGCCGACACTTCCTATCAGCGCTCGCAACGCCTCTTCCCTGCCGTTGAAAAGATTGTGAACACCGATCGCTTCGACGACCCCCGCGCGCTCGAGGATGCCGCGGCTTTCCTCGCTGAGGTCGGTCATTGCGAAAACGATATTCCGCTTTGCCAGGATCTCGGCCACGGCATCGAGCGCGGCTGCGCCGGTGCTGTCGATATGCGTGACGGCGCTGGCATCGAGCACGAGGCATCTGGTTTCGGCAGGGAGTTCCTTCGCTACGGACGCCAGCCGCAGGCGCACGTAATCGGCGTTGTAAAACAGAATGCTGCCTTGGATGGCGAAGACGGCGGCCCCCTCGACAGGGCGCGCTTCCGGAAAGCGGGCAAGATCGAAAAAGCCGTGCCGTCCCTCGATACGTCCAAGAAGACCGTCGCGGGGAAACATCGTCTGACGCAAGAGATAGACGAGCGTTGCCGCAACCGCGACGATGACGCCGTTGAGAACACCGAAGCTGATTGCGCCCCACATGGCGATCAGCGCAAAAATGAATTCCATGCGGCTGATGCGCCAGATCTTTTTCAATTCGTGAATATCGATGAGGCTGATTGCCGCCGTTGCGAGGATTGCGGCGAGCGCGGGAATGGGGAGTATCCGCAGCGCACTGTGAAGGAAAACAAGCGCGGCGATCAGCGTCGCGGCCGATACCAGTCCAGCGACCTGAGAGACGCCGCCTGTCGACAGGTTTATCGCGGTTCGGGAATCCGAGACGCTGACGGGAAACGAGCCGAACAAGCCGGGCGCGATGTTGGCGGCGCCAAGTCCGATCAATTCCTGATTGGCGTCGACCTCCTCTCCGGTTCGTGAGCCGAAGCTTCTTGCCGCGACGATGCCTGCGCCGAAGCTGACGAGAAAGATCGCGGCCGAACCGAGCACGATCTTATCGAGAGGCATCTGATGCAATGCAGGCAGAGATAGGCTCGGCATTCCGCTTGGGATATCGCCGACAACTGCAATGCCCCGGCCTTGGAAGTCGAAGATCGCCGAAAGGACGACCGAGAGGACAACCACCAGAACAGGGCCTGGAACTCGGAACCGAAAGGCCCGGACGATCCATAACAGGGCGAACATGATCAGGCCGAGAATGAGCGAAGGCCAGTGGATCAGGCTGCTCTTGGCGAGCATTTCGACGAGCGGCGGGATCAGTCCATCCGATGAGATCTTTACCCCCGTGAAACGACCGATTTGTCCGACAAGGATCGAGAGCGATACGCCGGCGAAGAAACCCACCAGAATGGGACGGGACAGAAAGCTCGCGAGAACGCCGAGCCTCAGCAGTTTCGCCGCGATGCAGAAGACGCCGACACCAAGCGCAAGGGCCGACGCGATGGCGACCCTGTCGATACCTGCCGTCGTGGGTTCGGCTGCGATGATGGCGCCCATGGCGGCGGCCAGTACGGTCATGGTCGCGGCGTCAGGCCCGACGACCAAAAGCCGGGAAGGACCAAAGATCGCATAGGCGATCGGAGCAACGATGCTGGCATAGATGCCGGTTTCCGGCGGCAGGCCGGCGATGGCGGGATAGGCGATGGCGCTCGGCAAGCCGACTGCGGCAATCGACAGCCCGGCCGGAATGTCACTGCGGAGCCAGTCTCTGTTGAAGCCAGCCAAGCCCCGCAACATCGGAAGACTTCCTATCACCCGCTGGCTCCTTATTCTTTGCCGCTGGCATGATGTATCAATGTTCGAGGAACACGTAGTTCATCCAGCTGCTCATGCGCAGCAGCACCTTGCGCAGAACGGCGACATGGTGCCAATGGTGGGTGTAGACCGCGACCTCCGCGACCACGCCGCCCGGCAGTTGATAATCATCGGTGTTTTCGAGCAACTCGATCCGAGCCAGCGTTTGTCCGGGCGATAGGCGCTCGGGCGATTGCGGGTCGATCAGCGCGCCGCTCGGCTGCAGCTGGCCCTGAGCCATCACATCGATGACCTCTTGCACCCGCGCCTTGAATATCTTGCCGGGTACGGCTTTGAAGGCAACCTCGGCCTCGTCGCCGACGTGGACGCGCTGCAGCGAATTCTGGATGAAGGCTGCCCCCAGCATGCGGTCCTGACTGTCGATGAAGACCATGACCGGCCGCAGCGGAAGGGGATTAGCCATCATTCCGGGGCGGAGGAAGACCTGCGTGACGTAGCCGTCGCTCGGCGCCCGCACCACCGTCTGATCAAGCTCGTATTCGGCATTGTTCAGCTCCGCCTGCAGCCTTGCAACCGTCGGGTTCGTTCCGTTGATGTCAGACTCGTAGGCGAGCCTTGCCTGCGCGGCTTGTGCGCGGGCAGTGTCGACCGTAGCTTCCGACGTCAGATAGATGCCTCGCCGGTTTTCGACCTCGAGTTCGGAAAAGACGGCGCCCCTGCCGCTCGACTTTGCATTCTCGTTCGACTGCTGGAATTTCTCGAAAGCCTGCCGGGACCGGTCCCTTGAGGCCTCGGCGCCCGTGACCGCTGCATTGGCTGCATCCACGGCCGCTTTCAATTGCAGAACGGACTGCTCGGCTTCGGCGAGCGCGGCTTTCTTCTGATCAACCGTGAACTGATAGGGTCGGGGATCGATGCGAAAAAGGATGTCGCCCTTCTTTAGAGGTGCATTCGGTGTCACCGGCACCTCGACGACTTGCCCCCCCACGACGGGAATAACGGGAGCCGAAGTGAAATAGATGCGCCCGTCGCTCGAATAGGGATGATTGTAGCTCATCAAAAGCAGCAGGGTGGAGATGAGGAAGATCCCGCCGAGAACGGCCGTCGCGAGCGTCCACTGGTTTACCGGAATCCTGAATACTTTGAAGATCGTCCAGCAAATCGCGGCATAGGTCAGTATCAGGAGCAGATCCATCAGGCGGTCTCCTTCTCCGGCGCTTGTGCCTCAAGCTCGGCGATCCGGGCATGGAGACGAGCAATTTCCGCATTCGCTTCGGCTTCCGCCGATAGTTTGCCGTCCTGCCGGATGCCCCAGCCGCGGTCTTCACGGTAAAGCGTCGCCCAGATGAACAGGAACGGCCAGATCGCATGAAGCGTGAAGAGGCTGACCCATCCAGCGACATGGATGGCATCCTGATGGGGGTGATTGCGCGCCTTGGCGATCAGATGCGGAATGTCGTGAATGGCAATCACGGCATAGAAAAGGGTGACCACGACAAAGGCCAATACGCCCAAGGCAAAATAGTCGAGAAACACGACCCCTCCCTTCCGGCTTGGTCTACCCGAGCCGTCGATCGCAAGCGAAGGTGGAATTGTAGGCCCGTTTCGGCGCAAAGGCCCGTAGCATCGCGTAATCTCTATCGGGGCGTTCGCGGGCGACCCGTCTGAGGGAATTGCCTGCGCTCGAAGGAAAGGAGCGAGATCGGCGAGACGAATCCCGTTCGCCGTCTCGTATCGGGCATGGGATGCGTCCTTCTGAAGCCAGCCACCGTAGGATCGCGTATTTTACGTCTCCAGACGGGTCCGCCTGTTATATAGTTTCCACACTGCTTAGCGCAGTTTCGTCGGCGGGGGCGGAGATGGCGTCGGGAGAAAGTGGTTCGACATATCTGTCCGCTCTGGAAACGGCAGAGGCTTATTTTCCCGACCAGGCAAGGCTGGTGCAGCGGCTTTTCTACGTCGATGAGGCTTTTCATAGCATGTGCGAGGATCTCGCTGCCGCGGCGCAGGCTTTGGCGCATGTCGAACAGTTGCCCGACACGTTGAGAGAAGCGCGGCGGCTGGAATATGCAGGCTTGGTCGATGCCTTGTTGAAAGAGATGAGGGAGGCGATTTCACAGTCGAAAATTGTAGTGCTCCGGCGGTCACCCGCCATCGGCCCGAAATCTCCGTGAACGCATCCGTCATTCAACTGAATCTAGGGAGGTCAATGTGCGATGAAAGCAATTTCCCGCAAACTGCTTGGTGGGTTGTCAGCTCTGGCGATCATTGCACTGCAGCCAGCCTTCCCCGTGCGAGCACAGGCCCCTGCGCCGGCTACGGCGCCCACCCAGTCGAGCGCAGAACAACCCGCGGCTGCCCTTCTTTCGGAGGATGAACTCGAGGTGCTGGTGGCGCGGATCGCGCTTTATCCGGACGAACTGGTCGCGGCGATTTCGGCCGCCTCCCTCTTTCCCCTACAGATCATCGAAGCGCAGCGTTTCCTGGAAGCGAAAAAGAAAAATGCCGATCTCAAGCCCAAAAGCGATCGGGACGGCAGCGTCGTTTCGCTGCTCAACTACCCTGACATTATCAAGATGATGAGCGAGGATCTCGATTGGACTCAATCACTCGCCGATGCGCTTGCCAATCAGCAGAAGGACGTGCTGATTGCCATCCAGCAGCTTCGCGACGAGGCGGTGGCAAAGAACATCATTAAGACGGATGACAAGGTGACGGTCGTCACTGAAAACGACAACATCATTATCCGTCCGACCGATCCCGAGAAGATCTATATCCCGCAGTATCCGCCGGAAATGCTTTATGAACCGGACTATGCCGCGGCGCCGATCTCCTATTATCCCGATTATTACGACAGCTATTACTATCCGGGTGCCGCGTTCTTTGCCGGAGCGGTCACCGGGCTTGCCTGGGCCGCCGTCGTCAATTGGGACGACTGGGGCGTATGGGGTGGTCGCTGGGACGGCGATATCGACATCGATTGCAATAATTGTCTGAATAATCGCAACTTCAACGGAAAAATGAAGTGGAACGACGTCGACTGGGCGAATGTCGACCGCAGCAAGCTGAGCATCGGCAAAGACCAGCTTGCCAAGCTGGATCGGTCGTCGATCAAATCGGGACTTCAGGCCGACAATCGCAATCAACTGCGAAACAAAGCCGCAGATATCCAGGCAGGCCAGAGGCCGGGCAATCGCGGGACGGCCGCTCGCGCGGAAGATATCCGAAAAAACACGGCGCAAGGACTGAAGGCCAAACCGCAGGCGAACAGGCCGACGGCCGCCAATCGTCAGAACGTATCCCGGCCCGAAACCCGTCCTCAAAAATCGGCCAATCGCCCCTCCAAGCCCGCCCAGAAATCCGTCAAGAAACCCAACAAACCACAGATGGCTGCCCGGCCCGATAATCGCGGGCGCCAGTCGAGCGCACTCGGCAACGTGCAGTCCGGCCGCCAGCAGACCGTCGCCTCGAAACGAGGCGCGCAAAGCATGGGCGCTCATCGTCAGGCAGCCCGTCCCCAGCATCACTCGCGCCCGATGCCGTCTCGCGGCGGCGGCGGCCGCGGTGGCGGTGGCGGCCGCGGTGGCGGCGGGCGGCGATGACACCCCTTACGAGCCCATGGAGTTACATCATGAGACGTCAATCGATGGTAATCCCGCTCATGCTTGCGACAGCGCTTTGCACGATGCCGACGAAGCCGGCGTTTTCGCAGGGGCAGACGGATCTCGCCGAATACAAGGCGGCAACGCCCTCACCGAAATTCGACAGCCCCTCTCTTGCACTCGATCGGCTGAAATCGGTGCTCGGCTCCAACAATATCGGGGATCTTGGGGATCTGCTCGGTCTGAACGCAGACAAGCTGCGCTCGAGCAACGAGGCAATGATCGCTTATGGATTGATCCGGGAAGGCGCCGAGCGACAGATGAGCTTGAAAGACGTCGAAGGTGCCAAGATCGTCGTGATCGGTAATCGACTCTGGCCTCTGCCGTTTCCGCTGACTGAGGACAAGGACGGGAGGTGGTCCTTCGACACGCAGCGCGGCTTCGAGGAGATCATCAATCGGCGCATCGGCGAAAACGAACTCGCGACGATCGACACGATGCATGAATATGTCGCCGCGCAGTATCAATATGTGTCCGACGATCGCGACGGTGACGGTATTTACGAGTTCGCCAAAAAATTGATCAGCAGCCCGGGCAAGCTGGACGGTCTCTACTGGGACCCCAGCGTCTCTGCGGAGGAAAGCCCGGCAAGCGCGCTGGTCGAGACGGCCGCTTTCGGCGCCGCCAAACGCGGGGAAGGTTATTTCGGATACCGCTATCGCATCCTGACCGCCCAGGGCGACAACGTACTGGGCGGCAAACAAAGCTACGTCATCAATGGTTATATGACCGGTGGCTTTGCGCTCGTCGCCTGGCCGGTCACATATCGGGTGACCGGCGTGCAGACCTTTGTCGTCAACGGGATGAGCGTCATCTATCAACGCGATTTGGGGCCGCAAACGGAGCAGCGCGCCGCCGCGATCAAGGAATTCAATCCGGACGCCAATTGGACCATTGTAAGCGAATAGGGTCTTACAGCGCGGCGCGATCGTCAACCGCCCCATGCATCCGGGGGCGGCTGCATGATGCAACCGCCATGGCGCGATTGGAATAGCGTTTGTTGCCCGTGACTTCCCGCCCAAGCCATTTCGGCAGGGCCGGAAGATCATCTTCGCTCGCTATCTCGATCTCGGCGAGCGTCAATCCTTCATAGACTCCGGCAAAGACGTCTACATCCCAGTTTCTGCCCTCGTACAGGACCCGGTAGCGGGTCTTTTCAATGACGCGGCCGGTCGCATGGAGAAGCAGGTCCCGTGCCTCCTCGACAGGAATCTCGTATTCATATTCGTCCTTGGCGAGCCCTGCAGTGTGGAATTTGATTGTCAGGCAAGCAGAACGGCCGTCGATCAAGCGAACACGTACCGAGTTCTTGTCTCGAGACAGATAAGCCTGCTGCAGGACATGCGACATCCCGGCGCAATCGCGCCAGCTATCGTTACGCACGAGGAACTTGCGCTCGATCTCGATTGCTTTCAAGTTGATCGCCTCTATCTGCTGCCGGTCACTCGACGGGCGGCTCCCAAGTGAGGAAGAAGCCGACGTCTCCCGGCATGCCGTCCGGGAAGTTGATGACCATGGCCTTCAACCCGTAACCCTGCGGTCTGGCAACTTCCTCGAAGAGTTCGAGGAGTTCCTTTGCCTTTCCCTGCAGCGTCTTCTGCCATCCGGACAGGTTGTTGTTGATGGCCCGGCCGCTGTCCGTGCAGAAGGTCGACGGAAAGCTGTAAATCAGCGCCTCATATTTGCCGTCTGCGGCCGCTTTCATGACCAGCCGCTTGATGACGGCGCGTTCCGCTTCGCCAATCTGCTTGCGGAAAAAATCCTCGACGAACTCCGCGTGTTTCTTTGCTTCACGCGCCTTGATCTTTTCGCTGCGCTCCATCTCGACAAGCTGAAGCTCCAGAGCGCGTTTGCGCAGTTCCTCTGCGCTTGTCATGGGATGAGGTGTAGAGGTCTCAGGTGATGTCATCGCAGGCTCCTCCAGAGAATACATGGCGATGATAGAGCGCGCCTGGAGCCTAAGGCAGTAAAATACATGTCGGTGCCGGTAGAATACGGTATCCTACGCGGGCATTTCGTAAACTGTGACTTACGTCCGTCATTTGGCTATTCATGGGATTCGGTCAGCATTGGTTAGGTTATTCGGCTGGGCGGCATTGCCGTCACGTCTGACGGGGACTATTGTTTAGGACTGCGTGCTGCTGGTTGTTCGCAATCGGAGTCTGGGGGAACCGATGACGAGTGCAGGCATAAACAGGGTCACCGCCTCACAGGAGGAGGTGCAGCAGCAACTTGAGCGCATTCTTTCCAGCCGGGAATTCCGCCTTCCCGAACGGGCAAGGCGTTTCCTTGAATTCGTGGTCACGGAAACGCTTGCAGGCCGTCGCGACTACCTGAAGGCCTTTACCATCGCACAGGCCGTTTTTGGCAGAGACGCGAACTTCGATGCCCAACAGGATCCCTGCGTTCGCATCGAAGCCGGTCGGCTGAGACGGGAACTGGAACACTACTACCTGACGGCCGGCGACGCGGACCGGATCATCATCACCATCCCCAAGGGCGGCTACGCGCCGGTCTTCGATGTCGTCAGCAGCGCTGAACCCAATGATATCTCGCCGCTCGAGCGGTCCGATCGGCCAAGCTCGTCAGGCGGCGATAACGGCCAGATCATTGCGGCCACGGATACGATCAGCCGGGACCAGGCGGACCGGCGCTTATCGCCGGGCCGATATTGGCTTCTTGCGGCGGGCGCGGTGATTGTCCTGGCCTCGGCGGCGGCTCTCCTTCGGCAGGTCGGGTCGCCGAGCACGGAACGTGAAACGATATCAGGAGCTGATAATCGCCCTACCATTATCGTCGAGCGTTTCGAAAGCGCGTCCGACGGGAGCCTTGCCTCCGACATCTCTCGCGGCATCACCGACGACATCATCGAGAAGCTGGTCCGCTTCAATGATATCGTTGTCGTCACCGCCATGCCGCGGAATAGAACCGGCGAAGTTTTGTCGCAGCCGCTTTATGCCCTCCAAGGAAGTGTGCGGCTCGAAGGCAGCAAGCTGCGCTCGACAGCCAGACTCGTGCGGCGGACGGATGCCGCCGTCATCTGGGCAAGTAATTATGATGCCGACATGAAGGTGCAAGGCATCCCGCAAACGCAAGCGAGCCTTGCCGGGGATATCGCGACGGCGGTCGCGCGTCCGTTCGGCGTCATGTTCCAGACCGATACCGCGACCATCGCCGGAAGCACGGACGTTTTTTCATGCGTTCTATCCTACTATAGCTATCGCAGCGAAATGACCGTGCAGGCGCACGAGTTGGCAAAATCCTGCCTGCAGCAGGCCGTGGAAAAAGTGCCGTCCGATTCCAATATCTTCGCCCTTCTTTCGTTGATTCATCTCGACGAGTTCCGCTTTTCATACCAACTTCACACGAAATCGACGGCTGCCACGCTCGACCTCGCGAAGGAACTTGCCGAGCAGGCCGTGCGGCTGGACCCAAAGAATGCACGCGCTCTTCAGGCACTGATGCTTGCCAACTTTTTCGGCAATGATCCGGCCGGAGCCCTCAGCGCCGGCGCTGCCGCCTATGCCAGCAATCCGAACGATACCGAGGTGGCAGGTGAATACGGCCTGCGCCTGTCGATGTCGGGGGAATGGGATAGAGGCTGCACGCTGATTTCGGAGGCAGTCGGCAAGAATGCCGGACCACGCGGATATTACGAGGTCGGAATGGCGCTCTGTGCCTTCATGCGGGGCGATACGCAGGCTGCGGAACTATGGTCGCGTATGTCGGACCTCAATTACAATCCGATGCATCGTCTCGTATTGCTCTCCATTCTCGGCACGCTTGGAAAAAAACAGCAAGCAGAGGAACAGCTTGAGTGGATCAGGCGCGAGTCACCCGCATTGATCCCGAACATCAGGCAGGAGGTCGCCAGGCGGCTGGCGCGGACCGAAGATCAAAAGCGTTTTATTTCGGGAATTGAAGCCGCTGGCCTGTCTGTGCAATAGGGCGAAGCTTGGATCATCGCCAAGCTCTGAGGCTGGAGCGGCTGCCTCCTCCAAGCTGCCGGCCCCCATCACCTTCTTCAATGGCCTACAATACTTCAAAGCATGTGCCGCAGGTTGGGCCTTGCGAGATGTGTAATCCCTTAGTGTTCTGACGGGACGAGGGACGAGCCAAACGAGACGGGGCGGGGATGGAGAGGTCGCGGCATATCCTCTTCACCCCGTTTACGGGGAGAGGTGCCGGAAGCCGAATAAGAGGTTGATTTTATAAAAATTTCTAATATTTACAATAATTTAATTGATTGAATTGAATCCATTCACGCTAGGGAAGGAAGCATGACGACGATCCGCAGGCCTGGGGAAGTCTATGATTTCTGGTTCGTCAGATGCGGCCGGGAGCTGTGGTTCCGTGCGACGCCGGAGCTTGACGCCGAGATCCGCGAAGGCTTCCGCGATACCCATCTGGCGCTTGCCGCGGGCGTCCGGGACGAATGGCGGGCCGACCCGGAAAGCCGGCTGGCGGCCGTCATCGTGCTCGACCAGTTTCCCCGCAATATCTATCGCGGCACCCCGCTTGCCGTCGCGACCGACGGGCTGGCGCTTCGGGAAGCCAAGCTCGCGCTCGCAGCAGGCGCCGACCAGGCGGTTGAAGCGGCATGCCGCACCTTTTTCTACATGCCCTTCGAACATGCCGAAGACCTTGACGAGCAGGAACGTTCGGTGGCGTTGTTCACCGCGCTTGGCGATGAGGAATATCGCGATTATGCGATCCGCCACCGCGACGTGATCGCCGCCTATGGCCGTTTTCCGCACCGCAATGCCATGCTCGGGCGGGAGTCGACGGCGGCGGAGCGCGACTATCTCTCCAGGCCCGATGCCGGTTTCTGAGGCTTTCCTGGGATATTCCGCCTTTCTGTCGCCTTTCTTTGCTATGACAAGCAGGCATTCTATCCTGACGACAACCCTTCCGGAGGCGCTTTTGCGGCTGAGACCGATCCTGCTTCGCACCATTCTTCTGCTGACGCTGGCGGTCGCGGGCGCGCATTTCAAGGGTGCTGCGGCCTTCGCCCAGGAGCCGCAGGCACCGGCTGCCGCGCAGGAGGCACCGCTTACCGATACGCCACTCGACCAGGCGGCGAAGGAGATCGAAAAGGCGAAGGTCCAGCTGACGGCACTGCAGGACGGCGCCAAGCAGAATGCCGACAATGACGATGCCCTGGTCGGGCTCGCCACCAAGGCCGACGAGCTCAGCCGCGCCGTCATTACCATATCGGTCAATCTCCGGCCGCGTTTCGACCAGATCAAGAACCGGCTTGCCGAGATCGGCGATCCGCCGAAGGACGGGCAGCCGCCCGAGGCGAAGATTGTCACGGACGAGCGCAATGCGCTGACTGCCGAGCGTGCGCAGATCAACGCGGTGACCGGTGACGCCGAAAACCTGTCGATCGCGGTGACGAAGCTCCTCAACGAAATCATCGAAATGCGGCGGCGGCTTTTCGCCGACACGCTTTTCAGGCGCACCGAGATCTCCGTCTCGGTGCTCGACGATGCCGTGAGCGCCTTCGTGCACGAGGCCAGCGAATTCTCGCAGGCTTTGTCGAGCTGGGCCTCTTTCGTCTGGAAGTTCAAGCGGTTCCCGCTGTTTGCCGCGATCTTCCTGTCGCTTGCTTCGGCGCTCATTCTGCTATCCGGCAGCTATCGGCTGTTCGGCTCGTATCTGCGCCGGGACGAGGCGATCGAGAACCCGTCCTATATCGGCCGGCTGTCGATCGCCTTCTGGTCGACGCTGATCCGCACCCTGGCGCTTTCGGTACTGCTCGTCACCTCGTTCTTCTTCCTCAATAGTTTCAATGTTCTGCGGCCCGACATCGCACCTGTCATCGGCGCCCTGTTTGCGGCGATCGGGCTCGTCTATTTCGTCGGCCGTTTCGTCAACGCCATCTTCGCACCGGACGAACCTCGCTGGCGGCTCGTCCGGCTTTCCAATCTCGGCGCACGCTCGATCGGCTATTGCCTGCTGGCGATGGCGATCGTCAACGCGCTCGATTATCTGTTCGGGACGATCGGCGAGGCGATGGGCTCGCCGCTGGTGCTGACCGTGGTCAGGAGCCTGATTGCCGCGCTGATCATCGGGCTGATCCTGATCGCGGCCTCGTTCGGCAAACCGATGCTGGCGAAGAACGGCGATCCCGATGCGCCGGGCCGGCATTGGCCGCGCGGCATGGGGATCATCCTGCGCGTCGTTGGCGCCGGTCTCATCCTCACCGCGCTGACCGGTTATGTCGGGCTGGCGCGCTTCGTCGCCACGCAGCTCATCATCACCGGCGCGGTCGTTGCCACCATGTATGTCGGCCTGCTCTCCGGCAAGGCGATATCAAAGCAGGAAAGCTTCGGCGACACCTTCTTTGCAAGCTTCCTGACGCGCCGCTTCAAGCTTGGGCCGGTGGCGATCGACCAGGCCGGCTTGCTCGTCGGCCTTGCCATCTATGCCGTGGCGCTTCTCGTCGGCATCCCGCTGATCCTGCTGCTCTGGGGCTTCCATGTGCAGGATCTGCAGTTGATCGCCTACCGGCTGTTCACCGAGGTCAGGCTCGGCGGCATCAGCATCTCGCTGCTCGGCATCTGCACCGGCATTCTGCTGTTTGCCGGCGTCTACCTGCTGACACGCTGGCTGCAGCGCTGGCTCGACGGCAATGTGATGGCAAGAAGCCATGTCGATCTCGGCGTGCGCAATTCGGTCAAAACCGGCATCGGCTATCTCGGCGTCGGCATCGCGGCGATCATCGGCGTTTCGGCGGCCGGCATCGATCTGTCGAGCTTCGCGCTGGTCGCCTCAGCACTTTCGGTCGGCATCGGTTTCGGCTTGCAGAACATCGTTTCCAACTTCGTCTCCGGCTTGATCCTGCTCGTCGAGCGGCCGTTCAAGGTCGGAGACCATGTTGTATCAGGCACGGCCGAAGGCATCGTCAAGCGTATCTCGGTGCGCGCCACCGAGATCGAGACCTTCCGCAAGCAGTCGATCATTGTGCCGAATTCGGAGTTGATCAACGGGCTCGTCGGCAACTGGACGCATCGCAACAAGATCGGCCGTTCGGAAATCCCCGTATCCGTCAGCTACAACGCCGATCCGCAGAAGGTGATGGATATCCTGCTGGAACTGACCGCCAAGATTCCGCTCGTCATGCGCAACCCCGAGCCGCATGTCGAATTTTTGCGTTTCGGTCCCTATTCGCTGGATTTCGAGCTGCGCTTCTTCCTCGCCGACATGGGCGACGGCATGACGGTGCGCAACAATTTGAGGATCGAGATCCTCCAGCGCTTCAAGGCCGAGGGGATCGAGATCCCGTTGCCGCAGAGCGATCTCACCATCCATCGAGAGGCTCCTCCCGTCCTTGTCGATGCGGGCAGGGATCGGAAGGGCGACCAAGAAAATCCAGGGGATAAGCCCATGGAGGAGGAAGAGCGGCCGGTGCGGCAATTGCGCAGCCGGACGGCGGACGGCAATCTCAAGAGCTGAACGGGTCATTCAGCCATCATTCACGGGTGTGCGTGCATGATCCCTTCCATCGGGATCGCTGCCGGGGGCAGCACCGATCGTTCGAGGGGAGGGCGCGCCAGCGCCGCCGCACATGATGGCAAGATTTGCCGCCGTTCTGCTTGTCCCGCTGCTTGCCGCGCCCGCGGCTTATGCGGCATCCGTTACCAACACCGATCCGGCGGCCGTCGTGCTCGTCATCACCGAGAGCGGCCAGCGCGTCGAGGTTGTGGTCGATGCCGGCGCTTCGGAAAGCCTCTGCCCCTCCGGTTGCTTCATGACGACGCCCGACGGCGACCGCATCGGACTCGACGGCGGCGAGACGATCGACATCGTCAAGGGCTCGGCCGTCGTCAAGTAGCGGCTGCACTGATTGTTGCGCTCAAGCTTCTCCGGGATTGGGAACCGCTTCCGACCGGGCAATCGGGCGCGTCAGCCGCAGAATGGCGAAGAATGCGGCGACGGCGACGGTGCTGAGCAATGCTGCGATAGACAGTGACCATGATACGCCGAGACTGCCCATCAGGAAGGCGAGTGCGAACGGCGCCATCGAGGCGACGACGAGACGGACCGACATGATTTGTCCTTGCCGCCGGCCGTAGCCATCGCTTCCGAAGAGCGCGAGCGGCAAGGTTCCGTAGACGATGCTGTTAAGGCCCGAACCGAGGCCGAAGACGACTGCAAAGACCAGCGCGCCGGGCACCGAGGGTGCGGTGGCGATGAGGATGACAAGGGCTGCCGGCAGCAGGACGGCGCAGATGATCGCCAGCATCACTTGCGACAAGCTCTCACCAAAGACCATGTTGATGAGGCGACTGAGCACCTGTGACGGGCCGAAGAGCGTTCCGACCACCACTGCCATGGCGCCGAGGCCAAGTGCCGACATCACAGGCACCATGTGAACCAGAAGTGCCGCGTTCACGAAGCTCTCCAAAGCAAAGCCCGTCACCATCAGGATAAAGGCCGGCCGGCGCACCGACGGCTGAAGGCTCGGCTCGACGTGTTTTGCGGCCGCCTCTCCGTTCCGTTTCCTGGTCTCGCTGACGCCACGGGAGAGCCAGGCGTGAAGGGGAAGGCAGATGGCGAGATGAAGCGCGGCGAAGATCAGATAGACATTCTGCCATGACAGATGCGCGTGCAGCGCCGTGGTGATCGGCCAGAAGATGGTCGAGGCAAAGCCGGCGATCAGCGTCAGGTAGGTGATGCTGCGCTGAGCAACCCGTGGCCTGATCTGCACGAGCAAGGCGAAGGCGGCGCCATATTGCACCAGGTTCGAGGCGACCTCGATGCCGATCAATGCTGCGATAAAAGCGATCTTTCCCGGTGCGAAGGCGCAGGCGATAAGGGCGGCTGCGGCAATCGCCGAGCCTGATGTCATGATCCTGCCCGCGCCGAAGCGATCGATCCATGTGCCCATAAGCGGTGCGGCCAGGCCGCCGATCAGAAGCGCCGCGGAGAGGGCGCCGAAGATCCATTCCGATGACCAGTTGAGATCACGGGCCATGTCAGGGGCGAGGATGCTGAAGCTGTAATAGAGGCTGCCATAGCCGATGATCTGCGTGAGCCCGAGTGCGGCGATGGCGGCTAACGGCGGTCGTTCGGCGCTGATTGTCATAGGGACCTGAGGCTGACGCGCTGTTCGAGCTTTTCGGCTTCCTCTTTCCGTTCGCTGTAGCGGTCGGTCAGATAGTTCGAGGCATCACGGGTCAGCAGTGTGAACTTCACCAGTTCCTCGCAGACGTCGACGACGCGGTCGTAATAGGATGAGGGTTTCATACGGCCGTTCGCGTCGAATTCCTGGAAAGCCTTGGCGACGGAGGACTGATTGGGGATCGTGATCATCCGCATCCAGCGGCCAAGGATGCGCAGTTGGCCGACCGCGTTGAAGGACTGGGAACCGCCGGAGACCTGCATCACCGCCAGCGTCTTGCCTTGTGTCGGCCGCACCGAGCCAACCGACAACGGAATCCAGTCGATCTGCGCTTTCATGATACCGCTCATTGCGCCATGACGTTCAGGACTGACCCAGACCTGGCCTTCCGACCATGCCGACAATTCGCGCAGTTCCTGAACTTTTGGGTGGCTCGCCGGTTCCTCGTCAGGCAGCGGCAGACCTTCGGGATTGAAGATCCGTACCTCGCAGCCGAAATATTCGAGCAGCCGTGCGGCCTCCTGTGCGAGGAGGCGGCTGTAGGACACTGTTCGCAGGGAGCCATAAAGGATCAGGATGCGAGGCTTGTGCGTCGAGAACGTCGGCCTGAGTGCATCCATATTCGGCTGATGCAGATGCATCCGAGATGCTGCGGGCAGATCAGACAATGCGCTTGCCTTCGGCATCGAGCACCTTCTCGCCGTCCTCTTTGGTGAAGGCGCCCTTATGCGTTTCCGGGAGGATTTCGAGGACAAGTTCCGACGGCCGCGACAGGCGTGTGCCGAGCGGCGTGACGACGAAGGGGCGGTTAATCAGGATCGGATCTTTCAGCATGGCGTCGAGAAGCTGGTCGTCGGTAAGGTCGGGGTTGTCGAGGCCGAGCTCCGCAAAGGGCGTGCCCTTTTCGCGGATCGCCTCGCGAACACTCAATCCTGCATCCGCAATCATCTTGATCAGTTGTTCGCGCGACGGCGGGTTTTTCAGATATTCGATCACATTGGGCTCAATGCCGGTGTTCTGGATCATCGCCAGCGTGTTGCGCGAGGTGCCGCATTCCGGGTTGTGATAGATCGTCACATCGATAGTCATCAGGCAGATTCCGTCTTGGTCAGGGTTTCAGGATTGCGGGATTCCATCAACAGCCATCCCGCGAACATCAGCGCCAGCAATGCGCCGAGGATTTCAGCAACGAGAAAACCCGGTAGATCGATCGGGCGGATGCCGGAAAATGTGTGCGTCAGTGATCGGGCAATCGCGACCGCGGGATTGGCAAACGACGTGGAAGCGGTAAACCAGTAGGCGGCGGTGATATAAAGGCCAACCAGCCATGCCACGGCATCGGCGCGAAAGCGAACACCGGCGAAGATGACGAAGACGAGGCCGAAGGTTGCCGTCAATTCGGAGAGCCATTGTGCGCCGCCGGTGCGCACGGTTTCCGAGGCCTGCAGCAGGGGAAGAGCGAACATGGCATGGGCGAGCATCGTTCCGGCAATGCCGCCGACGATCTGCGCGGCGATGTAGGCCGGAAGGGTAGAGGCGGGCAGCTCGCGCCGGAGCGCAAAAACCAGCGACACCACCGGATTGAAATGTGCGCCGGAAATCGGGCCCAGGATGGTGACGAGGACGACAAGCACCGCCCCTGTTGCCAGCGTGTTGCCGAGCAGCGCAAGCGCCGTATCGTTCGTCAGGCTGTCCGCCATGATTCCCGATCCGACGACGGTTGCCACCAGCAACAGCGTGCCCAGGGCTTCGGCGGCAAGTCGTCGAGACAGCGGAAACACTGGCGCGCTCATGCCGGCAGGCTCCGGACCATCAAGGCGGCGGATGCCGGGCACAGGCTTGCGGCCTGCCGCGTCGTCAGGATGGCGGCGGGCGCATCATCGCGGGCGATCGGAAGAAAACCGAGCGATTGAAAGAAGGGGGCGGCCGTTTCAGTCAGCACATAGGCAGCAGCCGCACCTTTCTTATGGGCCTGATCGAGCAAGGCAAGGGTAATAGCATGGCCGAAGCCAAAGCCTTGCTGATCGGGCAGCACGACAATGGAACGCAGGAGTGCGGCCTCGCCATAGAGTTCCAGCCCGCCGAAGCCGACCGTCTGGCCGCCACGCGAAAACCGGTAGAAGCTTCGGCCAGGCTCTGTGAGGTCATCGACCGGAAGCCCGGCGGCTGCGAGGACGGCACGAAGTTTGTCATCGGGCCCTTCCAAGGCCTGCTGGTTCAAATCGAAACCCATCAGCCGGCCTTGGACGGTTTTGCTGTCGTGCCTTCCATGGCGCCGATCTGATGCAGGTGCGATTGAAGCGCGAGCTTGTCGATCGAGGAAAGAGGCAGGCTCAAAAAGGCGCTGATCCGGTTTTTGAGGAAGCCGGCGGCCTGCACGAAGGCGCGGCCCTTGTCGACTTCGCTGCCCTCGACGGCAGCGGGATCCTCGACGCCCCAATGGGCGGTCATCGGGTGGCCGATCCAAACCGGGCAGGCTTCGCCGTGGGCGTTGTCGCAGACTGTAAAGATGAAGTCCATCTCCGGAGCGCCAGGCCCGGCGAACTCGTCCCAGCTCTTCGAGCGGAAGCCGGTCGTGGGGTAACCCTGCGCCGCAAGCTCCTTCAGCGCATGGGGATTGACCTCACCCTTCGGCTGGCTGCCGGCCGAATAGGCCTTGAATCGACCCTTGCCTTCGGTCTGCAGGATCGATTCCGCCAGGATCGAGCGGGCAGAATTGCCCGTGCAGAGAAAGAGCACATTGTAAACGCGATCAGTGGTCATTGCAGTTTCTCCTTCCCTTTTGGCGCACAGCAGGCCGCGACCTCCGCGGCAGGGGCACAGATTTCCGGATGCCCGGAGCAGCAATCTTCCATCAAGAAGCGAACCAGGCCACCTAGCGCCTCGTAGTTCGCGGTATAAATGATCGACCGGGATTCACGCTGCTGCGCGATCAGCCCGGACCGTTCGAGTTCCTTCAGATGGAAGGAGATATTGGACGGCGAGACCTCCGCCTTCTCCGCGATCGCGCCCGCCGCCATACCGCCGGGACCCGAAACCACGAGCATACGGACGATGTGCAGGCGGGTTTCCTGCGACAGCGCGCCGAACGCTATGAGGGCTTGACGTTGATCCATATTTCAATAATCCTTGAACTGTTGAAGCAAGGATTAACTGATATGAAGATCATCGACAACAGCAAAATTCAAGAGAACGACATCGATCTCGGCCTGCTGCTCGAGATGCTTGGCGGCGCCAAGGATTCTCCGCTGATTTTTTATTACGACGGCAAGCCGGTAAAGCCCGGCTATCATGTCACCGAGGTCAAGGCGGGCCAATTCTCAGGCCTCGACTGCGGCGCCAATCCCGAGGCATGGGCGGAGATCTTCATCCAGCTCTGGGACATCGAGGAAGGCGACCGCGCACATATGCCGGCCGGCAAGTTCCATTCCATCATCCGCAAGGTGACGGAGCATGTGCAGCTCGACGGTTCGGCCAAGCTCACCTTCGAGGTCAGTGACGGCGTGCGGCCGATGCAGCTCTATTGCGCCGCGAGACCGATTCTCAGCGCCGGCGCCATGCATGTCGAGCTATCGCCGCGGCCGGCAAGCTGCAAGCCGCGCGACCGCTGGCTGGCGGAGGAAAGCAGCAGGGCAGCCGCCTGCTGCGGTCCGGCCGCGGCAAAGAGCGGCTGCTGCGCGTAAAACTCATGAGATCGCGGCAGAGCAGAGGTAGCAGTGAAATTGAAAAAATATTGACTGACCACCAGTCAGTCATATAAATCGAGACTGTCGGCTACTACAGGCGGCATCCATTTCACGCCCGGAGATCGCAATGAGCGCGCAGACCCTGTTGAACTCTCTGTTCCAATACAAAGCCAGCGTCGACGATGAGCTTCTCGATGCTTTGAACGCGCTCGAAGCTGACGCGCCTTCCGACGCGTTTCGGTCGGCGCTTCGCGTGCTCAACCACGCTCATCTCGTCGATCGCATCTTCGTTGCCAATCTTCAGGGGCTGGGTCATACCTACGCGGCGAGCTGGAGCAGCGAAACGCCGCCTTTGGCGCAGCTGTCGGCCGATATCCGGGATACCGACCGTTGGTATATCGATTACACCTCGCGGATCAGCCTTCAGGAAATGGAGGAGGTCGTCGACTTCACCTTCACCGATGGCGGACGCGGGCGCATGTCCCGCGAAGAGATGCTCGCCCATGTGGTGACGCATGGCGGTTGTCATCGCGGTGAAGTCGGTCGCCTGCTGCCTGATATCGAGAGCACCGCAATGCGCGACGTGTTTACCGGCTACCTGCACAGGACCGATCCCGCGCGCCGTCAATGAGAGTGGAGCAGTCCCGTCGATGCCGGCCGATCCTGTTTCAAAACCGAGAACCAAGCCCGCCGAAGAGCGGCGCGACGAGTTGATGATCGCGGCCGAGCGGCTTTTTCTGGAAAAGGGCCTGGAGCAGACGACGATCGAGGAGATCACGACGGGGGCCGGGGTCGCCAAGGGCACGTTCTACCTGCACTTCTCCTCGAAGGCCGATGTTCTCCAGGCGCTGCGCGCCCGTTTCGTGCAAAGCGTGCTGGATGGCATCGTCGCGGCGATCGAAGGACGAGGGCAGGAGGATTGGCACGGCAAGCTGGCGGCCTGGTCGACGGCATGCGCCACCGGTTATCTCGACGCGGCCGGGCTGCATCATCTCGCCTTCGTGGCGGCACCCCCCGCAACGAAGGAAGGACTTTCGCGCAACATCCTGATCGACCATCTGAACGAACTGCTTGCCGCTGGCGCTGGCGAGAATGCCTGGTCGGTCGACGATCCCGGCTTCACGGCGGTGTTCCTGTTCAATGCCCTGCACGGTGTGGTCAATCAGCCCGGCATCGGCGAGACGCCGGCTGCCCGCGCCCAATTGCTGCGCGCGATCGAGGCGCATTTCCTGCGCTCGCTTGGCTTGCCGTCAGGTATGGATTAAGCGCTGGGCATCCAGGGATGACCCCGGAGGGCCCTTGCCAGATCAGGCGTCCACCCGGTCAGGTCGTGTTGAATAGCCTGGGCTCCATTGCTGAGATCTGCACGAGGCAACGAAGACGCTTTGGAAAGCAAGGCGGAAATCCTGTCGCAAGTCCGTCCAGCCCCTCTAAGGCTATATTATGAGGGGAACAAGCTGCGGCATGGCGATCCTCGTAATGTGACGTTGTCGGCAAAGCCCGTTCGATGCCGAGAGTGCGGTGCTTCGCGCCTGATTTCTTAAGCATATCTGCAGGAAATCGGGGGCGATCCCATCGGGCCGCTTCTTCGCTTCATATCCCGGCGCGCTGATTAATAATTATTCAAATCAATTGATGTATCGATTTGATCCGGGGACAGATTTTACATCAAAGGTTTGCTATGGCGTTTCTAGGTATTTCGGGGATGCAATATTCCGGGGAAATGTTTGCTGGCGCGCGCATTATTGTCGCGGAAGATTCTAACGTATTCACCTCGATGATCAGCAAACGCCTCAAGGAGCTGTTCGACATTGATGTCGAGATTTGCCGCAGCTTCGAGGATCTGCAGTTTTCCTACGACAAGTCTTCCGATCCGATCACGCTGGCGATCTCGAACATCAACCTGCCCGGCGCCGAAAACGGCGAAGCGCTCGAGTATCTGGTCGATCTTTCCATCCCGACCATCGTCTTTACCGGCACCTTCCACGAAGGCATGCGCGACAAGCTGATGGCCAAGGACATCGTCGATTATATCCTCAAGGACAATATCTTCGCCGTCGACCTTCTGGCGGAATCGATCTGCCGGTTCCTGACCAATCATCGCCACCATGTGCTGATCGTCGACGATAGTGCGACGGCGCGCGCCCTGCTGTCGAGCCGGCTGAAGCGTTACAATTTCCGTGTGAGCGTCGCCGAGAACGGCGGCAAGGCGCTGGAGATCCTGAAGGCCAATCGCGATATCGGCCTGATGATTACCGATTACAACATGCCCGACATCGACGGCTTCGAGCTGACGCGGCGCATCCGCTCCAATATCGGCTCGCATGAGTTGCGCATCATCGGCGTTTCCTCTTCGTCGAACCGGCTGCTTTCGGCACGATTCCTGAAGGCCGGCGGCAATGATTTCATGTTGCGCCCCTTCATCGACGAGGAGTTCTACTGCCGCGTCAACCAGAACCTCGATACGCTGCTGCAAATTCAATCGATGCGCAAGGAGCGGGCGGTTGCCTGACGGCTCTTCCGGCATCGGTATCGGCAGGGGGGCGGAGGCGACTGTCGGGGACAGTCGTCGAATTTTTGCAATTAGAGGTAATGTCGCTTTCATTTGTCCCCTTCACGCGCATAAGCCTCTCGGCTATCGTCCGCCCCGGGGAGAGGGCCGAGTCGAGCCCGTCGGACGTATGGGGGAATAGCGGCTGTGGCGTTTCAAGCGGATTTTCAGCGAGATGGCATTGGGCTCCGCTCCGGCGGGCTAAAAATACTTCTGGTTGAAGATTCCCGGATGTTTTCTGCCGTGCTCTGTCACCGGTTCCAGACCGAGCTCGGCCTTGCCGTCAAATCCTGCCCGTCACTGAAGGCTCTTCGCAAAGAACTTGCCGAGGACGGTCACGGCTACACCATGGCCGTCGTCGATCTCAACCTGCCGGATTCGCCCTATGGCGAGGCGCTCGACTGCACGATCGAGCACGATATCCCGGCGATCGTCTTTACCGCGACATTCGATCTCAACACGCGCAACAAGATCATGGAGCGCAATGTCATCGATTACGTGCTGAAGGACAATGAATTCGCGCTCGACAATCTGGTCGCCACCGTCCGGCGGGCGATCTCCAACCGCAAGACGCGGGTGCTTGTCGTCGACGATGTCGCCTCGGCGCGCCAGGTGCTCGTCGACCTGCTGAAGGCGCAGCAATATCTCGTCGTCGAGGCAAGTTCGGGGCTCGAGGCGCTGGCAGCGCTCGAGGCCTACAGCGATATCGAACTCGTCGTCACCGACCACCACATGCCCGATATGAGCGGCTACGAGCTGACGCGGCGCATCCGCCATCGCTTCGGTTCGGACAGGCTGCGTGTCATCGGCGTTTCCGCCTCCAACGACCGCATGCTTTCGGCGAGTTTCCTCAAGGCCGGCGCCAGCGATTTCGTCTACCGGCCCTTTGTCGCCGAGGAACTGCAATGCCGCATCGCCAACAATGCCGAGACGCTGGCGCAGATGCGGCAGCTGCGGGCGGCGGCGGCCTGCGACTATCTCACAGGCCTCTATAACCGCCGCTATTTCTACGACAACGGCCCGAAGCTGGTGAACGAGTGCCTGCGGCTGAAGGTGCCGAGTTCCGTGGCCATTCTCGATATCGACCATTTCAAGCGGCTGAACGATACCTATGGCCACGAGATCGGCGACAAGGTGCTGAAGGCTGTCGCAAACAGGCTGTTTACGATCTTCGAAGGCAGCGAAAATCTTCTCTCGCGCCTCGGGGGCGAGGAATTCGCCATCCTCTTTCCGCAGATGGATTCCGCTGCTGCGACCAAGCTCTGCGACGAGATCCGCTCGGACATTTCGCGGCTGAAGGTTACGGCCGACGACGAGGAACTCGGTGTTACGATTTCGATCGGCATTGCCGAAATCGGCGGTTACGAGACTTTCGAGAATTACCTCAACGCCGCCGACCAGTTCCTCTACATGGCCAAACACCGCGGCCGAAACCAGGTCTATTCCGACGCCAGAATGACGGAAGAGGCGGCGCAATAACGCCATCCCAGCGCGGGGGTGAAGCCGCCGCCTTTCACATCAGACGGCGACAGGCCTTTCCCAACGTCTCAAGCGGCGACGGCCTTCTTATAGCCTCAGGCGGCAACTGCCTGCCGTGCGGTCGCCATGGTCATCTTGCGCTCGGCGCGCTCCTGCTGCGGCGAGCGATGGTAGAGTTCGCGATAACACTTGGAGAAATGCGAGGCCGAGACGAAGCCGCAGGCGACGGCGACCTCGACGACCGGCATCGAGGACTGCACCAGCAGGTGGCGGGCGCGGTCAAGGCGGATTTCCAGATAGTAGCGGGCCGGCGAGCGGCCCATCTCCTGGCGGAACAGCCGCTCGATCTGGCGGCGGGAGAGGCCGGCACCATCGGCGATCTCGATCAGCGACAGCGGCTCGGCGAGATTGCCTTCCATCAGCTCGATGATCGACAGCACCTTGGCGTTCTGCACGCCGAGGCGGGCGCGCAGCGGCAGTCGCTGGCGATCGTGCGGGTTGCGCACGCGGTCGGTCAGGTGCTGCTCGCAGATGCGGTTGACGAGGCTTTCGCCGAAATCCTCGCCGACAAGGTTCAGCATCATGTCGAGCGAGGCGGTGCCGCCGGCGCAAGTATAGAGATTGCCGTCGATCTCGTAGAGATCGGCATAGACCTCCGCCTGCGGGAAGGCTTCCGAAAAGCCCGGCAGGTTTTCCCAGTGGATGGCACAGCGCTTGCCGTTCAGGAGACCGGCCTGGGCAAGCACATGCGCGCCCGTACAGAGGCTGCCGACGGCAACGCCGCGATTGTAGCATTCACGCAGCCAGGCATTGACCGACTTGTTGTTGAACTGCTCGACATCGATGCCGGAACAGACGAGCACCATGCCCGGCCGGTTTTCGCCGCCGAGATGGCGACGTTCCTCGGCAAGCGAGGAATTGGCCTCGACGCCGATGCCGCAGGAAGAATAGACCTTTTCCCCGTCGACAGAGGTCAGCCGCCAGGTATAGGCCTGATAGCCGAGCATGCGATTGGCGATGCGCAACGTGTCCACGGCCGCCGAAAAGGGCAGCATGGTGAATTGCGGTACCATAAAGAAGACCAGTGAACGCTTCTTGATCTGCATCCTATTCATAGCGAAATCCATGCTCGAGGGGCGATGACACATTCGTTGCGCGGAATGCGTCGCGCCGATGTCCTGAAAGCGACACTGGCATGGAAAAATGCGGCCGGGAAGAGCAAATATGCGACATAGCCCACGTTTGGGCCGGTCAAACTATCGGGATGGCCGGGGACAGCGCAGATGACAGATTCACGGGAGACTGAAACTCAAGACTGAAAAGGGCTTGGGAATGGACAGTCAGGCCGCGAAAAAGGCGGCGTTGCGCAAAGCAGACGCCGACCCTATCTTGGGAAGAATGTCGCATTCATTACAGCCAGCTGATGTCATTGCGCTGTCGTTGAAATTTAGCCAAAAGGCATGCGGGAAGCATAACTGGCGCTGCATGACCCACGCCAAGATGGTGCTGTGTTTCCCGAAGAGTATTTTAGTCGCAGGTTCCACAACGACTCGTCGCATTTAATCCAAAAGGCAGCATTAAATGAAGGACCTCGCTTTTCAGGGCACGTGGCGAGCATATCAGCAGAAGATACTTGATGATCTTGCAAATCTCTTAGGCGATGACGGATTGCATATTGTCGCGGCACCCGGCTCCGGTAAAACGGTTTTAGGTCTTGAAGTGATGTGCAGGCTCGGTGAGGCGACTTTGATTCTGGCTCCGAGCAAGACCATCCGGGACCAATGGGCGCATCGGCTGCGCACGATGTTCCTGCCCGCCGACCTTGCCGAACCGGAATGGATTTCCCACGATGTGAGAGCGCCCGGAACCGTCACGATCATCACCTATCAAGCTCTGCATGCGGCGTTCTCGGGCCATCCGTCCGAAGAAGAAATTCCCGACGGTGAAGAGGAGGGCAGCGACGGGGCGCAAGTCGGTGAACCAGGCAAGCAGGAAACGGAGAAGGCGAGTAAGAAAATCATCGCGAAGCTGCGCGAGGAGAAGGTTCGCACCCTTGTGCTCGATGAAGCGCACCATCTTAGAAACGAGTGGTGGAAGGCCCTGACGATGCTCAAGGAAGCACTAGGTCAGCCCACAGTCGTCGCGCTGACAGCGACGCCTCCTTATGATGTAGATCCTCAGGAATGGGACCGCTATCAGGCGCTTTGCGGGCCGATCGACGGTGAAATTTCCGTGCCGGAACTTGTGTTGCAAGGCGATCTTTGCCCGCATCAGGATTATGTCCACTTCAGCCTGCCGAGTGCGCTGGAAGCACAGAAGCTGGCCGAGTTTCGTGCGCAGATCGGAGACTTCATCGAAACGCTGCTTGAGAGTGCAGAATTCAAGGAGGCAATTCTGCGCCATCCATGGATTACGCAGCCGATCGAGAATGTGGAGCATATACTGGACGATGCACGCTTTTTCTCCAGCATGCTGATCTTCCTGAAATCACAATATGTCGACATGCCGCAGTCGACTCTCGACATTCTCGGCGTCAAGGCGCGTGAAGTACCGGATTTGACGCTTGAATGGATAGAGGTATTGCTGAACGGCGCTATCTACACCTATCGCAGTGATTTCGAAGAAGCTGAACAGGCAATCCGCTGCCAGCAAGACAGGCTGAGGGAAATTAGGGCAGTGGAGCACGCCAGAGTGCGACTGACTGATCCACGATCGGTTCAGAAGCTGCTGGTATCAAGCGTGAGCAAGCTCAACGCGATCGTCGATATTGCCCGGCTCGAAAGCGCGTCGATGCGTGACGAACTCCGTATGGTTATCCTCTCCGACTATATAAGGAAGGATGCGCTGCCCACTGCCCCCACGGACCTTCAGCCCATCGAGAGAATGGGCGTCGTGCCAATCTTCGAGACGCTGCGGCGGTCAGAACTTGATCTCAAGGTAGGAATTCTGACGGGGAGCCTGGTTGTCATTCCGGCGGAATCAAAAGGGATTCTTGACGAGATCGCAGACCGTCTTGGCATCGCTGCCGAACACATCCGTTATCAGCAGGCGGCATTCGATGCTGGCTTTCTGAGCGTTGAACTCTGCGGCGAGCCGAGCCGCAATATCGTCCATATAATCACCGAACTGTTCAGTCGCGGCGGGATCACGGCCCTGGTCGGCACCCAGGCTTTGCTGGGTGAAGGATGGGACGCACCGTCCGTAAACACTTTGATCCTGGCAAGTACGGTGGGATCATACGTACTCTCCAATCAGATGCGCGGTCGTGCCATTCGCATTGATCCTCGAAGCCCTCAGAAGGCTGCGAACGTCTGGCATCTGGCGGTCATCGACCCTGAAAAGCTCGAGCAGAGAATACCGCTGCGCTTCGGGAGGAAATCGACCGATAGAAAAGCGCCCGATCCCTATGACACGATGACAATAGACTTGGGCAGCGACGTCGATGCGCTGAAACGCCGATTTTACGCGTTTGAGGCTTTGTCCTTTGGCGAGCCTCCGGTGATCCAAAGCGGTTTTCAACGATTGATGCTGGGTACTGCCAAATGGAATGCGCGCGGTGTTGATGACATCAACAAAATGATGGAACGGAGGGCTGCAGACCGCAAATCACTGAGATCCCGCTGGCATAGTGCGCTGCACAGCAAACGCGCCGTTGCGAGGATGCAAGAAACATTGGAGAGCAACTATGCCCCCAAGGGGCTAGTTAACTGGAATACGACAAAGTTTCTGTTTGCGCACAGCGCCGCACTCGCCGGCATGATCTTGAACGGATTCTTGCACAGCTTTCGCGTCACGCACATCCGATCGCTCCAACAACTGGAGTTGGTCCTGTTCGTTATGTTCGCATTACTGGCCATCTTCTGCTTGCCGGGCGCACTCAAAGCCAGTCTGTTGTTGCTGCGGAACGGCTCCCTGGAAGGGAGCATGAAGCAAGTGGGAATAACCGTTCTGGAGACGCTGCATCATATGGGCGTCATAACGACAGAGTTGGGAAATGTGAGTGTCGAGGCGACGCTCGACCAAAACGGCATAATTTACTGCCGGCTTGAGGGCGCCACGACAATTGAGCGGTCCCGCTTTCTCGACGCTCTACGGGAAGTCCTCGTTCCCCCACAGAATCCCCGCTACATTCTCGTCAGGTCGTCAAAATTCTGGCGGCTGAACCGGGTGGATTATCATGCAGTCCCGTCGATCATCGGTCGGAAAAGGGAGGATGCCATATATTTCGCCCAGCACTGGAATCGTTACGTCGGTTATTCGGAACTTGTTTACACGCGCAGTGTCCAGGGTCGCCTGAAACTGCTCCAATTCCGCGCGAAGTCATTCGCTTCCGCGTTTACAAGGAAAACCGATAGAATTAGCCGGTGGGAGTAATTGGGAAAGTATGATGCGGGCTCCCAGCTGCCTCAGCGCGTTTGCGCCTGATATGCAGTTGCGGGGCCATCCAATGCCGGCAAGGCGAACGACAATCGACAAGCAGATTCGGGAATTCGGAAGACGAAAAAGGCGGCGTTGCGCGAAGCAGACGCCGCCCCTATCTTGGGAAGAATGTCGCATTCATTAAATGGTCCGGTGTTTGCTGTCGTCCGTGCTCGGCCAGCCGATGTCCTTGCGGATGTCGAAAGGCATAGCTTCGATTTCGCGGGCCGTCTGCCAGCGTGTCCAGGCGAGCACGAGCTTGCGGGCATAATGTGCCAGATCGAAGCGGCTGTCGCTGGAGGTGAGGGTCTTGCCACCACCCCGATAGGTGAGCGTGGTCATTTTCCGGTTCCTTTCTTAGGTCAAGGACATGGGGATCGATGGGAGGTTCGTCCATGTCCGTAATGCCAATATGGCCCCAGACAACTCATCATTCAAACGAATAGGGCTTATGGATAACATCAGAGATATTGAATGATCGGAGCGTGCCCGGCGGCCCTAGGCTGGCCTCGACATCGGGGCTGACGCGCATAATTCGGTGCGCGGCCGGATGCCTCGGAACCAAGTTTGCTCCACCTCGTTGCCAGTTCGTAGCTGACAATGATGCAAAGGAGGAAACGATGATTTCCGCAGATCAGATCCGTGAGCATATGGAAGTGCGGGCTGCCGACGGCACCCATGTCGGCACAGTCGATCACCTCGACGGCCCGACACGCATCAAGCTGACGAAGCTCGATTCGGAAGACGGCAAGCACCACCTGATCCCGATCGATTGGGTCGATCACGTCGATGCACACGTCCATCTGTCGAAGAACGCCTGGGATGTCCGGATGCAATGGGCCACCATCAACTGAGAGCCCATCGGCTGCGGCTTGCGGGCCGCAGCCTCTTTGAAACAGGAGCCGCCATGCCGAAGCAATTGAAGAAGGGCGACGAGGTAAGCTGGAATACCAGCCAGGGAAAGACCGAGGGCAGGGTGGTCAGAAAGCAGAGCGGTCCGACGACGATCAAAGGCCACAGGGTGAAGGCATCGAAGGCCGAACCGCAATATATCGTCGAGAGCGACAAGTCGGGAAAACGCGCCGCACACAAGCCTGACGAACTCCGGAAGCTTTGAACCGGCGGTCGCTCGTTTGAGCAAGAGGAGATCGATATGCCAGCCAAATCGAAGGCCCAGCAGAAGGCGGCAGGCGCCGCACTCTCGGCCAAGCGTGGCGAGACGCCGAAGAGCGAACTCAAAGGCGCCTCGAAACAGATGGTCGAATCCATGAGCGAAAAACAGCTGGAGGAGTTCGCCTCAACCAAGAGGAAGGGCAAACCCGCGCACGTGTCGAAATGAAGGGAATGGAGGTTTAGTTCGTCGTCGACTGCATCGAGAAATCCGCGACGTCATGCGCCTTTGACAGGGCATTCACGATCTCGCGGGCGGATGTGTCATGGTCTTTTGCCATCCATCTTAGTTCGAATGTCACGCCGGCGCGTCCATCGGTGGTCCGTGCAAAGGAAACGAACAGAGCACGGCATGCGAGAGGTTTCAGCGCTTCCGACAGTTCGGGAATATCGGCATCGGCGCTGCGGATGAGAAGCGTTGCCTTGCGTTCGCAGCGCAGCCACGTATCCAGACGCTTCAATGGCGACAGGACGATGAAGGCAAGCGCGGTCGCCACCATCCCGGTCAGGATCTGGCCGCCGCCGAAACAGAGGCCGACCACCGTCATGAACCACAAGGTCGCCGCCGTGGTGACGCCGGTCATCATATCGCCGCGCCTGAGGATCGCTCCGCCGCCGATAAAGCCCACGCCCGTCAGCACGCCGAGGGGAAAGCGCAGCACGTCCATCTGGGTGAAGGAGCCAGGCGTTTTTCCGTATACCGAGAGAAGAAGGTTTGCCTGGACCATCGCCAGGCATGCGGCAAGCGCCACCAGGATAGTGGTCCTGAAGCCCGCCGCGTGACCGCCGCGCTCTCGGTCGAGACCGATCAGGCCGCCGGCAACCACCGTCAGCGCGATACGCGTGGCGATATCCCACCAGCTCGGCGTCAGCGGCATGGCATCCGTCAGGAACGCAGGCATGTGTTGGTCCAGACTTTGTCGTGGCGCTCTGGCTGCTCGCGGGGCTTTTGCCCTTCCTCAGCCGTGCACCGGTCTAAACGCCATGCGGGGCAGGACGTTCCCAAGGCTCCCAAGCTAGTGGCGGCTGATGAGCCAAGATTGGCGGTTCGTCTGCAGTCGGTGTATGTAGGGTGCCGACAAACAGATGGGGCATTCGCCCCGCCAGCGATAAAGCGCGCGCACTGCGCCTAAAACGGAGTTCGAGATTGGCCGTCGCCTTCACCAAGGAAGAGAGTTTCGAAACCGCTTCGGAAACCCTGCTGCCCGACCGTCCGATTTCGCCGCACCCCAACCTTGTCACGGAGGCGGGGCTGAAGGCTTTGGAGCTGCAATTCCAGCAGGCCCGCGAAGCTTATGATGCTGCGAGCACGATCGAAGACGTGAACGAGCGGCGGCGGCAGACGGCCAATCCCTTGCGTGATCTTCGCTACTTAGCGGCAAGACTTCGCACCGCCCAGATCATGCCTAACCCCACGTCAATCGACGCCGTCGCCTTCGGCACCACGGTGACTTTCCGCCGTGATGACGGGCGCGTGCAGACCTATCGGATCGTCGGGGAGGATGAAGCCGATCCCAAGGCCGGATCGATTTCCTACGTCTCGCCGGTGGCGTGGCTTTTGATGGGCAAGGCTGTCGGCGATGCGGCGGAGGCGGGCGGCCAGGAATTGGAGATCATCGCCATCGCATAAGAGCGCGATATTTATTTTGGTACTATTCGGTACTTTATTTATCGAACCTTTACTCTCCCTGGCTAGAACGGTGACATTCCATCATCGAAGGTCATGCTCATGGTCAGCGCAATTTCCAGTTCCGCATCCACAATTTTGAGTTCCGTCGCTTCAACCTCGACTTCGAGTTCGTCGGATCAGCTTGCCACTCTCGAGGCCCAGCTTGCCGAAAAGAAGGCAGACCTGGAGCAGACGCAGGACGAGCAAGAGAAGGCCACGATCCAAAAATCCATCGATACGCTGGAAGCCAAGATCGCCAAGCTCGAAGCGAGCGAAAGCAGCCAATCTCAGTCGTCTGCCGCATCGAAGCCCACCGATGAAGCTTCTGGAGAATTCTCCGGCGAAAGCGAGCGCATCGGCACGAAGAATTTTGACGAGACCAGCGAGTTCGGCAGCCGCACGGCTTACGTCTGACAAAGCGCACTCGGTCCTGCTGTATCTTTAAGTGATGCATCAAAGACGGCGCTTGGCCACCGTGACGACTTCACGCGTCAGATCCGCCAAGCGGTCGGCGGCGAGGCGGTTTATCTGCCAGTAGAGCGGGACATCGAGGGGCGTGTCGGGCACCAGTTCGACCAGCCGTCCGGATGCGAGATGCTCGTGGGTCAGCTGGGTCGGGTTCATTCCCCAGCACATGCCCGAAAGACTCGCCTCGACGAAGCTCTGCGGCGACGGCAGCCAGTGGGTGGGATAATCGAGATCGCGTCCGAACGTTCGCCTGATCCAGCTGCTTTGGAGCCTGTCCTTCTGATTGAAGGTCAGCGCCGGAGCGTTGCGTATCGCCTCCGATGTCACGCCCTGCGGAAAGTGGCGCGCGACGAATTCGGGGGTTGCCGTGGCGTGGTAGCGCAGAAACCCAAGGGCAAAACGCCGGCATCCGCGAACCGGCTTTTCCAGGCTGGTGACGGCGGCGATCACCCGCCCGCGCTGCAGCCATTCGGCGGTATGATCCTGATCGTCGACGGCGATGTTCAGCAGATAGGAAGAGCTTTTGGCGAAATTCGACATGGCCTCGACGAACCATGTCCCGAGACTGTCGGCATTCGTGGCGATTTGAAGCGTGACCCTTTGGCTGGGCTCGTCGGGATCGACGAGAGCCGGCAGCTGCCCGAAGAGTTCGGCTTCGAGCATGCCGACATTCTCCACATGGCGACAGAGCCATTCCCCCTTTTCCGTCGCCGTGCACGGCGTGCCTCTGACGATGAGAACGGCGCCGAGACGCTCTTCCAGCTGTTTCACGCGCTGAGAAACGGCCGAAGGCGTCACGTTCAGGACGGCCGCCGCTCTTTCGAAGCTGCCTGTCTGGACAATGGTTGCGACGGCGCGCAGCGCGGGATAGTCGAGCATGGATTAGTTTCGCTTAATCGGAGTTAGTTGGATTAATTAGCCTAATTCTCGTAATCGCGGTAGCGCAACCCTAGCGAATTAAGGGGCGTTGGCCGAAGCGATGAATTTTTCGATCTATATAACCGGCCTGATGATGGGCCTCAGCCTGATTGTCGCCATCGGCGCGCAGAACGCCTTCATCCTCCGCCAGGGCTTGCGCAACGAACATGTCTTTGCCGTCTGCCTCGCATGCGCTGTCTCAGATGCGGCGCTGATCGTGCTTGGGGTGACCAGCCTGCAGCAAATCGCCAGGTTCATGCCCTGGCTCGATCCCGTCATGCGCTACGGCGGAGCCGCATTTCTGGTTTGGTACGGGGCGAGAAGCCTCTATTCGGCCTTGCGGTCGTCCGCTACCCTCACGGCGGCGGAGGCCAGAACGGCGAGTTTCCGGCAGACGCTCATGACCTGCCTCGCGCTCACCTGGCTCAATCCGCATGTCTATCTCGATACGGTCGTGCTGCTCGGCACGATATCGACACGTTACCCCGGGCAGCAGACTTCGTTTGCTGCCGGCGCGGTGACGGGTTCCTTCCTGTTCTTCTTTTCGCTCGGATATGGCGCAACATGGTTGCGGCCGATCTTCTCGAAACCCTCGTCCTGGCGGATGCTGGAAACGCTCGTCGCTTTCACGATGTGGGCGATCGCCTTCAAGCTGCTGGGCGGCATGTGACCGCCGTTCGATCGTCGATCATCCACTTCGGCGGCCGAGGCAAGGGTGCTCAATTCCATTTCGCGCTGACAATCCGCCAGCAGATGCGACGGAAAACGCTTTAACTGCCGGATCGCATATTCATGGTTTGCATCCCTGCGCCTCTGCGACTTGAATGCGGAAAGGGCCTGTACGATATTCCAGGTGCTTGATTGCGTCATGTCCGGCCTCCTTTGCTGGCATCATTGCTGCCGACACTGAAGATATCCGGTCGATTGACATTCAATCAAACAAAATGATATGCGGTTATAAATCAGAAAAATTGAAAGATGTGACGATGAGCATTCCCTTTCGCCGTCCCATTCCGCTGCTTGACAACGATGTGCTGCGGACCTTCGTGGCCATCGCCGAGACAGGCAATTTTTCGACCGCCGCGGAAGCGGTCTTCCGCACGCCATCGGCAGTGTCGATGCAAATCAAGAAGCTCGAGGAACAGCTTGGTGCGACGCTATTTTTGCGCGACGCCCGCTCGGTATCCCTGACGCGCCACGGCGAGATGTTGCTGTCCTACGCCCGCAACATCCTGGCGCTGTCGAACGAGGCGGTGTCGCGCTTCATCATGCCGGAGCTCAGCGGCGTCGTGCGGCTCGGCGCGCCGGAAGATATCGGCGAACGGCTGCTGCCGAGCATCCTGAAGAGTTTCGCCGAGAGCTATCCCGGCATCATGGTCGACGTGACGATCGACATGAGCATCGGGCTGAAGAAGCGCATGGAGGAGCAACGGCTCGACCTGGCGTTGATCAACTGTGCGACGCGGCCGTTCCCGACCGGTGGCGAGGTGGTCTACCGCGAGAGGCTGGTCTGGGCCGGCGCCAGGTGTGGTTCGGCCCATCGCCGCGATCCCCTGCCGATCTCGATCTGGGAGGACGGTTGCATCTGGCGCCAGGAGGCACTGACCCAGCTCGAACGCAACAAGCGGCCCTATCGCGTCGCCTATCTCAGCGGCCATACCATGGCGCAGCGCGCCGCCGTGCTCTCCGATCTTGCCATCGCGCCGCTGCCGCTTTCCTATGTCAACGAGGACATGGCGCTCCTCGGCCCGAATGAAGGTCTGCCGGAACTTGGCGCCTTCGATATCCGTCTGCTGACCGCCTCACAGATGTCGGGGCCGATCGAGACGGTGGCCGACAGCATTCGCAGCGCCTTTGCCGAACGGGCAAAGGCAGTCGCCGCCTGAGGGGCCTTTCAGCCAGTGAACCTTTTGGTTTGTCGCGCGTTATTGGCGCGGACGGCATTTTGTCGCCGTTCGGGGTTGATTTCAAACAAGGATATCCGAGATGACGACAACGGCCAAAATTGCCGCAGCTTTTATGGTTCTTCTTGCCCTTTCCTCCTGCGGCAACACGATCCGCGGCATAGGGAAAGATACGGCAAACACCGTGAACGCCACCCAGGATGCCGGCCGCTCGGTCGACCGCGCCGCGAAGAAGTAACGACCATTCAGATTACTGCTGGGATCGCCAGATCAGGTGCTGACCGGGGAATCAAGTGTTGACCGGGGGATAAACCTTTTCCAGCCCGCCGGATCGGCTAAGGCCGGTCCGGAACGCCTGGTAGGCGGGATGCTGGCTGGAGCGGGCGGTTTCCGTCAGCCGGATCTGCAACCGGCCGGGCGCCTGAGTCCCGAGCCACATCCCAAGACTTTCGAGTTTCAAAGAGTTCAGGAAACGCGATCCGGCGGCAAGATCGAGATGGCGGCGCAGCCCGTCGAGCAGATTGTCGTCCTGGGCAGCGTTTTCCATGAGCAGCGCCAGGTATGACTTGTCGGCCTCCGACAGGGCGGCGAGCTTTTCCGCAACGGTATCGCGGTCGGGAAAGGGAATCATCGAATCGCCCGTGGTAATGGTGTTCTTACCGTTATAAACTTGCCTTGACCTTCTCGGCTACATCGGCCGGCACCCATTTCGTCCACAGACCCTCGTAATTGCGAAGGAAATAGATCGCGGCATCCTCGTTGCTTTCGCGGTTTTCGTCCTGCCAGGCAAGCACCTGATTGATCGTCTCATTGTCCCATTTGCGGGTCTTGAGATAGGTCGCGACGGGCCCCGCCCGGCTGGCGAAGGACCTGGTCATCAGCGTGAAGGCGCGTGAGACCGGGTAGGAATTGACTTCAGGTCTGGCGCAGCCGGCAACGGCGGTGCAGCGGTCCCATTCGTTTTTGTTGTGGCCGACACCGAAGCTCAGGCGCGTCATGTCGTATTTGCCGAGGATGGCAGTCGGCGCCCAGTAATAGCCTAGCCAGCCGGCCTTGTTTTCGAAGGCATGCGCAATCGAGGCGTCGAGCCGCTCGGGGCTGCCGGTTTCGACGAGCTCGAAACCCTTCTTATCGGCGGCAAGCGCCTTAAACAGGTTGGCGGTGGATATCTGGCAACTCCAGTCGGCGGGGCAGTTGTAGACTGCGCCCTTCGACGGATCGTCCTCGGCGGGAAACAGTTCGGGATGTTTCAGCGCGTCCTCGACCGAGCGGATATCGGGGTGGGCGTCGGCGATGAATTTCGGGATCCACCAGCCCTCGACGGCACCGTCGGCCAGGATCTCGGCTCCCTGCACCAGCCGGCCGCTGTTGACCGCCTGATCGTGCAGGGACCTCACCGAATTGATCCAGTATTCCGAGGCAATGTCGGGGGTGCTTTTTTCATTCATCGAGGCGAAGGTCGGCAGGGTGTCGCCGTCGACGATGGTGACGGAGCAGCCATATCCGTTTTCCAGGATGATCTTGTCGAAGCTTGCGGCAATGCCTGCCGAAGCCCATTTCATTTCGGCGATCGAAACGCTGCCGCATTCGGCGGCTTCGGCCGGCGCAACGGTGGAAAGAGCCGCGGCAAAGACGGCCGGAATCAGAAACGTCTTCATCGTCATTCCCCGAATTCTTCTCAGGCGGACGCGCAGCAGGCTCTGAAATCCACCGACAAATCTCTCCGGCACCCGAAGCGAAAATGTCTGCCGGGCGATGCCGTGCAGGCTTTTCCGGTTCATCGGCACCGTCCGTCCTTGCGGCTCCGGCAGCTCGTCGCAGGCCATGTTCAACAATGGCGTATTTGGATGAAGCCTACGCGTTCGCTCGGAGAAATCAACCGTCTTCTGCTCATGGTTGCGTGACTAAATGATTGAATTCGAAGAATTTATGACATCATCCCGAAAATAGCGCCCTCGGGCGAAATGCACGCTGTTCGCGATCGGCGGCGGATCTCCGGCAGAAATTTCGACGAGGATGTCAAAAAAGATCAAAATTAACATTTGCGTAAGCCTTCAATAACTCTCCGGTAAGAATGTGCCGTTATCAGTTGGGTCGTGGCGGCAGTGACCGCCACTTCTCTGGTTCAGGTAGTGCGTACCGGAGAAAGCGAGCTTCGCCGTGTAAGGGTGAAGACGCCTGAGTTTTCGGCAAACCGCGCAGAGCCAAGGCCATGCGCGGTTTTCGCGTTTGCGGGCGGAGCTTGACCCGGGCCAAATCTTGACCCGGGATTGCCGTCCATTGTAGGCCTCGCTGAACAGAAGACGGATGCGAGCCACCATGGCAAGAGCGATCATGCTGCAGGGAACCGGCTCGGATGTCGGCAAGACGGTGCTGGTCGCCGGCCTTTGCCGGCTGGCGGCCAATCGCGGTCTGGCCGTCCGGCCGTTCAAGCCGCAGAACATGTCGAACAATGCAGCAGTCGCCGATGATGGCGGCGAGATCGGCCGGGCGCAGTGGCTGCAATCGCTGGCGGCGCGAACGCCATCCTCGGTGCACATGAACCCGGTGCTGCTCAAGCCGCAATCGGAAAACGGCAGCCAGATCATCGTGCAGGGCAGGGTGTTCGGACAGGCGAAGGGGCGCGATTACCAGCGACTGAAGCCGCAGCTGCTCGGCGCCGTGCTCGAGAGTTTCGAAAAAGTGGCTGCGGGCGCCGACCTCGTTATCGTCGAGGGAGCGGGGTCGCCGGCTGAGATCAATCTCAGGTCCGGTGATATCGCCAATATGGGCTTTGCGACACGGGCCGGCGTGCCTGTCGTCCTCGTCGGCGATATCGACCGCGGCGGCGTCATCGCCTCGCTGGTCGGTACGCATGCGATCCTCGACGATGGCGACCGGGCGATGATTGCGGGCTATATCATCAACAAGTTCCGCGGCGACGTCTCGCTGTTTGACGACGGCATTCGCGCCATCGAAGGCTTCACCGGCTGGCCGTGTTTCGGCGTGGTGCCGTGGCTGCCGGGCGCGGCGCGCCTGCCGGCCGAGGATTCGGTCGTGCTCGAACGTCTGGCGCGGGGCGAGGCGGGTGCGCTGAAGATCGCCGTGCCGGTGCTGCCGCGCATCGCCAATTTCGACGATCTCGACCCGCTGAGAACCGAGCCGGATGTCGAACTGGTCTTCGTGCGATCAGGCGAACGGCTGCCTGCCGATGCAGGCCTGGTCGTCCTTCCCGGCTCGAAATCGACGATATCGGATCTCGCCGACTTCAGGGCTCAAGGCTGGGACCGCGATCTCCAGGCGCATGTCAGGCGCGGCGGCCGGGTGATCGGCATTTGCGGCGGCTACCAGATGCTCGGCCGGACGGTGCACGATCCGCTTGGGCTCGAGGGCGGGAGGCTGGAGACACCGGGGCTTGGGCTTCTCGACGTCGAGACCGAAATGGCGCCGGAGAAAACTGTGCGCAACAGCCATGCCCGCTCGACCGAATACGACGCACCGCTGGCCGGCTACCAGATCCATCTCGGCATCACCCGCGGCCCGGATTGTGACCGGCCTTCGGCGATTATCGACGGCACGCCTGACGGGGCGCTTTCGGCTGACGGCCGGATCATGGGCACCTATCTGCACGGGCTGTTCGGCAGCGACGCCTACCGCGCCCGGCTGCTTCAAAGCTTTGGGCTCTCGGGCGAGCGGCGAAACTACCGCGAGAGTGTCGACCAGGCGCTCGACGAGGTCGCCGGAGATTTGGAACGTCACCTCGACGCGCGTTGGCTGGCCGGGCTGCTCGGTTAGGCCAGGATGTGTCCCGGATGGGGCGGTCACACTGCCATCCGGTGTCACCGTTCTGCTCTTGCCAAATTAGTTGACTGAGTCCATTAATTGTCGCGACGGACCCTTTGAGAGCGACGAAAACCATGAGCATATTGGATAGATTTTCACTGGCAGGTCAGGTGGCGCTGGTGACTGGCGGCGGTCGTGGGCTGGGCTTCGAGATGGCACGCGCCCTGGCCGAGGCCGGGGCGCATGTCATCGTCAACGGACGTACGGCGGCGACGTTGGAAGAGGCCGTCAGGACCATCCGGGCTGCGGGCGGCACGGCGGAGGCCGCCGCATTCGATATCGCCGACCGCGAGGCACAGCGTGCTGCGATCGCCGATATCGACAAGATCCATGGTCGTCTCGACATTTTGATCAACAATGTCGGCGCCCGCGACAGGCGGCCTCTGGCTGAATTCGACGATGATGCCATCATCGAGCTGCTTCGCACCGACCTGGCGGCGGCCATGACGCTTTCGCGCGACGCTGCCGTATTGATGAAGCGACGCAATCACGGCCGCCTGATCGCGGTGACCTCGATCAGCGGCCATGTCGTCATGCCCGGTGATTGCGTCTATCCGGCAGCCAAGCAGGGATTGACCGGCCTGATGCGCGGCATGGCGGTCGAATTCGGCCCGCACGGCATCACCAGCAACGCAATTGCGCCCGGTTGGTTTGCCACCGAGACGAACGCGGCGATGGCTGCGAACGAGGAATTGATGCCCTTTGTGCGCCAGCGTATCCCGGTCCAGCGCTGGGGACGGCCGGACGAGATCGCCGGCGCGGCGCTTTTTCTGGCAAGCGCCGCCGCTTCCTTCGTCAACGGCCACGTACTGACGGTGGACGGCGGCATGACAGTCAGGATGTGAGATATCCGTAGGCGCTGCGGCACCATCTTTCACTTCTGCGGCACTCTCACAGCTCCTCGTCGGCAGGCGAATGACTGATTGTCGTTGCCGGAGACCACGGCTAGAAATATCCGCCTGACTCGACTATTGGTTGATGTGGCAACCCCGGTGGTCATCGCCGTCCATTTGCCCGATTTCCGACCATAATCTGCGTCGGTCATTTGGAGGTTCGGAAATTAACAATCATATTCAGTGGCTTATAGAACATGGAATCACAGCTGAGCATATTGGCGAGCTGATAGCCGGATTGTGCGATCGGCTGATCGCGGATGGCTTTCCGATCTGGCGGGGAAGCATCTCGATGCCGTCTATTCATCCCATGTATGGCGGCGTCTCGGCCAATTTCGTGCGCGGCGGTGCGACCACGATCGAGAATGCCGAATATGGCAGTGCGGCAGTGCTGAATTTCGAGAAGACGCCGATCTATTTTCTTTTGGGCCGCGGCGAAACATCAGGTCGATGGAACATCGCAAGGGGTGAGGGTGTCGATGACTACCCGCAGCTTGGGGAATTCGCGCATGCCGGCGGCACGGATCACCTGGTCAGCCTGCTGGAATTCCCGAAGGAGGCTGCGCTGCGTGGCGTCAGTCTGTCTCTCACAAGCGACAGGCCGGGCGGATTTTCTGATGATCAACTGGCGATCGTCGCGAAGCTCTTCCCAGCGCTGGGGCTGGCTTGCTATCGCATTGCGGCATCGAAAACCGCATCGGATATCCTTGCCGTCTATACAGGCGCCAAGACAAGTGCACGCATCCTTGCAGGCGATATTCAGAGGGGAAAGGGAGGGGCGATCAATGCTGCAATCCTCCTTGCGGACCTGAGAAACTTCACGGCGCTGACCGAGATCTATCAGCCGGGCGAAATCGCCGGGTTTCTGAATGAACATTTCGAGCTGATCGGCTGGCATGTCGAGGAAAATTCGGGCGAGATCCTCAAGTTCATGGGCGATAGCGTGCTGGCGATCTTTCCGACAGATGCTGAAGATCCGCAAAAGGCCTGCATGGCCGCACTGGCTTCCGCAAGGAATATTCTAGAAGCCAACAAGGTGCTGAATGGTCAGCGGAGGAATGATGGAGGTCCTGACATCGGCGTCGATGTCGTACTGCATCTCGGCGAGGTCTTCTACGGAAATATCGGCGCACGCGGCAGGCTTGATTTCACGGTTATCGGCAGCGCCGTCAACGAGGCTTCGCGGCTTGAAAAACTCTGCGGCACGCTCGGACATCACCTTCTGATGTCGGAAAGCTTCGCCGTCACCTGTGCCGTCGCCAACGACTGTCTGGGATCTTTCGAATTGCGCGGGGTTTCGAAAGCGGTAAACGTGTTCAAGCTCGCCGACATGGTATCCTGAGATGACGATCCAGTCGTCGCGACGACGCTTAAATCTCGCCTGAGACCTCGCGGCGGCGGCGGTCGAGTTCCTCGCTGTAGCGGCGTAGCGTATAGCTTTCGCTGAGCTGGCCGATCACCTTGCGTTCGATCAGGTTGTTGACGACGGCGAGAGCTTCGCTTTCGCTCTTGTCGAAGATTGCCGCCGCCTGCCTGGCATTCATCTGCGGCTGCAGGAAATCGTTGCGGTAGTGGATGAAATCGGCAAGCGTCTTGCCCTCGTCCTGTGCGTCGGTCGGATTGGCGTAAATCTCCGGCACCAGCACGAGGCCCGCATATTTGTCGCTCTCCTCGACGAGGACGACGCGCTGGACCGAGCCGATCGGGAAGGCTTGCTTGAATTCTTCCAGGGAGATGCTCGCTTTTGCCGTCTTGACGTCGGCGCGCATCAGCTTGTCCACCGTCAGGTTGCGAATCCAGCCGACATCGTGGGCGCTGCGGATGCTTTCGCCGCGCAGGTGGAAACGCCATGTGGCGAAGGAATAGCCGAAGGTCGAGCGTACGACGAGGGACGAGGTGATGACGGCGGCGAGCACCAGCGCGGTGATCGGGAAATCGCCGGTGATTTCGAGCGCCAGGAACGTCATGGTCAGCGGTCCGCCGATAACGGCGACGGCAAGCGAGCTCATGCCGACCACGGCATAGATGACGGGGGTCAGCGTCGCATCGGCGAAATAGGGTCCGCAATAGGCAAAGAGCTTGCCGAGCAGGGCGCCCATGAACAACGAGGCGAAGAACAGGCCGCCCCTGAAGCCGGAGCCGATCGAGATCGCCGAGGCCAGGGATTTCAACAGGAAGAGACCGATCAGTGTCGGGATCGCCACCTCGCGGGAGAGGTTGAGATGCAGCGCGCCGTGGCCGGCCGAGAGCACCTGCGGCGAGATCATCGCCAAGAGCCCGACGATGACGCCACCGAGCGCCGGGCAGAAGGGTGGGGCGATCGAACTCTTGCGCGCCAGTTCCTCGACGAAGGAGACGCCCTGCATGATCAGGATACCGATGCCGGCGCAGAAGGCGCCGAGCAGCAGCGCCGGGATATAATCGGCCGGCACGACCGAGCCGAAGCTGCCGATATCGATGGTGAAATCACCATCGGCAAGCAGCCTTGCGACAAGGGTGGAAATGAGAGCTGAGACGACGACGGGTGTCAGCGACACGATCGTATAGGTGCCGATGATCAGCTCGAAGGCATAGAAGGCGCCGGTCAGCGGCGCGTTGAAGGCGGCGGCGATGGCGCCCGCCGCGCCGCAGCCGACGAGGATGCGCAGGTCGGAGCGGCGAAGCTGCAGCTTCAGGCCGAATTTCGAGGCAAGGCCGGCGGCAAGCTGGGTATAGCCGGCCTCCAGTCCGACCGAGGCGCCGAACCCGTTGGAGATCAGGTTCTGGACGGCAACGATGATGCTGTCGGTCAAGGATAGACGGCCGCCATGCAGCGCATTGGCTTCGATCGGGTCGACCATCGGCTTCTTGCGCCGTTTCGCCAGCACCAGGAGCAACAGGCCGAGCAGAGCGCCGCCGATTACGGGCGCGGTGAGCAGCAGCATCTTGTTCTCGATCTCGGATGAGCTCAGCCGCTCGCTATCGGCGATGCCGAAGACCAGCTGATGCAGCTCACTGGAGACGTAGCTCATACCGGTGACGGCGAGACCCGAGATGATGCCGACGACGGCGCCCGCCAGTGACAGGCCGACCTCGCTGCGGCGGGTCAGCGCCCGCAGGCGGCCCGGATCGAAGAAAACACGCAGCGCCCGGAAACGGCGCCGATCCAATTTCATAAGCATGGCTAGACAACTAGGCGGGGAGAGGCCCGGTCAAGGGCGGAGATGGTCGCGCAGTCCGCTTGCGACGCAATTGCGGCGAAAAGCCGGCGCCCGGGACAAATATTTATGACGTAAGCCTCTGATAAATGACGATATTTTAGGTAGACTAAGTCGTGTTGATAGGGTTGGGCCATCTGCTCGGAAGCTGACCGGCCGTCAAGGCCGGTTGACTTCACACCCCGGCTTGCCTAACCATCCCTCAACGGATGGTCGCCCGACCATCCTGACATAACGGATGGTTCCGGATCGGTGTTGCGCCCTTCCGGATGAAAAGGGAATGTGAAGGGGCGGACCCAAACCGGGCGCCTTCATCACAGCCGACCCCGCGACTGTAGAGCGGTCAGGGTCTTCCATCCGGCACCGAGCCCCTCCGGCCGGCGGCTTGCAATCATGCAAGCGGGCGGGGTGGGCAACATGCCGGAAAAGCCACTGGAGATGCATGGTGATCAACCGGGGTCGGACGCCTCTAAATCTACGAATCGTCCACCTTTTCACCAATGCAGCCGGGAAGGCGAGGATGATCCGCCGGCACGATCAGGGCGACCGGTTTCCGGTCTGCCCCGATCGCGGCCGATAACCGCGAGCCAGGAGACCTGCCATTACGTGCCGGGCCAGAAGCCCACACCTGGGCACTACGCCCGTTGCCAGCACGGAGGTTGTCTTGGCTGAACGATTGAATTCAGCGCGGCCTGGTGCGGCGCTCGCGACGCCTCCAAGCAGCCCTGCAAGAGGAGTGCTTTCGGCCGGTTATGTCGAATACTCGGTCCCCCCAGCAGTCGAAAAAGGTGCACTCGGAACAAGCCACGGCTACGCACCCTCCCTGAGGAGCGTCTGAGCATGACCACCATCTTCATCCTCGGCGGCGCGCGCTCCGGCAAATCCCGCTTCGCCGAAGCTCTCGTCACCGCGACCGGCCTCGACCGCCACTACCTTGCCACCGGCCGGGCCTGGGACGAGGAGATGCAGGCGCGTATCACTCAGCACAAGGCCGACCGCGGTCCGTCCTGGACGACGCATGAGGAGCCGCTCGATCTCGTCGGCAAGCTTGGCGCCATCGACGGCGAGGGACGCATCGTGCTGATCGACTGCCTGACGCTCTGGGTCACCAATCTGATGATGGAGGAGCGCGACATGGCGGCGGAATTTGCAGCGCTCGCCGATTTCCTGGCCGCCGCGAAGGCGCGGCTCGTTTTCGTTTCCAACGAGGTCGGCCTCGGCATCGTGCCTAACAATCGCATGGCGCGGGATTTCCGCGATCATGCCGGCCGGCTGCACCAATCGATCGCGGCGAAGGCCGCCGAAGTCTATTTCATCGCGGCAGGCCTGCCGCTGAAAATGAAGGGTTAAGTTCATGAACCAGCAGAAAATTCCTGCAACCGTCATCACCGGCTTCCTCGGCGCCGGCAAGACCACGATGATCCGCAACCTGCTCACCAATGCCGGCGGCAAGAAGATCGCGCTCATCATCAACGAATTCGGCGATCTCGGTGTCGACGGTGACGTGCTGAAGGGCTGCGGCGCGGAGAATTGCACCGAGGACGACATCATCGAACTCACCAATGGTTGCATCTGCTGCACTGTCGCCGACGATTTCATTCCGACGATGACGAAGCTGCTCGAGCGCGAACAGCGGCCCGACCACATCGTCATCGAAACCTCGGGCCTCGCCCTGCCGCAGCCGCTGGTCGCCGCTTTCAACTGGCCCGATATCCGCACGCAAGTGACCGTCGACGGCGTCATCACGGTGGTCGATAGCGCCGCCGTTGCCGCCGGCCGGTTCGCCGACGACCATGATGCCGTCGATGCGCGCCGCGCCGAGGATGAATCGCTCGATCACGAAAGCCCGATCGAGGAGCTGTTCGAGGATCAGCTCACCTGCGCCGATCTCATCGTGCTCAACAAGACCGACCTGATCGACGCGGCAGGTCTTATCAGGGTGCGCGACGAGGTTGCCTCCCGCACGGTGCGCAAACCCGCGATCATCGAGGCGAAGAACGGCGAAGTCTCGGCCGGCATCCTGCTCGGCCTTGGTATCGGCACCGAGGACGATGTCGCCAATCGCAAGTCGCATCATGAGCTGGAGCATGAAGACGGCGCGCCGCACGACCACGACGAGTTCGACAGCTTCGTCGTCGATCTCGGACCCGTTGCCGATCCCGCCGGCTTCGTCGAGAAGCTGAAGGCGATCATATCAACCCATGACGTGCTGCGCCTCAAGGGCTTCGTCGATATCGCCGGCAAGCCGATGCGCCTGCAGCTCCAGGCCGTCGGCAGCCGCATCGATCATTATTTCGACCGCGCCTGGGCTCCAGGCGAAAAGCGCACGACGCGCCTCGTCGTCATCGGCCTGCACGAGATGGATCAGGACGCGGTGAGGGCGGCAATCGAAGAGCTGGCATAAACCAATGCATCTGCTTCTGGCCCAGCAGGGAACGATCAGCGACGGCGAGGAGGCGATCGACCTCGGGCAGACGCCGGGCGAGATCCTGTTCCTGTCGGCTGCCGACAGCGAGCTTGCCGCGATCGCAGCCGCCCACCGCGACCGCGGTGGGCAGCATTCGCTGCGGCTCGCCAGCCTGATGAGCCTCAAGCATCCGATGTCGGTCGATACCTATGTCGAGCGCACGGCGCGGCATGCCAAGCTGATTGTCGTGCGGGCGCTCGGCGGCGCCAGCTATTTCCATTATGCGCTGGAAGCGCTGCATGCCGCAGCGTCCCGCGCCGGTGCGCTGATCGCGGTGCTTCCGGGTGATGCGAAGCCGGATGCCGGGCTCGTCCCTTTCTCCAATGTTGATCTCGACGATCTCAATGCGCTGTGGGCCTATCTGATCGAGGGTGGCGATGCCAATGCGCGGGCCTTCCTCGACTATGCCGCGGCGATGCTGGCAGGCATGGAGAAGCCGGCGCCGGCGGTGCCACTGATGAAGGCCGGCATCTGGTGGCCGGGGCGAGGGTTGATCGGGGTTGAGGAGTGGCGGCGGGTTGTTGCGGAGGAGTCTTGGCGCGTGGCTGCCTCTTTGTCCGGCAGGACAGAGGGGGGTACCTCAAACTCGACGGAGAAGATGGGAATCGAACCCGCACCCTCCCCCGTCGTCGCTATCAGCTTCTATCGCGCCCTCGTCCAAAGCGGCGAGACCGGGCCGATCGAGGCGCTGGTCGAGGCGCTGGTCGCACTTGGCCTCCGGCCGTTGCCGGTCTTTGCCTATAGCCTCAAGGATCCCGTTTCGACAGGCATTCTCGAAAGCGTGTTTTCGGCACTGAAGCCCGATGTCGTCATCAACACGACTGGCTTTGCCGTCTCGGCACCGGGTGCGGATCGGCAGCCAACGGTGCTGGAGGCGAATGAGGCGATCGTACTGCAGGCTATCCTGTCGGCTTCTTCGAGGGAGGCGTGGGCGGCTTCCTCGCAGGGCCTGTCGGCGCGCGATCTCGGCATGAATGTGGCGCTGCCGGAGGTGGACGGCCGGGTGCTGGCGCGGGCTGTCTCCTTCAAGACGGCGGCGCGCTACGATGCGGCTGTCGAGACGAATATCGTCGCCAGCGAACCAGATGCCGGCCGGGTGGGCTATACGGCGGAGCTTGCCGCCAACTGGGCGCGGCTGCGGAGAGCTTGCGCCGGCGACCGGCGCATCGCGCTCGTCATGGCGAATTATCCGAATCGCGACGGTCGGCTCGGCAACGGCGTCGGCCTCGATACGCCGGCCGGCACCATCGAAGTGCTGAAGGCTATGCGGGCGGCGGGTTATCCGGTCGCCGACATTCCGGCCGACGGCGATGCGCTGATCCGCCATCTGATGGAAGGACCGACCAATTCCGGTCATGACGGCAAGATCATCCGAGAGACGCTTTCCCTGAGTCTCTACAACGGCTTCCTGGGATCTCTTCCCAATCAGATTCAGGACGAGGTGAGAGCCCGTTGGGGCGATCCCGAAGACGATCCGTATTTTCGCGGGGGCGCTTTCGCTCTGCCGTTTGCCCGGTTCGGCGGTGTGCTCGTCGGTATCCAGCCGGCGCGCGGCTACAATATCGATCCGAAGGAAAGCTATCATTCGCCGGATCTCGTGCCGCCGCACGGCTACCTCGCCTTCTACGCTTTCCTGCGCCGCGAATTCGCTGCCCATGCCGTCATCCACATGGGCAAACACGGCAATCTCGAATGGTTGCCGGGCAAGGCGCTGGCGCTGTCGGAAAGCTGCTATCCCGAGGCGATCCTCGGGCCGCTGCCGCATCTCTATCCCTTCATCGTCAACGATCCCGGCGAGGGCACGCAGGCCAAGCGCCGCAGCGCTGCCGTCATCATCGATCATCTGACGCCGCCTTTGACGCGGGCCGAGAGTTACGGGCCGCTGAAAGACCTGGAAGCGCTGGTCGACGAATATTATGAGGCCTCCGGCGGCGATCCCCGCCGCATCCGCCTGCTCAGCCGGCAGATTCTCGATCTCGTCGCCGATATCGGCCTCGACCGCGACGCCGGCATAACGAAGGGCGAAAGCGAGGGCGAGGCGCTGAAGAAGCTCGACGCCTATCTCTGCGACCTCAAGGAAATGCAGATCCGCGACGGGCTGCATGTGTTCGGCGTGTCGCCCGAGGGGCGGCTCTTGACGGACCTGACCGTGGCGCTGGCGCGGGTGCCGCGCGGACTGGGTGAGGGCGGGGATGCGAGCCTGCAGCGGGCGATCGCGGCGGATGCTGGATTGAGCGGCGTCGTGCGGGGTGCCTCTATCTTCGACCCTCTCGATTGCGACATGGCCACTGCCTGGACCCGCCCGAAGCCCGCAATCGTCGCCGATATTCTCGACGCCGCCTGGCGGACCAATGGAGACACCGTCGAGCGCATCGAACTGCTGGCCGCAAAATTCGTCTCCGGCGAGATGGACTGCCCGTCCCTCTGGTCTCAAACCAGATCGGTGCTCTCCGAAATCGACACCCGCCTCAAGCCCTCCATCCTTGCCTGCGGCCCCGCCGAGATCGACGGGCTGCTTAAAGGCCTCGACGGCCGGTTCGTCGCGCCCGGGCCTTCCGGCGCGCCGACGCGCGGGCGGCCCGACGTGCTGCCGACCGGCCGCAATTTCTATTCGGTCGACAGTCGCGCCGTGCCGACGCCGGCGGCCTACGAGCTCGGCAAGAAGTCCGCAGAACTGCTGGTGCGCCGCTATGTGCAGGATCACGGCGAATGGCCTGTCTCCTTCGGGCTGACGGCCTGGGGCACGTCGAATATGCGCACCGGCGGTGACGACATCGCCCAGGCTTTGGCGCTGATAGGCGTCAAGCCGCTCTGGGACATGAGCTCGCGCCGTATCACCGGCTATGAGATCATCCCGCCGGCGATGCTCGGACGGCCGCGTGTCGATGTGACGCTCCGCATCTCCGGCTTTTTCCGCGATGCCTTCCCCGAGCAGATCGCGCTGTTCGACAAGGCGATCCGCGCCGTCGGCGCGCTTGACGAGGACGAGGCCGACAATCCGATCGCAGCGCGCATGCGCGGCGAGGCCGCAAGGCTTGCCGCCGCCGGTCTGGACGAGGTCTCGGCAAGGCGCCGGGCGGGCTACCGGGTCTTCGGTTCGAAGCCTGGTGCCTATGGCGCCGGCCTGCAGGCGCTGATCGACGAAAAGGGCTGGGAGCGGCGCGCCGATCTCGCCGAAGCCTATCTCGTCTGGGGCAGCTATGCCTATGGCGCCGGCGAGGAAGGCAAGGCCGAACGCGGCCTGTTCGAGGAGCGGCTGCGCTCGGTGCAGGCCGTCATTCAGAACCAGGACAATCGCGAGCACGACCTGCTCGACAGCGACGATTACTACCAGTTCGAGGGCGGCATGGCGGCGGCGGCCGAACAGCTCGCCGGCGCGCGTCCCTCGATCTATCATAACGACCATTCCAGGCCGGAAAAGCCGGTGATCCGTTCGCTCGAGGAGGAGATCGGCCGCGTCGTGCGCGGACGTGTCGTCAATCCGAAATGGATCGCAGGCGTCATGCGCCACGGCTATAAGGGGGCGGCCGAGATTGCCGCCACAGTCGATTATCTCTTCGCCTTTTCGGCGACGACGGGGGCGGTCGGCGCTCATCATTTCGAGGCGGTCTACCAGGCCTTCGTCGCCGATCCCGCCGTGCGCGATTTCATGATCGAGAAGAACCCGGCTGCATTCGACGAGATGAGGGAGCGGCTGCGCGAAGCCGTCGACCGCAGTCTTTGGACGCCGCGCAGCAATTCGGCCCAGTTCGACCTGGCCGCCAGACAACAGAATGAGGTGAACCAATGAGTGACGAGACTCCTGACAGCGAGATCGCAGAAGCCGGGACCGGCAAGGACGATGCGCGCCACGCCGAGAAGATGGCGAAGAAGAAGGCGGCGCGCGACAAGATCATGGCGACTAAGACCGACGGCAAGGGCCTGATCATCGTCCATACCGGCAAGGGCAAGGGAAAATCGTCGGCCGCCTTTGGCATGATCTTCCGCCACATCGCCCACGGTAAGCCCTCGGCCGTTGTGCAGTTCATCAAGGGTGCGATGTGGACCGGCGAGCGCGACCTGATCGAGAAGCATTTCTCCGATCTCTGCCAGTTCCACACGATGGGCGAGGGTTTCACTTGGGAAACGCAGGACCGCGCCCGCGATGTCGCGGCCGCCTCGGCCGCCTGGGAAAAGGCCAAGGAACTGATCCGCGACGAAAACAATTCCATGGTGCTGCTCGACGAGATCAACATCGCGCTGCGCTACGACTATCTCGACATCAACGACGTCGTCGCCTTTCTGAAGACCGAGAAGCCCGCGATGACGCATGTCGTGCTGACGGGGCGCAACGCCAAGGAGGAACTGATCGAGATCGCCGATCTGGTGACCGAGATGGAACTCGTCAAACATCCCTTCCGCTCCGGCATCAAGGGCCAGCCCGGCGTGGAGTTCTGAGACGGTCAGCTGAGCGCGAGGCTGCGCAGGATGGCCGCCGTTTCGTCATCCGCCGGAAAGAAAGATTCGACCGCGAGTTCCGACAACGTGATGTCGACGGGTGTGCCGAAGACCGTCGTTGTCGAAATCAGGGAAAGCAGGCCGGCCTTGGTCGAAAGTTGAAGGGGAACGGCGATGCCGGCATAGTCGGTATGGACCTCGCCGGCAGTTTTAGGCGCTGGATAGGATAGCAACTCCTTCAAAAGCTTGTCCAACATTAGATCGCCCGAAGCCGAGAACTGTTGGCGCAGCCTGCTGATAAGGTGGGCGCGCCATTCGGAGAGGTTTTTGACATGGGGCGCCAATCCTTGTGGATGCAGGCTGAGGCGCAGTACGTTGACGGGTGGCGAGAGCAAGGACTGGTCGGCAACGCCTGAGAGCAACGGCGCAATGGCCGCATTGGCTGCGATGAGTGTCCAGTGGCGGTCGATGGCGATTGCTGGGAAGGGCTCGTGCCCTTTCAGCACCATGTCGATGGCGCGACGGGCCGGTTCCAGTGCGGGATCATCCAGCTTGCGTTCGGCAAAAACAGGAGCGAAACCCGCCGCGAGCAGCAGCGGGTTTCGATCGCGAAGGGGCACGTCGAGCCGTTCGGCAAGATGCAGCAGCATGTCGCGGCTTGGTGTCGAGCGCCCGCTCTCGATGAAGCTCAGATGCCGCTGCGAGATCTCCGCCTCCAGCGCGAGGTCGAGCTGACTCATGCGGCGGCGCTGGCGCCATTCGCGCAGATGGTCTCCAAGCGAGCGGGCGGTCGGCGACATCAGGCGGCTTCCGGCAGCAAATCTATGAAACCGCGCACGGATTTCAGCTTGCCGCCTTCGAGCTCGGCGAAATCTGTGCCCTTGATCAGCGCTTCGCCATTTTCCGGGCCGAGCCCCCAGGAGAAGCGCAGGTTATCGCCGTAGCCGTCGGCCGCGCCGATCAGGGCGAAGCGGAAACCGGGGAAGCGGCTTTGCACCGCCTCGACCAGCGAATTGATCTGCTCATGGCCTTCACCGCGCATCAGTGGGTCAATATAGGTCGCGGCTTCGCTCCAGCTCTCGGCGATGAGGGCGCGGCGGCGAGCGGCATCCGTCTCATTCCAGACGGCGAGATAGCGCTCTGCGTTGTTGTTTGCGTCATTCATCAGGTCATCTCCTCTTGATCGCCCGTCAATTCCAGGCAGCCCGATCATGCGGGAAGGCGATGTACCGTATCAATTACGCCAGAGGTAATGAAGATGGTCGAGGGTGCGTGTCAGGCGCCGAGCCAGATGCGCAGCGGATTTGCCGGGTTGGCGAGCAGCTTCACCGCAAGGGCGATGCAGACGAAGACGAGCAGCGGCTTGATGAGCTTTGCGCCGATGCGCATGGCCAGCCGGGAACCCAGCTGCGCGCCGAGGAACTGGCAGATGCCCATCAACAGGCCGATCTTCCAGAGGATCGCGCCGAAGCTTGCGAAGACGATGAGCGCGCCGAAATTCGATCCGAGATTGAGAAGCTTGGTGTGGGCCGTCGCCTTCAGCACGCCGAAGCCGGCGAGTGTGACGAAGGCCAGCATGAAGAAGGAACCGGTGCCGGGGCCGAAGACGCCGTCATAGAGGCCAATGACCGGAACAAGCGTCAAGCCAAAGGCGAAGGGTGTGATGAGACGGTGTTTGTCGAGGTCGTTGAGGTTCGGCTTGACGGCAAAGAAGATCGCGATCGCCACCAGCAGCACCGGCATGATCGCCTCCAGCACCTCACCGGGCACGATCGTGGCGAGTGCGGCGCCGAATGCGCCGCCCATGATGGCCATCAGCGCCATCGGCAATTGCTCACGCAGCTCCACATGGCCCTTGCGAGCATAAGCGATCGTGGCCGAGGCGGCGCCGAAGAGGGACTGCACCTTGTTGGTACCGAGGGTCTGGAGCGGCGGAATGCCGGCGATCAGCATGACGGGAACGGTGACGAGGCCGCCGCCGCCGGCAATGGAATCGACGAAACCGGCAAAAAAGGCAGCGATGCAGAGCAGTAGAAGCAGATGGAAGGCGATATCGGGCAAGGTGGTATTCCAGGCAGGGATTTCGGACGGCCTTGTTGCATTTGCCGCACCAAGCTGCAATGGCTGCGAGGACACGGGCAGGGCGCATTCGGCGGTTTTCCATGAGCGATATCTCTTTCGATAGGGCGAGGCGCCACGTGCTCGGCCTCGGTTGCGAGCGGGGGACGCTACCTGCCGAGATGCTGGCGCTTGCGATCGCAGCGCTCGACGCAGCCGGTATTGCTGCTGCGGAACTCGCAGCCATTGCCTCGATCGACAGCCGGAGACATGAGCCGGCAATCCTTGCCGTTGCCGCGCATTTTTCCGTGCCCGCCGTGTTTTTCGACGCGCCGCGGCTGGAAGAGGAGACGCCGCGGCTCAAGAATCCCTCCGCGAAGGTCTTTGCCCGCGTCGGCTGCCATGGGGTTGCCGAGGCAGCTGCGCTGGCGGCTGCGGGGCCGGATGCCGAGCTTGCCGTCGCCAAAATCAAATCTGCGCATGCGACGGCGGCAGTTGCCCGCAGCGGGTTGCAGAAAGCCTAGCCGACGTTATGGTGGCGCCAATTCGCGGCGCCGTCCGGCAGCTTCACGGGTTCACATCTAGAGGATATCTCATGCACAAGGTCATCTATGACACCGACCCTGGCGTTGACGACGCCATGGCGCTTCTTTTCCTGCACCGTCATGCCGAGATCGACCTTCTCGGCATTACCACGGTCTTCGGCAACGCTTCAGTCGAGACGACGACACGCAATGCGCTCTTCCTCAAGCGCGAATGGAATATTGCGGCACCGGTTGCCAAGGGCGCCAGCGTCACCATCGATTCCTCGCGTGCGGAGCGGCCGTGGCCGGCCATGGTGCATGGCGACAACGGTCTCGGCGATATCGACGTGCCGGAAACGATCGACCTGCCGCTCGATGCGCGCCCGGCGCATCGCTTCATCATCGACACGGTGCGCGCCAACCCGGGTGAGGTCCGCCTCGTCGCCGTCGGCCGGATGACCAACCTGGCGCTGGCGCTGAAGGAAGACCCCGAGATTGCGACGCTGGTCAAGGACGTCGTTATCATGGGCGGCAATTTCTATGTGCCGGGCAATGTCTCGCCGGTCGCCGAGGCCAATATTCACGGTGATCCCGAGGCTGCCGACATCGTCATGACCGCGCCGTGGAAAGTGGCCGTCATCGGCCTCGACGTCACCGCGATCACCACGATGAGCCGCAGCTATCTCGGCGAGATGGCGGCGAGGGGTGATAAGGCTCTCAAGCAGCTCGACGCGCTCTCGCAGTCCTATATCGATTTTTATAAGCACGCGGTCGAAGACGGCATGATGGTGCATGACAGCTGCGCCGGCGTCTATGTCGTGGCGCCCGAGCTGTTCTCGTCGATATCGGGTGCTGTGCGCGTCGTCTGTGGCGGCATCGCCGATGGCCAGACGATCGTCAAGCGGGACGGCCGGCATTTTCCGCCTAATGGAGACTGGGACGGCCTGCCGAGCCAGATCGTCTGCACCGGCATCGAATCGGAGAAGGTCATCGACCTCATCCGCAACACGCTGCTTGCCGCCTGACGGTCGGGAAGGCCGGCTGCGCCGCGGCTGGCCTTCTTGATGATATTATAATCTATTCATATTGTTGAGCGGGTTTGTTGTGAAATCGAATCCGCCTCTTTGCGAAGTGAGTCATAGCAATCTCAGCAACTTCCAGTGAGGTGACGGGCGCGGCGTTGACCTTGCCCTTTGCGGGGCCTAGATCAACATGATGATCGATGCCGCATTCTCCCATCTTCCGGCGCTGGAGCCGGGCAGCGTCTGGCTCGTCGGCGCCGGTCCCGGCGATCCCGGGCTTTTGACGCTGCTTGCCGCCAAGGGGCTTTTCGAGGCCGACGTCATCGTGCACGACGCGCTGGTGAACGAGGAATGCCTGGCACTGGCGCGGCCGGAAACGCTGGTGGAATATGCCGGCAAACGCGGCGGCAAGCCTTCGGCGAAACAGCGCGACATTTCGCTGCGGCTGGTGGATCTGGCGCGCGCCGGCAAGCGCGTGTTGCGGCTGAAGGGCGGCGATCCCTTCGTCTTCGGCCGCGGCGGCGAGGAGGCATTGACGCTGGTCGAGCACAATATTCCCTTCCGCATCGTGCCCGGCGTCACCGCCGGTATCGGCGGGCTTGCCTATGCCGGCATTCCGGTGACACATCGCGATATCAACCATGCCGTGACCTTCCTCACCGGCCATGATTCCTCCGGTATCGTGCCTGACAGGATCGACTGGGAGGCGATCGGCCGGGGCTCGCCCGTCATCGTCATGTATATGGCGATGAAGCATATCGCCGAGATCAGCGCCAATCTCATCGCCGCCGGCCGGCTGCCGTCGGAACCCGTCGCCTTCGTCTGCAATGCCGCCACCGGCCGGCAGCAGGTGCTGGAAACGACGCTCGGAGAGGCGACCGAGGCTGTTGCCGCCTCCGGGCTGGAGCCGCCGGCGGTGGTCGTCGTCGGCGAGGTGGTGCGGCTCAGAGCCTCGCTCGATTGGCTCGGCGCGCTCGGCGGACGGCGCCTGCAACCCGATCCGTTCCGCCGGTCCGGCAAGGTGCAGGCATGAGCGGCCTCCTGATCGCAGCCCCTTCCTCCGGCGCCGGCAAGACGACGGTGACGCTCGGGCTGCTCAGAGCGCTTCGCCGCCGCGGCATCGCGGTCGCGCCCGGCAAGGCAGGTCCTGACTATATCGACCCCGCCTTCCATGCGGCGGCAAGCGGCACGCTCTGCCTGAATTTCGATCCCTGGGCGATGCGCCCTGAACTGATCTCGGCCAATGCGGCCCTGCATCGCTCCGGCGACCGCATCCTCGTCATCGAGGCAATGATGGGGCTTTTCGACGGAGCGGCCGACGGAAAGGGCACGGCGGCCGATCTTGCCGCCCAGCTCGGTCTTTCGGTGGTGCTCGTCGTCGATGCCTCGCGCATGTCGCAGTCGGTGGCGCCGCTGGTCGCCGGTTTTGCCGGTTTCCGCGCCGATGTCCGCGTTGCCGGCGTCATCCTCAACAAGGTCGGCAGCGAACGGCACGAGGCGATGCTGCGCCAGGCGCTTGAGGCTATCCGCATGCCCGTCATCGCCGTGATCGGCAGCGACAAGGCGCTTTCGCTGCCGGAGCGCCATCTCGGCCTCGTCCAGGCCGGCGAACATGCGAGCCTCGAAGATTTCATCGATCACGCGGCGGATGCGGTCTCCGAGGAATGCAATTTTGAATTCCTGCTGCGCATCGCCAGGCAGGGGCTCAACCGGCCGTCGGCCGCCAATATCGAGCGGCTGATGCCGCTGGGCGCCCGTATCGCGGTGGCACGCGATGTCGCCTTTGCCTTTTCTTATGAGCACATGCTGCTCGGCTGGCGGCGCCGGGGTGCTGCGATCTCCTTCTTCTCGCCGCTTGCCGACGAGGCGCCGGCTGGCGATGCCGATGCGATTTATCTGCCGGGCGGTTATCCCGAGCTGCATGCCGGGCGGCTGGCCGCGGCGCAGAATTTTCGCGCCGGCATGCTCGATGCGGCGGCACGAGACACCAGGATCTACGGCGAGTGCGGCGGCTACATGGTGCTCGGCGACGGGCTGATTGACGCGGAAGGGCGCCGCCACGAAATGCTCGGCCTGCTGCCCGTCGTCACCAGCTATGCCAAGCGGCAACGCCATCTCGGCTATCGCCGCGTCATGCCGCTCGACGGCGCCTTTTTCGCGCGGACGATGACGGCGCATGAATTCCACTATTCCACCGTCGTCTCCGAGGGCGAGGGGAATCGGCTGTTTGCAACGCAGGATGCCCTCGGAACCGATCTGGGTGCTGCCGGCCTCCGGCGCGACCAGGTGGCGGGCTCCTACATGCATCTGATCGATCTGGCCGGAGCTGCCGCATGAGCGCACCGATCGCCCATGGCGGCGGCATCACCGCCGTTGCCGCCACCTTCGGCGGCAGGCCGGAAGACTGGCTCGATCTTTCCACCGGCATCAATCCATGCCCTGTCGCCTTGCCCGACATTCCGGCAAGGGCCTGGCATCGGCTGCCGGACCGGCATCTCGTCGATGAGGCAAGGCGCGCGGCGCGCGATCATTATGGCAGCGGCGAGATCCTGCCGCTGCCGGTGCCCGGCACGCAATCGGTGATCCAGTTGCTGCCGCGCCTCATCGCGGCGGGTAAGCCGGTTGGCGCCATGGACGACACGGTTGCCGTGGTATCGCCGACCTATGGGGAATATGCGCGCGCCTTCGCTTCGGCCGGCTTTGCCGTCGACGCGGTCGATAATGTTGCCGCAATCGGGATCGAGCATCGGCTCGCGGTTGTGGTCAATCCGAACAATCCGGATGGGCGCATATGGTCGACGGAAACGCTGGTCGCACTGCACGACAGGATGAAAGCGGCAAATGGGCTGCTCGTCGTCGATGAGGCTTTCGGGGATACCGATCCGGCGCTGAGCCTGGCGGCTCGCGTGCAAGAACTTTCCAACCTCATCATCTTCCGCTCTTTTGGCAAGTTCTTCGGACTTGCCGGCCTGCGGCTCGGCTTTGCGATTGCGCGTAGCGATATTCTCGCGCGCTTCGAGGATTGGCTCGGCCCCTGGGCGGTTTCCGGCCCGGCGCTTTCGATTGCAGCGTCGCTGCTGCGCTCGGATGTTACTTCGATCCGTAGCCGTATCGATGAACGTTGCGCCGGTCTGCATGCGGCGCTGATGGGAGCGGGATTACGGACGGCGGGGGGAACGGCGCTGTTTACCCTTGTCGCCGATGCGAGAGCCGGCGACATTTACACGCATCTCTGCCGCCATCATATTCTCGTCCGCAAGTTCGATTATGCGCCGGAGTGGCTGCGTTTCGGGCTGACGCCCGATGGGGCGGCGGACAGGCGGCTTATCGAAGCCCTTCAGAGATTTGAGCGATGACGATCGACGAAAACCTTCTCGTGCTGCTTCTGGCGCTGCTGCTCGACCGGATCCTCGGCGATCCGCAATGGCTGTGGTCGCGGGTGCCGCATCCCGTCGCCATCTTCGGCGCGGTGATTTCCTATGCCGACCAGCAGCTCAACCCATCAAGCCTGACAGGCTCGCAACGCCGGATGAACGGCGTCGCCGCCATCCTGGCGCTGCTTCTTCTGGCAGTGGCCGCAGGCTTGGTGTTCGACCGGTTCTTCGCGCTGTTCGGCCTTGCCGGCATCCTGCTGGAGACCGGGCTGGTGGCGATCTTCCTGGCGCAGAAGAGCCTTGCCGATCACGTCGCGGCCGTCGCTATTGCGCTGCGCGACGAAGGGCTTGCCGGTGGGCGGGCCGCCGTTTCCCGCATCGTCGGGCGCGATCCCGAGACTTTGGACGAGCCGGCCGTCTGCCGCGCGGCGATCGAAAGCCTTGCCGAGAATTTCTCCGATGGCGTGGTGGCGCCGGCGCTCTGGTATGCCGTCTTCGGCCTGCCGGGACTGCTTGCCTACAAGATGCTGAACACCGCGGATTCGATGATCGGCCACAGGTCGGAAAAATACATCGATTTCGGCTGGGCGGCCGCCCGGCTCGACGATGTCGCCAACTGGCCGGCCGCCCGCCTCTCGATCCTGCTGATCGCCGCCGGCGCCTGGATCAGGCGCGGCACCAGTGCCAGCCGAGAAGCGGTTCGGGTGGCGATGCGCGATGGCGGCCTCCACCGCTCGCCGAATTCCGGCCGGCCGGAAGCGGCAATGGCAGGTGCGCTCAATGTCCAACTCGCCGGCCCTCGGGTCTATGGCGGCGTCATCGTGGCCGAGCCGATGATCAACAATCCCGGGCGCGATATGGCCACTGCGGCCGATATCGAGGACGGCGTTTCGGTGTTCTATGCCAGCTGCATGGTGCTTACGGGCATCATCTTCGGGCTGTTCTTGTGTTTTCTCTAGGGTACATCACGCCCGGTGGACATGGCCGCCGCAAAGGTTTATTCGAACCGCCTCATATCTTATCAGACCGGAAGCAGAGCGATGACAGTTCAGGTTGAGTTACCGTGCCCGAAGTGCAAGAGCACGAAGATGAAGTTCGAACGTCCCGAGATCCGGGAGACCGACATCATCACCTGTGCGGCCTGCGGGCATAATCTCGGCACAATGGCCTCGATCCGCGAGAAGATGAACAAGGCCTACCAACAGCTCAAGCAGCCTTCGGCGGCGCGCAAGCTCCAGTGAAGCAGAGGCCGGTGTCTTACTCCGGTAACTCCCGCCTTGGCTCGTTAGAGTTGTGATTACCATTCGGATTAAAGCAATATAATAAGTATTGCCGTAGTCTCTCTTCCGTGAGGGCGCAATGAAGCTGCGCGGGCCGAAGAGGGGTTATCATGAAGACGATTTTGGCGGCTGCTGCCGCAAGTTTATTGCTGCAGTTTTCTCCGGTTGCCGCTCAGGCCGCAACGCTGGTCGCCAATATCAGCATCGGCAAGCAGACGATGACCGTTACCGAGAACGGCTTCGTCAAATATCGCTGGAAGGTTTCGACCGCGCGCAACGGTTATGTCACGCCGACCGGTTCGTGGAGCGCCAAATGGCTGTCGCGCGATCACCGCTCCAGGAAATACGACAATGCGCCGATGCCCTTCGCCGTGTTTTTCAACGGCGGTTACGCCGTTCACGCCACCTTCGACCTGAAGCGGCTGGGCCGGCCGGCCTCGCATGGTTGCGTTCGCTTACATCCGGACAATGCTGCCCAGTTCTTCTCGCTGGCACGACAGGCCGGCCTTGCCAATACCCGTGTCATAATCACGCGCTGATCCCGGACCGGAAAGCCGAATGCGGCATTTGATCCCTTTTTTACGCGCTGGTCATGCTCTGCAGCTCATCCATATCGGGGACGACGATATGTCGAAAGTTCTCGATGTGAATGACGCCCCGCTTGCGCAGCTTGGTCATCTGGCGGCTGACGGTTTCGATCGTCATCCCGAGGAAATCGGCGATCTCGGCGCGCGATAGCGGCAGATCGAAGGCGGTGCTCGTGGCGGTCTGCGGTTCGGCATGTGTGGCGATAAGGTAAAGCAGGCTTGCGACTTTCTCGCCTGCGGTGCGCCGGCCGAGCGTCAGCATCCACTCGCGCGCGGCATCGAGCTCCTTCAGCGCCTGATCGTGCAAGCTGCGCTGCAGCTCTGGTGTCTCGGATATCATGCGGTCGAGCAGGTTACGGGGAAAGACGCAGATTTCGGCGTCGGTCGCAGCCTCAGCCGATAGCGTGCTTTCACGCACGAAAGGTCTGCCGACAAAATCGGGGGCGAATTGCAGCCCGACGATCTGCTGGCGCCCGTCCTGCATCACCTTGCAGAGCTTCACCACCCCGCGCATGATGTTCGAATAGAAAGAGCTTTCCGCCCCTTGGGCGATGATTTCGCAGCCGGCCTCGATCTTGCGGCGCAGAGAGTGGCGGTTGAGCTCTCTCAATTGACCACTCGACAGGGCGCCGCAGACGACGCCGTGCCGCGCCTGGCAGGAAGCGCAAGCGACAGGAGTGCTGGTCTCGAAAAGCTCACTGCGTGCAACATCCATGTCCTGATCCCTTTTGAAATCTTCGTATGGCCGGCAGGATTGGCGCGTCCGGCATGGCCCATGCCCGCGCATGCCCCCAGCGCGCCTTGAGGATTATCAATTTCGCCGGGATCGCTGTTTGATTTAGATCAAAGCATCCCCGCCCGCCGGTTTTGCCGGAAGTTGCGTTTGCCGCGATGCGAGGGCCGTTCGCGGGTTTGATTCGGACGGCTTTTTCGCCTTCCGGCTGGGCGGGCTTTCGGGTGCGGCATCGCCGCGCGCCTCGGCGCCCGTCCCGGGGACGGCAAAGACCGGCATTCCATTGCTGTTTAGGCAACACCCAACCGGCAAATTGCCGCAACGCCGGGACGAAAGCATTGGCTTTTGAAATGGATTTGCCTATGAGGAGGTTTAAATCGTCATTTCATGAGGTACAGCGCGTGACCGCTACATTCGATAAAGTTGCCGACATTATTGCAGAAACCAGCGAGATCGACCGCGCGACGATCACGCCGGAGAGCCATACGATCGACGACCTCGGTATCGACAGCCTCGATTTCCTCGACATCGTCTTTGCGATCGACAAGGAATTCGGCATCAAGATTCCGCTCGAAAAGTGGACGCAGGAAGTCAACGAAGGCAAGGTTTCCACCGAAGAATATTTCGTGCTGAAGAACCTCTGCGCCAAGATCGACGAGCTCAAAGCAGCCAAGGCCTGAGCGACATAAAAGTCTTTTTTGAACGCCCTGCCGCCGTGAATATGGCGGCCGGGCGGTTTCGTTCCTAACTAGTGCATGTCGCCCAAAAGCGTGCAGCGGTTTTGGGGCGACGACATGCACAAAACAAAGACCTAAAGTGCGACCAGCTTCTATGCGACGCGCTTCAGGCGTCACCGGCGGGCGGATCTGGCCTGTCGGGCCGGAGGATCCGAATGCTGCTGGAATATTTCCAGATGATTGACCGCGTCGAAGCGGTGGACCTGAAGAAGGGCACGCTTAAGGCGCGATCCGTCGTGCCGGCCAAGAGCCCCGTTTTCGAAGGCCATTTTCCCGGAATGCCGCTGGTCCCCGGCGTGCTTCTGATCGAGACCATGGCGCAGGCCTCCGGCATGCTGGTGCTTGCCGTCACCGATTTTGCCGCCATGCCTTTCCTGATGACTGTCGACGGCGCCAAGATGCGCACCTTCGTCGAGCCGGAAGCGGTGCTCGACATCGAGGCGGTTCTGGAGCATGACGGTTCGGGTTTTGCGGTCACCAAGGCTAAAATCACCAGCGCCGGCAAGAAGGTCTGCGATGCGCAGCTGAAGCTTCGCACCATGCCGTTTTCCGAGGTGCCGCTCGGCGATATCGTGAAGAAACGTGCCGGCGAGATCGGGCTTCTCGAAGCGATCGCGGCGCAGGGAGTGATTGGATGAGCAAGGCTGCAAACGACGTCGTCATCACAGGCATCGGCATCGTCACCTGTCAGGGCGTCGGCAAGGATGCGCATATCGCGCTGCTTTCGGCCGGCACTACCCCGAAGGCGATCGTCGAGACCGAGAAGTTCAAGCCCTATCCGGTGCATCCGCTGCCCGAGATCGACTGGTCGCAGCAGATCGCCAAGCGCGGCGACCAGCGCCAGATGGAGAACTGGCAGCGCATCGGCGTTTTCGCTGCCGGCCTTGCGCTCGACGATGCCGGCTTCAAGGATGATATCGAGGCCTGCGGCGCCATGGACATGATTGTGGCGGCCGGCGGCGGCGAGCGTGACATCAATGTCGATACGCTGATCGTCGACGAAGCGCTGAAGCGCAACGACCGTGAGCTGCTGCTCAACGAAAAGCTGACGACGGAGCTCCGGCCGACGCTGTTCCTTGCCCAGCTTTCCAACCTGCTCGCCGGCAATATCTCGATCGTGCACAAGGTCACCGGCTCCTCGCGCACCTTCATGGGCGAGGAAGCGGCCGGCATATCAGCCGTCGAGACCGCCTTCTACCGCATCAAGTCAGGCGAATCCTCGCATGCGCTGGTTGGCGGCGCCTTCGCGGCCGAACGGCCCGATATGATCCTGCTCACCGAAGCGATCGGCGCGCATGCGCGCGGCGACTGGGTGCCGCTCTGGTCGCGGAGACCCAGCGACGGCGGCGGCATGATCACCGGTTCGGCCGGCGCCTTCCTGGTGCTCGAATCGCGCAAGCATGCCGAAGCCCGCGGTGCCCATATCTACGCCGTCATCGACGCGGTCGAGGGTGACCGCGGCAACCGCAATGCCGGCAATCTCGAGGTCCGGCTGGAGCGGCTCCTGGCACCGGCCGTCGGACTTGCCGCCGAGAGCACGGCGGTCTTTTCCGGCTCGACCGGTATGCACGATCTTGCCGCCCGTGAACGGGCGGTGCTCGAACATCATTTGCCCGACGTTGCGATCCGCGGCTTCGGCGGCGTCACCGGCCATACGATCGAGACGCAGTTCACGCTGGGGCTGGCGCTTGCAGCCCTTGCCGTCGATGGCAAGGCCAAGGTTCCGCCCTTCGATGTCGCTCATGAGGCGCCGATGCGGGCAGGCGCCACCGCCGCCGTCGTAACCACGGTCGGACATCAGCGCGGCGAAGGTGTTGCCGTTCTTTCCGCAGATGCGTGAGGAGTAAGGACATGACAGCTTCCGCTTACAGGGATCATCTCGGCCGTCCGATCGTGGCGGTGACCGGCATGGGCATCATCACCTCGCTTGGTCAGGGCCTCAGCGACAACTGGGCAGCGCTCTCGTCTGGCACGTCGGGTATCCACGAGATCAACCGTTTCCCGACCGAGGGCCTGTCGACTCGGATCGCCGGCACTGTCGATTTCATCGGCATCCCAGTGCCGAATGCTGTCGAGCGCTCCTATGCTTTTGCCCGCGAAACGACGATCGAGGCGCTTGCTAATGCCGGCCTTTCCGGCGATTTCAACGGCCCGCTGTTCCTCGCCGCCCCGCCGATCGAGCCGGAATGGAGCGCGCGTTTCGAGCTTGCCGACCGTTCACCGGCCTCCGACCATCCGGGCGATGCCTATGAGCGCTTCCTGACGGCGCTGCGCCAGCGCCCGGACCCGGCCTTCCACGAGGCGGCACTGTTCGGCGCGATTTCCGAACGCCTGGCAGACCGGTTCGGCACGCGCGGCCTTCCCGTGACGCTGTCGACCGCATGCGCTTCCGGCGTCACGGCCATCCAACTCGGCATCGAGGCGATCCGCCAGGGCCGCACGACCCGGGCGCTGACGGTTGCGACCGACGGATCGCTGAGCGCCGAAGCGCTGATCCGCTTCTCGCTGCTGTCTGCCCTTTCGACGCAGAACGATCCGCCGACCAAGGCCTCCAAGCCATTCAGCAAGGATCGCGACGGCTTCGTCATCGCCGAAGGTGCCGCGACGCTGGTGCTGGAATCGCTGGAAGCGGCGGTCGCCCGCGGCGCCAAGGTGCTCGGCATCATGAAGGGCGCCGGCGACAAGGCCGACAGCTTTCATCGCACCCGGTCGTCGCCGGATGGCGGCCCGGCAATCGCGACGATTCGCGCGGCGCTTGCCGATGCCGGCATCGACGAGAGCGGCATCGGCTACATCAATGCCCACGGCACCTCGACGCCGGAGAACGACAAGATGGAATATGGGGCGATGTCGGCCGTCTTCGGCGAGCGGCTCGTCGGCATCCCGGTCTCGTCGAACAAGTCGATGATCGGCCATACGCTGACGGCAGCGGGTGCCGTCGAGGCGGTGTTCTCGCTGCAGACGATGCTGACCGGAACGCTGCCGCCGACGATCAACTACACCAACCCCGATCCGTCGATCGTTCTCGATGTCGTGCCGAACAAGAAGCGCGAAGCCCAGGTTTCAGCCGTGCTTTCCAACTCCTTCGGCTTCGGCGGGCAGAATGCCAGCCTTGTCATGGCGCTCGAACCGGCTTAAGCGGTTCCCGACAAATTTTTGAGAGAGATGACGCCTTCAGGCGAGGGATTTTGCCATGCGCGCTTTGCAACTGATCGACGACCGCAAGCTTGAGATCACCGATCTGCCGGAACCGGACGCACCTGGCGCCGGAGAGGTGACGTTGCGGGTCAAGGCGGTGGCGCTCAATCACATCGACGTCTGGGGCTGGCGCGGCATGGCCTTCGCCAAGCGCAAGATGCCGCTGGTCATCGGCGCGGAAGCTTCGGGCGTCGTGGAATCGATCGGGCCGGGCGTCGCCAACGTGCTGCCGGGCCAGCTCGTCTCGATCTACGGCGCGCGCACCTGCGGTCTCTGCCGCCCCTGCCGCGAGGGCCGCGACAATCTCTGCGAACATGTCTCGGGCGTGCACGGCTTTCATCTCGACGGCTTTGCGCAGGAGAAGGTCAACCTGCCGGCGCGCCTGCTGGTGCCGGCTCCTCCCGGTGTCGATGCGATCGGTGCAGCACTCGCGCCCGTCACCTTCGGCACGGTCGAGCACATGCTGTTCGACAATGCCAAGCTCGAGCCGGGCGAGACGATTCTCGTCCACGCCGGCGGTTCCGGCATCGGCACGGCGGCGATCCAGCTTGCCAAGAAGATCGGCTGCACCGTCATCACCACGGTCGGTTCCGACGACAAGATCGAGAAGGCCAAGGCGCTCGGCGCCGATCACGTCATCAACTATCGCACCGACCGCTTCGAGGGCGTGGTGCGCAAGCTCACCAAGAAGAAGGGCGTCGACGTCGTCTTCGAACATGTCGGCAAGGACACCTGGGCGGGCTCGATGCTCTGCATGAAGCGCGGCGGGCGGCTCGTCACCTGCGGCTCGACCTCGGGTGTTTCCACAGAGATGAACCTGATGATGCTGTTCCAGCAGCAGCTGAAGCTTTTCGGCTCCTTCGGCTGCCGCATGGAGAACATGGCGGATGCGATGCAGAAGATGGGCCGCGGGCTCGTGCATCCGGTCATCGACACCGAAGTCAGCTTTAGCGATATCGACCGGGCGCTGGAGCGGATGGAATCGCGCCAGATCTTCGGCAAGATCATCCTGAAGATGGATTGACCGCGTGAAGCTCTTCATCACCCGGATCGTGCTGGCGCTCAGAAATTTCCAGCAATGGCTGGTGGCGCAGGTGATGTTCGGCTTCCTGAATTTCCTGAAGCTGTTTCCGGCCGATGGCGCGATCCGCTTCGCCGACAGGATGATGCGTCGCCTCGGCCGGCGCACCCGCCGCCACAGGCTGATGCTGACCAATCTTCGCAACGCCTTCCCCGAGAAGAGCGAGGCCGAGATCGAGGTGATCGCGCTCGACAGCTGGGGCAATATGGGCCGGCTGGCGGCCGAATACGTCTTCCTCGACCAACTGTTCGACTACGATCCCGAAAAGTCGGAGCCGGGCAGGGTAGAGGTGTCTGGCGTCCCGATCTTCCTCGACCTGCGTGACAATCCACGCCCCTTCATCGTCTTTACCGGCCACACCGCCAATTTCGAACTGCTGCCGGTGGCAGGGGCCGCCTTCGGGCTCACCGTGACCGTGCTTTTTCGGCCGCCGAACAATCCCTATGTCGCCAAGAAGGTGTTCGACTTCAGGAGTGCGCGCATGGGCAAGCTGGTGCCTTCGCATGCCGGTTCCTCCTTTGCGCTCGCCCGCCAGCTGGAAGCAGGCCAGGGGGTCGGCGTGCTCGTCGACCAGAAATTCCGTAAGGGGCTGAAAGGCACCTTCTTCGGGCGCGAGGTCAAGACCAATCCGCTGCTGCCGAAGCTGGTGCGCCAGTTCGACTGCGAGGTCTATCCGGCGCGCTGCATCCGGCTGCCGGGAAATCGCTACCGGCTGGAGATCGAGCCGCGGCTGGACATGCCGCGCGACGCCAAGGGCAATCTCGACCTGCCGGCAGCCGCCCAGCTGCTCAACGACAAGGTGGAAAGCTGGGTACGGGAATACCCGGAACAGTGGCTCTGGTATCACGACCGCTGGCAGATCAAGCAGACGCTCGCGCCTTAAGACAGATTGATTTTAGGTGGGCCGGTCTAAAAAACGCTTACACTTTCGGCATCGTGCTGCAAAAAGGTCCACCCTCAATTATCAGCGGTGAAAAGCGGCAGGTGCCCTCGGATTGAAACTGAGGGCACTTCATGTTACCCGTCACCCCCAAGACGCGAATAATGTCTACTGCAGGGCGCATTTTTGGGAGGTGCAGCCTTAGCCGGTTTCGGACTCGTTCTTGGGACAATGGGAGTTGGAGCGTCTTGCTGGAGCTTTTTCGGGCCTTTTCCTTGCGTTGCGTGCAAATCGAGGAAGCCATCCGCTTGGGCGACGACCAGCGCGTCACGGCGCTCGACCGTCATGTCGAGCCGCTGGTCGAAGCGATCCTTGCCCACAAGGCGGTGAACCTGCTCGAAGTCTACATGCAACTGCAGTTTGTGACCCATCTGATCAGCCAGGATGCCGACGACAGCGCCAGTGTCACCGAACACACGACGGTGCTTTCCTATCTGCTCGACCGCTATTTCGGGGCGCATGGGCCGGACTGGCGAACGCCTTCGCCGCAGGACGTGCGCATCGAACCGCCAGCGGCCTATGTGCCGGATACCGACAACGGCCAGTTCCTCAATGCCGTGATCCTCGAAAGCCTGCCGGACCGCGTGGCTGTGCTGACGAGGGACTATCGCTACCTCTATTCCAATCCCGCCAACAGCGCCCATCTCAACAGAAAGCCGATGGAACTCATTGGCCGCCACCTTTCCGAATTCATCGGTGAGGAGCGGTTTGCCGAATGCGCCAAGCACAAGCTCGACGCCTGTTTTGCCGGGGACCAGATCGACTATACCTATGAGCGCCCGGCCGGCAGTGTCGGATCGCGGCAGGTGCGCTGTCGCATGTCGCCGCTGCGCGATGCGGGCGGTACTGTCATCGGTGCGCTGATCGTCATGGAAGATCACGATCGGCGGCGGCAGGCTGCCTGACCCCGGCCGGCTGATTCAGGCGCGCCCTGACCAATCAAGTTACCGTCAGGCAGTCGCCCAGACGGCGAGTTCGTAACCGTCGCGGTCGAGGAAGTGGAAGCGGCGGCCGCCGGGAAAATCGGTGATCGGCCGGCAGATCGTGCCGCCGGCTCTTTCCACTGAGGTCAGCACTTCTTCCAGGTCCTTGGCATAGACGACAACAAGCGGGCCGCCGGGCCGCACGGGGCCGAAATCGGTGAAGCCGCCCTTCAGCCGGCCATCGTCGAATTCGCAGTAGTTCGGGCCGTAGTCGGTGAAACGCCAGCCGAAGGCCGAGCCGTAAAAGGCTTTGGCGGCGGCGATGTCGGCGACGTTGAATTCGACATAATCGATACGGCGGTCGTGGTTTTCTGCTTTATCGGCCATCTATCTCTCCATCAGGGCTTTCAGCATGGCGAGATCCTTCTCGACATGGGCGGCATCGGCGGAAAACTGCGCGTCGGTCATGCCGGGCAGGCGCAGCATCGTGAACATGACCTCGCAGCCATCGCCGTTCGGCACGATGCGCAGGGCATTATAGACCCTGAGACCGGATTCGATCGTCACAGTATGGTCGATCACGCCGAATTCATTGGCGGGAACGAAGCTCACCTTGACCGTGCCGAGAGGACCGTGGGCGATCCAGTCGGCGCCGTCGGGCTCGAAACCGGTCGCAAGGCCGGAGGCCCAGAGCGGCATGTTCTCCGGCTTGCCGGCAAAATCGTAGACGTCGCGCCAGTCGCGCTCGATCGACAGGTGGATGATTTTCGCGGGCATTGTCGACATGGCTTGCAGGTCCTTGGCATTTGGTTTCGTCAGAATAACAAACCAGCCGGCAGCGTCTTGAACAAAACGGTCAGTCAGCTCTTTTGCGCATGCTGAACTGGTCGAGAATGACGGCAGGCGTCAGAGTCGAAAGCTCGCCGACCTCGCGCGTCATGTGGGGCTGGTCGGCAAAGCCCGCTTCGAACGCCAGGCGGGCAAGCGGCATCGTGCCCGACCTGCGGCAGAGGTCGAGGAAACGCTGGAACCGGCGGATCCGTTCCAGTGTCTTTGCGCCATAGCCGAAATGATGGTGGCAGCGACGGCGCAGCTGCCTTTCGCTCATGCCGAGCCGGTCGAGCAGGCCGGATGCCGGGCGAGCGCTGTCGGCGGCGGCGAAGATCACGGCGGCGTCCCGGGCGGGTTCTTCCTCATGGCGTGCGGCTTCTTCGAGCAGGCGGCTGAAGAGCGCCATAGCGGCCGAGGGATTGGGACAATCCCCAAGCCGCGCCTCGAATTCGGCCGTGTCCTCCCGGCCAATGTCACTCAGGGGCACCGAGCAGCCGACCAGGGCCGAGAGCGGTGTCCTCAGCCAGGGTGCCGCGGCGCCCGGTGCAAAACGTGCGCCGATGACGGTTGCGCCCGGCCGGATGATGGGAAAGGCTGCCGTCCTGTCGGGGCCGGCGACAATCAGCCGGCCGTCGATCCAGAGAAGGTCGCAATAGCCGTCCGGCACGATTGCCACCATTGCCGGCGGTCCGTCATGGAGCGTATGCGACCAGAGGCGGCTGAAATGGCGCCGCAGCGCCGGCGGCGAGGCATGTTCGCGGTAGCGGCCGGCGCGGGCCGCCAGGAGAGCCGTATCTTTTCGTCTTCCTGATGCCAATGCGATATCTCCCGAGGCAATGATGATAACATGAGATAGGGCATTACGGGCAGGCCGCGCGAAAACTCGTCGCTTGCCGATCGGCCGGCCGCCGTCTGGGGTTGTCGGACAAGTCAGCAGTGCAAGCTTCATTTCATTGGCTTTTGCGAACCGATTAGACCCTTGCGAGACTTGCCGTTTGGCTGAGACAGTGCCACAACACCGGTCCAAATGACACATCGGAGGTTTGTCGTGGAAAAGGCAGAAATCGGACTGATCGGCCTTGCGGTCATGGGCTCCAACCTGGCGCTCAACATCGCGGAGAAAGGCAATAAAATCGCGGTCTTCAACCGCACGCCGGAGAAAACCGACGAATTCTACGAGAGCGCCGGCGATCTGAAGAAGCAGATCATTCCCTGCAAGACCATCGAAGAATTCGTCGAGGCGATCCGGCCGCCGCGCCCGATCATCATCATGATCAAGGCGGGTGATGCCGTCGACCAGCAGATGGAAGCGCTGCGCCCGCATCTTTCCAAGGGCGACATCATGATCGATGCCGGCAACGCCAATTTCCGCGACACCGTCGCCCGCTTCGACCGCCTCAAGGATACCGATCTCACCTTCATCGGCATGGGTGTATCAGGCGGTGAAGAAGGTGCGCGTCACGGCCCGTCGATCATGGTCGGCGGCACTGAGGAATCCTGGAAGCGTGTCGAGAAGGTGCTGACCTCGATCGCCGCCCGCTACAATGACGAGCCCTGCGTCGCCTGGCTCGGCAATGACGGCGCCGGCCATTTCGTCAAGACCATCCATAACGGCATCGAATATGCCGACATGCAGATGATCGCTGAAATCTACGGCATCCTGCGCGACGGCCTCGGCAAGAGCGCCTCCGATATTTCCGGCATCTTCGGCGAATGGAACAAGGGCCGGCTGAACTCCTACCTGATCGAGATCTCCGAAAAGGTGCTTGCCGCCAACGACCCCGTCTCCGGCGGGCCGATGGTCGACATGATCCTCGACAAGGCCGGCCAGAAGGGCACCGGCAAGTGGTCGGCGATCGAGGCGCAGAACATGGGCATTCCGGCAACGGCGATCGAAGCCGCGGTCGCCGCCCGCAGTCTCTCCTCGATGAAATCGCAGCGCGAAGCCGCCGAAAAGATCTTCGGCACGCAGGCCGTATCCTTCCCGATCGCCTACGGCCCCGAGCTCAACAAGGATCTGGAACTGGCGCTGTTTGCCGCCAAGATCGGCGCCTATGCGCAGGGCTTCGCGGTGATGGCGGAAGCCTCGCGCGAGTTCAACTGGTCGCTGCCGATGCCGACGATCGCCCGTATTTGGCGCGCCGGCTGCATCATCCGCTCGCAGTTCCTCGACGAGATCACCTCGGCCTTCACCAAGGCGCCTGATGCCGCCAACCTCATCGTAACGCCCGCCTTCTCGGACATGGTCAAGGAATCGATCCCGGCGCTTCGCCGCGTCGTTGCCGCTGCGATTTCCGCCGGCCTGCCGGTGCCGGCGCTGACCTCGGCACTCACCTATTTCGATGCTTACCGCCAGGGCAGGGGAACGGCAAACCTCATCCAGGCCCAGCGCGACTTCTTCGGCGCCCACGGCTTCGACCGCCTCGATGGCAAGGATTTCCACCACGGCCCCTGGGGCAGTGGTGCGGCAACCTTCTAAGGTCTGCCGAGAAGAGATCGAGAAGAAGCCCGGCCGTCGCGCCGGGCTTTTTCGTGAGGTGTGTCGCGCTGCTCCATTTTGCAGGATGCCAAATGGTGGACTTTCGGAAAGTGTAGGATTTAATCGTGCTCTGTGGGATAAGGGTTGAAAGCGGGAGGTAATTCCATGCGGACAACTCAATCGTTAAGCATCACCTTGCCGATCGAAATGGCTGAAATGGTCAAGGCTAAGGTCGCCTCGGGAGAATACGCCACCGAAAGTGAAGTCATCCGCGACGGGCTGCGAACCCTTGCCGCGCGTGATGCCGCGGTCGAGCGTTGGCTCCGCGAAGAGGTCGCACCTGTTTATGATGAACTCAAAACGCATCCCGAAAGATCGGTATCTCTCGAAGATGGTTTCGAGGGTTTCGGCAAACGCATCAAATCCATTGCGGCCAACAGCAAGGAATGAGATACGCGGTCCGGCTGAGTGTCGCCGCCCGACAGGTGTCGATGCGTTGTTGACTTACCTTGTGCCGCGCGCCAGAGAGGCTGCTGCTCAAAACTATATCGATTGCCTTCAAGCCTTTCTGGAAAGTTTTCAAAGCTTTCCAAAGCGAGGAACGGTTCGGAGCGAGATTCGGGATGGCCTGAGGATCGTCGGCTTCGAACGAAGCCTGAGCATTGCTTTCACCGTTGAGGGTGAAACCGTCTATATCCTCAGGATCATGTCCGGTGGGCAGGAGCTGCGCCTTTACGAAGAATGATGCCATCGATGTCGCCGAGTGGTGCTTAATCGATGCCAACCTTGAATAGCGCTGGGGGAGTTGACAGTGTTCTCAATCCTCTTCCTGGAACACTGCCTCGCGCTTCGCCTTGATGCTCGGTAGGAAAACGACGACGAGAACGGCTAATGCGAGCAACAGCAGGATGGCGCTGATCGGCCTGGTGACGAAGGTCGTCGGATCGCCGCGCGACAAGATCATCGCCCGTCGCAGGTTTTCCTCCAGCAACGGCCCGAGCACGAATCCGAGCAGAAGCGGCGCCGGCTCGCAACGCAGCTTGACCAGCGCGTAACCGGCAAGGCCGAAGAAGGCGACCGCGTAGAGATCGTAGACATTGGAGTTGACGCTGTAGACCCCAATTGCGCAGAAGGCCATGATGATCGGGAAGAGCACATAGTAGGGGATGGTGAGTAGTTTCACCCAGAGCCCGATCAGGGGCAGGTTGAGCACCACCAGCATTAAGTTGCCGATCCACATTGAGGCGATGATGCCCCAGAACAGTGCCGGCTGCTCCACGGCGACGTTCGGACCGGGAACGATGCCCTGAATGATCATTGCGCCGACCATCAACGCCATCACAGGATTGGCCGGGATACCCAGCGTCAAAAGCGGGATGAACGAGGTCTGCGCGCCGGCATTGTTGGCCGATTCCGGACCGGCGACGCCGGCAATCGCACCGTGGCCGAATTCTTCTGGCGTTTTCGACAAGCGCTTCTCGACGGTATAGGAGGCGAAAGCCGCCAGGATTGCGCCGCCGCCCGGCAGGATGCCGAGCGCCGAGCCGATGCCGGTGCCGCGAATGACCGGCCACATCATCTCCTTGAAGTCCTGTCGTGTAGGCAACAGGCCGCTGACCTTTGCCATCAGCACCGTGCGGGTCTTCTCGCCCTCGAGATTGCGCAAGATTTCCGCCACGCCGAAGACACCGACGGCGACAGCGACGAAGTTCAGCCCGTCGGCATATTCGCGGATGCCGAGTGTGAAGCGCGGCGTGCCGGTATAGATGTCGGTGCCGACGAGGCCGAGCAGCAGCCCGAGCGCCACCATCGCCAGCGCCTTGACGATCGAGCCGTGCGCCAGCGCGATCGAGGAGACGAGGCCGACGATCATCAGCGAGAAATATTCCGCCGCGCCGAACTGGAGGGCAATCGCGGTCAGCGGCGGTGCGAAGATTGCGACGAGGAAGGTCGAGACCGTGCCGGCAAAGAACGAACCCAGGGCTGCGATCGCGAGCGCTACGCCGGCCCGGCCTTTGCGCGCCATCTGGTAGCCGTCGATTGCGGTCACCGCAGACGAGGATTCGCCCGGCATGTTGATGAGGATCGCCGTCGTCGAACCGCCGTACTGCGCGCCGTAATAGATGCCGGCGAGCATGATCAGCGAGGAGACCGGCTCGAGCTGGAAGGTGATCGGCAAGAGCATGGCGATCGTCGCCGTGGCGCCGATGCCGGGCAGCACGCCGATCAACGTGCCGAGCAGCACGCCGATCAGGCAGAAGAGCAGATTTTCCGGAGTGCCGGCTGTCGCAAAACCGAGCGCGAGATTGCTGAAAAGATCCATCATCGCCTCCTAGAACCGGACCCAGGGGCCGAAGCGCTCGAACGGCAGGCCGAGTCCATAGCTGAACACGGCGACGGAGAAGACGGTGATGCCGAACGACAGAGCCACCGCCATGGGCGGGCGCATCTTCTGCGAGGCAAAGGAGGCGATCAACGCGGCGAAGAATAACGCCACAACGAAACCGAGCCCACGAACGGTGAGACCGAAGAAGATCGGCGCCGGCAGGATGAACAGCAGGCCTCGCCAGGCAATCGGCCCGATCGGCTCACCCTCGACCCGTGCCGACTGGATCACGATAATGGTCCCCAGGAGCGTCAGGATGATCGCCAGGACCAACGGAAAATAGCCCGGACCCATGCGGAACGCCGTGCCGAGGTCAAGATTGAAGGACTGATAGGCGAAGAATACCCCGAGCGCGACGAAGATCGCTCCGCAGGTGGCGTTCGTGGAATCGAAGGAAACGGATTTCATGATAGCTCCGAAAATTGAAGGCGGTGCGATCAATATTCTCCGCTTCCCTGATAATAGGAACGGGATACATTCGATCGCCGCCGATACTTGTTATCGCGGGCCGTTCCGAAAGCTTCCCCCCTCAGAGAAGGGAGAAGGATGCAAAATGGAAGGCGAATGGAGCATCCGGCGTCCTGGTCGAATCTCAACTCGGAAAGGTGAGGCCCTCGGCGGACGTCAAACCAGTTTGGCCGGATGGCCGGTTCATCCCTGTTCTAAGGCATTGGAAAATAGGCCGAACATCGGTGTCGCTGTGTTGCCGCCTATTGCCGCACGATGCCCGAATCCTCGATGACTTTTGACCACTTCTCGATATCCGCTTTTAGACGATCTCCGATCTCCTGTGGCGTGCTGGAACGGGCTTCGACGCCGAGCTCGGCAAACCGCTTCTTCACGTCGGGATCGGCAAGCACCTCGACGAGCGTTGCGTTGAGCTTGTCCACTACGGCCTGCGGCGTGCCAGCGGGCGCGAAAATGCCGTTCCAGGACGTGACGTCGAACCCCTTCACACCTTCTTCCTCGGCCGTCGCCACATCCGGCAGGAGGATCGAGCGGGTAGGGCCAGAGGATGCAATCGCAACCGCCTGGTTTTGCTGGAGGGCAGCCTTCAGCGCGGTCTGGCTGTCGATGATCATGTCGAGTTCCCCACCGAGCAGGGCAACCTGAAGATCCGGCGTACCCTTATAGGGGACGATGGTAAAATCGACTCCGGCGGTCGACTTGAAGAGTTCGGCCGCAAGGTTCTGGCTGCTCCCCACATTGATCGTCCCGACGTTGAGCGCGGCTGGATTGGCGCGGGCAGCTTCGAGAATATCCTTGAGGGATTTGAATTTACTATCTGCCTTGGTGACGAATACAAAGTCGAAGTAAGCCAGGCTGGATACCGGCACGAAATCGGCGACGGGGTCGAACTGCAGGTTCTTGAACAGCGGGACACTGATTGCGGTGCCGTTTGAAAGCAATGCCAGCGTATATCCGTCGGGTTCACCATTCAGCGCAACCCGAGCGGCGACTGATCCGCCGGCACCTGGCTGGTTCATGATAACGATCTGTTTCCCGAGCTTTTTGCCAAGCGAATCGCCGACGATGCGCGCGGTAATGTCGGCAATTCCGCCGGGACCGAAGGGAATGACGAGACTGATCTCGCGGGTCGGATAGTCGTCCTCCTGCGCCGCGGCGGCCCCTGTCATCGCAAGTGTCAGAAGGCACGCGGGGATCAGTGATTTCATCAATGTTGGCATCCGCCGCGATAGCATATTCCGTTGGTGTTGTATGTTCATAGTCTCCTCCCCTAGATTGATGTCAGTCATGCAAGGCGAGCACGCACAGCCAAGGCATGAATGCCCAGTGCGTCTGGATTGATGTTTTCCTCGTGTTCGAGATGCGTCGCCCAGCGATCCACGATGTCCGGCTATCGCCAGTAGAGCCGCATCGGATTGTCCACGAGCAGCTTTTGCCGAAGCTCTTCGGTCGGCGCGATGCGTGGAATGATGTTCACCAGTGCTCCGTCGTCAGGCATATGGTTCGTCATGTTGGGGTGCGGCCAGTCGGTGCCCCACAGAACGCGATCGGGGAAGCGCTCGACCAGTGTGCGCGCGAAGGGGATGACATCGTCGTAGTTCGGCGGACCCGATCGCGATAGCCGTTCCGGGCAACTCACCTTGCTGACCACATTCTCGTGCTCGGTCATGAGCCGGATAAACCTACCGAACTCCGGACCGTCGACCGGTTTCGCAACGTCGGGCCGGCCCATATGATCTACCACCACGGTTGTCGGCAGCGAGGTGAAGAAATCCCAACGCTCCTCCAGATCGGCCGCTTCGAAGTAGATCACCACCTGCCAGCCGAGCGGCGCGATGCGCTCGATGATCGTGCGGTAATAGGCGTCGGGCTTGGGATCGACGAGGCGGCGCACGAAGTTGAAGCGGACGCCGCGCACGCCGGCGTCATGCAGGTCCGTGAGTTCCTCGTCCGTCACCGTATCGCGCACTGTCGCGATGCCGCGGGCACGATCGCCGGCCGCCCGCAGCGCATCGACCAGTGCGCGGTTGTCAGCGCCGTGACAGGTCGCCTGGACGATGACATTGCGTTGGAAGCCGAGAAAGTCGCGCAGCGCGAACAATTGCTCCTTGCCGACATCGCACGGCGTGTATTTCCGCTCGGATGCATAGGGAAAGACATCACCGGGGCCGAAGACGTGGCAATGGGCGTCCACAGCGCCCGGAGGCGGTGCATAGGTCGGCTTGCTGGGCGCGGGATCGTAGCAGAGCCAGTCGGCATCCATCCGGAAATCGGCCATTACAGCCCCCTTGCGTTGAGCTGTGCATCGAGACGCGGATAGACGCGGCGGGCGTTGAGCTCGAAGACTTTTCGCTTGTCTTCGTCCGGAATCTGCAGCGCATCGACATAGCGCTTGGTGTCGTCGAAATAGTGGCCGGTCTGCGGATCGATCCCGCGCACGGCACCGACCATTTCCGAACCGAACAGGATATTCTCCACGTCGATCACCTCAAACAACAGGTCGATGCCGGGCTGGTGGTAGACGCAGGTATCGAAATAGACGTTCTTCATCACATGCTCGCTGAGGGGAGGGCGTTTCAGCATGTCGGAGAGGCCGCGATAACGACCCCAGTGATAGGGGACTGCACCGCCGCCATGCGGGATGATGAAACGCAGTGTCGGAAAGTCGCGGAACAGGTCGCCCTCGATGAATTGCATGAAGGCGATGGTGTCGGCGGCAATGTAGTAGGCACCGGTCGCGTGCATCGCGCAATTGCAACTGCCCGAAACGTGGATCATCGCCGGAACATCGAGTTCCACCATCTTCTCGAAGAAGGGGTACCAGGCCCGGTCCGTCAGCGGCGGCGAATCGAACTTGCCGCCGGAGGGATCGGGGTTGAGATTGCAGCCGATGAAGCCGAGCTCGCTCACGCAGCGCTCCAGTTCGTCGATGGCGGTGGCAATCGAGATGCCCGGCGTTTGTGGTAGCTGGCAGACACCGGCAAAGCTCTCTGGATAAAGATCGACCACGCGTTTGATCAAGTCATTCGAGCGGCGCGCCCAGACCTTCGCCACCGCCTCGCCGCCGATATGCGGCGCCATGGCCGAGGCGCGAGGCGAGAAGATGGTCATATCGGCGCCGCGCTCACGCAGCAGGCGCAACTGGTTCGCCTCGATCGTCTCACGGATCTCGTCGTCGGAAATGTCCGGATAGGCAGGATCGATATCGCCTCCCGATTGGATGGCAGCCTCCTGGCGCGCTCGCCATTCGCCATGGGGCGCGGGAGCGGTGGTATAATGGCCGTGGCAGTCGATAATCATGGCTTCGAGGTTCCTGTGGCAGCAAGGATGGCGTCGGCCTTGGCGGTGAAGCCATCGGGCAGAGGGGAAAGATGAAGGGCGCCGAGCCGTTGCTGCCAGTCCGCGGTGGCGCTCGCCATCGTTCCCGCCAGGCCTAAATCGGCAGCTGTGACGGCGGACTCGCGCATTTCGGCAGCGCGGCGAAGTCCGTGCACAAGCATGCGGTCGAGATTGTAGTCGGCGCGGGTACGCCAGGGCCAGCCGGGGAAGCTGGCATCGAGTGACGCGAGAACCTCCTCTTCGACGCCTGCTGCGCGTGCCGACAGCAGGCACTCGGCGGTCAGAGCCTCGATCCCCTTGATCATGATGGAGCGGATCATCTTGATTGCGCTCGCTACGCCGACCCCACCATCGATAACCCGCCCCTTAAAGCCGAGCGCTGCGAGCAACCTCTCGCCCTCTTCGGCAAACGGACCGGATAGCAGCAAGGGGACGGCGAGCAATGCCGGGCGGACAGGTGCCATGACCGCGACATCCACATAGCGTCCACCGGCCGTCGAAATTACATCTGCTGCAGCCTGCTTGGTGGCCGGTGCGACGCTGTTGCAATCAAAGAAGAACGTGCCGGGCGAAATCCACCTTGCCACGTCCCTTGCGGCAGCAAGCGCCTGATCGGCGGTCACAACGCTGATGACCGCATCCGCTCCGTCAACGGCGTCGCTGGTTGCTTCGCAACCCACCACACCGAAGCGGCGGTAATCCTCGCGCTTGGGGTCAGCGGAAGACACGTCATCCGTCTTGATGTCGTAAGCGCGCAAGCCAAAAGATGGTGTGTCGCCCCAACCTTCGCAGAAGGCCTGTGCGGCCTCGCCGAAACCGATGAATGCGACTGTCTGGTGTTTGTTCATGCCCCCGTTCTAATGGACAATAGGCCGATCAGGCATATCGGAACGGTTGACGCTCCATTGCTTTTCCTGAAGTCCAGTCCGCACACACGGCGCGGAAAGTGTCCATGAAAGCCGTCTGAAGCTGCGTCGGGCGCCAGTCATCGCGTGTCGTAAGGCCGATTTGGCGACGCAATGACGGCCCTGTGCCAGCGATCTCGTGGAGCAGCCCAGCCCGTCGCTCGAACAGGAACTGGTCGCGCGACATCAGCGTCAGCCAGTCGTCCTCCAGCATCAGTCCGCGGACCACCAGAACAGAACCGCATTCGATCCGCAGCCGGGGCGGCTCCAGCCCCTGATCCGTGAACATTTCTTCCCACCTATGGCGCACCGGGGCGCCCGTCGTGGCAATGACCCACGGAAAATCCAATAGCCGTGAGAAGGGAAATCCCGGCTCCGTCAGCAGGGGATGGCCCGCACGACCGACGATCACCGGGTCATCGATGAACAAGGGCTCCTGAGCGATATCCTTTACCGGCGGTGGGTCGCGCATTGCCCCGATTAGGAGATCCATCTCGCCTTCACGCAGTCTCGCCAGCAATTCCGTATAGGGGCCTTCGATGACGTTGACCGATGCCACCGGATAGGTGCGGGCAAATCGGGCCAATGTCTGTGGCAGCAGGATTGCACGCGCCAGTGGCATGGTGCCGACGGTGACACGTCCGGCGCCTTCTGACCGAAGTGCATCCAGTTCGTCGAAGCCGGAATTCAGCTCCGATTGTGCCAAGTGCGCGAAACGCAGCAACAGAACGGCCGCCGGGGTCGGCTGAACGGTACGTCCCTGGCGGGTGAGAAGCGGCACGCCCAGCAACTGCTCCAGATCGCGGCTCGCCCGGTGCAAAGCGGGTTCCGAGAGGCCTGTTCGTTTGGAGGCAAGTGCAAAACTGCCCGCCTTGTCGACCGCGATCAGCGCCCGCAACTGTCCAAAGGTGATGCGCCGTTCGATATGGGGTAGCGGCGGCAAGCGGGCGCCGCGTCGCACGCTTTGCCCGCCGCGCGCCACGTAGGCAAGCGCGCGTTCAATGCGGGCTGTTATCAATCGCCCCGCCTCGGTGGCAATCACACCGCTTGGTTGGCGGTCGAACAGCAGATGGCCAAGTTGGGCCTCCACTTTGGCGACGGCCTGGGTTAGCGCCGGTTGCGACAGGTTCATAACCTGGGACGCGCTGCTGATGCTTCCCAGTCGTCCGGCAACGGCAACGGCTTCGAGGTGCCGCAGGTTGAGTTCTCTGTGCATAATCATGGCCACACTTCAGCATAGCTTATGGGGCGTGCGCAAATCCAGTTTGCTTTGCCGGCCAAAATTCCCCTTCCATAGATGCAATAGAATATGGATTGAGGATCAAACATGCCCGCAGTTATCACGCAAATCGATCGCGCCGATACCGCCGTCATTGACGGCTTGGCAAAGGCCGGTGTTGCCACGGTCCACGAGGCGCAAGGACGCATTGGATTGCTAGGCAGCCGCTTGCGGCCGATCTACGCCGGTGCCCGTATCGCCGGTTCCGCGGTCACCGTCTCCGTGCCGCCCGGAGACAATTGGATGATGCACGTTGCCATTGAACAATTGAAAGATGGCGATATCCTGGTGGTCGCCCCTACCTCACTCTGCGAGGACGGTTATTTCGGTGATCTGCTCGCCACATCGGCGATGGCCCGAGGGTGCCGCGGCCTAATCATTGATGCCGGCGTGCGCGACGTGCGCGATCTCACCGCCATGGGATTCCCGGTCTGGTCAAAGGCAATCTCTGCACAGGGAACCGTCAAGGAGACACTCGGATCTGTCAACGTGCCGATTGTCTGTGCTGGAGAATTGGTCCAGGCTGGCGATGTCATTATTGCCGACGATGACGGCGTCTGCGTCGTCCGCCGCGCGGATGCCGCAGACGTCCTCGAACAGTCGCAGGCGCGCGAAGCCAAGGAAGCCGAGAAGCGCGAACGGCTGGCAAAGGGTGAACTCGGTCTTGATATTTACGCCATGCGCGAGCGCCTGACGGACAAGGGGCTGCGTTATGTCTAAAGCCGTGCGCGCCATGTGGATGCGGGGCGGAACGTCAAAGGGCGGTTTCTTCCTTGCCGATGACCTTCCCGCCGACATCGCCAAGCGGGATACCTTCTTGCTGCGTGCCTTCGGCTCTCCCGATCCACGCCAGATCGACGGCATGGGCGGAGCCGATCCGCTGGCTTCCAAGGTCGCTGTGGTCTCCCGCTCCTCACGGGAGGGCGTGGACGTCGATTATCTGTTTCTGCAGGTCTTCGTCGATCAGGCAATCGTCAGCGATGCGCAGAACTGCGGCAACATGCTGGCCGGCGTCGGTCCGTTTGCGATCGAGCGCGGGCTGGTCGCGGCGAAGAACGGCGAGACCCCGGTCGCGATCTTCATGGTCAATACCGGCAAGATGGCCATCGCGACGGTGTCGACGCCGGGCGGTGAGGTTACCTACGAGGGCGACACGCGGATCGACGGTGTTCCGGGAACGGCGGCTCCAATCCCGCTCGCCTTTGCAGACATCGCCGGGTCGAGCTGCGGCGCTCTGCTTCCCACGGGCAACCCGGTGGACGTGATCGAAGGTGTCGAGACGACACTGATCGACAACGGCATGCCCTGTGTGATCTTGCGGGCCAGCGATGTCGGGATCACCGGCTATGAGGATCGGGCGACGCTTGATGCCAATGCCGAACTGAAAGCGCGGATCGAGGCGATCCGTCTCAAGGCCGGGCCGTTGATGAACCTCGGCGATGTCGCCGAACAATCAGTCCCCAAGATGATGCTGCTCTCCGCCCCGAGGACCGGTGGAGCGATCAGTGTCCGCTCCTTCATTCCGCATCGCTGCCATGCGTCCATCGGCGTGCTTGGCGCGGTCAGCGTCGCCACTGCCTGCCTTATAAACGGCTCGCCGGCACAGGTGTTGGCCGCGATCCCCGACGGAGAATCCAAGATGCTCGAAGTCGAGCATCCGAGCGGCATGACCGGCTGCGTCATCGAGATGAACTGTCAGGGCGTGATCAAAGGAGCGGGCATGCTGCGTACTGCCCGGAAACTGTTCGACGGCACTTTGTTTGGCTGAGCAGCCGGGCAACAGGTCATTGGAAGCGTGACGTTTTTTGGGAGGGAATGGACATGACGTATATGGGAGTGACCAAGACGATGACGTATTCAGGAGAGACGAAAAGACCAGCAAGTCGGTTCGGCATCTTGGGCCAGCTATGGTTTCAGGTGCTGGCAGGAACCTTGATCGGCATTCTGCTTGGACACTTCGCACCCGCCGCAGCGGTGGCAATGAAACCGTTCGGCGATGCCTTCATCAAAATGATCCGCATGATGATCGGGCCGATCATCTTCGTCACCGTTGTGCATGGTATCGCCGGCATGAACGACATGAAGAGCGTCGGGCGTGTCGCGCTGAAATCCCTCATCTATTTCGAGGCGATCACGATCTTGGCGCTGATCTTCGGACTGATCGCAGTCGATCTGTGGCGTCCGGGCGAGGGCATGAACATCGACGCTGCCGCAATCGATACCGCATCGATCAAGACCTATCTTGCGACTGCGCACGACCAGTCCATTTCCGGCTATTTCCTCGACATCATCCCGGACACCTTCGCCAGTGCACTGACGGAAGGACACGTTTTGCAGGTGCTCTTTATCTCTGTCCTGTTCGGTATCGCCGTCGCCGCCATCGGAGAGCGCGGACGCCCAGTGTTCCAGGTGATCGAAAGCGCCTCGCAAGGGTTCTTCAAGATCATTGGCTATATCATGTACTTCGCGCCGCTCGGCGCCTTCGGCGCAATTGCCTTTACCGTCGGTCAGTTCGGCACCGCCTCGCTCTGGTCGCTGGGCGAGTTGATCATCGAGTTCTTCGTCGTCTGCGCATTGTTCACAACAATCGTCCTCGGCAGCGTCGCCCATTGGTGCGGTGTCAGTCTGTGGCGGCTGCTAGGCTATCTCTGGGATGAAATCGTGATCGTCGCTGCGACCACGTCGACTGAAACGGTGCTGCCGCGCCTCATCCAGAAGATGCGCAAGGCCGGCTGTGAGGAAAGCGTGGTGGGCTTCGTCATCCCGGCCGGCTATTCGTTCAATCTCGACGGCACATGCCTCTATCTGACCACCGTTGCGGTCTTCCTGGCACAGGCGACGAACACACATCTGACCTTCTGGCATGAACTCGGCCTGATCGCGGTGCTGCTGCTCACCTCGAAGGGAGCGGCGGGCATCGCCGGAGCGGCGTTCGTTGTGCTGGCGGCAACCCTGAATACCACCGGAACCATCCCGGTCGCCAGCATCGCGCTGATCCTCGGAATTCACCGCATCCTCGCCGAGGGACTGACTTTTGTTAATCTGATCGGTAATGCGCTTGCCACCGTCGTGGTCGCAAAGTGGGAAGGCCAGCTCGACGAGAAGATGCTGGCTGAGACGATTGGCAATGCACGCGTCCGCGCCGAGCAGGGTATCGTGGTGGCTTGAGCCATCAACAGGGTGATATAAGAAGACGCACGGCCGACTGCGTTTCGAGAGATCGTGAGAATTCATCCGTAGGGAACGCCCTCATGAATTTTCACGGTTTACGCGAATCTCGCGACCGGCGTTTCAAAGCTCCATGTTAAAGTGTTCGTCCATTCGACGTCGCAGCAAGCGCGGTGCAGCAAATGAGAGTCATCCGCTATTGAGGCTTTCGGCTCTCGTGTACAGCTAGCAGCACCGGAAAGAGTAGGCGTGCTGCAATTCCACAACCCGCCGACGTGACAACGGAATTCGAGGAGGAACCCCTCGGCCTCAGTGCCATACCGACGGCGATCCGACTTGAAACCATAACATGCGAATGTTGAAGACGAGATTTCGAACTCCCAGCCTCCTCCCGGGGCACCTCGGCTGCCGTCGCACAGGTCTCGGCGGCAGCCACTTTTCTCAGGGGCATCGCAGTCTTGGCTTCTCCGAGACTTCAATGCTGGCGTCCGGTACCACACCTGCCGCCGACCTCGGCGCAACTCAGCGCGGTTTTTGTCATGAAGGAATGGATACTTTCGCCACTAACGAAGGCCGCCATGTCGACCCAGGGCAGGAGTTGCGCCTCTACGAAGAATAATGCCATCGATCTCGCGGAGTGGTGTTTAATCGATGCCAACCTTGAATAGCGCTGGGGGAAAATGACAGAGATGCTGATCCGATACGAAGCGCCTGATGATTTCGACGCGATCCACGATCTGACCTCGACCGCATTCAAGCCGATGCCATACAGCAACGGTACGGAAGCAGAGATCATCCGGAGACTTCGCGCGGCGGGCGATCTGACGATATCGTTGGTCGTCGAAGAGGGTGGCGAGATTCTAGGGCATGTCGCCTTTTCACCGGTGACGATTGACGGCGCGCATGGCGGTTGGTTCGGTCTCGGGCCGATATCGGTGAAGCCGGAGCGGCAACGGCAGGGCATCGGCATGGCGCTGATTACCAAGGGGCTCGAACTGCTGAACGCGATGGGTGCCAGCGGATGCGCGTTGATCGGCAATCCCGACATCTATAGCCGTGTCGGTTTCAGCAGCGATGGGCAACTGAAATATCTCGACCTCGATACGCGGCTCGTGCAGCGAATTGTTTTTCGCGGATCCCCGCCAGGCGGTACGTTGCAATTCGCCCCGGCATTTGAAGGCTAGAATAGTCCGTTCAACGGCCAAAGCTCCAAAGCCAATCTGACAGAGAAGGCGACGACATGTCCGAAACGGGCGCGCTGACTATTCGAACCGAGCGTCTTAGGCTCCGCATGCCCGAGATCGACGATTTCGCCGCCTATGCGCAGCTGATGGCGTCGCCGCGATCGGTTGGAATGGGCGGGCCGTTCGGTCTGCGGGCGGCCTGGGGGATGTTCTGTCACGACGTCGCCCTGTGGCAGCTTTTCGGGCATGGAGCGCTGATGATCGAGCTTGGCGAAACCGGCGAATGCATCGGTCAGGTGGGGATCAATCACGGACCGCTCTTTCCCGAGAAGGAACTCGGCTGGTTCGTCTATGAGGAATATGAGGGCAAGGGCTATGCCACCGAAGCAGCCTCGGCGCTGCGCGACTGGGCCTTTGCGGCACTCAAGCTACTGTCGCTCGTCAGTTATATCGCTCCCGGCAATGCTGCTTCCGCTGCCGTTGCGGAGCGGCTGGGCGCGCGCCTCGATCTCACAGCACCCCGGGATGACCCTAAGGATCTGGTCTATCGTCACTTGGCGCCCTGAACGGAGAACATTGAGGCGCACTGCGACTGGTTGCCGACGTCTCAGTCCCTACATGTCGATCAGTTAGGATGTCGAGTTCCGCAAGAGATGGGGATATCGGATGACAAGCGCGAAACGGGAACACTGGGACGAGGTCTACCGCACGAAATCTGCCGACAGTGTCAGCTGGTATCAGTCGACGCCCGGGCCTTCCTTGCAGGCGCTTGACGAGCTGCAACTGCCGGTCACGGCCTCGCTGATCGATGTGGGCGGCGGCGCATCAAATCTTGTCGACCGTCTTATTGAGCGCGGCTGGTCTGATCTCACCGTTCTCGACATCGCCGCCCCGGCGCTCGAGGTCGCCAAGGTGCGGCTGCAGGATAAAGCCGCCCGGATCGCCTGGGTGGTTGCCGACGTGACGGCATGGCAACCCGACCGCCATTACGATGTGTGGCATGACCGCGCCGTCTTTCACTTCCTGAGCGAGCCCGAGCAGCGGCTGGCCTATCGACGCGCGCTCGAAACCGGCACGGCGCCGGACAGTATCGTGATCATCGCGACCTTCGCGCCGGACGGGCCCGAACGATGCAGCGGCTTGCCGGTCCGGCGTTACGATGCGGCCGCGCTGGCGGCAGAATTCTCGCACACCTTCACGCTGGAGCGCGACTGGCGCGAAGAGCATACGACGCCCGGCGGCGGCCGGCAGTCTTTCCAGTGGTGTGTCCTGCGCAGGCGTTGAGATGCCGGCGGGAGGCCGCTACTTCGTTTCCCGGGACAAGCGGTCGAGGACGAAATCAGCGCGGTCGGCGACGGCGACTTTCGGCAACATGACGACCTCGTAGCCAAGCATCGGATAGATCGCGGCGAGCCTGTCGTATTCGGCGACCGCCTCATCGAAGCCATGGCGCCGCTCGGGGTCGTTGACATAGATTTCCGGCCATGGCGGGGTCAGAAAAACGCTGCTGTTATAGCGGTGAACAGCGCTCATTTTTTTGAGGACCGGTTCGCCGGTCAGGTGCTGAAGCGCTGCCGCCGCATCGATCAGCCCACGATCGAAAAACACCCAGCCGGTCTGTGCGCTCGCCGCCGCGTGGTCGGCCGTTGCCGTGTCGATCGCGCGGCGGGCGAAGGCCGCCATGTCGATCCAGGGCAGGGCTGTACCGTTTTCCTCGAGCTCCTGCCTGACGATCCGCCGCCCGGGCTCTTCGACGATTGCATGACCGCGACGGCCAAGCTCCGCCAGCAGCGTCGATTTTCCGCCGCCGGAACATCCGGAAATCAACACCAACCTGTTCATGTTCGGGCTGTCGTCGTCCGGCCGGCGCGCGCCAGTCCATGATCCACCAGCCGGTCGATGATCTCGGCATAGCCGACGCCGCTTGCCGCCATCGCCTTGGAATACATGCTGATATCAGTGAAACCGGGGATGGTGTTGATTTCATTGACGAGGAATCGCATGTCATCAGTCAGGAAGAAGTCGACGCGGGCCATGCCGTCGCAGCCGACGGCCCGGAAGGCTCGGGCGGCCACGTCGCGCATGGCCGCCTCGACCTCTTGCGGCAGCTCGGCCGGGACTTTCAGCGCCGCGCCCTTCTCGTCGATATATTTGGCATCATAACTGTAGAAGCCGTGGCTTTCCGCCGGCACGATCTCTCCCGGCCGTGAGACGAAGAGTTCTCCTGCCGTATCCTCCAGCACGCTGAATTCGATCTCGCGGCCGCGCACGAATTCTTCGGCAAGCAGCGTACGATCATGACGGAAGCCTTCGGCAAGGGCGGGCGCGAATTCCTGGCTGGCATGGACCTTGGCGACGCCGACCGACGATCCTTGCCGCGCCGGCTTGATGAAGAGCGGCAGGCCGAGCTCGCCTTCGAGGGCTGCCAGCGATGGTGCTGCGCCCTCATGGATCGTCACCGCGCGCGCCACCGGCAGGCCCGCGGCTCTCAGCAGACGTTTGGCGATGTCCTTGTCGAGCGCCGCGGCGGAGCCGAGGATGCCGCAGCCGACAAGCGGAACGCGGGCCACCTCCGCTACGCCCTGGACTGAGCCGTCTTCGCCATGCGGGCCGTGCAGCACCGGAAACAGGATATCGATCCTTGCCAACTCATGCGGCGCGCCATGGGCCGGCATTGCCAGCATCCGGCCCCGTCCGCCCGGCACGAGGCAGATTTCCGTTCCTGACGAAGGTGTCGCCAGCGTGTCGCCCTCAAAACTGCTCAGCAGCCATTGTCCATCGCGGGTGATGAAGATGGGCACGGCGTCGTATTTCTCGGGCTTGAGCGCTCCCATGACATTGGTTGCCGAGAGCACGGAGACCTCGTGCTCGGCCGAGCGGCCGCCGAAGAGCACGGCAATGCGCAGCCGGTTTGGGGAAGGGGTCATGAAAGCCTCCGAAACGATCTGGTGTTGAAAAGGTCAGGCGCTGACCGAAATGCCGCGCTTGGCGAAGAAGCGATCGAAGACGGCAGGCGGCAGCGTGACATCAGCCTGGCTCGCCGCGTCGTGGCCGGACGGGTTGTGGAAGCGGATTACCTCTTGCGAGGCCGCCGTTACCAGCACCAGATGCCCGCCCTTCGACGGTGGCTCGCGTTCCGGCCAGCGGATGCCCGAGTTCACCGATGCGATGAAAAAGCGCCGCTTCGACAGAAGCTCCGGAAGGGCCGATGTCTCGACGCCGGTCACCGTCTCCGCGCCAAGCCCGAAGTGTTCGGCGACGAATCGAACGAAGGGCGCGTAGATCAGCCCCTTGATCGAGGCGTCGATCTCGTCGACGACATAACCGCCGTGGCGAGTGCAGGCGCGAGCAAGCTCGAGGGTCGGGTGGATCTCGCCGCGCGCGGCAAGAATCATCTTCAGGCAGGCCATGCCGCAGACATTGACTGCCCAGCGCGCATATTCCTCGATCGTCGCGGCCCCCGATTGATGCCAGAGCGGGTCGCCGAGCAGGGCCTGTGGTCCCTCGGCAAGCACCGGCAGCGTCATGCCGGGTGTTTCCCATTGGCTGAAATAGGGCACGCCACTCTGCTGCATCCTGTCGATATCCCCGTGATTCACCTCATGAGATGGCTGGCAATCTTGGCTTTTTCGAGCCGATGCCCGCCTCCGAATCCGAGGGTAGGATGCGTTTTTCTGCAGGTCTACTTAATTAAAATAAGTATATAGATTAGAAAATATGGCTGATTGATACGATTGAAGGGAGCCGGATTTGGATTTTTTCCGATTGCGCACGCTTCGCGAGCTCTCACGCCGTGAGACGATGGCCGCGGTTGGCGATGCGCTCGGCATTTCGTCCTCGGCCGTTTCCCAGCAGATCGCCCAGTTGGAGGATGAAGTCGGAATTGCGCTGGTCGAGCGGCGTGGGCGAGGGGTGACGCTGACACCGGCCGGCCGGCGGCTGGTTGTGCATGCCGACCGGATATTCGCCGTTGTCGAGGAGGCCAAGACCGATATTGCCGAGCTGCAGAATATCGTCGCGGGGGACCTCAGGATCGCCGCTCAACCCTCGGCGGCGTCCTCCTTCATCCCGGCTGCGATGCGCCAACTGGCAAACGATCACCCGCATCTTGGCATGGTCATGACGACGATGGGACCTGCCGACGGGGTTGCAGCACTCAGATCCTGGCAGGCCGATATCGTCGTTGCCGACGACATCTCCTTCGATCCCCATACCTTGCAAGGCCCGTTCGATACGCTGTTCCTGTGCCGCGATCAGCTCTTCGTGCTGCTGCCCGCCGGCCACAGGCTGGAGAGCGAGCCCGTCATCGAACTCGGACAGTTGAGGGATGAACATTGGGCGCTCGACGTCGCCTCCAGCGCCTATTCCATGGCCATCCGCCAGGCCTGCCGCGATATCGGTTTCGAGCCTGTTATCAACGGCTTCAGCGACAGCTTCGAAGTGGTCTTCGCGCTTGTCGAGGCCGGCTGTTCGATTTCGGTGATGCCTGGACTGGCGCTTCGGGATTTCGGTGGATCGCTGGTCGTGAAGCCACTGTCGCCAGCCGTCTACCGCAACATCTATGCGATCACGCGGCACGGCGAGGGGCGCAATCCGAAGATTGCAGCGGTGCTTGATGCGTTGGTGACGGCCGTCGCGTGACGCCGCGTCGCGGGGTGTCTTTCGAGGCGCCGGCCTTTGGCTTACGCGTACAAGGATGCCGAGTGTCGGACGATGCCGCGCTCCATCCGCTGCCCCCTATCTCCCGCTCTCCGGCCAGGTCGGCTGACTGATGCTCTGCAGCAGCTCCGGTTCGACGCCGTCGATGCGGGCGATGACGGCTTTGGCCATTTCGCGGCCGGCTTGGCGCACGTCTTCCTGGGCGGTGATGATCTCGGGGCGGATCCAGTTGAGGATCGGCACCGATTGCTTGGAGACCATATCGAGGTCGCGGCCGAGCGCCTTGCCAGCGGCTTCAATGCCGGCATTGACGGCGATGGCTGCACTGCCGGCCGAACAGACGATGCCGTCCGGCGCATTGGCCGAGCGCATCATCACTTCGACGACGTCGCGGATGTCGGCGAGCGGGGCGTCGGTGTTGATGCGCAGCGGCACTTCCTCGGCGCCGTAATCGTGCAGGCCGGTCTGGAAGCCGATGCGGATATGGGCGTAGTAGGTGAGCTTGCTCGGCGGCTGCAGCAGGGCGATGCGGCGCCGGCCGCGCTTGACGAGCTTTTGCACCGCCTGATGGGCGAAGGCCTCGTTGTCGAAATCGTGGAAAGGGTGCGTGAGACCCGCATCGGTGCGCCCATGCGTGGCAAAGGGCATGCCGCGTTCGCTTAGCAGCCTGACGCGCGGATCGTCCGGCTCGATGCGCGAGATGATGACCCCGTCGGCCGAGCCGGTATCGAGGATATAGCGCACCGGCAGCATCGGGTCCTTGCTATGGGAATGCGGCGTGATGACGATATGATAGGGCGTTCCGGACAGTACCTCGGAGATACCGAAGACCATCTGGCTCGAGAAGCCCATGATCTCCTCGTCGATGCTGAGGACAAGGGCGATGACGTTGGTCTTGCCGGTGCGCAGGCGCACACCCGCCCTGTTCGGCTGGTAGCCCAGCTGGCGGGCGACCATGCGCACCCGCTCCTTGGTTTCCGCCCCAATGTCAGGCGCATCTTTCAGCGCGCGCGACACCGTGGTCACGCCAAGGCCGGTCATGAAGGCGATCGTCTTCAATGTCGGGCGCTCACGCGCTGCCGGCGTCGATGCCGTTTGCCCGAAATTTCCCTTGTTTTCCATCCCTTAGGCCTGCCTCGCGCGAATTGGTGTCGCTTATAGAGGCTTTTTCCAGCGCCGTAAGCCCGCCGCCTGCCAAAATCGCGCCTCCCTAAGGAATGCAATCTGTAACGATACAGTAGAAATGTCGAGTTCTTTTTCTTGTGTGCGCAGCAGCATTATAGCCATAGGTTGAATCGATGGTTTGTGGCTTGTTTTTCTGCAGTTGCGAAGGAGGTAATGCGAGAGGCGAGAATGTGTTATAAAATTTAATGTTTTCTATCAATGATATAAATCAATGACGCACATGCGAGAAAGCTTTGCTACATATCGATCCATGGAATGCATCGGTTCGGTGGAAAACAGGCAGAAGTAGCAATTTGGATGTTCGCGGAAAAATTTGCAGGCGGACAGTTGCGTGGAGAAATCGATTGATCTAAGTTTTTCCGGCAACGTTTCAGTGAGGGAGGAGAACTCATGAAAATCCGTATTATGGCAAGCCTGCTTGCCGCTTCGGTCGCGCTTCCGTTCGGCGCCGCCAACGCCACCGATCTCGAAGTCACCCATTGGTGGACTTCGGGCGGTGAATCCGCTGCCGTCGCCGAACTGGCCAAGGCATTCGACGCGACCGGCAACCACTGGGTCGACGGCGCTATCGCCGGTTCCGGCGGCACGGCCCGTCCGATCATGATCAGCCGCATCACCGGCGGCGACCCGATGGGCGCCACCCAGTTCAACCATGGCCGCCAGGCCGAGGAACTCGTTCAGGCCGGTCTGATGCGCGATCTGACCGACGTGGCGACCGCCGAGCACTGGAAGGACATCGTTCGTCCGTCGAGCCTGCTCGATTCCTGCACCATCGACGGCAAGATCTACTGCGCTCCGGTCAACATCCATTCCTGGCAGTGGTTGTGGCTTTCGAACGCCGCCTTCAAGAAGGCCGGCGTCGAAGTTCCGAAGAACTGGGACGAGTTCGTTGCCGCCGCTCCGGCGCTCGAAAAGGCCGGCATCATTCCGCTCGCCGTCGGCGGTCAGCCGTGGCAGGCGACTGGCGCCTTCGACGTGCTGATGGTTGCGGTCGCGGGCAAGGATACCTTCAACAAGGTCTTCAAGGACAAGGATGCGGAAGTTGCCGCCGGTCCTGAAATCGCCAAGGTGTTCAAGGCAGCCGACGATGCACGGCGCATGGCCAAAGGCAGCAACGTCCAGGACTGGAACCAGGCGACCAACCTCGTCATCACCGGCAAGGCCGGGGGCCAGATCATGGGTGACTGGGCGCAGGGTGAATTCGCGCTCGCCGGTCAGAAGGCCGGTACCGACTATACCTGCCTGCCGGGCCTCGGCGTGAACGAGATCATCTCGACCGGTGGCGACGCCTTCTACTTCCCGCTGCTGAAGGATGAGGAAAAGTCCAAGGCTCAGGCTGTGCTTGCCAAGACCCTGCTCGATCCCAAGACCCAGGTTGCCTTCAACCTGAAGAAGGGCTCGCTGCCGGTTCGCGGCGACGTCGATCTCGCCGCCGCCAACGACTGCATGAAGAAGGGTCTCGACATTCTGGCCAAGGGCAACGTGATCCAAGGCACCGACCAGCTGCTTTCGGCAGACAGCCAGAAGCAGAAGGAAGATCTCTTCTCCGAATTCTTCGCCAACCCATCGATGACGCCGGAAGACGCTCAGAAGCGTTTCGCCGGGATCATCGCTTCTGCTGACTGATCAGCAGATTCGCTGCCTTGCGATCCGGCTCTTGGTGAGCCGGATCGTTCCGGGCGATCGGTGATGGTCCGGTCCGCAGCGAGGTTTCTCCGGTATCTTCAGCAGGTTTCGGAGGTGGGGACGACAGGTGGCGCTTTGCTGTTCTGTCACGGGTCGCAGTCGCGATTTGAGGAGAAGTGTTCATGACGGGTCAAGCGAAAGCAGGCCGGCCAAACAAGTTACTGCGCAATCTGAATGCAAAGATTGCGTCCATCCCGATGATCCTGACAGCGCTGGTGATCTTTGTCGGCGGCACGTTCTGGACGGTGTTTTATTCCTTCACCAATTCCAAACTCCTTCCGCGGTTGAGCTTTGTCGGCATCGATCAGTACGAGCGCCTCTGGGCGGCACCCCGCTGGGTGACGGCGATCCAGAATCTGGCTGTCTATGGCATCCTCTCGCTGATCTTCAGCCTGGTCATCGGTTTCATGCTCGCCGCACTGATGGACCAGAAGATCCGTTTCGAAAACACCTTCCGCACCATCTTCCTCTATCCCTTTGCGCTGTCCTTCATCGTGACGGGCCTCGTCTGGCAATGGGTTCTGAATCCCGATTTCGGCATTCAGGCGGTGGTGCGCTCGGTCGGCTGGACGAGTTTCACCTTCAATCCGCTCTATACGCCTGAAATCGTCATCTACGGCATTCTGATCGCGGCGCTGTGGCAGGGAACGGGTCTCGTCATGTGCCTGATGCTTGCCGGCCTGCGTGGGATCGACGAGGACATCTGGAAAGCGGCGCGCGTGGACGGTATTCCGATGTGGAAGACCTATCTCTTCATCGTCATCCCGATGATGCGGCCGGTGTTCATCACGACGATCGTCATCATCGCCTCCGGCATCGTCAAGGTCTACGACCTTGTGGTCGCTCAGACGTCGGGCGGACCGGGTATTTCTTCGGAAGTGCCGGCGAAATATGTCTACGACTACATGTTCCAGGCGCAGAACCTGGGGCAGGGCTTTGCCGCCTCGACCATGATGCTCGTCACTGTCGCGATCATCATCGTTCCGTGGGCCTATCTGGAATTTGGTGGAGGGCGCAAGCGTGGCTAATATAGAAGCTCTCAACACCGTTGCTGCCGGCATCGACGCCGTTGCCCCGAAGCTTGGCGACGGCCCCAGCGGCCCGAGGCCGCGCCCGGCGCTGTCGGCGCGCAACATCATGCTCTACGGTACGCTGATCGTCGCAGCACTTTATTATCTGCTGCCGCTCTATGTGATGGTCGTGACGTCGCTGAAGGGCATGCCGGAAATCCGTCTCGGCAACATCTTCTCGCCGCCGATGGAGATCACCTTCGAGCCCTGGGTGAAGGCCTGGGCGCAGGCCTGCACCGGGCTCAACTGCGATGGCCTGTCGCGCGGCTTCTGGAATTCGGTGCGCATCACGGTGCCGTCGGTCATCATCTCGATCGCGATTGCCTCGGTGAATGGCTATGCGCTGGCCAACTGGCGCTTCCGGGGATCCGAGCTCTTCTTTTCGATCCTCATCATCGGGGCATTTATTCCCTATCAGGTGATGATCTATCCGATCGTCATTATCCTGCGCGAAATCGGCATTTACGGCACGCTGAGCGGCCTCGTCATCGTGCATTCGATTTTCGGCATGCCGATTTTGACGCTGCTCTTCCGAAACTACTTCGTGTCGCTGCCGGAGGAGCTGTTCAAGGCGGCGCGCGTCGACGGGGCCGGTTTCTGGCAAATCTTCCTGAAGATCATGCTGCCGATGTCGCTGCCGATCTTCGTCGTCGCGATGATCCTGCAGGTGACCGGCATCTGGAACGACTTCCTGTTCGGCGTGGTCTTCACCCGTCCGGATACTTATCCGATGACCGTGCAGCTCAACAACATCGTCAATTCCGTCCAGGGCGTGAAGGAATACAACGTCAACATGGCGGCAACGATTCTCACGGGTCTCGTGCCGCTCATCGTCTACTTCGTGTCGGGACGGCTTTTCGTCCGCGGCATCGCCGCTGGCGCAGTGAAGGGTTGATCTCATGAATATGAATGCAAGCGTCTCCATCAAGGATCTGTCCCTGAACTTCGGTGCGGTGAGCGTGCTGAAGGATCTCAACCTCGATATCAACGACGGCGAATTCCTCGTGCTGCTCGGCTCGTCCGGCTGCGGCAAGTCGACCTTGCTGAATTGCATCGCCGGCCTGCTCGACGCCTCGGAAGGGCAGATCTTCATCAAGGGCAAGAACGTTACCTGGGAAGAGCCGAAGGATCGCGGCATCGGCATGGTGTTCCAGTCCTATGCGCTCTATCCGCAGATGACCGTCGAGAAGAACCTGTCCTTCGGTCTTCGCGTCGCCAAGGTGCCACAGGCCGAGATCGACAAGCGCGTGGCGCGCGCCTCCGAAATCCTGCAGATCCAGCCGCTTTTGAAACGCAAGCCGGCCGAGCTTTCCGGCGGCCAGCGCCAGCGCGTGGCGATCGGCCGGGCGCTGGTGCGCGATGTCGACGTCTTCCTGTTCGACGAGCCGCTGTCCAACCTCGACGCCAAGCTCCGCTCGGAGCTGCGTGTCGAGATCAAGCGCCTGCACCAGTCGCTGAAGAACACGATGATCTACGTCACCCACGACCAGATCGAGGCGCTGACGCTTGCCGATCGCATCGCCATCATGAAGAGCGGCATCATCCAGCAGCTCGACGATCCGACGACGATCTACAACAGGCCGCGCAATCTCTTCGTCGCCGGCTTCATCGGCTCGCCTTCGATGAATTTCCTGCACGGCGAGCTGGTCAAGTCAGGCGACAGCATTGCCTTTTCTGCCAACGGCGTCATTTTCTCGCTCGCGGCTTACGACGCCAACGAGACGCTGCAGCCCGGCCGCAAGGTGGTGCTCGGCGTCCGTCCCGAACACATCAAGGTCAACGAGAATGCCGGCGGCGAAGAACATGACGCCACCGTCGATATCGAGGAGCCGATGGGCGCGGACAATCTGCTGTGGCTGAAACATGCCGGTCACACGATGTCGGTACGCGTCAACGGCGCGCGCCGCTTCAATGTCGGCGCCAAGGTGAAGCTCAGTTTCGACATGACGGTCGCCTCGGTCTTCGATGCGGAAACCGAGCTGCGTCTCTAGAGAACAATGCGGGCGGGGCCGAAATGGCGCCGCCCTATCTCCAATCGGCCGTCAGGCCAGCCAAATTCGGCCGCGGTCCGGCTTGTCCGGCGATCCCCAGGAGCGGTCCGATCGGGATACTACTAATGACATCCTTGCCGAAGAACGGTTTCAACATCGACCTTTCCGGTTCGTGGCAGCTTGCCTCCGTCGATGGCGAGATCCGCACTGCGATCATTCTGCCGGGCGACGTGCACACCGCGCTCCATCGCGCAAGCCTGATCCCCGATCCCTATTTCGGCCGCAACGAGGAAAAGGTGCAATGGGTCGCCGAGCGCGAATGGGCGGTCGAGCGCAGCTTCACGCTTCAGGAGGTCGAGGGCGACTGGTATCTCGATATCGATTATCTCGACACGGTCGCCAGCGTTCACGTCAACGGCTTCCTGGCGCTTGAGGCCGACAACAGTTTCCGCCGCTACCGGCCTGATGTCTCCAGCATGCTGAAAGCAGGCGACAACAGCATCCGCATCGTCTTTGCCTCCAGCGTCGCCGTCGCTGCTGCGCGGCAGAAGCAGCAGCCCTTCTACATTCCCTACAGCACCGGCAATTCGCCGATCCCCGACGGCAACATGCTGCGCAAGCCGCAATGCCATTTCGGCTGGGACTGGAACATCGCCATTGCGCCGCTCGGCCTTTACGGCACGATCGCGCTGAAAAAGCTCGAGACCGCGCGCATCGAGCATGTGGTCACCCGTCAGACCCACAACAATGACGGCTCGGTCGATCTCAAAGTGACCGCGACGCTGTTTTCCAAGGGGCCGAGCATTGCCCAGGTCTATTTCGAACTCGACGGCGAGCGCGTGCGCCTGGATGTCGGCGTCAACGGCGAGAGCCATGTCAACCACCTCTTCCATATCGACAATCCGCGCCTCTGGTGGCCTTCCGGCAGCGGCGAGCAGGCGCTCTACAGGCTGTCGGTCGAAACGTCGACGGATGAGGTGATCAAGCAGATCGGCCTTCGCACCGTCGAACTGATCACCACGCCGGATGCATCAGGCAGTCGCTTCGCTTTCAAGGTCAACGGCCATGAGATCTTCTGCCGCGGCGCCAACTGGATCCCGGCCGACGCGCTGTTTTCGCTGTCTTCGCCTGAGAAGACCGAGGATCTGCTGCAATCGGCCAAAGCCGCCAACATGAACATGATCCGCGTCTGGGGCGGCGGCTTCTACGAGCAGGATCATTTCTATGATCTCTGCGACCGGCTGGGTCTCATGGTCTGGCAGGACTTCATGTTCGCCTGCAACCTCTATCCCTCGACCGAGGACTTCCTCGACAATGTGACGATCGAGGTCGATTACCAGGTGCGCCGGCTCTCCTCGCATCCGTCGATCGTGCTCTGGTGCGGTGATAACGAGCTGGTGGGCGCACTCACCTGGTTCGAGGAATCCCGCAAGGATCGCGACCGCTATCTCGTCTCCTACGATCGCCTCAACCGCACCATTGAGCAAGCGGTGAAGAAGGCGCTGCCCGGCGCGCTCTGGTGGCCGTCGAGCCCGGCCTCCGGTTATCTCGATTTCGGCGATGCCTGGCATGCCGACGGATCCGGCGACATGCATTACTGGTCGGTCTGGCACGAGAACAAGTCGTTCGACAATTACCGTTCGGTGCGTCCGCGCTTCTGCTCGGAATTCGGCTTCCAGTCCTATACCTCGCTGCCCGTGATCAAGAGCTATGCCGAGGAGAAGGACATGAACGTCGCTTCTCCCGTGATGGAGCTGCACCAGAAGAATGCCGGCGGCAATGAGCGCATCGCCGGCACGATGTTCCGCTATTTCCGCTTTCCCAAGGATTTTCCGAACTTCGTCTATCTCTCCCAGATCCAGCAGGGACTCGCCATCAAGACGGCAGTGGAATACTGGCGGTCGCTCAAACCCCATTGCATGGGCACGATCTACTGGCAGCTCAATGACACCTGGCCGGTGGCCTCCTGGTCGAGCCTCGATTATGGCGGCCGCTGGAAGGCGATGCACTATCTCGTCAAGCGTTTCTTCCAGCCTGTCGCGGTCGCCGCCATTCCTTCCGACGACGGAAAGACGATCCGCTTCTCGCTGGTCAACGATACGCTTGCCGATGTCAGCATCGACCTTTCGATCTCGCTGCTGACGATGAAGGGCGAACGGCGGCACCTCAAGGACGTGCAGGCCATGTGCTCGCCGGATGCGGCGGTAACGGCCACGAGCATCGACGTCTCCGACATTCCCGACGGAACGCTGCTGGCCTGGCATTTCACCGCGTCGAACGGCACGGGCGGCGAGGGGCACTATGTCAACGGCACCTACAAGGCGCTGGAGCTGGAGCCCGCGGGGCTCACCGTCACCCACGAATATATCGAGGGGAATGGTTCGGTCGACATCAACGTCACCGCTGGGGGACTTGCGCTCTTCGTGATGATCGAGACCGAGACGGACGGCAAATATTCCGACAACGCCTTCGACCTTGCGGCCGGCGAGAGCCGCCGCATCACCTTTACCCCGGCACGGCCGCTTGATCGCGGCGCGCTTCCGGCGTTCCGGCTCTACGACCTGCATTCCTGCCAGTCGGCGGATTGATCTTGCAAGAATGGGCACGAGGCCCAAGGAGAACATGATGACGAAACTCAGCTACCAGCTTTATAGCGCCCGCAACTTCCAGCCCTATTCTGTGATTTTCGAAAAGCTCGGCAAGGCGGGTTATGCCGAAGTCGAAGGCTTCGGCGGCATTTACGCCGATCTCGACGATGCCGGGCTGAACAGCCTTCGCGCCGACCTCGACAAGAATGGCCTGGTCATGGCGACCGGCCATTTCAGCCCAGACTTCCTGGAGAAGGACGTTCAGAAGTCGCTGAACATTGCCAAGATCCTCGGCATGGATTCGATCTATGCGCCGCATCTGGCAGCTGACCAGCGGCCGTCTGACGCCGCCGGCTGGGTCGCCTTCGGCAAGCGCCTGCAGGAAATGAGCAGACCCTACAAGGATGCCGGTTACGAATTCGGCTGGCACAATCATGACTTCGAATTCTTCAAGCTGCAGGACGGCTCGCGGCCGATCGAGCGCATCTTCGAAGGCGCACCCGATATTTCCTGGGAGGCCGATATCGCCTGGGTCATCCGCGGCGGCGCCGATCCTTTCGCCTGGGTCGAGAAGCTCGGACCGCGCATCACCGCCGTGCACGTCAAGGACATCGCGCCGGCGGGCGAAGCGACGGATGAGGACGGCTGGGCCGATGTCGGGCATGGCAAGGTCGAGTGGGCGAAGCTGATCACGGCGCTGCGTGCCACAAGGGCGAAACACTTCGTCGTAGAACATGACAACCCCAAGGATATCGACCGCAACATCAGCCGCTCGATTGCATCCTTTCAGACTTATTGAGGCACATCATGACCAGGGAACTTGGCGTCGGCATCATTGGATGCGGCAACATCTCCACCACCTACTTTTCACTGGCACCGCTCTTCAAGGGGCTGAAGGTGCTCGCCTGCGCCGATATCAACGTGCAGGCCGCCGAGGCGCGCGCCAAGGAATATGGCGTCAAGGCGCAGACGATCGACGCGCTTCTTGCCAATGACGAGATCGACGTCGTCGTCAACCTGACGATCCCGGATGCTCATTTCCGGGTGTCGAAGGCGATCCTCGAGGCTGGGAAACACGTCTATTCGGAAAAGCCGCTAGTGCTTTCGCTCGAAGAGGGCGAGGAGCTTCGCCGCATCGCCAAGGAGAAGAAGCTTGCCGTCGGCTGCGCGCCCGACACCTTCCTCGGCGGCGCCCACCAACTCGCCCGCAAGTTCATCGACGACGGCGGCATCGGCCGGGTGACTTCGGGCGCCTGCTACGTCATGAGCCCCGGCATGGAGATGTGGCATCCGAACCCGGATTTCTTCTTCCTGCCGGGCGGCGGCCCGATCCTTGATCTCGGCCCCTATTACATCGCCAATCTGATCAATCTGATCGGCCCGGTGAAACGCGTCGGCGGCATGACCTCGATGGCGTCGCCGACCCGCACGATCACCAGCGAGCCGCGCAACGGCGAGATCATCCCCGTCAAGACGCCGACGACGATCCAGGCGCTGCTCGAATTCGTCAACGGCGCCACGGTGACGCTGACGGCGAGCTGGGACGTGTGGTCTCACCGCCATGCCAATATGGAGCTCTACGGCACCGATGGCTCGCTCTACGTACCGGACCCGAACTTCTTCGGCGGCGTCGTCGAGGCCAGTGGCCGCGACAAGGACATCAAGCCGCTGGAGGCTTGGGAGCATCCGTTCGGCAAGATCAACCAGGAAAACCCGAACGGCGCGCGCGCCAACTACCGCACCGCCGGCCTTGCCGACATGGTGTCGGCGCTGATCGAAGGGCGCGATGCGCGCTGCTCGCTCGACCGCACGCTGCACGGCGTCGACGTCATGACCTCGATCCTGAAATCGGGCGAGGAGGGCCGTTTCATCGACCTGACGACAACCTGCACGCAGCCGGCCGCCCTCGGTATCGAAGAAGCGCAGGCGCTCTTGAAGTAGGTCTGCGAAGCTCTATTGTCGGCGCGGGCGATGAGCCCGCGCCTTTTTACTTCGGTCGTTTGTTACGCGCGATTCCTGGGAAAAAGGCTGCATGCTTTTCCAGGAATTGCTTTTAAAGGATTGGGATCATGAGCTGGCAACCAGCCGCAGACCGCTATTCGAAAATGAAATATAACCGCACGGGCCGTTCCGGCCTGAAGCTGCCGGCCGTCTCGCTCGGCCTCTGGCACAATTTCGGCGGCGACACGTCGCACGACCGCAAGATCGATATGTGCCGCACGGCCTTCGACCTCGGCATCACCCATTTCGACCTCGCCAACAATTACGGCCCGCCGCCCGGCAGCGCCGAGACCGCCTTCGGCGAGATCCTGCGCACCGAATTTGCCGGGCTTCGTGACGAGCTGATCATTTCGTCGAAGGCCGGCTATGACATGTGGCCCGGACCCTATGGCGAATGGGGCAGCCGAAAGTACCTGATCGCCTCCTGCGACCAGAGCCTGAAGCGCATGGGCCTCGACTATGTAGACATCTTCTATTCGCATCGCTTCGATCCGGAGACGCCGCTGGAAGAGACCTGCGGCGCGCTCGACCATATCGTGCGCTCCGGCCGGGCGCTCTATGTCGGCATTTCCTCCTATAATTCGCAGCGCTCGCGCGAAGCCGCAAAGATCCTGCAGGAGCTTGGCACGCCGTGCCTGATCCACCAGCCGAGCTATTCGATGCTCAACCGCTGGGTCGAGGACGACAAGCTGCTCGATACGCTGGATGAGGTCGGCATGGGTTCGATCGTCTTCTCGCCGCTTGCCCAGGGCATGCTGTCGACGAAATATCTCGGCGGCATTCCGGAAGACAGCCGCGCGGCGCAGAACCACTTCCTCAAGCGCGATTTCATCCGCCCTTCGATCATCGACAATATCCGCAAGCTCAACGGGATCGCCGAAAAGCGCGGCCAGACGCTGGCGCAGATGGCGATCGCCTGGGTGCTGCGCGGCGGCCGCGTGACCTCGGCGCTGATCGGCGCCAGCCGCTCCTCGCAGATCGTCGATTGCGTCAAGGCGCTCGACAATCTCGAATTCACCGTAGAGGAACTTGCCGAGATCGACGTCTACGCCCGCGAGGCCGACATCAACCTCTGGGCCAAGTCGGCCGAACGCGCATAAATCAAGCCGGGCCCGGGGAGGAAACTCTTCCGGGCTCTTTTCTACTTTGATCTGATGTACGTGCAGCAAATAGCACCGATGCTCGGAGGAGACCGTCCATGATCCGCAATCCCATCCTGCCGGGGTTCAACCCCGATCCGTCGATCTGCCGCGTCGGCGCGGATTATTACATCGCCACCTCGACCTTCGAATGGTATCCCGGCGTGCAGATCCACCATTCGCGCGACCTGGTAAACTGGACGCTGGTGCGCCGGCCGTTGGAACGCAGGTCGCAGCTCGACATGCGCGGCAATCCCGATAGCTGCGGCATCTGGGCGCCGTGTCTTTCCTATGCCGACGGGCAGTTCTGGCTTGTTTATACCGACGTCAAGCGCTTCGACGGCAGCTTCAAGGACGCGCCGAACTACATCGTCACCGCACCTTCGATCGAGGCCGAATGGTCCGACCCCGTCTATGTCAATTCCTCAGGCTTCGATCCCTCGCTGTTTCACGACGATGACGGCCGCAAGTGGTTCATCAACATGCAGTGGAACCATCGCACCGAAAGCTACGGCGGCTCGCCGAAATCGCCGGCCTTCGACGGTATCCTGCTGCAGGAATGGGATCCGGCGACAAAGGCGTTGAAGGGGCCGATCAAGAACATCTTCGCCGGCAGCCCACTCGGCCTCGTCGAAGGCCCGCATCTCTTCAAACGCAACGGCTGGTATTATCTGACGACCGCCGAGGGCGGCACCGGCTACGACCACGCCGTCACCATGGCGCGGTCCCGCGATATTGACGGACCCTATGAGATGCATCCGAACATGCATCTGATCACCTCCAAGGACCACCCGGGCGCGGTGCTGCAGCGGGCAGGGCACGGGCAGTATGTCGAGACGCCCGACGGCGAGGCCTACCACACCCATCTCTGCGGCCGGCCGTTGCCGCCGAAGCGGCGCTGCACACTGGGGCGAGAGACAAGCCTGCAGAAATGCGTCTGGCGCGACGATGACTGGCTTTATCTCGAAAATGGCACCAGCGTACCTGATGTCGATGTACCCGGTCTCTTCGGCGCGACGCCTGTGGAAAAGCCGATGCGCAGCGAATACAGCTTCGACGGCGGCACGCTGCCTGGCGATTTTCAGTGGCTGCGCACGCCCGAGCCCGAGCGCATCTTCAACCTGACGGATCGTCCCGGCCATTTGCGCCTGATTGCGCGCGAAAGCATCGGTTCCTGGTTCGAACAGTCGCTGATCGCCCGCCGGCAGGAACACCACAGTTTCCGCGCCGAGACCGTGATCGAGTTCTCGCCCGACACCTATCAGCAGGTGGCGGGGCTGACGCATTACTACAACCGGCACAAGTTCCACGCCGTTGCCGTGACGCTGCACGAAACACTCGGCCGCTGCGTGACGATCCTCTCCTGCAACGGCGACTACCCGAACGGACGGCTGAGTTTTCCCGCCGACAGCGGCGTTTCGATTGCTGCCGAGGGCCGCGTCCAGCTCGCCATGGAAATCCGCGAGAACGACCTGCAGTTCTTCTGGCAGACCGAAGGCAAGGGCGCATGGCAGCCGATCGGCCCGGTCCTCGACGCCGGTGTGATTTCAGACGAGGGCGGACGCGGCGAACATGGCTCCTTCACCGGTGCTTTCGCCGGCGTATTTGCCTTCGATACGTCAGGCCGGGCGAAGAGTGCTGATTTCGACTGGTTTGTTTATGACGAGTTGTAAGGGCGAGCGACGATAGGACCGAATGCGCCGATCTCCAGCGAGGGGCAACAACGGGCAACCCACAAAAAGAAAGCCGGCGCAGGGCCGGCTTAAGACGAACACGGCTGGACAGGGATACTGGCCGGTTCCAAGCACTTCGTAACTGAACAATAACTTTCACTACATGCCGAGGCAGCCAAAAAGGGGCGCAACGAGAACGCCCGGAGACGGCTCCGCAAAGGGATGGGCGGCGGGGGCGGATGCCGGTGCTGGCCTCGGCTCTCTTATCGGGCATGAATATCACCGGATGATGACATCTGAGCCCGGCCGCTGCCTTTCTTTTCGCGAGGGGCGGTTCATCGCGAAGCCCGATGCCAACTAACCCCGCCCGCGCCAGCGGGCTGTCCGCGCCAGCGGATTGACAATGTCAGCGGGCGCCCTGTGTTAGTGGGCGCCTACGCTAACGGGCCAACTATGTTAGCAGTGCGCGAATGCAGTGTTCAGCGCTTAAGGATGTTAAAGCGTTACAAAGGGACTATATAGCGGCCGAGTAACTTCCGAGAATCCTCAAGAGTTCCGCATGGCCCCCATCATTTCCGTTCAGAACCTCACCAAGACCTACGCCAATGGGTTCGAGGCCCTGAAGGGCATCAATCTCGACGTCGAAAAGGGTGAGATCCTGGCGCTGCTCGGGCCAAACGGCGCGGGCAAGACGACGCTGATCTCGATTATCTGCGGCATCGCCAATCCGAGCGGCGGCCGGGTGTTGGTCGCCGGCCACGACGTCGTGAAGGATTTTCGCGCCACCCGCGGAATGATCGGGCTGGTGCCGCAGGAACTGACCACCGATCAGTTCGAGACGGTGTTCAATACCGTCAGCTTTTCGCGCGGTCTGCACGGCAAGAAAGCCAATCCTGCTCATATCGAGAGAGTGCTGCGCGCACTCTCGCTCTGGGACAAGAAGGACAATATGCTGCGCCAGCTCTCCGGCGGCATGAAGCGGCGAGTGCTGATCGCCAAGGCTCTCTCGCATGAGCCGGATATTCTTTTCCTCGACGAGCCGACCGCCGGCGTCGACGTGACGCTGCGCAAGGACATGTGGCATGTCGTCGAAGAGCTTCGGGCCTCCGGCGTCACCATCATCCTGACCACGCATTATATCGAAGAGGCCGAGGAAATTGCCGACCGCGTCGGCGTCATCAACGGCGGCGAATTGCTGCTCGTCGAGGACAAGGCGGCGCTGATGGCCAAGCTCGGTCGTAAGCAGCTCATCCTCGATCTCACTGAACCGCTCGACCGGCTGCCGGATTGTTTTGCCGGCAATGGATTGACGCTGGAGGCTGACGGCAACCGGCTGACTTATGATTTCGACACTGACAACGAGCAGGAAAGTATTGCGGCACTGCTGACCCGGCTCGGCGAGAACAATATCCATTTCAAGGATCTCTCGACGCGGCAAAGCTCGCTTGAGGACATCTTCGTGGCGCTGGTGGGAGCGGACAAATGAACGTCGAAGCCGTCAAATCGATCTATTTCTTCGAGATGGCGCGCACGCGCCGCACCCTGTTGCAGAGCGTCATCTCGCCCGTGATCTCGACATCTCTTTATTTCATCGTCTTCGGCGCCGCGGTCGGCTCGCGCATCCAGGAGGTGGAGGGCGTGTCCTACGGCGCCTTCATCACCCCCGGCTTGATCATGCTGACGTTGCTCGGCCAGTGCATCAGCAACGGCTCCTTCGGCATCTATTTCCCGAAATTCACCGGCACGATCTACGAGGTGCTTTCGGCGCCGGTGGCGATGACCGAGATTTTGCTCGGATATGTCGGGGCGGCGGCAACCAAGGGAATGATTATCGGCTTCATTATCCTCCTGACCGCCAATCTTTTCGTCGACGTCAGGATCGAGCATCCCTTCATGATGATTCTGTTCTTCCTACTGACGGCGATCACCTTCAGCCTGTTCGGCTTCATGATCGGCATCTGGGCCGGCAATTTCGAACAGCTGAACCTTATTCCCATGCTGGTCGTGCCGCCGCTCACCTTCCTCGGCGGCAGCTTCTATTCGGTCAGCATGCTGCCGCCTTTCTGGCAGGCGGTCAGCCACCTCAACCCGGTGCTCTATCTCGTCAGCGGTTTCCGCTGGAGCTTTTACGGGATCGCCGATGTCAATCCGGCGATCAGCCTGGCGATGATCACGGTCTTCCTGGGCATCTGCTTGGGAACGCTCGCCTGGATATTCAAGACGGGGTATCGGCTGCGCAACTGACCGTTTTCCTGAATGACATCATCGGATTTTCCGATGATGTTATCGATTTCTTCCGTTTTTCTTCCGTTTTGGCCTGGGGCATCTGCTGGTCAGCCAAGAAGGAGACGGCAGATGACGGATATCAGGATCGAAGGCGCGAAGATCATTATTGTTGGCGGCAGTTCCGGCATGGGACTGGCGCTTGCTGCACGCTTACTTGAGGAGGGAGCGTCGGTGACGATCGCGGGACGTAGCGCCGACAGGCTTGCGGCGGCGCGGCGCGATCTCGGCGATCACCCTGGATTGGCGACGCTTGCCGTCGATATATCGCGAGAGGAAGAGGTAGCGGCGCTTTTCCGCAATAGCGATCCCGTTGACCATATCGTCAGCACCGCCGCTGACATCGAAGGCGCCTACCAGTTGCTGCCGTCGATCGAACTTGCGGCGGCACAACGTGTGGTCGAGAGCAAGTTCTATGGGCCGTTGCTGCTGGCGAAATACGGTGCGCCCCTCCTGCCGCTATCAGGATCGATTACTTATACATCGGGCGTTGCGGCCTATCGGCCGGCGGCGCGGGGATCGGTCGTCGCAGCGGTTAACGCTGCGCTCGAAGGCCTGGTCAGGGCGTTGGCGATCGAGCTGGCGCCGATCCGCGTCAACGCCGTGTCGCCGGGATGGGTGGACACGCCGATTTGGAGCTTGGTTGCCGGCGACGCCAAGCAGGCGACGCTTGAGGCCATGGCACAACGCCTGCCAGCCGGGCGTGTCGGCAGGCCCGCGGATATTGCCGATGCGATCCGCTTCCTGATCGGCAACGGCTTCACCACAGGCACTATCCTGCACGTTGAAGGCGGACATCGGCTGGTTTGAGGGGCTGAAGGTTGTCGGACGCTGATGACAGCAAGAGAGAAAGCGCCGGCGGCTGAACGCGCCGGCGGCGCCACACCATGATCAGCGAAGCGGCAGGTGGATTGCCCGGCCATGGCAGTTCGACGACGTCGTCGCGTGTTGCCGCATGGCCGAGCGCAAGGCGTGGCACAAGGCCGTAACCAGTGCCGGATGCAACGAGTCGGATGATCGTGGCGATGCTGTCGGCCTCAGTGACGATCGGTGGCGTGGCGATGCCGGCGTCGGCAAAGGCGGTCTCGAACAGGTGACGGTAGACGCAGCCGGTTTCGGTGGCGACGAAGGGCGCGTTCTTCAGTGCGGCGAGGCTTGCGGGTGGTCGGGCTTGCAAATCGCGGCCGGCAATCAGCGCCAACTGTTCGCTGCAGATGCGGCGCGTCAAGAAGCGTTCGTCCTGATGCCCGCGATCGAAGGTGAAGGCGACATCGATCGAGCCCTGCTGCAACTGCGCAACCAATTCGCCGCTGCCGCCGACCTTGAGCTTGAGGCCGACGTCTGGGTTCTTCTTGCGAAAGAGTGATAGCCACGGCGCCAGCCTTTCGGCGGCGATGGTTTCGAGCGTACCCAAGGTGATGGACTGTCCAGCGCTGCCGGCTGCAGCACTGACGGCGGCCTTCGCCTCGTCGTTCAGCGCCAATATCTCTTCGGCATAGGCCTTGAGGACCGCGCCCGCCGGTGTCGGGACCACGCCCTGCCGCGAGCGGAGGAAGAGCTCTGCGCCCAATTCCTCTTCCAGAGCCTGTATCTGGTCGCTGAGGCTCGACTGAGCGAGATTGACCTCGGCGGCGGCGCGCGTCAGATTTTCGTGCCGGATCACCGCAAGGAATGTCTTCAATTGTCGCAGGTTCATGTTGGCTCCGTACGACGCGTGGAGGCGCCTTGACGCAGGATATCAACAAAGCAGAACGTGCTGCAATGCAGGTGCATTTGGCGACGAAGGCTTGTCTTTCCTGCTGCGTGTTGCGCCCGCTTCATCTCAGGCGCTGCTGACGAGCAGAGCGCCTGAGATGATCAGGACGGTACCGGCGGCGAGCCTCATTATGTTGACCTCGGAGGCTTCACCGAGAATGACGGCGCCGATTGCCAGCGTCACCAGCACGTTGCAGCTCCAGATCGGAGCGAGTTTCGAAACCGGGACGCCATAAGCAAAAAGCGCAAAGCTGATGAGGCCGGTGCCGACGGCGAAGCAGGCGCCCGCGATGGCGGCAAAACCGAGACCCTCGGCGGTCCAGGGGGCAGGGCGCCAGATCAGCGCGGCGAGCAGACCGGCGAGCGCGCAGACAGCGCCGAAGGCGATCAGATAGATGGCGGAGCCGGTAGCTGATGTGGCGCTCTGTTTCTGGAAGATGGCAGTGATGCCCCAGAAGAAAGCCGGCAGAACGCCGCCGATGACGATCGGCCAAAGTGAATTCATCGCGAAACTCCTGTCGCACCCATGGATTAAGGCCTCGCCCAAGGCGAAGGCCGGTCGAACATGCGGTGCCACCAGACTACAGCGCCGCGCGTCTTTCAGACGCGCAAAGGACGCTGTAGCACTTTGAATTGCTGCATAATTCCTGAAATCGATTCCGATTTCAGGAATTATGCACGGGAAGTTTCTTTTTGCTCTTTGTGGTCTTGTTGTTGCGCTTGAAGCTGACAGATCCGAACGCTGCCGTAAAGCCGCTCCGCCCGTCAAAAAGCGGCGCATTGACGGAGTGCGAATTACTCTCTAGCTGTAGCGGCCATGAAGATCGCAATGGTTCTTGTCGTGGTGATAGAGCGCATGGGCAGGATGGTGTAACCATCCGGCAAACAGCCCCATGCGCGGAAATCGAGCTCCTGACGGGGCTTTTTTTATGCCCTGAATTTGGGCTGCGCCTCGTCAGATTTCCCCCGACATCTCGCTGACAAGACGGGCAAGACCATGACTCGCGACAATGCTGTTCAGAACTCCAGCAGCCGCATGACCGACACGACGGTTGCGACATCGACCGCGGCGGCGCCCCGGCGCACGATCCTCCTCCTGCTCACGGCGCTCTCGGTATTGCCGGTGAACATATATCTGCCGGCGCTGCCGAACATCGCAGCCACGTTCCAAGCCGATTTCGCGCTCGTCAATCTGTCGGTTGCGGGCTATGCGATCGTCAACGCCCTGACGGAGATCGTCGCAGGCGCAATGTCGGATCGATATGGGCGCAGACCGGTCGCACTGGTCGCCGTCGCCATTTTCATCGTCGCCTCCGTCGGTTGCGCCCTTGCTCCAAATATCGGCATCTTCCTTCTGTTTCGCGCCATGCAAGCGTCCATCGCCGCATGTTTTTGTGTCGCCCTCGTCGTCATCAAGGAGACGGCGGGCGAAGGTCAGGCCGCCAACAGAATTGGTTACGCCGCCATGGGATGGGCAATTGCTCCCATGCTGGGTCCCACCTTCGGCGGAGCTTTGGACGAGTTGTTCGGATGGCGGTCGATTTTCGTCGCCCTTGCGCTGCTCGGGGCCGCCATCCTCGCGATCTCCATGCGCGAGCTCAAGGAGACCGCCGAACACAAATCGAGATCGAGAGGCAACCATCTCGCCTCCTATGGGCAGCTTCTGGGTTCGGCACGGTTCTGGGCCTATGCGCTGTGCATGGCCTGTTCGACGGGCACTCTCTATATTTTCCTGGGAGGAGCATCGTCGGCCGTTGGCGAGTCGGTCGGCGGATCAAGCGCAAAGCTCGGCTTCTACATGGGAATGATCCCTGCGGGGTTCATTCTGGGCAGCTATCTCGCTGGCCGCTTCACCGGGAACTCGCCGGGCACGACCCTTGTCATTGCGCGCCTGGTGACGTGTATGGGTCTATTGTTTGGGCTTATCTTCTCGATGTCGGGCGCCACCCACGTCCTTGCGTTCTTCGGACCCTGCATATTCATCGGCATCGGCAACGGATTGACCTTTCCCGCCGCCAATCTGGGTGTGATGTCCGTGCGCGGCAATCTCGCAGGCACCGCCGCGGGCCTTGCTGCCGCGATGTCGATTGGCGGCGGAGCACTCATCGCCTCGGTCGCCGGGCTGTTTCTCGGTGGGCCGGGCGCGGTTCACACGCTATTCGGCCTGTTGCTGATATCGGCTTCGCTCGCATTGTCGGCAGCGCTTTTCGCGGCACTCGTCGATCGGCGAACGGCTGACAACGGATCGTGAGCGCCTCGGCGCCGGGTTCAATCGCGCATGCGCAGTTCATCGGTCTGCATCTGCAGGGAGCCCAGCGTTTCCAGGAAGCTCATGCCGAGCAGGCTCTGGTCGAGCCGGCCGTCCTCGGCGACGCTGGCTGCGACATTGTTGCGGACGATCGGGCCGATCGCCACCTGGTCGAGCGTGACGGGTGCTGCGCGGCCGCGGCCGTTGGCGGTCATGACGGTCATGGAATAGGTGAGGCCGGAGAGGTCGATGCCGATCCGCTCGGCATCTTCGCGCGACAGCGCCACCATGCTGGCGCCGGTGTCGACGAGCATCTGGATCGTCTGGCCGTTGACAGCGACATCGGCTTCGAAATGGCCGTTCAGCAGCTTGTGCAGGATGATCTCCTGGCCGCCCTCGCTTGTCGTGACGACGACGGCGTGGCCGGGAACGAGGCCGGCGAGCAGCCTGTTGCCGACGCCGAGCGCCTCCTGGCGATAGAGATAGACGGTCGCGAGCGCCAGGATGATGACCAGCCAGATCATCATCTGGCGCATCGTTTCGCCGACACTGCGCCGGCTGGCCCAGATGCCGGCCGAAAGCATCAGCGCGATCGGCAACAGATAGACGACGCGGCCGAAGTCATCGCTCTGCAGGCCGAGGATATGGCCGCTGTCATTGTTGACGATCAACACGGCAAGGCCGATGCCGATCACGACGAGGAATACGGTCAAACGGATCATAAAGGCCGCTCCGACCGACTGGCGAGGCTTGTTTCCATATGGTTCGGCACCGCGGCGATGCCTGCAAGCCTTGCCGGCAGCAGCGCCATGATCCGTCTTCGCTCGGCGTCGGAGTAGGTCATCCAGCTGCCAATCTCCTGAAGAGTCCGGCCGCAGCCGGCGCAAAATCCGGCGGAGGGCTCCATGGAGCAGACGTGAATGCAGGGTGTTTGCATGAGCGATATATCGGAGTTTCAAAGAGCGGTGGCAAGAGCGCAAAGGGTGGCGATCTCGCAAATTTGCTGGGTTGCGCCGAGCGTATCGCCGGTGTGGCCGGCAAGCTTGCGGCGGATGAAAACGGTGAAGGAAAGCCCTGCGATCCCGGTGGCGAGCAGGCTTGCGACCAGCGGCCTCAGGCCGAAGGCAGGCCAGATCAGAAGCGCTGCGACGAGGCCGGCCGCGGCGAGCGCAAACTGCATCGCCGCCTCGTCCGGCTGTCCGGTCGAGGCAGCCACGCCATCGGCCTTTGCCGGTGCCAGCCGCTGCCAGTGCCAGGTGATGGCGCCGCGGCTCAGTGCCGCGACGGCGAGAATGGCAAGGGCGGCAGCGAGCGGCGAGGAATGTCGGGCGATGGCGGCAAGCGCGGCTGCGCGGATCGCGAAAGACAGGATCAATGCTATCGCGCCATAGGTGCCGATCCGGCTGTCCTTCATGATGAGGAGGCTCTGCTCGCGGCTCTTGCCGCCGCCGATGCCATCGGCCGTATCGGCCAGGCCGTCCTCGTGCAGCGCACCGGTGACGAGAGCCTGGACGGAAAGCGCGATCAGAGCTGCCATCAGCGGGTCGGCCCTGAGCCCCAAAAGCAGGAGGAGCGCGAGCCCGGGGGCGAAGCCGATGACCAGGCCGGCGAAGGGAAAGGCGCGCACCAGCCGGCCGAGCCTGCCGTCATAGCCTTTGAACAGCGATTGCGGCATCGGAATGCGGCTGAGGAAGGCGACGGCGCGGGCGGTGTCGACCGCATGGTCCTTGATCTTCATTCTGCTTCGTTCTGCCAGAGGTTTCGGCTTATGGTCGCGGCGGCGCTTTTGGAGTTGTTCGCCTCGTCCGCCCGCTTTAAGAGAGTTGCCACCCGCAAGGAAGCTGATTTGCGTGGAAAAGACAAGAATACCGGATTCATAGGAAAACCGCACAGATGAGCGTTTCAGGCCTGCCGTTCGACGATTTCCGTACCCTGCTTCGTGACCTGCCGGGCCCGGATGCCCGCGCGCTGGTGGCGGCGCGCGAACGCGACGCGCAACTGACCAAGCCGCCGGGCGCGCTTGGACGGCTTGAGGAGATCGCCTTCTGGCTTGCCGCCTGGACGGGCCGCACACCTGCCGTCAACCGGCCGCTGGTGGCGATCTTTGCCGGCAATCACGGCGTCACCAGACAGGGCATCACGCCCTTTCCGCCCGCGGTGACGCAGCAGATGGTCGAGAATTTTGCCGCCGGGGGGGCTGCGATCAACCAGATCTGCGTCGCCTATGATCTCGGGCTGAAAGTCTTCGATCTGGCGCTCGATTATCCCACCGGAGACATCACCGAAGAGGCCGCACTTTCCGAGCGCGATTGCGCCGCGACCATGGCCTTCGGCATGGAGGCGATCGCCGGCGGCACCGACCTGCTCTGCATCGGCGAGATGGGGATCGGCAATACGACGATTGCGGCGGCGATCAATTATGCGCTTTACGGCGGTTCGGCACGCGACTGGGTGGGACCCGGCACCGGTTCGGAAGGCGAGATGCTGGAGCGCAAGATCGCGGCGGTGGAAAAGGCGGTGGCGTTGCATAGCGACCATCTCGATGATCCGCTGGAGATCATGCGCCGGCTCGGCGGCCGCGAGATCGCGGCGATGGCCGGCGCCATTCTTGCCGCCCGCATGGAGCGCATTCCCGTGCTGATCGACGGTTATGTCGCAACCGCGGCGGCAGCGATCCTGAAGGCCGCCAATCCGTCCGCACTCGATCATTGCCTGATCGGCCATGTCTCCGGCGAGCCAGGACATCTGCGCGCAATTGAGATGCTCGGCAAAACGCCGCTTCTGGCGCTTGGCATGCGGCTCGGCGAAGGCACCGGTGCGGCGCTCGCCGCCGGTATCGTCAAGGCGGCCGCCGCCTGCCATTCCGGCATGGCGACCTTCGCCCAGGCGGGTGTGACCAACAAGCATTGAGGCCGCGGCCGGTGCCGCCGATCCCGCGGTCGGCGCGGCCGATCCGCCCGCCGTTGCTTGCGCCGCCCAAGGGGATTCGGTATTTGCGTATTCGCTCATCGAAGGGGAGACGGCAAGCTTTCCCGGGTCTGTGACGCAACGGCAAGAGGAGAGGGTGTCTTGACGAAGCCTGCGGTGACGAAAGAGACCGGATTTCGGCATTTTTTCGCCGCGGCCAGCTACTCCTGGGCGGGCTTCCTGCGGGTGCTGAAAGAGGCGGCCTTCCGCCAGGAGCTTGGTTTCTTCGTCGTTTCGATCACAGCGCTGGCGCTCGTTGGTGCAAGTGTCGGCGAGATCGTCGTCGCGGTGCTTCTGTTTCTCGCACTCTTTTCGATGGAGGCGATGAATACCGCCGTCGAAGAGGTGATCGACCGGATTTCGCCGGAGGTTTCCATCGTCGGCAAACATGCCAAGGATCTCGGCTCTTTCGCGGTAAGCTGCATGATCGCCGCCTGCTGCCTCTATCTCGGCTTCGTTCTCGGCAAGCACCTATTCTTTAGCTGATTCAGGCAAAACTCTTGCGCTTGCGCGCGACGGCCTGGGCCTCCTCGACGGCTGGCAGGCTCTGAAGCACGCGTTTGGCGGGCAGGATGGCGATGACCTCGGTGCCCTCGCGCAGCTTCGATTTCAGCAGGAACTGTCCGTCATGCTTGGCAAGGATCGCCTGGACGATCGGCAGGCCGAGACCGGTACCCTGTTCGGCGCTCTTGATGGCAATCGAGCCCTGGCCGAAGGCCGACAGGACGACGGGGATCTCCTCTTCCGGAATGCCGGGGCCGTTGTCCTTGATCGAGATGTACTGACCGCCGCCGGCCGTCCAGCCGACCTTGACATGGATCTCGCCACCCTGCGGCGTGAATTTGACGGCATTGGAGAGAAGGTTGAGCACCACCTGGCGCATCGATTTTTCATCCGCCCAGATGGCCGGCAGCTGCCGCTCGAACTGGTCCGAAATGGCAATATTCTTGCCGCGGGCGCGCAGCTGGACCATGCCGATGCAATCTTCGGTGATATCGAGAAGCGAGATCGCCTCCTCGCTCAGCTCGTATTTGCCGGCTTCGATGCGCGACAGGTCGAGAATCTCGTTGATCAGATCGAGCAGATGCTGGCCGGAGCGGTGGATATCGCCGGCATATTCCTTGTAGGTCGGATTGGCGAGCGGTCCCATGACTTCGGCCGACATCACCTCGGAGAATCCGAGGATGGCGTTGAGTGGGGTCCTCAGCTCGTGCGACATGGAGGCAAGGAAGCGGGACTTGGCGAGGTTCGCCTCTTCGGCGCGGCGGCGAGCCTCGTCCGACATCGATTTCGCCACCTCGAGCTCGGCGATCAGGTCGTCCTTTTCAGACTGGTAGGAGAGGATCCTGAGGTTCGACTTGAAGAGCCGGTCGCTGATATAGTTGAAGAAGACGAGAGTGGTGGTGAAGAGCCCCGTCAGGCTGATTTCGAGGAAGTCGCGCGACAGGCCGCTCTTGGCGGCGAGCGCCAGGACCGCCGGCGAGAAGGCGGCGAGCACGGCAGGCGTCAGCATGAAGTTCGACATCGCCGTGACGGAGAGCGCGATCAGCAGCGTGGCGCCCTTATAAAGAATGAAGCTCGACGGCTCGCAAGTGTCGCAGCCCTGCAGGGCGAAGACGGCCCAGCAGCAGCCGAGAAGGAACTGGCCGAGCAGCAGCATGCGGCGCCATTTGCGGGCGCTCTCGGGGGTGATTTCCTGCCGGCGCGCGCGCCGTGCGAGCAGGATATTGCCGGTGTGACAGGTGAGCGTCAGCAGCGCCCAGAAGAGCAATTGGGTGTTCTGGGTGAAATAGACGCCAAGCGCGGTGATGATGACAACAAACAGCGGCATGATCGTCGCGCCCTGCAGCATCGACGTCACATACATCTTGAGCACGTCACGGTCGAAGGAGGAATTGGACGCATGACCGGACTGAAGACGTTCGCGCGTTTGCCGCACGGCCTTGGAAACGGCCTTGTTGCGGTGGCTGCGCGACCTGTCGACGATGATCTTGTCGGTCGATGTGCTTACGCCGGTACTCATGTGCACGTTGAAACTTCATCCCAGGGTGGATAAGAGCTTAACCGGCAATTCTTAAGAAGATGTTTGCCATCTTTGCCAAGGATTTGTTTTTTAAGGAGGCAAAAGCGTGACACGGGGTCTGCGCCTGATTCGCGACGGCGTGACCGCTTTTGCCCTGCTGGTGCTCGTGGCGCTGATCGCCGCCAAGCTCAACGACGCAGCAAAGATCGAGCATATGGGTGCTTTCCACGCGGCCGACGGTGACAGTCTGACATTGGGAGCCGAACGTTTGCGCCTCGAAGGCATCGATGCGCCGGAACTCAATCAGAGCTGCCAGCGGGCAGGGAAGGCTTGGGCCTGCGGCCGGTCGGCGCGCGAGGCGCTGCAGGACATGATGCTGGCATCCGGAACGCTGTGCCAGGGCAGCCGGCGCGACCGCTACGACAGGCTGCTCGTCGTCTGCCGGAGCGAAGCGGACGGTGACATCAATGCCGCCATGGTGCGGCGGGGCATGGCCATCTCCTATGGCGGTTATGCTAAAGAAGAGGCCGAGGCGAAGGCTCGGAAGGCGGGCCTCTGGGCCGGGACCTTCGAGCGGCCGCGCGATGTGCGCGACCATGCGCGCCACAGTTCCGGTTTCGACGGCGTCCTGCGCTTCATCGGGCAGATTTCCGGATGGGAGTGAAGCCATGAACGATGAAGCCACGCTGGAGACGTTGCGGCGGGAGATCGCGTCCTGCCGAATCTGTCGTGACACGCCGGCGAAGGGGCCCGAATACCGGCTGCCGCACGAGCCGCGGCCGGTGGCGGTGATTTCGTCGAGCGCGCGCATCCTGATCGCCGGACAGGCGCCGGGACTTCGGGTGCATGAGAGCGGCCTGCCGTTCGACGATGCTTCCGGCGACCGGCTGCGGTCATGGCTCGGCGTTGACAGGGCAAGCTTCTACGACTGCGACCGATTCGCCATCGTTGGTATGGGCTTCTGTTTTCCTGGCTACGACGATAAGGGTGCCGATCTGCCGCCGCGGCGCGAATGCGCGCCGTTCTGGCGGCAAAGAGTGATCTCGGCCATGCCGCAGATCGAACTGGTGCTGGTCATCGGCCAATATGCGCAGGCCTGGCATATGACCGGTGAAAAGCGGGGCAATATGACCGAGACGGTGCGGGCGTGGCGTGACGGTCTTCTGTCCGGCCGATCGCCGACGGTGCTGCCGCTGCCGCATCCGAGCTGGCGTAACAGCGGGTGGCTGAAGCGCAATCCCTGGTTCGAGAAAGAATTGCTCCCGGTCTTGCAGGATCGGACGAAAAAGCTGCTTTCCTGAAACAAAATTCTTTTCGTCGCGCGGAATCGAGTTATACAAAGAAAATAATTCGAAAGGACTGTTGTGCGCATGGACCGCCTCGACCGAAAAATACTGCGTCTTCTGCAAGAAGATTCGACTCTTGCCGTTGCCGATCTCGCCAAGAAAGTGGGGCTCTCGACGACGCCATGCTGGCGGCGCATCCAGAAGATGGAAGAAGACGGCGTCATCAAGCGCCGAGTCGCCATCCTCGATCCGGAGAAGGTCAACACCAAGGTCACCGTCTTCGTGTCGATTCGCACTGCCACCCATTCGATCGAATGGTTGCGGCGCTTTTCCGAGGTGGTCGCCGAATTCCCCGAAGTGGTCGAATTCTACCGGATGAGCGGCGATGTCGACTATCTCCTGCGAGTCGTCGTGCCCGATATCGCCGCCTATGACGCCTTTTATAAGCGGATGATCGCCAAGATCGAGATTCGCGACGTCTCATCGGCCTTCGCGATGGAGCAGATCAAGTATTCGACGCAACTGCCGCTCGACTACATGATTCTCGAGAATGCCAAGTCCAACGAGGATTGAGTCTCCCGGCGCGATCGCCGATCGCGTGGGAAAGCGATAAGTTGCAACAAAGCGAGTCGTGCGGTCCGAGACCGCACGCGACATGCTCGATCGCACGCCGATTGCGGCCTGCTTGAGGCAGGCCCCGCCACATTTAAGTATACTCGCTCGGTAAGAGCTAAGAGTAAGACAATGTGGCTTCGGACTGCACAAAACCCCCAAAAATAGCAAAAAACGCCCAAATCGTGCTGGAATCCGCAAAATATATATAGCCTGGTAAGGATTGCGGAGTTATTATCCATCTCATCAGTGGGCGTTATGTCATTATTTCGTCGCATTGGTATCGAATTCGGAACACCATGTTCTAAGCCGCTGCCTTGTATGTGTTCATTAGCCGGCGGTAGAGTTTATGCGCTTCACCAGTGTGTTCGACGGGGGTCGAACGGTGGAGAATTTGACAAATGGGGCGTAGCGTTTGCGGCTTGCGATGGAGGATTTCCGTCGCGGAGCCGTTTGGTGTGTTTTCTTCCTAGATAATTGAAATTGTTGTATAAAAATCACGTCCCCAGGGAAAGTTGCTCAACGGAACCCATCTGGCGTGTATCGAGAATTGCTTGATCAAGCCTTGTATGTGATGACGGTTTGGCGGTTCGATCGATCCGCACGCCGAGATGGCTGTTCAAACTGGGCCGGCTTCAAATCGACTACCCGATTGGAAGCCAGCCCCGATCGACAAAGGAATGGATTGGTAAATGAACATCAGAATGGTTTTGCTTGCATCAGCAGCAGCATTTGCTGCATCGACGCCGGTTCTTGCAGCTGACGCTATTGTTGCTGCTGAGCCGGAACCGGTTGAATATGTTCGCGTCTGCGACGCTTACGGCACCGGCTACTTCTACATCCCGGGCACCGAAACCTGCCTCAAGATCGAAGGCTACATCCGTTTCCAGGTCAACGTTGGCGAAGATGTCGGCGGCGATTCGGACTGGGATGCCGTCACCCGCGGTCAGGTTCAGTTCACGGCCAAGAGCGACACCGAGTATGGTCCGCTGACCGGCGTCATCGTCATGCAGTTCAATGCTGACAACGCCACCGATCAGGAAGCTATTCTCGACTCCGCTTACCTCGACGTCGCGGGCTTCCGCGCCGGTCTCTTCTACAGCTGGTGGGACGATGGTCTCTCCGGCGAAACCGACGACATCGGTTCGGTTGTAACGCTCCACAACTCCATCCGCTATCAATATGAAAGCGGCACCTTCTACGCCGGCATCAGCGTCGACGAACTGGAAGATGGCGTTTACAAGGTTGGTGAAGAAGCCAACAACGTTGGCGTTGCTGTTGGTCTCGGCGGCACTGCCGGTGCGTTCAGCTACCAGATCACTGCCGGCTACGACGTCGACAATGAAGACGGTGCTGTCCGTGCAATGGGTACGGTTGACATCGGTCCCGGCACGCTCGGCCTCGCCGGCGTATACTCCACCGGCCCGAACTCCTACTACTCGACGGCTGAATGGGCTGTTGCTGCCGAATACGCAATCAAGGCAACCGACAAGCTCAAGATCACCCCGGCCGTTCAGTACTACGGCAACTACTTTGGCGGTTCCAAGGTTGTTCCGGATGACTTCGACGGTCTCGGCGATGCATGGAAGGTCGGTCTGACGGTTGATTACCAGATCGTCGACAACTTCTACGCCAAGGCTTCGGTTCAGTACCTCGATCCGGATGATGGCGACGACTCCACGACGGGCTACTTCCGTCTGCAGCGTTCGTTCTAATCCACTTGGTGGATGCTCCCGGTCTTCGGACCGGGAGCACTTAAATCAGTTTCTGATCCGAGTGACCTCCGATCAGCTACGGGGACGTGTCCGGTCTTCCCTGCCGGACCGTCCTTGCATTGTTTTTGGCGTGCAGTCTTCAACGCCGCCGATCACGATGGCCTTTCAGGTGAGCCGAACCGGCGCGTTGCGTATCGCAGGTCGGCATCCTGCCAGCCTTGTTTCCCGAGGCCCCCGTTTTTCCAATTTTTGAAATGAGCTGGTTCAGCCGATAGAAATACCGCACAGACGGCTGTCGATTGCTGTCCTGCTCGGCGTTGGTTGGCTTTGCCGCAACATGTCGTGAAAAGAAAGTCCAATGCCGACAATGTGATCACAGCTTTTTTGGAGAGAGGGTACAACCTTTGCAGGGGCTGGCCTTCATTCCTACTCTCGGATAGCTTGTGCTTATGGATGATCTCAACGATTATTATTATTTCGCCGCTGTCGTCTCCAGCGGCGGTTTTGCTTCTGCAAGTCGCGATCTCAAGATACCGCGTTCGAAACTGAGCAGGCGGGTCAGCCGGCTTGAGGACGGTCTTGGCGCAAGGCTTATAGAACGCTCGACCCGTCACTTCCGGGTGACAGAGATCGGCCAAGCTTTCTACGAAAGATGCCAGACCATCCTGCAGGAGGCCGATCGCGCCAAATCGCTCGTCAGCGAGGCTCAGTCCGACCCGCAAGGTGTGGTGCGGATGGCCTGTCCGCTCGGTCTCGTCGACATTTCGGTCGGGGGGATCCTGCCCGAATTCCTGGAACGTTATCCGAAGATCAAGCTGCAGATCATCGGCTCCGACCGGCGCGCCGACCTCATCAACGAACGGATCGACCTTGAGGTGAGGGCGACCAACGAGCCGGAGACGCAGACGAGCCTGACGATGCGCAAGCTCGACCGTATCAGGCGTATCCTGGTGGCAAGTCCCGCGCTCGTCGAGCGTACCGGTAGCTTGAATGGTGTGGATGATCTCGCCGATCTGCCGACGTTGGCGATGACGTCATGGGTGTCGTTCCATACCTGGGAATTGATCGGTCCAAATGACGTCAAACGAGTGATTCGGCATCAGCCGCGGCTCACCTGCCGCAGCATGACAGCCATCCTCGACGCGGCCCGTGCCGGCCTCGGCTTCGGGCTTTTGCTCGAGAGTGCCTGCGAGGCCGATCTCCGGGCGGGCAAACTGGTGCGGGTGCTGCCGGAATGGCAGTCGGAGGAGAGCCAGTTCTACATCGTCTTCACGACCGCCAAGGGCATGCCGCCGGCAGTCCGCGTGCTGATCGATTTCCTGGTCGAGAAATCCAGGCAGCATTGACGAAGAGGCGCGGCACCTTGGAGCCGGCCTCTGCCTTATTTCAGCCGCGCCAGCAGCTTTTCGCCGGCCAATTCCCTGACGGCATCCTTGCCGATCCAGCGGGCGGTCTTATCAGAGCTCTCCGCCAGGGTCGTTGCGAGCGCCAACGCCGGCGCATGGCAGGCGAGATTACGCTTGCCGATGCTGCGCAGCGCCCAATTCACCGCCTTGCGCACGAAGTTTCGTGGATCGCCGGAATGGACCTCGATCAGCGGCAACCAGGCAAGGATAGCCGCATCGGGCTCCTTCTTTCGATGGACGGCGGCACCTGATATCATGGCGAAGGCGGTGCGTCGGACGAATTCGCGCTCGTCGTCTGCGAAGTCCCGGACGAGGTCATCCAGCCGAGCCTCGACGAAGAGATCGGCGGCGCAATCGACGATTTCCCATGAGTCGAAATCATTGGCCCAATTTCGAGCCTCTTCCATCGTCAAGCGTTTCGGCTCGGCGGTGTAGAGGGCGAGCAGGCGGGCTTCGCGGATATCGCTTCGCCAGAGCTGCATCGCCCTGACGTGATCCTTCTTCGCCAGTCTGGCGACCGCCCTGATATCGGGATTGGAGATACCAAGGGCGCGGCCGGTGACGATACCAAAGCGCGCCATGGCGGCGACATTCTCCTCCGAGCGCAGCGTTTCGAGATGCGCGATCAATCCGGCCGCATCGGAGGAGGGGCCGATCATTTCTCGAGGCGGGCGAGCAGCGAGGATGTGTCCCAGCGATTGCCGCCCATCGCCTGAACGTCGCCATAAAACTGGTCGACGACGGCGGTGACAGGCAGCTTGGCGCCGTTGCGGCGAGCTTCGGTGAGCACGATGCCGAGATCCTTGCGCATCCAGTCGACCGCAAAGCCGAAATCATATTTGCCGGCGTTCATGGTCTTGTGGCGGTTTTCCATCTGCCAGGAGCCGGCTGCGCCCTTGGAGATCACCTCGACGACCTTTTCGATATCGAGGCCGGCGCGCTTGCCGAAATGCAGCGCTTCGGCAAGCCCCTGGACGAGGCCGGCGATGCAGATCTGGTTGACCATCTTGGTCAGCTGGCCCGAGCCTGCCGGCCCCATCAGACCGACCATGCGGGCATAGGCGTCGATCACAGGCCTGGCGCGTTCGAAGACGGCTTCGTCGCCGCCGCACATGACGGTCAGGACGCCGTTTTCAGCGCCGGCCTGGCCGCCGGAGACGGGAGCATCGATGAAATCGACGCCTCGTTCCTTTGCCGCCGCATAAAGTTCGCGGGCGACCTCGGCGCTGGCGGTGGTGTTGTCGATCAGCACCGAGCCTGGCTTCATACCGTGCAAGGCGCCGTTCTCGCCCGATGTCACCGATCGGAGATCTTCGTCATTGCCGACGCAAACGAAGACGAAATCGGCCCCAGTGGCAGCTTCTGCCGGGGTAGGGGCGGATTTGCCGGAGAATTTCTCGGCCCAGGCGGCGGCTTTTTCGGCAGTGCGATTGTAGACGGTAACATCGTGGCCGCCCTTCGTCTTCAGATGGCCTGCCATGGGAAACCCCATGACGCCGAGACCGATGAACGCGACTTTAGCCATATGTCCTATCCTTTTCCTCAAGTGCAGGCTTGAGGATTAACCGAAACGGCGGGAGCAGAAAAGCCCGTGAAGAAGGACTTGTTTCCGATTGGTGCATAGGAGGCTGGCCACCGTTCGGCCGAGCCCTAGATTGGGAAGAAGGCATTATGTTCCGAGGGTGACATGAGCGAAATTCCGACGATCAAGCCGCGGCGCAAAGGCCGCAGCGGAACGCAGGCGATGCTCATTCCATCGCAGCAGATGGTCGTAGAGCAGATTCGATCAGCGCCGGAAGGTGTGCTTACCGACATCGGCGTCCTCCGCCGCCGTCTCGCTGTCCAATACGGGGCGGATGCCTGTTGCCCGGTGACCGTGCAGCGGCATTTGCGTGCGATCGCCGAACTGTCCTTCGGTGCGCTGGAAAAGGACGAACCGGTTTCGACGCTCACGCCCTATTGGCGCATGGTCGATCCCGCAAGCCTGCTTGCCAAGCGCCTTGCCGGCGGCCCAACCTTCATCCGTGAGCGTCTGGCCGCCGAAGGCTGGGACGGGGTGGAATAGCAGCCGGCAAAGCGGACGCGCGAAAAAAATCCGCTTAACCGCGATATCCGGGCCGCAAAATTTCAGCAATGGCCGAATCTTGCAAATAAAATTGTCGATATAAATTATAGATTTCATCATCATGACACTCATCGCTGAAAGGTCGACCAGCCGAAAACAGGCTCGGCGCCATCAAAAAGGGGAAAGTCATGATTTCACGTCGACAAACTCTCGGGCTTTTCGCAGCAGCCGCGGCCACGGCAATTCTGCCAGCTGTCAGGCCGGCACGCGCTGCCGCCAGCGAGTTCCGTATCGGCTGGCAGAAGAACGGCGTGTTGGCGCTCGCCAAGCGTCGCAGCGCACTTGAGAAGCGGCTTGCCGATCGCGGCATTACCGTCAGCTGGTCGGAATTCACCTCCGGCCCGCCGCTGCTCGAAGCACTGGGCGCCGGCGCCCTCGATTTCGGCGCGACCGGCGATGTGCCGCCGCTCTTTGCCCAAGCGGCCGGCGGGCAGCTCTATTATGTCGGTCTCTACAAGGGTAGCCCGGCAGCCTCGGCCATCGTCGTGCGCAAGGATTCGCCGATCAAGACGCTTGAGGACCTCAAGGGTAAGAAGGTCGCCTTCAAGCGCGGCTCTAGCGCCCATAACGTAACCGTCAAGGTTTTGCGTAAGGCGGGCCTGAAGCCCGAAGATGTCGAGCAGCTCGACCTTTCGCCGCCGGATGCCGCCGCCTCCTTCAAGAATGGTAGCATCGATGCCTGGTCGATCTGGGATCCTTATCTGGCGATTGCCGAAGCCGATCCGGAGACGCGTATCCTGACGACCGCCGAAGGCATCGTCGACTCCTACAGTTTCTTCCTCGCCAACCGTGATTTCACCGACGCCAACGGGCAGGTGATCGTCGACGTGATCGACGAGCTTGCCAAGGTCGGCAAGTCGGCACAAAGCAATCTCGACGCGACGGTGAAGGAGCTTTCCGAGATCACCGGCGTGCCGGTTGAGGTGACGCGCGTGACATTGACGCGCAAGGGCGCCGACCTCGGCAGCGTCTCGACCATCACCGATGCCGCTGCCGCCTATCAGCAGTCGCTCGCCGATGAGTTCTACGGGCTCGGCATCCTGCCGAAGAAGCTTACGACCGGTGATATCGTCTGGCGTCCCAAGGCGAGCTGATTTTTCGCCGGGGGCCAAGTTTTTCGCGCGGCGACATGGAGTGGGCCTCCATGTCGCCGATCCGGAAAAATATTCTCCAAAACGGATTACAATAGCAAATTGATATTGTCGATCTAATTGGTGGTCTATGCCACTATTCTGGCGATCGGTGGGTGGGTGCCGGGAAGGTAGCCAGCCGATCGACAGGAATATTCAGATGCTCACGCACAGTCAGCCACCCGGCCTTCTCACGACCTGCGCCGCCACCGCGATCCTCCCAAGCATCCGTGCGGCGGCGCTGCGTAGGCAGACGGTTTGCGCTTGCCCGGGGGCCATCTCGACCGCGTGTTGATTTTCGAATTCGCAGCAAAGGACCGTCTTCCATGACCACCACCTCAAATCCCATCAATTTCCTCTGGTTCATCCCGACCTCAGGCGACGGCACCTATCTCGGCTCCTCCGAGCTCAACCGCGCGCCCGAGATCGGTTATCTCACGCAGATCGCCCAGGCCGTCGACCGGCTCGGCTATTCCGGCGTGCTGCTGCCGACTGGGGTTGCCTGCGAAGAATCCTTCGTGACGGCGGCAGCTCTTGCCGCCAAGACCGAGAAGCTGCAGTTCCTGGTGGCGATCCGCCCCGGCACGGCGTCTCCTGCCTACTATGCGCGTCTTGCGACGACGCTCGACCGCATCTCCAACGGCCGGCTGCTGCTCAACATCGTCGTCGGCGGCAGCCCGGCGGAGCTTGCCGGCGACGGCATCCATCTCGAGCATGACGAGCGCTATGCCCATGCCGAGGAGTTCTTCACCGTCTTCGAGGAATTGCTGGAAAAGGGAACGGCAAGCTTCGACGGCAAATACATCAAGGCGACCAATGCGCGCCTCGGCTTTCCTTCGGTGCAGAACCCGCGCCCGCCGCTTTATTTCGGCGGCTCGTCGGACGCCGGCATCGATTTCTCCGTCGGCCGTGTCGACAAATACCTGACCTGGGGCGAGCCGCCGGCACAGGTAGCCGAAAAGGTCGCCAAGGTGCGCAAGGCCGCCGGCGAGCGCGGTCGCGAGGTGAGCTTCGGCATCCGCCTGCACTTCATCGTGCGCGAAACCGATGAGGAGGCATGGGAGGCGGCCGAACGGCTGATCCGCCATCTCGACGACGATACGATTCGCGAGGCGCAGGAGCGCTTCGTCCACGAGTCCGACTCGGTCGGCCAGAAACGCATGGCCGCCCTTCATGGCGGGCGCCGCGATAAACTCGAAGTCTCGCCGAACCTCTGGGCCGGCGTCGGCCTGGTGCGCGCTGGTGCAGGCACCGCGCTTGTGGGGTCACCGAAGACGGTGGCCGCGCGCCTTCGCGAATATCAGGAGATCGGAATCGATACGGTGATCGGTTCCGGCTATCCGCATCTCGAAGAGGCCTATCGCGTCGCCGAGCTGCTTTTCCCCGAACTCGGCATCACCCGCGAGCAGCAGCGCCTGGGCTTCAACAATGAGTTCGGGCGCAAGCAGGTTTTCGCCGGCGGTAGCCATGGCGGCAATCTGAAAGTCGTCTCCGGTTCCTGAGTTCGACGAAGACGCAGAGCGCGACACCGTCGCAAGCCGTCTACGGCTTGCGGCGTCCTGTTCCCGAAAAGCGTGAGGACATTGCATGTCGACTTTCGATACTCCGTTCGTACGGTCTGTCGCTTCCGAAAAGGCCGCGAAGGCGGGTTTACGCCTGCCGTTGCCCGGCCTGGAGAAGCTGACGCCTTACCTAGTGCCGGTGGTGATCGTGGCCTTCTGGCAGCTTGCCTCCTCTGTCGGCTGGATCTCGTCGCGCATCATGCCGTCGCCGGCCGATGTCGGCCTCGCCTTCTGGTCGACGACGGTTTCCGGCCAGTTGCCGAACGACGTGCTGGTGAGCGCCGGCCGCGCCTTTGCCGGCCTTCTCGTCGGCGGCTCGATCGGTTTCCTGCTCGGCATTGCCAATGGCGTGTCGCGCATTTCCGAACAGCTGACCGATACAACACTGCAGATGCTGCGCACCATTCCGCACCTGGCGATGATCCCGCTCGTCATCCTGTGGTTCGGGATCGGCGAGGAATCGAAGCTCTTTTTGACCTCGCTCGGCGTGCTTTTCCCGGTTTATCTCAACACCTATCATGGAGTGCGCAATGTCGATCGCGACCTGATCGAGATGGGCAAGGTCTATGGCATGGGCAATTGGACGCTGTTCCGCAAGGTGATCTTTCCAGGCGCGCTGCCGTCGATCTTCGTCGGCTTGAGATATGCGCTGGGCATCATGTGGCTGACGCTGATCGTATCGGAATCGATCGCTGCATCGTCCGGCATCGGTCACATGGCCAACAATGCTCGCGAATTCATGATGACTGACGTCGTCGTGCTCGCCCTTGTCATCTATGCCGTGCTCGGCAAGCTTGCCGATGTCATCGCCCGGGCGCTGGAGAAGCGGACGCTCGCCTGGAACCCGGTCTATCAGAAATAGGAGAGACGCCATGACATCGATTGCGCATGAGCGTTTTCACGCTGCCGCCGACGAGCCGGCCTATGAATCTGCGGCGAAACGCATCGCCCCCGCGGGGGCGGCGGCGATCAGCCTGACGGGGCTTGAAAAGAGTTTTGGGACCAACCGCGTGTTGCGCGGCATCAACCTGCATATTCCGGCCGGCCAGTTCGTTGCCGTGATCGGCAAGAGCGGCTGCGGCAAGAGCACGCTGCTGCGCATCCTGATGGGCCTTGACGAGCCGAGCGCCGGCGAATTGCATTTCGGGGATGCCGAGGGCGCACAGGCGAGCCCGAATGCGCGCATCGTTTTCCAGGAGCCGCGGTTGCTGCCCTGGCTCAGCGTCGCCGACAATGTCGTGGTCGGGCTCGGTGACGGCATCGACCGACGGGCGGCGCTGAAGGCGACTGAGGCCGTGCTTGCCGAAGTCCAGCTTGGCGAGAAGACCGGCGAATGGCCGGCGCGGCTCTCCGGCGGTCAGCGGCAGCGTGTGGCGCTGGCACGGGCGCTGGTGAGCCGGCCGGGTGTGCTGGCGCTGGATGAGCCGCTCGGCGCGCTCGATGCGCTGACGCGGATCAGCATGCAGGAACTCATCAATCGCGTGTGGCGCGAACTCGGTTTCACCACTGTGCTCGTCACCCACGATGTCAGCGAAGCGGTGCATCTCGCCGATCGGGTCATCGTGCTCGACGAGGGGCGGATCGCGCTCGATCTTCCCATTCCCTATCCGCATCCGCGCCGGCATGGTAACCCCGACCTTGCCGAGCTCGAAGGCCGGCTGCTCGCCGCGATCCTCGGCACCGGCGGCGGTCATTGATCCCAGCGCTGTTCGCGAAGTTGCATGATCTCGGCATAAGCGAGGCGTGTCGACGCGAGCAGGCATGAGCGATGGCGAAATTGATAGGCGCATGGGTATGAGAAATCACTGTTCTCTGCCGAGGCATGCTGTTGCATGCGCGTAACTCACCAATAATGGCTCCCTCAAGTCGTCTTGCGCCAACTTGACTCACTCATACCTCTATGGCTATACGTATGACTCATAGCTATTGAGGTATGGATCGTAGATGTCGAACACTCAGGACATGCTCTTCAGAACGCTCGCCGACCCGACCCGGAGGGCGCTTTTCGAGCGGCTGTGCCGTGAAGGAGAAAAGACGGTCGGAGCTCTGACGGCGCGGGCAGGGGTCTCGCAACCAGTCGTTTCAAAACATCTCGGAATCCTGAAGCAGGCCGGATTGGTGCGCGACCGCCACGAAGGTCGCCAGACGCATTATAGTGCCCAGCTCGGTGCGCTGGCGCCACTGGTCGACTGGACAAGTGAGATGGCGGGCTTCTGGCAAAGCCGTTTCGACGCGCTCGAAGATTTGCTGAAGAGGATGGATCAATGACCTATATATCGACCGAAACACGTTCCGTCGTGATCGAACGGGAGATGCCTTTTCCCACGGACAAGATCTGGCGCGCGCTCACCCAGCCGCACCTGATCCAGGAGTGGCTGATGAAGAGTGACTTCAAACCGGTCGTCGACCACCGTTTCAACTTCAATGCCGATTGGGGCTCGGTCGACTGCCGGGTTCTGGAGGTCGAGCCGAACAAGACGCTCGCTTATAGCTGGGGCGCCTATGGCCTCGAAACCGTCGTCACCTGGACGCTCACGCCGACAGGCACGGGCACGCATCTGCGCATGGAACAGTCTGGTTTCCGGCCGGATCAGCGGCAGGCCTATGGAGGCGCCAGGAGCGGCTGGCCGCAGTTCTTCGAAAAGCTGGAGCAGGTTCTCGCGCGGACAGAGTGAGAGGCGCCCGCCCGGCAAGCAGCCCATCGTCAAGGCTCATTTCGAGGAGGAGGTCCCAATTGAACTGGAACAACTGGTTTCGGCAGATCCACCGATGGCTGTCCATTGCCTTTACGGTGGCGGTCATCGCCAATATCATCGCCATGGTGCGGGAGAAATCGTCCGTCTGGGTGGGCCTCTTGGCGCTGTTGCCGCTCACCTTGCTCCTGCTTACCGGTCTCTACTTGTTCGTCCTGCCATATGCCACCCGATGGCGCGGCGCGGGACGCAACGGCGGATAGGAGTGAAGGCGATGGCCGGCAAGACGTCCAAGACCGAAGCGAAGGTCACCAAGAAGGCAGCGGCCAAGCCGGCCACCGGGGAGCCGACGCTTCTCTCCGGCGGCAACCCTCAAATCGCCAAGGGTTACGGCGACGCTCCGGTGCAAGCCTATATCGCCGCCATGCCGGGCTGGAAAAGCGACGTCGGGCACCGCCTGGATGTGTTGATCACGCGCACGGTGCCCGGCGTATACAAGGCCGTCAAATGGAATTCGCCCCTTTACGGCATTGAAGGGCAGGGCTGGTTCCTCGGCGTTCATTGCTTCACGAAATACGTCAAGGTGGCTTTCTTCCGCGGCACGTCGCTGCATCCTCTGCCGCCCGGCCAATCCAAGCAGAAGGAAGTGCGCTACCTCGACATCCGCGAGAGCGACCAAATTGACGAAGCCCGGCTCGCCGCCTGGGTGGAGCAGGCCAGCCAATTGCCCGGCGAACGGATGTGAGCGGATGCCAGGCCGGCATCCAGCAACGACAACCATGAAGAAAGCGACAGCAGTCATGAAGAAGAGCGATTCCGGGGAAGGAAACGAGGGAGCCTCTCCCTCTCAGCTGATCGATGCGAGGATCGAGGAACTGCACGATTGGCGGGGCGAGATGCTTGCCCGCGTCCGCATGCTCATCCGGCAGGCCGAGCCCGCGGTGGTCGAGGAATGGAAGTGGAGAGGCGTTCCGGTGTGGGAGCGCGCCGGCATCATCTGCACCGGCGAGACCTATAAGAGCGTGGTGAAGCTGACCTTCGCCAAAGGCGCCTCGCTGGCGGATCCCTCAGGCCTCTTCAATTCCAGCCTTGACGGCAACGTCAGGCGCGCCATCGATTTTCATGAGGGCGACGAGATCGACGAGGAGGCGTTGAAGGCGCTCATTCGGAGTGCCGTCACACTCAACACTTCAACTCGCCCCGCCGGCTCGCGGAAGAAATCAAGCAACGCTTGACCCCTGGCAAGATCGCTGACATGCGATTTCAATGAATCGGGCTTTCCTCGCGCTCGAGGAAGAGTTCCAGATTGTCGAGGCCGATTTCGGTGCCCTGGAGGCGGGCACCGTTGTCGGCGTAGCCGTCAAGGAAGACCACCTGCTCAGTGAAGACCATTCTGGTTCCGCCGGGTTCGGCGTCGAAGACGACGGTGGTCAACGACGCGGAGATGCGGGTTTCCCCGAGCTTCATTTCATAGGCATAGATGATGCGGGTATCGGGTACGATATCGATGTAATGGGCGTCATAGGCGTGCAGAAGGCCGTCGGTATCGGCGACGTGGTTTCTTTCCGTGCCGCCGGGGCGGAAATCGAGCCGGTAGTCGAGCGGCACCCAGTCACCATGGCAGGCAAACCATTGGCGCTTGGCCTCCGGCGCCGACCAGGCGCGGAAGACGCGGGCAACCGGCGCTTTCAAATGGCGCTCGATGACGAGGGTGGCATGTTCGGCGGATCGTGTCGTCATTCGGGAAGGCCCTTTGTTTCATCGGCGAGAAATTGATCCAGCCTGTCGAAGGCGGTGGTCCAGCGGACCTTTCGCTGTTCCACCCAGCGTTCGACGGTGGCAAGCGCATCCTGCTGCAGGCGATAGGTTCGCACCCGGCCGGATTTTTCGGAGAGCACGAGGCCGCTCTCCTCCAGCACCTGCAGATGTTTCATCACCGTCGGCAAGGCAACCGCGAGCGGTGCGGCCAGTTCGGTAACGGAGGCCGGGCCGCGGCCGAGGCGATCGATCATGCCGCGGCGGCTGCGATCGGAAAGCGCATGGAACATACGGTCGAGATCCGCCTGGCTTTCGATCATCCCGCCGTATCCTGGAAGCGGACCGGCAGCCTGTCTTTGTAGGGGTAGAACTTGAAGTAGGGGCGGGCCTCTTCCAGAACCCTTGCAAAGGACGGGCGCGCTAGCAGTCGATCATAATAGGCGCGAAGGTTCGGCTGTTGCTGAGTGAAGGGGATCAGCGTCTCGGCATAGAAGAGAGCAGGCGCTGCGGCGCAATCAGCCATGGTGAGGGCGTCGCCTGATATCCATTGCTTGTCGGCGAGCTGCTTTTCGATCATCGCATAGGCGGTGGCGAGCGTCGCCTTGGCGGCGGCCACCTCGATTTCGTCAGCCGCTCCCTCGGGCCGCCGGCGATTGCTGACGAGCGTCTGCATCGGCGCCTGAACATAATGGTCGAAGAAGCGGTCCCAGAGGCGGACCTGGAGCGCCCGGTCGATCTCCGGCGGCAGCAGGCGAACGGGGCCGGGATAATATTGCTCGAGATATTCGATGATGATCGATGTCTCGGGAATGGTGCTGTCGCGCGCCTCGTCCCGGAGCAGCGGCATCTTGCCGATCGGCCAGAAACGGAAAAGATCGGCGCGTGAGGTCTCATCGGAAAGATCGACGATGCGATTTTCGAAGGGGGTGGCGTTTTCATAAAGCGCGATCAGCACTTTGTGGCAGAAGGAGGCGAGCGGATGCCCATAGAGCACGAGCGACATGCGGCAACCTTTCCTATCGTTGCGGTAAACTTTACCGATCGACTAACTATCAGATTGCGACGTCTCAGGCAATAGATACTTCGCCAATCGTGCAAGTATCCGTCAGCCGATATAGCGAGCGATGGCCAGATGGCCGGGTGTCGGCTGGCCGTCTTCCATACGCACGTTGATATCCGATATCTCGACGAGTTCGAAACCGGTGGCAGTCAGGCGTTCTCTTACATAGGCGTCGGCATGGGCGAAGCGCTGGTGCGGCCCGACCATGTAGGCGCGGCCGGCGAGGATTTCCTCGGGCAGGGTCTCCGAGGAGAAGATGAACAGGCCGCCCGGCGTCAGGTTCTCGGCGGCGCCGAAGAACAGCGGTTCGAGTGCGCCGAGATAGGGCAGCACGTCGGTGGCGGTGATGATGTCGAAGGCTTCCTCATCGTTGTCGTCGAGGAAATCCTCGACCTCGGCGACGAAGAGCGTCTCGTAAAGATCCTTCTCATGGGCGATCTCGACCATCTTCTCCGATAGATCGATGCCGGTCATGTCAGCGCAGAGATCGCGCAGTGCGCCGCCGGTGAGACCTGTGCCGCAGCCGAGATCGAGCAGTCGCTTGAACGGTCCGAGTTTCAGCGTCTGCAGTCGCTGGCGCACCAGCATCGGCACATGATAACCGAGCTGCTCGACGAGCACGTCCTCGAAAACCTCGGCATGCTGGTCGAACAAGGTCTCGACATAGGCGTCGGGCGCCCTGACCGGCGTCTCGCCGCGGCCCATCGCGGCGATGCGCACGGCCGCACCGCCGTGATCGTCGGGATCGATTGCCAAGACTTCCTCATAGGCTGCAACGGCCGCGTCGACATCGCCGGCCTTTTCCAGCGCCAGCGCCCGGTTATAGGCCTCGCCAAGGGCTTCTTCGTCGATCTTCTTTGCCATAGCAGTCCATCGTCCTTTTGTTTCAAGCATGCGTCTAAGGCTGCTTTCGATGTTTTGCAATGGCGCGCTTGCGGGCGCAGAATGGCTGAAAAGAAGACGAAGGGAGGAACGAGCCATGAAAATGAAGGAAGACAGGACGTCATTGGTACGGGAAGGAGAGGGCGCACGGCCTTTGCTGCCAAGTACACCAGGCGAGGTTACGAACACGCTCATTCATTATTACCGCGGTGAACTCGGACGGATGACAAGTTGGCGCGACCGCATCGACCGAACCTCCAACTGGGCGATCACCGTGGTCGCAGCACTGCTTTCGGTGTCGCTGTCGACGCCGACTTCGCATCATGGAGTGCTGCTGTTCGGGATGATGCTGGTGACGCTGCTGCTGATGATCGAGGCGCGGCGTTACCGCTTCTTCGATATCTACCGTGCCCGCATTCGCCAGATCGAGCGCTGCTATTTCGCCGAGATTCTGGCGCCGGAGGCCGGGGCCGGCGGCGAATGGGCGATGGTGGTCGCCCGTAGCCTGCGCAAACCGCGCTTCCTGCTCAGCTATCAGGAGGCGATGCACCGCCGGCTCAAACGCAATTACGGCTGGATGTATTTCATCCTGTTGCTCGCCTGGTGCCTGAAGATCTCGACGCCGAAACTGCAGACGGAGGGCATGCCGGCGCTGCAGGCGCAGTCATGGGCCTATGTCATCGACAATGCCGTGCTCGGGCCGGTTCCCGGCCTTGCGGTCATTGCCATTGTCGTCGCCTTCTATCTCGGCATGCTCGCTTTCGCGCTTCGCCCGGATCGCGACGAAGGCGAATTCGGCCATGGCGAGGCGCATGTCTGACGCGGTCATAACATGCCGCCCGAACCGCTCACACTTTTCGGCATCCTGCTGCAGAGCCGATCAGTGCAGGATGAACTCGCCCTTCAGCGCCCGCCACTCGGTTGCCGAGATCAGCTTGCGGTGGATGTAGCGCACCGAATGCAGCGGCCCGTCGAGCTTCTCTTCCCAGAATTTCAGGAAGCCGCGCATTTCGGGAAAATCGGGGGCGAGGTCGTAGTCCTGCCAGACATAGGTCTGCAGGATCGCCGGGTGGTCCGGCAGGTGGTAGAGGATCTGGGCGGTCGTCAGACCGTAGCCCTGCAATTGTCTTTCCATGTCCTTGTGCATCGCATTCCACTTCTTCTTGTTCCCACTCGCGCGCTTATTAGCGCTACGTGATATGGAAACATGCGAGTGGTTAATGAAATCTTTACAGATACTTCATAAAAGGACAATTTATTTTTTATATCAATGACTTGGCAGCATCATACCGAGAGTGCTGCCAAATCGGCTTTGTCTCATGCACGCGCTTATCCCAAAACTGCGACATGCGTTTCGGCGTCACGCATCAGCGCTTGAGATGCCGGGTCAGGCGGCGTTCGATCCAGGCCCAGAGATGGCGTAAGGCCTCGACGATGACGAGATAGAAGATCGCCGCCCAGAGATAGGTCTGGTAGTCGAAGGTGCGGGAGAAGGCGTAGCGGGTTTCGCCCATCAGGTCGAGGACGGTAATGATGGCGACGACCGCCGAGCCCTTGATCAGAAGGATGATCTCGTTGCCATAAGGGCGAAGCGCGACGATGAGAGCCTGTGGCAGGATGATTTTCCGGAAAGCGATGAACTTGTGGATTCCGAGTGCGGCGGCCGCCTCGTGCTGGCCATGCGATACGCTTTCGATCGCGCCGCGCAGAATTTCGGCCTGATAGGCCGCGGTATTGATGGTCATGGCAAAGAGGCCGCAGTACCAGGCATCGCGGAAGAACCACCAGATGCCGACGGCCTCAAGCTGCGGCCGGAATATGCCGAGGCCGTAATAGACCAGGAACAGTTGGGCAAGCAGCGGCGTGCCGCGGAAGAAATAGATGTAGCTGTAGGCCAGCGCATTCAGTACCCGGTTCTTCGACATGCGCGCCACGGCAAGCGGCAGCGACAGGATGGCGCCGCAGATGACGGAAATGAAAACGAGGCTCAGCGTTATCCAGAGACCATGGAGGTAGCGCGGACCGTAACGGGTGAATTTTTCCGGATCCCAGCCATTGACGACGGAAAAGACAAGAAGCGCCGCCAGCAGAGCCCAGACGGCGACGAAGATATAGCCGGCCATGCGCGCCGGCGTCATCGGTTTCATCACCTCGCGGGGCGCGGGCTGCGGTGGAATCAGCGTTTCGGCATAGCTCATCGACTGATCTCCGAACGCTTGGCCCAACGCTCGACGTAGACGAGCAGGAAGGAGGAGAGGATGGCGAGCACCAGATAGAGGCAACAGGCCAGGCCATAGAAGAAGAAGGGTTCCTTGGTCACGCGCACGGCGACACTCGTCTGGCGGAGGATATCGGCAAGGCTGATGATCGAGACGTAGGAGGTGTCTTTCAGCAGCACCATCCAGAGGTTCGTCAGGCCCGGCAGCGCGATGCGCACGAGTTGCGGCAGGATGACCAGGCGCAGCGTGCGGCCGCGATGCAGGCCGAGCGAATCTCCCGCCTCATATTGTCCCTTGGGAATGGCGCGGAAGGCCGAGAGCAGCACCTCCGAACAGTAGGCGGAGAAGACGACCGAAAGCGCGATGACACCGGCGAGGAAGGCATTGATCTCGACGGGCGGCCCGTCATAGCCGACGAAGGTCAGCAGAGACTGGATGAGCATCTGCATGCCGTAGTAGATGATGAAGAGCGTCAGAAGCTCCGGCAGGCCACGGAAGATCGTCGTGTAGATACCGGCCGCCAGCCGCAGCGACTTTTCCTCCGACTGCTGGCCGAGCGCCACCAGGAAGCCGATGACGAGGCCGATCGGCAGGGTGACGATCGCCACCGAAATCGTGACCTGCAGGCCAAGCGCGATCTCATCGCCCCAGCCGGTATCGCCACAGGCAAGAATCGTCGACTGACCCAACCAGGTAAAGATGCCAACGGGTCCGCATAGCGGATCGAAAATGTGCACAATCCAGCTCCAGAAGGAGCCGAGCGCGGAAAATAATCCGCCCATGCGTAAATTCCCCTCACGGCTTTTGCCGTTTTGATCTTGCCATCTTTGTCAAACAAAAATGGCGGAAGAGCAAGCCTTCCGCCATTACCTTCCTCGGCCAGATACCGAATTTCTTATTCGCCGTAAACGTCGAAGTCGAAGTACTTGTCCTGGATCTTCTTGTATTCACCGCTGGCGCGGATCGCGGCGATCGCCGTGTTCAGCTTTTCCTTGAGCGGATCGCCCTGACGGATGGCGATGCCTGCGCCGTTGCCGTTGATTTCCTTGTCGACCGGCAGCGTCGTCAGGATCTTGCAGCAGGCGCCGGCGTCGGACTTGACCCATTCGGAGAGAACGACGACGTCGTCGATGACGGCATCGACACGGCCACTGGCAACGTCCAGCTTGTATTCATCAGCCGTCGGGTAGAGCTTCAGCTCGGTGTCGGCGAGATGCTTCTCGGCATAGTTGGCGTGAGTCGTCGAGGTCTGCGCGCCGATCACCTTGCCCTTCAGGCCGGCGACATCCGCTATCGTCGAATCCTTCGGCACGGCGATTGCCGGCGGGGTGTTGTAGTACTTGTTGGAGAAGTCGACGAGCTTCAGACGCTCCGGTGTGATCGACATGGAGGAAACGATCATGTCGAACTTCTTGGCGTTGAGCGCCGGGATGATGCCATCCCAGTCGGTGCTGACGAAGGTACATTCCGCCTTCATCTCGGCGCAGAGCGCCTTGGCAATGTCGATGTCAAAACCCTGGATCGTGCCGCTGGCATCGACGAATTCGAAGGGCGGATAGGTCGAATCGGTGCCGATCACATACTTCTCGCCATCGGCCATGGCCGAGCCGGCAAAAAGGGACATCGCCGCGATCGAGGCTGCCGCGAAAATACGGGTGGAGATATGCATGAGGATCCTCTCTGTTGGTAGCCGTCGCTCCTTTTTCTCTTGGGCTGACGGCCGCAGTTCAACGGTGCTGAGACCGCCTTGCGGCGATAATCAGACTTTTTTTCATGGAATTGCAACACAAATCCCACCGCAATTGGGCGGTGCAAATAGCGGGCGAGATGAACGTCGGCAGACTGCAACATTCACGCGAGGTTAATCCCGACCTCCCTAGAACCGGAACAAATCGGCGGCTCGGCGATTGCCATTCCGCCGTTTCGCCTCAATGCGAAGCTAGGGGCGGAACCAGGGCCTTGCGGCCTTCAAGAAGCTCAAACAGGATCGAGGAAACCCGATGGGCATGAAATCAAGATTGTTCGCGAGCGCGGCTTTTCCGCTGCTTTCTCTTTCGCTGGCGCTGCAGCCGGCATCGGCGATGGCGGCCGTACGCGACGTTGCGACGCAGGCCGCGGCCGTGCGGCAGGTCGAGCCGGGTAGCTTCGAGGTGGCGCAGGATGCGCCTTCCGAGGAGGAGTTGCTGAAGAAGAAAAAGCACAAGGGACAGGGGGAAGCCCCGGCCGAACAGGCGCCGGCCGCCGAGAAGCCGGCGCAGCAGGAAGCGCCCGCCGAAAAGCCGAAGGCCGAGCGGAAGGAAGCACCTGAACCCAAGGCAGAGCCGGAAGCGCCGAAGGCGGAGGCACCGAAGGAGGCGCCCGCGGAGCAGCCTGAAAGCAAGCCCGAGCGGAAAGCCAAACAGCAGGCCCAGCCCGAGGCAAAGCCAGAGGCCGCGCCGCAGCAGGAAGAGCAGCCGGTAACGCAGGAAAAGCCGAAGAAGCCGAAGAAGCAGGAGACGCAGCAGGCCGAGCCGGAGGCTCAGCCTCAGCCCGAACAGCAGCCGGCAGCAAAGGAAGCTCAGCCGGAAACGGAACAGGCACAACCTGAAGCCAAGCCGGAAGGCGGCAAGCGGGAGAAGGGGCAGGATGAGGCCCAGGGCAAAGATAAAGGCAAGGGCAAGGCTGAGACTGCCGCTCCCGAGGCGGTGACACCGACCGAAGAACAGGCCAAGCCCGAAGCGAAGCCAGAGATGAAACCCGCAGCCGAGGCGCCTGCCAAGCAGAAGCCGACAAAGGGCGAGACTGCAACACCTGCAGAAAATGCCCCTGCGGCTAAGACGACCGAAGACAAGGCGGCAGCACCGGAAGCCGCGCCGGCCGAGAAGCCGAAGGACGGCACGGCGGCAAAGCCCGCCGGCGAGCAGCCCGCCGGCGCCCCGCCGGCCGCGCCCGCGACTGACACTGCCCAGCCGCAGCCGGACGCCAGCGGTGGCCAGCAGGTGGAGCAGGCTATTCCGGCACCGGAAAAGGTTTCGCCCGAGGAACTGGAGCGCCGCAAGAAGATCGCTGCAGATCCGGCCAAGAGCAATGAGACCGTCGTTCTGCCGGTCGAGAACGGCGCAGCCGTGCTCGACAGCGACAAGGATGCCGACCGCAGCAAGGGCCGCGAAGGCCGCCGCGACCGCGACCGGCAGCGCGCCGACAGCCAGGAAGTGAAGGTGCCGACCTCAGATGCCGATGCGCAGGCTGCCACCGGCGGCCAGGCGACGGCGCCGGTCAAGCTCGAGGCGGTGACCCGCGAGAAGGGCAGGAAGCTCGATGAGCGGCCGCAATTCGTCCGTCCCGACGGCGCGCGCTTCGACGACCGCGGCGACGACGACAGCCGGGTGATCATCCAGTACGACAACAGGACGATCGTGCGCGGCGACGACGACCGGCGCTTCCTGCGCGACGGCGAGCGGCCGAGCTACGAGGAGCTTTCAGGCGACCGCTACCGTGAGACGATCACGCGGCCGGAAGGCTACCGCATCGTGACGATCCGCAACCGCTACGGCGACATCATCCAGCGGTCGCGCGTCGACGCCCGTGGGCGCGAGGACGTGCTCTATTATTCGCAGGACCTCTATGACGATCCGGACCGCGACTATTTCGAGGATCCGGGCGCCGACCTGCCGCCGATGCGGCTGCGCGTACCGCTCAGCGACTACATCATCGACACGCGCAGCGACCCGAACCGGGACTATTACGAGTTCCTGAGCGAGCCGCCAGTCGAGCCTGTGGAACGTGTCTACTCGCTTGATGAGGTGAAGTATTCGGCCCGTATCCGCGACAAGGTGCGCCGCATCGACCTCGACACGATCACCTTCGCGACCGGTAGCGCCGAGATTCCGATGACCCAGGCGCGCACGTTGCGCAAGGTCGCCGACGCGATCAGCCAGGTGCTCCAGAAGGATCCGAGCGAGACCTTCCTGATCGAGGGGCATACCGATGCTGTTGGCTCAGACCAGAGCAACCTCCTCCTGTCCGACCAGCGGGCGGAATCGGTCGCCAACGTGCTCACCGACGTCTACGGCATCGCGCCGGAGAACCTCGCGACGCAGGGTTATGGTGAGCAGTATCTGAAGGTCAACACGTCGGGCCCCGAGCAGGAAAACCGCCGCGTCACCATTCGCCGCGTCACCCCGTTGGTCCGCCCGGTCGCGGCCAACAGGTAATGATGTTGCCCCTCTCCAGTTCCGGAGAGGGGCATTTCTCCTTTTGCGCGACGCGCTTTCGCGCCTATGCAGCGCTGCCAATGCCACGCATCTTTGAATTCATACCGAGCAGATCGCGATCTCCGCATGTCCTTTGATGGATCGCTGTATAGGGTCGCGGTGGTTCTTAGCCGACCGTGTCTCCGGTACTTTTAAGGAAGAAGTGCATTTTTTGGGGATCAATTGGAACGCTGATCCTGTCATCCGGGCCAACGCGCGAGGATGCGTCGATTTGGGCAGTAAAGGCTGCTGACCCGACCTTGCCGATCGCCAGTGTGTATGGACCGAGGGGCTCGATATCGGCGACATGGAGGCTCACAGTCGAAGCGTTTGGATCCCTGACCATCGTATGTTCCGGTCGGATTCCGAGAACCACGGACTGTCCCACTGCCGCCGAAAGGCGCTCGGCTCTTTGCGCAGGAATCGCAATGTCGACGTCACCCTCGGCTTGGAAGGCAATTCCACCGGAGGTTTGCACAAGTCGGCCCTCGATGAAATTCATGCTGGGCGAGCCGATGAAGGCAGCGACAAAGAGGTTCTTCGGGGATTCATATAGGGTGATCGGATCAGCGGCCTGCTCGATCCGCCCTTGATTCATAACCACGACCCGATCTGCCATCGTCATCGCCTCTACCTGATCGTGCGTAACGTAGACGATCGTGGTTTTAAGTCGGCGGTGTAAGAGCTTGATTTCTGTTCGCATTTCAATGCGCAATTTAGCGTCGAGGTTGGACAATGGTTCGTCGAACAGGAACACATCCGGCTGGCGGACAATCGCCCGGCCAATCGCCACACGTTGGCGTTGACCACCCGAAAGCGCGTTCGGCTTGCGTTTCAAATAGGCACCGAGATTGAGAATGCGCGCCGCATTTGCAACGGCGGCATCGATGTCCTGCTTCGGCGTTCCGCGCACCTTCATGCCGTAGCCGATGTTTTCGGCGACTGTCATATGCGGATAGAGCGCATAATTCTGAAACACCATCGAGCAATTGCGCAGACCCGGACGCAGCGCCGTAACGTCGCGCTCGCCGATCCGGATTTCCCCTGATGTCGTCTGTTCCAGCCCCGCGATCATCCGCAGGGTGGTTGTCTTCCCGCAGCCGGACGGCCCCACGAGAACCACGAATTCCTTGTCGGCAATTGCCAGATCGAGCGGAGGGATGACCTCAACGCTGCCAAAGGATTTGGTGACCTGATCCAAACGCACCTGGGACATGCTGTAACCTTTTCACGAGAATTCCATCGCCAGTTCTAAGCGGCGATCGTCTCCGTCTTCTTTCAACGATGCCTGATCCCATCCCGGCACCGCCGGGATGGGATGTTGCGGATGGGTTTATTTTGCAGGCAGGCCCATCGACGAACGATAGGCTGCCAGTTGCTTGTCGCGGCCAAACTCGTCCGTCAGCTTGTTCCATCCGGCAGCCACGGTATCCAGCGCCTGCTGCGGCGTCACTTCTCCTGCCAATGCCTTGGAAAGCTCGATCTCAAGAATTTCCGTATAGGAGAAATAGCCCGGCAGGCGCATGTCGAGCGCCGTGTTCTTGGCGGTTACCGCGTCCTTCTGGCTTCCAAGATATTCCTTTGCCTCACGCTCGGTGAATATCTTCGACCACAACGCCGTATTTGTCGTGTGCGATAGACGATAAGGATTGACGCCTGTGCCGCCGGTGATCGCCGCCTGACCGGAAACTGCCGGGCTCGTCAGGAACTGGATATAGTTCCAAGCCGCCTCCTGGTTCTTGGAAGACGACGGTACGGCTGCCTGCCAACCGCCGAAGGCCATGAAAGAGGTCTGGACGACGTGGTCGAACTTATCCCACTTCTTGGTCTTGTAGTTCCAGATTTCGTCCGATCCCGGCAGTGATGCCGAGCCGACGCTACCGGCAACCTTCGACTGCTTCGGATCGGCGGCAATGACGCCGGTATCGCCCCAGCCGATCGACTCGGCGACCTGGCCTCCGGCAAAGGCCGCGTTCACTTCGCCGAACGAGAAGTTCAGCGCATTTGGCGGGGCCAGTTTCGACGCGCGAATATATTCCTCCAGACCGCGCACCCAGCCCGGATTGTTGACCTGCGCATCCATCGTGTCGGGATCGAAGAACATGCCGCCGGGATTGTCGGGATGGCTGGTGTATCCGGCGACGTGACTGAACAGGAACCAGAATTGCTGGCCACCACGGCGAAAGGCTTCCGCCGTGCCCCAGAGGCCCTTGTCCGGCTGCTGGAAGAACTCGGCGATGTCGAGATATTCCTTCCAGGTTTTCGGCGGCGCGAGATCATGACCATACTTTGCCTTGAAGGCCTTCTGGTTGTCGGCGTTCTCGAAAAGGTCGATGCGGTAGGTATAGGTATGCGCGTCACCGTCCATGGTCTGTGACAGCACTTTGCCGTTCCAGACCATCAGTTGCTCGCGGTAAACCGGAGCGATGTCGTCCCAATCGGCACCCGATTGCATCGCCTTGGGCATTTCCGAGAGAAAATCGGTGAAGTCCGGCGCCCAGGCTGGCGCGAAGGCGACCACGTCGAACGTGTCTTCGCCCGAAGTCAGCGAGGTGACGATCTTGGGATAGAGTTCCGACCACGGAAATTCCACCACATTAACCTTGCCGCAGGTCTTTTCCTCCCAGCCCTTGGCCGCGAGTTGCAGCGCAGAGGCGATATAAGGTCCCGTCTGCGTCGTGGCAGTCAGCGTGACACCGGTGTAGTCCGGTTCGCATGCGAGCGCGGATGTCGTGCCCGTTCCAGCAAGCAGTACCGCTGCCGTTGAACTCAGTAGTAATCTTCTCATGTTTTCCTCCCCGGAATTAAACAATGACTAGGGTTGTCGGACGGTCACTTTATTGCTCCCAAAAGCAGGCCGGACCGCATCAGCCTGCTCAAAATGCCCGCCATGACGACCATGGGTATGATCGCGACCAGGGCGGCTGCCGATATCGACCACCACTCGTCGCCGCGCTGGCTGTTTTGCCCTGCGACGAGAATGGGAAGGGTCTGCCATTTGGAACTGGTCAGGAAGAGCGCGAACAGGAACTCGTTCCAGACGAAGGCGAGGGTGATCATGAATGTCGCGATCAGGCCCGGCTTGGACATGGGCAGGACGATACCGAAGAAAATTCTCCACGACGGCACATTGTCGACCATCGCCGCCTCTTCGACTTCAACCGGCAGTGCCGCAAAGAAATCGCGCATCAGCCAGATCACGATCGGCAGTGAGAAGGCGACATAGGCGAAGGTGAGGCCTGTATAGGTGTCGACCAGCTTGAACCCCAACTTGCCCATTTCCGTATACATCAGGAACAAGGCAAAGGCGGCGACGATCGGCGGAAACATGCGCTGGCTCACAAACCAGAAGACGATATCATCATTGCCGAGGAGTGGCCCCGGAAGCTTGATACGGCTGGAGCCGATGGCGAGCGCAAGCGCTGCAACAAAAGCAAAGATCAGCGATATAGCCTGCCCGTAGCCCAGCACATGGCGGCCGAGCAGATATCCGCCGAAGGCAACGACGACGAAAATCACGCCGGACAGCAGCTTGACCTCGAAGGTGAAGCGCACCAGCGCATAGGCGGCCATCGATCCGATGAAGGTGGCCAGCACCGATGCGGACAGCCCGACGATCGTCGAGGCGATGAAGGTGTTGTAGAACTGGCCGCGTGCGCCCGACAGAAGCTCGCTCCAGGCTGTCAGCGTTGGGTCGAAGTCGACAAATGGAATATAGGTCGGCCCGCCGACGACGCCGAGCGGCGACTTGAACGAGGTGATCGCGACCCAGTAAAGCGGAAAGAAGGTGAAGGCCAGCCAGAGCAGGCAGCCTGCAAGCGCCCACCAGCGGCCGGATCCCTTGAGGTCACGCACGCTCATTTGTGCTTCTCCAGATAGGGCTTCAGGATGGCGAGATAGACCAGCCCGATCACGGTGATGACGATTAGGAACAGGAAGGACAGGGCGGAAGTGTAGCCGAGGTTGAACTTCTTGAAGCCCTCCTGATACGCGAACAAGGTGAGCGTTTCCGTGGAAATGCCAGGCCCTCCACCTGTCATGACGAACACCGTATCGATGATCTTGTAGCTTTCGATGAGGCGGATGAAGACCACAGCCACCGAAATCGGCAGCATCATCGGGAAGGTGATCCCCCAGAACTGCTGCCAGGGGCTGGCATTTTCAAGCGCGGCAGCCTCGTAGACGTCCTCCGGCAGGGTTTGCAGCCCGGCAAGCAGCATCAGGATGACGAAGGGTGTCCACTGCCACACTTCGACGGAAATGATGGCGCCGATAGCCCATCTGGTCTGCGTCAGAAACGGCAGATTGGGAAAGCCGAAGGCGGTCATCAACTCATTGAGCGGGCCCATCGTGGGATTGAGGATCTGGCGGGCGATGAGTGCAACGGCAACGGGCGCCACCAGCATCGGCACCAGGAAGCTCACCCGGAACAAACCTTCGCCAGGCACCCGGCGGTTGAGCGCCAGCGCCACGGAAAATCCGATGACATATTGCAGCGTCACCGCGACAAAAGCGATGATCGTCGTCGTCCAGGCGACATTCCAGAAGCGCGGATTCTGAAGCAGTTCCATATAGTTGCCGAAGCCGACGAAATGCGCGGGGATCGGCGGCACGAGCCGCAGGCTCATGAAGCTGGTGGTCAGCGAATAGATCAGCGGAAAGATCGAGATCACCAGCACGATCAGCAGTGCCGGCCAGATGAAGACGTGCTTGATCGGATCGTTGCGGGTCATGCCGCGCCTCCTTGCCGGAGAAGCGCCTCGATTTCCTCGATCTTCGGCATTGCAGGCGCGGTACCCCGCCGCGTCACCGCGATACCGGCGGTCGCGCAGCCGAAACGCACGGCCTCGACCGGAGTAGCGCCCCGCGAGAGTGCCGCCGAGAAGCCACCGACAAATGCGTCGCCGGCGCCTGTGGTATCAATGACTGCTCCCGACGAGACGGCCGGAACATGAACCGATTGCCCCGCCGTATGGTACAACACGCCGCGACCACCCAGCGTGATCAGCGCGGCTTTCACGCCCTTGGCAAGAAAGGCGTCGCCAGCCCGTCTGGCCTCGTCGAGCGTGTCGAGCGGAAAGCCGACGATAGCGGCTGCCTCGGTTTCGTTTGGCACGATATAGTCGCAGAGCGGATAGATCGTGTCCGGAAACGGCTCTGCCGGCGCCGGATTGAAAACTGTGGTCACGCCGGCCGCATGGGCGATTTCGAGGGCGCGCTGCGCCGCTTCGGCCGGTTGTTCGAGCTGGGTGACGAAAACCGCCGATTGCTCGATGGTTTCGCGTGCCGCCTCGACATCACCAACGCCGATGGTGCCCGCGGCACCTGGATAGACGATAATCGCATTGTCGCCGTTACCGTCATTGACGTAGATGAAGGCAGCGCCGGTCGGCATATCGTCCATCTGGACAACCTTCGGCGTCACGCCCGCTTCCGCATAGGTCTTCAGCGCCATATCGCCGAACGTGTCGCGGCCGATCTTCGAGATGAAGGAGACTGTTCCCCCGGCGCGGGCTGCGGCGACAGCCTGGTTGGATCCCTTGCCGCCCGGGCCCACTGCAAAACCGGTCCCGGTGATTGTCTCGCCAATGTTTGGCATGCGCTTGGCCAGATAGGCCGTATCGGCGACGAAAATCCCGAGGATCGAAACACCCACCTTCATTATCGTTTCCCTTCAAACGGCTTCCGGCGGAATCACGCCTTTGGTGAACAGGAAGCAGCCGTAGAAGCGGTTTTCGCCCGTGGTGATGACGCAATAAGCCTTTTTGGCTTCCTCATAGAAGGCGAAACGCTCGATGCCATACATCGGCGCCGGCTTGCCCTCGGCGCTGTCGATGACGGCCTGGACTTCCTCCTGCACTGGAGGGATCTCGTCCGGCGCGCCCATGATTTCCATTCGCCCGGCAGACGGCTGCAGCGGCGTATCCAGCGGCATCACCGAAAGAATAGCCTCGATGGCGCGGGCAGCGGACACATTGTCTATCCGCAACAGCTTGCCGAGCACCGTTTGCCGGGCAATCGAATCCGAAGGGAAATTGGTGTCGGAAACAACGACCGTGTCGCCATGCCCCATGGACCGGAGCGCGTGCAGCACATCCGCGTTCAGAGCCGGATCGATATTCTTCAGCATGGAAGTCCTCCCTTAATTGCACTATTTCGCGGCTCGTCGTGCCGCGGAACAGACCCCACAATCGCAGCTCCGTTACAGCTCTGCGATTCCCTCAAATTCCGTTGTTCTCGCCTGCCGGTGCGGTTCTCCTCCCGCCCGGATGACTAGAGCTGGAGCCCTTATTCTCCGTAGGGTATCCAGATATTCTTCACATCCACAGCGCGGCGAAGGTATAGCGCGCCCTCGGCAGCGGCTCGGTCCATCCAGTCCGTCGCCTTGCCATTGTCCACGAAGGTTCGCTTGAGATTGCCCGAAGACAGCTTCTCCACCGTCGTCGACAATTCCGCGGAGCCGAAGGCCCACAACGCATCAACGTCGTTGTGGGCGGCAAGGATCTTTGCCAGTTCCATCGCCGACCCGGTGACGATATTGACGACACCGGCAGGCACATCCGACGTTTCCAGAACGGAATAGAAATCCGTCGCCGAAAGCGGGAAGGGCTCGCTCGGCACCGCGACGACACGATTGCCGGTGGCAATCAACGGCGCAACCAGACTGATAAAGCCGAGCAGCGGCGCTTCCGGCGGGCAAATGACGCCTACGACGCCGATGGCTTCCGGCATGGCCAGGGCAACGCCGCGAAGCGGCGGCTGGTGAATGCCGCCTTCATATTTGTCCGCCCAGGCTGCGTAGGTGAAGAGGCGCGAAATCGCGGCGTCGACCTCGGCATTTGCATTGGCTGCGGACGCTCCGGTCATCGCTGTTATCCGCGAGGCGAACTCATCGGCGCGACCATTGAGGTTTTCGGCGATGTAATAGAGGATCTGAGCGCGGTTATGCGTGGTGGCATTCGACCAGGCGGAGGCGGCCTGTGCGGCAACCACGGCATTGCGGATGTCCTTGCGGTTGCCCTCGCCGACCTCTCCGACCGCCTTGCCTTTGGGGGAGGCGATGACACGGGAATAATTGCCGTCCGGGCGCGCCTGCTTGCCGCCGATGAAGAGCTTTGCCGTCCGGTCGATGGTTGGCAGGGCAAAATCGCCGGCAACCGGCTTCACTTGCGAAAGTGCGGGCATTGCTGCGCGCGCCTTGCGACCGACCCAAGCCTTCGGCTTCAGATATTCGTAGCAACCTTCCCGTCCGCCTTCACGGCCGAACCCGGACTCGCGCTTGCCACCAAAACCGACGGCGGCGTCAAAAAGATTGGTGGCATTCACCCAGACCACGCCGGCTGCGAGCTTTGCCGCAACGTTCAGCGCCAAGCCGATCGTCTCACTCCAGACACTGGCGGCGAGGCCGTAGCGGGTATGATTGGCAAGCTGGACGGCTTCTTCCGGTGTGCGGAAAGTCATGGAGACCGCAACCGGCCCGAAGATTTCCTCGGTCGCGACGATCGATGTCGGCTGCACGCCGCTGAGAAGCGTCGGCGGGTAGAAGCTGCCGCCTTTCGGCAGGTCGATCTTCGCCTGATGCAGCGTCGCGCCTTCTGAAACTCCCTTTTTCACCAGGGTTTCGATACGCGTCAATTGCACGGGTGCGATGATCGCACCCATATCGATGCACTTGTCCAAAGGCTGACCGACCCGCAATGTCTGCATGCGGCGCTTCAGCCGCTCATGGAAAAGATCGGCAATGCCTTCCTGGACCAGAAGCCGCGAACCCGCGCAGCAAACCTGCCCCTGGTTGAACCAGATCGCGTCGACCACGCCTTCCACGGCGCCGTCGATATCGGCGTCGTCAAAAACGACGAAAGGTGACTTGCCGCCGAGTTCCAGCGTCAATGATTTGCCGCTGCCTGCGGTACGCTCGCGAATAACGCGCCCGACTTCGGTCGATCCGGTAAAGGCAATTTTGTCGATATCCTCATGCCCGACGAGCAGCGCGCCGGTTTCGCCTTCTCCCGTCACGATATTGAGCACGCCCGGCGGAAGGCCCGCCGCAGATGCCAGTTCGGCAAAGAGAAGCGCCGTCAGCGACGTGAATTCGGCAGGTTTCAGGATGACGGTATTGCCGAGCGCCAAAGCCGGCGCCACTTTCCAGGCCAGCATAAGGAACGGGAAATTCCAGGGGATAATCTGGCCGACGACGCCCACCGGCACATGGTCGGCGAATTCCGTGTCCTGGATTTGCGCCCATCCGGCGTGATGATAGAAATGACGGGCTGCCAGCGGCACGTCGAGATCGCGGGTTTCGCGGATCGGCTTGCCGTTGTCGATGGCCTCGACCACAGCAATCAGACGTGCATGGCGCTGGATCATCCGGGCAAGTGCATAGAGATGGCGCGCCCGCGCGTGGCCCGGCAATCGCGCCCATGACGCCTGCGCCTTGCGGGCCGCAGCAACCGCGTTGTCCACATCCGCCGCACCGCCGTTGGCGAGCTTCGCCAGGACCTTGCCGGTGGCTGGCTCGAACGTGTCGAAACTCTTGCCCGATACCGAGGGCACGAACGCGCCATTGATGAAGTGACCGAAACCGGAAGCGTGGCGCGCCAGCCAGTCGCGCGCTTCGATATCGGATTCAGGGGCAGGGCCGTAGGACATTTCGTCGAAATACTTGGCAACAGTCATCTGGATCATCCAATCGGGTGTCTGTTGAGGGCCGAATAGGCACCGGTGACATGATGCTCCAGCTGCCGTTCGATATCAGCAAGCAAGCTCGATGCACCGATGCGGAAGAGATCGGGCTCCAGCCATTCTCGCCCCAGTTCATCCTTCATCAGGAACTGGTAGTTTAACACGTCCTTCGCCGCGGAAATGCCACCGGCCGGCTTGTAGCCGATCTTGATGCCGGTGCGCTCGTAATAGGCGCGGATCGCCCGCAGCATGGTCAATGTCACGGCCAGCGTCGCATTGACGCCTTCCTTGCCGGTCGAGGTCTTGATGAAATCGGCGCCTGCCATCATGCAGACCAGCGAGGCCCTGGCGACATTGCGCAACGTCTTCAGGTCGCCGGTCGCCAGAATGGCCTTGACATGCGCATCACCGCAGGCGGCGCGGTATTCTTTCATTTCCTCGTAGAGTGCCGTCCAGTTGCCGGTCAGCACATGCTCGCGGGTGATGACGATGTCGATTTCCTTGGCGCCATCGGCAACCGATGCCTCGATTTCCTTGACCTTGAGGTGGTGCGGGCTGAGGCCGGCGGGGAAACCGGTCGAAACCGCTGCGACCGGAATGCCGGAATCGCCGAGCGCCTCGACGGCTGTTGCAACAAAACGATGGTAGACGCAGATGGCGCCGGTCGTGATCGAACGGCCGCTCATGCCAAGCGAATCGAGAAGGTCGGCGCGTACCGGATTCATCGCCTTCGCGCACAACCGCTTGACGCGCTCGGGGGTATCGTCGCCGTTCAACGTCGTCAGATCGATGCAGGTAACCGCCTTCAGGAGCCAAGCCGCCTGTGCGTCTTTTTTGACAGTCCGGCGTCCGGGAAGCGAGGCTATGCGGCGCTCGGTGGCAGACAGGTTGACCCTAGCATCGAGAACCCAAGAGAGATCGAGTTCCATGCCGGCATTGCGCGGCCGGTTATGGGTGCGCTCCGGCGATTGCGAGGGGGCGTTTGCCGCATTGTGAACAGCAACGGTTTCCAAACAGAATCCTCCCGGGCAGAGTGTGAAGATCCTGTTGCTCTCTGTGCAGATGCACGCAGCGAAAGACGGTCTTCACAATCAACGAAAATGTTAGTTTTTTTTCATTGTTTGTGAGAGTTGCATCACCTGGCTGTCGCGTCAAGTTAGATTTCGACAGGCGCAGAAAAAATGCGGATTTGTCAGTCGAAATCGCTCATGCCGTTTTCGGTAATGACCGCATCGAACGCCTTCATCTCGCTGAAAAAGGCTGGCTTCAGCTTGCCGATCTTGCTGCTGTCGGCGAGAAGAATATTCTTCCGTGCGCGGGACATCGCCTTTTTCTTGATCTCCGCTTCGTGGAAATGCGCGCATGTCGCGCCACGCCGGGCATCGATACCGGCTGCAGAAAGGAATGCCACGTTGATCACCAGCGAATCGAGCATTTCCAGCCCCGAGGCACCGGAAAAGCTTGCCGATGCGGGGTGATAGAGACCGCCGAGCATAACAAGGCGAACGTTGGGTTTTCGCGTCAGACGATCGGCGACGTTCAGCGCGTAACAGATCGCCGTTATATGAATCTTGTCTGGGAGAAGATCGACCAGATAGGGCAAGGTGGTGCCGCAATCGAAAAAAACGGTATCGTCATCGTGAATGTAATCAATGGCTTGTGTGCAGATCTGTCGTTTTGCCGCGGCATGGCTGTCGGCTGCCCTGGAAATTTCATAGGCATCGTTCTCCGCTTCGACAGCCGGAACGATATGGCCGCCCAGGAACGCGAACTGGCCTGCATTGGCGCTGACATCACGCCGAACCGTCATTTCCGAGACGCCCAGGATCTCGGCAGCATTCTTGATGTGCAGAATGCGATGTTGTGAAAGGGCCTCGGATAAGACTGCGATGCGCCGGCCCCTGCGACTATCCATATCGCGCGTCTCCCTTATCGTTTACACTGGAATAGTGTTCTGACGAAAATTTAACAAGGACTGCCATTCTCGAGTCTCGTTCGGCCGTGGATCTGCGATTCGGCATTTGCGCCGAGACACAGTTTCTGCACCAGCCGGTTGCGCCCGACATGGCATATCGCTTCAATTTTATAGGGAACCTCCTCAATTTGAAATGAGAATTTGTGATTGATCTTCCATTTTTTGATGGAATAGTCACAAAACTGTATAAATGGCGCCGACTTGGCCGCGGGAGCGGGTCCCGGCCGGCAGGGCGCGCCTCCGGTCGGGCGGACGCCCGACCGGAGGCATCATCCTCGCGACTGCTTAGGAACATTTCCTGGCTGCGCGCTACTTGCCGGCTTGTCTTGCCGCCTTTTCGATCGCATCGGCGACCTTTTCCGCTTGGGAGGCGAAGACGGCGTGGCTGGCCTTGATTTCGGTCACTTCGCTGCCGGCGCGTTTTGCCATGTCACGCTCCAGATCGGGGTTGATGGAGCGATCCTCGGTGGCGACGATCGACCAGCTTTTTTTTGTTCGCCATGCCGGCTGGGTGATCTTGGCCGAGAAAGCCTGCTTCGAGGCGAAGACCTGCGACCTTGCCATGAAATCGGTTTCGGCTTGCGGAAGGTCTGCTGCGAAAGCCGCAGCGAAGGCGCCGGGATCGAGATAGAGATATTTGCCGTCCTTCGTTTCCTTGATATCCATGCTGCCGGCGGGCTTCGAGCTGGCGAGGCTGAGCAGGCTTTCGCCCTTGTCGGGCTGGAAGGCGGCGACATAGACGAGCCCGGCGACATTGGGATCATTGCCCGCTTCGGTGATAACCATGCCGCCATAGCTGTGGCCGATGAGTAGGCTTGGTCCTTGCTGCAAGTCGAGAACGCGCTTGGTCGCCGCCACATCGTCCTCGAGCGAGGTGATGGGCTGCTGGACGATGGTGACGTTGAAGCCGCGTTTTTCGAGAATGTCGGTCGCCCTACGCCATCCCGAGCCGTCGGCCAGCGCGCCGTGGACGATCACGATGTTTTTCACCTCGGCAGCCTCTGCCGCGAATGCGATGACGGTGGTGGCAAATGCAAGCGCTGCGGTGAACATAAGACGTCTATTCATGACTATTACTCCTGTGGGTCAATGTTAAGGGTCGGGATATTGATGCGTCCCGGGTTCAGCCGAATGTGAAAGCGTAGGCTTGCACCCCGGGATCGAGGAAGCTGATTTCGAAATTGCGGGCGACGACCGGGCCGGACTGGCGGACAAGCTGGTAAAGCCTGGTCGCGGTCACCGTGCCGTTGCCGTCGGCATCGATGTCTGCGCCGTGGTCAGGCCCCGGCGCCTTGCCGTCGATCTTCACCTGGAAGCGGATCGGCTTGCCGTCGGCGCCAGGCCCGAGAACGAGATGCAGATCGCGGGCGCTGAAGCGATAAGTGATGCCGCCGCCCGGCTGATCAAGGGTCGCCTGATCCGGGCCGACGATCCAGGCTCCGGAGAGGCCCCATTCGTTGAGGCCCGGTTCGCCGATCGTATGATTTTGCGCCACGTCGGCCTGCAGCCCTTCCGCAGAGGCGAAGTTCGCCGCCTGTTCGTAGCCGAGATAGGTCTCGCCGGAGCGGATGTTGCGGAGATCAGGGCCGGCTTCCACGCCCTTGGCATCCGGCGTGACCGGCGCGCTTGCCGTCGTCTGGCTGCCGGCCTCACGCAACAGGTCCTGAATGGCCTTTTCGGTCCTGTCGTAATTGCCTTCGCCGAAATGGTGGTAACGAATCTGGCCCTTGGCATCGATCAGATAGGCGGCAGGCCAGTAGCTGTTCTGGAAGGCGCGCCAGATTTTGTAATCATTGTCGATCGCAACGGGATAGCCGATCTTGAAATCGTCGATTGCGCTTTTGACGTTGTCGATCTTCTTCTCGAAGGCAAATTCCGGGGCGTGGACGCCGATCACCACGAGGCCCTGGTTGGCATATTTTTCCGCCCAGGCCCTGACATAGGGGATGGTGCGAATGCAGTTGATGCAGGAATAGGTCCAGAAGTCGACGAGAACCACTTTGCCCCGCAACTGCTCTGATGTCAGCGGCTTCGAGTTCAGCCATTCGACCGCGCCGTCGAGCGAAGGCGCGTCACCTTCGACGGGCAGATCGCTGCGGAAGGGCTTCTTCGTATCGGCGGCGGCGATCACCATGTCTTTGCTCGCCAGCTCGGAGGATGCGCCACTCAGCGGCCTTGCATGCAACCTGTTGAGCACGGCCTGTTCCAGCGATGCGGTGCTGGCGTAGGAGAGCCGGGCGAGCAGGCTGGTATCGAGGCCGAGCGCGATGACGGCGACACCCGCCAGCACGGCAGCGCCGAGCCCTTGACGAATCCGGTCGCCGAGGCCGAGAGAGCGCTTCATGGCGGTGAATATCCTGCCGCCGACCAGCAAGGCGGCGGCAAGGGACGTTGCAGCACCGGCGGCATAGGCGATCAGCAGGAAGGTCGTCTGCAGATTGGCGCCCTGCAAGGCCGCCCCCGTCAGAACGAGGCCGAGGATCGGTCCGGCGCAGGGGGCCCAGAGCAGACCGGTGGCGATGCCGAGAATGAGCGCGCTCTTTGCCGTCGGGGCGGCGCGTCCGCCGCCGCTGGCATTTAGCAGGTTGTTTCCAAGGTCGACGACCGGCCGGGCAAGCGTGCTTGCGAAGCGTGGTGAAAGCAGGCTCAGGCCAAAGAGCCCAAGCAGGACGATCGCGGCAAGGCGGCCATATTCATTGGCGCGAATGGCCCAGCTGCCGCCGACTGCGGCAAGCGTGGCAACCAGCGCGAATGTGGCGGCCATGCCCGCCAGCATGGGCAGCGTGCTCCTGACGAAGGGCTGTCCGGCACGGGCAAAGACGAAGGGGAGGATGGGGAGGATGCAGGGGCTGAGGATCGTCAGCACGCCTCCGAGATAGGCAATGATCAGAAGTGTCATCATCGTTTCCTTTGAAACCGATTGATCGGGCTCTGGACGGCGATGGGGCCCGAACCAGCAACGGCGGGGATATGGCCGGGCGGACGTATCCTCGATGTGTCCGGTTTCGCGGGGAAATGTACCGAACTATTGCGGTCGCGGCGGGCGATACAAAGCGATACAAACTGCCGCCCAGCGATGGGCTGTGGCGAAAGCGCCGGGGCCGGCGCGAGGCTTTGCTCGGTCGGCGCGATTGTATCAGAATGTATCCCGGCGGCCGAAAGCTACATCCGCATGCAAAACCGACGGCTTGCGACATATGAGGGATACAAGCGCAACCTCATTTCAGCACCGTGATCCATTCGACAGGAGAGACCGATGTCAGAGCAAATCAATCATCACCGCCGCCGCTTCTTCGGCATGACGGCCGTCGCCCTTGCGGCGGTCGAGTTCGGCGTGGCCGGCAAGGCCGCCGCTCAATCAGCGCCCGCCGCATCCGTGCCTGACGTCAAGGTGGGAACCCACACGTCCTTCGAAGCGCTGAAGCAGGTGAAAGCCGGCGTGCTCGATATCGGTTATGCCGAGGCGGGGAAGGCGGACGGTCCTGTCGTGCTGCTGCTGCATGGCTGGCCCTATGACATCTATAGTTTCGTCGATGTCGCACCGCTGCTTGCCTCGGCAGGCTACAGGGTGATCGTGCCCTATCTGCGCGGTTACGGCACGACCCGCTTCCTGGACGACCAGACGCCGCGCAACGGCCAGCCGTCAGCGCTCGCCGCCGATATGATCGCGCTGCTCGATGCGCTCGATATCGAGAAGGCGGTCATTGCCGGCTATGACTGGGGCGGGCGGACCGCCAACATCATGGCGGCGCTCTGGCCGGAGCGTTGCAAGGCGATGGTCTCGGTGAGCGGCTACCTGATCGGCAGCCAGGAGGCCAACAAGAAGCCGCTGCCGCCGAAGGCCGAACTTGCCTGGTGGTATCAGTTCTATTTCGCCACCGAACGCGGCCGTCTGGGTTACGAGAGCAACACCCATGATTTCGCAAAGCTTATCTGGCAGACGGCTTCGCCGAAGTGGAACTTCGACGATGTCACATTCGGCAGATCGGCCGCCGCCTTCGACAACCCCGACCACGTCGCCATCGTCATTCACAATTATCGCTGGCGCCTGGGGCTTGTCGAAGGCGAGGCCAAGTACGATGCCTATGAACAGACGCTTGCGGGAGCGCCTGTCATTTCCGTACCGACGATCACCATGGAGGGCGATGCAAACGGTGCACCGCATCCGGAGCCTTCCGCCTATGCCGGAAAGTTCTCCGGCAGATACGAGCATCGCACGATCGGCGGCGGCATCGGCCATAACCTGCCTCAGGAGGCGCCGCAGGCCTTCGCGCAGGCTGTCATAGACGTCGATCGCTTCTAAGTCGACGGTATCGTGCCGCAGGGCCTCGTTGCTCCGGCCGGCGGAATATGCGTAGGTCGCGTCAACCGCTTCGATATCGAGGCGGCGGGCGCGGCCGCCTTTACGGGTGAGGAACCGGGAAATATGGATCATGTCGATCACATCCTGATTGTCGATGACGATCGCGAAATCCGCGAGCTGGTCTCGGGCTATCTGCAGAAGAACGGTCTCAGGACGAGCGTTGCCGCCGACGGGCGCCAGATGCGCAGTTTTATCGAGGCCAATGCCGTCGACCTGATCGTGCTCGATGTTATGATGCCGGGCGACGATGGGCTGGTGCTGTGCCGCGAACTGCGTGCCGGCCGGCACAAGGCGATCCCGATCCTGATGCTGACGGCCCGCACCGATGAGATGGACCGGATCCTCGGCCTGGAGATGGGCGCCGACGACTATCTTGCCAAACCGTTTGCAGCGCGCGAGTTGCTCGCCCGCATCAAGGCGGTGCTGCGGCGGACGCGCATGCTGCCGCCCAATCTGCAGATCAGCGAGGCCGGACAGTTGCTGACCTTCGGCGACTGGCGGCTCGATACGGTCGCCCGGCATCTTCTCGACAAGGAGGGGACCGCGATTGCGCTTAGCGGCGCCGAATACCGTCTGCTTCGCGTCTTCATCGACCATCCGCAGCGGGTGCTCAATCGCGACCAGCTTCTGAGTCTTACACAGGGCCGCGACGCCGATCTCTTCGATCGCTCGATCGATCTCCTGGTCAGCCGGCTGCGTCAGCGGCTGGGCGACGACGCACGCGAGCCGACCTACATCAAGACGGTGCGCAGCGAAGGTTATGTGTTTTCAGTTCCGGTCGAAATCTCGGAGCTGCGCCAATGAAGTCGGTGGTCCCTTTGCGCTCGGGTTTGGCTTGGCCGAGCACGTTGCGCTCGCGGATATTTCTGATCCTGCTGATTGGCTTGGCTGTGGCCTACGGGCTGTCCTTCAGCGTTCTTTATATGGAGCGCTATATGTCGGCCAAGGCCGTGATGCTCGGCACGCTGGAAAACGACGTTGCGACGTCGATTGCCGTTCTCGACCGACTTCCGCCAGGCGAACGTGGCGATCTGCTGGATCGGCTGAGCCGCGGCAACTACCGTTTCGTGCTCGGACCCGGCCTTGCCGGCGTGCCTGACACGTCAAGCAAGGGCGCCGAGATATCAGGCAAGATCGAGGAGGCGATCGGGCACCGCTTTCCGATCCGTATCGAACGGATTCCTGGCGATGTGAACCGGTTGCAGGCGCATCTGACGCTCAGCGACGGAAGCCCGTTGACGATCGACGTCACGCCGAAGGGGGTCATGCCGATCGCCGCGTGGTTGCCCTATGTCTTCGTCATCCAGATGGCGCTGCTCATTCTTTGTACCTGGTTTGCGGTTCGTCAGGTTATCCGACCGCTCGGCGCGCTTGCTGCCGCCGCCGATGCCCTCGACCCGAACAAGGATGGTCCGGCCTTGAGCGAGGCGGGGCCGAGCGAGGTCGCGCATGCGGCAAGGGCGTTCAACGCGATGCGGGAGAGGATTGCCCATTACCTCGAAGAGCGCGTCCAGATCCTGGCGGCAATCTCGCATGACCTGCAGACGCCGATCACTCGCATGCGGCTGCGCGCCGACATGGCGGAGGATTCGCCGGAGAAAAACAAGCTGGTGCATGATCTCGGCGAGATCCAGCGTCTCGTCCAGGACGGGATTGCCTATGCGCGCAGCGCGCATGGCGACGGCGAGAAGAACGCCCGCATCGATCTCGCCTCGTTCATCGACAGCATAGCCTATGACTATCAGGATACCGGAAAGGCCGTCACCGTCGTCGGGCTGGTTCACGGCGCCGCCTTCACCAAGCCGCATGCGCTTCGCCGAATCCTGTCGAACTTCATCGACAATGCGCTGAAGTTCGCCGGCGCTGCCGAGATCAGCGTCGAGCGCAGCGCCGAGAACGATATCGTCATCACAGTCATGGATCGCGGGCCGGGAATTCCGGACGATCTGCTGGAAGCCGCCATGCAGCCTTTCTTCCGGTTGGAACAATCCCGCAACCGGGAAACCGGCGGCACCGGTCTCGGTCTTGCCATCGCCCAGCAGCTGACGGCCAAGATCGGCGGGTCGCTCCGGCTCTACAATCGCGCCGACGGCGGACTGGCGGCGGAAGTCACCATCCATTGACATCGGCAGCCGCCGCAAAATTTCGCGATGTTTGTATGTAAAGATGTCCTCGATATCGGATGCTACGTTTTGTGACATTTCGGGCGATTTCGGAAACATGGCGGATATATCCGTCGGTCAAAACACACTCCGTCAACCCGGCCGCGCAGCGCGGCCAGTCGCCTGAAGCGACGCAACACAAGGAGTGTTCCATGACAAAGATCGACAAGGTTCTCTATACCGGCAAGACCCATACGACGGGCGGGCGCGACGGCGCTTCGCACAGCGACGACGGCCAGCTGGATATCAAGCTTTCGCCTCCGGGCAGCAACCGGGCCGGCACCAATCCCGAACAGCTTTTCGCCGCCGGCTGGTCTGCCTGCTTCATCGGCGCGATCGGCTTTGCCGCGGCCAATCAAAAGGTCAGGCTCCCCGCCGATCTCGCCGTCGACACCGAGGTCGATTTGGGAACGGCCGATGGCGGCTATTTCCTGCAGGCCCGTCTCAAGGTCAGCCTGCCAGGGATCGAAGCGGATGTGGCAAGAGCGCTCATTGAAGAGGCGCACCAGACCTGCCCTTACTCGAAGGCCACGCGCGGCAATATCCATGTCGAATTGAGCGTTGCCTGACGAATGCATTGCCCGCCGAAGGCCATTGGCCGCGGCGGGCAAAGGACAGCAGCCGAAAGCAAACACGACGAGGCCGACCGGGCCTCGTCGTTGGAGGATCTGATGAGATTGATGATCATCTGCATTCTGGGAGCGGCGGTCTTCGCCGCGCCCTGCATCTACGACGTAAGCTCGCAGGAGCCTTCGCCGCTTGCGGGCCTCGTGACGGCAGCATCCGCAGCGTCGTCTTCCGGGGCGCCGCGGCCGTTCCAACCCCTCTTTTAGGTCACTAGGGAGAAGACCCGTGAAGCTCTATCAGAATGAAATTTCCTCGGCGACGTCGAGAGTCCGTATCGCGCTCGCCCTCAAGGGATTGACGGCGGAAACACTGCCGGTGACCATCCTCGGCGAAAATGCCGAGAGCCGGCAGGCCGGATATCGCAGCGTCAATCCGCAGGGGCTGGTCCCGGCCTTGCTGACGGATAGCGGCGTCCTCATCACCCAGTCGCTGGCGATCGTCGAATATCTCGACGAGATTCAGCCCGAACCGGCGCTGCTGCCTGGAACGGCGGAGGACAAGGCGCTGGCGCGGTCGATCGCGCTTGCGATCGCCGCCGAGATCCATGCGCTGCTGCCGCCGCGGATCGGCCTGCATCTCGGCAAGACCTTCCAGGCGGATGCCGATGCCGTTGCCGCCTGGAATCGTCATTGGGTCGGCGAGGGAATGGCCGCGATCGAGACGATGATCGCCGGCCGCAGGCAGGGGGCTTTCGCCGTTGGGGATCAGCCGTGTGTTGCCGATATCTTCCTTTTTCCGCAGGCGATCAGCGCCCGGCGTATGGGCTTCGATCTCGCCCAATGGCCAAATATCGCGGAGATTGTCGCTCGGCTGGAAGCGATACCGGCCTTCCAGGAGAACGCGCCGGCACCGAGACGATGATGCGATCGACGAAGAAGCGGCCGCAAATGACTGCGGTCGCTCCTTTTACATCGTTGGCGGCCCTCAGCGATTGACCCTTGCCTGCAGATGCGCGGGATAACGATCGCCTTCCACCTTGATGGTGGCGAGCGCGCTTTCGATGCTGCCAAGATCCTCGGCCGTCAGTTCGACCTCGGCGGCCTGAATGTTCTCCTCGAGACGATGCAGCTTGGTGGTGCCGGGGATCGGCACGATCCAGGGTTTTTGTGCCAGCAACCATGCCAGGGCGACCTGGGCGGCGGTTGCCTTCTTGTGGGCGGCGATGTCCGCGAGCAGATCGACGAGTGCCTGGTTGGCCTTGCGCGCTTCCTGGGAAAAGCGCGGCACGATGTTGCGGAAGTCCTTGCTGTCGAAGGTCGTCGTTTCGCTGATCGCGCCGGTGAGGAAGCCCTTGCCGAGCGGGCTGAAGGGCACGAAACCGATGCCGAGTTCTTCGAGCACCGGCAGGATTTCCTGCTCGGGTTCGCGCCACCACAGCGAATATTCACTCTGCAGTGCCGCCACCGGCTGGATCGCATGGGCGCGACGGATCGTCTGGGCGCCTGCTTCCGAGAGGCCGAAATGCCTGACCTTGCCCTCGGCGATCAGCGCCTTGACCGTGCCGGCCACATCTTCGATCGGGACATCGGGGTCGACACGATGCTGATAGAAGAGGTCGATGACATCGGTCTTCAAACGCTTCAGCGCCTGGTCAGCAACCGCGCGGATCTGTTCCGGCCGGCTGTTCATGCCGCTCTGGCCGCCATTGGCATCGAAGTTGAAACCGAATTTCGTGGCGATCACCACCTCGCTGCGGAAAGGCGCCAGGGCCTCTCCCAGAAGCTCTTCGTTCTGATAGGGGCCATAGGCCTCGGCCGTGTCGAAGAAGGTCACGCCGCGTTCGAACGCGCGGCGGATCAGCGCGATCGCCTCCGGAATCGCTGTCGCCGGGCCATAACCATAACTCAGCCCCATGCAGCCGAGACCGATGGCCGAGACTTGAAGTCCGCTCTTTCCGAGTTCACGTTTCTGCATTGCCGTTTCCTTTTCTAACCCTGGTACTGCGTGTCGGTGACGTGTTCCATCCAGTCGACGACCTTGCCGTCGAGCTGTTCCTGGATGGCGATATGGGTCATCGCCGTGGTCGGCGATGCGCCGTGCCAATGACGTTCACCCGGGGCGAAGCTGACGACGTCGCCGTCGCGGATCTCCTCGATGGGGCAACCTTCGCGCTGCACACGACCGCAGCCCGACGTGACGATCAGCGTCTGGCCGAGTGGATGGGTGTGCCAAGCGGTGCGGGCGCCGGGCTCGAAGGTGACGCTGGCGCCAGCCGCGCGTGCGGGGCTGGTCACGGCAAACAGCGGGTCGACACGCACATTGCCGGTGAACCAGTCGGCCGGTCCCTTGGCCGAAGGCTGCGAACCGCTTCGCTTTATATCCATCCTTGTCTTCCTTTCGATGTCGGGCTTTTGATGTCGAATGGACGTGTCCACTCGCGTAACAAGATATTTAGGGCGTGCGCCTGGTTGCGATTAGATGGTATAAACGGCAAGAACCCATGAGGATTTTTCATAAATGTCACGCCCTGCCGTCAACGATCTCATCGCTTTCCTCGCCGTTGCGCGTGCACAGAGCTTCACCAAGGCGGCGGGCAAGCTGGGTGTGTCGCAGTCGGCGCTCAGCCACACCATCCGCGGGCTCGAGGAGCGGCTTGGATTGCGATTGCTGACACGCACGACACGCAGCGTCTCACCGACGGAGGCGGGTGAACGGCTGCTCGTCTCCATCGGACCGCGGCTCGATGAGATCGAGAGCGAACTGGCTGCCTTGAGCGCGTTCCGGGAGAAGCCGGCGGGCACCATCCGCATCAATGCCGGAGAGCACGCGGCCGATGCCGTCCTTTGGCCCGCCCTGGAAAAGCTGCTGCCCGATTATCCCGATATCAATGTGGAGATCATCGTCGACTACGGCCTCACCGACATCGTCGCGGAGCGTTACGATGCCGGGGTGCGGCTCGGAGAGCAGGTGGCGAAGGACATGATCGCGGTGCGCGTCGGCCCCGACATGCGCATGGCCGTGGTCGGCACTCCCGCTTATTTCACCACCAGGCCGAAGCCGCTGACGCCGCAGGATCTTACGGATCACAATTGCATCAATCTGCGTCTGCCGACCTATGGCGGCGTCTATGCATGGGAGTTCGAGAAGGACGGGCGCGAGCTCAGGGTTCGCGTCGAGGGCCAGCTGGTTTTCAACAATATAGCCCTGCGGCTGAGCGCCGTGCTGGCCGGTCTCGGGCTGGCCTACATGCCGGAGAACCTGGTCGAGGGGCATCTTGCCGATGGACGGCTGGTGCGGGTCCTCGAGGACTGGTGCCTGCCGTTTTCCGGCTACCATCTCTACTACCCAAGCCGTCGGCACACGTCACCGGCATTCGCCCTCGTCGTCGATGCGCTTCGTTATCGAGGATAGAGGCCCATCATTCGAGCTGCGCGAACCGGCAGATATCCGAGCCATGGAGACGTTCAATCGATCGGCTCTTGCCGGAAGCGAAGTCATGCCTGCAGCGATTTGACATTCCATCACTCGCCACTAATTCACACTTGAGATCGAAGGAAACAGTGAATGAATACTGCGGCACCTGCCACGAAAGCCCGGACCGGTGTGTCCGGTTTGGACACAGTTCTGGCGGGAGGCCTTTCCACGGGCCACGTGTTTCTCCTGGAGGGAAATCCAGGAGCGGGCAAAACGACCATCGCGCTGCAGTTTCTGATCGAAGGTGCACGGCTCGGCGAGCAGGGGCTTTACATCACCCTTTCAGAAACCGAGAGCGAACTCCGGGCCGGCGCCGCATCGCATGGCATGGTGATCGACGGCAATATCGAGGTCTTCGAGGTCGTGCCTCCGGAAAGCCTGTTGGATGCCGACCAGCAGCAGAGCCTGCTTTATTCATCGGACCTAGAACTTGGAGAGACGACAAAGGAAATCTTTGCCGCTTTCGAGAGGATCAAGCCACGTCGCGTGGTTCTCGACAGCCTGTCGGAGATAAGGCTGCTCGCACAAAGCTCGCTGCGCTACCGCCGGCAGATCCTCGCGCTCAAACACTATTTTGCCCGACAGGGGGCGACAGTCCTTCTGCTCGACGATCTGACGTCCGACGTGCTCGACAAGACGGTGCACAGCGTCGTGCACGGTGTCATCCATCTTGAGGAACTGGCGCCGAACTACGGCTCCGAACGCCGACGTCTGAGGGTCATGAAATACCGCGGGCAGGCCTTCCGCGGCGGCTATCATGATTTCATCATCCAGACCGGTGGCGTGATCGTGTTTCCGCGTCTCGTCGCTGCCGAACACAGGTCGAGCTATGTCCGCGATCAGATTTCCTGTGATATTGCGGAGCTGGATCTTCTTCTCGGCGGCGGCCTCGAGCGGGGTTCCAGTACCCTGATCCTCGGTCCTGCCGGCACAGGCAAGAGCACCTTCTCGTTTCAATTTCTGATGGCGGCGGTGGCGCGCGGAGAGAAAGTGGCGGCCTTCATTTTCGACGAAGAGCTAGGCCTGCTCTTCGCGCGGCTGAAAGCGCTCGGAATGGATCTCGAAGCCATGAGGGATGCGGGTCTTATCCACATCGAACAGCTCGATGCCGCCGAACTGTCGCCGGGCGAATTTGCTGATCGCGTGCGCAAGTGCGTCGACAAGTCGGATGCGAAAACCGTCATCATCGACAGTATCAACGGTTATCAGGCTTCGATGCCGGATGAAAATTCGCTGATCCTTCATATGCATGAGCTGCTGCAATATCTGAACAGGCAAGGCGCCAATACCTTCCTGACCGTTGCGCAGCACGGGCTGGTTGGCGACATGAAGGCTCCCGTCGACGTCACCTATCTCGCCGATACCGTCATTCTGCTGCGCTATTTCGAGGCTGCGGGTAAGGTGCGTCGGGCAGTCTCCGTGATCAAGAAGAGGACCGGCTTTCACGAGGATACCATCCGCGAGTACCGCATCGACGCTTCCGGCTTGAGATTCGGCGATCCTCTCATCGGATTCCAGGGCGTGCTTCGCGGCGTTCCCGAATTTATCGCGCCCTTGGCGCCGCTCCTGTCGACCAATGGCGGGGATAGCGGCAATTCCTAATTCCAGCAAACCGAAAGCATTGATCTACGCCCCCGCCGGTCGCGATGCCTGGGTGGCGAGATCGCTGGTCGATGAGGCCGGATTGACATCGATTGCCGCCGCCGACCTGTCTATGTTCGCGTCATCGCTCAGCGATGACATCGCGCTTGGTGTGCTGACGGAAGAGGCCGTTCGCTCGAGCGATCTCAAGCCGATCGCCGCCTGGGTCTCGGCCCAGCCGAGCTGGTCAGACCTGCCGTTCATCGTGCTCACCATACGTGGCGGCGGGCCTGAACGAAATCCGGCCGCTGCCAGGCTTTCCGAGGTTCTGGGCAATGTCACCTTCCTGGAAAGGCCGTTCCATGCGACCTCCTTCATTAGCGTTGCCCGGACCGCGTTGAAGGGGCGCCTGCGCCAATATGAAGCGCGCGCCCGGCTCGAGGCTCTCAGCGAAGGAGAACGACGGTTGCAGACGGCGCTCGCCGCCGGTCGTCTCGGGGCCTGGGAGCTGGAGCTGTCCTCGATGGCCTTGTTCGCCTCGGCGACCTGCAAAGCGGTCTTCGGTCGAGCGCCGGATGATGAGGTTACGCGTGACGATCTGATTGCGAGCATCCACCCCGACGACCGGGACATTGTGTTGGCACGCCTGCGCCGGACGATCGACACCGGACTCGATTATTCGATCGAGCACAGAACGATCTGGCCGGATGGATCACTGCATTGGACCGAGGTCCATGCGCAGCTCTACACCGACAGATATGGTTCCGCCAGAAAGCTCGTCGGGGTCTGCTCCGATACCACTGCCCGCAAGACCATCGAGGAAAATCTGCGACGACTCAATGAAAACCTCGAGGAGCGCGTGAGGGAACGGACCAGGGAGGTCAACGCCGCTCACCAGACCCTGCTCGAGGAAGTCGCCCAGCGTGAAAGAGCCGAGGAGCAGCTTCGCCAATCGCAGAAGATGGAAGCGATCGGTCAGCTGACCGGCGGCGTCGCCCACGATTTCAACAACCTGCTGATGGTCGTTCTCGGAAATCTGGAGCTGCTCGGCAAGCACGCGGCCGGAGATGCCAAAGCGACGCGTCTGATCGACGGGGCGCTTCAGGGGGCGCGGCGCGGGGCGGCGCTGACGCAGCGGCTGCTGGCTTTTGCCAGGCAGCAGGATCTGCAGGTCAAGCCCGTCGATCTGGCCGAGCTGGTCTCCGGCATGAACGACCTGTTGCGGCGCTCGGTCGGATCCTCGATCAGCATCGAAACCATGTTGCCGGCGACCCTGCCGCCGGCGCTGGTCGATGCGAACCAGCTCGAATTGGCGCTGCTCAACCTTGCGGTCAACGCCCGTGATGCGATGCCGGATGGGGGGACGCTGTCTATTTCGCTGCGCCAGGAACAGGTTGGCGGCAATAACGGCGATCTCGGCGAGGGGACCTATCTGGTGTTGGCGGTGGCCGACAGCGGCACCGGCATGGACGCGGAGACGCTGAAGAAGGCGGTCGATCCGTTTTTCTCGACCAAGGAGATCGGAAAGGGCACGGGCCTCGGCTTATCGATGATCCACGGGCTTGCGGTCCAGCTCAATGGCGCACTTGTTCTGACAAGCGAGCTTGGGGTGGGGACAACAGCCGAATTGTGGCTCCCGGCCACCGAACGACGCCCCGAGCGGCCGGCCGAGGCGGAGCTGCCCGTCGCGCAAGCCGCATCCAGACTGAAGATCCTTCTGGTCGATGACGATGCCTTGATTGCGATGAGTTCGGTCGACATGCTTGAAGATCTGGGCCATGAGGTCATCGAAGCAAATTCAGGCTTGCAGGCGCTGGAGTTGATCAGGAGCGGTCAGCATTTCGACTTGATCATCACCGACTATTCGATGCCTGGTATGACCGGCGCACAGCTCGCTCAGGCCGCGCGGGACATTCATCCGGCGGTGCCGATCGTCCTGGCGACAGGTTACGCCGATCTTCCCGCCGGCACCGATATCGATCTTCCGAGATTGGGAAAGCCCTACAATCAGGCTCAACTTGCCAAGGAAATCGCCAAGGCGATGGCAGGCGAAACGGCTCCGACGCTCAGATCCGGCAGTGACGCAGCTGTCTTAGAGCCTCGCCTGTCCAAGGCCGACGATGTCAGCGATGAAATCGGCGATGGCGCCTGTGTCGTCTAGATCGAAGACCGGCAGGGTCGCATCCGTGACGGCGTGATCGGCGGCGATGGCGCAGATATGGGGATCGCTCGGCGCCAGCGGTTCACGATTGGCGGCCTCCAGGCGGCGGGCCTCGATCTTCGGGATCGGCTCGCGCTTGTAGCCTTCGATCAGCACCAGATCGCAGGGTGCGAGGCGGGCGAGGATTTCCTCGAACTCGGGTTCGGGGGCGCCGCGCAGCTCGTGCATGATGGCGTAGCGGGTGCCGGAGACGATGGTGACTTCATGGGCGCCGGCCTGGCGATGGCGATAACTGTCGGCTCCGACCTTGTCGATGTCGAAATCGTGATGGGCGTGCTTGATCGTCGAGATCCTGTAGCCGCGGCGGGTGAACTCCATCACCAGCCGGACCGCGAGCCCCGTCTTGCCTGAATTCTTCCAGCCGGCGATGCCGAAGATTTTCGGTGCGGTCATGCGTGAAGGGCCTCCAGCCAGCGTTCCGCCTCGACGAGATCGTCAGGCGTATTGATGTTGAAGAAGGGATCGAGCAGGCTGGCGCGGGTCGGATGCAGCGGGAACGCCACTTCCGTAACGTCATGCCGCAACAGGAAGTCGCGCACGCGGCGCTTCTCGTCGGTGGCGATCCAGGCTTCGAGATCAGCGGCCAGCGTCACCGGCCAGAGGCCGAAGACGGGATGGCTGCGGCCCTCGGAGGCGGCAATGGCGATCTGCGACGGGCGTTCGATCGCTGCCGCCAGCCGGGCGACGAGATCGGCCGGGAAGAACGGGCAATCCACCGAGACGGTGACGACATGGCTGATCGAGGGAAGGCCGGCGGCATAGACCATGGCCGCATGGATGCCGGCCATCGGCCCGGCCTTGCCGGGAAAACGGTCGGAAACGACAGGCACATCCTCGGCGGCGGCATCGGCGTTGACGGCAACGAGCAAGGTCTGTTGCGAGAGGCGGGTCAGCGCATGGCGGAGCAGGCTCTCGGTCCCGAGCATCACGCCCGCCTTGTCGCGGCCCATGCGCTGCGAGCGGCCGCCGGCCAGCACGACGCCTGCTATGTCGGATCTGTCCAGCGAGAATTCAGCCATCATCCTTCCTCAGCCATCATTTGTCTCAGCCATCATTTGTCTCAGACTGGCGCGCGCGGGGCGGATTCCTGCGCGATCGGCGATACGCGGCGCTTGGCCTCACGATAGAACGTATAGAGGCCGGAGGCGATGACGATCGCAGCGCCGATAAGCGTCCAGCTATCAGGCACTTCGGCGAAGAAGAAGACGCCGAGCAGGGAGGAGAAGATCAGGCTGGTATAGCGGAACGGCGCCACGAAGGAGATTTCGCCGGTGCGCATGGCAAGGATGACCGACTGGTAGCCGACGAGCACCAGCACCGAGGCGAGCGCCAGATGCCCGAGCGCGGTGGCGCTGACCGGTTGCCAGCCGCCGAGCACCGGGATCAGCAGCGCGCCGAAGAAGGAGGCAGACATGGCGGTGATGACGGTTATCATCAGCGAGGGAATTTCCGGGCTGATGCTCCGGGTGGCGAGATCGCGGCCGGCCGTCGTCAGCACCGCAGCGACGCAGAGGACGGCGGCGGGGGTGAATCCATCGGGGCCGGGACGGATGATGATCATCACGCCAATGAGGCCGACGAGGATCGCCGACCAGCGCCGCCAGCCGACCGGCTCGCCGAAGAAGAGCGCCGCACCGAAGGTGACGACCAAAGGCAGCGACTGCAGGATCGCCGAGGCATTGGCGATCGGCATCATGCCGAGCGCGGTGATATAGGTCACGGCGGAGAGCGTCTCGCAGATGATCCTGAAGATGATCATCGGCTGCAGCATGATGCGCCAGGAGCGCAGCGCGCCCATTTTCCAGGCAATCAGATAGACGAGCAGGCTGGTGAAGAGGCCGCGCAGAAACATGATCTCGCCGGCGTTCATATAGGCGATCACCGATTTGGACAGAGCGTCGCTTGCAGAAAAGCCGGCCATCGCCATGGTCATATAGATGGCGCCCTCAGTATTGCGTGACCGCGGCATGAAGAGATTCCCGTTACCTGTGCGCCCCTTTTAGTCGCGAAGATGCATCAAGGGAATCGGATGAATGTCACACCAGGCATAAATCGATGATGCGGTGCACAATGGCGCTGATGTCAACGCAGGCGTGTGGGCGGAAGTCCCGGCAAATCCACGTTTTTTAAGTTGAATTCCGATATTTCCGACGCCGCAATCAAGGCGTCGATGGGGAATGCCATCGCGCCTGCCGGTTCGCCTCATCGGCGTTTTTCTCTTCCTGCGCGGGAAACGGGTGGCTGTATCGCCTGATGTTTGAGCATCTCGGTTATCGCAACAATCCAGGAGAAACCGATATGACACTTCTCAACGACAAGATCGCCATCATCACCGGCGCAAGCTCCGGCATCGGCCGCGCGGCGGCGAAACTCTTTGCGCGGGAAGGCGCCAAGCTCGTGGTCACCGGCCGCCGACAGGACGCGCTTGATGCCGTCATCACCGAAATCGAGGCGAAGGGCGGACAGGCGGTCGCCATATCGGGCGATGTCAGGGACGAGGCGCTGCAGGCACGGCTCGTCGAGACGGCAGTCTCGCGTTTCGGCCGGCTCGACATCGCCTTCAACAATGCCGGCATCCTCGGCGAGATGGGACCGGTCGCCGGGCTATCGCTGGAGGGCTGGCGCGAGACGATCGAGACCAATCTGACGGCAGCCTTCCTCGGCGCCAAGCACCAGTCGGCGGCGATGGGAAAAAGCGGCGGATCGCTGATCTTCACCTCGACTTTCGTCGGCCACACCGTCGGCATGCCCGGCATGGCCGCTTATGCGGCGAGCAAGGCGGGACTGATCGGCTTCGTGCAGGTGCTCGCCGCCGAACTCGGCAGGCAGAAGATCCGCGCCAACGCCCTGCTGCCCGGCGGCACCGACACACCCGCCAGCATCACCAACGCACCGGACGCGACACCCGAGGTGCTCGCCTTCGTGGAGGGGCTGCATGCGCTGAAACGCATGGCGCAGCCCGAAGAGATCGCCAAAGCCGCGCTGTTCCTCGCCTCCGACATGTCGAGCTTCGTGACCGGCACGGCGATGCTAGCGGATGGCGGGGTGTCGATCAGCCGAACATAGGTGGGGCGAGGGGCGGGGATCGGCAGTGTATGAGGTCGAGCCACCCGCCCTCGAAGGACGGGGCTGGCCGCCATGGCACCGTCGCCTCCGAGAGGGCTCAGGACATGATCAAACCACCGTCGACATTGATCGTCTGGCCGGTGATGTAGGCGGCGTCGTCGCTGGCGAGGAAGGTGACCAGGCCGGCGACGTCTTCTCCGGAGCCGGCCCGCTTCATTGGGATGCCCTCGACCCATTCCTTCATCAGCTCGCCGGGGGCGTAGTTGCCGAGCAGCTTACCCCAGGCCTGGTCGTTATAGGCCCACATATCGGTTTCGATGATGCCGGGGCAGAAGGCGTTGACGGTGATCTTCTCGGTCGCGACTTCCTTGGCCAGGCTCTGGGTGATGCCGACGACGCCCATTTTCGAGGCTGCATAATGCGGGGTATAGATGAAGCCGTCGCGGGCCTGGCCGGAGGCGGTGTTGATGATGCGGCCGCCGCGCTTGTGCTTGCGCATTCTTGATATCGCCTCCTGGGCGCAGAGGAAGACGCCCTTGGTGTTGACCGCCATCACCTTGTCCCACTCGTTTTCGGTCAGATCCTCGATGCGGGCAATGGTGATGACGCCGGCATTTTGAATTGAAATGTCGACCGTATCGAAGGCGTGTTCGGCAGCGTCATAGAGAGCCTTCACGCTCGCCTTGTCCGTGACATCGCCCACGAAAGAGATCGCCTTGCCGCCTTCGGCTCTGATCTGCTCGGCGACCCCATGCACCGAATCTTCGTTTGCGGAGATGACGAGGTTGGCGCCTTCTTTCGCAAACCGCCTGGCGATCGCCGCTCCGATGCCGCGGCTACCCCCGGTAATGACGACAGTCTTTTGCTCAAAGCGTTTCATGCTCTTTCCTTCCCGGTATCCTGACATAAACACCAAATCTGGGCGCGTTCTACCCTGCGATCATTATTGAAACTCAAGCGGCCGCCCGAGAGAATTTCGGCGAATTCAGGTGGTCTTGAGCGGCGATGGCGACGCCCAAGCCCTCCGCCCGTGCAATCGGCGTGAAGGGCGGGCAGACGACGATATTGCACGCCGTCATGCCCGTTGGTCCCTTCAGCGCCTCGATCTCAGCCAGGGAGGGAGCGAGACCGTTCATTTTTCAGCGGCGGCATTGCGCTTCTCATCGCATCACCAGCAGCAGAAACCGCCGTCGACGAGAAGATCGACGCCGGTCACGTAGCTGGCTGCATTCGACAGCAGGAACACCGCGGGACCCACCATCTCGTCGACCGTGGCCATACGCTGCATCGGCGTCTGCTCTTCAAAGAGCTTGGTCTGATGAACCATCTCGGGACGGGTATTCATGGGCGTTGCCGTGTATCCGGGGGAGATGGTGTTGACGCGGATGCCGCGGTCGACCCATTCCATCGCCATAGACTTCGACATATGGATCACGCCCGCCTTGGAGGCGTTATAATGCGCTTGGCTCAGCCCCCGGTTTACGATCACACCGGACATGGAAGCGATGTTGACGATGGAGCCGCGTCCATTCTTCAGCATGGCGCGGGCCTCCGCCTGGCAGGAAAGGAATACGCCTTTCAGGTTGATATCCATCAACGTCTGATACTGGTCCTCCTCCATCTCTTCCGCCGCGTTGGCGTTAGCAATGCCCGCAGCGTTGACTGCAAGCGTCAATGCGCCGAGATCTGCTTCGGTATGTGCGACTGCCTCTCCAAGGGACGATTTGCTCGTGACGTCAGCCGCGATCTGGATCGAACGGCGGCCGGCGGCGCGAATATATTCGGCCGTCCTGGCCAGTCCGTCGTCGGTTCGACGGTCGAGCAGCGCCACGTCGGCGCCGCATTGCGCAAGGCCGATGGCAATGCGCTGCCCAATGCCGCTCCCGGCTCCGGTAACGATGGCAACCTGGCCGCTGAGATCGAAAAGTTTCGGGGCGTTCAGAGTGATGTCGGACACCGCTCTTCCTTTCTCTGTCTGTTTTGTTTTCACGCAATTCCTGACGCAAAACCGCTGCACACTTTTGCTGGAATTGCTTTAGATGGTGGCTAGCTCCATGACCGAAACGTCATTCGCCTCGTCACGATTGAGAATGCCTGCCTGTTTGCCTTGGGCAAGCACGAGAATGCGATTGGACACTCCGAGAACCTCCTCGAGGTCCGAGCTTACGACGATGACCGCCACGCCCCGTTTGGCAAGATTGACGATGATGTCGTAGATGCCCGCTCGGGCGCCGACGTCGATGCCTCTCGTCGGTTCGTCGAGTACGACGACCTTCGGATCGCGCATCAGCCATTTCGCGATGACGACCTTCTGCTGGTTGCCGCCGGACAGGTCCGAGGCATATTGCTCAGCACGGCCTTTTACGCCGAACTTGGTGACTGCCTTCTCCGCAAACGAGCGCTTGACGTGCGGCGTAATCCAACGCCCGCCCAGCTTGTCGAGATTGGCGTAGATAATGTTCTCGCTGATCCGGTGCCCGATAACGAGACCTTGCTCCTTGCGGTCTTCCGGGACCATCACGATGCCCTTGGCGATCGCGTCCGCCGGATCGCGCAGCCTGAGTTCTTCGCCTTCCAGCTTCATCGAACCCGCACTGATTGGGTCCGCGCCCGAAATGGCGCGGACAAGTTCCGTGCGGCCGGCGCCGACCAATCCGGCGATCCCGAGAATTTCCCCGGCCCGCACTTCGAAGGTAACGTCACGGAACGAATTATCAGGCGAGCTCAGCCCGGACACCTGGAGTACCGGACGGTCTGTCGGAACCGGCAGAGTAGGGAACAAGCGGTCAAGCGGGCGTCCGACCATGCTCTCGACAATCGTTCGCACCGGGGTCGCGCTATCGGAGAATTCCTGCACGCGCTCGCCATCGCGAAGGACGACGATCCGGTCGGTTATTTTTTTGATCTCTTCCATGCGGTGGGAAATGTAGACAATGCCGACGCCCTCTGACCGAAGCTTTCTAACCTGTTCGAAGAGAGCCTCCGTCTCCGCGCCACCAAGGGCCGCGGTCGGTTCGTCCAGGATCAGGAGCTTTGCATTGAGAGCCAAGGCCTTGGCGATTTCGATGAGTTGTTGATTTGCAGTGGAAAGGCCGGCGACCTTCCGCGTTGCGGGTATGTGAAGGTTCAGGCGAGCGAGCTGCTCCTGGGCGCGGCGAACCATTTGGCCGCGGTCGACGACGCCGTTCTTCATCGGCCAGCGTCCGATGAAGACGTTTTCCGCGATCGACAGCTGCGGCAGCAGCTGCAGCTCCTGATGGATCAGGACAACGCCCTTGTCGATCGCTTCCCTCGGGGAGGCTGGGGCATAAGGCTGCCCCAGCCATGTCATTGATCCTTCGGACGGTGTGCGGGACCCGGCGATGATGCCGGATAGTGTCGACTTGCCCGCTCCGTTTTCACCGAGAAGTGCAACCACTTCACCGGGATAGACGTCCAAACTGACATTCTTCAGAACCTGCAGTGGCCCATACCACTTGGATATGCCCCTCAGGGAAAGAACTGGATCAGTCATGGCACACCTCCTCAAGACCTCGACTTCATTACGGATGGTTGGCAATGAAGCCGGCGACGTTTTCCTTGGTCGTCAGCGTGGCATCCAGGAGCTGGACCGGCGGCACCTTCTCTCCGGCGACAAGCTTGGCGGCGTTTTCAACCGCATCGCGGCCCATCTTCTGCGTCTGCTGGGTCGCAGTGACGTTGAAGACGCCCTTGCTGAGGGCTTCGAGAGCTGCGGTGTCGCCATCGAAGCCGCCAACCACGATCTTCTGGGACGGATTGGCGACCTTGATCGCCTGCGCGGCGCCAAGGGCGAGACCGTCGGCCTGGGCGAACACGATTGAAACGTCCGGATTGGCCTGCAGCATGTTCTGCATGATCTGGAAGCCTTCGTCCTGGCTCCAGATGTTCGAGAACTGCTCGGCGACAACCTTGACATCGGGGTATGCCTTGAGAGATTCAGCGCAGCCCTTCGAACGATCGACTTCCGGCGTCGTGCCCTTCTGGCCGTGGATGATGACCATCTTGCCCTTGCCGCCGGCTTCCTTCAGGATGTAGTCGCAGACCGCCTTGGCAGACGCGACGGAATCCGTTGCAAGGAAGGTGTCGCCGGGTGCTCCCTCGGCGTTGCGGTCAACGTTCACGACCGGAATGCCAGCGCTTTTCGCGAGTTTGACCGGAACGGTCGCAGCGGCCGCACCTGCCGGAATGTAGATCAGCGCGTCGATTTTCTGGGTCAGGAGATCCTGGATCTGATTGACCTGCGTCGGCCCGTCGCCCTTTGCGTCGACGGTGATGACTTCGATGCCGCGCTTCTTGGCTTCGGCTTCGACCGATTGCTTGATCTGGTTGAAGAAGTTTGCCTGAAGGTTGGCAACGGCCAGGCCGAGCTTCTTCAGTTCCGCCGCGTGTACGGGGCCGAGCGTGAGGCCGAGCAGTGCAGCAGACGCGAGCATGGTGCGCGCAATTTTCATTGTATTTCCTCCGTTGTTTGATGGAACCCTCGGGTATGTCCTCCCCCTCGGGGTATTGATCCGCCCCAAACTCTTGGAACGGAATTCCGGGCCGCCGACGCGGCGGACCCCGTTCGTCAGGCGCGACGCCGACGAATGGTCTCCGCGCCGACCGCGAGCACGATGACGATGCCGATGATCACCTGCTGCAGGAACGGCGAAACGTTGAGAAGATTGAGCCCGTTGCGAAGGACGCCGATGATAAGAACACCGATAAGCGTTCCCCCGATACCGCCTGCGCCGCCCGAGAGCGAGGTCCCGCCGATGACGACCGCGGCGATGGTGTCCAACTCATAGCCCAGACCGCTGGACGGCTGGACGGAATCCAGCCTGGCCGCAAGTACGATGCCTGCGAGCCCCGCAAGGACTGAACTTACGATGTAGACGCCAATCGTCACGAGCGGGACGTTGATGCCCGCCAGCCGAGCGACTTCCGGATTTCCGCCCACCGCGTAGAGCATGCGGCCTTCGGACCGGAAGTGCAGGAAAAGCCAGGCCGCAAGAACAACCGCAAGCATGAGAAACACGGTGGCTGTCAACACGCCGAAATGGCGATCTATCGCCAGCATCATGAACCAGTCGGGGAAGCCCACGATCTGCTGGCCGTCCGTGATCATATTTGCGACGCCGCGAGCCGCCGACATCATCGCAAGAGTGGCAATAAACGCCGGAACCCTGAACTGCGTCACCAGAAGTCCGACGATCAGCCCCGAAATCCCCGAGGCGATCAGAGCAAGAACGATCCCGACCGGCAGCGGCAGGCCGGCGACATTCGCGGTCCAGCCCATGACCATCATCGCCAGAGCGAGTGCCGAGCCGACGGAGAGGTCGATGCCGCCGATCAGAATGACGAATGTCATTCCGACGGCCATGATGCCGAGAACAGTGATCTGATCGAGGATGTTGAGGCCATTCCGAACCGAAAGAAACGTGTCGGTGCTGAAGCTCAGAAAGATGCAAAGCGCCAGCAGCCCCACGAGCGGCCCGGTGGCTCCCTTGAGCTTGCTCAACCAGGCGCCGGACGAAAGCCCGTTTTCATTGATATCGAGCGCCACCATTGTTCCTCCCTATGCCTAGGCTACCAGTTAGTTCATTCGAAGAATAAATATTCACGCATGCTGGAAAATTCATTAACAAGTTGCTTTCCTGCTGTCAACAGGGTTTATGGACTTCGGGCGGCCGGTGTGCCGCTCAAAGGGCTTGACTAATCGGCTTCTTGTGCAAGAATATTGATAAATGAATATTTATGCACATGAGGAATCCATGAATACGATAGAACTCGAGCGGGTCGCTCGCGAGATTCGATTGCGCGATCTCCAGGCGGTCTTTGAAGCGGGCGCCGGCCATATTGGCGGGGAAATGTCGGTCATCGACATTTTGACAGCCCTCTATTTTCGTGTGCTGAATGTTTGGCCCGATCAGCCGAAGCACCCCGACCGCGACAGGTTCGTTCTTTCGAAGGGGCATACTGCATGCGCTCTGTATGTGACGCTCGCAAAACGCGGCTTCATTCCGGAGGACGAGATATCCACCTTTCTGCAGCCGCATTCGAGGCTGAACGGACATCCAAATTGCAACAAGGTTCCTGGCGTCGAAACGAATACCGGGCCGCTCGGCCACGGTCTTCCTGTCGCAATAGGAATGGCGAAAGCCGCCAAGCTCTCGGGCGCGAAATATCACACCTACGTCGTCACCGGCGACGGTGAGATGCAGGAAGGCTCCAACTGGGAAGCGATCATGGCGGCCGCGCAGTTCAAGCTCGATAACTTGACGCTGGTCATCGACCACAACAGGTTCCAGCAGGGCGCAGCCCTAGCTGAAACCAACGATCTCGCGCCGCTTCGTCCGAAGCTTGAAGCTTTCGATTGGGAGGTCACCGAGATCGACGGCAACAATATGAGCGAAGTCGTTTCGGCCCTCGAACACCGGGGATCGAGACCGCATTGCATCGTGGCCCATACCAACAAGGGGCATGGAATCTCGTTCATGCAGGACCGGGTCGACTGGCACCACAAGGTGCCAAACAAGGAACAATACGAAATCGCATTGGCAGAATTGTCGGAGGCATTGTAATGAACGCGCCAATACACGCACCCAAGCTCTACGATTGCCGCGACGCATTCGCCTCTACGCTTGAGCGGCTGGCAGCCGAAAACGAAACGATCGTCGCCGTCTGCAACGACTCCGTCGGTTCCTCCAAGCTCGGCGGCTTCAAGGCGAAGTTTGGGGAGCGCCTCGTCAATGTCGGTATCGCCGAGCAGAACATGGTCGGAGTTGGAGCAGGCCTCGCCAACGGCGGACGCCTTCCGTTCGTCTGCGCCGCCGCTCCGTTTCTAACGGGACGGTCGCTGGAGCAAATCAAGGCCGATATTTCGTATTCGAACGCCAACGTCAAACTGGTCGGCATTTCTTCCGGGATGGCGTATGGCGAACTCGGCCCGACCCATCACTCGATCGAAGACTTCGCCTGGACGCGGGTTCTGCCTAATCTTCCGGTCATTGCGCCTTGTGACCGCATCGAAACAGCTGCTGCGGTGGAGTGGGCCGCGGCCTACAACGGCCCCTGTTTCCTGCGCCTGTCTCGCGTCGGTGTGCCCGATCTGCTCCCGGAGGGTCACAAGTTCGAACTTGGCAAGGCAAACCTCCTTCGCCAGGGTTCTGACGTCACCCTTATCGCAAACGGTACTTTGACCCATCGAATTCTGAAGGCTGCCGAGATCCTCGCAGAACGCGGCATCAACGCCAGGGTGCTCAACCTTGCAACGGTTCGTCCGATCGACGAGGACGCCATCATCGCTGCGGCGAAGGAAACCGGAGCGATCGTCACAGCCGAAGAGCATTCGATTTTTGGCGGTCTCGGGTCCGCGGTAGCAGAAGTGGTGGTCGACAATGCTCCGGTTCCGATGAAACGTCTCGGCGTTCCCGGCGTCTACGCTCCAACCGGTTCGGCGGAGTTTCTGCTCGACGAATTCGGGATGGCGCCGTCCGCGATCGCCGACGCCGCGCAGTCGCTGATCAGGCGCAAGTAACTGGGATCACGTGATCGGCCGGGACGCTTATTTGCCGTCCCGGCTGCCGTCTGATCCGAGGAGGATAGAATGCGGGCAATTCTGGCAATTGACCAGGGCACCACCAATTCGAAGGCAGTTGTCGTTTCCGAAAAGGGAGAAATTGTCGGCAGAGGTTCGGCTCCAGTCGGCATCGCCTATCCGAAGCCGGGCTGGGTCGAACAAGACCCACGCCGGCTCTTTGCATCCGTCTGCGAGGCGATCGACGCCTGCCTGAAGGCCGCTCCCGACGTGGTTATCGAGGCCGTGGCGATTTCCAATCAGCGCGAGTCGGTCACGGCCTGGGACGCCGAAACGGGAGAAGCACTTGGACCGGTGGTGAGCTGGCAGTGCCGTCGAACGGCACAGGATTGCGAACGTCTCATTGCCGAAGGCCACCTTGATCGCGTGCAGGCGCTCACCGGCCTGCCACTGGATCCGATGTTCCCGGGTTCGAAATTCCGATGGCTGCTCGACCGTATGCCGGCCGGGCGATCGGTGCGGCTGGGAACGATCGACAGTTGGCTCGTGCACTGCCTGACGGGTGGGCGCCGGCATGTCTGCGATGCTTCCAATGCCGCCAGGAGCCAGTTGTTCGATCTCCAGGAGCAGAGATGGAGCGAGGAACTGGGCGAGATTTTCGGCGTCGATATCGCACTCCTGCCCGAGGTGCTCGACAGTTCCGCCGAATTCGGCAGGACGCAAGGATTGCCAGGCGTGCCGGATGGAACGCCCATAATGGCCGCGATCGGAGACAGCCATGCTGCGCTGTTCGGTCATGGCGCATTCAAGCCGGGTGATGGCAAGGTAACCTTTGGAACCGGCTCTTCGGTGATGACGACGCTTGCGCGATTTATTCCCCCACGCAACGGCATCACAACGACCGTGGCATGGCGTATCAAGGGAAAGCCGACTTTCGCTTTCGAAGGCAATATTCTCGTTTGCGCTGCCAGTCTCCCCTGGATGGCAGGCATTCTCGGCCTTTCGGACGTGGCGGCCCTTGTCGAACTTGCGGCAAGCGCCGAACCGGGCGGGCCGGGCTTCGTGCCAGCATTCGTGGGATTGGGCGCGCCCTATTGGAACTCCGACGCCCGTGCCCTGTTCTCCCAGATCAATTTCAATACGACACGTGCGCAAATGGCGCGGTCGGTAACCGATTCGATCGCCTTCCAGGTGCACGACGTGATCGCAGCCATGCGAGCGCAAAGCGGCGGCGAGCTCGGGGCCCTCTATGTCGATGGCGGACCGAGCCAGAACCGGTTCCTGATGCAGTGTGTCTCGAACCTCATCGAACATCCCGTGATCCAATGTGAAGCACCCGAGGCGTCGGCTTTGGGAGCTGCATATCTCGCGGGTCTCTCACTTGGCTTGTGGAGCGATCTCCCTGTTATCGCAGAGCTGCCCCGCAGCTCACAGATCATTGACCCGGAACCCGTGGATCGAGCGGTGCTTCTGGATAGCTGGAATGATGCACTTGCCCGCTCGACGTCACGCATTACAACGGCTAATGATGAATAAAAATTCACTCCAGGATTAGCGATGACTCGCCTCAACGAACTCCGCCTCATCTCAAGGGTCGCCCAGATGTACCACTTGGAGGGACGGCGACAGGCGGAGATCGCACAGCACCTTCGCCTGTCGCAGGCGACGGTGTCGCGCATGCTCAAGCGCGCCGAGGCTGAAGATATTGTGCGAACCAGCGTGACACCCCCCGCCGGCACCTACAGTGAGCTCGAGGGCGCTCTTCGCGAGAAATATGATTTGCCGGAGGCGATCGTCGTCGAGTGCACGGAAGATCGGGACGGAGCCATCATGGCCCGTATCGGAGAGGCAGCGGCTCATCTCCTGGAGGTGACGCTTGCGCCAGGGGAGATCATCGGCGTTTCGAGTTGGAGCCAGACTATCTCCAAGATGGTCGAGAACATTCATCCCCTGAAGAGCGCTCAGGCGAAATACGTCGTCCAGACCCTTGGAGGCATGGGCGATCCTTCAGTGCAGACGCATGCGACGCAGCTTACCACGCGGCTTGCACGGCTGACTGGCGCTGAACCGAAACTGCTCCCTGTGCAGGGCGTTACGACGTCCAGAGAGGCAAAGCTTCTGATGCAGGCCGACCCGTTCGTCCGCGAGACGATGGATCTGTTCGGCAGCATAACGCTTGCGATCGTCGGAATCGGGGCAGTCGAACCGTCCGAACTTCTCGCACGGTCCGGCAACATCTTTTCGTCTCGCGAACTGTCCGATCTCGCGGAAGCGGGAGCCGTCGGCGACATCTCGCTTCGCTTCTTCGATAGAAACGGCAAGCCGGTCAAGACACCCCTGGATGATCGGGTCATAGGGCTTCCACTTGAGGATCTCGAACGGGTGGATCGGGTCATTGCTCTTGCCGGCGGGACCAAAAAGACGGACGCTATCGCCGGTGCGCTCCGCGTGGGCGTCATCGACATGCTTGTTACGGACAAGTTTACCGCGCAGCGATTGATCGACTGACAGGGCGGAGAGAAGCGCAGCGCCTGGTCGAGGTCGTGGATGGCGACCAGCATGATCATACCTTTGGTGCGGGCCAGACGGTGCCCGGATATCAACCCTTCCTCCCTCATTCCTGTGCTCGTCACAGGAATCCAGCCACGGCGCGTCGGCGCCGTGAATGCCCCCCTACAGCAAGTGCGTTTTCCGCGCCCAAGGACTTGGGCGCACTGGATTCCTGTGACGAGCACAGGAATGAGGGCGGGTGGGGTGCGTACCACCCCTATTTTTCACCCACCGGTGACACTCATATGCCGGGCCACGGCCGGGCGGTTATGCGTGCGGTCGATGATGAAGTCGTGGCCTTTGGGTTTGCGGGTGATGGCCTCGTCGATGGCGGCGTGGAGGAGGGCGTCGCCTTCGGTGGCGCGCAGGGCTGCGCGCAGATCGGCGGCGTCGTTCTGGCCGAGGCACATATAGAGCGTACCGGTGCAGGTGAGGCGCACACGGTTGCAGCTCTCGCAGAAATTATGGGTCATCGGTGTGATGAAGCCGAGGCGGCCGCCGGTTTCTTCGACCCGGACATAACGCGCCGGGCCGCCGGTCTGGTAGTCGATGTCGGCAAGGGTGAACTGCTCCTCGAGATCGGCGCGCAGTTTCGAGAGCGGCAGGTACTGGTCGGTGCGGTCTTCCTCGATCTCGCCCATCGGCATGGTTTCGATGACGGTCAAATCCATGCCGCGGCCATGGGCGAAGCGCAGAAGCTCCGGCATCTCGGCATCGTTGAAATCCTTCAGCGCCACGGCGTTGAGTTTGATCTTCAGCCCTGCCTTTTGAGCTGCGTCGATGCCTTCCATGACTTTGGCGAAATCGCCCCAGCGGGTGATCTTGCGGAACTTGTCGGGATCGAGCGTATCGAGCGAGACGTTGATGCGGCGCACGCCGCAATCATAAAGCTCCTCGGCGTGGCGGGAAAGCTGCGAGCCGTTGGTCGTCAGCGTCAACTCGTCGAGGCCGGAACCGATCTTCTGGCCGAGCTGGCGCACCAGATACATGATGTTCTTGCGCACCAGGGGCTCGCCGCCGGTCAGCCTGATCTTGCTGACACCCTTGGCGATGAAGGCGGAACAGAGCCGGTCGAGCTCTTCCAGCGTCAGGAGATCCTTCTTCGGCAGGAAGGTCATATTCTCAGCCATGCAATAGGTGCAGCGGAAATCGCAGCGGTCGGTGACGGAGACGCGGAGATAGGTGACCGCCCGCCCGAAGGGGTCGATCATAGGGTGCGCACCTGCCACCAGCGGCGATGCATTGCCTATCGTTCCAACTCTAGTGTTCACCTGTATCTCCGTACTCCAGTCAATGTGGGCATATGCTATTGTCGCGTCAAGGGAAACAGGTCGCGTGCGCATGCCAATTTCAGCTTGCGCTGAAAAAGATCAGCGCCTACTCCTCGCATGAGAAGAGGACAAAATGATGAGCGATATCTGGCCAACGGAACTCCGCGTCTCGAAAGACCGGCAGCGGCTGGTGGTGACCTTCAACGACGGTCAGAGTTTCGACCTGTCGGCCGAGCTCCTGCGCGTGCTGTCGCCCTCGGCCGAGGTTCAGGGCCACGGGCCGGGGCAGAAGGTGACGGTATCAGGCAAACGCAATGTCGCGATCATCTCGATGATGCCGACCGGCAATTACGCAGTCCGCATCGGCTTCGACGACATGCACGATACCGGCATCTACACCTGGACCTATCTGCGCGAACTCGGCGAACGGGGCGCTGAGCTGTTTTCGGCCTACGAGGACGAGCTGAAGGAAAAGGGCATGAACCGCGACACGGCCGAAAAGCCGCGCTGACGGGCGCCGTTATCACTCTCAATCCACGCATAATTCCAGCCATCGGGGGGCCATATGGCGAAGACGAACGGAAAGAACTGGCTGCGCGCCAAAGGGAGTGCTGCCGGCAGCAAGGTGACCTTCCTCGAACTGTTCTTCGACCTGGTCTTCGTCTTTTCGATCTCGCAGCTTTCGCATGCGCTCGCCGCCCACTACACGCCGCTCGGCGCCGCCGAGGCAGCGCTGATGACCTTCGCCGTCTGGTGGGTGTGGATCTTCACCGCCTGGGTGACGAACTGGCTCGATCCGGACAAGATGCCGGTGCGCGGCATGCTGGTGGCGCTGATGATGCTCGGTCTGCTGCTGTCTGCCTCGATTCCCGAGGCCTTCGGCGACAAGGGGCTGTTGTTTGCCGGCGCCTATGTGGCCATGCAGGTCGGGCGCTCGCTGTTCACGACCTATGCGATGACGCGCGTCGATCGCGCCAACACATTGAATTTCGTCCGCATCACCACCTGGCTGGTGGTTGCCGGGGTCTTCTGGATCGCCGGCGGGCTGCTCGAGCACGAGGCCCGGCTGATCGCCTGGGTGATCGCGCTTACGATCGAATATATCGGGCCGGCCGCGGGCTTTGCCGTGCCGGGGCTCGGCCGCTCGACGGCGCGGGATTGGGACGTTTCCGGTGCGCATATGGCCGAGCGCTGCGCGCTCTTCGTCATCATCTGCCTCGGCGAAGCGATCCTCGTTTCCGGACGCACCTTTTCGGAGCTGCCGTTTTCGGGGCTGACCAGCATTGTCTTCGTCACCGCCTTCATCGGCACGGTCGCCATGTGGTGGCTGTATTTCCGCTTCGGCCACGGCCGTGCTGCCCACCGCATCGAACATGAAGAGACGCCGGGCAGCTTGGCGCGGCAGGCCTTCACCTATGGGCATATTCCGATCCTTGCCGGCATCATCGTCCATGCGGTGGCCGTTGAGTTCATGTTCTCGCATCCGCATGAGACCGGCGATCTCGGCATCGCCGCGGCGGTGCTCGGCGGCTCCGGCCTGTTCCTGATCGGCAATCTCTGGTTCAAGGGCGCGACCAGCGGGCAGTTGCCGTTGTCGCATCTGGCCGGGCTGGTGCTTGTGATCCTGCTTGCCTTCGCAGCCCCCTTCATCGAGGTCTATTTGCTGGGCATTCTGGCGACGCTGGTGCTGATCATCGTTGCTGCCTGGGAGTACCGCTCGCTGGCCGGCACGACGGCAGCACCGACGCTGCATTGATCATCAAGCGCTCGCATCGAACTTGGTTCATGCGAGGCGCTTTAGGTCTTGGTTTTATGCATGTCGTCCTGCCAAAACCGCTGCACACTTCGGGCGACATGCATTCGTCTAATCGTCGTCGCGCAACTCTTTGAGCAGCATGGCGATGATGCGCTCCATCGAGGTGGCGGTCGCCATGCATTGCTCGATCGGCTCTTCCGAGAGCGTGCGCTCGATGAGATCGGTCTGGATCGCCATCGCTGCCTCAGTCAGCTTCCGGCCCTCCGGCGTCAAATGAAGGCGCAGCACGCGCTTGTCGCGCTCGTCGCCGCGTCGTTCGATCAGCCGGCGGTGTTCCATCTGCGGCAGCAGCATGCTCATGTTCGAGCGGCCGACCAGCAGCTTGCGCGCCAGCTCCTGCTGCGAGATTCCTTCGAAACGATAGATGTTGACCAGGATATCGAGGTGCGGCGGCTTGATGTCGAGATCGGCAAGCGAGCGGGACAGCGTTTGCTGCATCAGCTGACAGGCACGCGCCACCGCGATCCAGCTGCGAAAACGCGGATGATCCCAGGGAAGGGATTGATTTTTGTTCATCGTTGTACTTTATTGTTCAGTGTTGAACAGTCTTTTGGAATCTCACTATGGCAAACTTTGCGCTTGACGTCACCCGCCTCGCGTTTTCGGCCCTTCAGGCAGTTTCGGCTGACCTGGCAGGCAGAGCGGCATTCCAGCTGTTCTGCCGGACGCCATCGCCAATCCCGAAGGGAGCCAAGGCGAAGATGACGCATGCAGCGGGAGCGGCCCGGCTTGCCGGCGCCGAACACTTCACCCTCAAGCTTGCAGGCGGGCGAGGGGCGCATGCCTATCGGCTGAACGGCGGGGCGAGGGGCAAGCGCAAACGCTATCTAGTGACGCATGGCTGGGGATCGAGCGCCGCCTATATGGCAGAGCTCGTCTCGATGCTTGCGGCATCAGGCGCCGAGGTCGTGGCGCTCGATTTTCCCGGCCACGGCCGTTCGGGCGGACGGTTCCTGCATATGGGGCTGGCGGTCGAGACGATCGCGGCGGCGGAGGCGCGTTTCGGCGCCTTCGATGCGGCAATCGGTCATTCCTTCGGCGGTGCGGCGCTGATGGTGTCGGCGGCAGGCTTGCTGCCTGGCGTGGCGCCTCTAACCGGCGAGCGCCTGGCGCTGATCGGCGCGCCCAGCGAAATGGGCTGGCTGTTTACCGATTTCGGCGGGATGATCGGCCTTCGCCCGGCAGCGCAGGCGGCGCTGGGGAATGAGGTTTACCGTGTCACCGGACGGAGACTGGAGGATTTCGACGCCGGGGAGGCGGCCGGCGCGATCGGCCGGCCGGTGCTCGTCATCCATGCCGAGGATGACAAGGAGGTGTCGTCTCTCCATGCCAGGCGCTATGGCGCGGCCGGAAAGAGCGTCCGGCTTTACTGGGCGAACGGCTTCGGTCACCGGCGCATCATCGGCGCCGCGCCGGTTCTTGCGGCGATCGCGGCGTTTCTCGATGGCGATCGGGACGTGGGTGATGCGGCGGACGAAAGCATCAAAAAAGATGCAGAGATCATTCCGTTTTTTGAGCTTCCGGCAAGGCGCGCGGCATTGTAGCGTCCGTCCTGATATCAAGCCGCGGCGGGACGCCTCATGAAAATCATCAGCAGCATCGAAGAGCTCAACACGATCTATGGCGCCGGGCTTTCGCCGGCCTCGGTCGGCAAGGTGACGAAGCAATTGACCCCGCTTTATCGGGAGATGATCGAGATCTCACCTTTCGCGGCGCTTGCGACAGTCGGCCCCGAGGGTCTCGACTGTTCGCCGCGCGGCGATCTCGGTGGCGTCGTGCGCGTCGTCGACGACGAGACGCTGCATTTGCCGGACTGGCGCGGCAACAACCGCGTCGATTCACTTTCCAACATCGTGCGCGATCCACGTCTGGCGTTGATGTTCCTGATTCCCGGCTCCAATACGACGATGCGCATCAACGGCCGCGGTGTCGTCTCCGACGATGGGACGCTGCTTTCGAGCTTCGAAATGGACGGCAAACACCCGCGCACCGTCGTGGTGATTTCGATTGATGAGGTCTATTTCCAATGCGCGCGCGCCGTGATGCGGGCCGAGCTCTGGAATGGAGAGCACTTCGCCGATCCGGCGAAGCTGCCGACGCCCGGGCAGATGCTGAAGGCGGCGGTCGGCGATTTCGATCAGGAAACCTACGACCGGGAATGGCCGGGGCGGGCGGCGAAGACGATGTGGTAAAGCCGCCGTCACCGTATGGTGACAGCGTGCACACGGTGCGGAATTCCCGTCAGGTCTTGTAGATCAGCCAGCTCTTGGTGAAATCCTTCTGCATGCCGTCCTGATAGAGGATGGTGCAGTTGCGGCCGGCATTCTTGGCGCCGTAAAGCGCGATGTCGGTCTTGCTGTAGAGTTCGCCGGCATCGTCGGCGCTTGAGGCCATGCAGATGCCGATCGAGACGGTGACCGGACCGTAATTCACCCGCGTGCGGGAATTCTTGAAGGGCGTCGTCTCCAGGGTGCGGCGAATGCGCTCGGCGATTGCGATGACTTCCTCGGGCGTGTTGCCGTCGATGATGAGGGCGAATTCCTCGCCGCCGGTGCGGGCGACGAAGATGTCGCGGCGGACATTACTGCGGATGACGGAGGCGACGGTGGCGAGCACCTTGTCACCGACCGGATGGCCGTAGGTGTCATTGATCTTCTTGAAATTGTCGATGTCGCAAAGCAACAGCGCCGTCACCGGCCGCATGCCCGGATTGTCGAAGACGGCGGCGAGGCGGTCGTCGAAGGCGCGGCGGTTGGAAAGGCGCGTCAGCGAGTCGGTGTTGGCGATGCGCTTGTATTCGTCGAGTTCCTTGCGGACCTGGTCCATTTCCTGCGAGCGCTGGACGACATCCTCAACGGTGCGTTCGCCATGCGCCATGGTGTCGCCGGTCGCCTGGCTGAGGAGATCGATGGCGTTTTCGATCAGTTCGACGCTGGCATTGCTCTTGGACGTGATGCGCTTGTGGGTCTCGCCGAGCAGCCTGGTATAGCTTTCGAGCGAGTTCTGCTCCTGCCTGAGGATGCGCAACAGGCCGTCGAGTTCGCCAGCAAGACGCGTATGAGCGTCGTCGAAGATGCGGGCGGGACTGTGGGTGAAATGCTGCGCGCCGAGCGCATCGAGTTCGGCCTGGGTCACCTGGCTGCCGAGCGCAGCAAGTTCGCGGGTGAGCGCCGGGTTGGACCCGATATAGGCCTCATAGAAGAGTTCGTAATTGCGCGGTATCGGCGCAACGCCCATGGAGCGCATGGCATAGGTGATTTGACCCGCAACATCGGGAACCGGCACCTTGGGCGCGACAGCCGTATTCATCCGGCGAACTCCTCATATATTCAAAGGCAATATTCTGTTTGTTAGCTTAAATTTCTTGGGAAAAGATTAAAGCGATATATACCAAAGATTACATACGACAAATGCCCGATGGGTCAATACTTCGATCAGGCCTATGATTCTCCACGGAAAAACGTATCTTCGACGGGACAATGCATACCCGCTTTGCGGGAGCGGTGTCTAAAAAACTTACAGTTCTTCTTTGCGTGGAATCGTATTCATCTTGTCGACAGTTGGTTTTGGCCGTTTCGTATTTTGGTCCCGGCATTTCGGGGCGACATTTTCTGGCAGTGGACGCGATCGCAACGCGCAGACCGGGACGTGAGATCATGGAATCGCGCCCTCATGTTTCTTTCGCAATTCTGACCTTCACCGCCGTCGCGGCTGGCGCCCTGCTGCTGGAGCACACCGGCTTCTTCGCCGGTGCTTTCCGCAGGGAGATTCTGGCAAGGGTCGATGCCGGGGATGTGGTCAGTATCAGCGAGGCGGTGACGGCGCCGAACATCAGGGCATCGAATAAGGCGTCGGCGCGATAAAGCAGGCTGCAACGCAGCCCGCCCGGTCAGCCCAAATTCAGTTCCTGGAAAAAGTCATTGCCCTTGTCGTCGATGACGATGAAGGCGGGGAAGTCTTCGACTTCGATCTTCCAGACCGCTTCCATGCCGAGTTCGGGATATTCGAAGACTTCGACCTTGCGGATACAGTCCTGGGCAAGACGGGCGGCGGGGCCGCCGATCGAACCCAGGTAGAATCCGCCGTGTTTCTTGCAGGCCTCGCGCACGGCGCGCGACCGGTTGCCCTTGGCGAGCATCACCATCGAGCCGCCGAAGGACTGGAACTGGTCGACGTAACTGTCCATCCGGCCGGCCGTCGTCGGGCCGAAGGAGCCGGAGGCGTAGCCGGCAGGCGTCTTGGCCGGGCCGGCATAATAGACGGGGTGGTTCTTCAGGTAATCGGGCATGCCTTCGCCCTTTTCCAGCCGTTCGCGGATCTTGGCATGGGCAAGATCGCGGGCAACGATGATGGTGCCGGTCAAGGACAGGCGCGTCTTGACGGGATGCCGGGAGAGTTCGGCAAGCACCTCGGCCATCGGCCGGTTGAGATCGATGCGCACCGTCGATTCCGACAGTTTCGCCTCGTCGATCTCGGGCATGTATTTCGACGGATCGCTTTCCAACTGCTCGATGAAGATGCCGTCGCGGGTGATGCGACCCTTGGCCTGGCGGTCGGCGGAACAGGAGACACCGAGCCCGATCGGCAGCGACGCGCCGTGGCGGGGCAGGCGGATGACACGCACGTCGTGACAGAAATACTTGCCGCCGAACTGGGCGCCGACGCCCATCTGCTGCGTCAGCTTATGGATTTCCTTCTCCATCTCGATGTCGCGGAAGGCATGGCCGCTCTCGGAACCTTCGGTTGGCAGCGCGTCGAGATAGCGGGTGGAGGCGAGCTTGACGGTTTTCAGGTTCATCTCGGCCGACGTGCCGCCGATGACGATCGCCAGATGGTAGGGGGGACATGCTGCCGTCCCTAACGTCAGGATCTTCTCCTTAAGGAAGTCGATCATCCGGTCATGCGTCAGCAGCGAGGGCGTGCCTTGGTAGAGAAAGGTCTTGTTGGCCGAGCCGCCGCCCTTGGCGACAAAGAGGAATTCATAGGCGTCGGTGCCTTCCTCATAAATGTCGATCTGGGCCGGGAGGTTATTCCTGGTATTCTTCTCCTCGAACATCTTGATGGGCGCGAGCTGCGAATATCGCAGGTTCTTCTTCTCGTAGGCATCCATGACACCGCGGGCCAACGCTGCACTATCCTCGCCCTCGGTCCAGACCCTGCGGCCCTTCTTGCCCATAATGATCGCCGTGCCGGTATCCTGGCACATAGGCAGCACGCCGCCGGCGGCGATATTGGCGTTCTTCAGCAGATCGTAGGCGACGAAACGATCATTGTCCGTCGCTTCCGGGTCATCGAGAATCGCGGCGAGCTGCTTCAGGTGGCCGGGGCGCAGCAGGTGGTTGATATCTGCAAAGGCGGTTTCGGCCAGCAGGCGGATGCCTTCCGGCTCGACGGTCAGAATCTCCTGGCCCTTGAACGTATCGACCGAGACATGGTCGCCGCTGATCTTGCGGTAGGGGGTGGCATCCTTGCCGAGCGGGAAGAGATCGTCAGCCATCGAAGTGACCTTTCTGGTAGGGCGTCGCTAAATTGGAACCGGTCTAAATCCGCTGCAGGGCAAATGCAATCGGGATACGGTCGCAGTCCCGCCGGTCGAGGCCATGGTCGCATATGTTTTCGCTGCCGGCGCGTAACGAGGTGAAATAGCGAGAAAGGCACGAGCTTCCGTTAGAGACGACTCAAAGTTGCCTTCGGTTCGCAGCCAGTCCATATTCCCGGCCGCGTTAACTTGCTGGAGCTTCCGATGACGAATGCAAAGCCAACTGCTAACGACGACCTCCGCATTTTCTTCGAGCACGATTGGATCCGAGGGGACTTGCTCCCCAATGACAGCGATCCCGAGGGATCGACGCTTTATCTTCGCTTTTTCGACGGTGTGCGCGTCGACGCGAAACATGGGCTCGCCCAGGAAACGATCATAAGAGGGGACTATGGAACCTTCACCGTGCGGCCGGACGGCCATTTCGAGTACGAGCTGGATTTTACGCTCGACGTGGTGAAGAACCTGCGGGCGCACGAACAACTGATCGAAGAAATCCGCTACAAGATCTCCGATGGCGCAGGCGGCACGGATGTCGGGGTTCTGACGCTCGCGATCGACGGCGTCAATGAAGAGGACAAATATCACGAAGTCCTCGATTTCGACGATATGGGCGTCACATCAAGGGCAGATAATTTCTTCCTCCCTGACTATCGGGGCTTTGCGCTCTCTGTGAACGGCAGTCATGAACTGACGCTTCTGAACGGTTATGTCTATGATACCATCCCGGGCGTCGACGCCATCACCGAGGATGGTTTCAGCGACACCGTTCTAGCCCCGGGTTCGGCGCCCGTCGTCTTGAAAATGCTCGATGGCGGTGAGTTCACCTTTCAGAGCGTTTCCATCGCCGAATTGTCGGCATCGCCCTTTCACCTGACGCTCACCGCGCTGAACGACGGCTTGATCGTCTATCAGCAGGAACTTGAGGTCACCGGCCCCAATCTCGAGGTCAATCTCGAAGACATCGAAGAAATCCGGTTCGACTTCATGGGCAATTCTGTCGTTATGGACAATTTTTCGCTGTTGGTTTGACGTTTCCCAGGTTTGCCGTGAGTTGCTCCCCCGGCAGGGCAGGCATGCGAATGCGGGGTTTTGTCCGCGTTGGCAGGAGATTTTCGGACGGCGCTCCACGCATCCTCACTCATTCTTGTGACATCGCTCGGGCAAAGCCCGAGGAAGGGAATGAGTGAGGGGAGCGGACAGGCCTTCTCAACCGTCCTACTTCGGCCCAATCATCGTTTCCGGCCGCACGATCGCGTCATACTCCTCCGATGTCACCAAGCCGCTCGCAAGTGCCTCTTCCTTCAGCGTCGTGCCGTTCTTGTGCGCCGTCTTGGCGATCTTGGCCGCCGCGTCGTAGCCGATCTTCGGGGCGAGTGCGGTCACCAACATCAGCGAGCGTTCGAGGCCGGCCTTGATATTGTCCTCGCGCGCCTCGATGCCGACGACACAATTGTCGGTGAAGGAGACGGCGGCGTCGGCGAGCAATTGCACCGACTGCAGGAAATTATAGGCCATCATCGGATTGTAGACGTTGAGCTCGAAATGGCCCTGGCTGTCGGCGAAGGTCAGCGCCGCGTTGTTGCCGAAGATATGAATGCAGACCTGGGTCAGCGCCTCGCACTGGGTCGGATTGACCTTGCCGGGCATGATCGAGGAACCGGGCTCGTTTTCCGGCAGTGCCAGCTCGCCAAGGCCGGCGCGCGGGCCGGAACCGAGCAGGCGGATGTCGTTGGCGATCTTGAAGAGAGCGGCAGCCGCCGCATTGATGGCGCCATGGGAAAAGACCATGCTGTCATGCGAGGCGAGCGCCTCGAATTTGTTCGGCGCGGTGACGAAGGGCATGCCTGTGATGGCGGCGATCTCTTCGGCGACCTTTTCGGCAAAACCCACCGGCGCGTTGAGGCCGGTACCAACGGCAGTACCGCCCTGGGCCAGTTCGCTGAGGCCGGGCAGGGTCATTTCGATGCGCTTGATGGCGGAGCCGACCTGGGCGGCGTAACCCGAAAACTCCTGGCCGAGCGTCAGCGGCGTCGCGTCCTGGGTGTGGGTGCGTCCGATCTTGATGATGTGGCTGAATTCGGTGACCTTCATGTCGAGGGCGGCATGAAGGTGCTTGAGGGAGGGTAGCAGCTGGTGCGCAATCCGTTCGGCGCAGGCAATGTGCATCGCCGTCGGATAGGTGTCGTTCGACGACTGGCTCATATTGACGTGATCGTTCGGATGCACCGGCTTCTTGGAACCCATGACGCCGCCAAGCATTTCTATTGCGCGATTGGAGATCACTTCATTGGCATTCATATTGGACTGCGTGCCCGAACCGGTCTGCCAGACCACCAGCGGAAAATGCTCGTCGAGCTTGCCGTCGATCACTTCCTGGGCGGCATCGACAATGGCTTGGCCGAGGGCAGGATCGAGCTGGCCGAGCGACATGTTGGCGCGGGCGGCCGCCTGCTTGACGATGCCGAGCGCCCGCACGATCGACAGCGGCTGCTTTTCCCAGCCGATCTTGAAATTGCCGAGCGAACGCTCGGCCTGGGCGCCCCAATATCGGTCGGCGGCGACCTCGATCGGGCCAAAAGTATCGGTTTCGGTGCGGGTTGCGGTCATCGGCCTTGCCTTCCCTTTACATGCTGTTTTCGGGCATCTTCGAAAGATGAGGTCTTATAGGTTGGAAAGTCCGACAAGAAAACCGGATGCCGTGCGAAATATTGAAGATGACAGTCATGTTTGCGCGGGCTTTTCGGCGTGCCTTTTAGGCCACTTCGGAAATTTTATGCGTCCGGGCGTTTTTGCCCCACTGGTCTGCAGCCGAAAATTCGGTAAAAAATTAACTAATAATTTCATAATTTTGTGTGAACTGCTGCACGGCGCCGTGCAGGACCTCCGTCACACAAAATTGAGTCCGCCGGCGCTGGCGGCGCAGGCCGGTTTCTGATCAATGAGGCCCTACGCTGCTTGAGTTTCGCGGGATTTGATCTGAGAACAGCATGACCGGGACTGGAAGATATATGACGTTCGTTTTGAAAAGCGCGGCATCCGCATTGGCAATTTCCTGCGGCATAGCAGTGATGAGTGCCGCACCCGCGCATGCTTACACACTGATGGACATGCTGCGCGGCGACAGGCAGCGGAGCCAGAGCACCATCTTCATGGATCAGGCGCCCGGCCGACCGGTGCCGCGCGGCGCCGTCGGGGGGTCGCTCGGCGGGCTCGACCCGGAAGCGCCGCTGCCGAAGGTGAGCGGTCCGCGTTATTATACTTATAAAACCGAGACGCTGCAGCTCGTCGATACCGGCAAGTTCGCCGATCCCGTCGTCACCGGCGCGGTCGCCGATGTTTCGGCAAGCGGCGATGCCGGCGCCGAACCTGCGGTGCAGCGGCGTTTCCTGGCGCAGGCCAAGGTGCGCGCCAATGCCGACGTCGCAAAAGCGCTCGAAGCCTATTATGGCGACAGCCGCAATCCGCTCGTCTGGGTCGAAGGCAACCAGATCAACGACCGCGCGAAGGCGGCGATGACGGCACTTGCCGATGCGGCCTCCGTCGGTCTCGACCCTGCCGACTACGCCGTCCAGACGCCGGCGATCGACCCGGCCAATCCCGATCCCGCCTTCCGCGACCGGGCGCTGACGCAGTTCGAGCTAGAACTCTCCGCCAAGGTCCTTGCCTTCGTGCAGGACACGGAGCGCGGCCGCATCGATCCGAACAAGATCTCCGGCTATCACGACTTCCAGCGCAAGGTCGTTAACCTGACGCCGGTGCTGAAGCTTGCCCGCATGAGCCCCAATGTCGGTGCCTATATCGCCAACCGCTCTCCCGACAGTCCGCAGTTCCAGGCGTTGAAGACGGAGCTTGCAAAGCGTCGCGCCGCTGACGGCGGCAACGAGGAACAGATCGTCGTTTCGCTCGACAAGCTGCTGAGACCCGGCGACAGCTCGCCCGAGATCGCCAATATCGTCAAGGCGATCGGCAAGCACGGTTCCGAGACGCTGAGGACGGATCACGCGGCAACGCTTGCTGCTTACGCAGGCGGCATCGACTATTCGCCTGACATCGTTGCGCTGGTCGAGGATTTCCAGAAGGAGCGCGGCTTGAAGGCCGATGGCGTCATCGGCCAGGCGACGGTGCGCGCCATGACCGGCGGCGACACCAATGCCTCGAAGATCGACAAGCTGGTCGTCGCCATGGAGCAGGCGCGCTGGCTGCCGGAGGATCTCGGTTCCCGCTACGTCATGATCAACCAGCCGGCCTACATGGCCTACTACCACAATGACGGCAAGGAACAGCTGTCGATGCGCGTGGTGGTCGGCGGCAAGAACAACCAGACCTATTTCTTCGATGACGAGATCGAGACGGTGGAGTTCAACCCGTTCTGGGGCGTGCCGCAATCGATCATCATCAATGAGATGCTGCCGAAGCTGCGCTCGGACCCGAACTATCTCGACCAGCTCGGCTACGAGGTCGAGGTGAACGGCCATGCCGTCGCCTCATCCAGCGTCGACTGGTACGGCTCGACCGACAACGTCTCGGTGCGCCAGCCGCCGAGCAGCGACAATGCGCTCGGCGAACTGAAGATCCTGTTCCCGAACAGCCACGCGATCTACATGCACGACACGCCGTCGAAGAGCTTCTTCAAGCGCGATATGCGGGCTCTCAGCCACGGTTGCGTGCGCCTTGCCAATCCGCGTGCGATGGCGGCCGCCGTGCTCGGCACGACGGTTGACGACGTCGCCAAGCAGATCGCCAGTGGGCAGAACCATGCTGTGCGCGTGCCGCAGAGGATCCCGGTCTACGTCTCCTACTTCACCGCCTGGCCGAACAAGGACGGTGTGGTGGAATATTTTGACGACGTCTACGGCCGCGACGCCTATGTCGACAAGGCCTTCGACGCGACGACCAAGGCGCGTGGGGCGCAGATTTGACCTAGGTTTCTATCGGTATTTTGGCGGGCGGTCTTCGGGCCGCCCGTTTTGTTTTGGCGGTGAGCACGGAAACAAAGTCAAAGTAGAGAGGGCGTGCCGTGTTGCACTCCCCTCTGGAGGAATGGCGGAGGCGAGCGATCGCCTCAGACCGCAACCTTCGCCGCGAAATCGCGGATCAGCATCTCGACCAGTTCCGTCGTCAGCTCATCGAAATGGGTGATGATGTGGTCCGGTCCCAGCGTGTTCACCGGCACGTCGGAATAACCGAACGGCACGGCAATCGACGGAACGCCAGCGTTTCCGGCGACGGCGATGTCGTTGACGCTATCGCCGATCATCACGGCGCGGGCGATGTCGCCGCCGGCGCGGTCGATGGTGCCGGTGAGGTGGCGGGCGTCGGGTTTTCGGTATTCGAAGGTGTCGCCGCCGGTGATGGCGTCGAAATATCGGGTGAGCTCAAGCTTGCCGAGCAGACCGAGCGCCAGGCTTTCCATCTTGTTGGTGCAGACGGCGAGTCGGTAACCCTGTGATTTGAGCCGGTCCATGGCGGCGACCAGGCCGGGATAGGGCTGGGTACGGCCGGGCATGTTGCCGGCATAATGGGCGACGAAGCGCTCGACCAGCGGCGGCAGAACATCGCTTTCAAGCGGATGGCCGCGCAGCCGGCAGGCGCGCTCGATCATCACGCGCGCGCCCTGACCGACGAGGTGGGTGAGATCGTCATAGCTGACGGGTTCGAGGTCGAGGGCTGCGATCGTATGGTTCAGACTCTCGACCAGATCCACATGGGTGTCGAGAAGTGTGCCGTCGAGATCGAAGACGACAAGCGCCGGGCGAGTGGGGGCAGGGGTCAAGGGCATGTCTCTTTGAGGGATGGATCGTCCTGAGATACAAAGGATCGTCCCGGGGAGCGACGGGGTCGCCCCGGGAACGACAGCTCGTTCCTGGGGTAGGCGATCGCGCGGCGGAAAGCAACGTCCAGCAATGGTCGGGAGGGCCGCAGGCATCTGTTTCGGCTTTTCATTTTCCGTGATGATTTTGACTTTCGTTTGCCAGGCGAGCCGTGTAAACAGCACATCCAACGCAATAATCGGAGCTGGCGGCGCATGGATGCCCGCGAAATGAAGATCAAGGCCGCCGAGGCCGCACTCGCTCATGTCGAAAGCGGGATGCGTCTCGGGATCGGCACCGGCAGCACGGCGGAGGAATTCGTTCGGCTGCTGGCAGAGAAGGTCGCTGGCGGCTTCAAAGTCGAAGGCGTTCCGACGTCGGAAAGGACCGCGCGGCTTTGCGTCGAACTCGGCGTACCGCTGAAGTCGCTTGACGAACTGCCGGCACTCGACCTGACGATCGATGGCGCCGACGAGGTCGATGCGGGGCTGAGACTGATCAAGGGCGGCGGCGGCGCGCTGCTGCGTGAAAAGATCGTCGCGGCCGCCTCCGAGCGAATGATCGTCATTGCCGACGAGAGCAAGCTGGTCGAGACGCTCGGCGCCTTCGCGCTGCCGATCGAGGTCAATCCGTTTGGGCTCGTCTCGACGCGGATCGCAATTGAGAAGGTCGCGGCCCGGCTTGGTCTTTCTGGTGAACTTAATCTGCGCCAGTCCGGTGACGGAGAGTTTACCACCGATGGCGGCCATCACATCATCGATGCATCTTTTGGCCGCATTCCTGATGCAGAGGCGCTTTCGAGCGAGCTGAATTCCATACCCGGCGTCGTTGAACACGGGCTCTTTATCAATATGGCGGCACTTGCGATCATTGCCGGTCCTGCGGGTGTGCGCACACTGCAGGCAAACAGATAACAGGAGCATATACTCATGATGAACATTGCAGGTCTTGGCCGTTTCGCCGCTGCGACCGTCGTTCTTTCCGGGCTTGCCTTCGGCTCTGCCGTCAAGGCGCAGGAGGTCTCCGAGGAGCAGCTGAAGGCGTCTCGCGCCGCGATCGACGCCATCGGCGCCACTGCCCAGTTCGACAACATCCTGCCTGGTCTCGCCGAGCGCCTGAAGGCCGGGCTGATCCAGGATTCGCCGAACTACCAGGACGTTATTTCCTCGACGGTCGACGCGCAGGCGCTGAAGCTGGCGCCGCGCCGTGGTGATCTGGAGAAGGAAGCAGCACTCACCTATGCCAAGACCTTTACCGTCGACGAGCTGAAGGCGATCGCCGATTTCTATAATTCCGACGTCGGCAAGAAGCTGCTGCGCGACGGCCCTGTCGCCTCGCGCGAGACGGCGAAGGCTGCCGACATCTGGGCGCAGGGCATTTCCCGCGATCTGGAAAAGCAGAGCAACGCCGAGCTTTCCAAGGTCATCAAGGCGCCGCCGCCGGCAACCGACAGCCCGGCCGCTCCGGCTCCCGCACCGGCAGCCCAGCAGTAAAGCCTGTCCCACCAAACTTGCGAAAGCCCGGCATCGTCCGGGCTTTTTTGCTATGATGCGGCAAATGCCGCCGGCGAGGTTTCAGGTGACTGCAGATGTGCGATCATGACAAGGCTGTCCGAGTGCGGATATCCGGCAAGGTCCAGGGTGTCGGTTTTCGCATGTGGACGCGCGATGAGGCGGTGCTCCTCGGTCTGACCGGCTGGGTACGCAATGAACAGGACGGGACCGTCGTCGCGTTGATCGCGGGACCGGATATCGCCATCGCGACAATGATCGAACGTCTCAGGCGGGGACCCGCGGGAGCGTCGGTTTCAGGCGTCGAAACGGAAGCAGCTAAACTCGAGACGACGCTGGCGGATTTCCGGATCACCCGCTGACAACGGCGATATCTGAAGAATACTTCCTGGCCGCTCAGCCCCAAGCATCCGAGTTCTTTGCCAGTTGCCACACACCCGTCTCATCCGGTTCCACGCGCTTGTTGCCGCGATAGAAGATCGGCAGCCCTGTTTTCTTGTCCATCGCGAACCGGCTTGGCGTAAATTTCTCATTCTCGTGGCCCTGGGTGGCGAGCCCGAGCGCTTCCTTGAATTTGCCGGCCTTGCACAGGTTGGCGAAGAGAGTCTGATCCATCTTTTGCTCCGGCATGCTTTCTATATCCCGTGGATTGCCTGCCAGCCCGAGGCGGCCGGGTCAACCGTAAACCGTGGCCGGGTCAACCGCAAACGGTGACGGGGTCAACCGCAAACGGTGACGGGATCAACCGTAACGGTGACCGGATTGACCATTTGCCGCGAAGATTCGGCGATGGGAACGGGATGACGCAGGAGCGGGCTTTTGTTTTCGTGACGATCGCCCCTATATCAGGAACATCCTTCCTGCGATTCCCTCCCGGAGCTCCTCATGTCTTCCTACGACTACGACCTTTTCGTCATCGGCGGCGGTTCCGGAGGCGTGCGCGGCGCGCGTGTCGCTGCCTCGCTCGGCAAGAAAGTGGCGATCGCCGAGGAATACCGCTATGGCGGCACCTGCGTCATCCGCGGCTGCGTGCCGAAGAAGCTTTTCGTCTATGCCTCGCAGTTCCACGAGCATTTCGAGGATGCGGCGGGCTTCGGCTGGACGGTCGGCGAGAGCAGCTTCGACTGGAAGAAGCTGGTGGCGGCCAAGGATGTCGAAATCGCCCGGTTGGAAGGTCTCTACAAGAAGGGGCTCGCCGGCGCCAATGCCGAGATCCTGGAAACGCGCGCCGAACTCGTCGATGCCCATACGGTGCGGCTGCTGAAGACTGGACAGACGGTGACCGCAAAGACGATCGTGATTGCCACCGGCGGACGGCCGAACCCGCATGCGGCCCTTCCCGGTCACGAGCTCTGCATCTCCTCCAACGAGGCCTTTCATCTCGAAGAACTGCCGAAATCGATCGTGATCGCTGGCGGCGGCTATATCGCCGTCGAATTCGCCAATATCTTCCATGGGCTTGGCGTCGAGACGACGCTGATCTATCGCGGTGCCGAGATCCTGTCGCGCTTCGACGAGGATCTGAGACGCGGGCTGCACGAGGCAATGGTCGCCAAGGGCATCCGTATCCTCTGCCACGACATGCTGCAGAAGGTTTCGAAGGGTGAGGACGGCGGCCTCATTCTGGAGACACTGAACAGCGGCACGCTGCAGGCCGGCGTCGTCATGTTGGCGCTCGGGCGCGATCCGAATACGGAAGGCCTCGGTCTGGAGGCGGCCGGTGTCGCCGTCGACGAACGCGGCGCCGTTATCGTCGATGAATATTCCCGCACCAATGTCGAAAACATCTATGCGCTCGGTGATGTCACCAATCGGGTACAGCTGACGCCGGTGGCGATCCACGAGGCGATGTGCTTCATCGAAACCGAATACAAGAACAATCCGACCCGGCCGGACTACGAGCTGATCCCGACCGCCGTCTTCTCACAGCCGGAGATCGGCACCGTCGGTCTTTCGGAAGAGGAGGCGGGCAAACGTTATGGCGAACTCGAAGTCTATCGCGCGCAGTTCCGGCCGCTGAAGGCCACACTGTCCGGCCGGGCCGAGCGGATGATCATGAAGCTGATCGTCGATGCGGCGAGCCGCAAGGTCGTCGGCGCTCATATCCTCGGCCACGATGCCGGCGAAATGGCACAGTTGCTCGGCATCACGCTGAAGGCTGGCTGCACCAAGGACGATTTCGACCGGACGATGGCTCTGCATCCGACGGCCGCCGAAGAGCTCGTCACCATGTATGCGCCGAGCTATCGGATCCGCGACGGCAAGCGGCTTTAGGCCGCGAGGGGCCTTAGCCCTGCATGTCGTCGACCCGGAGCCAAGGCACACTTCCGGGCGGCATGGATTAGCTGGTGATGCGGGGAGCGCGGATGACCTTGAGGAAGAGCGCTTTCATCGCATCGGCGATACCTTGGGTCGGCGTCACCTCGAAATAGAGGCCGGGCGAGGCACATGCCTGCATCTTCGTCGGAATCTCGCTCTGGAAGGGACTGATCCATTTGTTGTACCAGTCGTTGGTCGGCAGCGGCAAATAGGTGGTGTAGAGCACGGCGATCTTGACGCCGCGATCCTTCAGCGGTTTGCAGAAGGAGGTGTCGATCGGTTCCTGACAGCGGCCGCCGGTGGTCTTCTTGGTGCATGTCGACGGCTTGTAGCTGTCGCCGACGCCATCGGAAACGAAGAAGAGGATCTTTTCAGGGCTGATATTCGACGTGCCGTCACCGGCCGGATCGATGATGGTATTCATCTGCGTCAGGGCGCTGTCGAAGCTGGTGAGCTGGTCCTGGTTGTAGTTCTGGTAGGGAATGGTCATCAGGTCGACGGCGTCGGTGTAATTCTTCACCTTCGTCAGATCGGAGGTTGGGCTGGAGATCGTCGTCAGCTTGGCGTCCTCAGCCTTGGTGCCGAATGTATAGACGCCCATGCGGAATTGGTCGCTGCTGACGCGTTCGGTCTTGGCCGTATCGGTCAGCGCCTGGGTTGCCTGGCGCACGACGTCGATGCGCATGGCGACGCCGAGGCTCTTGGCGATGGTGTAGTTGTTGGTGCTCTGGTCCATCTGATGGCAGGCGAAGGCGCAGCCTGTTTTAGCCTGCAGCTTGGAAACATCGGTCGCGGTGGCGCCGACGCCCATGGACGGCGTGTTGTCGAGCAGGATGTAGAAATCCATGAAAGCGGCGGTTTGATATTCCGCCGTCGCGGCGCCCGAGATCGTGATCGAGTCCCGACCGAGGATGCGCATGAAGGTGGTGGGCACGGTCGCGCTGAAGGAAACCTTCGAATTCAGCTTGTTGGCGGTCTTGGTGACGTCGATGCCGAGATCGACGTGAACGTCGGTCAGCTCCCCGGACATCTGGGACATGAAGATGTTGCGGGCATCGTCCTTGCCGAGCGAGATCGTGCCGTTGCCGCTCATCGTCATGGCGGCGGCGACCGCGCCGGATTTTTCGGCGATCGAACCGACGGCGGCGGCGTCGGCGGCGGCGAAAAGCTGTGTCCTCAGGCTGAGCGCGTGGGCGAAATCAACCGCCATGCCGGCAGCACCGAAGAGCGGCACCGCCAGCAGCGCCGTCATGATGCCGAAATTGCCCGAGCGGTCCGATATGAAACCGGACGGAAGGATCGCCATGCCATTTCCTCGATGTTGAAACTCTCACCGGTTCTACATGGAAAGTCTAAAATATGGGGAAATCGACATGGTATATGCTGGTTTAACTGGAGAATGGCGGGCGGCGGCGGCGAGGCGACAACTGTCGGCGAATGGTCTTTGCAAGATTGACCTAAAGGTCTATAAGCCGCCGCATATTGAGGGCATCCTAAGGTATGGATGTGAGTGAGGTGAGTGAGATGGCAGAGAATTGGACCCCGAGCAGCTGGCGGCAGAAACCGATCCTGCAGGTTCCCGAATATCCCGACGCAGCCGCTTTGGCGGCAACGGAGGCCCAGCTCGCCAGCTATCCGCCGCTCGTCTTTGCCGGCGAGGCGCGCCGCCTGAAGAAGCATCTCGCCAATGTCGCCGAAGGCAACGGCTTCCTGCTGCAGGGTGGCGACTGTGCCGAGAGCTTCGCCGAACACGGCGCCGACAATATCCGCGACTTCTTCCGCGCCTTTCTGCAGATGGCTGTCGTGCTGACCTTCGGCGCGCAGCTGCCGGTGGTCAAGGTCGGCCGCATCGCCGGCCAGTTCGCCAAGCCGCGTTCCTCGAATGTCGAGAAGCAGGGCGACGTAACCTTGCCGGCCTATCGGGGTGACATCATCAACGGCATCGAGTTCACCGAGGAGTCGCGCATTCCGAACCCGGAGCGCCAGGCCATGGCCTACCGGCAGTCGGCTGCGACGCTGAACCTTCTGCGCGCCTTCGCGATGGGCGGCTACGCCAATCTCGAAAACGTGCATCAGTGGATGCTCGGCTTCGTCAAGGACAGCCCGCAGGGCGAGCGCTACCGCAAGCTTGCCGACCGCATCAGCGAAACCATGGATTTCATGAAGGCGATCGGCATCACCTCGGAAAACCAGCCGGCGCTGCGTGAAACCGATTTCTTCACCAGCCACGAGGCACTGCTGCTCGGTTACGAGGAGGCGCTGACCCGCGTCGATTCCACCTCTGGTGACTGGTATGCAACGTCGGGCCACATGATCTGGATCGGTGACCGCACGCGCCAGGCCGACCATGCGCATGTCGAATATTGCCGCGGCATCAAGAACCCGATCGGTCTGAAATGCGGTCCGTCGCTACAGGCCGACGATCTGTTGCAGCTGATCGATATTCTAAATCCGGCTAATGAGGCCGGGCGCCTGACGCTGATTTGCCGCTTCGGCCACGAAAAGGTTGCCGAGAGCCTGCCGAAGCTTATCCGCGCCGTCGAGCGCGAAGGCCGCAAGGTCGTCTGGTCCTGCGACCCGATGCACGGCAATACAATCACGCTCAACAACTACAAGACCCGGCCCTTCGAGCGGATCCTGTCGGAAGTCGAAAGCTTCTTCCAGATCCACCGCGCCGAAGGCTCGCATCCCGGCGGCATCCATGTCGAGATGACCGGGAAGGACGTGACCGAGTGCACCGGCGGCGCCCGCGCCGTCACGGCCGATGATCTGCAGGATCGCTACCACACCCATTGCGACCCGCGTCTCAACTCCGACCAGGCGCTCGAGCTCGCCTTCCTGCTTGCCGAGCGCATGAAGGGCGGCCGCGACGAGAAGCGCCTGGTTGCCAACGGCTGATATCAGCCCGAAACGGATGAAGAAAAGCCCGGCCGATGCCGGGCTTTTTTATTGCTGTGCTTAGGGATGGCGGCTCAGATGCTGGCCTGGATACTGTGCAGGCCGGCATAGACGCCGCCTTGCGCCATCAAGTCGTCATGGGTGCCCTGTTCGACGATGCCGTCAGCCGTCAGGACCAGGATGCGGTCAGCATGGCGGACGGTCGAAAGACGATGGGCGATGACCAGGGTGGTTCGACCATTTGCCAGGCTGAGCAGCGCCTGCTGCACCGCCCGTTCGCTCTCGTTGTCGAGCGCGCTGGTCGCCTCGTCGAAGATCAGTATCTCCGGATCTTTGAGGAAGGCGCGGGCGATGGTAATGCGCTGGCGCTGGCCGCCCGAGAGCTTGACGCCGCGTTGGCCGATATCGGTGTCGTAGCCTTGGGGCAGGGCCATGATGAAGTCGTGCGCATTGGCGGTGCGCGCCGCCGCCTCTAGTTCGGCGTCGGTGGCGTCGGGCCGGCCGTAACGCAGGTTTTCCGCCACGGTACCGGCAAAGAGGTAGACATCCTGCTGCACCACGCCGACATGGCGGCGGAGCGAGGCCAGCGTCACCTCGCGGATATCGGTGCCGTCGATGCGGATCGCCCCGGCCTCGACATCGTAGAAGCGTGGTATGAGCGCACAAAGCGTGCTCTTGCCGACCCCCGAGGGGCCGACCAGGGCAACGAACTCTCCGGGCGCGATGGTCAGCGACAGCCGTTCGAGGACGCGCGGACCATCGGACTCGTAGCCGAAGGCAACATCGGAAAAGCTGATCTCGCCCTTTGGCGCCGCCATTGGACGGGCGGCCGGCTGATCCGTGATATCGGGGGCGATCTCCAGGATCTCCATGGCCCTGATGAAGCCGGTGTAACCCTCCTGCCAGAGGCGTACGAAATTGGCGAGCCGCTGCACCGGATCGACCAGCACAGCGACGCAGAGCAGGAAGGTCAGCATATCGGGAACGGTCAGCTCCGCCGTCAAAATGCGCAGGCCGCCGACGATGATCACCAATATGGTAATGAGCTGGGCGAAGGTTTCGGTGCCGACCGAGAACCAGGCCTCGCTGCGGTAGCCTTCGGCGCGGCTTTGCAGGAAGCGCCGGTTCTGCTCGGCGAAGCGTTCGCGCTCCAGCGCCTCGTTGGCGAAGGACTGGACAACGCGGATGCCGGCGAGGGCATCCTCGACGCGCTCGTTGACGGCGGCGATCTGCCGTTTGCTGGCCTCGAGCGCGCGGTTCATGCGCCGGTTGAAATAGAGCGCATAGGCCACCGCCACCGGAGTGAGCAGCAGGATGATGCCTGCCAATGGCGGATCGATGAAGAACAACACCAGCATGGCCCCGCCATATTTGAGCACGGCGATGGAAAGATCCTCAGGACCATGGTGAAAGAGTTCGCCCAGCCACAGGCTATCATTGGTGATGCGGCTCATCAGCTGACCGGTGCGCTGGCGGTCGTAAAAGCTGAACGAGAGCTTCTGGCAATGCTCGAACAGTTCCTGCCGCACCGTGGCCTCGATGCGGGCGCCCATGACGTGGCCGCGATAGTCGACGAAGAAGATCGCAGCGATCTGGACCGCCAGAACCGCCAGCATGATGCCGCCCATCGCCAGGATCTGTGCGAAGGCCTGCGGTGCCTCGGGCAGAGCCAGAAGCCTGCTGGTGACGATGTTGGCGCAGAGCGGCAAGGCGACAGCGGTGCCGGCGACGAGGATGGCGCAAAGCAGATCCGCGAGCAGCAAAGGCAGATGCGGACGGTAGTAAGAGAGGAATTTGCGCATGCGCGACCAACGCCGGCCGCGGTCGGCGGCACTGGAATCGTCACGGAAAAGGTTCAGGAAGGAGTTATGGCGTCGCGAGCTTTTCCTCGCGCGAGAGAACGAAATATTCATGAAGCTGAATGTCCTTGTGGGGGATTTTTCCTTTCTGTTTGGACAGGGTCGCTCTCATGTCAGTCTCCCGGGGGTCGAGTGAATTGGACCTTAAGTATCGCCGACAACAGCCGGCGATTCAATGCCGGGATGAGATGAGGTTGGCGGCTGTTGTCGTCGAGCAACAGGTGCTCGAGCCGACCAAGCATGCATAAGGCCAGCGATTTTCAAGATTTCTGATGATTTCGTTGAACGGAATGGATTTGACGCCGGGGGCGATCGGCGGCAACGTTCCGTCATAAACGGGAGAGCGATCATGACCGGACGGCATACAGGCGGCTGCCTCTGCGGCGCCGTGCGATTTTCAACGATGGCGACGCCAGGACCAGTCGTTGGCTGCCATTGCTCGCAGTGCCGCCGGCAGACGGGATTTTATTACGCCGCGGTCAATGTGGCCCGCGCGGCTCTTTCGGTCGATGGCACTGAGGCGGTCCGTTGGTACCGGTCGAGTGACGAGGCGCAGCGCGGCTTCTGCTCGAATTGCGGCTCCGCGCTGTTCTGGCAGGCGGACGGATCGGCGGAGATTTCGGTGATGGCCGGCGCCTTCGACGCGCCGAGCGGCCTGACCTTCGGCCATCATATCTACTGTGCCGGCAAGGGCGATTTCTACGAGATATCGGACGGCCTGCCGCAATACGCCGTGAATCCCCCATCGTCATCCTCGCCGGCCCGTGATTGACAAAGGTTGATCGCCGAGGCTAGGTTTACCGTGCTGCGTAGGGCGCTTCGTCGAATGTCGAAAGGGCAATGCCCGCCTACAATGTATCAACAGTTGCGCCCATGCCGAATCTCGAAAACCTCAAAAAGCAGGCCAAGCAGTATTTGCGATGGCACAGCGAAAGATACTATCCTGTTGCAGCCGAGATCAGAGCTGCGTTGCCGCGCTTCCGTCATCTCGATGACAGCCAGGTGCTGGAGGCGCGCTTCAAGCTTAGCGACGCGCAGGACCTGATCGCACGTCAAATGGGTTTCGAGGGATGGCAGGCGCTCAAGACAGGAGCCGCAGCCATGACAGATCCGAAAAAACAGCCAGCACCACAAGCCATCCTGAGTTCGCTATCCGCGCAGTTGTTCGTCACCGATATCAAAGCGTCGTGCGAATTCTTCACCGGCAAACTCGGCTTCAGGGTCGACTTCGTCTATGGCGACCCGCCGTTTTACGGACAGGTCATCCGCGACAATGCTCAACTCGCTCTGAGGCTGGTATGCGAGCCCGTGTTCGTCGGCGATATCAGGCAACGGGAGCATCTGCTTTCAGCCTCGATCACCGTCGGTACATCAGACGAGATCAAGCGCCTGTTCCTGGATTTCCAGGCCGCAGGCGTATCCTTCCATCAGCCCCTCAGGAAGGAGCCGTGGGGCGCCAGAAACTTCATCGTGCTGGATCCGGACGGAAATCTCATCCTGTTTGCCGGTCCGGGCGGCTGATCATTGCGCAATAAGCGCTGCCTCAGCTTCTGGCGGAAAGTTCGGCGCTGAGGCGGGCCACATCCTCGCGCAGCGCCGTCAGCTCGGTCAGCACGCTCATATCGATCTTCTGGTGCAGGGAGAGCACTTCGAGCTCGGCCTTGAGATTGACCTCATAATCCTTGGCGGCCTCGAAGCGGTCGCGCTCGGCCTGCCGGTTCTGCGACATCATGATGATCGGCGCCTGGATGGCGGCGATCATCGACAGGATCAGATTCAGAAAAATGAAGGGGTATGGGTCGAAGGGATTCGCCACCAGACCGATGGTGTTCAACAGTGTCCAGACGGCGAGAAAGGCGAGGAAGGCGAGTATGAAGGACCACGAGCCGCCGACGCGGGCAATGCCATCGGCGATACGCTCGCCGAAGGATGACTCGGCGGATAGAGCGGCATTGACGTCGGTCGAGATGATCTTGCGCGCGTGCGTTTTCGCCAGCACGCGCTTTTCGATATCGCCGAGTTCATCGGCCGGTTTGTCGAAATGATGGTGCACGAAATTCGAAAGATTAGACATTGCCTGTTTCCGATGCCGGTTATCGATGCGGTCGCTTTCGGCGCCAGTATTCCGCTCCGGAGGCAAATTGCAATGCGTATCGGTGCCGCGCGGAGCCACGCGTGATCCGTTCATAAAAATTTCGTCGTCGCGAGGTGCCGCTTTCGGCCCGAACGTGTTGCGGTCGCGAAAGGCGCAGGCTAAATAAATGACATGACACAGGAAAACGCTCTTTCTGATATCTTCCGCATCGCCATCGGCCAGCTCAATCCGACGGTCGGCGACGTCGCAGCCAATCTCGCCAAAGCGCGTGAGGCGCGCGCCGATGCGGGCAGGGAGGGTGCGCATCTGCTCGTCCTGACTGAGCTTTTCATCTCCGGCTACCCGCCGGAGGATCTGGTGCTGAAGCCCGCCTTCATCCGCGCCTGCTGGAAGGCGGTCGAGAGCCTGGCGGCCGATACCGCCGATGGCGGGCCGGGCGTCCTCATCGGCTTTCCCCGGCAGGACGAGACCGGGCGTTACAATTCAGTCGCCGTGCTCGACGGCGGCAAGGTGATTGCGGTGCGCGACAAGATCGACCTGCCGAATTACGGCGAGTTCGACGAAAAACGCGTGTTCGACCAGGGCGCCATGCCGGGGCCGGTGAATTTCCGCGGCGTGCGAATCGGCATTCCGATCTGCGAGGATATCTGGGGCGATCTCGGCGTCTGCGAGACGCTGGCCGAAAGCGGGGCAGAGATCCTGCTGTCGCCGAACGGTTCGCCCTATTATCGCGGCAAGGTGGATATCCGTCACCAGGTGGTGCTGAAGCAGGTGATCGAAACCGGCCTGCCGCTGATCTATGCCGCCCAGCTCGGCGGCCAGGACGAGCTGGTTTTCGATGGAGCAAGCTTCGCCTTCAATGCCGACAAGTCGCTCGCCTTTCAGATGAGCCAGTTTGAATCCGCACTGGCGGTGACGACGTGGAAGCGCGGCGAAAGTGGTTGGCATTGCGCCGAAGGGCCGATGGCGCACATTCCCGAGCGCGAGGAGGCCGATTACCGCGCCTGCCTGCTCGGTTTTCGCGACTACGTCAACAAGAACGGCTTCAAGACCGTCGTGCTCGGCCTTTCCGGCGGCATCGATTCTGCGATCTGCGCGGCGATTGCCGTCGATGCGCTCGGCGAAGAACGGGTGCGCACCGTCATGCTGCCCTATCGCTATACTTCCGAGGATTCGCTGAAGGATGCGGCCGACTGCGCCAGGGCGCTCGGCTGCCGCTACGATATCGTGCCGATCGAGCAGCCGGTGACGGGCTTCAGCAGCGCTCTCGCCAGCCTTTTCGAAGGCACGGACAGCGGCATCACCGAGGAGAACCTGCAGAGCCGGGCGCGCGGCGTCATCCTGATGGCGATCTCCAACAAGTTTGGCTCGATGGTGGTGACGACTGGTAATAAGTCGGAAATGTCGGTCGGCTACGCCACACTCTACGGCGACATGAACGGCGGCTTCAATCCGATCAAGGACCTCTACAAGATGCAGGTCTATGCGATTTCCCGCTGGCGCAACGAAAACGTGCCACCGGGTGCGCTGGGACCGTCGGGCGAGGTGATTCCGCAGAATATCATCGACAAGGCGCCGTCGGCCGAACTGCGTCCTGATCAGAAAGACCAGGATTCGCTGCCGCCCTATCCCGTGCTCGACGATATTCTCGAATGCCTGGTGGAGAAGGAGATGGCGGTCGAAGAGATCGTCGCGCGCGGCCATGACGTGGCGACCGTCCACCGGGTCGAGCACTTGCTCTATCTCGCCGAATACAAGCGCCGGCAATCGGCGCCTGGCGTCAAGATCACCAAGAAGAATTTCGGCCGCGACCGGCGCTATCCCATCACCAATCGTTTCAGGGACCGCTGACGCAATCGAGATCGCTGGCGCAATCGAGATTGCTGGCGCAATCGAGATTGCTGGCGCAATCGGGATCGCTGGCGCAATCGAGATCGCTGGCGCAATCGAGATCGCTGGCGCAATCGAGATTACTGACGTCATCACGTTTTTCGGGAGGAAACATGCGCAGCTCGGTTGAGATCTACAATGTCAGGACCGGCAGGGCCCGTGAGGTCTGGCAGACGGACAGACTGGTGGAGGCGCCGAACTTCTCGCCCGACGGTTCCTACCTGCTGCTGAACGGCGACGGACTGCTCTACCGGCTGCCGCTCGATGGCGGCGAGGTGGTTAAGGTCGATACCGGCTTTGCCGTCAACTGCAACAATGATCATGGCATTTCGCCCGACGGCACCGAGATCGTCATCTCCGACAAGACCGAATTCGGCAAGTCGGCGATCTACATCCTGCCGATCGAAGGCGGCACGCCGCGGCTCGTCACGCAAAATCTGCCATCCTACTGGCACGGCTGGTCGCCGGATGGTCGTCAGCTTGCCTATTGCGGCATCCGCGACGACGTCTTCGATATCTACACGATTTCCGTCGACGGTGGCGCCGAGACGCGGTTGACGCATGGCGAGGGCCGCAACGACGGACCGGACTATTCGGCCGATGGGCAATGGATCTATTTCAATTCCAGCCGTACCGGGCTGATGCAGATCTGGCGCATCCATCCCGATGGCACGGGTCTCCACCAGGTGACATCGGACAATCAGGGTAACTGGTTCGCCCATCCGTCGCCTAAGAACGACAAGGTGCTGATCCTGTCCTACGACCCTTCGGTGTTCGACCATCCGCGCGATCTCGATGTACGGCTGCGGCTGATGGACATGGATGGCGGCAATCTGAAGACGTTGTTCGAGCTTTTCGGCGGGCAGGGCACGATCAACGTGCCCTGCTGGTCTCCTGATGGCGAGGAATTCGCCTATGTCCGGTACTTTCCGGTGGGTTAGGCGGCCGCTGCCTTGCGACGATCGCGTGCCGATTTCGCCAGGTCTTCGAGCACCGCGACCGACATATCCCAATCGATGCAGCCATCGGTGATCGACTGACCGTAGACCAGCGGCTTGCCGGGCACGAGATCCTGGCGGCCTGCGACGAGGTTGCTTTCGATCATCATGCCCTTGATGTGGCGGTTTCCGGCAGCGATCTGTGCGGCGACGGATTTGACGACGCGCGGCTGGTTCATCGGATCCTTGCTGCTGTTGGCATGGCTGGCATCGATGAGGATGCGCGGGGCCACGCCGAGCTTGACGGCTTCGGCGGTGACAGCTTCGACGTCGGCCGCCTCATAGTTGGGCCGCTTGCCGCCGCGCAGGATGATGTGGCAGTCCTCATTGCCCGTCGTAGAAGCGATCGCTGCCTGTCCGTCCTTCGTCACGGCCGGGAAGTGGTGCGGTTGCGAGGCGGCGAGGATCGCGTCGAGCGCCACGCGCGCTCCGCCGTCGGTGCCGTTCTTGAAGCCGATCGGGCAGGAGAGGCCGGAGGCAAGCTGCCGGTGGATCTGGCTTTCGGTCGTGCGCGCGCCGATCGCGCCCCAGCTGACGAGGTCGGCGATGTATTGCGGCGTAATCGTGTCGAGGAATTCGACGCCGGCCGGAAGACCCATGGCATTGATATCGAGCAGCAGGCGTCGCGCAATCCTCAACCCTTCCTCGATGCGGTAGCTGCCGTCGAGGTGCGGGTCGTTTATCAGACCCTTCCAGCCGACGGTCGTACGGGGCTTTTCGAAATAGACGCGCATGACGATCTCGAGATCACCGGCAAAGCGCCGCCGCTGTTCCTCCAGCCGCGCGGCGTACTCCCTGGCGGCAACCGGGTCATGGATGGAGCAGGGGCCGATGACGGCGATCAGGCGATCATCCTCGCCCCGGAGAATCTTGTGGATGGCATCACGGTTGCTGGTCACGGTGTCGGTGACGGCAGCATCGCGGTGAATTTCCGCGAGGATATCGGCGGGTTTGGTGAGGGGCGTGATCTCGAGGATACGAAGATCATCAATGGCATCAGACACGGTATGGCTCCTGTTTGGTCATACCGTGCGGAACAAAAAAGCCGCCAGGTAGACTAGCGGCTGTTCGGGTTGTCGTCGCGTCGAATTCAGTTACGCATAGACCCGCATCCGCTGTGAGTAGCGGTACCAATAAAATCGCGAGGCGTTGATTGACGTGATCGACATGCGGCGTGTTTAGCGCCAAGGCCGCGCGTTGTCACGTAGATTTTTCTGCCTAAAACCTGCGTTCCTTGGGAGAGTAACTGGTCTTGCGGGAGCGACACGCACGGGAGGCAGGCAGCACGCCGCACTCGATCTCACTCGTGCGGCGTGCTGGGTCTTTGAGATTAGAGGGCGTCGACGTTCACGCCGACGGTGATGGCGCCGATCGGTGTTCCCTTGTCGTCTGAAATCGTCACGCTTGCCTGCGACTGCAGCGTCTGGGTCGATTCATCCTTTTCGATCTCATCGACGAAGACGGCATCCTTGCCGGCGCCGAAGGACTTCTGGAACTTGCCTTCGTCGCCCTGCCAGTAATCTGACGTGACGTCGCTCTGGCCGACATTCAGGCCCTTTGCATCCATGACGAAGATCTCGGTGATCTTGCCGCCGGAGGCCTCCTTCTTCGCCTGAAGGAATTTCGACAGCGCATTGTTGAGCACGCCGTCGATCATCGAGTGGTCGGAACCATCGACTTCGGCGCGCCACTTCTTGTCGAGGGCGTCGATATCGGCTGCACTCAGGTTGGCGTTGGCGGCGTCCTGCGCCTTGACAGCCTCGATGATCGCGGGGTCGTTCAGCCAGGGCGTTACGTCGCTCTTCACGTAGTCGAAGATCGGGGCAAGCTTCGCATCCTCAGCCATGGATACGTCCATGGGCACGGCAAATGCGGTGCAGGCCAAAAGAAATGCGGGCACGAGTTTCTTCATAACTGTTTCCTTCCTGATTATAGGTTGCTGAGAACTAAGGCTTATCGGACGAAGGCGGCGTCAGAACTCTTCCCAGGCACCGGGAGCGGCGGCAACGGCGGCATTGCCTGCATGACGCTGCACGTAGGCTCGGGGTTCGGGACGAGATTGGCGGGCGGGTTGAACGGGTTTGGTCTGGCTGGCCGCGGCCGCGCCGACGACGAATCTGCCGGCCGAGTCCTGCAGTTGGCGTCCCTGCGACAGCAGTTCCTGGCAGGCCGCATTGGTTTCCTCGACCATTGCTGCGTTCTGTTGCGTCGCCTGATCCATCTGGTTGATCGCGCCATTGATTTCCTGCAGACCGGTCGCCTGTTCGCGATAGGACTGGACGATGGAGGCGATACTGTCGCTGATGCGGTTGATCTGCTCCTCGATCTTCAGGAGAGCGTCGCCGGTTTCGTTCACCAGCCCGACGCCTGCGGCAACCTCTTGGCCGGACACATTGATCAGGTTCTTGATTTCTTTGGCGGCATTTGCCGACCGCTGGGCGAGTTCACGCACCTCCTGCGCGACAACCGCAAAACCCTTGCCGGCTTCGCCCGCACGCGCCGCCTCGACGCCGGCGTTCAGCGCCAGCAGGTTCGTCTGGAAGGCGATTTCGTCGATGACGCCGATAATGCGGCCGATCTGGCTCGACGAGGTCTGAATACGGTCCATCGCGCCGATGGCATCACGCACCACCGTCGCCGAGACGTGAGCGCTGCGCTTCGTCTCCTCGACCAGCTTCCCGGTATTTTCGGCGCGCTGCGACGATGTTCGGACGGTGGTGGTCATCTCATCCAATGCGGCAGCGGTCTGTTCCAATGATGCCGCCTGTTGCTCGGTCCGCTTGGCGAGTTGATCTGCGGAGGAGGCAAGCTCGCTCGAGCCGCCTTCAACCGCCACGGAGGCGGCCTTGATCTCCGTCAGTGCGGCGGCGACGGCCTCGACCATGTTGTTGAAATCCTGCCGCAACTTATCGAATTCCGGACCGAGATCGGCCAGGTGTACGGAGAAGTCGCCTGCGGCGAGCTTTTCCAATGCATTTGCGAGAGCGGTCATGACCAGCCGCTGCGTGTTGCTGGCCTCTTCCGTGAACAATGCGTTGCGCGCCCGTTCGGCATCGAGCGAAGCGCTCTGCTCGGCAGCGGCCTGCTCCCTTTCGACCTTCGCAATCGCCTCGTGGCGGAAAACTTCCAACGCACGCGCCAGGAAGCCGATCTCGTCGCCATTTTCCTTGTAGGTGACGGGAGAGGCCAGGTCGCCTTTCTGCAAGGCGCTGATCCGTTCGCTGATGATCCGGATGGGCCGGCCAACGAGGCTGCGCATGGCAAGAAGGAAGGCGATGACGGCCAAGGCGGTGATCGCGGACTGCGTGAGCAGCGAAACGAGAACCTTCTGCTTGACTTCAGAAGCGATTTTTTCGACGGACCAGTTGGTGACGATATAACCGGTGACCTTGCCTGACTTATCCAGCGGGAGGGGTGCGGTGATCGTCACCACGCCGGCAGATAACCCGCCGTCATTGATGGTCGTCTTTTCCGGCTTTGCACTCAGGCCCTTCGCCAGATCGGCCGCTGCGGGCAGACCGTTGATGCCGTCACGTGTCCAGGTGTCGACGGCGACAGCCTCCGCATTGAATGCGGCAAACTGCACGAGATCGAGCGAGGGATCGTCGCGGTAGAGCGAATAAGCCTCTCGAACGGCATTCGCCTTGCCCCATTTCACGCCGCCCGCCGCCAGAGAGGCAAACTGCTCCGCATCCTTGGACCAGTTCGCCTTGGCGCCGTCGATCAGCGCTCGGGTTTCGTACATCCATGTGTAGGTAGCAAAGGCGGAAATGCCGCACAGATTGACGGCCACGATAATCGCCGCCAGCTTGGCTGTCAGAGGCATCGTTTTCAAAAATTGGAACATTCCGCGGGGGCCTAGAATTGCGGCTCAGTCGGACATGTTCCCGACCGGCGTATCAATACGGGCATCCACGCTGACGGTCACATCACGAGCGCTCATGCCCATGTCCTGATAGCGACCCAAAACGCGCAAACGCAGTGTGTATTTGATGTGTGAATAAATCATAAAGTAGAAAGGGATGCCGGAGCACACGCGTGTGATTTCGCTATCACGCCCGCTGGTGATCTGCCGCGATCAGCTGTTTTCCGCGATCGCCTCTTCAGGCTCCGTCTGCCGGTGTTTGCGGCGGCGCGTCGTCAGTTCCGCGCCGGCATCGCGCGGCAGGCGCAGGAAGGTGATGCAGGCGAGCGCCGAAATCGCCGAGACGCTGAAGAAGGCGACGTGGAAATCCGAGACCAGCAGCCGGCCGCTATGGAAGCTGCTCGAAATTTCGAGGATGCCGCCGGCGATCGCCACACCCATTGCCATGGAGATACGCTGGGCAACGGCATTGATCGCGGTTGCCTGGCTGCTGTCGGCGGCGTCGACATCGCCGAAGGCCATGGCGTTGACGCCCGAGAAAGCCATGGAGCGGAACAGGCCGCCGATCAGCAGGCAGGCCATGATCAGGAACAGCGGGGTTTCGGCGGTGAACAGGCCGTTGATGCCGAGGAAGATCGCCGCCAGCAAGGTGGTGATTGATATGACGGTGCGGAAGCCGAAGGCATTGAAGGTGCGCGAGGCGGCGAATTTCGAGCCCATGGAGCCGAGTGCGCTGACGAAGGTGACCGAGCCCGACTGCAACGGCGTCAGGCCGAAGCCGAGCTGCAGCATCAGCGGCATCAGGAAGGGCAGCGCGCCGAGCCCCATGCGGAAATTCGAGGCGCCGAGGATCGCCGCCCGGAACATCGGGTAGCGGAACATCTTCGGATCGAGAAGCGGATAGGGCGCGCGGCGAGCATGCAGGAGGTAGAGGAGACCGGAAAGGATGCCGATCGCAACCGTGACATAACCGTAGATGACGGGCACGGCCGGCAGGCTGATCACCGAGACGCCGAAGACGAAGCCGGAGAAACCGAGGCCGCAGAGGAAGAAGCCCGGGAAATCCATCGGCCGCGGGCTGCGCGGCTCGACCGCCGGCAGGAAACGGGTGACGAGGATGATGCCGAGCACGCCGATCGGGACGTTGATCCAGAAGATCCAGTGCCAGGTGAGATAGGTGGTGAGGAAACCGCCGATCGGCGGCCCCAAGATCGGGCCGATCAAGGCGGGAATGGTGAGCCAGGCCATGGCGTCGACGAGTTCGTGGCGTGGCGTTCCCCGGACCAAAAGCAGGCGGCTGACCGGCGTCATCATCGAGCCGCCGGCGCCTTGGACCAGCCGTGAGATGACGAAGGCCGTGATCGAGTTGGAGAAAGCGCAGGCGACCGAGCCGATCATGAAGACGAAGATCGCCATGCGGAAGATGTTGCGCGCACCGAACCGATCGGACATCCAGCCGCTGATCGGGATGAAGATCGCCAGTGCCACGAGATAGCTGGTGACGGCGAGCTTCAGCGCGATCGGCGAGGTGCCGATATCGGCTGCGATCGCCGGCAGGCTGGTGGCGATCACGGTCGAATCCATCTGTTCCATGAACAGGGCGACCGCAAGGATCATGGGCGTGAGGCGGGGCACGGGCAACCGGGATGCTGCGAGGGACTGTATCGTCCATACGCCTTCGGTGGTGATAAGGCCATAGAAACTATGGATGAAGGAGCTTGTCGAGCCGCTTCAAACCGACGCGGGAGGGTGCGTGGCTCAACGTGGTTCCCGACTGCGACCTCGGGCCGGCTTGCCGTCGCCGCGCTTTCCTGAAATAGATGCGCCGTCAGGTGCCCGCCATCAACGCGGGAGAATCGGGAATCCGGTGCAAGGCCGGAACGTGCCCAACGCTGTAAGGCCGACGCTTGCCGCTTCATCTCGCCACTGGCTTCTCGCCGGGAAGGCTGCGGCAGACGGATGACGCCGAGTCAGAAGACCGGCCTGGCAAGATTGACCGATCCGCGCGGACGGCGGGCGGTTGCGTTGTTGGGGATTTGACGATGCGACCCTTTGATGAGGATGCCCTTTCGGCGGCGTCCGGTTTTTCCTTGGCCGAGCGCGAGGCCGTCTATCACGCGATCAAGACGCGGCGCGACGTTCGCAGCCAGTTCCTGCCCGACCCCTTGCCTGACGATGTCGTGGAGCGGCTGCTGACGGCCGCCCATCATGCGCCCTCCGTCGGCTTCATGCAGCCGTGGAATTTCATTCTGGTGAAAAGTGCCGCGGTCCGGGCGCGCGTCCAGGACGCCTTTGTGAAGGCCAATGAGGAGGCGGCGCTGATGTTTACCGGCGAGCGGCGGCAGGCATACCGCTCCCTCAAGCTCGAAGGCATCACCGAGGCACCGCTCGGCATATGCGTGACCTGCGACCCCACCCGCAGCGGCAGCGTGGTGCTGGGGCGCACCCACAATCCCAGGATGGATAGCTATTCCACAGTCTGCGCCATCCAGAATCTCTGGCTTGCGGCGCGGGCGGAAGGGGTCGGCATCGGCTGGGTCAGCATTTTTCGCGAAGGCGATCTGAAAAGCATTCTCGGCATACCCGAGCATATCGAGGTGGTCGCTTGGCTCTGTGCCGGTTTCGTCGATCGGCTTTATGACGAGCCGGAACTGTCCGTCAAAGGCTGGCGGCAGCGTCTGCCGCTCCAAGAGCTCGTCTTCCATGACGGGTGGGGACGCAACGACCCGTAGCAATCACTGCTGTTGAGGCTGCGGCCCCGGTGTTGCCGGATTGGCGAGGTCTATCGAGCCTTGATCACCGGCAAGGAATTGCGGGCCGACCTGGCGGACCTTGTTCTGCACGGGATCGTAGGGGCGCTCCGGGACGGATGGTTGCGGTGGGGCTGCGGCAGCATCCTTCGCCGTGGGATTGGTGCGGATGGTGGTGATCGAACCTTGTTGCGGCGGTTCGCTTGACGGCTGCTTGCCGCGCATCTCATCGTAGTAGGCGGTGAGATTGCAGGCGCAGGAGGACTTTTCCCCCGGCGTGCGGTTCTTGTAGGCAAAGGCGTTTTTCATGGCGCTGTAGGGCGTGCCCGTTGCGACCGAGATCATGTTCGAGGCTTCGGTGCTCGTCACGTCACGATAGAACAGCTCGGTCTCGATACCCGGGCACATCTTGGCGCACGTCTGGGCGTCGCGGCCGAAATCGACCGAAGTGGCGTTCGAGCTGATCGGGAAGAAGCCGCCGTCGCAGGTGCGCACGCACATGGTGCTGACCGGCGAGAGCATTTCGGCCCGCGGCAGGCCGTAGCGCGGATCGACCTCTTCACCGCCGCCGAGCGGAATGAAGGTATCGGTGCGCATCGCCTGCTCCTCGATGCTCGGGGCGGGGTCGGCGGCGTTGCGATCGCTCGGGGCATAGAAGTTTTCGCTGTTGCAGCCATTGAGATCGAGCGCGGCGATCAGTTCACGGCGTGTCCCATCATCGCCGCTCTGGCCGGCCAGCTCGTTACGGCGGTCCTGGAGATATTGGATATTGTCGATCATGCGGGCTTCGGACTGCGAGAGTTCACCGCAATAATCGGCATTCTCGCCGCCGATCACGACCATGCTGCCCGAGGTGCAGTCATTGTTGCGCAGCTCGTTGCGAACCTTGCGCAGCTCGAGGTTCTGCTCGGCCATGGCGCTGGCATATTGGCGCGCCTCCCGGCCGTTGCTATTGCCGATCGATCGCGGCAGATCGGCGAGACGGCCACGCAGGTCCTCGCAGACAGCGCTCGTCTGCGCGGCGGCGGGCGCTGCGAAGGCGAGGAGGAGGGCAAGAGACAATTTTCGGGGTTTCACGGCGTCGTCCGGGGTGAGCAAAAAGTCGATCGGTCGATTGCGGCCTCGATCGCCGCGCATTGTCTCTTAAGGCGTTTCTCTTAATGAGCTTGGAGAAAATCCTAGCGCATTTTCGCGATCTTATCCAGCAGACGCGGGTAATCTTCCGTAAGGGGAGGTCGGGGCAGATTCATTGTCCATGATCCACATTGCCCTACAGTTCTCGGTCGGGGCGGGCGCTGTTGCCGCCACCATCGTCAATGGTTGACACAACGCAGAGGTACAGTTCGAATGTCCGCTTCGGGGCGAGCAGGCAGTCGCAAATTGCGCTGGCGCAGCGAAGGCAAAAAGCGGAGAAAATGACGAGCATTTCCAACAAGCTTCACTTCCCTGCAACAACAGTCGGAATATCGGAAGGCCAACATGGCCTCCACCTCTTCGTTGACGGTTGCTACGAACCCGGCTCCGGGCATGGGGGCTGGGCTTTTGTCGCTTATCGCGATGCCGTGGAGATCGCCTCCGGCTTCGGCGGCGTCGAAGATTCCGCCAATAATTCGATGGAATTGGCCGCCGTCCTCAACGCGGCAATATGGTTCAATAGCCAAACAACAGGCGAACCTGCGACCATCTGGTCGGATTCCGTCTACGTCGTCAAAGGCTGCAACAGCCGGCGGCATATCTGGAAGAACAATGGCTGGAAGAAAAGCAGCCCGAATGGCAATGGCCGAAGCCGAACGATCGCCAATGCGGAACTCTGGAAAGCGGTTGACCTTCAGCTGTCCCAGAACGGTCTGGTGGCAATTGCCTGGTGCAAAGGCCATTTCGGCATCGCCGGCAACGAACGCGCGGATGCGCTTGCGGATAGAGGGCGCCTTTCGTTACAAGGCGCCCGATAGCTGTTTCATATCAACCGGTTGCAGATGCCCAGGACAAGCCTGAGCATGACGAAATGAGGAGCCGGCTTAGGCCGGCTGCGATGCTTCGACGACGGCGAGTGCCGCCATGTTGACGACGCCGCGGGAGGTGACCGAAGGGGCAAGGATGTGTGCGGGCAGGGCCGTGCCGAGCAGGATCGGTCCGACATGCAGGCCGTCGGTCATCGACTTGACGACACCAAGCGTGATGTTGGCGGCATCGAGGTTCGGGAAGACCAGGAGGTTCGCTTCGTCGTGCAAGGTCGTGTCCGGCATGACGCGCTTGCGCAACGCTTCGGTGATGGCGCTTTCGCCATGCATCTCGCCGTCGACTTCGAGATCGGGAGCGGCGTCGCGCACGAGCTGCAGAGCGCTGCGCATCTTCGTGGCGCTTTCGGATTCGCGCGAGCCGAAGTTGGAGTGCGAGACGAGGGCGGCGCGCGGGGTGATGCCGAAACGGCGGATTTCCTCGGCCGCCAGCACCGTCGCCTCGGCAACCTCCTCGGCGGTCGGATTGAAGGTGACATAGGTGTCGGTGAAGAAGGTGGCGCCGCGCTGCGAGATCATCAGACTGAGTGCGGAGAAATCACGGACATCCTTGCGCTTGCCGATGATCAGGCGGACGTCGCGCAGATGCTTCTCGTAACGGCCTTCGAGGCCGCAGATCAGCGCATCGGCCTCACCGCGCCGCAGCGCCAGCGCGCCGATGACGGTGGTGTTGGTGCGCACGATGGTGCGGGCGGCTTCGGGAATGACACCGCGACGGCCGACGAGCGAGAAATAGAGATCGACATATTCACGGAAGCGCGGATCGTCTTCCGGATTGATCACCTCGAAATCCTGCAGCGGGCGGATGCGCAGGCCATAGCGTTTGAGGCGCGTCTCGATGACCTGCGGGCGGCCGATCAGGATCGGTTCGGCGAGGCCTTCCTCGAGCAGCACCTGGGCGGCGCGCAGCACGCGTTCGTCCTCGCCTTCGGAGAAGATGACGCGCTTGCGCTCTGCAGCCTTGGCGGCGGTGAAGATCGGCTTCATGACGAAGCCGGAGCGGAAGACGAAGCGGTTCAGCTGGTCGAGATAGGCGTCGAAATCCTGGATCGGGCGACGCGCCACGCCGCTCTGTTCTGCTGCCTTGGCGACCGCAGGCGCGATGCGCAGGATGAGGCGCGGATCGAAGGGCGAGGGGATGAGGTAATCCGGACCGAAGACCGGGGTCTCACCGGAATAAGCACGGGCGGCGACGTCGGACGGCTCTTCCCGGGCAAGCGCGGCGATGGCGCGCACCGCCGCCATCTTCATTTCCTCATTGATCGTCTCGGCGCCGCAATCGAGCGCGCCGCGGAAGATATAGGGGAAGCAGAGGACGTTGTTGACCTGGTTGGCGAAATCCGAGCGGCCGGTGCAGATCATCGCATCGGGGCGGGCGGCGCGGGCGAGATCCGGCATGATCTCCGGCGTCGGGTTGGCGAGCGCCATGATCAGCGGCTTGTCGGCCATCTGCGCCAGCAGCTCCGGCTTCAGGACGCCGGCGGCGGACAGGCCGAGGAAGACGTCGGCGCCGCCGATATTTTCGGCCAGCGTGCGCGTGTCGCTCTTCTGGGCATAGACGGATTTCCATTCGTCCATCAGCTCGGTGCGGCCCTCGTAGACGAGGCCTTCGAGATCGTGGACCCAGATGTTTTCGCGCTTCGCCCCGAGAATGACAAGCAGGTTGAGGCAGGCAAGGGCGGCAGCACCCGCGCCGGAGGCGACGATTTTGATGTCGGCGATGTTCTTGCCGGCGAGTTCCAGCCCGTTCAGAATCGCGGCGGCGACGATGATCGCCGTGCCGTGCTGATCGTCGTGGAAGACTGGGATCTTCATCTTCTCGCGCAGGCGCCGCTCGACCTCGAAACATTCCGGTGCCTTGATATCTTCGAGGTTGATGCCGCCGAAGGTCGGTTCCAGCGAGGAGACGGTCGAGACCATCTGCTCGACGCTTGCTGCGTCGATCTCGATGTCGAAGACGTCGATGCCGGCGAATTTCTTGAAGAGTACGGCCTTGCCCTCCATAACCGGCTTGGAGGCGAGCGGGCCGATATTGCCGAGGCCGAGCACGGCGGTGCCGTTGGAGATGACGGCGACGAGATTGGCGCGCGAGGTGTATTCGGCCGCCATTTCGGGATTGTCGCGGATGGCGAGGCAGGGCGCGGCAACACCCGGCGAATAGGCGAGCGCCAGGTCGCGCTGGTTGCCGAGTGGCTTGGTCGCCTGGATCTCCAACTTGCCCGGACGGGGATAGCGGTGGAAGAAAAGCGCCTGTTCGTCGAGATCGCCGCTCGTCAGGTTCTTTTCCGTCTTGGATTTATCCGGGTGATCCATTGCCGCCTCCGTGCACGTCTTTTTGGGAGTTCCCTCCATACATCAATCGGATACGGGCGACAGTATGGAAATGGGGGATGGGAAAAGTTTTCGTGATGAGCGTGCCGTGGGGCCAAGCGGCGGCCCTGGTTAGCTAATCCTTTTGGAAAACTTGTTTGACGACCTCAACAGGCGCAGGATGCCGGCCGCGACGGTGCGGGGCGCCGGTCGCATGGAGGAAATCATGGACAATTTGAACCTGACGACTCTGCAAAGGGGTCAGACGATGGTCAATGACGTAGCCATCGATGCCTTTGCCGCCGGATTTCGCGGCAGTCTGCTGACCAGCAAGGATATGGATTACAACGATGCGCGGGCGATCTGGAATGCGATGATCGATCGCCGGCCCGGGCTTATCGCGCGTTGCGCCGGTGCAGCCGATGTCGTGCGGGCTGTGCGGTTTGCACGCGACAATAATCTGCTCGTTTCAGTGCGTGGCGGCGGGCACGGCATTGCCGGCAACGCCGTCTGCGAGGGCGGTATCGTCATCGACCTGTCGGCGATGAAGTCGGTGCGGGTCGATCCTGAGACCAAGCGCGCCAGGATCGAGCCGGGGGCGACGCTTGCCGATGTCGACAAGGAAACGCTGGCCTTCGGGCTGGTACTGCCGACCGGGATCAATTCCACCACCGGCATCGCCGGCCTGACGCTCGGCGGCGGCTTCGGCTGGCTGACCCGCAAATTCGGGCTAACGCTCGACAATCTGCTTTCGGTCGATGTGGTGACGGCCGACGGTGAGCTGGTCAAGGCGAGCGAGACTGAGAAACCTGACCTGTTCTGGGCGCTGCGCGGCGGCGGCGGCAATTTCGGCGTCGTCACCTCCTTCGAGTTCAAGCTCAACCCGCTCAACACAGAGGTGCTGGCCGGCCTCGTCGTGCATCCCTTCGCCGATGCGGAAAAGGTGCTTAAGGAGTACCGGCAGGCACTGGAAGAAGCACCCGACGAATTGACCTGCTGGGTGGTGATGCGCCAGGCGCCGCCGCTGCCGTTCATTCCCACCGAATGGCACGGCAAGGAGATCGTGGTGCTCGCCATGTGCTATTGCGGAGACATTGCGGCGGGAGAGAAGGCTGCGGCGAGATTGCGCGCGATCGGAAAGCCGATTGCCGACGTCGTCAGCCCGGTGCCGTTCACCGGCTGGCAGCAGGCATTCGACCCGCTGCTGACGCCCGGTGCGCGCAATTACTGGAAGAGCCAGGATTTCGCCGCCCTATCGGATGCGGCAATCGACGTGCTGCTCAAGGCCGTGCGCAAGCTGCCCGGACCGGAATGCGAGATCTTCATCGGCCATGTCGGCGGTGCTGCCGGCCGCGTGCCCACAGAGGCCACCGCATTTCCGCAGCGCAGCTCGCATTTCGTCATGAATGTGCATGCCCGCTGGCGGGAAACGGGAATGGACGGAAATTGCGTCGGTTGGGCGCGGGAACTCTTCGAGGCAACCAAGCCGCATTCGGTTGGCACCGCCTATGTCAACTTTATGCCGGAGGACGAGACCGATCGGGTCGAAAGCGCTTACGGTGCCAATTACAGCCGCCTTGCCGAAATCAAGCGGCGTTACGATCCGAACAATCTGTTCCGGATGAACCAGAACGTCAAACCCACGGCGGCCGTACGGGCTGCCTGACGGGAATGGCGCGACATCAAGGCATTGAGCCTGCGCCGCGCGTTCGCTTTACGCGCGGCGGCAAAATGATCCGAATGCTCGACGACTGATGTCCTCGGCCGGTGACAATCTGTTCTTTGTCAGCCTTTGGTGAGTTCGATCAATTCCTGCAACAGCGCCGTGTCGTCGGGAGCCGCCTGGTTGTCAGGCCTCAGAACATGGGCAAGCCATGCTCCGTCCGCCGCCAGGCGAACGATTTCGAGCCGCATTCCAGCGTCGGTTTCGGCGTGTTTGATGAGCCGGTCATTCATCCATTTATGCCAGAGCGACTTGGAGTAGGGGTCGGCAAGCACGGTCATGGTCTGCGCCGACCAAGGGCTTTGGTTAAGGGCGCGGTCGGCAAATAGCGTGCGGACATAGGCGCGGGTGAATGTGCCGTGGCCGCCCTTATCCCTTTCCAGTTCCTGATCGATCTCGCGGTCGAGATTTTCCATCATGCCGTCGAATACGGCTTCTATGAGCGCCTGCTTATTGGGGAAGTGGTGAAACAGACCTCCCTTGGTCACGCCGGCTGCGCTGGCGACTGCCTGCAGGCTGACGGCGGCGAGACCATGTTCGAGCGCCAGCTTCGTGGCGCAATCGAGAAGAGCCTGCCGCACGACATCCGGCTGTTTCTTTCTGTTGCGGGGGCTATCTACCAATGCATGACCTGTGTTCGGGATAAGCTTCGCGTCGAGACGGTTCGAGAGGATCAGTATCACTCCCGGGATCGCCGGACCATGGGAACTTCAAGTATGAGAATACTATCATACCGACCGGTAGGTATCTTGCAATGCGAAAAAAGATCGACTATCTGTCGGTTCACGAGGCCCGCCGAACGTCATGTCGGCGGGCTGTGCTTTTTTGGACCCCAGCGGACCATCAGGAAGGCTTATGAATATGCTTTTTCGTCCGAAATCATTAGGTTACGCGCTGACGTTGGCGCTGTTGCTCGGCGCCGGCCTGCCGGCTCACGCACAGGAAGGCGGCGCGATGCCGCCTGCAGCCGTCAGCGTCCTAACGCTCAAGGCGCGTCCGGTTCCCGTTGTCAGCGAATTGCCCGGCCGCATTGCCGCAACGCGCGTTTCGGAAGTGCGGGCTAGGGTTTCCGGCATCCTGCAGGAACGGGTGTTCGAACAGGGCAGTCTCGTTCACCAGGGTGACGTGCTCTACCGCATCGATCCGGCGCTCTTCCGGGTCCGCGTGGCGAGTGCCGAGGCAAGCCTCGAGCGCGCCAAGGCGACGCAGTTGAATGCCCGCCAGCAGTTGGAGCGCCAGAAGTCGCTGCGCGACCGCGATGTCGCAAGCGGTATCGAATATGATGCGGCCGCCGTCGCCCTTGCCCAGGCCGATGCCGATGTCGCGCTGGCGCAGGCAGCGCTCGACGAGGCGAAGATCAATCTCGGCTATACCGAAGTCCGGGCGCCGATCACTGGCATCATCGGCGGCGCGCTGGTGACGGAAGGCGCGCTGGTGACGGCCGACGCCGGGGATGCACTGGCGATGATCCAGCAGATCGACCCGGTCTATGCCGACTTCACGCAATCCTCCGGAGACCTGCTGGCGCTGAAGCGGGCGGTCGAGAACGGCAGCCTGGCATCGACGGAAGCCGGGAAGGCCGATATCAAGCTCGTCTTCGACAACGGCACGGTCTATGGCGAAGCCGGAAAGCTGCTCTTCAGCAGCGCCAGCGTCGATGCGACGACGGGTCAGGTCACGCTCCGCGGTGAATTCCCCAATCCGAAGGGCGACCTGCTGCCGGGGCTTTATGTCCGTGTTCGCATCGAGCAGGCCGTCCGTGTGAAGGCAATCCTCATTCCGCAGCGCGCCGTCATCCGCACGGCCGATGGCAAGGCGCAGGTCTATGTCGTCCAGGAGGGAGACGTGGCGCAACCGCGCGATATCGAGCTCGGTCAATCCTCCGGCAATGAATGGGTCGTCGAAAGCGGCCTGTCGTCGGGCGAACGCCTCGTCGTCGACGGTGTCCAGAAGCTGCAGCCGGGCGCAAAGGTCGCGCCGGAAGAATGGCGGGATGGCCAGCTCGCGTCCGGTGACGCCAAGAAGCCGGAGTAAGCTCGATGGCACGTTTCTTTATCGATCGCCCGATCCTTGCCTGGGTCTTTGCGATCTTCATCTCCATCGCCGGCCTGATCGCGCTGCCCTTCCTGCCGGTCGCCCAATATCCGAAGGTCGCGCCGCCGCAACTCAGCATCACCACCAGCTATCCCGGCGCGTCGCCGCAAGATATCTATCAGGGCGTCACCCGCCAGATCGAGGAAGAGCTGAACGGGGTCGAGCACCTTTCCTATTTCGAGTCGACCTCCGATACATCGGGCGCGATGACGATCACTGCGACTTTTGCGGCAGGCACCGATATCGATCAGGCCTCAGTTGACGTTCAGAACGCCATCCGCCGTGTCGAGCCGCGGTTGCCGCAGTCTGTCAAGGATCAGGGCATCACGGTCGAGGAGGCGTCGTCCGGCTTCCTGATGTTCATCTCGCTGACCTCGACAGACGGCAAGACCGATGAGGTGGCGCTCGGCGACTATCTCAACCGGAACGTCATCGGCGAGCTGCGCCGTCTCGAAGGCGTCGGTCGCGCGCAGTTGTTTGCCTCGCAGCGGGCGATGCGTATCTGGATCGATCCCGACAAGATGGTCGGCCTCAACCTCACCGCCTCCGACATCAGCGCGGCGATTTCGGCGCAGAATGCCCAGGTGGCGGCGGGCCAGATCGGCGCCGCACCCAATCCGATCTCGCAGGACCTGACGGCGACGGTGCTGGTCAAGGGACAGTTGACCGACACCAAGGAGTTCGGAGACATCGTGCTGCGCGCCAATGCCGACGGATCGAACGTCAGGCTGCGCGATGTCGCGCGCATCGAAGAGGGCAGCGAGAGCTACAGCTTTTCCACCCGCTTGAACGGACAGCCGAGTGCGGCGATCGCCATCCAGCTGTCGTCGACAGGCAATGCCGTCAATACCTCCAATCTGGTCAAGGCGAAGATGGAGGAGCTATCGCGCTTCTTCCCGGCGGGCGTCGAATATGCGGTTCCCTACGACACCAGCCCGTTCGTCTCGGCATCGATCGAGAAGGTGGCGCATACGCTCGCAGAAGCCGTCGCACTCGTCTTCGTCGTCATGCTCATCTTCCTGCAGAGCTTCCGCTACACCATCATTCCAACGCTCGTCGTGCCGGTCGCGCTGCTTGGGACGCTTGCTGTCATGTATGCCGCCGGCTTCTCGATCAACGTGCTGACGATGTTTGCGATGGTGCTGGCCATCGGCATTCTCGTCGACGACGCCATCGTGGTGGTGGAAAACGTCGAGCGGCTGATGGCGGTGGAAGGGCTGTCGCCAAAGGAGGCGACCAAGAAGGCGATGCGACAGATCACCGGCGCGATCCTCGGCATCACGCTGGTTCTTTCCTGCGTCTTCGTGCCTATGGCGTTCTTCCCGGGCTCGACCGGCATCATCTACCGCCAGTTCAGCCTGACCATGGTTGTCTCCATCCTGTTTTCGGCCTTCCTGGCGCTGTCGCTGACACCGGCGCTCTGCGCCACCTTCCTGAAACCGATCAAGGGCCATCATGAAAAGAAGGGCATCGCCGGCTGGTTCAACCGCAATTTCGACCGGCTGACCGGCCGCTACGCCCGCACCGTCGGGGGATTGGCCAAGCGCTCCTGGCGGGCCATGGCCGTCTATCTCGCGCTGGTCGTGGGCCTCGGCTATCTCTTCGTCAACCTGCCGAGCAGCTTCGTGCCGGATGAGGACCAGGGATTCCTGATCGTTGACGTGCAGGGACCGCCGGAGGCGAGCCGCAACCGCACCGTGGCTTCGCTCGAAAGCATCGAGGCGATCTTCAGGAAGGAACCGGCCGTTGCCAACGTCGTCGCGATCCAGGGCTTCAGCTTCTCCGGGCAGGGACCGAACGCCGCCCTGGTGTTTGTCACGCTCAAGGACTGGGCCGAACGCGGCGCCGGCAATTCGGTGCAGGAGATCTCCAACCGCGCCAATATGCAGCTGTTTGGGCTGAAGGATGCCACGTCCTTCGCGCTGTCGCCGCCGCCGATCGAAGGTTTCGGCACGACCAATGGCTTCACCTTCCGCCTTCAGGATCGTGGGGCGAAGGGCCAGGCGACACTGACCGAGGCGGCGGGCATTCTGATCGGCAAGGCATCTGAGAATCCCATCATCGCCGGTATCCGCCCGGAAGGCATGCCCGACTCGGCCCAACTCGTGCTGGTCATCGACCGCGAAAAGGCAAATACCTTCGGCGTCGCCTTCGCCGACATCAACAGCACGATCACCGCCAATCTCGGTTCGAGCTATGTCAACGACTTCCCGAATTCGGGCCGCATGCAGCGCGTCATCGTGCAGGCGCAGGACAAGAGCAGACTTCAGGCCGAAGACCTGATGAAGCTCAATGTCCGCAATGCGAGCGGCGGCATGGTGCCGCTGTCGTCCTTCGCCATCGCCGAATGGCAGAAGGGACCGGCGCAGATCGTCGGCTATAACGGCTACCCCGCCGTGCGCATTTCCGGCGCTCCGGCGCCGGGATATTCATCGGGCGCGGCGATTGCCGAAATGGAGCGGCTGGCAGCCGAACTTCCCGACGGCTTCGGCTTCGAATGGACCGGCCAGTCGCTGGAGGAGCTCAGATCTGGATCGCAGGCGCCGTTCCTGTTCGGCCTCAGCATTCTTTTCGTCTTCCTGCTGCTGTCGGGGCTTTACGAAAGCTGGTCGATCCCGCTGTCGGTGATGCTGGTCGTGCCGCTCGGCGTCATCGGCTGCGTGCTCGCGGTGATGAGCCGCGACATGTCCAACGACATCTACTTCAAGGTCGGCCTGATCGCGATCATCGGATTGTCGGCGAAGAACGCCATCTTGATCGTCGAATTCGCCAAGGACGGCTTTGCCGAAGGGAAATCGCTGATGGAGGCTGCGATCGAAGGCGCTCGTCTGCGCTTCCGGCCGATCATCATGACTTCGCTCGCCTTCACCTTGGGCGTGGTGCCGCTGGCGATCGCCACCGGGCCAAGCGCGGCCAGCCAGAATGCCATCGGCACCGGCGTGCTTGGCGGCATGATCTCGGCGACGGTGCTGGCGATCTTCTTCGTTCCCGTCTTCTTCGTCTTCGTGCTGCGTCTCCTGAGGACGAAACGGCCGGAGGCGATGAACGAGGAAGCCTCGACCGCGCAGGAGCCGGCAACCATGACGTCACCGAGCTGACGCGACGTCACCGCCTGAACCGACGAGTTGGCGGGTTGCCTTGCGCAAACCGCCACACACCTTCGCACCGGGCCGTTCATTTCTTGGCTGTGTTGCTAGCCGCCGAGCTTCGGCGTGATCGTCACGTCGGCGCCATAGGCATCGCGCAGTTCGCCTTCCTGTCCCGGCTGCCGATCGACCGCCTGATGCAGCAGGATCGACTCGTATCCTTGCGAGCGCGTCCCCTCGATCAAGGTGATATCGGCATTTCCGGGATTGTCGGAGCGCTCGAACCACTCGACGGGGCGGTGCAGGAAGTTCATTTCCACCGCCCGGTTGGTGACGCCATGGCCGACGATCACGACGTTGTGGTCGCTATTTTCGGCGTCGTGCATGACGGTCTGCAGGAACAGGCGCACCCGCTGGGCCACATCCGCCCGGCTCTCGCCATCCGGCGGCCGCGCGTAGAATTTGCCGCTGTTGCTGCGCAGCCTTGCCCATTTTTCGAACTCATCGGGAAACTTCTGCTTCTGTTCGGCATGATCATAGATCTCGGTGAAGAGACCGAAATCTTGCTCGCGCAGCAGATAATCCTCCCTGATGTCACCGACGACGCTTTCCGGCAGGGCTGCAAGCAGCGCATCCTTGCTCTGCCGCGTCCTGAGAAAGGGCGAGTACCAGATGTGCAGCTTGCCGAAACCGGCGCTCGGCAACGCCGTGACATAGGAGGCGATCACGCTGCCTGCCTCCAGCGCCTGCCGATAGCCCCACTGCGTCAGCGGCACGTTATGATCGCCGAATTGGCGATAGGCCTGTTCATTGATGTTGCCGAGGGATTCGCCGTGGCGAACGAGAAAGATACGCATCAGCCATCCCGCATTGTCGGATATGAATCGCTGTCATCATGAACGCCCTGAATGCGCAGGGCAACATGGCTGGCGGGCCGCGCGGCGACGGACACTCTGCCAGCGCAGCGACGGACATTCTGCCAGCGCGGCGGCGGACAATCTGCCCGCGCGGCGACGGGCATTCTGCCCGCGGGGGATGAGCGGTTTGCAGCGCTTTTCCACATCTTGTCATCATCCTGAAACACGAGTCTGGTTTTGGAAGGTTAGATGAAAGATGGGGACATGAGCGGCAGCTCGTGAAAGACATGATGGAACCCAGACATTTCCGCACGCTCTTCATTTCCGATGTCCACCTCGGCTCGAAGGCCGCGAAGGCCGACTTCCTCTTGGATTTCCTGCGCCACCACGAAGCCGATACGATCGTGCTCGTCGGCGACATCGTCGACGGCTGGCGTCTGAAGCGCAGCTGGTATTGGCCACAGGTCTGCAATGACGTCGTTCAGAAACTGCTGCGCAAGGCGCGCAAGGGCACCCGCGTCGTCTATATTCCCGGCAATCACGACGAATTCCTGCGAGACTTCCCGGGCATGCATTTCGGTGGCATCGAGGTCGTCGAGCGCATGATGCATGACGGCGCCGACGGCAAGAAATACCTGATCCTGCACGGCGACGAATTCGACGTCGTCGTCCGCAACGCCCGGCTGCTCGCCTATCTCGGCGACTGGGCTTACGATACGGCGATCCGCATCAACATTCTCCTGGCGGCGGTGCGCCGCCGGCTCGGCATGCCCTACTGGTCGTTCTCGGCCTGGGCCAAGCTGCAGGTCAAGCATGCCGTCAACTTCATCGGTGAATTCGAGCGCGTCGTGGCTGAAGAAGCCCGCAAAAACGGCGCCGACGGCGTGATCTGCGGACATATCCATCATGCCATCATTCAGGACATGGACGGCATCCGCTACATCAACACCGGCGATTGGGTGGAAAGCTGCACGGCGGTCGCCGAGCACGAGGACGGTACGTTCGAACTGATCACCTGGCGGGCGCTCGCCAGCAGCGTGCCGGCGCTTGCCGCCATCGAAATGCATGACGAGGGCGAACTCGCCCCCCAAGCTGCCTGATTTTGGCGGCCTGATTTTTGTGCTGGCACATCCGTGCCCGCGCTCCCAAGAATTTAGCCGTTACCGTCAGGTGACAGGCCCTATTTATTTTCTAAAACGTTTCAGAACGGCTATTTCTCACAATAGTCGCCTCCAGGGTGGCGTGTTAGGACAACGTCCAGTTTCCTTCAGGTCCGCCCATGATTCCCGCTCAACATTCCCCGACGGGTGAGGGAGCGCCGCCGCGCTTCCGGCTGCTCAGCGCGCTTTCCTATTGTGCGCCGCTGCTCGTCAACGGCATCGTTCTGCCGTTCTTTCCCGTCTGGCTCGCAACCCACAGCTTCAGCGATCACGAGATCGGCATCATCCTTGCCATACCGATGGTGGTTCGCGTGTTGGTGGCGCCTGTCGTCGCCATGATCGCCGATCGCTTGAAGGAACGCGCCGACGTCTTGCTCTGGTCTGGCTGCCTGTCGCTGCTGACGGCGATTGCGCTCTTCTGGACGACGACCTTCTGGCCTGTGACGATCGTCTATGCGCTGCAGGGCGCCACTTTCGCGCCCTATGTACCCGTCGTCGAATCGATCGTCATCTCGGGCGTGCGCCGTTGGGGGCTCGATTACGGATCGATGCGCGTGTGGGGCTCTATCGCCTTCATCGTCTCGACGTTGGTCGGTGGCCAGTTGATCAGCCGGTGGGGCGGCGAGATGGTGCTTGATATCATGGTGTTCGGCTTCATCATGACCGTCGTCATGGCGATCTTCTGTCCGCGCATCGGGCCGACGCGGCGGCGCGGCCAGCCGATCAACATTCCGGCCGCCACCGGCAGCGGGTTGCGCGAGCCGCATCTGCTGCTGCTTCTGATCGGCGTCGCCATCCAGCAGTCGAGCCACGCTGTGCTCAACGCTTTTTCCTCGATCTACTGGCATCAACTCGGCTTCTCCGGCACGCAAGTCGGCCTACTCTGGAGCGCCGGCGTCGCTTCGGAGGTAACGGTGTTTTTCCTGTCGAAACGTCTCAACCGGCGCTTCAACGCCTGGACGCTGATCCGCTTCGGCTGCGCCGTCAGCGTCTGCCGCTGGATCCTGTTTCCGATGAATACGGGCTTTGTCGGTTTCTTTCTGCTGCAGTGTTTCCACGGCTTCACCTATGCCTTCGTGCATACCGGTGTGCAGCGGCGGATCATGGCGACGGTGCAGGAAACACAGGAATCATCGGCGCAGGGCGCCTATTTCTTCTATGTCGGCATGGCGATGGCGCTGATGACGTTGACGTCGGGTTATCTCTATTCCTGGCTCGGTGTCGTCAGCTATTACGTCATGGCGCTGGTCGCGCTCTCCGGCCTCGGCCTCGTCATCTCAGCCTATTATCTTCAGCCCCAGAGGGTGCTTTCCGGCGGAAAGACCAGGGAAGCGGCGTAGCGCAGGCCGGGCTCGCGGTCGCGTGCAAGCAGCAACGGACCATCGAGATCGACGAAATCGGCAGTCTGGGCGAGCAGCACGGCCGGCGCCATGGCAAGCGAGGTGCCGACCATGCAGCCGATCATGATGCCGAATCCAAGCCGTTCGGCCTCGGCCTTCATTGCCAGGGCCTCCGTCAGGCCGCCGGTCTTGTCGAGCTTGATGTTGATCGCGTCATAGCGGTCGGCGAGGCTTGCGAGATCGCCGGTGTGGTGGACGCTCTCGTCGGCGCAGACGAGGAGCGGGCGGCGGATTTCGGCAAGCATCCCATCGCGGCCAGCCGGCAGCGGCTGTTCGACGAGCGCCACCCCCGCTTGCGCCGCGATATTGAGGTGGCGTTCGAGCACCGCTTCCGGCCAGCCCTCATTGGCGTCAAGGACGATTTTGGAATCGGGTGCGGCCGCGCGGACGGCGCGGATGCGGCTTTCATCATCGCCGGTTCCGACCTTGACCTTGAGCAGTGCGCGGCCGGCATGTTCGCGCGCCTGGGCGGCCATCACCTCCGGCTCACCGAGCGAGATGGTGTAGGCGGTGGTGAGCGGCTTCAGATCGGCAAGGCCGAGACGGACGGCGACGCTTTCACCCGTTCGTTTCGCTTCCAGGTCCCAGAGGGCGCAATCGACGGCGTTGCGCGCAGCGCCCGGCGGCATCGCCGACAGCAGGTCGCTGCGCGAAATGCCTGCCTCGACCAGCGGACGCGCGGCCTCGATCTGGGCGAAAACGCTCTCCATGGTCTCGCCATAGCGGCGATAGGGCACGCATTCGCCAAGCCCCCGGGCACCGTCTTCGGCGAGTGTACAGGTGATGACATCGGCCTCGGTCTTGGCGCCGCGCGAGATGGTGAAAGTCCCGGCAATCGGAAAGGAATTCATCTGGATATCGAGGGTGCGCGGCATTATTGCTGTCCTGCGAGCATGGAAATTGCACGTTGCTTCTGTATATTGACGCGCCGGTCGTCGAACGGTCCGTTCGCGATTCGCGGCAAGTTGCTGTAAGCCTTGAAAGACATAAGTATCTTGAACGCCGAGAATCGCAACGCTGCCTCGCTTGACGTGGACGACCAGGCCGATGGTTCGGGGCAGCATGTGCGTCTCAGAGGCAATTGGCGCAGCGCCTATATTCATTTCGTGCTGCGCGACTTCGAAAAGCTCCTTCATCAGAAGGCCGGCGACCTGACTGTCGACCTCTCGCATATTTCGGATATCGATACCGCCGGAATCTGGCTGCTGTGCCGGCTGAAGAAGGAAGAGGAGGCGGCTGGACGGACGGTTCGCTTCGAAGGCACCAATCAGCATATCGACGAAATGCTGGCGATGTTTTCCGAGGAGCCGGCCAAACCCGAGCCGGAGCAGCAGGAGAAGGTCTCGCTCGTCGCGCGCATCTTCGCGCCCGTGGGCAAGATGACCTACGAGGTCTGGGACAATTTCGCCGCCGCCATGTATATCCTCGGCTCGGCGGTGCGTGGTGCGCAGATGAAATTCGGGCGCGGCAGCGGCGTTTCGCCGGCCTCGATCGTCAACCAGATCGACCATATGGGCGTTCGCGCCGTTCCGATCATCCTCCTGATGTCGTTTCTGATCGGGGCGATCATCGCCCAGCAGGGCGCCTTCCAGCTGCGCTACTTCGGCGCCGAGGTTTTCGTCGTCGATCTCGTCGGCATTCTGCAATTGCGCGAAATCGGCGTGCTTCTCACCTCGATCATGATCGCCGGCCGTTCGGGCAGCGCGATCACCGCCGAAATCGGCTCGATGAAGATGCGCGAAGAGATCGACGCGCTGAAGGTGATGGGGCTGAACCCGATCGGTGTGCTGATCTTCCCGCGTCTGGTGGCGCTGACCATCGCGCTGCCGCTTCTGACGGTGCTGGCGAATTTCGCGTCGCTCGCCGGTGCGGCTGCGGTCGCCTGGGGTTATTCCGGCATCACCTTCGCCAATTTCCTGGCGCGTCTGCACGAGGCGGTGACGCTGTCGACGGTGCTCTCAGGCATGATCAAGGCGCCGTTCATGGCACTCGTCATCGGCATTGTCGCCGCCGTCGAAGGGCTGAAGGTCGGCGGCAGCGCGGAATCGCTCGGCCAGCACGTAACGGCCGCGGTGGTGAAGGCGATTTTCGTCGTCATCCTGATGGACGGGTTATTTGCGATGTTCTATGCAGCGATCAACTTCTAGCATGGCGAGCCCCGTGAACGAGCAACCGATCGAAAGCGAAGGACAGGGCAGGGATGTCGTGCTCTCGGCGCGCGACGTCACCGTCGGCTTCGGCTCCAAAGTGGTGCTCGACAATCTGAACCTCGATATCTATCGCGGCGAGATTCTCGGATTCGTTGGCGCGTCGGGCACCGGCAAATCCGTGCTGATGCGCACCGTGCTCCGGCTGCTGCCGCGCCGCTCCGGCACAATCAAGATCCTTGGCCAGGATTTCGACGAACTCGACGAACCCCAGCGCAACGCGCTCGATATGCGGCTTGGCGTACTATTCCAGCAGGGTGCGCTGTTTTCGTCGCTGACGGTCAAGGAAAATATCCAGGTGCCGATGCGCGAATATCTCGATCTGCCGCGCTCGCTGATGGACGAATTGGCGCATCTGAAGATCCGTATGGTCGGGCTTGCCGCTGACGCCGCCGACAAATACCCGTCCGAACTCTCCGGCGGCATGATTAAGCGCGCCGCCCTTGCCCGCGCGCTGGCGCTCGATCCGGAACTCGTCTTCCTGGACGAACCGACCTCGGGTCTCGACCCGATCGGCGCTGCCGAATTCGATGAACTGATCGCCAACCTGCGCGATAGTCTGGGACTGACCGTATATATGGTAACGCATGACCTCGACAGCCTGTTTTCGGTCTGCGACCGTATTGCCGTGCTCGGAAAGAAGCGGGTAATGGTGGAAGGCACGATCGACGACATGCTGGCCTATGACGATCCGTGGGTGCAGGCCTATTTCAAGGGTAAGCGGGCGCGGTCGATCGTGCCGCGGGACAATGGCGTGCGGCACGGCAGCAGCGGGAAGTGACCGGATAAGATGGAAACCAAAGCCAATTACACGATTGTCGGTTTTTTCACGGTGCTGGTGATCGCGGCTGCCTTCGGCTTCGTCTACTGGATGGCGGAGTATGGCCGTGGCGGCCCGATGACGGAACTGATCGTTCGGATTCCAGGATCGGCGAACGGCCTTAGTGTCGGCTCGCCGGTGCGCTTCAACGGCATCCAGATCGGCTCGGTGCAGACACTGTCGATCGATGCCGACGATCCGCAATATTCGCTGGCCTTCACCCAGGTGCGCACCGATGCGCCGATCTACCCGTCCACCAAGGCCGCCCTTGAAATCCAGGGCTTGACCGGGGCCGCCTATATCGAACTCTCAGGCGGCCGCAAGGGCGAGGAAAGCATCCTCCAGCATGCGATCGACAATAACAAACGCGCCGTCATCGTCGCCGACCAGTCAAGCGTCACCAATCTTCTGGCGACCGCAGACAAGATCCTCGATCGCGCCAACGACGCGGTCGGCGAACTTCAGGGTTTCATCGAGGATTCGCGCGGGCCGCTGACCGAGACTTTTAAGAATGCCGAGACTTTCTCGGACGCGCTTGCCAAGAATTCCGGCAATATCGACTCCTTCCTGCAGAGCGTCGGCCAGCTTTCGGAGACGGTGAAGGCGGTTTCCGGCCGCGTCGACTCGACGCTCAAGGCCGTCGAAGAGCTGGTCAAGGCGGTCGATGCGCAGAAGATCGACAACATCGTTTCCAATGCCGAGAAGCTCACCGCCAATGTTGCCGATGCCTCGGGCGACCTCAAGGGTGCGATCCAGAAGTTCGACCAGACTGCCACCACCTTCAACGATTTCGGCAAGCAGGCGCAGGCCACACTCGACCGCGTCGATACGCTCGTCGCCCAGATCGACCCGGCAAAGGTGAAGGGTTCCGTCGACGACATCGCGCAAGCGACCAAGGATGCGCGCACCGCCGTTGCCTCGATTCGCGATGTCGCCAACACGGTTTCATCGCGGCAGAAGGATATCGACCAGACGATCCAGGACGTCTCGCAGCTCGCCAATAAGCTGAATTCGGCCTCGACCCGCATCGACGGCATTCTCATCAAAGTCGATGCCCTGCTTGGAACCGACAATACGCAATCGCTGTTCACTGAAGCGCGCGATACGCTGGAATCCTTCAAGAAGGTGGCCGACAACCTGAATTCGCGCATCGGCCCGATCGCCGACAATCTGCAGAAATTTTCGAGTGGCGGCTTGCGCGACGTGCAGACTCTCGTCAACGACATGCGCGGAACCGTGAACAATCTGAACGATACGATCACCAACTTCGACCGCAATCCGCAGCGCCTGATCTTCGGCGGGGACACGGTCAAGCAATATGACGGCCGGACGCGGCGTTAACTGGGAAGTCAGGGGTAGCCTAATATGGTCGCATCGCATCTGTTGTCGCGCCGTTCGTGGATCAAGGGAACGGTGATCGCGCTGCCGCTGACGGCGCTGATCCTTTCGGGGTGCGGCACCGCGGCCAAGAACGATACCTATGACCTGTCCGCCGCCGTCGACGGCGACGGGCCTGCGGCCAAATCCCGCCAGGTCCTGATCGCCAGCCCGACGGCGCTGCGGGCGCTCGACAGCGAGCAGATCGTCATCCGTGTTTCGTCTTCGGAAATTCAGTATCTCTCGCGGGCGCAGTGGGGCGACAAGCTGCCGCGCATTGTACAGTCGAAGCTGGTGGAAGCTTTCGAGAACTCCGGCAAGCTCGGCGGCGTTGGCATGCCGGGGCAGGGGCTGGCGATCGACTACCAGGTCGTCACCGATATCCGCTCCTTCGAGATCGATGCGTCGAGCGGCAATCAGGCTGTGGTCGAAATCTCGGCCAAGATCCTCAACGACCGCAACGGCTCGGTGCGCGCCCAGAAGGTGTTCCGCGCCACGGCACCGGCCGGCGGCGACAATGTCGGCTTCGTCAAGGGTCTCGACCGCGCCTTCTCCACGGTTGTCTCCGAGATCGTCAGCTGGACGCTGCGCTCAATCTGAGATGGCGTGTCGCGACCGCTGCGTCGACATCAAGGGTTGCTGATTCTGAAGAATATTTGGCCTCATGAGTTTGGGGCCGCCATCGTATTCAATTTCTTCATGAATTTGTGGAACGCATCATGTTATCGCTATCAGGAGGCATGCTGCATGGTGGTCGCACGCGTATTCGGAAAGTCGTCGTCGGAAGCGATTCAGCGCGAAAATGCTCGGTTGGCTGCGCTGCAGCAGCTCGACCTTCTCGATACGCCGAGGGACGAAGGCTTCGAGCGGATCGTACGCCTGATAAAGCAGATATTTTCCATCGAGATCGGCATCGTATCCCTGATCGATGCGCATCGGCAGTGGTACAAGGCATGCTCCGGCCTTTCGGCCGACGAGGTATCGCTCGAAGACACGTTTTGCCGCTGCGTTGTGGACTGTGACGAGCCTGTTATCGTGCAGGATGCCACGAAGGATGCCCGCTTTTCGAAGCATCCTGCAGTGACAGGCGAAGACCATATCCGCTTTTATGCCGGCGTGCCGCTGAGAACAAAAGCCGGGCACATGATCGGGACGGTATGCGCCATCGACCGTCGGCCAAGATCGTTCGGCAACACAGACCTTAGCATCCTCCAGGAGCTGGCGGGGGCGGCTATGGACCGCATCGAGCTCATGCAATCGGCCGCCACCGACAGCCTCACTGAGACGATGACACGGCGTGCCTTCAAGCAGGAGGCCGATCAGCTGATTTCGCTCGCTCTGCGGCATAAGCATGACCTCTCGTGCATCGTCTTCGATATCGATCATTTCAAGCAGGTGAACGATACGCATGGGCATGCCGCAGGCGACGAGGTTCTCAAGGCGGTGGCAGCGGTCTGCAGGACGGCACTCCGAGCCGGTGATCTTTTCGGCCGTCTTGGAGGCGAGGAGTTTGGCGTTATCCTGCCGCATGTCGACCGGGAAGGTGCACTCGCCGTCGCCGAGAAACTCAGAGCCGCCATCGCCTCTGAGATCATTCGCGGCGATCACGGCGCCCTGACCGTTACGGCCAGCTTCGGAACGTCGGCGCTTTCGATCGTCAGCAAGGAAATCGAGACCCTGCTGGCCCAAGCCGATGCCGCGATGTATCAAGCCAAGCACAGCGGACGGAATCGTTGCGTGTCGTGGAGTTCCATCCACGCCGATCACGCCATCGGCGCGCGACGGCGGGTGCTGAAGGCGGGTTCGATCCTGTTCAACGATCGACGCTCGACCATCGACTGCACCGTCAAGTCCATCGGTTCGGAGAGCGCCGGCATTTCGGTCTCCAATACGTCAGGCATTCCGCCGGAATTCATCCTTGCCATCAAAGGCGAAGGCTTCGAAACGAATTGCAGGGTGATCGCCCAAGACCGGCAACACCTGGAGGTGGCTTTCAGATAAGCCGTCAGCAAAAAACCTGCCGGAGCTACTTCGTCGGTTGCGAATCCGTCATCGTCGCTCCCGGCTGGCTGCCGGGTGTCGTGGAAGCTGTGGTGGTCGATGACGCCGGCAGGGTGCTGTCCAGCAGGCTTGCCATCTTGTCGTCGCGCAGGCTCGCGGTCTTTTCGCCCATGACGACGCCGACCACGCGGCGGCCATCCTTCTGCGCCGACGTCACGACGTTATAGCCCGAAGCGTCGGTATAGCCGGTCTTGATGCCGTCGACGCCGTCATAGCGATACATGAGGTTGTTATGGCCGCGCAGCTTCATGCCGCGGAACTGGAAGCCGCGCATGGAGAAGAGCTTGAACTCCTCGGGGAAGTCCCGCATCAGCGAAATTCCGAGTGTGGCCATGTCACGCGCCGTGGTGACCTGCTCCGGATCGGGAAGACCCGACGGATTCTTGAAGACAGTATCCTTCATGCCGAGCTGGCGTGCCTTGCCGGTCATCGCCTCGGCGAAAGCCTGTTCGGAGCCGCCAAGCTGCTCGGCGATCGCCACCGCCGCATCATTGGCCGACAGCACGACGATTCCCTCGACCGCTTCGCGCAGCGTCACCTTGCGGCCGGCGCCGACGGCGAGCTTGAAAGGCTCCTTGCTCTCGGCATTTTCCGACATGGTGAGCTTCTGGTCCCAGTTGAGGCGCCCGTCATGCAGGGCCTCGAAGGCAAGATAGAGCGTCATCATCTTGGTCAGCGACGCCGGATAGTTCAGGTCGTCCTGATTGGAGCTTTCGAGGACTTGACCGGACTGCGCATCGACGACGAAGCTTGCCTGGCCCGCCTCAGCCAGAGTGAAAGCGCCCATCAGGAAAAGGGAAGAGAGCGCGGTGGCAAGGAGCCGGGATGTCGTCTTGGTCATCAATGTGCTGTCTCTGTCGTTTCGATGGTCGAGTGGGCCGTTGGCCTGAATGCAGCGGATTATAAAAGTTTGTGACGGAATGAAGGACGAGGAGCAATAAAAAAGGGTCATCCACAGCTGGTTCCTTTTGTCTCACCGTTTTCGGTTTTGACAAGGATGCGCCCGGCACGTAGAAAACTCGCCATGAGCATGAAGCCCGCGCTTTTCTCCCGTCATATCAGCACCTGCCTGCAGGTCGTGACGGTGCGCGCTTTTGGCGGACGAGGTCTTCGCGTCCTGCTGTGACGTCGGAGCGCTGCGGGCGTCCGGCGCGCTGCTGGACGTAAAGCCCCTCACCACGCCAATCAAGGTTGCCAGGGAGACAGGCACCGTGCTCAATCTTTATCATGTCAATTCGCTCGTCCATTGGGAGGAGCGTGAGATCCATCTGCGCGATCATATGATCGCCTTCTTCTCGCAAGAGGTCCGCAGTTTTCTCAGGTCGGTCAATCCGGCCTGGGATGTCAGGAGGGTCGAGGCGCCGGCGCTGATGCCGCAGGCGCTGGTGTCGAGCGCCTATTCGAACGCCGATATCTGGGTTCAGGAACAGCTCTCCGCCAGCGATGCCGCGCTGGTCCTGCGACCGGAAACCACGCCATCGACCTACATCTACATGCAGCACATTCTCGGCAATCATTCGAAGACGCGACTGCCGCTCTGCGTTTGGCAGGCCGGCAGATCCTATCGCCGCGAGCAGGAACAGCCGACGAAACACATGCGACTGAAGGAATTCTGGCAGCTCGAATTCCAATGCGCCTTCACGGCCGACAGTGGCAACGACTATCACGCCGCCTGCCTAGAACCGGTCCGCCGCATGATTGCATCGCTGATCCATCTGCCGACGCGGATGGTGCCCTCCGACCGGCTGCCGGCCTATTCCGAGGTGACGATGGATATCGAGGTCGACAATGGCGACAAGTGGATGGAAGTCTGCTCGATCTCGCGGCGCACAGATTTTCCGCAGCGCTACCGGTCTGAGCCCAAGAAGGGAGCGGCGGTCGACCATGACGTTCTCGTGCTCGAGATCGCCATCGGCCTCGACCGCTGTATCCATAACTGGGACATAGCGGCCGATCGGTGAGGGCATTGTAAAACGAAAGCCGCCTGACACATGTTCAAGCGGCTTTCCTGTATCCGATTCAGATCAGCAAGTTCAGGTGAGCCTGCCTGCAGCGTGGGCGAGCATGGTGTAGACCTTGCCGGTGTCCGAGGTGAGGTAAGACTGCGTCACCGTGCGGTTCGGGTCGGTGCGGGCGACGTCGGCGAGCAGCTTTTCGAAATCGCCGATGTAGCGGTCGACGGCGGTGCGGAATTCCGGTTCGCGGTCGTATTTGCGTTTGATCTCGTCGAAGGTCTGCTGGCCCTTCAGCGTGTAGAGGCGACGGGTGAAGACATCGCGCTCACCGCGCTGATAACGGCGCCAGAGATCGACCGAGGCGTCGTGATCGATGGCGCGGGCGATATCGACCGAGAGCGAGTTCAAGGATTCGACGACGTGGCGCGGATTGCGGCTGTCGTTGCTACGCGCGGCCGGCGCGGCAGTTTCCGCCGGGCGGGCAGGGGCGCGGGCAGACGCCTCGTCGGCGGCCTCCTCACGCGATGCGCCGCGCAGGAGATCGCTGATCCAGCCACCGCTTTCCGGACGGGCCGGTTCCTGGCGCCCCGATTCCTGGCGATCGGGAGCAGGTTGCGGGGCGGCGCGTTGGGGCGCAGCCGCCGGCGCAGACGGCGCGATCGTTCCACGCAGGCCCGTCGCTTCGATCGACGGGGGCGCTACCGGCTGCGGCGGCTGGGCTGCGACCGGCTGGGCAGGACGCGGAGCCGGCTGCGCCTGCGCGAGCGTGCGGGCGACGGGCTGGGAGATCTCGAGCTGCTGGCTAGAGCGGCCGACGAGCTGGGAGATATCCTGCAGAGCCTTGATCTGCTCAGCCACGGCCCGGCGCATGGCCGAGGCGCTTTCCTTGGCTTCCTCGGGAAGGTCGAAGGCGCCGCGCTTCAGTTCGGCGCGGGTGGCGTCGAGCTCGTTACGGATGTCGGCGGCGGAGCGGCGGATATCTTCGGTGGCGCCGGAGAAACGGCCGACGGCATCATCGATCGCCTCGCGCAGTGCTTCCCGCATGTTCTGGGCGGCGCCGTCTGAGGCGCGGCCGGCTTCGCCGAGCATGCGCTCGACTTCCGATAGCGAGGCGGTGAGACCGCCGCGAATGCGATTGGAGAGATCGCCGGAACGCCGTTCGACATTGGCGAAGGTGCCGTCGATCGTCGTATTGGCCTCGTCGCCGGCGCGGGTGATCGCCTCGCGCATCGTCTCTGCCGCTTCCTGGGCGCGCTTCTCGGTTTCGCTAAGAATGCGGCCGATATCGGCGAAGGAAGACTGCACGCCCTGGCGCAGATTGCCGGTGACCTGGTTGGAGCGTTGCTCTGCCCGCTCAAACACGGTCTCGATCATGCTGCCGAGGCCCTGCATCGTCTTTTCGATCTCGGCGGAGCGCTGGACGAGGCCGACCGAGAGGGTCTGCAGAGCGCTCTCGCGCTCCTCGAGCGTCGAGGCGAGATTGGACTGGGCAGCGCCGAGCAGCTGCGAGGCCTGGGTCAGGACCTTGGAGTGTTCGTCGAAGCGGCCGATGATGCCGCCGACCTGTGACAGCGTCTGGCCCGAAATGTCGGAGAGGCGGTCGACCTTGCCTTCAAGAAGCCTGGTCGAGGCGGAGACCATTTCAGCGGCCTTGGTGGCGGAGTCGGCAAAGCGCGCGGTGGTGTCACCGAGACGGCCGTCGACGTTGGCCAGTTGCTCGGCGGCGCGGTTCATCATCATCGCCATTGCCGCACTGCTTTCCGACATGCGCTGGACGAGGCCGTTGACGTTACCGACCAGGCTGTTCTCGATGGCGCTGACGGCGTTGGCGACATTCTCGGTGCGGGCGGCAACGGCGCTGGCGAGCGCTTCGTTTTCGGCGCGCAGACGCTCGGCGCTGAGGTTGGCCGCAGCGGTGATGCGGGCGGCAGCCTGCTCGCCGGCATCGGTGTAGCGGTCGATGATCGGGCGAGCCGTTTCGTCGAGGATGCGCGTCAATTCGACAGAGCGGCCCGCCAGCATCGAGTTGAGATCGCGGGTGCGCTCGTCGAGCGTCGAGCGGATCGAGTTGCCGCGCGCTTCGAGCGCCTTGTCAATGTCGGAGAAGGTCGTATCGATCTCGCGGGTACGTTCCTCGAGATTGGTGCGGATGGCATTGCTGCGGGCTTCCAGCGCCCGGTCGACATCCGCCATGGTGGCGGATATCTCGCTGCCGGCCCCCGACAGCGTCGAGCGGATGGCATTGCCGCGCGTCTCCAGAGACTGGCCGGCATCCGACAACACCTTGGAGATGGCATTGACCTGCGTGCCGACGATGGTCTCGGCCTCGGAGACCTTGTTGACGATGGCGTTGCCGGCTTCCGAGAAGGTCTGGGCCACGGCAGCGGCCTGGCTCGCCAGCCGGTTCTGAGCTTCGGCGACCCGGGTGACGATTTGCGACGAACGCTCATCCATGGTGCGGGTGAATTCGTCGCTTTTCGCATTGAGATCCTCGGCGAATTGCTGGCCGGTCTTGCCGAGCAGTTCGGTGGTTCTCGTCGCTTCGCCTTCCATTCCCTGAGCCGCGTCGGCAACCGCGCTGCGCAGTGTCGAGGCGAGACCGGCGGCCTTGCCTTCGATGGTGCGATTGACGGCTTCAAGGCCGACGGTCAGCGCGCGGTCCATGGTGGAGAGGCGTTCCTCGATGCGTTCATTGCCGCGGTCGAGGGTTTCGCCAAGGCTTGCGGTGCGGCCGTCGATAGCGCCCGTCAGGCTTGTGGTGCGGCTGTCCAGCGTCTCGGCCAGATTGGCGGTGCGGCTGTCGATCGCCTGGGTGAGGTTTGCGGCACTGCCTTCGAGCGTCGCGGAAATGCGCCGAGTGGCGTCGTCGCTGAGCGCACCGAGACGGGAGACGCCGTCGGCGAGCACGCCGGACAGCTGGCCGCTGGCGGCTTCGACCTTTTCGGCAACGCCGCCGACGCCGTCGCGGATGCGGGTCTCGATCGCCGCAAGACCGGCTTCCACGCGCGATCCGGTTTCTTCAAAACGGCCGGTCAGGCTTTCGACCGACCGATCGAGATGGGCGGAGAAATCCTGGGTGGAGCTCGAAATGGCGTTCGCCGCCTCCTGGAAGCGGCCGGCGATCTGGCCGGCGCCGGCATGCATGCGATCTTCCAATGTCTGGGCGCCGGCATCGATCGCCTGGCGAATCGCGGCTTCACGGTCCTCCAGCGACATTTCGAGCATGCTGACGCTCGTCGCCACCGAGGTGCCGATGCTGGTCGCCTGTTCGGTCAGCGTATCGCTGATCAGCGCATGGGCCTGGCTCAGCGACAGGTCGATGGCATTGGCGCGGTCTTCGAGCGTCGTGCGGATGCGTTCATGGGCGGAGGCGAGCCCGCCCTCGATGCGCGCTGCGGCCTCGTCGGCGAGGCCTCCGAGCCGTGTATGGGCATCGGTCAGGCGACTTTCGATGCGGCCGGTCAGGCCGCCGACGAGATCCTCGAAGCGGGCGCCGCCGGCATCGAGAGCGCCAGAGAGGGCGGCGCTATGTTCGGAAAGCGCATTTTCGAGCCGCTGCTGATTGTCGGTATAGGCGGTGCGGATCGCATCGGTCTTGTCGGCGAAGGCGCCGGCGACGCGAGCCTCGGCACCGGAGACCGCTTCCATGATGGCATTGCTGCGGGCTTCGAGCGCACTGTCGAAGCGGCTCTGGTTATCGTCGAGCGAAATGGCGAGCGCCATCGTCTTTTCGTCGAGCGTATCGGTGAGCCGGTCGTGGGTTGCGGTTACAGCGCCGATGATTGCGGCGGTGCGGTGCCCCAAGGCTTCCTCGAGGCGGGCCTGGCCTTCGGTCAGCGAGGCGGCAATGGCGGCGGCCTTTTGGTCGAGCACACCGTTCAGGCCTTGATGCGTGCCGGAGACCGCATTGGTGATCGCATCGGCGCCTGTTGTCAGCGTCTCCTCGAGACGGCTCTGGCTCTCGTTCAGCGAGATGGCAAGCGCCATCGCCCGATCGTCGAGTGTTTCCGACAGACGATCATGGGTGGCGGAGACCGCATTGAGGAAGGATTCCGAACGGCTCTCCAGCGTGTCCTGCAGGCGGCTCTGACCTTCGTTCAGGGAGGCAGCGAGCGCCGCAGACTTTTCGTCGAGCGTTTCCGAGAGACGGTCGTGCGTGCCGGACACAGCCTGGAGGAAGGCTTCGGAGCGCGCTTCCAGCGTGTCTTCGATCCGCGACTGGCTCTCATTGAGCGAGATGGCGAGCGTCATCGCCTTCTCATCCAGCGTTTCGGACAGGCGGTCATGGGTGCCGGAGACGGCGTTCAGCAAAGCTGCGGAGCGGGTTTCGAGCGTATTTTCGATACGGGCCTGGCTCTCGCTCAAGGATCTGGCGAGCGCCATCGCCTTTTCGTCGAGCGTCTCGGCAAGACGGTCGCGGGTGCCGGATACGGTGTTCAGCAGCGCTTCGGCGCGCGTTCCAAGCGCATCCTCGATGCGGGCATGGCGCTCATCGAGCGAGGTCGTCAGGGCGGCAGCCTTGCTGTCCAGCGTTTCAGAAAGCCGGTCATGGGTGCCGGAGACGGCGTTCAGCAGGGCCGCCGAACGGGTTTCGAGCGTATCCTCGATGCGGGCCTGGTTTTCATTGAGCGAAATGGCGAGCGCCATCGCCTTTTCGTCGAGCGTCTCGGAGAGGCGGTCATGCGTGCCTGATACCGCTTTCACCAACGCTTCGGAGCGGGTTTCGAGCGTATCTTCGATGCGGGCCTGGCTCTCATTCAGGGAGATGGCGAGTGCCATCGCCTTTTCGTCGAGCGTCTCGGCAAGACGGTCATGGGTGCCGGAGACGGCATTGAGGATGGCGTCGGAACGGGTTGCCAGCGCTTCCTCGAAGCGGCCGTGATGGGTGGTCAGCGCCTCCACAAGTGCGTCGCCGCGCTCTGCCATGACGCTGTCGATGCGGCCATGGGCCGTGCCGAGTGCCTCGGTGATCTCAGCCGCACGCGCCGCAAGCACGCCGCTCAGCTCCTCGGCGCGACCGCCGAAGGCAGCCGTCACCTGTTCGGTGCCGGCGGCAACGGCGCTCGTCAGCTCAGTGGTGGTGGTGCGCAGCGTGTCGCGCAGTTCGGCCGAGCGTGTCTGAAGATTGTTCTGCAGTTCGGAGGTGCCGGATGCAAGCGCCAGCGCGATTTCCGAAGTCGCGTTCTGCAGAGACGAGGTCAGTTCGCCGGTGCGGCTGCTGAGTGCGGTGGTGATTTCCTCCGCCCGGCTGCCGAGCGTGCTTTCCAGCATCTCATGGCCGGTGGCGAGCGCGGTGGCGAGCGCCAGCGACTGGTCTGTTATCGACGAACCAAGCCGGTCGATACCGGAACTCAGGATGCCGTCGATTGAATCCGAGCCGCCGGTCAGCGTCTCGTTGATACGGGCGAGGCTTTCCATCAGCTTGGTGTCGAGCGAGCCGGTGCGTTTGTCGAAGGCGCTGGTGAATTCTGCGACGCGCTCGTCGAAGGCGGTGGACAACTGGGCAACGGTCGTCTGCAGCCGTTCCTCGAAGAAACCGGAGCGTACGTCGAGATCCATGACGGCGTCGTCGGCGGTGGTCTGCAGGCTCTGGCGGAAGCTTGCGCCCTTTTCGTCGAGGGCGCTGTTCAGCTTCGACAGAACGTCATCGAGCGTGCCGCCAATGGTGCGTTCGCCCGATGTCAGGCTCTCGTTGATCTCGCGGGTGCGGGCGATCAGGATCTCGTTGAGCTGGTGCGTGCGTTCGTTCAGCGCCGCATTCAGCTTCTCGGTGCTGCTGTCCATGGTCGAGGCGCGCGTCTCGAACTGGCTGAGCAGCCTTTCGCCATGGTCATTGAGATTGACGGAGAGCGCTTCGAGGCGATTGTCGAATTCGGTGGCGAGCGCAAAACCCGATGCGTTCAGTGTCTGCAGCAGGGTATCGGTCTTGGCGGCAAGCAGGCTGCCCATCGACTGCAGGGCGCTGTCCGACTTTTCCAGGATCGTCGCGGCGCGCGTATCGATCAGCGAAGCGAAGGCTTCGCCCGATGTGGCAAGCCGCACCGCGATCTCTTCGGTCGCAAGCGACAGTTCTTCCTTCAACTGGTCGTGGACACTGCCGATCGAGGTGCGGATGCGGTCGGCATGGTTGACGATCGCCTCGCGCTCGGAGCCGAGTTCGTGGACGAGGCCACGGACGCGCAACTCGTTGTCGGCATAGGAGCGTTCAAGGGCATTGACTTCGGAATGGACGAGCGTTTCCAGTTCGGACGCACGCGCGATCGTGCGCTCGATGCCTTCATTCATGGCCGAGACTTCACGGCGCACGGCCTGGCCGACGGTCATGATGCGCTCGGAGGCAATGGTTTCCGGCTCGGCCAGGCGCAATGCCACCTCCGCCATGGAGCGGGCGGCGTTGCGCATGTCCTGGGCGCGCGCGATCATGATGGCGAAGGCATAGAACATCATTACGGGAATGATGATGCCGACGAGGCCGGCGATGACGCCGGGCAGGGCGACGAGATCGGCGATAGAACGGATCTGCCAGATCTGCGGAGCATAAAGCAGCGACATCAGGCCGAGGCCGGCCATGACCCAAAGCACGGAGAACAGCGTGGCGGTGCGCACCGCCGAGCGGCTGGAGGCGCCGTCGAAGGATTTCAGGATCGAGGCAGGCGTGTTGCGGCTGGCATCGTTGGCGGGCGCGAAGGCCGGCCCCCTGGAAGCCTGCTCGCCGGCGGCACCGCGGCGGCTGCGCCGCTGCGCCTCTTCCTGGGCCTGCTGGTTACGCGCATTTACTGGATCAGACACATTAGCCTCCGGGGCCTGGGGCGCGTCGCCGCGGCGAGACGGTACGTTATCCTTGCTGAAGTCGATCTGGAGGGCCTCGTCCAATGCCTTGAACGCCTTGTCCTCAATCGACTCGTTATATTTGTTGTTCGCCATTCGGGTATGCCTCGTTACTGTCAGCCGGCCCAACCGCGCATCCCGGGCTTCCGCCTCACCCGGGGACAACTTTGCCGTTCCAGCCTTCCATCCCAACGACGGACGGATAAGCATGTCATTTCAGAGTAGATAGCCGCTTTTTCAAACGGAAGGTATCAAAACACTACCATTATCCACTCGCTCGGCAAAGGCGCGTACCATAAACCCGCTCCACCAGTATCGTAGTGACACATCTGGGCTCTTCACACAATTAATGAAGGCTTGAGATTTGCGGTTCGTTAATCCGTTGTTAACATCTTTGAATCCTGGGCAGCGCTTAAAAACCAATAATTTAGGGATATTTAACGGACGTTAACCATATGGCGAGATTTCCGCCCTGAATGTGCCGGAATTTAACGGGATGGCCACCCTCCTGACGCAGAACTGTTGCAACTGCGGACGACAGAGACGGGAGAATTGGCAATGGCAGCCCAGATGGCGGCATTGAACATCGTATTCGAGGCGCCGGATAATGCAAAGGGACCCTGTCCCTCGAAGGTCCGGCCGATCGATCTCGTCCATCTCGCAAAGCAGACGATGGGCGACAAGGCGCTGGAAATCGAAGTCCTTCAAATGTTTGCGCGCCAGGCCCGCGCATGCCTCCAGGATATTGCGAGCGGCGAAACCATCCGTATCGGCGCAGCCGCGCACCGGCTGAAGGGCGCGGCAAGCTCGGTCGGCGCATTCCGGGTGTCGCAGACGGCCGAAGCTGTCGAGGAAACCGGCGGCGATGCCGGCGCGACCGCAGCGCTCGGGGCCGCCGTCATCGATGCGGAGAATTTCATCCTGAAGCTCTGCCGCGGCTGATCTCCAAGTCGTTAGTTGATGCATATCATTGTCCCAAAACCGCCGCACAGTTTTGGGCGACACGCATTGAATCCCCTCCGAACGAAGACCCGTTGTTCCATTGCGGAACCGCGGGTCTTTTTGCGACGTCCCGAATGACGCTTTGAAGACGGCGGGCGAAGGCACGATCTGCGAGGCTATGGCGGATTTCCCCAATGTTGACTGTCGCGTCGAATTGTCGGAAGAAAAATCCGCCCACCCACCTGAAGACCGGAAATATTCCCGATGCCAAAACTTACCATCGTCGCCTTCGACGGCACGCGCTTCGACCTCGACGTCGACCAAGGCTCCACCGTGATGGAGAACGCCGTGCGCAATTCGGTGCCCGGCATCGAGGCCGAATGCGGCGGCGCCTGCGCCTGCGCGACCTGTCATGTCTATGTCGATGAGGAGTGGACGGAGAAGGTCGGTCAGCCGGAAGCGATGGAAGAGGATATGCTCGACTTCGCCTTCGACGTGCGCCCGACTTCGCGGCTGTCCTGTCAGATCCGAATGAAGGCCATCTATGACGGGCTCGTGGTGCACGTGCCGGAACGCCAGGCCTGAAGCACATCCGCTTCAAACGTCGCCGAAACATCCGATATCAAAAAAGACGCCTCGCGCGCTGGAGCGAGCGAGGCGAGGCGGGCGCATTACCTTCGGATGAGGGAGGAACATCCGAGGCTTCGGAACGCGCCAGGAGAACCCAGCGATGAAAGTGCAGGTGCCGTACTTGGTGTCGTACCTGGACTTTCGAATGTGTTCATATTAACGCGTTCCGGTTGAGTCTGCCAGGATGAAAAATGACCATTCAATCGCTGGGGAGAGCGCAAGTTTCGCACAAGTTTCGTTGTGCAGCTAAGGTTTCCTGCTCGCAAGCTGATTGAAAAAGCCCTATTTTGCGCCGGTTCGACCGTTGATTCGATTATTCAGCAATCTCAGCATGCGCTTCTGGAAGTTGACCGCTTCGACCCTGTCGAATCGCGCCTGCTGCCGATCGTGCTCCTCTATACCGCGTGCTGATTCGTCGGAGACGAGTTCCTGCATGGCTTCGCAGCTGCGCTGCTGCGGCAGCGCGCGAATGGCGCGCTCCATGGCGCGGGCCTGATCGCGGGCGATCTCGGCATGGCGCTCCTCATGGCGTTTGATATCGCTCGACAGGGCGTCCCAGATCATCGACAGCTCCTTGCTGGCACCCTTGCGGCTGCTCCAGCGCGGCAGGATGATCTGGGTGTGGACCGTGACCTTGACGTTGCCGACGCGGCAGCGCCCGTTATCCTGGATATAGGTTGCCTCGCCGCCGAAGCGGATCTTCGTGGCGCCGGGATGGCGCGCCGAGGAGCCGCTCGCCGTCGGGCCGCGCCGGCTGAGTTCGCGGTCGAGTTCATCCGCGGTTTTGCCGCGAATGTCGAAATAGGAATAGCTTTTCGATGCGATCACTTCGGCTGCCACGGGGCTGCAGAGGGAAAGAGCAATGGAAAAGGCGATAGGGAAGACCATATAACGCACTGCAAGCGGCATTCTGAACGCAACCCGTGTTGAAATCGACCGGAGCTTGGGGCATAGCCACCACAAGCGCAATATCGGATGGCGCTTTTTTCGTCATCAATGGGATAAGTCTGGTGACAGGGCTGGAAGGCAGCATATGGCGTGTCGGCCATGGCCGGGAGATCGAACTTGGCCGTCGTTCGACGATCATGGCGATCATCAACGTGACGCCGGACTCCTTTTCCGACGGCGGACGTTTTGAAACCGTCGATGCCGCGGTCGAACAGGCGCTGCGGGCGGTGAGCGAGGGTGCCGGCATTGTCGACATCGGCGGCGAATCGACCCGGCCGAACGCAGCAGCCGTCAGTCCTTCCGAGGAGCAGGCGCGCGTATTGCCCGTCATCGAGGCATTGCGCGGGCGCACCCAGGCGCTGATCTCCATCGACACCTATCGCGCCGAGACGGCGCGGCTTGCCATCAGCGCCGGCGCCCATATCGTCAATGACGTCTTCGGGCTGCAGAAGGAGCCCGATATCGCCAATATTGCCGCAGTGACCGGAGCCGGGCTGTGCATCATGCATACCGGCCGCGACAGGGTAAAACTGACCGACGTGATTGCCGATCAGGTGCATTTCCTCGAACGCTCGCTTGCGATCGCCGCTGCATCCGGCGTCAACAGCGACCGGATCGTGCTCGATCCGGGCTTCGGCTTCGCCAAGGAGACGGCGGAGGAAAACCTGGAGCTGATGGCGCGGTTTTCCGAGCTTTCCCGCTTCGGTCTGCCGCTGCTCGCCGGCACGTCGCGCAAACGCTTCCTTGGTGCGGTGACGGGGCGTGAGGCGGCAGACAGGGATGTGGCGACGGCTGCATCGAGCGCGCTGCTCAGGCTTCAAGGGGCTGCGGTTTTCCGCGTGCACAATGTCGCAATCAACAGGGATGCGCTTGATATCGCCGATGCTATGCTGAATGCACGCCAGGAATTCGAGAGGAAGCGGCCGACATGACCACCTACACGATCACGCTGCAGAACTGCGCCTTCTTTGCGCGCCACGGCGTGCATGACGAGGAGGAATTCCTCGGCCAACGTTTCTTCGTCGATGCCGAGCTCGATGTCGTCGCCGGCGAGGCGCTGGAAAGCGATTCGATCAACGATACCGTCAATTACGGCATTGCCTTCACCGTGATCGAGCAGATCGTCACCGGCAAGCGGCGCTACCTCATCGAGGCGCTGGCGCTCGATATCGCCAAGGGGCTCTGCGAGACATTCCCTCAGATCCGGCGGGCGAAGATTACGGTGCGCAAGCCGAACGCGCCGGTGCCGGGCGTACTCGATTTCGTGCAGGTGAGCGTTGAGCATTTTGCCTGAGGCCGCATTGCAATCCGCCACACTCGGTCTCGGCGGCAATATCGGCGATCCGGTGAAGGCGATGGCGGGCGCGCTGCAAAGGCTGGACGGACGCGACGACTGCCGGGTGACGGCGGTCTCGCGGCTCTATCGCACGCCGCCCTGGGGCAAGACGGATCAATCCTTCTTCTTCAATGCCTGCGCCGCCGTCAAGACCAGGCTGGAGCCCGAGGCTTTGCTCGATGTCTGCCTGTCGATCGAACGGGAGATGAAACGCGAGCGCATCGAGCGCTGGGGGCCGCGCACGCTCGATATCGACGTGCTGACCTATGGCGACGTCATCCAGGACGCACCGCGGCTGGAACTGCCGCATCCGCGCATGACCGATCGCGGTTTCGTGCTGATGCCGCTCGCCGATATCGCGCCGGGCCTTCTCGTCAGCGGTAGGGCGGTCAGTGACTGGCTTGATGATGCCGAGGTGACCGGCATCGAGGTCGCCGACGAGAGCCGCGACTGGTGGCGGAGCGCCTGAATCAGAGACGCTGAAACGGAAAACGGCGGGAAACCCGCCGCTTCAGGAAAATCCGCTGTGCGGTTTCTCTACTGGATCGAGCCGACGGCCATCTCGTCGACCTGGCGGGTCAGCGTCAGGCCGATCACCGGGATCATCTGGCTTTCGACCTTGACCGAAACGGTGACGTTCATCGTCTTGTCGTCACGCACGCGGGCGATCATCGCACCGTTCAGCTTGGCGCGGTTGATGCCGACGACGACGGTATCCTCGGAGACGGCGCCGGAGACGACGTCAAGGCCCTTGCCGGCGGCGCCGTCCAGGAACTTGCCCTTGTAGGTCGAGCCCGACTGCGAGATGACGGCAGTCATCGGCTGTTTGAAGACGCCAACGCGGCAGGTGCCGTCGAGCTTGATGCCGGCGCTGCTGTCGCCTGTGGGTTCGCCGATCAGGTTGCAGGTGAATTTCGTGCCCTTGTACTTGCCGGCGACGATTTCGCCGGGGCCTTTCCAGGAGCCGGCGACCGAATCGAAGAAGGCCTTGTCACGGGTTGCAGCAGTGGCTGCCGGAGCGACATCTGCGACGGGAGACAATGCCGCGGCGGCCAGGCCGCATACGATGAGAAACTTGCGCGAATACATGGATTTTCCTTGGCAAACACCACTCACGAACTGGGTGCAAGTTTTGCCGAATAATGGTTAATCCTTCCTTTCGATTGTGCCGAAATGCGCGGAAAGACGGGAGTTTCAGGCGCCGGAGATTTTAAAATACTGTCGCTAGAGCTCTGAATTCACTGAAATTTCTTCAACGTTACGCAAGGGGAGGCGAAAGACGCGGAATCGCTGTGTCGCTCAAGGATTGTTGCCGCGCGGCGACATGGACGGGGTGAGATCGCCGATGAAATCACCGATTCCCGGCCGCTTCAGGGCTCGGAAGGCGAGCGGACGGCAGAGATCCATTGCCGCGATTCCGATGCGGGCGGTCATCAGGCCGTTGATCACACCCTCGCCCAGTCGGGCCGAGAGCCTGGAGGCCAGCCCGTGGCCGAGCACCTGCTGGACGAGGCTGTCGCCGACGGCGATCGAGCCGGTGACGGCCAGATGCGCCAGCACGTCGCGCAGCAGGCGGAACATACCGAGAGTTCCGGGCCGGCCGCCGTAAAGTTCGGCCATGGCGCGAATGAGGCGCACGGCCTCATAGAGCACGTAGAGCAGGTCGACCACGGCACGCGGGCTGACGGCGGTGACGATCGAGACGCGCTTGGAGGCATTGACGATCAGCGCGCGGGCCTTGCGGTCGAGGGGAGCAAGCAGTTCGCGTTCGGCGAGCGCAATCAGATGCGGGGGGTCGATGACCTCGCCCTCGGTCGCTTTCAGCGTTGCGCGGCCCTTCGATGTCTCGGGATTGGCGGAAAGCAGGGTGGTGAGGCGCGCCACGACGGCGCGCGCCTTCGCCGGCCGGGTTTCGAGAATCGCGGCGTCTGCTTCGGCCTTGATCGCCTGGACGGCAGCAAGACGCATCATGCCCACAGTTTCGCGGACGACCAGGGCAAGCACGGCGAGGATGCCGACGGCGAGCACGGCAAGGGCTGCATAACCCAGCCAGTCGGCGCGAGTGAAGAGATCGCGGATCAGGCTGTCGGTCCAGAGGCCAATGGCGAGAGACAGCAGGATGCCGAAGGCGCCGGCGGCAATCTTGCCGAAGGAGGTTCGACGTTTCCGCGGCGTGGCAACCGGAACTGCGCTCAGATCCTTGTCGGGATTGAGGAAGGGATCGTCCTCATCGGGCGTCACGATGATATGTTCGGAGAAACTTTCCGGCTTGCGCCGTTGCTCTGCCTGCCTGCCGTTGTCTCGCGGCTGGGTGACCTCGTCCTCATAGGTGAAGGCGGCGGGTGCGCGGCGCGGCGGATCGGACGGGGGCTTGCTCATGCGAGACGGTCTCCGAACAGGAACTGCATGGCGCGGTCGAGGCGGATATGCGGCACCGACAGCTTGATGCCGCCGCCGGTTTCCTCAAGCTGCGGCGGGCGGAACCTGACGACGTTGACATCGGGCAGCTGCAGGCCTGTTACACCCGAGGCAATGCGGTCGAACAGGCTTTCCGGATCCTCCGGCAGGTCGCCGGGGAAGATCGCGGTCTTTCTCTGGCCGTCGAAGCGTTCGCCGGCTAGGGTTTCGCCGTCCATCGGCGTGCCGACGATGACAGGCAGCTCGTGGCCATCGCGCCTGACGGTCGCCTCGCGAGTGGCGCGGACGGAGGCAAGCGCCATGACGTCGATGCCGGCCCCCGCCATGCCGATGCGGTCGATGGCGCGATCCACCAGGCGGCGGGTCAGCGCATCAAGCCGGTCATGGCTTTCATGGTGGAGATGATCGGCCTTGGTGGCGGCGACCAGCACGCGGTCGATGCGGCGTCCAAGCAGGGAGGAGAGCAGCGAATTGGTGCCGGGGCGGAAACAGGCGAGCACATCGGTCAGCGCGCGTTCCAGATCCTGTACGGCTTCGGGGCCGCGGTTCATCGCCTGCAGCGCATCGACCAGCACGATCTGGCGGTCGAGGCGGGCGAAATGCTCACGGAAGAAGGGTTTGACGACGACCGATTTGTAGGCCTCGTAGCGCCGCTCCATCATCGTCCACAGCGAGCCGCGCCCAGGACGTCCGTCCGACGGCAGCGCCAACGGCGCGAAGGTCAATGCTGGCGACCCATCCAGATCGCCGGGCAAGAGCAGGCGGCCGGGCGGCAGGGTGGAGAGCGAGCGTTCATCGGCCTTGCAGGCCTTGAGATAATCGGCGAAGGCGGTCGCGAGGTCGCGGGCGATCATCTCGTCGGCGCCGGCGTGGATATCGGCGGCGCGCGTCAGAGCCAGCCACTCACGCGACAGCTCCGAGCGGACGCCGGTTTCGGCGAGCGCGATGGTTTCCTCGCTGAAGGTGCGGTAATCCTTGCCGAGCAGCGGCAGGTCGAGCAGCCATTCGCCGGGATAATCGACGATATCGATCGACAGGCGGCCGGGGGAAAACAGCCGGTTCCAGCCGCTGGCGCTCTGGTAATCCAGCGTGATGCGCAGTTCCGATATGGCGCGGGTCGAATCCGGCCAGATGCGGTCCTTCACCAGCGCACGGATATGGTCCTCGTACTGGAAGCGCGGCACGGCATCGTCGGGCTGCGGCTCCAGCCGCACCGCCGAGACCCGGCCGGATTGCACCGGCTCGAACAGCGGCAGGCGGCCGCCATGCAGGAGATTGTGGACCAGCGAGGAGATGAAGACCGTCTTACCGGAGCGGGAGAGGCCGGTGACGCCGAGCCGCACGGTCGGATTGACGAGGCCGCTCGCCCGGTCGGCGAGATTGTCGAAGGCGATGCGGGCGTCATCGGCAAAGGATGTCAGGCGTGGCGGCAAGGCGCGATTCCGGTTGGTGACTGCCCCGCAATATAGGGAGGGCGCGCCGCCCGCAAAAGAAGAGCGGCGTGAAAGACTTCAGACGACCACGAAATCGGTGAGGCGCCAGACAGAGGCCGAAGCGTCAAAATCGACGACGGCAAGGCCTGCGGTTGGGAAGCCGCCGGGAAGGGCGCTTACCATCGCGTCATGGCCGATCAACGTCTCCAGCGCCTGCTCCATGGTCGGATTGTGGCCGACCAGCATGACGGCCGCCTCATCCTGTGCATCGACGATCTCGAGATAGGTATCGACCGTGGCGTTGTAGAGCGCATCGACATAACGCACCTCGAGCGCGACGCCCATCGCCCGGTGGACGGCGCCTGACGTGTCACGGCAACGCAGCGCTGTCGAACTGATCAGGAGATCGGGACGATAACCCTTGTCGGCGGCCTTGTCGGCGATGATCTCGGCATCGCCAAAGCCCTTTTCGCTCAGCGGCCGGTCGAAATCGCGCTGTCCGGGTTCGGCCCAGCTGGCCTCGGCATGACGCAGGAGATAGATGCGGTTGGGCGGAGGCAGCGGTACGGTCATGGGCAAATCCAGGATCGGGCGGGGTCTTTTCAGTAGCGGTTGCGATTGGCCGCCGTCAATCGCCAGCCATGTCGCAACTGCCCGAAACGTGGCCGATAACACGGCGTTTTGAAGGCGAAGCAAAAAACGGCAATCGGAATAACCATGACAAAATAGATCGTTAGCCGAAAATTGTAACAGATTTAAAAATCTGTTTACCTGTCGTATTTGGCTTGAATCGCGACTAGCGCTTGGGATATACACCCGGCCAGATGAGATGTTCTTCAGGAGAATCGCGTTGAGTGAGAAGATCGATCTTAGCAATTACGTTCCCTCGGAAGAGGAAGAGTTCATGAACGTAAACCAGCGTGCCTACTTCAGGGCCAAGCTGGTTGCATGGAGAAACGATATCCTTAGAGAAGCGCGCGAGACGCTCGACCATCTGGCCGAGGAAAGCGCAAACCATCCCGACCTCGCCGACCGGGCGTCGTCGGAAACGGACCGGGCGATCGAACTTCGCGCCCGTGACAGACAGAGAAAGCTGATTTCGAAGATCGACGCGGCACTGCAGCGCATCGAAGACGGTACCTACGGCTATTGCGAGGAAACCGGCGAACCGATCGGCCTGAAACGTCTCGACGCCCGCCCGATCGCGACACTGTCGATCGAGGCGCAGGAGCGTCACGAACGTCGCGAAAAAGTCTATCGCGACGAATAAGAGTTTTCATGCAGGCATGAGAGCAGAACAGGCGCCGCGATCCCGATCGCGGCGCCTTTTTCGATAGTCACGAAGGCCCGAGATCGAGCCTCCGCGACGGAGTTCCACTATTATAGCGGATCTCCTGCTGCCAGAGCTTTCCAAGATTGCTTTCGGTCGGCCTCCATGGCGAGGTCAATCACGACAAGGGTGCCATTCCTGATCCGCCGCCGCATGACGCCTGCTCGGTCAGGATCTGTCCGAACCATGCCTTGATCATGCAGAGCCTGCAGCCGCGAGCGTGACACTTTCAGTTCGGAGCCCAGCAGACGGTCGAGGCGTGTGCTCGTTGGAAACGGGACCATCAGTTCGATTGCCAATCTCGTCCAATTCGCCGTGTCGCTCTGCATCTCTTTTTTGATGTCAAATTCGGCAAACTCGTCCACACGCCGTGACTTCTGCCGGAGAGCATCGAGGTTGAAGGTTTCTGCCCGGATCCAGCCGGGATCGTTGGATTGTAACGCGTCAAGGACTTGAGGATCGATGTCGCGAACATTGCGGCGCTCGAGGATTGGCCGGTTCCATGTTCTTTCACAGGTCAGGCATTTGTAGATAAGCCAGGCGTCGAGCTTGCGACCGTTGGCGTTGAGCCGGATCTTGCCGCTGGGTTGGAAAGCTCTGAGGCCCCCGCATCCGCCGCAGGCCAACCAGGGCTGGGGAGCTGTCTTGGGAATAATGGTCCATCGGACCCGAAGCGTATTGCACATACCGTCTTGGTCTTCCGTTCGGAAGTCCACCAAGATGGTGCATGAGAAAACCCTTGCGGGCGCGGTGTGGCGATGTTGTGGGCGGCTGAAGAGCTGAGACAGCGGAGCTGCACATGGCACATTGTAACAATGCCAAACCGGTCTCTCGCCACCACCCGATGAACATGTTCGTATGCCGCCAGCGTGTCGCTTTGCGGCAGTACGGGTGAAACTGGAGTGAGACCGGTATTTACTTAGGCAAAGTGTTACCTCGAATGCACCAAAGCTCTTCGACTTCAGAGATAACAAATGATCGGCATCAAGGGGAGCCCCCGAGCCGTTCGCGAACTGAAAGCCGCAGCATTGCGGCTTTTATGCAACTTGGTGATGAAGGCCGGCGTGTCTGCCCTCATTTGTCGCGATTGACGCTCATCTCGCCGAAGATGCGGGCGACTTCCTTCTGCAGTTCCGTGTCGGCTCCGGTGATGGGAGCTAGCTCGGGATCGCGGCGCGGCAGGTTGCCCGGCTGCGGCGCGGCTTGGCGGGGTTCCTGGTTTGCCGGCGCCGGCACGATGCGCTCGGCCGTCAGATTGCTCGACATCTCCTCTTCCAGCACGCGCTGGAAATCATGACGGATCGCCGCTGCCGACTGCGCAGCCGCATCGTCCTCGGCCGTAACAGGCGCGGCGCGTGCTGCCGCCGGCAAGTGCTGGACAGGCGGGGCGGAGACCTCGGGTTCGATGCGCTGCTGCGGCAGCACGCGCTGGCGGGCCGCATCGAGAATCTCGGCTGCACTCGCGGTATCATGGAACTGTGCGGGCTGCGAGGCTGGGGGAACGGCGGGACGCTCCGGCGGGCGCGGCTGGGGCGGAGCGGCACGCAGAGGATTGTCGCGTTCGGCCGACAGTGGAGCTGTCACCGGCTCTGCCGGAAGCGGGCTCGTGACCACCGGCGGCGCAACGGCCGGCGGGGCCGATGTTTGAGCCGATGATTCCGGGCGCGAGCGCGGCTCTGGCGGGACCGGCGAGGAGAAAGAGGGCTCGGCGGCCGGCTCGACACGGGCAGCGACCGGCGGGCGCGGCGGAACGACCGGCGGCGTTTCCGGCCGCGCGACGGGTATCGGGCGCTGCTCGACGGGCTGCGGGCGGTTGACGCTTTCCGGTTGTGCTGTTGCCGCGGCGGGCAGGATGCGGCTTTCGATGACGATATCGCTCGGGCCGCCGATCATGATCAGGTGCTCGACGTCGTCGCGGCGCACCAGCACCAGCCGGCGGCGGGCATCGACGGCAGCGGCATCCAGCACCTGCAGGCGGGGTTGGCGGTTGCGGCCGCCGCGCACGAAAGGCGAGGGCGCCCGGCTGCGGATCACCCAGAGCACGAGGATGAGCAGGAGAAGCGCCAGACCGACGCCACCGGCTGCAAGCAGGAAACGACTGCCATAAGCTCCGACAACATCATCCAACATAGTCACTTACTCCATTTCGCATTTCGGCACATATTGACGACTTTTCCGTTCCTTAGGCAAGGGCCGCCCATGCTGTCCAGTCACGGGAGAACGCGATTTCGTGTTCAGCTGCCTGGCGCCCAGCGACCTTGCGCAGGGGCGGCCGCTTTGGGCTTCAGGGGCAGATGGCGCTGTTGCCTGTGAATTCAAGCAGTCTTGCCGGTTGCCGGTGTTTTTGCCGACGCGGCAAATTGCTAAGAAGGAAAGAGTGCCTGATTCCCGCTTTGTGTTCGTGCTACGAAGCGGGAGGGGCTTATGTGAGGAATACATGACGAAACCGCGTCAGGCCGACGATTATAACGCACCGCTTGTGGATCGTGGGGGGCGTTCTGGCACGGTTTTGCGCATTCTGCTGCTGGCGCTCGTGCTGATTGCTGCCGCCGGGGGCTTCGTCTTCTTCAAAAAGTCGCTCGACAACGAGATCGTGCTCGGCGGTCTCGGCGTGCTCGCCATGGTCGGCATCTTCTTCCTGGTGTCTTCGGTCATCGGCTTCATCGAGGTGATGCCGCAGCGCCAGTCCGACAGCCTGGCGCGCGCCTTCCTCAACAGCCATCCCGACGGGACGCTGATCACCGACGAAAAGGGCCGGATCATCTATGCCAATGCCGCCTATGGCGCGCTGACCGGCGCGCGCAAGGCGACCGAGGTGCAGACGCTGGAAACGCTGCTGTCGCGTCACCGCGAATCCAATGAAGCGCTCTACAGGCTGGTCAACGGGTTGCGCGAGGGCAAGGAAGGCCGGGAGGAATTTCGGCTGCTGCGCGCCGTCGGGCCAGGCAGCAACAGCTCCGGCGCGCATTGGTACCGGCTGAAGGCACGGCTGCTGCAGCCGGAGGAGAATAGCGGCAGGCCGCTGCAGATCTGGCAGATCACCGACATCACCACTGAGCGCGACGACCAGGAGCGCTTCTTCAAGGAATTGCAGAACGCGATCGATTATCTCGACCATGCGCCGGCCGGCTTCTTTTCCGCCGGCAGGAAGGGCGAGATCTTCTATCTGAATGCGACGCTTGCCGAGTGGCTGAGCCTCGACCTCACCAAGTTCGTGCCGGGCTCGATGACGATCGGCGACGTCGTGGCGGGCGAGGGGCTGGCGCTGATCCAGTCGGTGCAGGCCGAACCGGGTCTGAGGAAGACCGTGACGCTCGACCTCGACCTGCGCAAGACCAACGGCCAGAGCCTGCCGGTGCAGATCATCCACAGCGTCACCTCGATGCGCGATGGCGCACCCGGCGAAAGCCGGACGATTGTGCTGGCGCGTGAAAAGAGCGAGGCCGGCGGCCAGTCGGCTTCTGCCGCCGCCATGCGCTTCACCCGTTTCTTCAACAACACGCCGATGGCGATCGCCTCGGTCGACGGCGACGGGCGCATTCTGCGGACCAACGCACCGTTCCTGAAACTGTTCTCCGGCGTCGTCTCGCGCGACGATCTCGAAAAGGCGCCGCATCTCGAAACCATCGTGCAGGAGAGCGACCGGCCGCAGCTTGCCGAGGCGCTGGCGGCGGCCAAGGATCGGCAGGGCGATATCGCGCCCATCGATACCCGGACGCCGACCGACGAGGCGCGCTATTTCCGCTTCTATGTTAACGCGGTCATCGACCAGAGCGACGAGGCGCCCGAGGAGGCGGCGATCGTCTATGCCGTCGAGGTGACCGAGCAGAAGGCGCTGGAAGCGCAGATGGCGCAGACGCAGAAGATGAATGCTGTGGGCACACTCGCCGGCGGCATCGCGCATGATTTCAACAACGTGCTGACGGCGATCCTGCTGTCCTCCGACCATCTGCTGCTGCAGGCGCGGCCGGCCGATGCCAGCTTCGCCGACCTGATGGAGATCAAGCGCAACGCCAACCGCGCCGCCGTGCTGGTGCGCCAGCTGCTCGCCTTCTCGCGCAAGCAGACGATGCGGCCCTCGGTACTGAACCTCACCGATGTCGTCGGCGACCTGCGCATGCTGGTCGACCGGCTGCTCTCCGGCACCAACGTCAAGCTCGACGTGCAATATGGCCGCGACCTCTGGCCTGTCAAAACAGACCTTTCGCAGTTCGAGCAGGTGCTGATCAATCTCTGCGTCAATGCACGCGATGCGATGCCCGAGGGCGGCACGCTGACGCTGCGCACCAAAAACCTGACCGCCGCCGAGGTCTCCGCCTTCAACTATTCCTACATGCCGGCCGAGGACATGGTGCTGATCGAGGTGGCCGATAACGGCACCGGTATCGCGCCTGAGATCATGGACAAGATCTTCGAGCCCTTCTTCACCACCAAGGATGTCGGCAAAGGCACCGGCCTTGGCCTCGCCATGGTCTACGGCATCGTCAAGCAGTCGGGCGGTTATATCCAGCCGGAATCCGAAGTCGGCAAGGGCACGACCTTCCGGGTGTTCCTGCCGCGCCACATCCCTGAGCCGGCGGTCGCCGCCGAAGCAGGTTCGATCGACAGCGCCATCGCCGAGATCGGCGTGCGGCCCGAGGCGCCGGCGACACAGCAGCCGGAGGATCTGACGGGATCGGCGGTCATCCTGCTCGTCGAGGACGAGGAGGCGGTGCGCCGCGGCGGCAAGCGCATGCTGGAAACGCGCGGCTACACCGTACACGAGGCGGGCTCGGGCGTCGAGGCGCTCAGCATCATGGAAGAACTCGACGGCAAGGTCGATATCGTCGTCTCCGACGTCGTCATGCCCGAAATGGATGGGCCGACGCTGCTGCGTGAGCTGCGCAAGACCTATCCCGACATGAAATTCATCTTCGTCTCCGGCTATGCCGAAGATGCCTTTGCCCGCAACCTGCCGCCGGATGCGAAATTCGGCTTCCTGCCGAAGCCCTTCTCGCTCAAGCAGCTCGCTGTTGTGGTGAAGGAAACGTTGGACGGGTGAGTGGGGTGCGCCCGAGAGAGGGCGTGCCACACATCGCCTCTGGCACGGTTGTGCCGTGCCAGCCCCTCTGCCCGGCAGGCAGAGGGGCTTTTTCGGCACCATCTATCTGTCACGGCCATACCGACCTACCCGTCAATCCTCATTCCGCAGCGCCACCGCAATCTCGGCGGCAAGCCGCGCATTGTTCTCCACCAACGCAATATTGGTTTTCAGGCTCTGGCCGTCCGTCAGGTCGAAGATGGTCGAGAGCAGATAGGGCGTCACAGCCTTGCCGGTGATTTCGTCGCGCTCGGCGCTATCCAGCGCCCGCTCGATATAGATTTCCATCTCCTCGCGTGGGATTTCGTCGACTTCCGGCACTGGGTTGGCGACGAGCATGCCGCCGTCGACACCGAGCTGTTCGCGCACCGTCTGGAAATTGGCGATGGCGGCCGGGCTGTTCAGCGACAGCGGGCTTGATATGCCTGAGGAGCGTGACCAGAAGGCGGGGAATTCCTCGCTCTCATAGGTGACGACAGGCACGCCGCGGGTTTCCAGCACTTCCAGCGTCTTCGGAATGTCGAGAATCGCCTTGGCGCCGGCGCAGACGACGATGACGCCGGTTCGGGCGAGCTCCTCGAGGTCGGCTGATATATCGAAGCTTTCCTCGGCGCCGCGATGTACGCCGCCGATGCCGCCTGTGGCAAAGACGCGGATGCCGGCGCGCGCTGCCGCAATCATCGTCGCCGCGACCGTGGTGGCGCCGGTGCGGCGCTCGGCGATCGCGAAGGCGAGATCGGCGCGCGACACCTTCATCACCTCGGTCGCCTTGGCGAGCTGTTCCAATTCCGCGGCTTCAAGACCGATATGCAACGTGCCATGAATGACGGCGATCGTTGCCGGCACCGCTCCCTGTTCACGGATGATTGTCTCGACGCTGCGGGCCATCTCAATATTGCCGGGATAGGGCATGCCGTGGGTGATGATCGTCGATTCCAGCGCCACCAGCGGCGCGCCGCGCTGCTTGGCGCTGGCAACCTCCTTCGAATAGGCGATCGGCAGAAGAGGGGAGATGGGCTTGGTCATGGTCTTGTCCTATGATCGACAGAACATAATGCCGAAAAGTGTGGGCGGTTTTCGGACGGCATCATGCTCAACTCTTTAATTAGTCGCTTCAATGCAGAATTCTGATCTTGGGAACAAGGGCAAGCGCCTCATTCAAAAGATCCGGCGTCAGATTTTCGTTGACGGCGTGCCGCGACTGCACGGTCAGCGTGGCGGCCGCGGTGCCGTGGCGGACGGCTTCCTCGAGCGGCAGGCCGAGCATCAAGGCGGCGAGCGTGCCGGCCGCAAGAGAATCGCCGGCACCCGTGACATCGGCGACGGTGTCGGCGATCGGCGGCTGCAGCGTCACGGCGCGGTGCCCGCAAAGCGCGACGAGTTCGCGCCGGCCGCGAGTGACGACGGCATTCCTGATGCCGATCTCGTTCAGCAATGGTGGCCAGCCGGCGGCGTCTTCCGGCTGCTCACCGGTCAGGGCGGCGGCCTCGGCCTCGTTCAGGAAAAGGTAGTCGATATCTCCGATGCAGGGTTTCAGCCTGACGACCTTGGCCGGCGAGATGGCGATCGCCGCGACGGGCTTGGCCAGGGAATGCGCCTTGGCGACGATCGCGGCGATCGTCTCTTCCGGCAGGTTGGCATCGAAGAGGATGAAATCATGGGCGTCGAAAGCTTCCCGCACCCAGCGGATGGATAGACGCCGCGGCACGAAGAAGCGGTAGAGATCCATGTCGGCCAGGGCGATCACCAGATTGCCGTCCTTCTCGATGATCGCCGTGTAGCTCGGCGTCTTGCGGTCGAGGAAGACGAAAGGCCGGTCGTCGATGCCGGCGAAATCGGCGGCTTCGCCGACCAGTTCGCCGTTGGGATCGCCGCCGCGCGGCGAGATCATCGTCACCTGAAAACCGAGCCTTGCGAGATTGCGCGCCGCATTGAAGCCGCCGCCGCCGGGCTCCTCGAACCAGGTGCCGGGATTGCTGGCGCCAGGCGCTGTCTCGCCGGAGATGCGGCCGCGCCGATCGATATGGGCACCGCCGAGAACGAGAATCTTTCTTTTCATTTCAGGCACTCTCCAGATGCCCGACGTGCGAATCGATGGGATGGGTTTTTGTGCGCGGGTGCCGGCACTTTACATCTAAGTCGTTGCTTTTCATCGATAAAACAAATACAGAACACGGGCCGTTTTACCTTTTTCTTTCAATTGTTTGATCGCCTATTGCGAGAGTGGAACAAATAGGGTACAAACTCGACATTGCTTGGGCGGCTTCAATAACCTAAAGGTGGATCGGATGTCTCAGAATTCATTGCGGCTGGTAGAGGACAAATCGGTGGACAAAAGCAAGGCGCTTGAAGCGGCACTCTCACAGATAGAGCGGTCGTTCGGCAAGGGCTCGATTATGAAACTCGGCTCCAACGAGAACGTTGTCGAGATCGAGACGATCTCGACCGGCTCGCTTGGCCTCGATATCGCACTTGGCGTCGGCGGCCTGCCGAGGGGCCGCATCATCGAAATTTACGGGCCGGAAAGCTCCGGTAAAACGACGCTTGCGCTGCAGACCATTGCCGAAGCGCAGAAAAAGGGCGGTATCTGCGCCTTCGTCGATGCCGAGCATGCGCTCGATCCTGTCTATGCCCGCAAGCTTGGCGTCGATCTGCAGAACCTTCTGATCTCGCAGCCCGATACCGGCGAGCAGGCGCTTGAAATCACCGATACGCTGGTGCGCTCCGGCGCCGTCGACGTCCTCGTCGTCGACTCGGTCGCCGCACTGACACCACGCGCCGAAATCGAAGGCGAGATGGGCGACAGCCTTCCCGGCCTGCAGGCGCGCCTGATGAGCCAGGCGCTGCGCAAGCTAACCGCTTCGATCTCGAAGTCGAACACCATGGTGATCTTCATCAACCAGATCCGCATGAAGATCGGCGTCATGTTCGGTTCGCCGGAAACGACGACGGGCGGCAATGCGTTGAAATTTTATGCCTCCGTGCGCCTCGACATCCGCCGCATCGGCGCGGTCAAGGAGCGCGAAGAGGTGATCGGCAACCAGACACGCGTCAAGGTCGTCAAGAACAAGATGGCGCCACCCTTCAAGCAGGTCGAGTTCGACATCATGTATGGCGAGGGTGTTTCCAAGACCGGCGAGTTGGTTGATCTCGGCGTCAAGGCCGGCATCGTCGAGAAATCGGGCGCCTGGTTCTCCTATAACAGCCAGCGTCTCGGCCAGGGTCGTGAAAACGCCAAGACCTTCCTGCGCGACAATCCGGATCTCGCCCGCGAGATCGAGTTGTCGCTCCGCCAGAATGCCGGCCTGATCGCCGACCGCTTCCTGCAGAACGGCGGACCGGATCCCGATGACGGCGATGGCGATGCCACTGCGGAAATGTAATTTTCGCGCTTGAACTCATCAGTCAGTTCCAGCCGGCCGCATTCCTGATGAGAATGCGGCCGGTTTTGTTTGTCTGCTGGACAGTGGCGGAGGCGAACGTTAAAAGCCGATGGATTTGTATTTACCTGCCTCCGGCAGCATTGAAGGGCATAGCATGAGCGGCGTGAACGATATCCGGTCGACCTTCCTCGACTATTTCAAGAAGAACGGCCATGAGATTGTTCCGTCGAGCCCGCTCGTCCCGCGCAACGACCCGACGTTGATGTTCACCAATGCCGGCATGGTGCAGTTCAAGAATGTCTTCACCGGCCTGGAAAAGCGTCCTTATTCGACGGCGACGACCTCGCAGAAGTGCGTGCGCGCCGGCGGCAAGCACAACGACCTCGACAATGTCGGCTATACCGCGCGTCACCTGACCTTCTTCGAAATGCTCGGCAACTTCTCCTTCGGCGACTATTTCAAGGAGAATGCGATCGAGCTTGCCTGGAAGCTCGTGACCGAAGGTTTTGATCTGCCGAAGCATCGCCTGCTGGTAACCGTCTATTCCGAAGACGAAGAGGCAGCGACGCTGTGGAAGAAGATCGCCGGTTTCTCCGACGACAAGATCATCCGCATTCCGACCTCCGACAATTTCTGGCAGATGGGCGATACCGGCCCCTGCGGTCCGTGCTCGGAAATCTTCATCGACCAGGGCGAGAACGTCTGGGGCGGACCTCCGGGCTCGCCGGAGGAAGATGGCGACCGGTTCCTGGAATTCTGGAACCTGGTCTTCATGCAGTTCGAACAGACGGAGCCCGGCGTTCGCAACCCGCTGCCGCGTCCGTCGATCGACACCGGCATGGGTCTGGAGCGCATGGCCTGCATTCTGCAGGGCGTTCAGAGCGTGTTCGACACCGATCTCTTCCGGACACTGATCGGCGCCATCGAGGATACGATGGGCGTCAAGGCGGAAGGCAGCGCCAGCCACCGCGTCATCGCCGACCACCTGCGCTCCTCGGCCTTCCTGATCGCCGACGGTGTGTTGCCGTCGAATGAGGGCCGCGGTTATGTCCTGCGCCGCATCATGCGCCGCGCCATGCGCCATGCGCAGTTGCTCGGCGCCAAGGAGCCGCTGATGTACAAGCTGCTGCCGACGCTGGTGCAGCAGATGGGCCGCGCCTATCCGGAGTTGGTGCGCGCCGAGGCGCTGATCTCGGAAACGCTGAAGCTCGAGGAAAACCGCTTCCGCAAGACGCTCGAACGTGGCCTGTCGCTTCTGTCGGACGCAACGACGGATCTTTCCAAGGGCGATATGCTGGATGGCGAGACCGCCTTCAAGCTCTACGACACCTACGGCTTCCCGCTCGATCTGACGCAGGATGCATTGCGTGCCCGAGAGATCGGCGTCGACATCTCCGGCTTCACCGATGCGATGCAGCGCCAGAAGGCCGAAGCCCGCTCGCACTGGGCCGGTTCCGGCGAAAAGGCGACCGAAACCGTGTGGTTCGAGCTCAAGGAAAAACACGGCGCGACCGAATTCCTGGGCTACGACACCGAAACGGCTGAAGGCGTCGTGCAGGCGATCGTCAAGGATGGCGCGGTTTCGACCGAGGCCAGGGCCGGCGACAAGGTGCAGATCGTCGTCAGCCAGACGCCGTTCTACGGCGAATCCGGCGGCCAGATGGGCGATACCGGGGTGATCTCGTCCGACCACGGCAAGATCGAGATTTCAGATACGCAGAAGAGGGGCGAAGGCCTGTTCGTGCATCTGGGTACTGTCATCGAAGGCGTGGTCAAGGATGGCGATGCTGTCGCGTTGACGGTCGATCATGCCCGCCGTTCGCGCCTGCGCGCCAATCACTCGGCAACCCACCTGTTGCATGAGGCGCTGCGCGAAGTGCTGGGCACTCATGTGGCACAGAAGGGTTCGCTGGTAGCACCCGAGCGCCTGCGTTTCGACGTTTCGCATCCGAAGCCGATGTCGGCCGAAGAGCTGAAAATCGTCGAGGATATGGCAAATGAGATCGTGCTGCAGAATTCGCCGGTCACCACGAGGCTGATGAGCGTCGACGATGCGATCGCCGAAGGTGCGATGGCGCTGTTCGGTGAGAAATACGGCGATGAAGTCCGCGTCGTGGCGATGGGCGAGGGTGTGCGCGGCGCCAAGGCCGGCAAGCCCTATTCGATCGAACTCTGCGGCGGCACGCATGTCGGAGCCACCGGCCAGATCGGCCTGATCCGCGTTCTCGGCGAAAGCGCCGTCGGCGCCGGCGTTCGCCGCATCGAGGCCGTCACCGGCGAATCGGCGCGCGAATATCTGGCCGAACAGGACGAGCGCGTGAAGACGCTTGCCGCCTCGCTGAAGGTTCAACCGTCAGACGTTCTCTCGCGCGTCGAAGCGCTGATCGACGAGCGCCGCAAGCTCGAAAAGGAACTGGCCGACGCCAAGCGCAAGCTCGCCATGGGCGGCGGGCAGGGCGGCTCGGCCGATTCCGTGCGCGAAGTCGCCGGCGTCAAGTTCCTCGGCAAGTCGATATCGGGCGTCGATCCCAAAGATCTGAAGGGGCTCGCCGATGACGGGAAGACCAGCATCGGCTCGGGCGTCGTGACGCTCATCGGCGTTTCCGAGGATGGCAAGGCAAGCGCGGTCGTTGCCGTGACGCCCGACCTCGTTGATCGCTTCAGCGCCGTTGATCTGGTGCGCGTCGCTTCTGCCGCGCTTGGCGGCAAGGGCGGCGGCGGCCGTCCGGACATGGCGCAAGCTGGCGGCCCTGATGGCGCCAAGGCCGACGAAGCCCTTGAGGCAGTTGCGTCGGCACTTGCAGGCTGACCATCAGCCTGACGGCGTTTGACATGTGGACCGGCTGCGAGATCTGGATTTCGCAGCCGGTTTTATTTTGCGCAGAAGCCTGCGGCGGTCAGTTTCGCGCTTGCAAAGCGAGGCGGCAGGCGAGCCCGGTAAAAACAGTCGCCAGCATATATTGCGGCATCTTCGGAAAGCGGCTGAGCGAGGCCAGCCGCGTGCGAATTTGGCTTCCGAGAATAATGACGGCTCCATTGACGACGAGGCCGATGCCGTTCAGCACGGTCGCAAGCACCAGCACCAGCACCAGCACCAGCACCAGCACCAGCATCTGCATCGTGATCGAGCCGCTTTGCGCAGTCACGAATTGCGGAAAGAGGGCCATGACGAAGAGGGCCATTTTCGGATTCAGCAGATTGGTGGCGAGACCTGCAAAGAAGATGCGTCTGCCCGAAAGCCGTCTCAATGTCGATGCTGGCGCAAAGGCGGTGACTTCCGAGCGGATTGTCTTATAGGCCAAATAGAGAAGATAGCAGCAGCCGGCCCAGCGCACTGCTTCATAGATAGCGGGCACCGTCACGAAGAGCTGAGAGAGCCCGAAAGCGGCGGCAAGGGCGTGGCAATAGGTGCCGAGCGCGATGCCGGCATAGGTCAGAAATCCGGCGGCGCGTCCCTGGCTGACACTGCGCGAGGCGATCAGCAGCATGTCGGGACCGGGCGTGGCTGTCAGCACCAGCGCTGCGGCGGCAAAAATCATCAATGTTGAAAAATCCGGCATCAGTCATTCCTTTTGGGTTCGAGCCGGACTTCCGCCCTATGCCGGATTCGTCGAAAGCGCAAGTCAGCAGGATTTGTCAAATCGGGTTATGTTCTTCTTTGGCCGATCGATTTGCACGAGGTTTGACATGAACGGCGAAACGGCATGGGCACTTTATGAAAACCGTCTGCGACGGGTTTCGGCCTATATTCACGACCATTTGGACGAGGAGCTGGATATGGAGCGCCTTGCCGAAATCGCCTGCATGTCGAGCTATCACTGGCACAGGATCTACCGGGCGATTTACGGCGAGACGCTGGCGGCAACCGTCAAGCGGCTCAGGCTGCATCATGCGGCAGGCGAGATCGTCCGCACGGAACTTGCCGTCAGTGAAATAGCGAAGCGATCAGGCTATCCCAATCTCCAATCCTTCAATCGCATCTTCAAGTCGGTCTACGGCATGCCGCCGGCCCGCTACCGGAAAGAGGGAAGCCACACAGCCTATGAGCCCTCACCCAACGGAAAGACCAAAGCGATGTTAGACGTTACCATACGCGAGATCGGGCCGATCGAGCTGATCGGCGTTGCCCATACCGGTTCCTACATGCAGATCGACAAGGCCTTCGAGACGCTGTTCGGCACGCTTTATGCCCGCGGCCTCGCCAAGCCCGAGATGCGGATGATCGGCGTCTATCTCGATGATCCCGATATCGTGCCGTTGGAAAAGCTGCGTTCGATCGCCTGCGTCACCGGCGCTGCCGACGTGCCGGCCGATGCGCCGTTCGAGCGGCGCACGATCGACGGCGGCGATTATGCCGTGCTGCGCCACAAGGGCCCCTATGCCAATATGCCCAAGTCCTATCAATGGCTCTTTGCCGAATGGCTGCCGAAGTCCGGCCGGCAACTGAAGGACAGGCTCATGTTCGAGGAATATCTCAACAATCCGCGCGAGGTGCCGCCGACCGAGCTTCTGACGGACATTCACATGCCGCTTGTCTGACGGCGGATATCTCCGGAGCGGCGGTCGGGCCGCCACTCCAGGTTTTACAGATTAAGCCGCCTGCATCGTCTTGCCGGCTTCGTCGTCCAGCGCATTCGCGCGCTTGTAGGCCTCACGCCCGCTGATGCGGCCGAAATAATCGACGAAGGCCTGGCGCTTCTCGATACTGCCGAAACCGAGGCCCCAGCCGATATGCGAGCCGACATAGACGTCGGCGGCGGTGAAGCGTTCGCCGGCGACGTAGGTCGAGCCGGAGACCGCCATTTCGAGCGTATTCATGACGTCGCCGAAACCGCCGCAGCCGGCCATACGTAGGCGATCCTTCGGAATTTCGAAGCCGAGCCCCTTCATCGTTACCGCCGATTCGAGCGGACCGGCGGCAAAGAACATCCAGCGGTAATAGCGGGCGCGCTCCTCCGGCGTCGGCGCCAGCGCCTTTTCGGGGAAGGTGTCGGCGAGATAGGCGCAGATCGCCGCGCATTCGGTGACGATGGTATCGCCGTGACGGATCGCCGGCACCTTGCCCATCGGATTGACCGCGAGATATTCGGGCGCCTTCATGGTTTCGCCGAAGGTCAGCAGTTCGGTGCGATAGGGCTGGCCGATCTCCTCCAGCATCCAGCGCGCGATGCGGCCGCGCGACATCGGGTTCGTGTAGAATACCAGTTCTTCCGTCATGAGATCCTCCTCGTGCTGCCGTAATTCTGCGGTCTTGCCGTTCCCCGGAATCAATAGTGCGGCGAGGCCTTTGTGCAACCCCAGCCGCTTAAAGCGCCTTTCGGTACTGGATGAAACCCGAGCGCTCGGCGATCCTGTCATAGAGCCGCCGCGCCGTTGCATTGGTTTCATGCGTCATCCAATAGAGCCGGCCTGCGCCGTTTTTGCGGGCGAGGTCGGCGACGGCGTCGATCAGTGCGGCGCCGGTGCCGAGCCCGCGTTGGGTGTTTTCGACATAGAGATCCTGCAGATAGCAGGTCCATTGCGGCAGCCAGCAGGAGCGGTGAAAGATGGCATGGACGATGCCGACGAGACGGCCATCTTCATCAAAGGCGCCGAGCGCGTGCATCGGTTCGTCAGGATCGTGGAAGCGAGCCCAGGTGAGATCGGTGGTTTCGGGCGGAATGACCACCTCATAGAAGCGCTGATAGGCTTCCCATAAGGGTTCCCATGCGGCGCGGTCGGCGGGTTCAAGCGGTCGCAGGATGGCCGTCATCGGTTCATTCCCCAATTGAAAACGGCGGGGAAATCCCCGCCGTTTCGATCTTATCTCGGAAAGGCCGGCTTACGCCATGGCCTTCTGGAGGTTCTGGTCGATCTTGTCGAGGAAGGCGGTGGTGGACAGCCACGGCTGGTCGGGGCCGATCAAGAGCGCCAGATCCTTGGTCATGAAACCGGATTCGACGGTATCGACGCAGACCTTTTCGAGCGTTGCGGCAAAGCGGGCAAGCTCGGCATTGTCGTCGAGCTTGGCGCGATGCGCCAGGCCACGGGTCCAGGCAAAGATCGAGGCGATCGAGTTCGTCGAGGTTTCCTGGCCCTTCTGGTGCTGGCGATAGTGGCGGGTGACGGTGCCGTGAGCGGCTTCGGCTTCGACCGTCTTGCCATCGGGGGTCAGCAGCACCGAGGTCATCAGGCCGAGCGAACCGAAGCCCTGGGCGACGGTGTCGGACTGGACGTCGCCGTCATAGTTCTTGCAGGCCCAGACGTAGCCACCGGACCACTTCAGCGCCGAGGCGACCATGTCGTCGATCAGGCGGTGTTCGTAGGTGATGCCGGCTTCCTTGAACTGATCCTTGAACTCGGTCTCGAAGACTTCCTCGAAGATGTCCTTGAAGCGGCCGTCATAGGCCTTGAGAATGGTGTTCTTGGTGGAGAGATAGACCGGCCACTTGCGCATCAGCCCGTACATCATCGAGGCGCGGGCGAATTCGCGGATCGATTCGTCGAGATTGTACATGGCCATGGCGACGCCGGCGCCCGGTGCGTTGAACACTTCCTTCTCGATGACGGTGCCGTCCTCGCCGACGAACTTGATCGTCAGCTTGCCCTTGCCGGGGAATTTGAAGTCGGTGGCGCGGTACTGGTCGCCGAAAGCGTGGCGGCCGACGACGATCGGCTGCGTCCAGCCGGGAACCAGGCGCGGCACGTTGCGGCAAATGATCGGCTCGCGGAAGATGACGCCGCCGAGGATGTTGCGGATCGTGCCGTTCGGGCTCTTCCACATTTCCTTGAGGTTGAATTCCTTGACGCGGGCTTCATCCGGCGTGATCGTCGCGCACTTGATGCCGACGCCGTACTTCTTGATGGCATTGGCGGCATCGACGGTCACCTGGTCATTGGTGGCGTCGCGGTTTTCGACGGACAGGTCGAAATAGTCGATGTCGAGATCGAGATACGGATGGATCAGCTTGTCCTTGATGAGCTGCCAGATGATGCGCGTCATTTCATCGCCGTCGAGATCGGCGACGGGATTGGCGACCTTGATCTTGTTCATGTATCTGCCTCGTTCGAGCTTGAAGGGGGACGGGGTCCCGGGTGGGTGACGTGATGAGGAGCGCTATAGCATTGTGAACCGGGAACGCAAAGCTGCAACGGGTTCTGCAATGCGTTTTTGCTGCATTGCCAAGTGCCGGAATTCGGCTAGTGTCCGCCTTGATTTGCCGCCCCTCGGATATTCGACCATGAAGACAATCGCCGTTGTTATCGCAAGCCTTATCGCCTTTTCCGGCATCGGCCATGCCGCCGATGTCACCGCCCCCGTGAAGGAGATCATGGACGCGACCAAGAGCAACTGGGCGGACAATAACAGCGACTGGACCGACATCTTCGACGCAAGCCGGCTCGACCATCTTTACAGCCGCGATTTCGTCGCGAGATACCAGGCGGCGGCGCAATTTCCCGCGGTCGACGACGACGGCATATCGCCGTTCGACTACGACGTCATCGTCAACGGCCAGGATGCCTGCCCGCTGCAGGATCTGACGATGGCGGCAGCACCTGTGGTCAACGGGACGGCCGAGGTGACTGTGCGCTTCCAGAAATCCGCCTGCTCCGATGCGCCCGATGCCAAGGACTATACGACCGTTCGTTTCGAAGTGGTCGAAGAAGACGGCAAGCCAGTGATCGACGATATCGTCACCGAGAATATCGAAACGCAGGCCCGTGATTCCCTGAAGGCGACGATGGCGCTGATTGCCAAGGGCCAATAGACGCGCCACATTCGATCGATGCCGAAGGATTCGAGCCCGGCGAATGTTCCGATCGTTGCCGTGGTTTGATTTCCGCTCTTGCGGCGGTATCTGTCGATCCTTCTGCGGCATGAGGGGCTTTGCATTTGTTTTCCGGTTTTCAGTTCCGCGACTGGCTGCTTGCCAATGATCCGGCGCTTTCGCGCCTGCGCATGGCCTCGCGGGTAACGCTGACGATCATCTTCTCATTTTTAATCCTTCTCGCCATCCATATGTTCATCCTGCCGTTGCCGACGGCGGCTTTCGGCCTCGGCATCGTGCTGTCGATCGAGGGTGGGGTGGCCGTTCGCGACAAGGGCAATACGCGCCAGCTGGTGACGCGGCTCTTCGGTTGCGTCGCAAGCCTTGGCGTCGTCGCCATCGCGGCGGGCCTCGAGCATCGCCGTTTATTCTCCGACCTCGTCTTCCTGGTGGTGATCGCGCTCGCATCGGCCGGGCGGGTGTTCGGGCCGCGCGGTTTTGCGATCGGCATGTTCGCCTTCACCTCCTATTTCATGGGCGCCTATTTCCGGCCTCCGCTGGCCGAGCTGCCTGATGTGGCGATCGGCCCCGTCGTCTCCGTGCTCGTCGGCCATCTGGTGAGAGCCGTATTGTTGCCGGACGACTGGCGGCGCGACCTGCTCCGCTCGCTCGAAAGTGTGCGCGGCCGGATCAACCAGATCCTCTTCAAGCTCGCCGCCCTCGCCGTCGGCGCCGAGATCGGTGAAGCCGACCGGCAGGAACTGCGCCAGCTGGAAGACCGGCTGAAGGAAGTGGTGCTGATGGCCGAAACCTTCATCCCGCGCCCGTCCGGCGGCGTTTTCGATGCCACCGCCGATCCGGCCGCAGAATTGGCGATCCGGCTCTTCGATGCGCATCTGGCCGCCGAGAGCGCAATCGTGCTGAGTTTCCAGAGCCCGCCGCCTTTTGCGCTCATCCATGCCGTAATCGAGGCCGATAGCACGGAACTTGCAAGATTTGCGGAGATGGCCGAAGCCATCAAGGACCAGCCGCAAGGCGAAACCGTGCGGGCGCTGCTCTGGCTCGGCGAGGCGCGGCAGCAGTTGACACAGGCGATCGGCGAGGGGCAGACCTCGGGATTCTCCGGCATCGACGCCGTCAAGGATACTGTGCTGCCTGAGAAGATCGACTTTTCCTTTGCCAATCCCCTGCTTCGCTCGGCGCTGCAGATCACGCTCGCCTCAGCGCTTGCCATGGCTTTTGGCCTGGCTCTCTCGCGCGAGCGCTGGTTCTGGGCGGTGCTTGCCGCCTTCCTCGTTTTCACCAACACCAATTCGCGCGGCGATACGGCGATGAAAGCGCTGTCGCGTTCGCTCGGCACCGTGTTCGGGATCGCCATCGGGCTTGTGCTGGCGACGCTGATTTCGGGCGAGCCTGATATCGCCATTCCGATCGCCGCCGTCTGCATCTTTCTCGCCTTCTATTTCCTGCAGGTTTCCTATGCGACGATGACCTTCTTCATCTCGATCGTGCTCTGCCTGGTCTACGGCATGACCGGCGTGCTGACGCTCGATCTGTTGAAGCTGCGCATCGGCGAAACCATGATCGGGGCGGCGGCCGGAACGGCGGTCGCCTTCATCGTCTTCCCCACGCGCACGCGCGGGGCGCTCGATGCCGCACTTGCCCGCTGGTTCCAGGCGTTGCGCGAGCTGCTTGGCGCGATCGGCGAGGGCAAGAGCGGTTTCGACCTGATCCGGTTGTCGCAGAAGATCGATGGCTGCTACCGCGACGTGACGGTGGCGGCGCGGCCGCTCGGCTCGTCCTGGTCGGTGGTGACGCGGCCGGGCCAGATCCGCCAGACGCTGGCGATCTTCCTCTCCTGCACCTATTGGGCGCGTATCCTGGCGAAGAGTTATGACGCGCCGGCCGCTGACGACAATCTGAAGACGCTGATTGCGGCGGATCTGGCGCTGATCGACAATGCGGCCCGGCGCGGCTCGAGCTGTTTCCTCATCAAGCGCAAGGCGTCGCGGACAACTGGCCGGCACCTGCCGCTGTCGCGCGAGGGCGCGAAACTTGGGCTCGAAATGATCGGTTCGGCGCTGGAAAGGCTCTATCCCGCTGCAGACGTCTTGCCGTTTGCAGCGGGCGAGGCTATTGCGCGCTCGAAACAGGGATAGGACCATGGCAGGTACGAACAGCGAGCGTCAACTTCTGGCCGAAGGCCCGGCCATCATTCTGGTCGAGCCGCAGATGGGCGAGAATATCGGCATGGTGGCGCGCGCCATGGCGAATTTCGGCCTTGCCGAACTGCGCCTGGTCAATCCACGCGATGGCTGGCCGAACGAAAAGGCGCTGGCGACCGCTTCCAAAGCCGATCACGTGATCGAGGCGACCAAGGTCTACGACACGCTGGAGCAGGCGGTTGCCGATCTTAATTTTGTCTATGCGACGACGGCGCGCGAGCGCGACGGCTACAAGCCGGTGCGCTCGCCCGTCATCGCCGCCGAGACACTGCGGGCGAGGTTCCGCGCCGGCGAGGGCACCGGCATCCTCTTCGGGCGCGAGCGCTGGGGGCTGACCAACGAGGAGGTGGCGCTTGCCGACGAAATCGTCACCTTTCCCGTCAATCCCGCCTTTGCCTCGCTGAACATTGCCCAGGCCGTGCTGCTGATGTCCTATGAATGGATGAAATCCGGCATGGAGGATCTCGGCGCCGTGCCGTTCCAGGCGATGGGGCAGACGCCTTCGACCAAGGAACAGCTTTTCGGCCTGTTCGACCAGTTGGAAGAGGCGCTCGATGCCCGCGGTTATTTCCATCCTGCCGGGAAAAAGCCGAAAATGGTCGACAATCTGCGCGCTGTCTTATCCCGCCGGGCTTTCACGGAGCAGGAAATCAGCGTGTTGCGCGGCGTCATCTCCTCCCTCGACCGCTTCTCGCGCAAGAGCCCGCGCGGAGGTCGGTTCCCGCCAGCGGCCAAGGAAACACCGCCCGATGACAGCGACGACGCGTGAGCTGAAACCTATTCTTCTCTTCGATTCCGGCATCGGCGGGCTGACCGTCTTGCGCGAGGCGCGCGTGCTGATGCCGGAACGCGGCTTCATCTATGTCGCCGACGATGCCGGCTTTCCCTATGGCGGCTGGGAGGAGCAGGCGCTGAAGGAGCGGATCATCGGACTTTTCGGCAAACTGTTGGCGGATCACGATCCCGAAGTCTGCATCATCGCCTGCAACACAGCCTTCACGCTTGTTGGTGCCGATCTGCGCGCCGCCTTTCCGCAGATGACCTTCGTCGGCACCGTGCCGGCAATCAAGCCGGCGGCGGAGCGCACGCGGTCGGGCCTGGTCTCGGTGCTCGCCACTCCCGGCACCGTGAAGCGAGCCTATACGCGCGACCTCATCCAGTCCTTCGCCCAGCAATGCCACGTCCGCCTCGTCGGCTCGGAGAACCTTGCGCGCATGGCGGAGGCTTATATTCGTGGTGACGCCGTCTCCGACGAGGCCGTGCTTGGCGAAATCGACCAATGCTTCGTCGAGAAGGACGGTCGGAAAACCGATATCGTCGTGCTCGCCTGCACACATTATCCTTTCATGGCCAATCTCTTCCGCCGGCTTGCGCCCTGGCCGGTCGACTGGCTCGACCCCGCCGAGGCGATCGCGCGCCGCGCCCGCACGCTGGTGCCGCTGGTCGCCGATGCCGTACACCCGGACAATTTCGACTTCGCGGTCTTCACCTCCGGCCAACAGGATTTCGCCACGCGGCGGCTGATGCAGGGCTTCGGCTTGCGGGCGTAGCGTGGCGACGGAATGTAGGATCGCGGCGATGGATCCTCTTCTCGGGTGAGCCGGGAATTGTCCTGTGGGTTGGCGAAATCCGGTCCTGAAAGATAGCGCATTCTTTGATAGACGGGGCGATGCCGTTTCGGAAGAATGGCGCTTCGTTCATGTGAGTCTCTTCGCCGCGAGGATCAGCATTGCAGGTTGGCATCGATATGGGATTGGCGTCCGGCAGCCCGGCGACGCTCGATATCGAGGAGCTGCTGGCGACCCGTCTGCTCGTGCAGGGCAATTCCGGATCGGGCAAGTCGCATCTGCTGCGCCGCCTGCTCGAGCAATCGGCGCAATGGGTGCAGCAGGTCATCATCGATCCTGAAGGTGATTTCGTCACGCTCAGCGACAGGTTCGGCCATGTCGTCGTCGACGGTGAACGGACCGAGGCGGAATTGGCGGGCATTGCCAACCGTATCCGTCAGCATCGCGTTTCCTGTGTGCTGACGCTCGAAGGCCTCGATATCGAGCAGCAGATGCGCGCTGCCGCCGCTTTCCTCAATGGCATGTTCGATGCCGATCGCGAATATTGGTATCCGGTTCTCGTCGTCGTCGATGAGGCGCAGATGTTTGCGCCGTCGGTCGGCGGCGATGTCTCGGAAGATGCGCGCAAGATGTCACTTGGCGCGATGACTAACCTGATGTGCCGCGGACGCAAGCGTGGTCTTGCCGGCGTGATCGCGACGCAGCGGCTGGCCAAGCTCGCCAAGAACGTCGCCGCCGAGGCCTCGAACTTCCTGATGGGCCGCACCTTCCTCGATATCGACATGGCGCGCGCCGCCGACCTGCTCGGGATGGATCGGCGCCAGGCCGAGATGTTCCGCGACCTGAAGCGTGGCAATTTCGTCGCTCTCGGACCGGCGCTGTCGCGCCGGCCGCTGCCGATCCAGATCGGAGCGGTGGAGACTTCGGCGCGCTCGTCCAGCCCGAAGCTGATGCCGCTGCCGGATGCGCCTCAGGATGTCGAGGACCTGATCTTCACGCCCGATCCGGAAGAATTCCAGCGCCCGCCCATGCGCCGCGCTGCGCCGGCGCCGCGGCCGACGACCGACATTCTCGCCGAACTCTCGCGCTCGACGCCGGCAGCCTCGGCCGCACCTGCCGAGGCGAGGGCGAGCCAGGTGGAGGTCTCGGCCGAGGAGCGGGAGGAGCGCCTTGCCGGAGTGCTTGCCGAAATCCTCGACGATCCCACCTCCGGTTTCCGCACCGATTCGGTGCTTTACCAGGATTTTCTCGTGCGGCTGCGCATGCGCCGTGTGCCGGGACCACCGATCGCCCTGCCGGATTTCCGCCGGCGCGTGGCGATCTCGCGCTCGGGCGTTGATGCGGAAACGGCCGCGAGCGATGCCTGGGCAACGGCGCTGTCGCTGTCGTCAGGCGTCACCGACGATCTGCAGGGTGTCTTCCTGATGCTCGCCAAGGCCGCCGTCTGCGGCGAACCGTGCCCGTCGGACGCCCGGATCGCCCGCGCCTACGGCACCCATTCCGCCCGCCGCGCCCGCCGCCTGCTTGGCTATTTCGAGGAGCAGGGCATCGTCGTCGTGCACACGGATTTCTCTGGCAAGCGCATCGTCGCCTTTCCGGATATGAACTGCCAGACCGCACCTGGCGACGCCAACGCGCCTGATACAGGCGGCGACCAGCCGTTGGCGGCAGAATAGTGGCGCGTTCAGGCTGTGCCGCTGTTGACATTTTCATGACGGCCCTCTAAAGACCGCCGCAAGCACCGGGCAGCAATGCCCGGTGTTTCATTTGACATGTCCCGTGGATCGTTTCTGTTCGCTAACCGAAACATCCTGTCAGATCTCGGCAGAGATCAGAGGAGGGCGTGTTTCCTTCGTGCGGTTTGGTAACAAATCGTCATAAACCTTTGAAAGGAAATACGATGAGCAAGCGCGAATCGTCCAAGTACAAAATTGACCGCCGTATGGGCGAAAATATCTGGGGCCGTCCGAAGTCCCCGGTGAACCGCCGCGAATACGGCCCGGGCCAGCACGGCCAGCGCCGCAAGGGCAAGCTTTCGGACTTCGGTGTGCAGCTGCGCGCCAAGCAGAAGCTCAAGGGCTACTACGGCGACCTGCGCGAAAAGCAGTTCCGCGCGATCTTCGCCGAAGCTGACCGCCGCAAGGGCGACACCTCTGAAAACCTGATCGGCCTGTTGGAATCGCGTCTGGACGCCATCGTCTATCGCGCCAAGTTCGTTCCGACGGTCTTTGCTGCCCGTCAGTTCGTCAACCATGGCCACGTCACCGTCAACGGCGTTCGCGTCAACATCGGTTCCTACCGTTGCAAGGCCGGCGACGTCATCGAAGTTCGCGAAAAATCGAAGCAGCTGGTGACCGTTCTGGAAGCCGTCAGCCTCGCAGAGCGCGACGTTCCTGACTATATCGAAGTCGATCACAACAAGATGGTCGCAACCTTCGGCCGCGTTCCGACGCTCAGCGACGTTCCGTTCCCGGTCGTCATGGAACCGCACCTGGTCGTCGAATTCTATTCGCGTTAATGCCTTCGTCTCGCAGTCGAAACCGATTGCGGGACAACAGCATGCGCCGATATATGGAAAGCCGCTCTTTCGAGCGGCTTTTTTGCGATCTGGAGAGAAGCGATGGCAGATTTGCAGGCGACCCTCGATAGCATCTACGCCGATATCCAGCCGCGGATCGGCGAGGGCAAGGTCGCGGACTATATTCCCGAGCTCGCCAAGGTCGATCCGAAGCAGTTCGGCATGGCGATCGTCACTGTCGACGGTAAGGTTTACCGTGTCGGCGATGCCGATACTGCCTTTTCGATCCAGAGCATATCGAAGGTGTTCATGCTGACGCTGGCGCTCGGCAAGGTCGGCGAGGGGCTGTGGAAGCGGGTTGGGCGCGAACCCTCCGGATCGGCTTTCAACTCGATCGTCCAGCTCGAGCACGAGAGCGGCATCCCGCGCAATCCCTTCATCAATGCCGGCGCGATTGCCGTCAGCGACGTCGTCATGGCCGGTCATGCGCCGCGCGAGGCAATCGGCGAGCTGCTGCGCTTCGTGCGTTATCTCGCCGATGACGAGTCGATCACCATCGACGACAAGGTGGCTCGTTCGGAGACGCAGACGGGCTACCGCAATTTCGCGCTCGCCAACTTCATGCGCGCCTATCGCAATCTCGACCATCCCGTCGACCACGTGCTCGGCGTTTATTTCCATCAATGCGCGCTGTCGATGACTTGTGAGCAGCTCGCCCGCGCCGGGCTGTTCCTGGCGGCGCGCGGCAGCAATCCGACGACCGGCCATTCGGTGGTCTCGCCGAAGCGGGCGCGGCGCATCAATGCGCTGATGCTGACCTGCGGACATTACGACGGCTCTGGTGATTTCGCCTATCATGTCGGCCTGCCCGGCAAGAGCGGCGTCGGCGGCGGCATCTTCGCGGTGGCGCCCGGTATCGCCTCGATCGCGGTGTGGTCGCCGGGGCTGAACAAGGTCGGTAATTCGCAGCTCGGCGCCGCGGCGCTGGAAATGCTTGCAGCCCGCACCGGCTGGTCGGTTTTCGGCGATTGATGCTGTGTTGCCAGGCGGCTTTCTGCTAGAGCAAGTGTGGAATTTTTGTGGGACGAAGCAATGAATATCGCAGCCAATATCGCTGATGATTTGGAAACCGGCGAGGCCGACACCAGCGGCCATGCGCTGTTTGCCGATGCGCCGCGTTCCGTCTCCTTCAACAAGCTGCGCAAGCGGCTGCTGCGGCAGGTGCGCCAGGCCTTCGACGATTTCGACATGTTGAAGGGCCAGAAGCGCTGGCTGGTCGGTCTTTCCGGCGGCAAGGATTCCTACGGGCTGCTGGCCTTGCTGCTCGATCTCAAATGGCGCGGCCTGCTGCCGGTGGAACTCATCGCCTGCAATCTCGACCAGGGACAGCCGAATTTCCCGAAGCACGTGCTGCCGGATTATCTGAAAAAGATCGGCGTCCAGCACCGGATCGAGTATCGCGATACCTATTCGATCGTGAAGGAGAAGGTGCCGGAAGGCGCCACCTACTGCTCACTCTGTTCGCGGCTGCGGCGCGGCAATCTCTACCGTGTCGCGCGGGAGGAGGGCTGCGATGCATTGGTGCTCGGTCACCACCGCGAAGACATTCTCGAAACCTTCTTCATGAATTTCTTCCATGGCGGGCGGCTCGCCTCGATGCCGGCCAAGCTTCTGAACGACGAGGGAGACCTGATGGTGCTCCGGCCGCTTGCCTATGCTGCCGAGGAAGACCTCGCGAAATTCGCTGTCGCGATGCAGTTTCCGATCATCCCCTGCGATCTCTGCGGCTCGCAGGACGGGCTGCAGCGCAATGCGATGAAGGATATGCTCTCCGATATCGAACGGCGCATGCCGGGACGCAAGGACACGATGCTGCGGGCGCTTTCGCATGTGAACCCTTCACATCTGCTCGATCCGAAACTCTTCGACTTTTCCACCCTTGCTGTCACCGACCCGTCATGAATGACCGGCTAAGCAGGCGGCTCATGTATGACGGACAGGATTTCGCATGACTATTTCTGACAAGGACATTCTCTTTCTCGGTGATTGCATCCGGGAGGCGGCGCGTGCCGATATCATGCCGCGTTTCCGCAATCTCGGCGATGCCGATGTTTCGGAAAAGACTTCGGCAATCGATCTGGTGACACAGGCGGATCTACTTGCCGAACACAGGATCACCGCGGCGCTAAGGGAGCGCTTTCCTCAAGCCCTCATCGTTGGCGAAGAGGCTTATGATGCCGATCGATCCGTCGTGCCGGCCCTTGCCGATGCCGAGCTTGCCTTCGTCATCGACCCTGTCGACGGGACGTTCAATTTTGCCGCCGGGCTTCCCGTCTTCGGGACGATGCTGGCGGTGACGGTCAGGGGCGAAACGGTCGCCGGCATCATTCACGATCCCGTTCTCGGCGACACCGTGACGGCGATCAAGGGTGCCGGCACGTTGCTGACGCGCCGGGACGGGCAGTCGACAAAGCTGAAGGTGGCCGAGCCTGCTAGCCTGAACCAGATGGTCGGCGGCCTCTCATGGGGCCACATGGACGACCCGGATCGCGCGCGCATCTGCGCCAACATGGCGAAGATCCGGATGACCTTCTCCTTCAATTGCTCGGCCTACGAATATTGGATGGTCGCTTCCGGCAAAATGCACTTCATCGGCCATGCGAAGCTGATGCCCTGGGACCACCTGGCCGGCGTGCTCGCGCATCAGGAGGCCGGCGGCTATACGGCGAAATTCGACGGCACACCCTATCGCCCCGGCGAGACGACGGGCGGCATCATCTCCGCACCCGATCGGGAAAGCTGGCAGCTGATCCGACGTGAGATCGTCGGCATTTGATGTGGGGCCCTTCCCGAAAGGCCGGACCGAAAGGATTTGACATGACTTCGACCGTTGACGTGACCGTTCTTGCCGATCTGCTGCGCCGCGCGGCGAAGGCGGAGATCCTGCCGCGCTTCCGCCGGCTCGGCCAGGGCGACGTGCGCGCGAAGAGCGAGGCGACCGATCTCGTCACCGAGGCGGATGAACAGGCCGAGCGGATGATCAAGGCGGAAGCTCAGCGGCTCTGGCCGAGTGCGCTGTTCCTCGGCGAGGAATCGGTCGCGGCCGCGCCTGATTTGCTCTACGGGCTCGAAGATGCCGGTCTCGCGATCGTCGTCGATCCGGTCGACGGTACGTTCAACTTCGCCTCCGGTATTCCGGCTTTCGGCGTCATGGCCTCTGTCGTCTCGGCCGGCGAGACGGTTGCCGGTATCATCTACGATCCGATGGGCGACGACTGGGTGATGGCGGAAAAGGGCGGCGGCGCCTGGCTGCGCCGGCCGGACGGCGAAGCGCAGCGGCTCGCGGTTGCAGAGCCGGTTGCGCTCGACCAGATGGTCGGCATGGCCTCGACCGGCTACCTGCCGCAGGAGAAGCGGGCGGAGATTCTCGGCAATCTGGCCAAGGTGCGTTTCCTCACCAATTACCGCTGCGCGGCCCAAGAATACCGCACCTTTGCCGGCGGCCATGTGCATTACCTGATGTACAACAAGCTGATGCCCTGGGATCATCTTGCCGGCACGCTGATCTCGCAGGAGGCCGGTGCCTATGCGGCGCGCTTCGACGGCTCGCCCTACCAGCCGCATCACCTCGACGGCGGTCTGCTGATTGCGCCCGACAAGGCCTCGTGGAACGTGCTACGGCGTGAGGTTTTCACGGTCTGAAAAGCGGTCCGACTGCCGCCTGTTATCCGTAGAACTTTTCCATGAGAAAGTTTTCCAGGCTTTGCCCACGTTTCTCGACGATTTGCTTCGTTATGACGCGGAAGCCTTTTCGCGCAAAAAACGGCCGGGCAGTTCGGCTGGCTTCGGTATAAATTCGGCTGAACCCCAGTTTCAGAGCTTCGTCCTCGATCCTACTCAACAGCCGGCTTGCTATTCCAAGCCCTTGAAATTCGGGATGCACAAACATCATGTCCAGGCACCCGTCGCCGGTCAGGTCGGAAAACCCAACAGGCTGTCCGTCAAATTCTGCGATCCAGGCAGGCCTGCTTATCCTTCGCTCTGCCCATAGTCCGCGATCTTCCACCTTTGCCCAAGCCTGGATCTGTGCGGGTGAGTAGTCTTTCGACGAGACCTCTCGAATCGCACGCAGAAAAATTTCAATCGTCGCGTCCACGTCGCCGGGCGCGTAAGACCTGATCAGAATTCGGTCGTCCATAGAGGATGCCCTTCGCGCACTGCCGCACCAATCCGATGGCTTGAACCATCAATCAAATGACTACTGCTATCCCGTTATAGGGCAGCGAGAATGTACTCCCACGCCAGTCGTCCCAATTTGGCGTCGGCTGTCTCACTTCCACCGTGAGCACGCAGCGATGATCGGGGAGTCGTTTCACCCGGCAGCAAAATGCGATGGCCCGCATCTTCTCCCAACACAAGCTGGGTGAGTAGGCCCGAAGATGCGCGCCGGCGAACAATTGCTGCGGCAAATTCGTCTGACGGCCAAAGCGCATCATCGCCTCCTGCCACAAGCAGAATTTCGGCAGTTGTTTTCTCCAAAGGGATAGTTGCTAGTTCGATCTCAGACTCGTGCACTTGAAGACATCGTTCGAACAGGCCCCGGTAGGCAACGAGCCCGTCTCGGTATTCCTGCACCCATTCAGGGTCGGACGATACAAAGGGAAGCGGTGTCCCTCGCAACGTCCAGGATGAGCGTTCCGGCCAGCTGATGCCGTCAAGCCCCGGACCAATATTTCCCCATACGACCGAAGAAGGGCTCATTGCGATGACGGCGCTGATGCGTGGATCATGTACCGCCGTGAGCAGCGCGGCTTCGGCGCCTTTCGATGTCCCCACCAAGACGATACGTCTGCAGCCGAGCTCCATCAAATAATCGGTGGCGGCGAAGAAGATTTCCAGCGGCACCTCGCAAATACCTGGCACCTGGCCTTCGCCGCCGAACCACCGAAGCGCGATTACCGTTGCCCCTTGGCTGGCAAACAACCTGGCACGGGCCACATCGACCCGACCACTGGAGCCGCCGAGTACCACAACGCCAGTGGCGGTATTTGTTTTGGCTTGAAATATCCCACCCTGCAATGGCGGGGGGAGATGTTGATATTCTACATCCAAAACTGAGCTCCTTGTTCCAAGGGCATCCAGATTTAGGAACGTGCCGAGTTTGTTATTTAAATGCAATGCCGCCGGGACCGAACCACCCAGCAGCTCGCACTTCAAAAGTGGGCCGCACCCGGATCGAGCTGCGGGCTGTCGCCGGGGTGGGTGAAGAGCTTGCCGTTCTCCGCCCAAAGGGTGGCTGCGATCGTCACCGCGCCGAAGAGCGCGAAGCCGCCGAAGAGCGGCTGCACCGTGCCGTTGAACATCTGACCGACCAGGCCGCCGAGGATGGCGCCGAAGGTCGTCGAGACGAAACCGGTGATGGCGGTGGCCGTGCCCGCGAGATTGCCCATCGGCTCGAGGCTGATGGCGGTGAAATTAGTGGCGATCAGGGCAAACATCATCAGCACGATGGTGAAGATGCCGTAGGCGATGGCGAAATCCGGCTTGCCGGCCAGCGAATAGAAGAAGCCGACAGCCGACAGTGCCGTGAAAATCAGCAGGGCGGCGTGCGAGATGCGGCGCATGCCGAATTTGCGCACGAAGAAGCCGTTGGCGAAATTGGCGACGGCGATGCCGCCTGCGGTGGCCGCAAAGGCGATCGGCAACCAGTCGCCAAGGCCATAGACTTCACCGAAGACCTGCTGCACCGAGATCACATAGGCGCTGATGACGCCGGTGAACATGGTGAGGCCGATCATGTAGCCGCAGGTGATACGGTTCGTGAGCACGGTCTTGAAGCCATCCCCGACAGAGGCAACCGACAGCGGCAGCCGCTCTTCCGGCGGCAGCGATTCCTTCAACCGCAGAAGAGCCCAGACGAACAGGATGGCGGCGATGATGCCGAGCAGGATGAAGATCCAGTGCCAGTTGGCATAGAGGATGATGAGCTGGCCGACGGAAGGCGCAACGATCGGCACGATCATGAAGACGATCATGACATAAGACATGACGCGCGCCATTTCGCGGCCGCCGAAGCAGTCGCGGACGATGGCCATGGTGGTGATGCGCACGGCCGCACCGCCGATGCCCTGGACGAAACGCATGACGAGCAGCATTTCGAAACTGCCGGTCGCTGCGGCGGCAAACATTCCGACAATATAGCAGGCCAGGCCGCCGAGCAGGATGTTGCGGCGGCCGAACGTATCCGAAAGGCTGCCGAAGAATATCTGTGAGACGCCGAAGCCTAAGAAGAACACGCCGATGATCAGCTGCGCGTCGTTGGTATTGGTGACGCCGAGGGAATGGCCGATATTGGGCAATGCCGGCAGCATGCTGTCGATCGCCATGGCGACGCTGGCGGTCATGATGGCGATGGTGACGACGAATTCGCCAAAGCCCATGCCGATGCGGCGAGAGCCTTGGTTTTCCTGGTGCGGTTTATGCGGCGGCGTCATGTGGTGAAATCCCGGATGCGAATGAGGCCGGCCGTTCAGACGGCTGGGTTCTGCGATTGGAAGAGGCGGCCCTTCTCGGCGATCAGCACGAAGACCAGGCCGACGATCGACACGGCGAAATAACCGGCGACCATCGGCAGTGCCGTGCCGTCGAAGGCCTGGCCGATGCCGGCGCCGATGATGGCGCCGCCGACCGTGCTCATGAAGCCGAGGACGGAGGAGGCGGTGCCGGCGACGTGGCCGAGCGGTTCCATGGCGAGCGAATTGAAGTTCGAGCCGATCCAGCCAAACTGGAACATGGCAAGGCCGAAGAAGGAGATGAACAGGGCAAACGGCATCGGCTCGGTGCTGGCCATCTGGACGATCAGCCAGATGGTGTTGATGGCAATGAAGCCGAGCAGCGAGCCGTGCGACAGGCGGCGCATGCCGAGCTTGCCGACGAAGCGGGAATTGAAGAAGGACGACAAAGACATGAAGATCGCCACGCCGGCGAAGGCGAAGGGAAAATAGACGCCGAGATCGTAGATGCCGACATAGACCTGCTGGGCGGAATTGATGAAGCCGAACAGGGCGCCGAAGATGAAGGTGCTGGCGATGGTGTAGCACAGCGCCACGCGATTGGTCAGCACCAGCTTGAAGGCTCCGAAGATCGAGCGGGCGGTAAAGGGGCGGACATTGCCGGGATGCAGGGTTTCCGGCAGACGGAGATAGGCCCAGACGGCGATAGCAGTCGCCATCGCGGCGATGAACAGGAAGATCAGGTGCCAGTTACCGAAGAACATGACGATCTGACCGGTGCCGGGCGCAATCACTGGCACGATCATGAAAACCATCATGATCAGCGACATGACTTCGGCCATCTGCCGGCCGCCATAGATATCGCGAACGACGGAGACGGTGATGACGCGGGTTGCGGCGGAGCCGACGCCCTGGATGAAACGCAGGGCGAGCAAGCCAGCAAAGGACGGAACGAAGACGATACTGATGGCGGACAGGATATAGATGACGAGGCCGATCAGAAGCGGCGTGCGGCGGCCGAAACGGTCGGAGAGCGGACCGTAAAACAACTGGGCGCAGCCGAAGCCGAGCAGGTAGGTGGAGACGACGAACTGACGATGATTTTCGCTCTCGACGCCGAGGCTCGCGCCGATCTGCTGCAAGGCCGGCAGCATGATATCGATCGCCAGCGAATTGACGGCCATCAGGAAGGCAGCAAGCGCGATGAATTCTCGCTTGCCCATGGGCAGGCGGCCCGCGGACACGGCTTGTGATGAATCTGTCACAATGAAATTCCCATAAACAGGTCAAGGCGCTGCTAGCCGCAGCGCCTCGAACTCAAGAAACAGATTTGGAAACCGGGCGGACGTCCGGTGACCGGTCAGGCGGCGCCGCGCACGGTGATGCCGTTTTCCTGGAGGTGCTGCTGCAGCTCACCAGCCTGGAACATTTCCCGGACGATGTCACAGCCGCCGACGAATTCGCCCTTTATGTAAAGCTGCGGGATTGTCGGCCAGTTGGAGTATTCCTTGATGCCCTGGCGGATTTCCGAATCGGCAAGCACGTTGACGCCCTTGTAGTCGACGCCGATGTAATCGAGAATCTGCACGACCTGCCCGGAGAAACCGCACTGCGGAAACTGCGGCGTGCCCTTCATGAAGAGGACGACGTCGTTGCTCTTGATTTCGTTGTCGATGAATTCGTGAATGCCGCTCATAGGACCTGATCCTTTCAACAGGCGGGTTAAAGGCCCGCCGTTTCAATCGTTGCCTTTAGATAGCATGCGACGGCAGGAATTCCAGCCGCCCGAACCAAAAAAAGACCAATTCGCGCAGGCCGTTGCCGGGTTGTTGCCGTCGCGTTACGGTCGATTGGCGAGATAGGTCTGAATCTGTTCGATTTCGACATCGGTGAAATGGCTGAAATCCCATTGGGAAACCTGTGTCATCACGCCGAGATCGCGGTTGCCGACACCCTTGCCGGTGCGCAGCAGCGTCCTGAAATCGGCAGCCGAATAGGATTGCGCCAGGGGCTTAAGCGCCGGCGCCAGGAAGGCTTCCGACTGCTTTGCCGTATCGAGATTATGACAGTGGCTGCAATCGGTCCTGAAGGCGTATTCGCCGATATCGGCCGGACGCGTCGCGGCAGGGGTGCCCACGGCAGGCACCAGATCGGCCTCGAAGGGGATCTTGTCGAGCGCCAGGCCGATTCGCCCGAGCGGTCCCCATTGAGTCGTTCCGGCCACCGCATCGGGAAGGTACTTCAAACTGCGCATCCACGCAATGATCGCCGCCATATCGTCATCGGTGATATTGGCGAAGTTGCTTGCCGGCATGATGAAGGCGCCGGTACCGTCCTTCTTGACGCCATGGCGGATGAGGCGCACGAGTTCAGCATCGCTGTACATGGGCACGAAGCGGGTCAGGTTCGGCGCGACGATGCGGCCGACGCCCGGTTCGTCGATGAGCACGTTGCCGGCATCGTGATGACAGCCGCCACACATCAGCGTGCGCGCGCGGCGTTCGGCTTCCTCGGCAGGCAGCGTCGTCTTGACGGTGAAATCGGCAACCGCGACGTCGTAGGTCCTGGAAAGGCGCATCTCCGACAGGGCGTAGACGCCGGCAGCCGCGATGAGACAGATCGCGACGACGGCCGCAAGAATGATTTTCAACATGCGCATCATCGGTTTATGCCCTCAAGAGCGCCGCTATTCGTCCGAAGCCGCTCACATTTGATCGTGCCTTAGCTGCGTCGCTGGCGGCTGCGGCCAGCGGCGGTGCGGCGCTTGCTGACCTGTTTGCGGGCGGGCTTAGCCTTGGCCGAGGTCGTCTTGCGCGCAACCTTCGTCGTCGCGGCGGGTCGTGTCTTACGCCTCCTGCGCTTCGTCGCGACGCGGCCGGTGGTCTTTTTCAGGATCTCCTTCAGCACGCTGTCGACGACGCCTGATATCAATTCTTTGACTAGGTCGGCCACAAAACCCCTCCGTTCGTGATGGAAACGACATGGACGCTATTGAATTCCGGAAGAGTTCGGTTAGCAAGACGGCTTCGAGACCATAGCTGCTTTTTTGTCCCTATCAGCGGCGCAGCAGCCGGATCGCAGCAACATGCCGGCCATTCGCCGGCCGGAAGAGTGGAATGAAACTGATCGAGAAGCGGGTCGTCCTGCATTTCACGGGCTTCGAGCCGCTCGACGGCGTTGCCCATAGGGCACGCTACGAGCGTTCGGCCAGGCAGAGTGCCGCCGTTTGGGGCTATTCGCTTGAAACGGGTGCGCCGGAGGCGGGAAGTGATCCCCTCAGTTTCGTGGTCACGACGGGCGGACGGGATGCCGACAAAGCGGCGGCCGGGGAAGGGACCGGTTTCCCCAGCTGGCAGACGAAGAGCCGGATCCACATGGTCGATCACGATACGCTGGTAACCAGGCTGCGCGGGGGCAACACGCTGAGCCAGATTATGGCAGGTTTCCGAAGCTGCGCCGAGATCATGCTCGAAGGCGGGATGCGGGGATATTTTCGCCACGCCTGGCGCTTCGGTCTGTTCTTCCTCTTCCCGTTCCTGCTGACCGCGCTGGCGATCGCGCTGACGGCGCAAATCGCCATCATGCCCTATGGTTTCGGCTTTTCGCCGTGGCACATGCTCTGGAGCGGACCGCTGGCGCTTTGTTTCTTCATCTTCGCCTTCCTGCCGTTTTCCGAACGCTTCCATACGCTGCATCTCTTCGCCGATTGGGTAATGGCCGTGGCGCTCGGCCGCATGGACCGGACAGATTTCAACGACTGGCTGGAAGACCGGGCCGCTGCCGTGCGCGCAGCACTTGACGACGAGGCGGACGAATATGTGATTTCTTCGCACAGCATGGGATCGAGTGTTGCCGCCCATGTCATCGGCATATTGCTGGAACGGGAGCCGGAGATCTTCAAAGGCAAGCGGGTGGTGTTTGCCACACTCGGCAGCGCCATCCTGCAATGTGCGCTGCTATCGTCGGCGACGCAGCTGCGCGCCCGCGTCGGGTTGATCGCGCGCTGTCCTGAGATTTCCTGGCTCGACGTGCAGTGCCTGACGGATTCGATCAATTTCTACAAGGTGCCGGTCGTCGCCGTTTCCGGCCATGCGGATGCACCTCCGGCGAAGATGATCCTGATCCGCGTCAAGCAGATGCTGACGCCCGAGCACTATCGCAAGATCCGCAAGGACCAGCTGCGCGTCCACCGGCAATATGTGCTGGGGCCTGATCTGCAGGCATCCTTCGATTTCACGCTTTTGACATCGGGGCCAATGCCGGCCTCGGTCTTTGCCGATCCCGACGAAAAGAGAATGCCCGGCTGAGGGCCGGGCACCGTTTATCCGGATCGCGTCGGGCTCTATTCCGGTGCGGAGGTCTGCAGCGCCAACGCGTGCAGTATGCCGCCCATATTGCCCTTCAGCGCCTCGTAGACCATCTGGTGCTGCTGCACGCGGCTCTTGCCGCGAAAGGCTTCGGCGACGACTTCGGCGGCGTAATGATCGCCGTCTCCCGCCAGATCGCGGATCGTCACCTTGGCACCGGGAATCCCAGCCTTGATCATGTCTTCGATATCGCCGGGTTTCATGGCCATGATCGTTACTCCTTGCGCATCATTCCGCAGCCAGTTCGCCGCGGCCTTCCATGAAATCAGGGAACCACGATTCATGGGCATCGCGCAATTGCTGAATCGGCAGCGAGATGAGATCGCCGACGAGGAGCGCCGTTCCTCCGACCGTGCCGAGACGGCGGAAGGGGACGCCGGCGCCTTCGGCATTGGCGCAAACGAAATTTGCGACGTCCGCAGGCACCGTCAGCACGTAGCGCGCTTGATCCTCGCCGAAGAGCAGCGCATGCGGCGCGCCCTTGGCTTCGCCGAGATCGATGACGAGACCCTTGCCTGAGGCCATCGCCATTTCGGCGAGCGCCACGGCAAGACCGCCCGAAGAAATGTCGTGGCAGGCGGTCGCCTGGCCGTTGCGGATGACGGAGCGGACGAAATCGCCATTGCGGCGCTCGGCGAACAGATCCACCTCGGGTGCGGGACCTTCGCGGCTGGCAAGCACGTCTCTGACATAGACGGACTGGCCGAGATGGCTGCCGTCGACGCCGATCATGATCACCTTGTCGCCGTCGTTGGCGGTGCCGATGCGGGCCATCTGGCTCCAATCCGGCAACAGGCCGACGCCTGCGATCGTCGGGGTGGGCAGGATGGCGACGCCGTTGGTCTCGTTGTAGAGCGAGACGTTGCCGGAGACGATCGGGAAATCGAGTGCGCGGCAGGCTTCGCCGATGCCCTTCACTGCCTCGACGAACTGGCCCATGATCTCGGGCTTTTCAGGATTGCCGAAATTGAGATTGTCGGTGGCGGCGAGCGGCTCGGCGCCTGTCGCGGTGATGTTGCGCCAGCATTCGGCGACCGCCTGCTTGCCGCCTTCGAAGGGATCGGCTTCGACATAACGCGGGGTGACGTCGGAGGAGAAGGCGAGCGCCTTGCTCGGATGGCCGTCGACGCGCACGACGCCGGCATCGCCGCCCGGAAGCTGCAGCGAATTGCCCTGGATGAGCGTGTCATATTGTTCATACACCCAGCGGCGGCTCGACTGGTTGGCGGAACCGACGAGCTGCAGCAGCGCCTGGCCGTAATCCTGAGGTGCCGCGACGAGATTGGCGGGCAGGGGAGCCTGCTTGCCGGATTCGCGCCAGGGGCGATCATATTCCGGCGCCTGGTCGCCGAGATCCTTGATCGGCAGGTTGGCGACTTCCTCACCCTGGTGCATGACGCGGAAGCGCAGGTCGTCGGTTGTCTTGCCGACGATGGCGAAATCGAGGCCCCACTTGACGAAGATCGCCTTGGCTTCGTCTTCCTTCTCCGGCTGCAGCACCATGAGCATGCGCTCCTGGCTTTCCGACAGCATCATTTCGTAGGCCGTCATCCTCTCTTCGCGAACCGGCACCTTGTCGAGCTCGAGCAGGATGCCGAGATCGCCCTTGGCGCCCATTTCGACGGCCGAGCAGGTGAGGCCGGCCGCACCCATGTCCTGGATGGCGATGACGGCGCCGGTCTTCATCAATTCCAGGCAGGCTTCCAGCAGGCACTTTTCGGTGAAGGGGTCGCCGACCTGAACGGTCGGGCGCTTCTCCTCGATCGATTCGTCGAATTCGGCCGAGGCCATCGTCGCGCCGCCGACGCCGTCGCGGCCGGTCTTGGCGCCGAGATAGACGACAGGCAAGCCGACGCCCTTGGCTTCAGACAGGAAGATGGCGTTGGATTTCGCAATGCCGGCGGCAAAGGCGTTGACGAGGATGTTGCCGTTGTAGCGGGCGTCGAACTCAACTTCACCGCCAACCGTCGGCACGCCGAAGGAATTGCCGTAGCCGCCGACGCCGGAGACGACGCCGGAGACGAGATGACGGGTCTTGGGATGATCCGGCTCGCCGAAGCGCAGCGCGTTCATCGCGGCGATCGGGCGTGCCCCCATGGTGAAGACATCACGCAGGATGCCGCCGACGCCGGTCGCCGCACCTTGATAAGGCTCGATATAGGAGGGGTGGTTGTGGCTCTCCATCTTGAAGACGACGCAATCGCCGTCATCGATGTCGACGACGCCGGCGTTTTCGCCCGGACCCTGGATGACGCGCGGCCCCTTGGTCGGCAGCGTGCGCAGCCATTTCTTCGAGGATTTGTAGGAGCAGTGCTCGTTCCACATGGCCGAGAAGATGCCGAGCTCGGTGAAGGTCGGTTCGCGGCCGATCAGATCTAGAATACGCTGGTACTCGTCCGGCTTCAGGCCATGGCCTGCAATGAGTTCCGGCGTGATCGGGATGGTGTTTGGAATGGTCATGAGCGGAAAGTCCCTGGCGCGTTTTGCGCTGTCTTTAGCTTATGTAGCGGCGGCGCGCGACAGAAAAAAAGCCCGCCGTCAACAGAGGGCGGGCAGGCTTTCTTCACAAAGGCGGCAACCACTCAGAACTTATAGCCGATCTGCAGGCCGGCGCGGGTCATGCCGTCGTTCGGGCCGTCGCAGAGATTGGCATGCGAGGAGTGGGCAATCTGGGCCATCACGTTCCAATTGCGGGTGAAACGGTAGCCGGCGCCCAGATATTCGTGGAAGAGGACGCGACAGCCGAGTTCCGGACCGTCACTGTCGCCCTCGAGATCGCCGGTATGGATGACGCCGCCGAATCCGGCTTCGGTAAAGAGCTTTTCGTTGAAATCGACCGTCCAGGTGAAGCCGGTGAAGAATTGGGTGGCCTCGCCTGACGTGCCGATCGACGTGCCGAGATGGATACGGGGATGCAGCAGCTGCTGCCAGCCGACCGCCGCGTCGTAGCCGAAGGGATCGAAGAGAGCGGTAATCTCGGGAAAGACGCCGTCTTCCCTGGAATGGCCCGATTGTACCGAGGTCGAGACGCCGAAGCGCAATTCATCGAATATCTGCTCGCCGGCCGTTGCCGAACCCGCGGCTGTCGCTGCCACGGATGCCATGCCCAAAAAACGCAACGCGATCCTTCCGTAATCGAGCCTCATTTGCTGTCCTTTGATTCGCGTCAGACGGGAACAACAAAGGCGTAACATGGACGTCGAGTCGCTAAAGCACCTCGAAGAAGCTTCGGCGTTTTTTCCGATTTATGGCGTCGATTTGCAACACGTCATATTTCACCGTCATAGGCGGAGCCGCCATTTTCCAGCAGGCGGCGCAGGATCATCAGGCCCGAAATGAGTTCCTGCCCTGTCTTCGGCGAGGAAAAACCGATGCGGACGCGGTGATAGGTTTTCTCGCCGCGGGCTGCCTTGAACTCATCCTCGTCGTCGACGAGCACGCCGTCGCGATAGGCGGCGTTCTTGAAGGTGCCGGACATCCAGGGTTCGGGCAGTTTCAGCCAGAGGAACGGCGCATGCGGGTGCGATTCGAAATCGAAGCCCTGCAACTGCTCGCGGACGAGCCGGACACGCCGGGAGAGTTCCTCGACGCTTGCCTTGCGGATTTCGTGCGCCGTGCCGCTTTCGACGAGACGTGCGCAGGTCTCTGCCAGGATGAAGGGCAGGCCGCCGGTGATCATCCTGTGCGTCACCTTGATGCGCTGGGCAAAATGCGGCGGGCAGGCGACCCAGCCGCCGCGCACACCGGCGGCGACCGATTTCGACAGGCCGTTGACAAGAAAGGTGCGATCGGGCGCAATCGAGGCGAGCAGCGGCGTGTCGTCATCGGCCATGCCGCCGTAGAGATCGTCCTCGATCAGCCAGACGCCGTGCTTCCGAGCGATTGCAGCGATTGCCACCCGTCGCTCATAGGGCATGATCGCCAGCGTCGGATTGTGGACGGTCGGCATCAGGAAGGCGATCTTCGGATGCTGCTGCTGACAGAGCCGCTCGAAATCCTCGGGAATCACGCCGAGCTCATCGGAATCGACCGTCAGCGTGCGCCTGCCGAGCAGGCGAGCACTGCGGCTGACCTGCGTGTAGGTGAGGTCCTCGAAGACGATCTTGTCGCCCGGCGCCGAGACGGCCGAGATCACTGATATCGCCGCCGCATGGGCGCCGAGCGTCGGCACGACGTTCTCGACCTCCGGCGTCCAGCCGCTGCGGGCAAGCCAGAGGCGGCCGGCCTCGAACCAGTTGCGCGGGAAACTCCGGGAATAGGAGGAAATTTCGGACAGATGCTGTTCGCCGATCTCGGCGAGGATGCCCGCTATGACCTTGCCCTGACCGAGATCGGGCGCGGCCGTCGTGTCAAAACGGATCTTGTTGGCAGGTGCATCCTGGACGCGGGTGCCGCCGAGCGAGACGGTCAGCGGATCGATCTGCTCGCCGGGCGGCGTTTCGGAGCGGTTCAGCACATAGGTGCCGCGCCCCACTTCGCCGGCGACCAGGCCCCGCTCATGCACCAGCGCATAGGCGCGGCCGATCGTGCCGATTGTCACGCCGATATCATAGGCAAGATTGCGCTGCGGCGGCAGCTTGCTGCCGGCGGGCAGGGCGCCGCTTGATATTGCGGATTCAATGCTGTCGGCGAGCCGGAGATAGACCGGCCCGGAACCGCGGGAAATATCGGGAAGCCAATTTGTCATGGTGACAATTGTATATATTGGCACATTGTATCGGTCAAGCGTATGAGTCAATTCCAACGACAAGCCGTGAGGATTCCTGGAATGTCTGCCTTACCCGAGATCAAAATGCCGATTGTACCGATTGTCTCCTATGAGGACAGGAGACAGATCATTCTCCCCGACGTGCCCGCTGAGGCGACGACGCGGCTCGGCCGGATCTGGGCGGCCACTCTTCTCTGGCATCAGAAGCGGGAAGGCCGGCGTGCGCTGAGAAACCTGACGGCGAACGAGCTCAAGGATATCGGCGTGTCGCAGTCCGATGCGGCGCGCGAAGTCAGCAAGTCGTTCTTCTGGGACTGAAGATGCTTTCCGAACGGATCATGCTTTCGGAACTGAACGGGGCGATTAGAGCCTTTCCGGGTTAGATTGCAGCATTCTGCCGGAGCAGGTTTTCGTCAGGGCAAAGGCGATTGGCGAAGGGCATACCTCTTGGTACGTCCGAGCCGATCGCCTTTGCCCTGGCGGAAAGATGCCTGGCCCTTCGGGTTGGCTGAAACGGGCCGGCTGATCGACCGGCCGGCTTGGCCGTAGAGCCGGGCTACGACGCGCGCCGGCCGGTCGACCATCCGACTCCGTTTGAGCCAACAGAATGCTGCAAGCTAACCCGGAAAGGCTCTAGCTGCAGGCCTTGTTGCCTGCCGACCAGCGATTGACGTCGGCGGCGATGCGGCCGGCTACCGGCTCCTGCATCATCGGCCCGAAGGCCTGGAGACGCGAGGGGCTTCCCTCAGCCTGCACGACGAGCAGCGGCCGGCTTTCCGGGCTGCCCTTGTGGACGACCAGGATGCGCGGCCGGCCGGAAAAGGAATTGAGTTCCGGTGCGAGCTTATAGGCGGCAAAAGCCGGATCGCCCGACTTGAACCAGCAGGCATTGGCGCCGAGCGCCACGCGTTCCATCGTCGGCAGCGCGCCACGGTTCGGGCCTGTCGTCGGTGCCGGCGTCTGGCAGGCTGCGACCATGGCTGCGAGAGCGGTCAACAGGGCGGCGTTTGCGAGGCGAGGGCGCATCAATCTTGCTCCAGATCCGGACGGAAGGATTTTCGGGTGCATGCAGTTGCCCAAAACCGCTACGCGCGGGGCAACGTGCAGGTCTCAGGCGGCGATGACGTCGAGCGCCGAAGCAAAGAGGCCGCGGCCGTCCGAACCGCCATGGGCGGCTTCGATCAGGTTCTCTGGATGCGGCATCATGCCGAGCACGTTGCCCTTTTCGTTCATCACTGCGGCGATATCGTTGATCGAGCCGTTCGGATTGGTGCCCTCGGCATAACGGAATACCACCTGGCCATTGCCTTCGATCGCAGCCAGCGTCGCTTCGTCGGCGAAATAATTGCCGTCATGATGGGCGACCGGGCAGCGGATGACTTGGCCCTGCGCATAAGCGCGGGTGAAATCCGTCTCGGCATTGACGACTTCGAGCTTGATTTCGCGGCAGACGAATTTCAGCGAGGAATTGCGCATCAGCGCGCCGGGCAGCAGGCCGGCCTCGACGAGGATCTGGAAGCCGTTGCAGACGCCGAGCACCTTCACGCCCTTCGCAGCCTTGTCGATGATTGCCTGCATGACCGGCATGCGGGCAGCGATCGCGCCGCAGCGCAGGTAATCGCCATAAGAAAAGCCGCCGGGGATGACGATCAGGTCGACATCGGGGATCTCGGTTTCCGTCTGCCAGATCGTCACCGGCTGCTGGCCGGAGATTTTGGCCAAGGCTGCGATCATGTCGCGGTCGCGGTTGAGGCCCGGAAGTTGAACGACAGCTGATTTCATGGGGTCCCTGCGTCTGGCGAAAGATATTGAACTGGAACGCTTTCGGCGAGCCATACTCCATTGTCGGAGACAAAGAAAGAATGACCCTCTGAAAACATGCGGGCCGCGTCGACACGCAGGATGATGTATTCACCCTTGCGACGCCTTGCGACGATTTTAGCCGTGTCGACATCCGCTGAGAGATGAACGTGGTGTCGCTGCATCTTCTTCAAGCCTTCGCGCTCGATCGACTGCCAGTTCGTCAGAGACGTGCCGTGAAATAGAGCGGCAGGCGGTTCAACCGGGTTCAATGCGAGATCGACGTCGACGCTATGACCCTGGTTTGCGCGAATTCTATTATCGGCGAGTGCGAAGCGCTTCTTCGGATTGTTTTCGACAATCTCGATAATATCGGCGCGGGAAACGTCGGATTTCGACGCCAACGCTTTTTCGAGCGCATCGAACGACACCCAACCCTCGCCATCAAGCGTCAAACCCGCGGCATCAGGCGCATGACGCAAAACATAGCTCATATATTTCGAGACTTCCGTCTCCAGCTTTGCTTTCATCATGACGCCAAATCCTCAAGGTCCGCCGGAAGACGGGTCTGTGATCGTCAGTCGATCGCGATTGCGTAGTTCTCGATCACCGTATTGGCGAGCAGCTTTTCGCACATTGCCTTGAGGTCGGCCTCGGCCTTGCCCTTGTCGGCGCCTTCCAGTTCCAGGTCGAAGACCTTGCCCTGTCTTACATGGCCGACGCCCGAGAAGCCGAGGGCGCCAAGCGCACCCTCGATAGCCTTGCCCTGCGGATCGAGAACGCCGTTTTTCAGCGTGACGGTGACACGAGCCTTGATCACTTTGTCTTTCCTGCCTTACTTGACGAGAACCGGGCCGGTGCCGCGCACAGGCTCGTTTTCATTGATGATGCCGAGACGGCGCGCAACTTCGGAATAGGCTTCGAGCAATCCGCCGAGGTCGCGGCGGAAACGATCCTTGTCCATCTTCTCGTGGGTCTCGATATCCCAGAGCCGGCAGCTGTCCGGCGAGATCTCGTCGGCGAGAATGATGCGCATCAGATCGCCTTCGAAGAGGCGGCCGCATTCGATCTTGAAGTCGACGAGCTGGATGCCGACGCCGAGGAACAGGCCGGTCATGAAGTCGTTGACCCGGATGGCAAGCGCCATGATGTCGTCGAGCTCGGCAGGATTGGCCCAGCCGAAGGCAGTGATGTGCTCTTCGGAGACCATCGGATCGTCGAGCGCGTCGGACTTGTAATAGAATTCGATGATCGAGCGCGGCAGCACGACGCCTTCGTCGATGCCGAGGCGCTTGGCGAGAGAACCGGCGGCGACGTTGCGCACGACGATCTCCAGCGGGATCATCTCCACTTCCTTGATCAGCTGCTCGCGCATGTTGAGCCGGCGGATGAAATGGGTGGGGATGCCGATCTTGTTTAGATGGCTGAAGATATATTCGGAAATGCGGTTGTTGAGGACGCCTTTGCCATCGATGACTTCGTGTTTCTTCTTGTTGAAGGCAGTGGCATCGTCTTTGAAGAACTGGATCAAAGTGCCCGGTTCCGGGCCTTCATACAGAATCTTTGCCTTGCCCTCGTAGATACGGCGGCGACGGTTCATCGTGGTCATTCTCTGTTGTTGGCGCTCTTGGGATAGCGCGAGTGGATCGATCTCGTGGCGTCCCCTTAAAGGAAAAGAGAGGGTTTCACAATCCGCCTGTCGCTCCTTCCATGGTTTCCGAATTTCCTGGCCCCGGTTTCCGATTTTACGGAATACCGCCAAGAGAATCGAATGAATTCGCAAGACGAGTCTAGCGCCTTTTCCTCTACGGTGGAATGAAGGCGAAATGGCGGGCCGCTTATGCAGGTGTTTATTTGGCGGCTCTGCTGCGCAGCGCGCGGCGAAGCTCAGTCTGCAAGGCGCGAGCGGCGATTTGCCCGTGGCGCCAGCTTCCGGCGCGGATGAAGGAGGGGATCTGCATGGCCGGCATCGGCCGGGCGAGCGCGTAGCCCTGCAGCGTGTCGCAGTCGAGTTCCTCGAGGATGCGGATGTGATCCGCCGTCTCGACGCCCTCGGCGATGACCAGGATATCAAGCGAGCGGCCGATATCGATGATCGAGCCGACGAGTTTGCGCTGCTCGGCCGATTGCGGCAGCATGCGGATCAGTTCGCGGTCGATCTTCAGCGTCTTGGGGCTTAGGCGCAACAGGCTGACGATCGAGGCATGGCCGGTGCCGAAATCGTCGATCTGGATGTCGATGCCGAGCTTGCGCAGCTTTTTCAGGTTGGCGGCTACCCCCTCGTCGCAATCGTCGAGCGAGATCGATTCCAGCAGTTCGAAGGAGATGGTGCCGGGCTCGATCTTCAGAGCGCGGAGCTTTTTGCCGAGATCGGGATCGGCGAGCCGCCTTGCGGAGACGTTGACCGATATCTTCGGAATCGACAACCCGTCCTTGATCCAGGCGCTGCGATCGGCCAGCGCGCGTTCCAGGATCAGCGCGTCGATGGTCGAGACGACGTCGAGATCCTCGGCGATATCGAGGAAGCGGTCGGGCGTCAGCAGCCCGTGCACCGGGTGCTGCCAGCGCGCTAGTGTTTCGACGCCGGTGACATCGAGCGTGCGGGCATCGAACTGCAGCTGATAGAAGGGCACGAATTCATTGCGTTCGAGGCCGATCAGTATCTCGTCGGCGAGGTGCTTGGCGGAGATGGTGTCGCGGCGGTCAGACGCCGAGAAGAATTCGAAACGGTTGCGGCCCAGGCCCTTGGCCCGATAGAGCGCGATATCGGCGTCGAGCAGCATCTGCTTGGCGTCGAGCGTCGGCCCGCTGTCGACGGTGATGCCGATGCTGGCGCCGAAACGGCAGTCGTGCCCTTCATATCTGACGGGTTTGCGCAATTCGCGGATGACACGTTCGGCAAGGCCGGCGATCTTCTTCGATGCTGGATCGACGGCGCAGAGGATGACAAACTCGTCGCCGCCGATGCGGGCGACGAAATCGGCGGTTCGGACGGAATTCCTCAGCACGTTTGCGGCATGCTGCAGCATGGCGTCGCCGGCCCGGTGGCCGAGCGTGTCGTTGATCTGCTTGAAGCGGTCGAGATCGATATTGCAGGATCGCCAGTGCAAGGTCCTTGGCCCGGCATTCGGCCGAGCGCTCGCCCAGCATCTTGTCGAGGTAGCGGCGGTTCGGCAGGCCTGTAAGGTAATCGTGCAGCGCCAGATGCTCGATGCTCTCCTTGGCGGCTTCGAGCTCGCGGTTGCGCGCTTCCGCCAGATCCTTGGCGCGCTGCAGCTCGTTGCGGAGCGCGGCCTCTTCGGTAACATCCCAGTTGGCGCCGATCAGTTTGCGGTTGCCATTGCCGTCGATGAAGAAGGCCGAGCGGGCGCGGATGACGCGTTCGGCGCCGTCGCCGCGGATGATGCGGTATTCCTGCTGGAAATCACTTCCGCTTTCGACGCTGCGGTCGGACAAGCCAAGCACGCGTTCCCGGTCGTCGGGATGCAGGCTTTTCGCCCAGGCGTCGCCGCCGATCTGACGCGGGGCGCCCTGCAGACCGTAAATGGCAATGAGGCGCTCGTCCCATTCGACGGTATCATGTTCGATATCGGCTTCGAAGACGCCGATGCGGGAAACCTCCAGCGCCAGATCGAGCCGGCGCGACAAACGCGCCAGCGTCTCCTCGGCCTGCTTGCGGGCGGTGATATCGGTATCCGTGCCGACGATGCGCGTCGGCACGCCGCTCTCGTCCCATTCCACGCAGGCACCGCGGCACTCGATCCAGATCCAGTGGCCGTCCCTGTGGCGCTCGCGATATTCGAAGATCTGGTAGTTGGGATCGCCGGCGTTCTGCCGGTCGATGGCATGGATGACGAAATCGCGATCGTCGGGATGAACGAGCTGCAGCCAGGCGTCGTAATCGCCGGCGGCTTCCTCGTCGGGCGCCATGCCGCGCATGGTTTTCCACGTCTGCGAGTAATATTTCCGATCGAGACGGTAGTTATGATCCCATACGCCAAGGCCCGAGCCGACGAGTGCGTGGTTCCAGCGGCTTTCCCGCTCCGCCAGGTCGGAATCGTCGGCCGCCCCATTGCCTATGCCTGCCTCAGCCGCTGCGGCTTCGCCATGCGGATCATCAGCCTCTGGAAGGGCTTTCTTCACGGGCATTCTCGCTTATTTCACCTCGGTGCAGTCTGCTGTCATTCCATTAAGAAAGACTTAGAAAGCACTTGCTCAACAAGCGAGAAGGCGGGTTTTCCTCACTCAGCGGAGAGCCGGCTGAGGAACTGGGCAAAGACCATGGTGCCTTCGGGCCAGGGACCGTGACCGGAATCGGCATTGATGTGACCGGACTCGCCGGCATCGACGAGGAAGGAGCCCCAGCTGCTGGCGATATCGTCGGCATGGTCGTAACTGCCGAACGGGTCGTTGCGGCTGGCGACCGTGATCGACGGGAAGGGCAGCGGATCGCGCGGATAGGGGCCGAAGGTCATCAGATGCTTCGGGCGGATGTCGGGATTGGCGACATCGGGCGGAGCAACGAGGAACGCGCCCGCCACCCGGTTGCGGAAATGCGGGATGGCGTGGATCACCGAGGGCACGCCCAGCGAATGGGCGACGAGAATGACCGGGCGGGTCGAGGCGTTCACCTCCTCGGCGATGCGGGCGATCCAGTCCTCGCGGACCGGCTTCGTCCATTCGACCTGTTCGACACGGCGCGCCGTGCTGAGCTTTGCCTCCCAGCGGCTCTGCCAGTGGCTCGGGCCCGAGTTGGTGTAGCCGGGGATGATGAGGATATCTGCGTCTGAGGCTTTCATGGTGCCGCCGATGTGAGAAAGCTTGGCCGAGATGTCAAGAGGGGATGCCAAGGGAGAGAGCGACAGGGCGGCTGAAACTTGTTATATTGCTCGAGTGCCGGTTGCGGATTTCGTGTCGGCTTGCCCGCCGATGCTGTCCGCCGCCGATCAGGTCTCGGCTGAGGAGGAGAAAGCCATGGCGGCATTTCATGTCATGACGGGTTCAAGTGAAAACTTTGTGCGCCCCGTCGTCAATCGCATCAGTATCGCCGACGTCTTCGACGCGCTGAAGCGCGGGTACAATGATTTCATGGAGAAACCGTCCCACTATGTGTTCCTATGCCTGATGTACCCGATCGCCGGCGTCTTCCTGACGCTGTGGACCTCGGGCGCCAACCTTTTGCCGATGGTCTTCCCTCTGATGGCGGGTTTCGCGCTGATCGGCCCGATCGCGGCGATCGGCCTCTACGAAATCAGCCGCCGGCGCGAGGCCGGCCTTGACACGTCCTGGACGCACGCGCTCGAAGTGCGCCATTCGCCGGCTCTGCCATCGATCGTGGCGGTCGGACTGATGCTCTGCGCTTTCTTTGTCGTCTGGCTGGTGACGGCGCAGACGCTCTACAGCAATCTGCTCGGCGAAGTGTTCCCGCGCAGCATGGCGGATTTCTTCAGCCAGGTCTTCGGCACGCCCCAGGGCATGCAGCTGATCATCTGGGGCAATCTCATCGGCTTCGTCTTCGCGCTCGTCGTGCTGGCGATGACCGTCATCACTTTTCCGTTGCTGCTCGACCGCGATGTCGGGGCGGTGGCCGCCGTCACGGCGTCGATCCGCGCGATGGTTCTCAATCCGGTGCCGGTGCTGCTCTGGGGCCTGATCGTCGCCGCACTGCTCGTGATCGGCACGATCCCGGTCTTTGCCGGGCTTGCGCTGGTTATCCCGATCCTCGGCCATGCGACCTGGCATCTCTATCGCAAGCTGATTGCGCGGGAAGCCGCCGCGTAACCAAGCCTCGCCCCCAGGGAATTCTCGAATCCCTGGGGAACCTCAAACCTGCCTCGGAGTTTTTTGCCAGAGCATGATGTCGTCGAGACCATGCTCTGGAGACGTCGAGGGAGGATTTCAGAGGTGGCGATAAAGCATCTGTTTGCCCGCTTCGCAACCAAGACATCAGAATGGGCGGGCAAGCCCGTTATCTTCATCCTGGCGCTCATCGCCGTTATCATCTGGGCCTGCCTAGGCCCGTTCTTCGATTATTCGGAAACCTGGCAGCTGGTGATCAATACCGGCACGACAATCATCACCTTCCTGATGGTCTTCGTATTGCAGAACGCCCAGACGCGCGACACGCGGGCGATCCAGGCCAAACTCAACGAAATCATCCTGACGAGCCACGCCGAGAACCGTTTCATCGGTATCGAGAACCTCGACGAGGAGGAGCTGAAGCGCCTCGACGAGTTGGTCGCCAAGGCCGCCAAGGGCAGGGGTGAGACGGAGGCTTGCAGGACAGAGGAGGCGGCGAAAGCGGCGCCTTTGAAAAAGGCCGCGGCACGCAAGCGCCCTGTTGCCGCCAAAGGAAACAAGCAGAAACAACGGCCGCTTGAGAAAAACTGAACCATCATCCGCTCTGCAATTGCAGAGAGCCAAAGGCAGAAATAAAACGGCGCCGGCGAGGGCGCCGCCATATCGTTGATTGCAGATCGCTCAGGCGTTGCCGAACACCCGCCGGAAAATCGTATCCACATGCTTGGTATGATATCCGAGATCGAATTTCTCCCGAATATCCTCCTCGGATAGCGCAGCCCGCACCTCGGCATCAGCCAGCAGCTCTTCGAGAAAATCCTTGCCCTGTTCCCAGACCTTCATGGCGTTGCGCTGCACCAGGCGGTAGGCATCCTCGCGGGAGGTGCCGGCCTGGGTCAGCGCCAGCAGGACGCGCTGGGAGTGGACGAGGCCGCGGAACTTGTTGAGGTTCTTTTCCATATTCTCCGGATAGACCAGCAGCTTTTCGATGACGCCGGCGAGGCGTGAGAGGGCGAAATCGAGCGTCACGGTCGCATCCGGACCAATCATGCGTTCGACCGAGGAATGGGAGATGTCGCGCTCGTGCCAGAGGGCGACGTTTTCCATCGCCGGCATGGCATAGGAGCGGACCATGCGGGCAAGGCCGGTCAGGTTTTCGGTCAGCACCGGATTGCGCTTGTGCGGCATGGCCGAAGAGCCCTTCTGGCCGGGCGAGAAATATTCCTCCGCCTCCAGCACTTCGGTGCGCTGCAGGTGGCGGATCTCGGTCGCCAGCCGCTCGATCGACGAGGCGACGACGCCAAGGGTGGCGAAATACATGGCGTGGCGGTCACGCGGGATGACCTGCGTCGAGACCGGTTCGGCCTTCAGGCCGAGCGCCTCGGCGACATGTTCCTCGACGCGCGGATCGATATTGGCGAAGGTGCCGACGGCGCCCGAGATGGCGCAGGTCGCGACTTCCTCGCGGGCGGCGACTAGGCGCTGGCGGCAGCGCTCGAATTCGGCATAGGCGAGCGCCAGCTTGACGCCGAAGGTGGTGGGCTCGGCATGAATGCCGTGAGAACGGCCGATGGTGACGGTGTCCTTGTGTTCGAAGGCGCGGGTTTTTAGCGCTTCGAGCAGGCGATCGAGATCGGCGATGAGGATGTCGGTGGCGCGGACCAGCTGGACGTTGAAGCAGGTATCGAGCACGTCGGACGAGGTCATACCCTGGTGGACGAAACGCGCATCCGGGCCGACGATTTCGGCAAGATGGGTGAGGAAGGCGATGACGTCATGCTTGGTGACGGCCTCGATCTCGTCGATGCGGGCAACGTCGAAGGTGGCGGCGCCACCTTTTTCCCAGATTGTCTTAGCCGCGGATTTCGGGATGACGCCCAGTTCGGCCAGCGCGTCGCAAGCATGCGCCTCGATCTCGAACCAGATGCGGAACTTGGTTTCGGGAGACCAGATGGCGACCATTTCGGGCCGGGAATAACGCGGGATCATGGGCTGCTGCCTTCACTTCAAGAGATTTGTTCAAGGTTGAAGCCCCTGTAGCAAAGACGGGCGGCAATCTCAATGCATGCGTTTGGCAAGATGATAGCTGCTGACGACAAGGCAGACGAGACCAAGCGGCAGGAAAAGACGCAGGCCGATCACCAGGAACTGGTAGACGGCGCTGATACTGGTGAAGACGAACTGGAAAGCCCAGATGATGCTGCCGAAGGGGGCGTGCCAGCGCGAATAGAAGATCCGGTATTCCATGGCGAAGAGGAAGGCGGTCATCGCAATCGTCGCTGCTGTCAGCGTCACGAAAAAAGCGGCAAAACGTGCTTCCGGCGGCCTGTCATAGGCAAGGAAGCGGGCGACCGGCAGGGCGAAGGGCCAGGCGAGCAGGCCGCCGAGGAAATAGAGTGTGGCGACCTCGGCTAGACGGCTCGTCTCCAGGCCGTTGCGCAGGTAAAGGCCGAGCATGGCGGCGGCGAGCATCTGCATGCCCCAAAGCAGCGCGCCGGCAATCAGATCAGGGTAGGGCGGCCGCGCAGCTCTTAGACGATCCATCCTCGGGCGATCCGTCCTGGGGCGATCCATGCTCAGGGATGAACCGGAACGGCGATCCAGCGTCCGTTCCTCTCGGCATCGAAGGCGAGGATGAGGGCGATGTGAACCTGATTTCCGGTTTCCGGCTGATAGACCATCGCGCCGCCGATCCGGTATTCGACCGAACATACCCGTTCGGCCGGAACGGCGGTGGCCTGGCGTGCCGCCTGGCGGTTCGGAGCGCCCTCCTTCTCGATCATCTGCAGGCTGAAGCCAAGCACCCGCTTGTCGATCGAAGCGCACTCCTTCGGCGTCGGCACCGGCATCTCGCCGAGCGAGAGCGTATAGGGTGATTTTGGTGGACCGTCGGTCGCAAGCGTCGTGTAACGGATCGTCTTCGAAGGAGAACCGAGTTCGGTCGGCGGATTGAAGGCGGCGATCAGGCCGGGATTGGTCAGGAGATCGTATTTGTCCATCTCGCCGCGTGCCGCCGTCAGGTTCTGCCGCCGCGCCTTGGAAAGATTGGCGTCCTTATCGGTCAGTTCGGTGCGAAACGGCGTGCCCTCGAGATACTGGCCGCTGCCGGTATTGACGAAATAGGTGTTGGAGTAGGGGACGCGGCCCTCCTCCTTGATGCCGAATTCCTGAAATCCGAAGACCTTGCCGTCGGCGGAAAAGCCGATCGGCTGGATATTGGCAATGTCTCCGGCAAGTGACATGCCGGGCAGGCCGGCAAGTGCGGCGGCAAGCACGCCGCCAATGATGAGACGCTTCTTCATGTTCGTGCCCCTTCGGCTGCCTGACGCAGATCGGCGATGGTCCGACGGTAAGCCTCGACCGTATCGCCCTTGAAAATTGCCGAGCCGGCGACGAGGACGTTGCCGCCCGCCCGGGCAATTGCCGGCGCCGTTTCCACAGTCACGCCGCCGTCGACCTCGAGTTCGATCGGCCGATCACCGATCAGTGACTTCGCCGCCGCGATCTTGGCCGCCATCGCCGGAATGAACTTCTGTCCGCCGAAGCCGGGATTGACCGACATGATCAGGATGAGGTCGACATCGTCGAGCACGTTCTCGATGGCGCTGAGCGGTGTCGCCGGATTGATCGTCACGCCGACCTTCTTGCCGAGATTGCGGATGGTCTGCAGCGAGCGGTGCAGATGCGGTCCGGCTTCGGCATGGACAGTGATCCGATCGCAGCCGGCCTTGGCGAAGGCTTCGAGATAATCGTCGACCGGCGAGATCATCAGGTGGCAGTCGAAGGTGGCTGATGTGTAGGAGCGCAGCGACTTGATGACATCAGAGCCGAAGGAGATGTTCGGCACGAAATGCCCGTCCATCACGTCGAGATGGATCCAGTCGGCGCCGGCGGCCGTTACGTCGCGCACCTCCTCGCCGAGCCTGGCGAAATCCGCCGCGAGGATCGAGGGGGCGATGCGAATGGGCAGCGTCATCAAATCTTACTCCATATGGGTCGCCATTTGACTGCGGCGCCCTGATTCAAGGCTGGCGCGCGCCGCTCATTGCGTTGGCGCGGCGGGTGGAAAAAAGCCGTTGCCCCGCCATTCGAGCAGGCGGTAGGGGTTTTGCGAAAGCTCATGCGCGCCGGTGAAGGCCATAGTGCCGATCGGCGTCTGGAATGTCGTGCCGAGAAGCATCTCCTGGAGGGGTTTGCTCGCTGCAGCGGCGGCTTCCGCAGCCTGGCCGGCAATGAGTGCCGCGGCCAGCGACGGCAGGACATAACCTTCCGGCTCGATGCCTTTGGCGCGCAAAGCGTCGGCTGCAGCTGCGCTTTCCGGCCGAACGGTATATTCGGGCAGGGCAACGGCGCGCACGCCTGTAATCAGCGGCAGCGGCTGGTCGGCGGCGCGCATGGCATCGCCGCCGAGGATGGACAGCGGGATGTTCTCCGCCTTGGCGTCGCGGGCGATGACGGCAACGTCGTTGCGGTCGCCGCCGATGAAGACCCTGGTGGCGCCGGCCCGTTTCAGGCGGCGCACGAGGGCAATCTGCTGTTCCTGTCCCGGCCGATAGGTGTCGGTAAAGACCGGCTTCAGGCCGTTCTGCTCCAGCGCGTTGCGCACTGCTTCCGTCAGTTCTCGGCCATGGATGGTGCCGTCTTCGATCAGGGCGATCGGATCGGCGGCCCAGTCCTTCAGGATGATTTCGATGATCTTTGCCGCCTCGGCGCCGTCGGCGGGCGCTGCCCGGAAGAGCGGCCAGCCGTTCTTCAGCGCATCCTCCATCAGGATGCGGGAGCGCACGGAGACGGTGATCGCGGGAATGTTGGCGTCCTTCAGCTTCGGCAGTGCGCCTTCCAGCGTCTCGCTGCAGAGAAAGCCGATCGCGACCTGCACCTTGGCATTGATCAGCGCGTCGGCAATTGCTGCGCCGCTATTCTCTTCGCAGGTCTCGTTGATGGCGACCAGAGTATTGCCTGATTGTTGAATCTCGAAACCGGCGCCGGCGGCAATCTGGGCGCCGAGGAGGGCGAGCGTGCCGTTCTGAGGGGCGACGACGCCGATCGTCACGCCTGCCGCATGGCTCGGCACGGCCGCTCCCAGCAGCGTCAGAAAGGCTGCTATGCCACGCAGGTTGATCATGAAAGGCGAAGATCCCTAGCCGTCGTCCATGCCCTTTTATCCGCAAGGCCGCGATCGTCAAAGAAAAACAAGCGCAACGCAGCGCTTTTCACCGGTCCTATTGTAGAAAAGGTAACCGATGCTCGCCATATTGGCGCGATAACAAGTCGATCAATGCAAAAGCGCGCACGGGAGAAGCAGGTGTTGAACAGGCAGCATATCGACCCTGGCCTTTATCGCGATGCCATGAGCCGTTATGCCGGCCATGTGCAGCTCGTGACGACGGCGATGGGCGAGTTGCGCCGCGGCGTCACCATCACCGCCGCCTGCTCGGTCTCGGATAATCCGGCCTCGGTGCTGATCTGCCTCAACAACACCAACCCGAAGAACGACATCTTTTTCAGGAGCGGCATCTTCGCCCTGAATACGCTCGGCGCCCATCATCAGGGCGTCGCCGATGCCTTTTCCGGACGCACGGCGCTTGCCGATGACGACCGTTTCGCCAGCGCCCGTTTTGAGATGCTCGTCACCGGCGCGCCCGTCCTGGCCGACGCGCTTGCCGCCTTCGATTGCCGGGTGACCGACATCAAGGAAATGCCGACGCACAATGTCATCTTCGGCGAAGTTGCGGCCGTCCGCTTCAGCGAAAAACACCCAGCGCTCATCTATATGGACCGGGATTATCACGCGCTGTGATGAGAGCGCCGTGGCCGAGATTTCGAGGGAATAGAGAATGGACAATGCCGGGATCGAGGAAATGTTTCAGGGGCTCGGCCCGGTCACGGTCAAGCGCATGTTCGGCGGCAAGGGCATCTATCATCTTGGGCGCATCATCGCGCTCGAAGTGCGGGACGAGATGCTGCTGAAGGCCGATGAGAAGAGTGCCCCGGAATTTGCGGCTGCCGGCGCCACGCAGTGGAGCTATGAAGGCAAGAAGGGCAAGCCGGTGAAGATGCCCTACTGGTCGATCCCCGACGAGGCCTATGACGATCCCGATCTGATGGCGAAATGGGTGCGGCTAGCCTATGAGGCGTCGCTTCGCGCCGAATGACTAGCTGCGTTCGGCAGTCGGCAAAGCCGCTATCGCCGCCTTGGTGAAGGCCGACAGCGGCTCGGGCAAGTCCGTCAGCGGAAACCAGCCGAAATCCGAAAGCTTGTCCGGTTCGGTCAATTGTGGTTCGCCTTCGATGTCACGGGCGAGATAGAGAACTGAAATCCAGTGCTGGCGATCGGCATCGATGATCTGCTCGGTCATGCCGATTCGTTCGATGCGCCCGATCGTCAGGCCGGTTTCTTCTTCGGCCTCGCGGCGCGCGGCTTCCTCGGCCGGCTCCATGTGATCGACCTTGCCGCCGACAATGTTCCAATAGCCGGCTTCAGGTGGGCGCATACGTTTGTAGAGAAGGATCCTGGCGTCGCGCAGAATCACCAGCCCGACGCCGAGACCCGGAAAATCGATACCGGGTCTGGCCATGGCAATGCTCAGACCTTGGCGCTGCCGGCGATCAGCATGAAAGCGGGGATATCGTCGCCGAAACCGATCGGGGTCGGGCCGTCGTCGTGGTCGCGATGGCGGCGGCGGTCGCGGCTGTCATCATTTGCCGGATAAGGCCGATTGTTGCGCGCGTTGTTCTGCGGCTTCTGCTCTGCTTTGCGCTCGTTCTTCACGATGTCGGCCTTTACTGGTGCTGCCTGGATCACTTGGACGTCATTATCCTGTATGTCGTTGTCAGATTTATGACTCGCGGCGCCACGACTGCCGCGGCCGCGGCCGCGATCCTTCTCGCCTCGATCGTCCCGACCGCCACGCTCGCGGCTGTTGCGGCGCGGGCGTTCGCTGTCCTTGCCTTCTTCTGCCGGCGGTAGGGAATTCAGGTCACCGTTCTGCCATTCGACCTTTTCGCCGATCAGCTTCTCGATGGCGTCGACGAATTTGGTGTCGCGCTTGGTGACCAGGGTGAAGGCGGCACCCGAGCGGCCGGCACGGCCGGTGCGGCCGATGCGGTGGACGTAATCCTCGGAGTGAATCGGGACATCGAAATTGAAGACGTGGCTGACATCGGGAATGTCGAGGCCGCGGGCTGCAACGTCGGAGGCGACCAGCAGCTGGAGATTGCCGTCACGGAAGCTCTGCAGCATCATCGTGCGGGAGCGCTGGTCCATATCGCCATGCAGGGCGCCGACGGAGAAACCGTGGCGCTCGAGCGACCGGAAGAGATCGGCGACATCCTTCTTGCGGTTGCAGAAGATGATGGCGTTCTTCAGCTCGGTCTGGGCACGGACGAGTTCGCGCAGAACCGCACGCTTTTCGTAGTCCTTGCTGTGCGAGGCGACGAAGCGCTGCGTCACGGTCTTTGCGGCGGAAGCCGGCTTTGCGACCTCGATGCGCTCGGGATTCTGCAGGAACCGGTCGGCGAGCTTCTGGATTTCCGGCGGCATGGTCGCCGAGAAGAACAGCGTCTGACGGGTGAACGGGATCATCTTGGCGATGCGCTCGATATCCGGGATGAAACCCATGTCGAGCATGCGGTCGGCCTCGTCGATGACGAGGATCTCGACGCCGCTCATCAGGAGCTTGCCGCGCTCGAAATGGTCGAGCAGGCGGCCGGGCGTGCAGATCAGCACGTCGGCGCCGCGCTCGAGCTTGCGGTCCTGGTCCTCGAAAGAAACGCCGCCGATCAGCAGGGCGACGTTGAGGCGGTGGTTTTTGCCGTATTTCTCGAAATTCTCGGCGACCTGGGCGGCGAGTTCGCGCGTCGGCTCGAGGATCAGCGTGCGGGGCATGCGGGCGCGGGCGCGGCCCTTCTCCAGAAGCGACAGCATCGGCAGAACGAAGGACGCCGTCTTGCCGGTGCCTGTCTGCGCGATGCCGCAAATATCGCGGCGCTCGAGCGCAAAGGGAATAGCTCCCGCCTGAATGGGCGTGGGGATCGTGTAGCCCGCGTCGGCAACAGCGGATAGCACTTTTTGGCTCAAGCCAAGGTCAGCAAATGTCGTCAAAGGGAAAACTGTTTCCGTTCCGGTTCGGCCGAGCTCTGAACGAGTCGGCGGGATTGCATGCCGCAATGCAGCGCGACATAGCCCCGAATGGCCGGCAAGTCAAGAATTAGAGAGGCCGCACCCCGTGCAGAGTGAAGCGATGGTTACCGGCCGGGTATTACTTGATATAGGTGGCGAGTTTAAGGCCGGCATTCATGAAATATACTGGATCGACCGCGTGACCGTCCTGGCGCACTTCATAATGCAGGTGCGTGCCTGTCGAGCGGCCGGTGCTGCCGGCAAGGCCGATGACGTCGTTGCGGTCGACCGTGTCGCCGACCTTGACCAGCACCTCCGACATATGCCCGTAGCGCGTCGAAATGCCGTTGCCGTGATCGACCTCGACCATGTTGCCGTAGCCGCCGGTCCAGCCGGCCGAAATCACCCTGCCAGGCGCCGTCGGGCGGATCCTTTCGCCCGGCGAAAAGCGAAAGTCGATGCCGGAATGAAGCGCGAGGCGGCCAAGGAAGGGGTCGCGGCGATTGCCGAAGGGGCTGGTCACTTCCTTGCCGACGGCGGGATTGCGGAAGGGCAGGGATTCGGCGGTGCTGCGCACGGCCTCGAGCCGGGTCAGCGCGCCGTCGAGGGCGACCAGCGAATTGTTGAAGTCGTCGTTGCTTTCAGGCTCGACATAGGGGCCGCCGACGGCATCGTCATCGTCTTTCCTGGCCGCGGTCTCGGGCATCGGGATCTTGAAGCGGGTCAGCACGGTCTCGATAGCGTTGGCGGCACTGCCGGCATCGCTCGTCAGCTGTTCGACCCGGCTGCGCTGGTCCTGTTCGACATCCTTCAGCGACAGCGTCACCTTGGAGAAGATCCGGTCGGCGCGGTCGCCGACGGTCTCCGCGGTCGGCACATAGGCAAGCGTCGAATTGTCGGGCGTCGCATCGGCGGGGGCGCCGCTTGCCAGCTGTTTCTCGATCGCCTGGATACCGCCGCCGTCAAGCGAAGCGCGCTTGTCTTTGATCTCGGGGGCATAAGACTGAACGGGGGAAGACGGCGCGGGCGGGGCGCCATCCTTCTCTGTCAGGCCGGAACTTTCGGCCCGATCGAGCAGATTGTCGAGCTTGCCATGGCGCGAGGTCAGCGCCATCTGCTGCTCCATCAGCTTGTCGACCTTGTCCTCGACCACCTGCTGGTCGAGAAGCTGGCGGGAGGTGATGCGGTCGACCTGAGCGCGAAGGGCGGCGATCCGGTCTTCATAGTCGTGCTGCATGCGGGCCTGGCGCGCCATGGTGGCGCCGATCAGGTCGTCGCGCAGCACGAGATAGGAGGTGGCGAGAAGATAGCCGATCGAGAACACGCCGATGAAGCAGAAGGCAAGGGCTGCCATCCACGGCCGGACCGTCATGTGGCGGACATTGTCGCCGCTTGCCAGGATGAGGATATGTTCCTGCGCCCGCCTGCCGAATACCCGGTGCTGATGTCCGCTGTTCACGCAGGCTCTCCCGATTGATGCTCTACGCCTCTTTCGGAAAATTAGACACGTTTATGGTTAATGAATGCTTTCATTGCCGTCGTACCCGGCAGAAATACTAGGCATTTCAAGCGTGGCTGATCGATGCCAGCGCGCGGTAGAAGGACGGCGTCAGCCCCGCCTCGGCACGGGCGAGATCATTGAAGGGCGGCTTCAGCGGTCCGCGGAAATTGGCGCGTACCAGTTCCTGGAAGGCTTTTGCCGGGTCGCGCTTCTCCCGCGCGCAGAGGAAGCGGAACCATTTGGCGCCGATGGCGACGTGGCCTTTCTCGTCGTTGTAGATGACGTCGAGCACCGCCGCACTTTCGAGATCGCCGGTTTCGCGCATCTTCGCCTGCAGCGACGGCGTGACGTCGAGGCCGCGGGCTTCAAGAATCAGCGGCACGACGGCGAGCCTTGCCGTCAGATCGTTGCGCGTCGAATGGGCAGCCTGCCAGAGCCCGTCATGGGCGGGGAGATCGCCGTAATCGGCGCCGAGATCGTTGAGTCTGGCGCGCACCATGCGAAAATGCTTCGCCTCCTCGAAAGCGACTTGCATCCAGCCGTCGAAGAAGGAATTCGGCACCTGCTCTGTCGCGAATCGCGCGACGATATCGAGCGCCAGATCGACGGCGTTGAGTTCGATATGGGCGATGGCATGCAGCAGGGCGATCCGCCCTTTGAGCGTATGCAGCGAGCGCTTCTTCACCTGGGTCGGCGGCGTCAGCTCCGGCCTGTCGGGACGGCCGGGCCTGTCCGGCAGGGCGGCATCGAGCGGCGAGCGCAGCGACACCCGGCGGGCGAACCAGCGGGTGGCGCTTTCCTGCGCAAGAGCCGTCTTGCGGTCGAGATCGGCGGAAGAGATCGCATCGATGGCGCCACCGCGCAGCGAGGTTATGGCCAGATGCCCCGTCACGCGGCGAGATTCCGCACGGCCTCGAGCACGGTTTCGGCATGCCCCTGCACCCTTACCTTCTGCCAGATGGTGGCGATGATGCCGTCCTTGCGGATGAGAAAGGTGGTGCGTTCGACGCCCATGAAATTGCGGCCATACATGCTCTTTTCTTTCCAGACGCCATAGGCCTGCAGCGTCGTCTTTTCCTCGTCCGAGGCGAGCGCAACCGAAAGACGGTGCTTCTTGACGAACTTGTCATGGCAGGCGGCCGAATCGGGAGACATGCCGATGACGGCGGCGCCCGCCGCATCAAACTCGGCTGCTAAGGCCGTGAAAGCCAATGATTCGGCGGTGCAGCCGGTCGTATCGTCCTTGGGATAGAAGAACAGCACGAGCGGCCTGCCGTGGAATTCGGCCAGCGAGACGCGGCCGCCGCCGTCGCGGGGAAGGTTGAAATCGGGGGCCGTGGCGCCGATGCCGGGAACCGCCATTGGGAAAACCTTTCTTTTGCCGGGTTTGTGGATGACACTTTCTCTCCCCGAATTATATAGTGGATGGAAACCCGTCCAGCATGGCCGGGTTCAATTCTTCACTAAAGGGAGAGCCCGAGGGCGCATGTCAGCCATCCGCGGCGAAAAGGTCACGTTTCGCAAGAAGGATATCGTTGCGCTGGACCGCCTGCCGTCCGCCCAGGCCGAGGATCCGATCATCGTCCATTGCCCGCCGCCGCGTTCGCCGATGCGCCGCACGGCGAAGCTGACCTGCGGATTTGTGGGACTGATCCTTGTTATTCTGGCCGGCATCGTTTTCACCGTCGAGAGCGGCATGTTCGACAAACCGCTGTCGCAGCAGGCGCAGGCGGCGCTGAACGGCGTGGCCGGACCGCGCTACCGCGCCGAGGTCGGCTCCACCGTCATCCGCTTCACCTCGGGCTTACGTCTGGCGCTGGAAGCGCGCAACGTCAACATGATCGACCAGGGGAGTGGCCAGCATCTGTCGACGACGGGTTCGGTGCGTCTGGGGCTGGATCCGCTGCAGCTCTTCCGCGGCCGCATCGCCGTCACGGACATCGAGGCTGACGATATCGCGCTCGATACCGCGCTTCTGCCTTCCGGCAATCCCGTCAAGCTCGACGATCTGCGCATCGACGCCATGCCGGCGGCGATGGAGAGGATCTTCTCGCAGTTCGACATGTTCGACAGTATTGCCACACGCGGCTCGACGAATTCGGTGCGCATTTCCGGCATCGACATCAAGCTTGCCGATACCGCTAACGGTCCGCTGTCGCTCGTCGTCGACAATCTCGTCTTTGCCCATGCCGGCCCGTCCTCGCTGCAATTGACCGGCGAGGTGGCGCTCAACGGCGAGGTGGCGGAACTCGACGTGCTGGCCGAGAAGGAAGACGGTCACGTTTCGAAGGTGGTGGCGACGCTGAAGCATGCCGACCTCACGCCGTTCGCGCTGAAACGCAACGATCAGGGTGTGATACGGCAGGGGCTTAGCGCCTTTGTCGACATGACGGTGTCGGCCACCAGGGCGCGCGATGGCGCGCAGCCGGCGCTTGCGGCAACGGTCGATATCGATCCCGGCCTGATCTATGCGGACGGTGATCCGCAGGAGCTGTCGGGCGGGCAAATCAACCTCGTTTATGATTTCGCCAAGCAGACGATCGAGATTGCCCGGTCCAACGCCCGGTTCGGCGCGACCACGCTGCCGATCAACGGCGCGCTGATCGATCTCGACAAGCTCGACCCGCAGGCCGGCAAGGGCTTCGGCATCGACCTGCTGGTCAGCGGCGGCACGGCGGCCCCCGGCGGTTCCGGCGAGCCGCCTGTTGCCTTCGATATCCAGGCGACCGGGCGCTACATGGTCGCCGGCCGGGAATTCCGGTTTCCCAACATGACCGTTTCCAGCCCGCTCGGCGCGCTCTACGGATCGCTTGATATCAAGCTCGGCGACAAATCGCCGGAGATCAGCTTCGCCGGCCAGTCGTCGCAGCTGCAGACGACGGCGATCAAGCAGCTCTGGCCGTTCTGGATGGCGCCCAAGGTGCGCAACTGGGTGCACGGCAATCTCTTCGGCGGCACCGTCACCGACGCTTCCATTTCCGTTTTCATTCCCTTCGGCCGGCTGGACGAGGCAGCCGGCGGCAAGGGATTGAAGCTCGACGCCAACCAGATCCGCATCGGTTTCGACATCGCGGGGGCTCGGATGAACGTCGCCGGCGACATTCCGCCCATCCGCGACACGTCGGCACATTTCGACCTGACCGGCCCCGTTGCGACGATCGCGATCAAAAGCGGCACGTCCTATTTCCCCTCCGGCCGGTCCGTCGGTCTCGGGCAGGGGACATTCGTCATACCATCCGCCTATGACAAGCCGCTGATGGCCGATATCGATCTCGCGGTGTCCGGCGCGGCGGACGCGGTCGGCGAGCTTCTAACCTACAGGCCGATCCGGGTGCTGCAGCGCGCCGGCTTTACGCCCGACGATTTCAAGGGTCGGATCGAGGCGAATGTGAAGGCGCATTTCGGCCTGCTCTCCTCGCAGAACCCGCCGCCGGCCGAATGGGCGGCGGCCATGAAGCTCAGCGATATTGATCTCGCCAAGCCATTTTCCGGCCGTACCATCACCAATCTCGACGGCACGCTGAACGGCAATCCGAAACAGATCACGCTCGATGCCAAGGCCCAGATCGACGGCGTTCCGGCCGATATCGATCTTACCGAACCGGTTGAGGCATCCGACAGTGCGTTGCGGCAGCGGGTGATCACCGCGACGCTTTCCGAGGACCAGCGCAACAAGCTGATACCCGGCCTTTCGGGCATCATCGGCGGCAGCGTGAAGATGGTGCTGACGCGGATCGACAACGACCGGCAGGACGTCCAGCTCGACCTCACCAAATCGCTGCTCGAATTGCCTTGGATCGGCTGGTCGAAGGGCAGCGGCATTGCCGCCACAGCCGAATTTGAAACCTCCGGCCCGGCCGACAACACTCAGATCAAGAACTTCCGGCTGAAAGGCGACGGTTTCGGCGCCAACGGATCGCTCAATATCGGCAAGGGTGGGCTGACCTCGGCCGATTTCGACAGTGTCAAGCTTTCCTCGCTCGACGATTTCGCTCTCTCGGTGAAGCGCAGCAAAGGCAATTTCGACGTCTCGGTCTCCGGCGACAGCGCCGATGCGCGGCCTGTTATCGCGCGGTTGAAATCGGGCTCGGACGGCGATGGCGACGGGGATGGCGGCGACACCAGCGTATCGGTGCGCGCCCGGCTGAAAAACGTCATCGGCTTCAACGACGAGAAGGTCGGCAATTTCCAGGCGCAGATATCACTGCGCGGCGACAAGCTGCAGACGCTCAACTTTTCCGCCGTCACGGACAGCGGCGAGGCCGTGGTCAGCCAGATGAAGGACGGCGGCGTCATCAACATCACCAGCGGCGATGCCGGCGCGGTATCGCGTTTCGCCGATCTCTACCAGCACATGCAGGGAGGGTTGCTCAATCTGGCGATCCGGCTGGGGGCAGAGGGCGGCTGGGACGGCTCGCTCGATGTGCGCCGCTTCTCGATCGTCAACGAACAACGCTTGCGCTCGATCGTCTCGACGCCTGTCGGAAGTGAACAGCGCAGCCTCAACGAGGCGGTCAAGCGCGACATCGATACCTCGTCGCAGCGCTTCCAGCGTGGCTTTGCCCGCGTCGTTTCACGCAATGGCATGGTCGGAATCGAGAACGGCGTGCTGCGCGGCGACCAGATCGGCGCGACCTTCCAGGGCGTCGTGCGCGACCGCAAGGGCAATATGGACATGACCGGCACCTTCATGCCGGCCTACGGCCTCAACCGCCTCTTTGCCGAGCTGCCGCTGATCGGCGTCATCCTCGGAAATGGCAGCGACCGCGGCCTGATCGGCATCACCTTCAAACTGACGGGCAAGTTCGACCAACCGAACCTGCAGATCAATCCGCTGTCGATTATCGCGCCTGGCGTCTTCCGGCAGATCTTCGAGTTCCAGTGAGGCTGTGAAGGCCGGACGGCAGAGGTCGTGGCGAGAACGCCTAAATTCCTTTCCGCCTGAGTAGGATCAGCAAAACGCGCAAGCATCGACCCGATCAGAATCGATCCGAAGCCCGGTGTCGAAACGAGCGAACGACGCTTGGCCTGCTATTTTAGGGAAATTTGATGTAAGCTGCGTCTCCGGCCTTGGCAACGGCCGTTGCGATGTCGGAGGATGCCATGCAGTGCGCTCGGACAGTCTCTTTCGTATCGGTCGCGGTGATCGCCGCTGCGGTCGGCGGCCATGCTGCATATCCCGCCGAAAAGAGCGAGCGACTGAAGCCGCCGGAGCTCATCCGGTCGGCCCATGTGCTGACGGTTCCTCTCGACGCGATGATGACGCCGCCTGTCTTCTCGATCAGCTGGTGGTCGCGCGTCAAACCTGCTTCAGACGTCAATCCGCCAAGCTATGTGTTTCGAGAGGCTGAACGGACGGATGCGCCATCCCGGCCGGGAGTCGAGTGACCGTATGCGGTAGTGCCGCGAAACTCTCGGTACGCGCGGCTGTATCGTCAACTTCGCAAATGCCTCGACACCGCCGTCAGCGAAATCGAAAAAGCCGGCGCGGAGGCCGGCTTTCATATCTGTTCGGAATTGAGGCCGCTTACGCCGCGCGGCGGATCAGGATGTGCTTCTTCTTGCCGAGCGAGAGCTTGATGACGCCGTCGGTGGTGATTTCGCCGCTGTCGATCAGACGGCGTTCGTCGCTGACCGCCTCGTCGTTGATGCGGACAGCGCCGCCCTGGACGTGGCGGCGGGCTTCGCCGTTCGAGCCGGCGAGGCCGGCGCGGACCATCAGCGACAGCAGGCCGATGCCGCTATCGAGTTCGCCGGCCGGGATATCGACCGAAGGCAGGTTTTCCGAAAGACCGCCTTCCTCGAAGGTCTTGCGCGCCGTTTCGGCTGCCTGTTCGGCGGCTTCGCGGCCGTGCAGGATCGCCGTGACCTCGGTCGCAAGGATCTTCTTGACCTCGTTGATCTCCGAACCGCCGAGTGCCGAGAGGCGGGCGATTTCATCCATCGGCAGCGTCGTGTAGAGCTTCAGGAAGCGCGAGACGTCGGCGTCCTCGGTGTTGCGCCAGTACTGCCAGAAATCATAGGCCGAGAGCATGTCGGCGTTCAGCCAGACAGCGCCCGTCGCCGACTTGCCCATCTTGGCGCCCGACGATGTCGTCAGCAGCGGCGAGGTCAGCGCATAGAGCTGCGGTGTCCCCATACGGTGACCGAGGTCGATGCCGTTGACGATATTGCCCCATTGGTCGGAACCACCCATTTGCAGGCGGCAATCGTAGCGCTTGGCGAGCTCGACGAAGTCGTAGGCCTGGAGGATCATGTAGTTGAATTCCAGGAAGGACAGGGACTGTTCGCGGTCGAGACGCGTCTTCACGCTGTCGAAGGACAGCATGCGGTTGACCGAGAAGTGCTTGCCGACATCACGCAGGAATTCGAGGTAGTTCAGCGAGCGCAGCCATTCGGCATTGTTGATCATCAGCGCGTCCTTCGGACCGTCGCCGTAGTTCAGGTAATTGGAGAAGACGCGCTTGATCGAGGCGATGTTGCCTTCGATCGTGTCCACGGTCATGAGCTGGCGCGCCTCTTCCTTGAAGGAGGGATCGCCGACCATGCCTGTGCCGCCGCCCATCAGCGAGATGGCGCGATGACCGGTCTTCTGCATCCAGTGCAGCATCATGATCTGGATCAGCGAGCCGGCGTGCAGGCTGGGCGCCGTCGGATCGAAGCCGATATAAGCCGTCACGGTTTCCTTGGCGAACATGTCGTCGAGGCCGCGCTCATCAGAGATCTGATGAATGAAGCCGCGCTCTTTCAGCGTGCGGAGGAAATCGGACTTGAACTCGGACATGGCCTTCGTCTCTTGATATCTGCGCTCGCCCATGCGGGTCTCGCGCAAGTTCGTTGTTGTTGATCTGTCGCGGCGCGTTTAGCACTGTTTTTATCAAAGTGCATCCGGGAATCGCATGGGAGGCAAGCCTCATGGATGTCATCAGGACTGCGATCGGTCTGATGAGCGGCACGTCGATGGACGGAATCGATGTCGCGCTGCTCAGGACCGACGGCCGCGGCTTCATCGAGCACGGGCCGTTCATGGGCGTGCCCTATGACGCCGATTTTCGCGGCCGGCTGAAACGGGCGCTGGAACTGGCGCGTCCGCTCAGCGACAGGAGCGAACGGCCCGCTGAGCTTCGCGACATCGAGCTGGAACTGACCTTACGTCATGCAATTGCCGTTACGGCATTCCTGGAGCGTTTCGGGCTTTCAGCCGATGCCGTCGATGTTCTCGGCTTTCATGGCCAGACAGTACTCCATCGCCCTGACGAAGGATTGACGATCCAGATCGGTGACGGTCCGGAACTGGCGCGCCGAACCGGCATACCGGTGGTGTACGACATGCGCGCCAACGACATGGTTCATGGCGGGCAGGGCGCGCCGCTGGTGCCTGCCTATCACGCCGCACTTGCGGGAAAATTCCAGCAGGCTGGACAGGCGGTGTGCTTCGTCAATATCGGCGGCATCTCCAATTTGACCTTTATCGGCACGGATGGCCGGATATCGGCCTTCGACAGTGGGCCGGGCAATACGCTGATCGACCAGTGGGTGGAGATGCAGACCGGCAGAACCTATGATCCCGGCGGCGAAATCGGTGGGCGCGGCAAGGTCGTGGCCGCTCTCGCGGAACGTTATCTGCAAAGCCCGTTCTTCCGCGGCAATCTTCGCCGTTCGCTCGACCGCGGCGATTTCGCGCCGCTTCGGCCCGAGGAAGCGAGCCTTGAAGACGGCGCCCGGACGCTCGCCCATGTCGCCGCCGCCTCGATCATCAAATCTGCCGGTTTTCTGCCCGAGAGCCCATCGATCTATATCGTCTGCGGCGGCGGGCGGCTGAACGCCACCGTGATGGCGGAGTTTTCCGCCATGGCCGGAAGGCTGGGCGCGAGGGTGTTGAGCGCCGAGGAGGCAGGCTTCGACGGTGATGCGATGGAAGCTGAGGCCTGGGCCTATCTCGCCGTCCGCTCGCTGGACGGGCTGCCGTTGACGTTTCCCGGCACGACGGGCGTCGGCGCCCCCGTCAGCGGCGGGGTGCTGGCGACGCCATGAGAGAGCAGAGCGTCATATTGAGCACGCCGCGGCTCAACTTCGTCATGTGGGACGAAGGCGATGCGGTCCTCGTGCAGCAACTGCATTCGACGATGGCGACGACCCGATATCTGTCCGGCAACGGGCCATGGAGTCTCGAAAAGGCTGAGGAGCGGCTGCGGGGCTGGTTCGAGGAGCAGGCGCGCCACGGCACGACGAAATACAAGATCCTCGACGAGGACGGCCGGTTTATCGGTCGCGCGGGGATTTCGAAGTTCAGGAACGAGCAATTCGAACTTGGCTATTCCCTGCGCGAGGAGGTGTGGGGCAAGGGCCTGGCGACCGAGGCGGCAGGTGCGGTGGTCGACTGGTTCTTCGAAAGGCAGCTTGCGCAGCGCCTCATCGCCTTCACGCATCCCGATAACATCGCCTCGCAGCGTGTGCTGAGGAAAATCGGCATGCGTGAACGCGTGCCGATCCTGATCGATGGAGTGCTTGACCCAGCTTTTGAACTCACCGCCGATATGCGGCCGGCAAAGTGCTAATTTAACTCTTTACGGCAACCGGCGGCCGGACGTGGGATTCGCGCCCAGCCTGATTGCCATCCTCGACGCCCCTGACCTGGGCGATGAACGAGAACTTCTTGCGAAGGCCAAGGATCGGCTTCTCGATGAAATGCCAGGACAGCACCGCCACGGCGAGGGCCGAGGGCAGGCCGACGAGATAGAGCGCCAGCGCACCATATTTCGGATAGAGAAATACGGACGGAAACGAGCTGATCCAGATCTGCAAAAACGGGTCATGATAGAGATAGACGCCGTAGGAATAGTCGCCCTTCCTGAAAAAGGCCGGAATGGGTACCTCCGACAGGCCGATAAAGACGGTGATATAAACGAGAGAGGTGATGACCAGGGGCCGGTTCATCACCGACTCCGTCGCTTGGCTGTCCAGGGTGAGAATGGCGACGAGGCAAACCAGGCCGGCGGCGGCGAACAGCCAGCGGGAATGCGGAATGACCGCTTTGAACTGAAAGACGACGATGCCCATCATGAAGGCCGTTATCAGCTGGGAGCCTCGGCTCATGAACAGGAAGCGAGCGATCGGCTTGACCGAGCCTGGCAGCAGATAGGGCATCTTCTGCACGACAAGGCCGATGACGATATAGGCGATCGTCACCGCAAGCAGCTTGTAGCGCGTCTTGACGATGGCAGTGATCATCAGGAACGACATGATGATGTAGCAGAAGATCTCCCAGGGAACCGTCCAGAGCGCGCCGTTGACACGTTGGCTCGGATTGTCCTGGAAAACGCCCGGCAGCTCGTAATGGATCCAACCGACGATATTCAGAAAGTATTTGAAAAACCGCGGATCGGTAAAATATTCGGCGTGATAGACGATCGTGACGAGCGGGCCGATGATCAGCGAACAAACGACGATATCGACGGCAAGCGCCGGGACGATACGCAAGCTTCGGTTGATCAGGAAATTTCTGAGGCTCAGGCGTTGGGCGCTGCCGGCGATCAGAAATCCGCTCAGCGCGAAGAACATCGGAACAAGAGCGTATTCCGTGAACCAGAATACCGACCCCCTGATGAAGTCATTGTTCCTGGTTAACAAAAAGGAATGGGTCAATACGATGGAAAAGGCGAGCCCTATTCGAAGAAAATCGAACCCCGGACCGATTCCCCTATACTTATCCAGGACTTCCCCGAACGACTTGGTCATTGCGGACCTCGCTTTTGTTAGGATCGCGAGGACCCTACCGCACTGCAACATACATTGCAACACGATAGGTGATCTGTTCTGACACGTTCGGTCCGGTGAGGTTCCGGACCGTCACGGCATCGATGGGGCCGAGATTTTGTGGTGTCAGCGAATCCGCTTGGCGGCCGGTTCCGGCACCAGTTCGCCGTTGAGGCGGCGGTCGAGATAGTCTTCGCATTCGCCCATCAGGGTTTCCACCTGGCCGTTGAAGAAGTGGTTGGCGTTGGCAACGGTGCGGTGGGTGATGAGGATGCCCTTCTGGGTCTTCAGCTTCTCCACAAGGCCATTGACATCCTTTTCCGGCGCTACCTTGTCGGCCTCGCCATTGATGATCAGGCCGGAAGAGGGGCAGGGCGCCAGGAAGGAGAAGTCGTAGGTGTTCGGCTGCGGCGCGATCGACATGAAGCCTTCGATCTCCGGCCGGCGCATCAGCAGCTGCATGCCGATCCAGGAGCCGAAGGAATAACCGGCGACCCAACAGGTCTTGGAATCGGGATGCAGGCTCTGCACCCAGTCGAGCGCCGAGGCGGCATCCGAAAGTTCGCCGGCGCCGTGGTCGAATTCGCCCTGGCTGCGGCCGATGCCCCGGAAATTGAAGCGCAGCGTCGTGAACCCGCGCTTCTGGAACATGTAGAAGAGCTGATAGACGATCTGATTGTTCATCGTGCCGCCGAACTGCGGATGCGGATGCAGAATCAGGGCGATGGGCGCGCTTTTTTCCTTGGAGGGCTGGTAGCGGCCTTCAAGACGGCCGGCTGGGCCGTTGAAAATTACTTCGGGCATTGGTACTCCGGGTTTTATTTCGCGTTCGCGCTGCGTTGGACGACAACATTGACTTGACTAGTGTTGTCAGCTTTTCTAAAACGCAGTTTAGAACAATTCGAAACTTGCATGGCGATCCACGCATCGTGGAATGTGTCATAAGGCAAGCCCGGCGGAAATTTCAAGAAAAATGAACCGCGGCCGCTGAAGCAAGCTCGTCAAGCGCAGGACTGAAGATCATGGCGCCGCCACGCCTTTATCTCGACTGGAATGCCACAGCGCCGCTACACCCCGCAGCACGCGAGGCGATCATGCGCGCCATCGACATTTTCGGCAATCCAAATTCCGTTCACGGCGAAGGCCGCGCCGCCCGCGCTGCGATTGAAGGTGCGCGGCGCAAAGTGGCGGCACTTGCCGGCACCGATGCCGGAAATGTGGTTTTTACCAGCGGCGCGACCGAGGCCGCCAACCTGGTGTTGACGCCGGATTTCCGCATGGGCCGCACGCCGCTCCGGCTCGGCCAGCTTTATTTTTCGGCGATCGAGCATCCGGCAGTGCGCGAGGGTGGCCGCTTCGCCAGAGAGACGATGACGGAGATCCCGGTGACGGAAGCCGGCATCGTCGATCTCGATGCGCTCGGCACCCTGCTCGATGCTCATGACAAGGCTGCCGGCCTGCCGATGGTCGCCATCATGCTCGTCAACAACGAGACGGGCATCGTCCAGCCTGTGGAGGCAGCGGCAAAGATCGTGCATGCCCATGGTGGGCTCCTGGTCGTCGACGCCGTTCAGGCCGCCGGTCGCCTCGCGCTCGATATCAATCGGATCGGCGCCGATTTCATGATCGTCTCCTCGCATAAGATCGGCGGACCGAAGGGTGCCGGCGCGCTCATTGCGCGCGGCGAGGCGTTGATGCCGCGGCCGCTGATCCAGGGTGGCGGCCAGGAGCGGGGTCACCGCTCGGGGACACAGAATTCACTGGCGCTGATCGGCTTCGGCGCGGCGGCGGAAGCCGCGGCCGAGGAGCTCGATGCGCGCAATGCGGCGATCGGCGCGTTGCGCGAGCGGCTGGAAGCCGGCATGCGTCGGGCGGCAGCCGATGTAATGATCCACGGCGAGGGCGGCGAACGTGTCGCCAACACGATCTTCTTCACCCTGCCGGGGCTGAAGGCCGAGACCGGGCAGATCGCCTTCGATCTCGAAGGCGTTGCCCTTTCCGCAGGCTCGGCCTGCTCATCCGGTCGGCTTGGCGAAAGCCATGTGCTGACGGCGATGGGACGTGACGCCAAGCTCGGGGCATTGCGCATCTCGCTCGGCTTTTCGACAACGGAAGACGATGTCGACAGGGTGATTGCGGCTTTCGCGAAGATTGCCTGCCGGCGAAGGTCGGCGGGTGAGGCGGCATAAGCCGCATCATAAACTTGCGGAAACGCAAATTTCCGCTTGCCAATCGGGCTGAAAAGTCCCTTTTGGCCTCTTACATCAGGGTAAGGCATTTGCCCGACATCAGGGCAGGACAATTGCCCGAACGCTACAAGCTGCCGGACCTTGTATCCGGCGAGATTGGAGAATGAAATGGCTGCGGTGCAGGAAACAATCGACCAGGTCCGCCTGATCGATGTGGACCAGTACAAATACGGTTTCGAGACCGTCATCGAGATGGACAAAGCGCCGAAAGGCCTGTCCGAGGACATCATTCGCTTCATTTCGGCCAAGAAGCAGGAGCCGGAGTGGATGCTGGAATGGCGCCTTGAAGCCTATCGGCGCTGGCTGACGCTGGAAGAGCCGACCTGGGCGCGCGTCAATTATCCGAAGATCGATTTCAACGACATCTATTACTACGCCGCGCCGAAGAGCACGCCGGGTCCGAAGTCGCTCGACGAGGTCGATCCGGAGCTGTTGAAGGTCTACGAGAAGCTCGGCATCCCGCTGCGCGAGCAGGAGATCCTTGCCGGTGTCGAGAAGCCGAAGATCGCCGTCGACGCCGTTTTCGACAGCGTTTCGGTCGTCACCACCTTCAAGGCGGAGCTGAAGAAGGCCGGCGTGATCTTCATGTCGATCTCGGAAGCCATCCGCGAGCATCCGGAACTGGTGCAGAAATACCTCGGCTCCGTGGTGCCGACGAGCGATAACTATTATGCGACGCTGAATTCGGCTGTTTTCACCGACGGCTCCTTCGTGTTCATTCCGAAGGGCGTTCGCTGCCCGATGGAGCTTTCCACCTATTTCCGCATCAACGAGAAGGGCACCGGCCAGTTCGAGCGCACCCTGATCATCGCGGAAGAAGGCGCCTACGTCTCCTATCTGGAAGGCTGCACGGCGCCGCAGCGCGACGAAAATCAGTTGCATGCTGCCGTGGTCGAGCTGGTTGCGCTCGACGATGCCGAGATCAAGTATTCCACCGTCCAGAACTGGTATCCCGGTGACAAGGAAGGCAAGGGCGGCATCTACAACTTCGTCACCAAGCGCGGCGATTGCCGTGGCGACCGCTCGAAGATTTCCTGGACGCAGGTCGAAACCGGCTCGGCGATCACCTGGAAATATCCGTCCTGCATCCTGCGCGGCGACGACAGCCGCGGCGAGTTCTACTCGATCGCCGTGTCCAACGGCCATCAGCAGATCGACAGCGGCACCAAGATGATCCATCTCGGCAAGAACACGTCGAGCCGCATCGTCTCCAAGGGCATCGCCGCCGGCGTGTCCAACAACACCTATCGCGGCCAGGTCTCGGCTCACCGCAAGGCGTCGAACGCACGCAACTTCACCCAGTGCGATTCGCTGCTGATCGGCGACAAGTGCGGCGCTCATACCGTGCCCTACATCGAGGCGAAGAATTCGACGGCGCAGTTCGAACATGAAGCCACGACCTCGAAGATCTCCGAGGACCAACTGTTCTACTGCCTGCAGCGCGGTATCCCGACAGAAGCGGCGATCGCACTGATCGTCAACGGCTTCGTCAAGGAAGTCCTGCAGGAACTGCCGATGGAATTCGCCGTCGAGGCGCAGAAGCTGATCAGCATCTCGCTCGAAGGCTCGGTTGGGTAGTGGACGAAAAGCCACCGCTTTGGCAGACAGGCGAACAAAGGCATTGGATAGCGAGCGCTCTGATGTTTTTGTTCTCTACGGCGCTGGCCGGTGTTGTCGTAGGAATGTTTGTTGCATTCGCCAACTGGAATATCGGCAAACTGATCGTGCTTTCGTCTCTTGGCCTATGTGCCGTTGTGCTGGTGCTCAGTAGAGCAGCCGAACTGGTCGATGAATTGTCAGAATTGATGGAACGCATTTTCCCTGGATGGAAAAGCCCCAAGTGAAAGATCGAGACTATGCTTGAAATCAGAAACCTCCATGCCCGCATCGCCGAAGACGGCACCGAGATCATCCGTGGCCTGAACCTGACGGTGAAGGCCGGCGAAGTTGCCGCGATCATGGGGCCGAACGGCTCCGGCAAGTCGACACTCTCCTATGTGCTGTCCGGCCGCAGCGACTACGAAGTGACTGAGGGCGACATTCTTTATAATGGCGAGAGCATCCTCGAGCTCGATCCGGCTGAGCGCGCCGCCAAGGGCATCTTCCTTGCCTTTCAGTATCCGGTCGAAATCCCCGGTGTCGCCACCATGCAGTTCTTGAAGGTGGCGATGAACGAGCAGCGCAAGGCGCGCGGCGAGGACGAGCTGACGACGCCGGATTTCATGCGCCGCGTCAAGGATGCCGCCGGCAAGCTGCAGATCAATACCGAGATGCTGAAGCGGCCGCTGAATGTCGGCTTTTCCGGCGGCGAGAAGAAGCGCGCCGAGATCCTGCAGATGGCGCTGCTCGAACCGAAGCTCTGCGTGCTCGACGAAACCGATTCCGGCCTCGATATCGACGCGCTGAAGATTGTCGCCGACGGCGTCAACGCGCTGCGTTCGCCGGATCGCGCCGTCGTGGTGATCACCCATTACCAGCGCCTGCTCGACTATATCGTGCCCGATACCGTCCACGTGCTCTATAAGGGCCAGGTGATCAAGTCGGGCGACAAGACGCTGGCGCATGAGCTGGAAGCCAATGGCTATGCCGACATCATCGGCACGGCGGCCTGAGTTCGGGTGGAAAGGACGACGTCCATGAACATGCAGACGACGAGCCGCCTGACAGCGGCCGAAGCGGCACTGATCGAGGCCTTCAACCAGCAGATCGGTGAGCTGCCCGGCAATGGCGCGGTGACGGCGCTGCGCGACCGGCTTCTCGACGACCTGAAGAAGGCCGGCCTGCCGACGCGCCGCATCGAGGCCTGGCATTATACCGACCTCAAGAATCTTCTGCGCACCGTTCCGCCACAGGCGGGTGATGCGGGCTCCGAAGCTTTGGAGCCGCTCGTTGCCGATGCCACGGTGCTGGCGGTGATCCAGGGCCATTCCAACCAGAAGGCTGCCGCCGACGGTCTTGGCATTTCGACCTATTCCGGCCATCTGCTCGATGGCTCCGCCGCAAACGGGCTCGATGCGCTCGGCAACGACGACGCCGTCGGCCGCATCAATGGCAGCTTCGTGCGCGACGGCTATGTCGTCGACGTGCCTGCCGGCACCGAGCTTGAAGCTCCGCTCGAAATCCAGTTCATCCATGCCGGCGGGCAAGCGCATACGCGCCTTCCCGTGGCCTTCGGCGCCGGCGTCAAGGCGACCGTCATCGAGCGTCACCTTGCGGCGACAAATGATGCGGCGCTGGTCTCCCATGTCAGCGACATTACGGTCGGCGAGGGAACGGAGCTGACCTGGATCATCCTGCAGCAGCAGGGAGCCGACGATACGCATCTTGGGCAGATCCGCATCGATCTCGGCGCTGACGCCAAGCTTCGGCTGTTCGTCATCAATGCCGGCGGCAAGCTGGTGCGCCAGGAGCTGCATATCAAGGTGACGGGCGAGGGCGCCGATCTGACGCTGCGCGGCATCAACCTGCTGGGCGCTGACAGCCATACAGACGTGACGATGGTGCTCGGCCACGACGTGCCGAACACCGGTTCGACCGAGGTGATCCGCAACGTCGTCTTCGACCGCGCCAAGGGCGTGTTCCAGGGCATGATCCGGGTGGCGCCCGATGCGCAGAAGACCGATGCCAAGATGGCCTGCAACACGCTGCTGATGTCCGACGATGCCGAATTCTCGGTCAAGCCCGAGCTTGAGATCTTTGCCGACGACGTGCAGTGCGGCCATGGCGCGACGGTGACCGATATCGACGCCAATCATCTCTATTACCTGATGGCGCGTGGTATTCCGGAGAAGATGGCGCGGGCGATGCTGGTCAACGCCTTCGTCGCCGAAATCGTCGAGGAACTGGAAGACGAGGCCCTGGTCGAGGCGCTGGAAAGCGTGATTTCGGCCTGGCTCGAAAAGCACGCCTGATCGGATATATCGATGGACAAGATAGTGCCGGCCACTGAGTACGACGTCGAAGCCATCCGCCGGGATTTTCCGATCCTGGCGGAGAAGGTGCACGGCAAGCCGCTGGTCTATCTCGATAACGGCGCGTCGGCACAGAAGCCGCAGGTGGTGATCGACGCCATCTCGCATGCCTATTCGCATGAATATGCCAATGTGCATCGCGGCCTACACTATCTCTCGAATGCCGCGACGGACGCCTATGAGGCCGCGCGCGAAAAAGTCCGCCGCTTCCTCAATGCGCCTTCGGTTGATGACATCGTCTTCACCAAGAATTCGACGGAAGCGATCAACACCGTCGCCTATGGCTGGGGCATGCCCAAGATTGGCGAAGGCGACGAGATCGTCCTCACGATCATGGAGCACCATTCCAACATCGTGCCCTGGCACTTCATCCGCGAGCGGCAGGGCGCCAAACTCGTCTGGGTGCCCGTCGACGACGAGGGCGCCTTCCATATCGAGGATTTCGAAAAGAGCCTGACGGAGCGCACCAAGCTCGTCGCCATCACCCACATGTCGAATGCGCTCGGCACGATCGTTCCCGTCAAGGAAGTCTGCCGGATCGCGCATGAGCGCGGCATCCCGGTGCTGATCGATGGCAGCCAGGGCGCCGTGCATCTGCCGGTCGACGTGCAGGATATCGATTGCGACTGGTACGTCATGACCGGCCACAAGCTCTACGGCCCATCCGGCATCGGCGTGCTTTACGGCAAGAAGGAACGGCTGCAGGAGATGCGTCCGTTCCAGGGTGGCGGCGAGATGATCTTCGAAGTCGCCGAGGACGTCGTTACCTATAACGATCCGCCGCATCGCTTCGAGGCCGGCACACCGCCGATCGTGCAGGCGATCGGGCTCGGTTACGCGCTCGACTATATGGAGAAGGTCGGCCGCGAGGCGATCGCCCGGCATGAGGCCGATCTTGCGGCCTATGCTGTCGAGCGGCTGAAATCGGTCAATTCGCTGCGGGTCTTCGGGACGGCGCCGGATAAGGGGAGTATCTTTTCTTTCGAGCTTGCCGGAATCCATGCCCATGACGTCTCGATGGTGATCGACCGGCAGGGTGTTGCGGTCAGGGCCGGCACGCATTGCGCCATGCCGCTCTTGAAACGCTTCGGCGTCACATCCACATGCCGTGCATCCTTCGGCATGTATAATACCCGCGCCGAGGTCGATACCCTGGCCGATGCGCTGGAATATGCGCGCAAGTTCTTTGCTTGAGGAGTGTCCGTGATGAGCCTGGACGAAAGCGAACAGAAGATCGACGTGCGCGAAGGCATCGTGCATTCCAGCATTCCGGCCGATGAACTGGCGCGGCTGAGTGACGACGTCATCAGCGCCCTGAAGACCGTCTACGATCCCGAAATTCCGGCCGACATCTTCGAACTCGGTCTGATCTACAAGATCGATATCGAAGACGACCGGATGGTGAAGATCATGATGACGCTGACAGCGCCCGGCTGCCCGGTGGCCGGCGAGATGCCAGGCTGGGTCGAGAACGCCGTCGGCGCCGTCGAGGGCGTATCGGGCGTCGAGGTCGAAATGACCTTCGATCCGCCGTGGACGCCGGACCGCATGTCCGAAGAGGCGCAGGTCGCCGTCGGCTGGTACTGATACGGTGCCGTGGTATTGATCCGTTTACCTCGGACGACTACATTCGAGTCACGATGCGCCGGATCTTGACCCCGGTTGCGGAAGGAGAATGAGCCGATGGGCTTTGCAATCATGAGCATGACGGACGGGGCTGCGGCCCGTGTCAAGTCGATCGTCGAGAACTCGGGACCGGACGCTAAAGGCATTCGCGTCGGCATCAAGAAGGGCGGCTGCGCCGGGATGGAGTATACCATCGACCTGGTGACCGAGCCCAATGCCAAGGACGACCTGATCGAGCGCGATGGTGCAAAAGTCTGGGTCGAGCCATCGGCGGCTCTTTACCTGCTCGGCACCGAAATGGGCTTCGAAACGACGACGCTGCGCTCGGGCTTCACCTTCACCAATCCGAACCAGACGTCGGCCTGTGGCTGCGGCGAATCCGTCGAGCTGAAGCCTGCCGATCTCGCGGCCCTTGCCGCCCAGCGCCAGGCCGAGCCGGCGCATTCCTGATGGCCTTCAGGCCGACGGAAAATTCTCCGCCAGCAACTCCATGAAATCGGGCGTGCTCAGTCGCGCTTGATGCTCATCAGCATTTCCCACATATCGGCGCCGGTCTCGAAGACCACGGCGTTTGCCTTGTAGCTCTGCTCGGCTTCAACAAGGCCGGTCAATTCGGTGGCGGGATCGACATCCGACGCCGTCGGGCTGACGACGGCCTGGACACCGCCTGCTTCAACGGAGGTGAGGCTGGTGTTCAGCCTGGCATAGTCCGGCGTGCTGCTGTTTGCGATGTTGTTGGCAATCGCGCCGACCCGCGTCGTCTGCGCCCGCATTCCCGAAAGAGCAGTGCTCGTCATGCCCGATATGCTCATCAGCCGTTTCCCCAGAACTGGATGAAATTCTTGTACACGCGAGGATTTAGAGAATGCTGAAGGCGTTGCGTTAGCAAAGACCTACAGCTGAGTGCGTCTTGCCATTCATCTGTTCCGGATTGGCACGGAACGATGTTGGAAAGGCGCGGAAATCATGGACAGCTTGGCTATCGCGACGCCACCCAGTCGTGCCAGTCGCTTTCATTGCCGTTGAAGACGTTCAGGTCGATCTTGCCGTCGACGCCATCCGAAAGGCCGGAGCCGGAATACTGCCAGAAGAGCCACTTGCGGCCCGGATAGACCTTGGAGGGGTGAGCGGCCACCGAGCGCAGCCAGAAGGGATAGTCGAGCATTTGGCCCTTCAGGTTATCCCGGTAGAAGTCCGGCGCGGTGTAGATGATTGGACGCTGGCCGTAATGGCGCTCCAGCTTGTCCATGAAGACCTGCATCTTTTCCCGGACACGTTCAGGCGAGATGCGCCTCTTGCAGCTCGATTCGCCGTTCCATTCGACGTCGATCACAGGCGGAAGAGCGTTGGCTTCCTTCGGTACGTTGCGGATGAACCAGTCGGCCTGCTCGCCGGCTGTCCGGCACCAATAGAAGAAGTGATAGGCGCCGTGTTTCAGCCCGGCTTCCTTGGCCCGGCGCCAGTTCTTCTTGAACATCGGATCGAGGTGATCGCCACCGTCTGTCGCCTTGATGTAGACGAAGTTCGCGCCTTGCCTGCGCAGCGTCTCCCAATCGATCTCGCCCTGCCAGCGCGACACGTCGACGCCGTGCACGGCAAGCTTTCTCGGCGAGGTGGAACCGAAGTTGATCGGTTTGGCATCACGGAACCGGTGGCCGTAAATTTGGCCGCGTGAGGGCGGCCTCGCGCCGAGATCGGGCATCGCATTGCCCGCGGGATTGCTCGGCATCAGCATGGCGACCGGTTTTTCCGTCGGCATCGGCATGCCGACCGGCCTGTCTGCGGGGACGAGCGCCTGCGGCTCCGGAACCTGCCCCGTCCAGCTCAATGCCTCCTGCGGCGGGCTTGCCTGCGGAGCAGGATCGCCCACGGCTGCAGCCGGTATCGGGCCGCTCGGCTGGGTAATGGCATTGGTCGTTTCGCGCGACGGTACAGGGGTGAGCACATCTTCGGCGCCAGAACTTGCGGAGCATCCCGAGAGAATCAGGGCGGCGAGGAGGATTGCTGGCACAGCCGATGGACGCATAAGAACCTGCACGCAAAACAAGGGATCGACGATGATCCATGTTGATGGAAGCCGCCTTTATGAATTGCTAACAGAGACTTGCTAAGAAAGGTTAAATTTGATCCTTGTGCATCAGAAGCATCCAGCCGCTCCCAACCTATGGGAGGGGCCTTTAGCCACTGCGACTTGGCTCCCTCTCAGCGACTGGCTCTCATCCCCGCAATCAGAATATCGATGAGTTGTCTTGCCGCCTCCCGCCAGGCGGGGCCGCAGCTGATGCTTGCGCCGCCCGCCAGCGCGCGCAGGATATCGAGCGGGTCCATCGCCAGGCGGATTTCGCCGGTGGCGACTGCGCGATCCACCAGCAGATTGACGGCGCCTATGATCAAGTCGGCCGAATCGGCATAGAGCTCGGAGGTGCCGCCGACCAAAGAATCCAGCACCTCCGACATGCCGTGTTTCGTTACGACATAATCGACGAACTGCACCAGCCACAGACGAAGCGCTTCGACAGGCGGATGTGTCTCGGCAAGGCTTTTGGCGGCGGCGGCAAGCTGCGTCGTCTCGTTGCGGTAGATGGCGGCAACCAATGCATCGCGCGTCGGGAAATGGCGATAAAGTGTGCCGATGCCGACGCCGGCGATGCGGGCAATTTCTTCCAGGCTGGCGCTGGAACCCTTGTCGGCAAAGACGGTCTTTGCCGTTTCCATCAGCAGAAGGCGGTTGCGTTCGGCATCCGCACGCGGCTTTCGGACGGTGGGTCCGTCACTTTTTTCAGCCATTTCCAAGAAGTCCCCTTGATAAACGGAGGCGCCCTCCATATTTATCTGGAGGCATCCTCCTTTTATTTCATTTGAGGCCGGCGGACAATGGTCCTCCAGCCCGGAGCGGTGCGCCATGATCAAGGAGATAATCATGAGTGGACTTTTTGGCGCGACATCGACCACCGATGAGGTGCTCGCCGGCGTCGATCTCAAGGGCAAGCGTGTTCTGGTGACGGGTGTTTCGGCCGGTCTCGGCGTGGAAACCGCACGTGTCCTGGCAGCCCATGGAGCGCAGGTGGTGGGTACGGCCCGTGACCTTGCAAAGGCAAGGGCGGCAACGGAAGTCGTGCGCGCCGGTGAAGCCAATGGCGGCAGTCTTGACATCGTCGAGCTCGATCTTGCTTCTCTGGCAAGCGTGCGGGCCTGCGCCGATGCGCTCATCGCGGATGGCCGCCCCTTCGACGTCGTCATTGCCAATGCCGGCGTGATGGCTGCTCCCTTCGGCCGCACCGCCGATGGTTTCGAAACGCAGTTCGGCACCAATCATCTCGGTCATTTTGTGCTGGTCAATCGCATCGCATCGCTCGTCAAATCGGGCGGCCGTGTGGTGATCGTCGCGTCCTCGGCCCATCGCATGGCTCCTTTCAGCCTCGACGACCTCAATTTCGAGAGCAAGACCTATGAGCCCTGGGCGGCCTATGCCCAGTCGAAAACCGCAAATATCCTGTTCGCGGTGGAGCTCGACCGGCGCCTCGAGAAGCGTGGTATCCGTGCGACGGCACTGCATCCCGGCGGCATTCAGACCGAGCTCGACCGTCATGTCGGCGCCGGCGCGATCGAAGGCATGATGGCTGAGATCAACGCAGCACTTGCCGCCGAGGGCAAACCGCCCTTCCAGCGGAAGACGATCCCGCAAGGTGCCGCGACCTCAGTCTGGGCAGGTTTCGTCGCTCCGGCAGACGCGGTCGGCGGCAGATATTGCGAAAATTGCCACGTCTCCGAAGTAACGGATGCGGAAATCAGCCCGATTTCCGAAGGCGTGCGCAGCTACGCGCTCGATCCCGCGACGGCCAAGGCATTGTGGGCCAAGAGCGAGGACATGGTCGGCGAGCGCTTCTAAGCGGCAAACCGCACATTTTGGTACTGACGGAGAGCAGGGGAACCGGGAACGGGTGCCCCTGCCGAGGTATTGAAGCTGGATCGGCTGCAAACCGGTCCGCTTCTCTTACGTTGAACCTACGCGGGGCGTCGTGTCTCCGCCGTTCAGGTCTTGATATCGAGGCCAGCTTCGACCGCGGCGGCGATGAATGCTTTGCGTGCGTCCTCGCCGGTGCGCTTGCCCTTGATGACGTCGGCGCAGATCAGCAGCGCCTGGTCGAGTGCGGCACCGTCCTCGGTCGGCCAATCCTCGATCATCGCCCAGGAGGCGGCCTGGGTGGTATCGATGCTCGTGTATTTGCCGGACTCTTCGAGGGCGACGAGCACAGGTTTCGACCATGGCGCCTGCATTCTTGCTTCGCTTTGATCCTGGGGCATGGAATGACCTTCCTTCGCACATTTCTATCAGAATGAGGAAAGCCCCTCCCATGATGGAAGGGGCTTGGATTGCTCGGCTTTCGCTACGGCGTCAGGTGTGAGCGTTATTCGGCTGCCTCTGCGTAGCTTTCCACCGGCGGGCAGGTGCAGATCAGGTTGCGGTCGCCATAGACGTTGTCGACGCGGTTGACTGGGGACCAATATTTGTCGACGCGGAAGGCGCCGGGCGGGAAGCAGGCCTGTTCCCGGCTGTAGGGACGGTCCCATTCGCCGACGAGGTCTTCGACCGTGTGCGGGGCGTTCTTCAGCGGGTTGTTGGTCTTGTCCATGCGGCCATCCTCGATGGCGCGGGCTTCCTCGCGGATCGCCAGCATCGCCTCGCAGAAACGGTCGAGCTCGGCCTTGGTCTCGCTTTCCGTCGGCTCGATCATCAGCGTGCCGGCGACCGGCCAGCTCATGGTCGGCGCGTGGAAGCCGCAGTCGATCAGGCGCTTGGCGACATCGTCGACGGTGACGCCTGAGCTATCGACCAGCGGGCGTGTGTCGATGATGCATTCATGCGCGACCCGGCCGGTCTTCGACTTGTAGAGCACGTCATAGGCGCCCTTCAGCCGGGTGGCGATATAGTTGGCGTTGAGGATCGCCACCTTGGTCGCCTGGGTCAGGCCTTCGCCGCCCATCATCAGGCAATAGCTCCAGGAGATCGGCAGGATCGAGGCGGAGCCGAAGGCGGCGGCCGAGACCGCGCCCGAGCGGCCGTCGGTTTCGGGATGGCCGGGCAGGTAGGGGGCCAGATGCGCCTTGACTCCGATCGGGCCCATGCCGGGTCCGCCGCCGCCATGCGGAATGCAGAAGGTCTTGTGCAGGTTCAGGTGGCTGACGTCGGAGCCGATGTCACCGGGGCGGGACAGGCCGACCATGGCGTTCATGTTGGCGCCGTCGAGATAGACCTGGCCGCCATGCTCATGCACCAGATCGCAGATTTCCCTGACGGTTTCCTCGAAGACGCCGTGCGTCGAGGGATAGGTGATCATGCAGCAGGAGAGATTTGCCGCATGCTGCTCAGCCTTGGCGCGGAAATCGTCGAGATCGATATCGCCATTCTCGCGCACCTTGACGACGACCACCTTCATGCCGACCATCTGGGCCGAGGCCGGGTTGGTGCCATGCGCCGAGGTCGGGATCAGGCAGACGTCACGATGGCCGTCGCCATTGGCGATATGATAGTTGCGGATCGTCAGCAGGCCGGCATATTCGCCCTGCGCGCCGGAATTCGGCTGCATCGAGAAGGCGTCGTAGCCGGTGACGGCGCAGAGCTTTTCGATCAGGTCGTCGATCATCTCGCGGTAACCGAGCGCCTGGTCGGCCGGCACAAAAGGATGGATATCGGAAAATTCCGGCCAGGTGATCGGTAGCATTTCCGCCGTCGCATTGAGCTTCATCGTGCAGGAGCCGAGCGGGATCATCGAGCGGTCGAGCGCCAGATCCCGGTCGGAGAGCCGGCGGATGTAACGCGTCATCTCGCTTTCGGCGCGGTTCATGTGGAAGATCGGATGGGTGAGGTAGTCGCTGGTCCGAAGCAGGCCCTTCGGCAAGCGGTAGGAAGGCTCGAAATCGGCGATAGTGAAATTGCCGCCGAAGGCGCGCCACACGGCTTCGAGCGTGGCAGGGCGGGTGCGCTCGTCGAGGCTCATGCCGATCCGGGTTTCGCCGACCTTGCGCAGATTGACGCCTTCGGCAACGGCGGCGCGCAGGATGAGGCCCTGCATATGGCCGACGTCGACGGTGATCGTGTCGAAGAAGGTGTCGGGTTCCACCTTATAGCCGAGCTTTTCCAGGCCCTTGGCCATCAGCACGGCTTTCTGGTGCACCTGCTGGGCGATCGCCTTGATGCCCTTCGGGCCGTGGAAGACGGCATACATCGAGGCCATGACGGCGAGCAGCACCTGGGCGGTGCAGATATTCGACGTCGCCTTCTCGCGGCGGATATGCTGCTCGCGGGTCTGCAGCGACAGGCGATAGGCACGATTGCCGCGGGCATCGACGGAGACGCCGACGAGACGGCCGGGCATGGAGCGCTTGATGGCATCCTTGACCGACATATAGGCTGCATGCGGGCCGCCGTAGCCGACCGGGACGCCGAAGCGCTGCGAGGAACCGATGGCGATATCGGCGCCCATTTCGCCGGGCGACTTCAGCAGCGTCAGCGCCAGGATATCGGCGGCGACGATAGCGATGGCGCCGGTCTGGTGCAGGCGGGCGATCAGGCCGGTAAAATCATGCACGTGACCATGCGTGCCGGGATACTGGAAGATCGCCCCGAAGACATCGACGGGGTCGAGATCGGTGAAGGGATTGCCGACGATGACGCTCCAGCCGAGCGGCTCGGCGCGGGTGCGGATGAGGGCGATGGTCTGCGGATGGCAGTCTGCATCGACGAAGAAGGCTTTTGCCTTCGACTTGGCGACGCGCTCGGCGATCGCCATGCCTTCGGCGGCGGCGGTCGCCTCGTCGAGCAGCGAGGCGTTGGCGACGTCGAGGCCGGTCAAGTCGCAGATCATCGTCTGGTAGTTGAGCAGCGCTTCCAGGCGGCCCTGGCTGATCTCCGGCTGGTAAGGCGTATAGGCCGTATACCAGGCCGGGTTTTCCAGGATGTTGCGCTGGATGACGGGCGGCGTGATCGTGCCGTAGTAACCCTGGCCGATCAGCGAGACCAGCACCTTGTTCTTGTTGGCGGTCTCGCGCAGCTTGTCGAGCGCCTCACGCTCGGTCATCGGCGCGCCCCAGACGAGCGGCGCCTTCTGGCGGATCGAGGGCGGCAGCGTCGCGTCGATCAGGCCGTCGAGGCTGTCATAGCCGATCACCTTCAGCATGTCGGTCATCTCAGCCGGCGAGGGGCCGATATGGCGGCGATTGGCGAAATCGTAGGGCTGGTAGTCGGTAAACTGGAATTCCGTCGGCGTCGTCATTACGCAGTGAGCTCCTTGTAGGCCGCCTCATCGAGCAGGCCATCGGCGTCAGCAGGATTTGCAAGCTTCAGCTTGAAGAACCAGCCGGCGCCCTGAGGATCGGAATTGACCAATGACGGATCGGCAACGATGGCCGGATTGACCTCGGTGATCTCGCCATCAAGCGGACAATAGACGTCGGAAGCAGCCTTGACGGATTCAACGGTCGCGGCATTGCCGTTCTTGGAGAAGGTCGCGCCGACTTCCGGCAGTTCGACGAAAACCAGGTCGCCGAGCTGATCGACGGCATAGTTGGTGATGCCGACCGTCGCAACGCCGCCTTCGATCTTCAGCCATTCGTGTTCTTCGGTAAATTTCAGCATTGTTCGTCCTCTCTGGAAAAGGTTTAGCGTTTGTAGGTCGGTGTGACGAAGGGCAGGGCGCTGACGGTGATCGGCAGATATTTGCCGCGCACCTCGGCGTAAACGAGTGTGCCCGCCGCAGCATGAGAGATCGGCACGTAGCCCATGGCGACGGGGCCTTCGACGCTGGGGCCGAAGCCGCCCGAGGTGACTTCGCCGATTTCGACCTTGCCCTCGGCATCGGCGTAGAGCTTGGCATGGCCGCGTACCGGGGCCTTGCCTTCCGGCTTCAGGCCGACGCGGCGGCGCGCGGCGCCGTTTTCGAGTTCGGAAAGGATGCGGCCGGAGCCGGGGAAGCCGCCGGCGCGTGCACCACCGCCGCGCCTTGCCTTCTGCATGGCCCATTCAAGTGCTGCCTCGACCGGTGAGGTGGTCGTGTCGATATCATTGCCGTAGAGGCAGAGGCCGGCTTCCAGGCGCAGCGAATCGCGGGCGCCGAGCCCGATTGCCTGGACGTCGGGATGTTCGAGCAACCGCATGGTGACATCCTCGGCCTTGTCGACGGGGATCGAAATCTCGAAGCCGTCCTCGCCGCTATAGCCGGAGCGCGAGACCAGACAGGAAACGTCGTGCAGGCGGCAGTGGCGCACATCCATGAATTTCATCGCCGCGACGTCGGCCCAGAGCTCTGCGAGAACCTCGACGGCACGCGGTCCTTGCAGCGCGATCAGAGCACGATTGAGAAGGGTGATATCGCATTGGTCGCCGATATGGGTCTGCAGATGGGCGAGGTCGGCTTCCTTGCACGACGCGTTGACGACGACGAAAAGATGATCGTCGAGATGGGTGATCATCAGGTCGTCGAGAATGCAGCCGGTGTCGTCGGTGAAGAAGCCATAGCGCTGACGGCCTTCGGCAAGGCCCAGTATGTCAACCGGCACCAGGCTTTCGAGCGCCAGCGCGGCATCTTCGTAGCTGCCCGATTTCGCCTTCACGATCACCTGGCCCATATGGGAGACGTCGAAGAGGCCGGCTTCGGTGCGGGTATGAAGATGTTCCTTCATGACACCTGCAGGATATTGCACCGGCATGTCATAACCCGCGAACGGCACCATGCGGGCGCCGAGCGACAGATGCAGGGCATGCAGCGGGGTTTTCTTCAGGGCAGCAGTATCGTCCAAAAGACGCCTCCGGGGTTTGCGCCTTCTCAGGAAGGCGCGGGCTCAAATCTGAAGGCGCGGTTGCGCACTTCTCTCCTGAGCCCCCTCTGTCCTGAGTGCCTGAGATTGTTATCCCTTCGGCGAGCGTTTCGAGAACGCTTCTCTCCAGAGTTCCGTCTGCCCCTTGCTGGTCCTTTTGCCTGAGAGTTTCCGGGGCGGTTGCTCCTTCGGCACCGGTGGCGAAAGCACCGGATTCTCCCAACAAGGTTGGCGCAATTATCCGGCGGGTGCAGCGCTTGGCAAGGGGCAAATGTCGTGACCGGGCAAATTTTTGTCGTCTTATTCCAACCAAGCCCTAATCTGCGGCAAATCTGCTTTTGCATTCGGCGGGGAAACCGGCTATCGCGACATGCTGTTGAAGGGGATCTCATGCGGCAGACCGGACTGAAAGCGACGCTCTTCCTGCGCATGCTTTGCGCATTGAGCTTGGTTTTGCTCGGCCTTGCCCATCAGGCGCCGCAGGCTGCCGCCGCCGAGGGCTACGATGCCGCGGCCTATGTGCTGCCCGACGGCACCTTCGCCTCGCTCTGCGTCACCATAGAGGACGCCGACGGCAAGACCCTTACCTTCAAACCGAATTGTGAAGCTTGCCGGCTGTCGGCCTCGGTCATCCTGCCGACGCCGGATGCGGGCTCCTGGCTCGAGCGCAAGCTCGGCTCGCTGATCAACGCGCCGGTCGAAATCTCTGTCGTTGTCGGCGCAGGCGCCGTCAGCCGGGCGAATTCCCGCGCGCCCCCCATCCTCGCCTGATCTGTTATCGCAACCATGATCAGTAATGCCGGTCCACTTGAGAGAAGTCCGCGGCCGGCGAGGAGATATCCGATGAAAACTATCGAAAAATTTGGCAAGACATTTGCGTTTGCCGCCGTTCTTTCCGCCACCGCTTTTGCCGGCGCCGAGGCGCATGTAACCTTCCTCGACAAGCAGGCAAAGCAGGACAGCACCATTCTCGCCACATTGCAGCTGCCGCATGGCTGCGACGGCAAGGCGACCACGGAAGTGCGAGTCAAGCTGCCGGAAGGTTTCGTCTTCGCCAAGCCGCAGCCGAAAGCCGGCTGGGAGCTCGAGGTGATCAAGGGCGATTACCAGAAGACCTACGACAATCACGGCGACAAGGTGAAATCAGGCGCGATCGAGATCCGCTGGAAGAACGGCAATCTCTCCGACGATTTCTACGACACCTTCGTGATCCAGGGTAAGGTTTCGGGCGTCGAAGCCGGCACCTCGCTTGCCTTTCCGGTGACGCAGATGTGTGGCGATACCGTCGAGGCCTGGGATCAGGTGGCGAAGGAGGGCGACGACGCGCATGGCCTGAAAAGCCCGGCGCCGCTCCTGAAGGTCGTGGCGGGCGAAGGTCACGGCCACGATCATGACGACATGGCCGGCATGGACATGACCGGCATGGGCGCTGCGGCGCTGGCCGGCGAAACGGTCAAGGCCGGCGATCTCGAAATCTCCGGCGGCTTCGCCAAGGCGATGCTGCCCGGCCAGCCGGTCGGCGGCGGTTTCTTCACGGTGAAGAACAACGGCCAGACGGATGATCGGCTGGTGTCCGTGAGCTCGCCTGCATCAGGCGAGGTTCAGATCCACGAGATGGAGACCAAGGACAATGTCATGCGGATGCGCCAGCTGAAGGACGGCATCGCCATTGCTGCCGGCGAGACGGTCAAGCTCGAGCCCGGCAACCTGCATCTGATGTTCCAGAAGGTGAAGACGCCGTTCAAGCAGGGCGACACGGTGCCGGTGACGCTGACCTTCGAAAAGGCCGGTAAGGTCGATCTGGTGCTGCAAGTATTGTCGGCCCAGGGCAAGTAAGGACCACGATTGTGAAGACAGAAACGCCCGCGGTTGCGATTGCAGCCGCGGGCTTTTCGTTCGGGCAAGGCAAATGCCTCAGAAATCTTCGTAGGATCGCAGCGCCTGTTTCAGGCCCGCCTGCGGCTGACGGTTGCCTTTGGCCATCAGGTCGAGCGCCACCTCCGTCGACTGGATAATGCTGGAAGGCTCGTCGACCTCGTCAGTGCTCTCAGCCTTCGACTGCCGGTCGGCAAGGCGCCGTGCATCGCGTGCCGCCGTGCTCGTCGCGACACGCTGCGGGATGCGCAGCGATTCGAAGGCAACGGCGGCGGTGTTGGCCGATATCGACAGCAACTGGGTCATGCCATCACCGTATCGGCATGATCTTGGCGCCATCATAAGAAAATCATTGGCATTTTACAAAATGGTAAGAATTCATAGGGGGTCAGTTGGAATCACTTTCGCAACGCGGTAAATCCGGCTCATGATCCAGGCTCTTCTCGTCGCCGTCGGCGGCGCCATCGGTTCCCTCCTCAGATATTATGTCGGCCAGTGGGCGCTGAGGCTCATGGGGCCAGGCTTTCCCTGGGGTACGCTCGCCGTCAATATCGTCGGCTGCTTTGTCATCGGCGTCTTTGCCGAGTTGATCGCGCGGAAATTCAACGCCTCGGTGGAACTGCGCCTGCTGCTGATCACCGGCTTCCTTGGCGGCTTCACCACCTTCTCGGCTTTCTCGCTCGATGCCATCTCCTTGTTCGAGCGTGGTGAGGCGGTGGCCGGCGGCGTCTACATCGTTGCGAGCGTCGGGCTTTCGATGGCGGCTGTCATCGCAGGCCTCGCCGTCATGCGCGCTTTGGCCTGATTTCTTTTCCGGTTTCCGTTTTGCGTGAAAATGCTCTAAAGGCTGCGGCAAGAACGCCGGCTCGGCCTGCGCTGCAATTTCCGAAAGATTTTTAATGGCTGGCATAGAACATATCAAGGTTGAACCCGACGAAGCCGGCATGCGGCTCGATCGCTGGTTCAAGGTGCACTTTCCGGGGCTCGGTTTCGGTCCGCTGCAGAAACTCCTGCGCTCCGGTCAGGTGCGCGTCGATGGTGGACGTGTCAAATCGGATGCGCGCGTGCAGCCCGGCCAGACGGTGCGCGTGCCGCCGCTCGATGTCGATGCGAAGCTGAAATCCGGACCGATCGCCGGAAAGGATCTCAAGCATTCGACCGATTTCGAACTGCTGTCGCGCATGGTGCTGCATGAGGACGACAAGGTGATCGTGCTCAATAAGCCGCCCGGGCTTGCGGTGCAGGGCGGCTCCGGCGTCGCCAGACATATCGACCAGATGCTCGAAGCCTGGACCAGCCCGAAGGGCGAGAAGCCGCGGCTCGTTCATCGCCTCGACCGTGACACGTCAGGGGTTCTCGTCATCGCCCGTACGCGCGGCGCCGCGCAGAAGCTGACGGCCGCCTTCCGCGAGCGCGACACCAAGAAGACCTATTGGTCGCTGGTCAAGGGTGTGCCGCGCAAGCATGAGGACAAGATCTCGACCTGGCTCGTCAAGGAGCCGACTGCCGACGGCGACCGCATGCGGATCGCCAAACACGGCGAAGACGGGGCGGACCATGCCGTCTCCTTCTACCGTGTGCTCGAAACCGCCGCCCAGAACCTTGCCTGGCTGGAGATGGAACCCTATACCGGCCGGACCCATCAGTTGCGCGTTCACGCCCTGCATATCGGCCACCCGATCATCGGCGATCCGAAATATTTCGACGACGATCCGAATTGGGATTTTCCAGGCGGCGTCCAGAAGCGTCTGCATCTGCATGCCCGCCACATCGACATTCCGCACCCCTCCGGCGGGCGGCTGCGCGTCAGCGCGCCGCTGCCGCCGCACATGGTCCAGACCTGGAATCTTCTCGGCTTCGATCTCTCCAGCGCCGAAAGGGACGACGAATGAAACTGGCGCTTTTCGATTGTGACGGCACGCTGGTCGATAGCGCTGGTCTGATCCACGAAACCATGCGCCGGACCTTTGATAGGTTCGGCAAGCCGGAACCGCGATTTGACGACACCAAGGCGATTATCGGCCTGTCCCTCGATATTGCGATCGCCCGAATGCAGGGCAGGCCGCATGTCGAGCAGGAAGACATCGACATGACGGCGCACTACAAATCGCTGTTCTCGATCGTGCGTCAGGATCTCGATTACAAGGAGCCGCTGTTTCCCGGCATTCGCGAGATGATCGATGCGATCAGCGGGCGCGAAGACCTGCTGATCGGCGCGGTGACGGGCAAATCCAGGCGTGGGCTGAAGCTGGTGATGGAGACGCATGGCTTCGACGAGCATTTCATCGTCGCACGGACCGCTGACGATTGCCCCTCCAAGCCGCATCCGGCCATGGTGACGGAATGCTGCGATGAAACCGGCATGAATGCTGCCGACACCATTGTCATCGGCGATGCCGTTTACGATATGCAGATGGCAAAGGCTGCCGGCGCCAAGGCGATCGGTGTTGCCTGGGGCTATGCCAGCGTGGATGAGCTGATCGCCAACGGCGCTGATGCGATCGCCTACCATCCGAACGAGATATTGCGTCATTTTTCCTGAGGTGAGCCCATGCGCGATCTGCTGAACGACCTTTCCGAAGGCCTGAGCCATCCCGATCCCATCCGCCGCGCGCAGATCCAGATGAAGAAGCCGCTGCCGAAGCGTTTCTATACCGACGTCTCCATTGCCGAGCACGAGGGCGGTTTTGCGATCACGCTCGACGGCAAGATGGTGCGCACGCCGGCGCGGCAGGTTCTGGCCGTTCCGACAGAGGTGCTGGCGCGGCTTGTCGCGGCCGAATGGCAGGCGCAGGGCGAGGAAATCAATCCGGTGAGCATGCCGGTGACACGGCTCGTCAACACCGCGCTCGACGGCGTTACCGCCAATGCGCAGGCGATTTTCGAGGATATCCTGCGTTTTTCCTCCAGCGACCTGCTCTGCTATCGCGCCGATGGGCCGGAATTGCTGGTCGAGCGGCAGGCGGAGCGCTGGGACCCCGTCATCGACTGGGCGGCAAACGATCTCGGCGCTCGCTTCATCCTTGTCGAAGGGGTGATGCCGCAGGAGCAGCCGCGCGAGGCGACCGCCGCCTTCGCCGTCACGCTCGCCAGATATGACAGCGCGATGGCGCTTGCAGCACTCCACACGGTCACCACGCTCACAGGTTCGGCGATCCTGGCGCTCGCCTTCGCCGAGGGCCGGGTGACGATGGAGGAGGCCTGGTCGCTTGCCCATCTCGACGAGGACTGGACGATCGAGCATTGGGGCAGCGACGAGGAAGCTGAGGAGCGGCGGGCCAAGCGCTTTGCCGAGTTCAAGGCGGCGACGGATGTTTTTTTCGCCCTAAGCGCCTGAAACATATTGCCTTCCCAGGCATTATGGCGAAATCTGCGACTCCAACGGGGTGGTGCGGGATTTTGCAATGAATTGGCTGAGGTCGTGTTTTTGCCGGGCCGCACTCGTCTGTATCGCGCTCACGGCCTGCGTCAGTCTCTCGGGCACGAAGCCGGAGACGCCGGTCTATGATGTGCGCAGCGCCGTCGTTCTCTCCGGCCCGAACATGCCGGCCGAGCTGCTTTCCGGCATCAACGACCGCGTCAACGCCGCGATCAACGCCACGGTGCGCAACACGGTGCTGCCGCGGGTGGTGCTGACGATCCGGGTGGTGTCCGTCGAAAAGGGCCTCGGCTTTCAGAAGGACCGCAACGTCGCCAAGATCAGCATCGACGCCGCCTCGGTCGAGGACGGCTCGGTCATCGCCGTCAGCGCCTTCGACGTGACCAGCATCGCTGCCGATCCCAAGCTTGCCGACGAGATCCTGGCCGAGGACGTTGCAGCAAGGATACGCTCGGTTTTCTCGCTCAGCGGCCGCAGCCGCTAGGACAAATCTACCGCCGGATTGCCGCCCGCAGCGGCGAGGGAGATCGCATGAAGGAAATTCTCGAAGAACTGGAACGGCGCCGCGACATCGCCCGTCTCGGCGGTGGCAAAGCCCGCATCGACGCCCAGCACAAGCGTGGCAAACTGACGGCGCGCGAGCGCATCGACCTTTTCCTCGACGAGGGCTCCTTCGAGGAGTTCGACATGTTCGTCGAACATCGCTCCACCGATTTCGGCATGGACAAGAGCCGTGTTGCCGGCGACGGCGTCGTCACCGGCTGGGGGACGGTCAACGGCCGCACGGTGTTCGTCTTCGCCAAGGACTTCACCGTCTTCGGCGGTTCGCTGTCGGAAGCGCATGCCGAGAAGATCATGAAGGTACAGGACATGGCGCTGAAGAACCGCGCGCCGATCGTCGGCATCTATGATGCGGGCGGCGCCCGTATCCAGGAGGGCGTGGCGGCCCTCGGCGGTTATGCCGAGGTGTTCCAGCGCAATGTGCTGGCTTCCGGCGTCATCCCGCAGATCTCCGTCATCATGGGGCCTTGCGCCGGCGGCGACGTCTATTCGCCTGCGATGACCGATTTCATCTTCATGGTGCGCGATACCTCCTACATGTTCGTCACCGGTCCGGATGTGGTGAAAACCGTGACCAACGAGACAGTGACAGCCGAAGAACTCGGCGGCGCCGTCGTCCATACGGTGCGCTCGTCGATTGCCGACGGCGCCTATGACAATGATGTCGAAACGCTGTTGCAGGTGCGCCGGCTGATCGATTTCCTGCCGCTGTCGAATACCGCGCCGCTGCCGGAGATCGAATGTTACCAGTCGGTGACAGAAGTCGACGCCTCTCTCGACACGCTGGTGCCGGCGAGCGCCAACAAGCCTTACGATATCAAGGAACTGATTCGGAAGGTGGCGGACGAGGGGGATTTCTTCGAGATCCAGGCGAGTTTTGCCGGCAACATCGTCTGCGGTTTCGGCCGCGTCGAAGGCTCCACCGTCGGCTTCGTCGCCAACCAGCCGATGGTGCTGGCCGGGGTGCTCGACAGCGACGCCTCGCGCAAGGCGGCCCGTTTCGTGCGCTTCTGCGACTGCTTCAATATTCCGATCGTCACGTTTGTCGACGTGCCGGGCTTCCTGCCGGGCACGGCGCAGGAATATGGCGGCCTCATCAAGCACGGCGCCAAGCTGCTCTTCGCTTACGCCGAGGCAACGGTGCCGAAGCTCACCGTCATCACCCGCAAAGCCTTCGGGGGTGCCTATGACGTGATGGCGTCGAAGCATCTGCGCGGCGACCTGAACTATGCCTGGCCAACGGCGCAGATCGCCGTGATGGGCGCCAAGGGCGCGGTCGAGATCATTTTCCGCAAGGATATCGCCGATCCCGAGAAGATCGCCGCACATACGAAAATGTACGAGGATCGGTTCCTCTCGCCCTTCGTCGCCGCCGAGCGCGGTTATGTCGACGAGGTGATCATGCCGCATTCGACCCGCAGGCGGCTGGCGCGCGGCCTGAAGATGCTGCGCAACAAGGATCTCGCCAATCCGTGGAAGAAACACGACAACATTCCGCTTTAACGTTTCCGCCGAATAAAGCTGCGCGATCGGGTGTTTACCCGCTGTCGAAAATGTGAACGGCCGTCAGTGATCCGTGTGTTCAATCGCTGACGAGGACGGGCTAACGCTCGGCTGTAATTGTTTTAATGGAGAGGTTTAATGTTAAGTTTCGAGCGTCTTTCTGCCTATCGCCCCTACGGGCTGGCCGCTCTCAGAATCATCACCGCACTGCTGTTCATCGAACACGGCACGATGAAGCTTTTCGGCTTCCCGGCTTCGCAGATGTCCGGCTCGCTGCCGCCGCTGATGCTTTTCGCGGCTCTTCTCGAGCTTATCGGCGGTATCCTCATTCTCATTGGCCTGCTGACGCGCCCTGTCGCTTTCCTGCTCGCCGGCGAAATGGCGGTCGCCTATTTCATGGCGCATGCGCCGAGCAGCTTCTTCCCGGCGGTCAACCAGGGCGACGCCGCGATCCTGTTCTGCTTCGTCTTCCTCTACCTGTTCTTCTCCGGTCCCGGCGCTCTCGCCGTCGACAACCGCAAGACAGTCTGAACCGTAGCTGAGGGACGTCGCCGACGCCCCTCAGCCTCAATCTCAGGCAGTGAGTTTGAGGCCGGCGATACCGCCGACGATCAGCATGATGCAGGCAAGACGGGAGACACTTGCCTCATCGCCAAGCAGCCAGATGCCAAGCAGTACGGTGCCAACCGTGCCGATGCCGGTCCAGACCGCGTAGGCGGTGCCGATCGGCAGGTGCTTTACCGCCAGGCCGAGCAGCACGATGCTGATCACCATGGATATGACGGTCAGCGTGGTCGGCAGCGGCCGCGTGAAACCCTCGGTATATTTAAGACCGATCGCCCAGCCACATTCGAAAAGGCCGGCGAGAAAAAGCAGAAACCAAGCCATACGACTCTCCTTGTTCAAGAGCGAGGCCGTCCCCGCGACGGTTGCATCCTGAGGGATGCCGCAGTCGTCTGCGATGGGGCGTATATGCGTGAGGAGACGGCTTACTTCAAGGTAGGAATCGGCATGGCTGCCATGCCACCCGTTTGTTGCTGACTTGTTTTGCTGGTTGGGGATGCGATCAGCCTTGGCCGCCGGCTTGCGCGGAAAGGCTCTTGGCGCGGCGGCAGAGGCGGTCGAAGGTTTCGAGGAAGCGTGACCGGTCTTTCGGGCTGAAGGCGGCGTTATAGCCCTTGCTCTCGCCGGTTTCACGCAAATGCGCGCCGAGATCGCGCATGGCGCTTGCCATACCGATATTGGTTTCGTCGAAGACGCGCCCGGTCGGGCCGCTGACGAAGGCGCCGGTCGCGACACAGCGCACGGCTAGCGGTACATCGGCGGTGACGACGACATCGCCCGCACCGGCGCGTTCGGCGATCCAGTTGTCGGCGGCGTCGAAGGCATTGGAGACGATGACGTTGTGGATCATCGGATCGCGCGAAGGGCGCAGGCCGGAATTGGCGACGAAGGTCACTTCGAGGCCGTGACGTTCGGCCACCTTGAGGATTTCCGGTTTTACCGGGCACGCATCGGCGTCGACATAGATCATGGCTATATCCTCATGCCGGCTGAATGGCCGGCTGTCTGATCATATCGATATGGGGAATGCCGTCTTCCAGATATTCCTGCGATATCCCGACAAAGCCGAAGGATTCGTAGAAACGGCGCAGATGGGCCTGCGCCGACAAGGCGATCGGATTTGCCGGGTAAAGCCGCTCACAGGCGGTGATCGCTTCGCGCATCAATGCATCGCCCAGCCGCTTGCCGCGATGGGCAGGCGAGACGACGACGCGGCCGATCTTTGATGGATCCCGCGGCTCATACGGTTTCAGGATTCGCGCCGCGCCCAGGAGCTCAGCGTCCTCCAGAAGGCGCAAATGCAGAGCATCGATATCCTTGCCGTCGAGTTCCGGATACGGGCAGTTCTGCTCGACGACAAAAACATCGACGCGCATTCTCATGAGGTCGAAGAGCTCCCGCGCGGGGAGCTCTTCGAGCTTCTTGAGATCGGCCCTGTAGTTGGCTGCAGTCATCAGTACACGACCACGCCGCGGATGGACTTGCCCGCATGCATCAGCTCGAAGCCCTTGTTGATGTCATCAAGCGGCATGGTGTGGGTGATCATCGGATCGATCTGGATCTTGCCCTGCATGTACCAGTCGACGATCTTCGGCACGTCGGTGCGCCCGCGCGCGCCGCCGAAGGCGGTGCCCATCCAGTTGCGGCCGGTGACCAGCTGGAACGGACGGGTGGAGATCTCCTGGCCGGCGCCGGCCACGCCGATGATGATGGACTTGCCCCAGCCGCGATGGCTGGCTTCCAGCGCCTGGCGCATCACCTTGGTGTTGCCGGTGCAGTCGAAAGTGTAGTCGGCGCCGCCGATCAGGTCGCCGTTGCGTTTGGTCAGGTTGACGAGATAGGGCACGATGTCGTCACCGACCTCCTTCGGATTGACGAAGTGGGTCATGCCGAACTTTTCGCCCCATTCCTTGCGATCACTGTTGATATCGACACCGATGATCATGTCGGCGCCGGCAAGCTTCAGGCCCTGCAGCACGTTGAGACCGATGCCGCCGAGACCGAAGACGATCGCCGTCGAACCGATCTCGACCTTGGCGGTGTTGATGACCGCGCCGATGCCGGTGGTGACGCCGCAGCCGATGTAGCAGATCTTGTCGAAGGGGGCGTCGGGATTGACCTTGGCAAGGGCGATCTCCGGCAACACGGTGAAGTTCGAAAAGGTCGAGCAGCCCATATAGTGGTGGATCTTGTCCTTGCCGATCGAGAAGCGGCTGGTGCCATCCGGCATCAGCCCCTGGCCCTGGGTCGCGCGGATCGAGGTGCAGAGATTGGTCTTGCGGGACAGGCAGGAATAGCACTCGCGGCATTCAGGCGTGTAGAGCGGAATGACGTGATCGCCCTTCTTCACCGAGGTGACCCCCGGACCGACATCGACGACGATGCCGGCGCCCTCATGGCCGAGGATGGCCGGAAACAGGCCTTCCGGATCGGCGCCCGACAAAGTGAAATCATCGGTGTGGCAGATGCCCGTCGCCTTGACCTCGACCAGCACTTCGCCGGCCTTCGGCCCTTCCAGCTGCACGGTCATCACTTCGAGCGGTTTTCCGGCCTGAACGGCAACGGCGGCGCGAACGTCCATCTTCATATCTCCCTGCTGATTTTGTTGCTTCCCAGCTGATTTATCGGGCTCGAGCTTGGCATGGTCGACGAACTCGGCTCAAGCAAAAACACCCGGCCGCCCGGTCTTTCCCTTTCAGGCGAATTCCATGATCACGGCATCGACGGCCAGGCTTTCGCCGGCTGCAGCATTGATCTTGGAGACGACGAGATCGCGGTCGGCGCGCAGCACGTTTTCCATCTTCATCGCCTCGACGATCGCAAGCGTCTCACCGGCCTTGACCTCCTGACCCTCGGCAACGGCGATGGCGATGACGAGGCCGGGCATCGGGCAGAGCAGGAGCTTGGAGGTATCGGGCGGCAGCTTCACCGGCATCAGCCTGTCGAGTTCGGCATGACGTGGCGAAAACACCTTGGCCCTCACCGAAAGCCCCTGCCAGTCGATGCGCAACCCGTTGAGAACGGGACGGACCTGCGCGATGATGTCGCGACCGCCGACCTTGCCGCTCCACACAGGGTCTCCCGGTCTCCAGTCGGTGACAACACTCCGGTTCTCGCCCTCGATCGCCATGTCCATATCGAAAGGGATGGTGACGAGACCGTCGAGCAATCTTGCGGCGACGTGGTTGTCGCCGATTTTGACCACCCAGTGCTCGCGCAGCGCGCCCGATGCAGCACGCAGGCGATCGGCGAAACGTTCGCGGCGGTTCGCCTCGATCAGCGATGCGGAAAGCGCGATGGCGGCAAGCACGGCCTCCTCTTGCGACTCCGGTTTCATCGGCGCGAAACCATCGGGATATTCCTCGGCGATGAAGCCCGTGGAAAGCCGGCCCTCGCGCCAGCGGGGATGTTTCATCAGCGCCGCCAGGAAAGGAACATTATGTTCGATGCCGTCGACGACGAAGCCGTCGAGCGCCCGGGCCATGGCCTCGATCGCCTCGAGCCGCGTCGGCGCCCAGGTGCAGAGCTTGGCGATCATCGGATCGTAATACATCGAGATCTCCGCACCCTCGAAGACGCCGGTATCGTTGCGGATGACGACATTGCCGGTCCTGCCTTCCGCCGGCGGGCGGTAGCGCGTCAGGCGGCCGATCGAGGGCAGGAAATTGCGGTAGGGATCTTCGGCATAGAGCCGGCTCTCGATCGCCCAGCCGTCGAGCCTGACATCTCCTTGAGCAAAGGGAAGGGGCTCGCCCGCTGCGACACGGATCATCTGCTCGACGAGATCGATGCCGGTGACGAGTTCGGTCACCGGGTGCTCGACCTGCAGACGGGTGTTCATTTCCAGGAAATAGAAATTGCGGTCGCGGTCGACGATGAACTCGACGGTGCCGGCGCTCTGGTAGTCGACGGCTTTCGCCAAGGCGACCGATTGTTCACCCATCGCCTTGCGGGTTTTTTCGTCGAGGAAAGGCGAGGGCGCCTCTTCCGCGACCTTCTGGTTCCGCCGCTGGATCGAGCATTCGCGTTCGCCGAGGTAGACGACGTTGCCATGTGCATCGGCCAGGACCTGGATCTCGATATGGCGCGGCTCAACGACGAATTTCTCGATGAAGACACGGTCGTCGCCGAATGAGCTCTTCGCCTCCGAGCGGGCGCGCTCGAAGCCGTCGCGCACCTCCGCCTCGTTCCAGGCAATACGCATGCCCTTGCCGCCGCCGCCAGCCGAAGCCTTGATCATGACGGGATAGCCGATCCCGGCTGATATCACTTCCGCATGGACGGCATCCTCGATGATGCCGAGATGGCCGGGCACGGTGGAGACTCCGGCGGCGTTGGCGAATTTCTTCGATTCGATCTTGTCGCCCATCGCCATGATCGCCTTCGGCTTCGGGCCGATGAAGACGATTCCCTGCTTTTCCAACTCGGCGCAGAAGGAGGCGCGTTCGGAGAGGAAGCCGTAGCCCGGATGCACCGCCTCGGCGCCAGTCGCCTTGCAGGCAGCGATGATCTTTTCGGCAACCAGATAACTTTCCGACGCGGCGGCCGGGCCGATATGCACGGCCTCGTCGGCCATCTCGACATGCAGCGCGTCCCGATCCGCATCCGAATAGACCGCGACGGTTTGAATGCCCATGCGGCGCGCAGTCTTGATCACGCGGCAGGCGATTTCGCCGCGATTCGCGATCAGGATTTTCTTGAACATCGAGACTCCACCCAGAAATGCATCCCGGAGTTTTACGCACAAAACACCGGAACGCACAATCAGGCTTGCGGAGGGTCAGGCGACGGCTGCTTCCGAGACGGGTTCTTCGTCGACGATGCGCAGCCAGCGGCTGCGCCGCGGCTCGGCATATTCGCGCAGCTTGACGGCGGCCATGATCCCCGCCCAATGCGGATGATTGGCGCCGGCCAGTGTTGCCTGCTCGATCTGCTGGAGCACGCCGTATTCGACCGGCGAGACCGGGATGATGCCGCCTTCGGCGACGCTTCTGAAGATGCGCATCGCGAAATCGACGTCCTGGCGGGTAATGCCCCGGCGATCGACGGCACGCGACAGCTTGTAGCCACCGATATTGTCGGTGATCGCCAGGCGGACCTGATCGAGGGCGAGCGCTCTCAATTCACCCGGGACATCGGCCGAGACCTCCATGACATGGAGAATGAGCTCGAGTTCCAGCGCCGAGTTGACGACACCATCGGTCGTGAACATGCGCATGATCCAGGCGACGTTGATTTCATCAAGCGAGCCTTGCGGATAGGTATAATGGACGATGAAACCGGCGAGCTGTTCGACGAAGAAAGCGTTCCACGCGGCACATTTTTCAGGGCAGGAATTATTGAGCGCCAACATCGCCACGACATCGTCGGATGTCCGAATGCCATGCGGAAAAGCATGTTTGCGCAACAGTATAATATCTTCGGCCGTCAGCCGATGCTTGCCGGCCACGACACAGGCCGGAAAAGCGAGACGAAATTCGCTCATGTTTTAACTCCAGGCTTCATCATGAAACCGGAGACTGTTTTATCGTCTGCGAATTGACGATCCCTCAAGAAGCGGAGTTAACCCGATATTCCCGGGGTCAGGAGGATTTTAACGATTGCGCCTGCAACCGCTCGCGCCAGATGATGAAGAGGCCTGATGCAACGATGATGAAGATGCCGATCCATTTGGAAAAGCTCGGGAAATCGTTGAACAGCGCATAGCCGAGAACGGTCGCCGAGATGATCTCGAAGTATTGGAACGGCGCAAGCAGCGACAGCGGCGCGAGCCGGAAAGCCCGGACCACCAGCATATGCGCATATCCGGAGATCGTGCCGAGGGCGAGCAACAGGACAAGGCCGAGACCGGAGGAGGGCAGAGAGACGGCAAAATCGGCATTGCCGGAACTGTTGCCGACGAGAAGGGCGGCGGCCATGAACACCGTTCCGCCGATTCCGGCCATCGTCTGCATGGTCAGCGGCGAATCGGCCTCGCCGATGGCGCGGTTGAGGAAGAGATAGAGCGAGAACAGAAAGGCGCAGGCGACCGGCAGCAGCGCCTTCAGGCCGAAAATCTCGTAGCTTGGCTGAATGACGATCATCGCGCCGCCGAATCCGACGACGATCGCTATCCAGCGCCGCCAGCCGACCTTCTCTCCGAGAAACAGCGCCGACAGGGCGGCCAGCATGAAAGGCTCGACGAAATAGATGGCGAAGACATCGGCAAGCGGCATGTATTTGACGGCGACGAAGAACAGCAGGCTCGCGCCCCCATGCAGGGCACCGCGCAGCAGGTTCATCCACGGCCGCCGGGCCGAAAGCGCCTTGAGCCCGAAAAGGGGGAAAAGAATCGGCAGGGTGCAGGCGATCTGGAAGAAGAATCGATAGAAGGTCACCTGACCCGGCGACATCGCCTCGAAGGTCGCCATGTATTTGGCGATCGCATCCATGGTCGGCAGGATGAGCATGGCGCCGGACATGATGGCCATGCCCTGCAGGGAATTTTGATGGGGCTCTGACATGGCTGCTGATTCTTGCGAGGATGACGCCATCAATCACGGCAAAGCCGGGCGATCAAGCCAGGCAGCCGCAAATAGCTTCGAGGTGATGTCGAAATCGTCGCTTAGAAAGCGTTCCCCTGAAGGGAAATGGTGCGGTCGAGAAGACTCGAACTTCCACGGGTTGCCCCACAGCGACCTCAACGCTGCGCGTCTACCAATTCCGCCACGACCGCATCGTGGTAGGTGCCGATTTGCGTCGGCGGGGCAGCATGTAGCAAAAGCATCTGGGGTGCACAAGGGCGATATGACAGTTTTTTTGAAAACCGCTCACAGCATTTGAATTGGCCCCGAAACGGGTCCATATAGCTGTCCTGCCGCCCCTTTTTTGCAGGCATTTCGGGGAGAGCGGCAAGGAATGGCCATGCTTCGCACCGATCTCGAATTCTCCATGCTTCCCCAACCCGGCACCCGCCCGGTACGCTGGCGCATCGCCGATGGCCTCGTTGCCTATGAGGAGGCGGTGGCGACGATGGAGCGCGAGGTGGCGGTGATATCAGATGGCGGAGACGAGCTCGTCTGGCTCGTCGAACATCCGCCGCTCTATACTGCCGGCACCAGCGCCAATGCGAGCGATCTCGTCCAGCCGGACCGTTTTCCGGTCTTTGCGACGGGGCGTGGCGGTGAATATACCTATCATGGACCCGGCCAGCGCGTCGCCTATGTCATGCTCGACCTGAAAAGGCGGCGCCAGGACGTGCGCGCCTTCGTCGCCGCCCTTGAGGATGTCGTCATCCGCACGCTCGACATGATGAATGTTCGTGGCGAAAGACGTGAAGATCGCGTCGGCGTCTGGGTGCGTCGGCCGGAAAAGCCATTGCTGGCGGACGGGACGATGGCCGAGGACAAGATCGCCGCCCTCGGCATAAGGCTGCGCAAATGGGTGACCTTCCACGGACTGTCGCTTAACGTCGATCCGGATCTCGATCATTTCGGCGGGATCGTGCCCTGCGGGATATCAGCCTATGGCGTGACCAGTCTCGTCGATCTTGGCTTGCCCGTGATGATGGCCGATGTCGATATCCGGCTGCGCACCGCCTTCGAGTCGGTTTTCGGCGAAACGACGGGCGAGAACTGACTCAGCATGACGGCGACTTGTCCGGGGCAATTTGCATTTTTCCGCGGATCAATGCGTCGCGCGACATGGTAGACGCGCAGTTCTTGAGCGCCCATTTCCCTTCGGACGATGTCGCCTGGCGCATTTTAGGGTCAGGATCAGCAAATCAAATCGCTGCACTGCGAGATGTGGGTGAAGGTCTTAACCTATAATTAGCGGTGGCAAATATATAGGACATCACAACGCGGTGGATGTGGAAGTCTTGCGGACAATGAAAAAAAACTCAGCGGCAAGCTGGTCGATCTTCGATGTGTATTTCGTTCTCGATATTGTCGAGAAGGTCCTCATCGGGTATTTTTTCGTCGCGATCGTCATGCGTGTTCTGCCGCAGATGCAGGATAACCGGGCGATCATCGATTTCCTGCTGATCGTTTCGGAGGGCGCTGCGGCCTTCCTGATCCTGACACGCCGACCGACGAGAAATGCGTCGCTGCGCCTTTTTGACTGGACGGTCACCGCCATCGGCACGCTCTTCCCGCTGCTCGTCTCACCCTCCGCGACCACGCCTCTCGCGCCGCTCGCACTCTGCGGGACGGTGATGGCACTCGGTTTCATCCTGCAGATATCGGCAAAGCTGACATTGCGGCGAAGCTTTGGCTTGGTGCCGGCCAATCGTGGCGTCAAGATCGGCGGACCCTACAAGATTATCCGCCATCCGATGTATGCTGGCTATCTGATGACGCATATCGGCTTCTTCCTGGCCCATCCGAGCTTTTGGAATTTTGCCATCTATGCGACCGCCCTTGCCGCGCAGTGTTTCCGCCTCCTGGCGGAAGAGCGCCTGCTCAAACAGGATCCTGCTTACGAGGCCTTCATGGGCAGAACCCGTTACCGGCTCGTTCCATTCCTATTCTGAAACGACAGACAAATAGATCGAAAAAGAAAGGGCCGATTTCCGGCCCTTTCTTTTATCGGATCAATGCGTTGCCCGGCATGCTTCGGTGCGGGATGCGCCGCTGTCGGCACCCTTGGTGTGGGAGCCCTTGGGGCCAATCATGCTGTGGCACGGAGGCAGGGGGGCGATGCTCGCCGTTGCGGTCTTGTCGACGGCAGGGGTGGCCATGGCGCTCGGGGCGAAACCGTCGCTGTCATTGGTGTAGTCGCTGGAATAGGCCGGGGCCTTGCGGCTGCTGTAATGGACCGGGGCCGGCTTCGACACCGGGCTCGGTGCAAAACCGTCGCTGTCATTGGTGTAGTCGTCGGAATAGGTCGGCTGGGCGAAGGCAGCGCCTGCAAGGCTGACGGCGAACAGGGACGCGGCAAGGGCAAATTTGATGCGCATGGGTCTATCTCCTCAATCTGCTGTTGAATTCCACAACATAAACTAACCCTCGGCACGCACGAGTTCGCGCCCCAATTCAGGCAATTTTGTGAAAAGATGACGACGTAGCCGCGACCTTTTGTCCAAATGAAATCACAGTGTTGTCAACGAAATTGACGTTCTCGTTACGCAAGCCGCCTAAGCAAAATAACAAAATACGGCACTCACAAAAATGGATCGGCCTGCAATCTTAACTTGTTAACTTTTGGTAATGTAGGCGGAGGGGTGGGGAGGCCTTGGCGCCTCCCGCTTATGATCGGTATGTTGGGTGTCAGTCCTCGTTCGGAATATGCGCGTCGACGCCGGTCAGCTGCAGCTTATTGCGGACATCATGGACGCCATCGACCGAAAGCGCGGCGAGTTCGACCTTGCGGGCGATGCCGATCGTCTCCACCGAGCCTTCCAGGGTGATGACGTGACCGTCGGCGTGAACCTCGATGCTGTCGATGTCGACTTCAGGAATGTTTTCGAGATTGTCGTTGACCCGCGCTTCGAGGTCGTCGCTTTCATCGCGGTCGATGGTATCGGCGCGCAGCGAATCCTTCAGGCGATTCTCGTTACCGTCCTCGTCCGTGCCATCGACCCGGAAGCCCCTGTTGGGATCGCTGTCAAAATTGGCTGCGGTCTCGCCATAGGGGCGGTTGGCGGGGTCGGCGCCGGTGCCGTCGGCATAGGGCCAGCCGTCGTCGAGATTGCGTTCCTCGAGGTCGCGATAATCTTCTTCGCGGGAAAGCTCAGGCTTTTCCCGGGAGAACTGGGTCTTGTCACCGATCCTTGCCATTGCAGTCGCTCCTTGTTTTTTGCCGGGTTCCTTTGCTGGAAACGCCGGCATCAGCGAATGGTTCGGTGTGGAGGGGATTTGTCAGGCCGACGTTTTTTCCCATTTCTTCACGAGACGCTCGCGTTTCAGCCGCGAGAGGCGCTGCAGCCAGAAAATGCCGTCGAGTTGGTCGACCTCGTGCTGGATGCAGATGGCGAGGAAATCTTCGGCGGCGTCCTCGTGCATGGCGCCTTCTGCATCCTGATAGCGGAATCGGATCGCTCGCGGGCGCGTGACCTCGTCGGTCGCGCCGGGCATGGAGACGCTGCCTTCGGCATGGCTCATCGTCTCCTTCGAAAACCAGGTGATTTCCGGATTGACGTAGAGACGTACGCCGTCGGCCCTGTTGAGCTCCAGCACGGTCACGCGGCTGAAGACGCCGATATGGGCGGCGGTGATGCCGACGCCGGGCGCGGCCCGCATGGTCGCCAGCAGGTCGTCGGCAAGTGCCGTAAGTGAGGAATCGAAGGCCGTCACCGGCGCGCAGACTGTCTTCAGACCCGGATGCGGATAACGCAGAATCGGACGGATGGGCATGGGGCTGGCTTCCTCTTAGACGGGCTCTGCTTGGACGGGTGAGGAAACTATCGCCGGCCGCAGGCATTGTCATCACGAAGCACGGTTTGCCGCTTTACGACGCGGATGCTTTGGGCTAGCAGGGGCCAAGAATTCCGGCTGCGGGAGCCTCGCGCGGGATTCGCTTATCCGCTTGTTGACAATGTGTTTTCGGCCGACATTTGCGAATGCGGCACGGCAGTCGTTGAAATTCGAACCAGGTGCGAGGGCGGCAGATGACGACCACCGACGGGGAAGACCGCATTCGCAGGCGTCCTGACGGCGAGGAAGCCGATATCTACGATGAGGACGGCAATGTCCGCAGCGATTTCCTGGCGCTCGTCGGCGCCGCTATCGCCGACCGCGACACATTGTTCCTGCGCCAGAACGTTGCCCGGCTGCATGAATCCGAAATAGGCGACCTGCTGGAAGCGATCCAGCCGGATCAGCGCCTGGCGCTGGTGCGCCTGCTCGGCGACGATTTCGACATGACGGCCCTGACCGAGGTCGACGAGGTGATCCGCCGCGAGATCGTCGACCAGATGCCGAACGAGCAGATCGCCGCGGCGATCGGCGAGCTCGATTCGGACGATGCCGTCTACATTCTCGAAGATCTCGACAAGGAAGACCGGGAAGAAATCCTTGCCCAGCTGCCGTTCACCGAACGGGTGCGGTTGCGCCGGGCGCTCGACTATCCCGAAAGCTCGGCCGGGCGCCGCATGCAGACGGAATTCGTCGCGGTGCCGCCGTTCTGGACGGTGGGACAGACGATCGATTACATGCGCGACGAGGAGGATCTGCCCTATTCCTTCTCGCAGATCTTCGTCATCGATCCGACCTTCAAGCTGCTCGGCGCCGTCGATCTCGATCAGATCCTGCGCACCAAGCGGCAGACGAAGATCGAGCAGATCATGCGTGAGACCAACCATCCGGTCCCTGCCGAGATGGACCAGGAGGAGGCCGCTCAGCTTTTCGAGCAGTACGACCTTCTCTCGGCCGCCGTGGTCGACGAGAACGGCCGACTGGTCGGCGTGCTGACCATCGATGACGTCGTCGACGTCATCCACGAGGAGGCCGACGAGGACATCAAGCGCCTCGGCGGCGTCGGCGACGAAGAGCTATCCGACAATGTGCTCTCGACGGCGCGTTCGCGCTTCCTGTGGCTATTAATCAACCTCGGTACGGCGATGCTGTCGGCAAGCGTCATCGGTCTGTTCGACGCCTCGATCGAGAAGATGATCGCACTCGCCGTGCTGATGCCGATCGTCGCCTCGATGGGCGGCAATGCCGGCACGCAGACGATGACGGTGACGGTGCGCGCGCTCGCCACTCGCGATCTCGACATCTACAATGCCGGTCGCATCATCCGCAGAGAGGCGGGCGTCGGCATCCTGAACGGAATCGTCTTCGCAACGATCATGGGCGCGATCGCAGGCACCTGGTTTCACGACTACCAGCTTGGCGGCGTGATTGCGGCGGCGATGATCATCAATCTGATAGCGGCAGCCCTTGCCGGCATCCTGCTGCCGCTGCTGCTCGACAAGGTGGGGGCCGACCCAGCGATCGCCTCTTCCGTCTTCGTCACGACGGTGACGGACTGTACCGGCTTCTTCGCCTTTCTCGGTATCGCCACCTGGTGGTTCGGTATCTGAGCCGCCAAAAATTGACTATTACGTAAAAGTCAATATTATCGTCTGTCCGACGACGGGGAACACATGCCGGTGAACAAGTTTTATAGCATAACGGAACTGACGCGCGAATTCGGGGTCTCGACGCGCACGCTCCGCTTCTACGAGGACGAGGGACTGATCCATCCGGAGCGGCGTGGGCGCACCCGCCTGTTCCGGCAAGCCGACCGGCGGCTCATCGCAGAAATTCTCCGCGGCCGGCGCATCGGTTTCACCATCGCCGAAATCCGCGAGATCATCCAGGTTTACAAGGAGCCGCCGGGCGAACTCGGCCAGCTGAAGCTCCTGATGAAGCGCGTCGATGAGAAGCGTGACGACCTGCGCCAGAAACGCAAGGATATCGACGACACGCTGGCGGAACTCGACGCTATCGAAGAGACCTGCCTCGGCCGCCTGGCCGAAATCGGCGTCACCACCTGATCACGCGCGGTATTGTCGGCGAATTCATTCAGCCTCGGCGCTGCATTCTGCGGCAATTGTCTGGACCCGCTCGTCGTTCTGTATATCGATCGCGCCCGCCTGAAGTGGCGTGAACAGGGCCTGCGCCTGCAATTTCTCCAGCGTGCACTGGCAGAAGCTGCGGCAGAGAGCTTCGCCCTGCTGCATGACGCAGGAGGCGTTGCATTGCCTTAGGTAAGTCGCAACCGGATCAGGCGCCTGCGGTGGGACCACGAGGGAAAGCCCATAGGCGATACCGATCAATACCGGCTGGTGGATGAGGTAAAAGGCAAGGCTGTGGCGGCCAAGCCTTGCCGGCCACCAGGAACCGGTGCCGATGGCGGCAAGCCGGTGCAGCAGTCTGGTTCTGATGGCGATCGAGGCAATACTTAAACCAGCGAAGAAGGGCGTTGCCCAGGGAAACAGCGGCACGTAGTCGTTGGATCGTTCCGGCATCACCGCAAGGCCGATCCAGGCGAGATATCGGGGATCGAAGAAGGACGAGCGAAGCAGGCCGGGTGGACCGAAATTATCGGTGATCCAGGCGGCAAAGAGCGCGAGCGTGGCGATAAGGGTGAAGGCAAGCGGCAGTCTCAAAAAAACAACGCCGATAAGGGTGAGCACCGCGATACAATGCAGGATGCCGAAATAGATCCACTCGTCCGGCATCGCGATGCGCGTGGCGATCGAGATTGCCGCGGCTGCCGCGGCGATCATGCCGAAGCGCTTCCAGAAGGAGGGCCAGCGAATCTCGGGCTTGCTCGAGAGCACCAGGCTGATGCCGACGATGAAGAGAAAGGTCGTGGCGATCGCCCGGGCATAGATCTTCAGCCAGCCGGTCTCGGCCGTGCCCGGCGCGAGATAGCCCATGAACTCCATATCCCAGCTGAAATGGTAGCTCGCCATGGCGATCAGCGCGACGCCGCGCGCCGTATCCAATAGACCGATGCGCGGCGGTTTTGTCACCACATCGGTTTCCGTTGCCGGCAATGTCATCAAAGTCCCTCGGGCAAATCACGTCCGCCGCTTGACGGCTTGTCGCGGCGAATAGCAGAAAGGTTGAGATTTGATGGCGGGCCGGCATCCATGATCGCCAGTCGCGCCTCCGAGAAGAACTGCCGCCGCGCCAGCACGAAGATGACGATCGCCGTGGTCAGCATGAAGACATAAGGGTTGATGAACCAGCCGAGATAGCCGATCGACAGGAAGATCGCCCGGAGGCCCTCGTTGAAATTACTGCCGGCAATGACGTTCATGCGGATGACGCGTTCGGCGGCCCGCTCGGCGGCGATGACGTCGCGCTCGGTGTCGCGCATCATTGGGATCGAGCCGAACAGGATGGTGCAGTAGTTGAACAGCCGGTAGGACCAGCCGAATTTGAAGAAGGCGTAGCCGAAAAGCGCAGCCAGCCCGCCGACCTTCATCTCGAAAACGGCGTGGCCGCCATGAAAGACGAAAGGCAGGTCGGCGAAGACGGCGTCGACCTTCTCGGTCGCGCCGAGCAAGGCAAAGCAACTGCCGATCGCGAAGATCGAGGTGGATGCGAAGAAGGCGGTGCCGTTCTGCAAGCCGGCCATGATCTGCGTGTCGATCATCTTCAGGTCGCGGCGCAGCGAATTGTAGATCCATTCCCGGCGCCGTTCGGTCATCGCATGGGTCAGGCTGGTGCGTCCGAAGAAGGTGCGGCCGTGCAGCAGCCAGGAATAGCCCATCCAGACGCAGGCAAAGAAGGCCAGAGCGATATAATCCGCCGTCGTCATCAGTGATTCAGTCTCCGCATGAACGCGGCCACTATGCCGCAAGTCGGATTGTGCCGCATGGCCGAGTTCGGCGGGTATACGCGGGCTTTTGGCCATGCGGCACTTCGGCATAATAGAGCCGTCGGGAAACGACAAGGCTTAGTGGACAACCGACCGGCATCTTCCGGAGGGAGCGCGCTGAAATCCGTGTTATCAACGAGCTTGCGTGGCAACCGGCAGACGAGAGCGCACCGCGTTAACCGCTTGTAAAGTTGTCGTGGCCAATTGTTCAGGACTGAACCTGAACAGCTGATTCAAAAGTGACCCATGAGCCGGCCGGATTACATCCCGAGTCTCGATGGCCTGCGCGGTGTCGCTGCGCTTCTGGTCGTTGGAGCCCATATTGGCTTTATCTTTCCAATCACAGCTCCGCATCTCGTGTCGATGGGCGACGAAGCTGTCGGTTTGTTTTTTGCTCTTAGCGGCTTCCTGATGGCTCATCTCTACGGCTCACGGCCGGTCACGAGAGAAAACGTGTTGGATTTTCTTGTGAGCCGCTTTGCCCGCATCTACCCGGTCTATCTGGCGGCCGTCGTTCTGGTAGCGATGCTGTCGAGCGTGCAAAATCTGGATTTTGTTCAGCCGATCGCGGGCGGCGCGGATTTTGTGCGCCATGTCTTTCTTCTCGGCTCCAGTGGTGTTTTCTGGTCGATACCACCTGAGATCCAATTCTATCTGCTCTTTCCCGTCCTGTGGCTTTGCTTGGCCCAGCCGCAACGCTATAGCGGCATGATTGTGGGCCTGACCGTGGTCGTCGTCGTGGACGGACTGGTTGAATTGCCAGGCCCGGGAATATTGCTCGTCTCCAAGCTCCCTTATTTTCTTTTCGGCGCACTTGCCGGAATGACACATTCCTACTGGAGCAGCTGGATTCCCTCGACCCTCACGGGAATTTCAACGCTTTTCCTTCTGGCGGTGTTTTTCACTTACAGGCATATCTTCCCGGGCTTTTCCCCTGAATTCTGGAGCCTGCAAAGCGCGGTGGCCGCAGCCGTCATCGTCGGGCTCGTCGCTCGACAACCCCCCATCGCTGCAGATGTCCTGGCAGCTGCACCAGTACGGTTTCTCGGGAAGATCAGCTTTTCACTTTACCTTTTCCATGTCCCCATAATGTTCCTGGCGCGTCTGACTTTTGATGCGTCGGTACCCGAACCGGCGCTCATCGTGGCGACGCTTTTCGTAGCGGTAGCCGGGGCATGGTTCATCCACGAGACGATCGAGGCTCCCGGTCGTCGGCTGCTGGTCAGGCTATGGCAGAATAATCGCACGCGCATGGTTCCGCACGAAACGCCGGCCGATGAAATGGATCGCGCGATCGTCAACCTGCAAGAGATCGAAAAGCGCCTGCTGCACGGCGCTATGCCCGAAACCCAGGATGGGGCCGACGGCACGGTCATTCAGGATAGTCGCGACGAGAAGCTTCGCGCATAGTGCTCAGTTGAGCTCTTGGGCGAGTCCGATGAGAAGCCCTCCAAGCCCGCGGATGTAGCAGAGCCGATACGCGTCTTTATACTGCACGACTTCGCCCACGAGTTGCGCGCCGCGCTTGCGGAGCCTTTCAAGCGTCTCGTCGATATCATCGACCGTGAACATGACGCGAAGGTAGCCCAGAGCGTTCACCGGGGCATTGCGGTGATCCGCGACAGTGGGTGGCGTGAGGAAGCGGGAGAGTTCGAGCCGGCTGTGACCGTCCGGCGTGCGCATCATGGCAATCTCGACGCGCTGATCGCCCAGTCCAGTGACACGTCCGGCCCATTCTCCTTCGATCGTGGTCCGCCCTTCGAGCTCGAGACCGAGCTCGCCAAAGAAATCAATCGCCTCTCCGAGGTCGTCGACGACGATTCCTACGTTGTCCATCCGTTTGAGCGCCATGCGTTCAATTTACAATGTGTCGTCTCGTCTAACAACGGACAAGTTGTGCAAACCTTCCCATTTGAAATGCTATAGTGACTGACAAGGCGGACCGCTTGGTTTGGCGCATAACCCCGAAAATCGGATTCGATTTTCGGAAAGGATTATGCGCAAACTCAAAGTGCTGGAGCGTCCCATTGGACGCGGGACGCTCTCGTGTGCACCGAATGTCGCACCGGCTTCATGCGATGTCGGTGTGCCGCGCGGATTTTAAACCGGCCCGGCTTAAGCTTGCATCCTTGTATTCAGAAGGCGCCCCCATGTTTCTCTCGGTATTCGATGTCTTCAAGATCGGTGTCGGGCCGTCGAGTTCGCACACGATGGGTCCGATGTCGGCGGCCAACCGGTTTCTCGAGCTGATTTTGTCGAGTGAATGGCCGCGCCCGTCGTCGGGCGCACAGGTCGCAGCCATCAAGGTCAGCCTGCACGGCTCGCTCGCCCATACCGGTATCGGCCACGGCACGGGCAGGGCGGTCATTCTCGGGCTGATGGGCGAGGCGCCCGACAGCGTCGATCCTGACAAAATGGACGGCATCATCGATACTGTGGAGCGGACCGGCCGCATCACGCCGGCAGGCCATCCCGCCTATCAGTTCCAGCCGAAGACCGACCTGATCTTCGACAAGAAACAGCCGTTGCCCGGCCACGCCAACGGCATGATCTTCTCGGCCTATGACAGGGATGGCCGGCTGCTCCTCAAGCGCATCTATTATTCGGTCGGCGGCGGCTTCGTCGTCACCGACACCGAGCTCGAACAGATGCGGGCGAAGAAGAACGCGGCCGGCGGAACCCGCGTCCCCTATCCCTTCGCCACCGCCAAGCAGATGCTTGAGATGGCGGAGCGCTCCGGACTGTCGATCGCGCAGATGAAGCGGGCGAACGAAGAAAGCCAGCGTAGCCGCGAGGAGCTCGATCAGGGCCTCGACCGCATCTGGGAAGCGATGCGCTCCTGCATCGAGCGCGGCCTCAAGGTCGAGGGCATCATGCCCGGCGGCCTCAACGTCAAGCGTCGCGCCCGCCGGATTCACGACAAGCTCGAGGAGGAGTGGCGCAGCAACCGCGTCAACCCGCTGCTCGCTAACGACTGGCTCAGCGTCTATGCGATGGCCGTCAACGAGGAGAATGCAGCCGGCGGGCGCGTCGTCACGGCGCCGACCAACGGGGCGGCCGGTGTCATTCCAGCGACGATCCGCTATTACGAACATTTCCACGAGGACTGGGATCAGGACGGTATTCGCGACTACCTGCTGACGGCGGCTGCCATCGGCGGCATCATCAAGCACAATGCGTCGATTTCTGGCGCCGAGGTCGGCTGTCAGGGCGAGGTCGGGTCGGCGGCGGCGATGGCGGCCGCGGGCCTTGCCGCGGTCATGGGCGGTACGCCGGAGCAGATCGAGAATGCCGCCGAGATCGCGCTCGAACACCATCTCGGCATGACCTGCGATCCGATCGCGGGCCTGGTGCAGGTTCCCTGTATCGAGCGCAACGCGCTCGGCGCGGTCAAGGCGGTCACCGCGGCATCACTTGCCGTCAAGGGCGACGGCCAGCATTTCGTGCCGCTAGATGCCTGTATCGAGACGATGCGCCAGACCGGCCACGACATGAGCGAGAAATACAAGGAAACATCGACCGGGGGACTCGCCGTCAATGTCGTCGAATGCTGAGTTTGTGGACGCTGGAAGCTTGCTCTTGACGCTCGCTGCCAAAAGGATTTCAACGGCAGCATGGCATTGCATCTCATCAAACTCTGTGTCGGCGCCGACTCGATAGACGATCTGCGCGAATGGGTGGCGGAACGCGCGCTGCGCGCCATTGCCGCCGGCCTCGAGCCGCATTCGGTGCATACGACGCGCATGGTGCCGAAACGCATGGAGGAGCTGCTTGACGGCGGTTCGCTCTATTGGGTGATCAAAGGGCAGGTGCAGGCACGGCAGAAGCTGCTCGGCATCGAGACCTTCACGGACGGCGAGGGGATTTCGCGCTGCCGCCTGGTGCTCGGCCCGGAGGTCATCGAGACGGCGGTGCAGCCGAAGCGTCCCTTCCAGGGCTGGCGTTATTACACTGAGGACGACGTGCCGCGCGACCTGACAAGCCTTGGCGCCGGCATTGCCGAAATGCCCGCGGATCTTCGCCGCGAGCTTACGGAGCTTGGCCTGCTGTAAGCCCGTAAATCAGAAACAATTTCCGAACGATTTATGCGTGTGGCAGCCGTCCGATCGGAGACGCTGCCACTCTCCGCAATTCAGCGCAGGCGCAACTGCACCGGCGCGCTGCCGTCCGGCGAGGTCACATGCAGGTGGATCCGGGCTTCGGGCTGGGAATAGCGCCAGGCGCGCGCGCCATGGCAAAGCAGCAGATTAATGAGATCCCGGGTCTTCGGAGATTTCGCCTTCGGCCGCTGCAGGCCGATCTCGGCCAGGCGCAAAGCCGCCTCGTGCAGCGGATGCAGAGATGAGCGCCCTTTGGTCGCCGTGCGGCGGTCTGAAGGCACTCCCGGAAAATTCTCATTGATCGCCATTGTTTTCCCCGTACGCAATACTGATCGAGTTCAAGAATTGTGGCCGGAAACGCAAACACCGATTCCGGCCGTTACCGATGCCGCCGGCCATCTTGCAGGCAGCATCGAATAGCTCATTGGGCAGCCGCCCAGCACTTGATGCCGGCCTTCTTCAAGGCCTTGCAGGCGTTAACCGCATCGCGCTGGTCGTCGAAGCCACCAAAGCGGGCGCGGTAAAGCTGGTCACCTCCAGCGGCGTAGGCGACTGCGAAAGGCTTTGCCGAGGCCAGTGCCTTGCCGCCCTTGCTCTTGGCGCTTTCCAGAAGGTCCATGGCCATCTGCCGGCTCGGCGAGACGCCGACCTGCACGACCCAGCCGGTCGGGCCGTTGCTGATTGAAGCAGCACGAGTCGGGGAGGGAGTGGTCGAAGCGGTCGTGACGTTATCGACAGCGGTATCGCCCTGTTCCGGCGCCATGGAGGCGGGCGCCGGCGTCGGTACCGTGACCGAGGCCTGCTGCTTGAAGGTCATGGTCTTGACCTTGGTCGGCGCCGGCATCGGCTGTGCTACCAGCGGATTGTCGGATTTCGACTGAGCGGTCTCGGCATAAGCGACTTCGGTCTCGGCGACCTGATAGCGGGCATCCGGCATCGGCCCCTTATGCGGCAGGCTGAGATCGGCAGCGGCGGCAGAGACCGGCGGCTGCGCTGCGGTGATCGTCTTTGCGACCTGCTGTTGGGCCATTTGCGGCTGAGCTTTCTGCTGGGCCTTCTGCGGCTGGACCGGAGCAGGTGTTTCGATCATCGCCGGGGCAGGGGCTGCCTGGGCGATCAGCGCCGACGATCCACCGCGGCTCGATGCCTTCGGCAGGTAGGTGGCGATCAGATTGCGCATCTGGGCATCGCGGGCAGGCGTCGAGGCGCCGCCGAGCACAACACCGACGATCGATTTGCCGTCGACCTGCACCGAGCTCACCAGGTTGAAGCCGGCAGCGCGGGTGTATCCGGTCTTAATGCCGTCGACACCGCGCACCGAACCGACGAGGCGGTTGTGGCTGCGGATCGTGCGGCTGCCGAACTTGAAGGCGCGGGTGGAGAAATAGCCGTAATATTGCGGGAAATGCTGACGAAGCGCGATGCCGAGGCGGGCCTGATCGCGGGCCGTCGTCATCTGCGCCGTATTCGGCAGGCCGTTGGCGTTGCGGTAGGTGGTGCGGGTCATGCCGAGCGCATGCGCCTTGGCGGTCATCAGCTGGGCGAAGCGATCCTCACTGCCGCCGCCGAGCATTTCGCCGAGTGCGGTTGCGGCATCATTGGCCGACAGGGTGACGAGGCCGAGAATGCCCTGCTCGACGGTGATCGTGCCGCCGGCGCGCACGCCGAGCTTGGTCGGCGCCTGGGCTGCCGCATGGGCGGAGAAGGGAACCGGTGTATCGAGACGGATGCGACCCTGCTCCAGCGCCTCGAAGGTCATGTAGAGGGTCATCATCTTGGTCAGGGAGGCGGGGTATTGCAGCCGGTCGGCATTCTCGCTGTAGAGAACGTTGCCGGTCTTGGCGTCGACGACGATGCCCGCATATTTCGGGTTCGCCGCTTCCGCGTCGGCATTCACCGAATCGACCAGGACGATCGTGACAGCCACCGAAAGGATCGCCAGCAGCTTTGCGAAAAAGCTGCCGGATCGGGACGATGATACGGAGGAGACTGACCTTGACACTATTCCACTCTTCGCTTGCATTTTCAGATATTTGGCATTTCGGATATTGGGGCAGGAACCGCACACCTCCCGCCGCACAGCTCGTCTTTCAAAATTACCGGTTGGGCGTTACCAATCCGTTTATGATGAATCGTTTATTTCGCTGTCCGGGGGGCATTTTAGGGACCTGTCGCAGAACGGTTCACAAGACGCGCGTCTACAAAGGTGCGGATAGCGGCATCAATATGTTCCCACTCGTCGAGATGGCTGCTCGAGAAACGGTAGAGAACGCTGAGATCCCTGCCGACCTTGATATCGCGCTGACAATCTCCGCTCGCCGCCTTGTCCGGGGCTGAAGGTAAAATACAGCGCACGACGTAGTCCGGCCCGCCCTTGAGGGGCGCCGTCAGCAACACTTCGTCACCGTAACCGGCATCGGCGCGAAGACGGTGCAGCGTCAGTCCGTCGCGGAAAGGCTCTGCCGGTCCTTCGAGCAGATGCGAATAGATCGGCTCCAGCCGCCCCGACATGTCGCGCGACATGGTGCTCTGTGTGATCTGCAGGAAGATCAGGCCGGAGGATTGAGCGACATCGTCGAATCGAAGGTGATTTTCCTTGCCGTAACCCTGCATTTCGGGCCAGGCGAGGTAGAGATCGACGCGCTCGGCAGCGCCCTCATGCCTTTGACTGGGGAAGCGGATGGCATTTTCCGGGAATTTGACGGTGTCGCGGCCGATGGCCAGCATGATTTCAGCCGTGCTGTCGGTGTTGCCGGCGAGCGAGATATGCCTGCCGAACCAACGGCCGCCGATGCTGATGGCAATAGTCAGGGCCGCCAGGATGGCGATCACCGCCATCGTGCGGAGGAGAAACCCCATGGAAAGAAGCGGTTGCTCGTCGGGTGCGCTGTGCGCGGCATGGCTCATGGTGGTTCTTCGCGTTTCGGTCCGCCGCAGGAAGAACATGAGCCGCTGGTACCGATGATGAATCTCATCGGTATGATCGGATCGGCATGGTTAACAATTTGCTAAGGGGCTGAAGGCAAGCCTTAAAAAAGGGGCGAGCCGTTCCCGGGACAGCGGGAACGGCTCTTGGGCGCCGGTCGGGGACGGGATGCGGGGACTGACCGGGCCGCAGACTGCAGCCGACATGGCCGGCAGGCTTGTTCTTACTTGACGCTACCGACCGCAACAGCGCGGCCGTCCTGAAGCTTCGACCAGCGGGCCGGATCGTCGGCGGACTGGCGCTTCAGATAGGTGTATTCGGTATCCGACCACAGCAGCACCTTGTTGCGCATGTTGTCGAGGATGAAGTCGCCGTGATCGGTGCGGACCGTCAGCACGGCATGGCCTTCGCCATTCGGCTGCAGCACGACTGTTATCAGCGTATCGGACGGCGAGAAGCCGTCGTCGATCAGCATCTTGCGCTTCAGCAGCGCATAGTCCTCGCAGTCGCCGACGGTGGTTGGATAGGCCCAACGCTCTTCGACACCGTAGATCTGCTCATCCGTCATCGGCTGGATCGTCGAATTGACGGCGTAGTTGACCTTGAGAATTTCCTTCCAGCGATCCTCGGTGAGGATGGCGGGTCCGGCATCGCCGCCGACTTCGACACATTCCTTTGGATTCGCCTTGCAGAATTCATAGTGTCCGATCGGCGGGCTGGCATTGCCCGCCAGGGCCATGCTGGCGGGCATCGCCTGTCCCGAACCCGCCATTGCCATGGTGATGGCACCGGCCAGAAGGCCGCCTTTCAGGATATTTGCAGTTGTCATTGCCGTCTCCCCGTAAGTTAGGGTGACAATGGCACAGACGTTTTTATCTCACGCAAAATTACGCAATAGAATTAAATGCTTAGTTGATTCAAATGCCGATAAAACTTGGCTAAAAACAGATTCGAATGCGCATAAAATTCGAAGCGGATTTGTCGCGAAATCGATTAAAATTGTAATTCACGCAACAAGGCTTTCACCCGCGAAAAGGTTGCGTTGCCGTCCTCATGTTAAGGATTTTCGTTGAGCCGGATAATTTCCGATGGGCGGCTGGCGGTCTCAGGCGGGGTGCGAGCGGCCGGAAAGGTCGCCGGAATGGACCGATTCGGTCGGTTCAAAAGCGGAATATCGCTCAGACCCCTGATGCCGGCGGGAAAATTATTTTTGCTGGATATCGCGAAATCGATCGGTCGCTGCGACGATCGCCGCGCTCATGTCCGGATTTGCGATGGAATGGGCAGCACGCGGAAGGACGCTGAGCTCGCTTTGCGGCCAGGCGCGGGCGAGTTCCCAGGCAGTGACGAGCGGCGCCTCGATGTCGAACCTTCCCTGCAGCAGGATACCGGGAATGCCGGCAAGCCGCGTGGCGTTCTTCAGCAGTTCGCCATCCTCCAGCCATGCGCCATAGCTGAAGTAATGAGTGATGATGCGGGCGCGCGTCAGCAGATAGGCGGGATCAGCCCAGCGGCGCGGCAGGCCTTGGGGATCAGCAAGCAGGATCGAGGCCGCTTCCCAATCATGCCAGTCGCGCGCCGCCTTGAGGCGGGTCTCCGGGTCCGGATCGTTGAGGAGACGATGATAGGCGGCAACCATGTCTTCCTCTCGACCCGGCCCCCCTGGGGGAATCGCCTGACGGAAACGGTGCCATTCTTCCGGGAAGAGCGGCGCCATGCCGCGAGAGAGCCAGTCGATTTCCGAGCGGCGGGTGGTGGTCACGCCTGACAGGACGATCGCCGCGACCCGCTCCGGATGGGTTTCGGCATAGGCGAGCGCCAGCGTCGAACCCCAGGAATTGCCGAAAAGCAGCCAGGTGTCGATGCCGAGACAGGTGCGCAGCCGCTCGATGTCGGCCACGAGATGCCAGGTGGTGTTAAGGGAGAGATCGGTTTCGGGATCGGCAGCACTCGGCAGGCTGCGGCCGCAATTGCGCTGATCGAACAGAATGATTCGGTAGGCACCGGGATCGAAATAGCGCCGCGCCGTGGTCGAGCAGCCGGAGCCCGGTCCGCCATGCAGCACCAGCGCCGGCTGGCCCGCCGGATTGCCGCAGGCCTCCCAGTAGATCAGATTGCCGTCACCTGTATCGAGCAGACCATGATCATAGGGTTCGATTTCCGGATAGAGAGCTGACATCGGTGCCCCTGCGGTCGAAGCCGACCTTATCCATCATATCTCTGACAAAGGGAAGATGGGCGAGGGCGGGGCATTCCCGGACGCAAATTACTGCACAATCCTGGGCGACCTCATCGGGCGCCGATCGGTGTCGCAGCTTGTTCCACTCATAATATTATCTACCGACTGGATGGAACGACTTGCGACAGGAATAGACGCTTGCCTTCCAAAGCCGGATTTGTTGCCACTTGCAAAGCTCTTGCCATGAAGTGCAGGCTTTTCAACACGACCTGACCGGGTGCGCGCCGGATCCGGCAATCGCGTTCGATGGAAGCCCGTCAAGAATTGCCCCCGCCACAGAACCCTCGGCAGGGCAGCCTCATTTTCAGCCATTGTTACAGGAATTCGCGCAGCGTCTCGCGGGACTGGATCGACAGGAATTCGATCGCCACGCCTTCGACGAAATGGCGCACAACGCGGCCGCGCATGTTGCCGAGGCGCACCGCCGTCCCGATCGAGGGACGCATCTCGACGTCGACGGCAGCACCAGACAGCGAAAGGTCCATGATGCGGCAGGAATAACGCGTGCCGTCTTCGAGCGTCAGCTCGGTCTTCGTGTCGCGCGGCGTCAGGCGGTCGTGGCGGCGATCTTCCGGCAGGCCGAGTTCATGTTTGTTGGCGAGCCAGGTGAGCTGGGCCGCGAGCTTCTCGCGCTTCCGGTCGGTGGCGTTGATCGACATGGTGAAGCCGCGGCCATCGAGCGTCTGGACATAACCTTCGACGCGTCCGAGATGATCGATATAGGCGACGACGCGTTCGTTGGCGCGCGGCCGCCCGGAGCACGTGACATACATGTCGCCGGGCGACATGTCGATCACCATGCATTCGAACTCCTCGTAGTTCGCAAGCATCAGCCGGCCCTGCATGTTGATGGGCACACGCTGAAAAACGCCCTGTTCAGGGCGCGGCGCAGGTCGTTGCGTCTGAGCTGGCTGGAACGAGTGCATCAAAGGGCTTCTTCATCAAATCTGAGAGTCCGATCATTACCCGCAATCCATTAACAGAAGGTTGTTCCGTCTCGTCCCGACATAGCCGAAAACGAGTATGCCCGATGTCCCGAAACGAAACCCTCAGCGCGCCTCCGCACTCATCAGCAGCTGCGACACCATGCGGCGCATGACCTGTCCGAAACGGGCGCTTCTGCCGGCGACAATCTCGTTGATGGGGCGCAGTTCGACGGGTGCTGCCTTGCCGAACTTTCCGGGCAGCAGACGGCTGCGGTCGAGCGCCAGGAATTCGAGCGGTACGATCTCCAGCCAGCTCGCAGCCGCAGTCGGGGCAATGGCGCCGAGCAACCGATCACAGGCGCCGTTCGGTGAGCGCAGCGGCATCATGATAATCTCGAAGGACGCCTGATGGCCGACGGTGCTGTAGCCGGTGGCATTGAACAGGGCGGGCATGGCATGGTCCATGACGCCCATCGCCGTGCGTTCGATATCGGCGTGCTGGCCATGGGCCCAGAGCGATGAAAAACGTTCGCCGCGCAGATCATGGCCAAAGAGATCGCAGATGCGGGTGCCAGCGAGCCGGAAACCAATATCTCCGCCCTCGCGCGCCTCCAGAATGAAGAGACTTTGCAGCAGATGCGGGACGGCGGAGGGTTCGACCTCTGATTTCAGCGGCGCATCGGCAGTGCCGCGGATGCGGTTCCAGTAGTCAAAAATTTCGATGGTCGTTTGCACACGCATTTCACACCAACCTGTCCCATTCCGGATCACTTTCGGGCACTCATTGCCCCTACAGGCTCTACCTTGCGGATTTCATGCCAAACCGCGGCGGTTAAGGTTAAGAAAGGGTTTCGGTTGAGGTGCTGCGCCAGTCGTGCCACTGTCCCGCATCGCTTCGACTTTCGAAGTTCAGCACAACCTGCCCGGGCCGAGGTCTTTTCCTCGAACTCCCGACACGCCGTCCGGCACTTCGGACGGCTTTTTTTTTGACAGTCGCTCCTGTATGGCTGTGGCCTCAACGAGGCGATACGCAGATGAATGAGCAGACGGCCGAGCCGAACGAGGCGCCCGAACCTTCCAAGGTCCAGCCGCCGGCACGGCCACCGCGCGAACCGGTCTTCAACCTTCCGCCGGCACTGTTCTTCAGCCTTTGCCTGCTGGCCGCCATCTACGCGGTGCAGGAGCTCTTGCTCTCCGACGATGCGCTGAACTGGCTGTTCTTCACCTTCGGCTTCGTTCCCGCCCGCTATGTGATTCCGCTGTCGCAGCAGGGGCCGGAGCTGTTCTGGACGCCAGTCACCTATTCGCTGCTGCACGGCAGCGTTCAGCATATCGTCTTCAACGCGTTCTGGCTGATGGCCTTCGGCGCGCCCGTGGTGCGCCGTATCGGGACGCTGCGTTTCGTACTCTTCTGGCTCTTTTCCTCCGTCGCATCCGCTGCCCTGCACGCGGTCCTGAACTGGGGGGACGTGTCGCTTTTGATCGGCGCGTCAGGGGTAATCTCCGGGCTGATGGGCGCTGCCTGCCGATTCGCCTTTCCAGCCGAACGACGGCCGATGCTGCCGGCGCATCTCAATGCCCGGCTTTCCATCTTCGAGGCGCTGAAGAGCCGCACCGTCATCATCTTCATGCTGCTCTGGCTGGTCGGTAACGCCCTGATCGCCGTCGGAATCCCGCTCGTCGGCGACAGCGATCAGGCGATTGCCTGGGACGCGCATATTGGCGGCTTCGTCTTCGGCTTCTTCCTGTTTTCGCTGTTCGACCGGGCGCCGCGCCCGCCTGTGATGGAACCTGCGGGCACCGAGAAGGATGTGTTGCAATCCTGAGCCGGGCAGTGCACGATTGCCTTATCCGCGCTGGGGGGAGAAACCGCCGCGGATGCCTGTGACAAGTGTTTCACGGACATAGGAGGTTCGAATGACCAGTTCAGTCAAAGCAATCCTCGACCTGAAGGGCAGGGACGTCGTCACTGCCGGGCCGAACACCACCGTCGCCGAGGCGGCGGCCATCCTCAGCAAGAAGAAGATCGGCGCGATCGTCGTCGTCGGCATGGAAAACCGGATTTCGGGCATGTTCACCGAGCGCGATCTCGTGCATGCGATCGCCAAGCACGGCAAGGAAGGCCTCGATCACTCGCTCGCCCAGGTCATGACCGCAAAGGTCTACCGCTGCCATGAGGAGACGACCGTCAACGAGCTGATGGAGCTGATGACCAGCCGCCGTTTCCGTCACGTGCCGGTGGAAAGCAACGGCAAGCTTGCCGGCATCATCTCTATCGGCGACGTGGTGAAATCGCGCATCGCCGAAGTCGAGCGTGAGGCCGAGGAAATCAAGGCCTATATCGCCGGCTGAGGTTTTTGCCGGCCGTGCCTGATTGATGTCGCCGTTCCAAACGCCACACGCTTTCGGACGGCATGCATCAGGGCTGGCTAGCGTAGACTTCCTGCATGCGCTTGATCTCGGGGAGCCGGGCTCTGGCTTCCTCGTAGCCGCGTTCGATCGCTTCGCCGGCCCGGTGGAATTCGGAAAGGCCGATATAGCTGAGGCGCGGCTGCAGCGAAATATCCGGCGGGTCTCCGGCAAGACGGGCGCGGGCGATCCTATCCTGGATGATGTTGAAGGCCTGCACCATGACGCCGGTCATGCCGAGACGCGCATAGGGCGCCTCTTCCTGCTTCTGCACTTCCTGCGGCGAGAGGCTGGCATTGTGCCGGACGACGGCCGAGCGGCCGTAGAGATCGTAATTGAGATTGACGGCGACGACGAGCGGCTGCTCGTAGGCACGGCAGACGGAGACGGGGACGGGATTGACCAGCGCCCCGTCGACCAGCGTGCGGTGATTGCTGCGCACCGGCTCGAAGATGCCGGGCAGGGCATAGGAGGCGCGCAGCGCTGTAATCAGCGACCCATTGGCAATCCAGACCTCATGGCCGGTATTGACCTCGGCCGCGACCGCGACGAAGGGCCGATCGAGATCCTCGACATTCAGGCCTTCGAGATGTTCCTGCATGCGCTTGGTCAGCCGCATGCCGCCGAAAAGGCCGCTGCCGCCGATGGTGAGATCGAGGAGACTTGCAATCCGGCGCATGGTCAGCGAACGCGCGAAACTTTCGAGTTCATCGAGTTTGCCGGCGAGATAGCAGCCGCCAACTAGCGCGCCGATCGAGGTGCCGGCAATCATACCGATTTCGACCTTTGCCTCGTCGAGCGCGCGCAGCACGCCGATATGGGCCCAGCCGCGGGCCGCGCCGCCGCCGAGCGCCAAGGCGATCTTGATTTTCTTGACAGGCGCGGGAGGCGGGATCGTCTCCAGCGTCGTGGACATTCCGGAACCAGGACCTTCGCCTTCAGAGCTTTGACGATGCAGACTCCAGCTCAGCATGGCGCTCTCCCCTCCCAGCAGAACACTTGGTTTCCGATAGTGTGCCCGATCAGTTTCCAAATGGTATATAGAAGCGGTTTCTGGCGCAATAAGGAGCAAATGCCGGAGAAATTCGGGCTATTTTCCGTAGACATCGTGTGGATCGAAATGAATCTCGTCGTCGACGATATCCAGCATCGGCTTTCCGTCTCGAAGCGTGATCGTGCGGTAGAAGCAGGAGCGGCGGCCGGTGTGACAGGTGGCGTCGTGGCCGGCGACCTCGACCTTCAGCCAGATGGCGTCCTGATCGCAATCGGTGCGTATTTCCTTCACCGTCTGCAGATTGCCCGAGGTCTCGCCCTTCTTCCAGATCTTGCCGCGCGAACGGCTGAAATAATGGGCCGTGCCGCTCTGGATGGTCAGAGCCAGCGCGTGGGCATTCATATGCGCCACCATCAGCAGTTCGCCGTCCTTGGCGTCGGTGACGATCGCGGTGATCAGGCCGCGGTCGTCGAAACGCGGCGTGAAATCGCCGGCGTCTTCCAACGCCGACTTGTCCCCGGATGGTTGATTGAAGATCAGTTGACTCATCGCGGCCCTCCTGAGGGAGCCGGTATCAGCGGCTCCGCACCATGGTCATGAAACGGGCCTGATCGGCCGGCTCGGTCTTGAACGTTCCCGTAAACGTGGTCGTCAACGTGGTCGAGCCCTGCTTCTGAACGCCGCGCATCGCCATGCACATATGTTCGGCCTCGATCATCACGGCAACACCGCGCGGATTCAGCGTATCGTCGATGGCCCTGGCGATCTGCGCGGTCATCGTTTCCTGCGTCTGCAGGCGGCGGCCATAGATTTCGACGACACGGGCAATCTTCGACAGACCGAGCACACGCCCGTCCGGCATATAGGCGACATGGGCCTTGCCAATGATCGGCACCATGTGGTGTTCGCAGTGCGAGAAGAAGGGAATGTCCTTGACGAGGACCATGTCATCGTAACCGGCGACCTCCTCGAAGGTACGGCCGAGCACGTCTTCCGCCGCCATGTCGTAACCGGAAAAAAGCTCGCGATACGACTTGACGACGCGGGCCGGCGTTTCGAGCAGGCCTTCGCGCGTCGGGTCGTCACCGGCCCAGCGCAGCAGAACGCGAACGGCTTCCTCGGCCTCCTGCTGGGAAGGGCGATCGGAGTCCCGGTTCGTCTGCGGAAAGTTCTTTACGATGGCGTCCATGAACAATGGTCTCCTGGCCCGCACCGCGGGCCCATCTGTCGGAATCGCCACTGGTCAATCCCATGCGGGAATTCATGCACCTTTGGCAGGCTCCGGGGCTTTCGGGGCAGATTCAACGCCCGTCCGGCACGGTTTCCCAATCAAACTTACAAGAGGCCATTGCATTTTCATGGCCTTCGAACGACATACATATAGGAAGACGGCCATTATATGTAAGTATCCTCGGACGACACGGTGTGTTTTTTGTTTCAATAACAATAACACCCGCAAAGAGGCCGATCCGCAGCGATTTTGGAGCGGAAATCCAGCATGGATGACATCTACAACAGCAAGATTCTCGAATTCGCAGGCAATATTCCGTTGACCGGCACGTTGGCGGATGCCGATGCGACCGCCCAGGCCCATTCCAAGCTCTGCGGCTCGAAGGTGCGGATCTGGCTGAAGATGGATGGCGATACCGTGAGCGGTTTTGCCCATGACGTAAAGGCCTGCGCACTCGGCCAGGCCTCGTCCTCGATCATGGCCCGCCACGTGGTCGGCGCGACATCGGGCGAACTGCGCCAGGCACGCCTGGACATGCTTGCCATGCTGAAGGCCGATGGAGCGGGGCCGCAGGGACGGTTCGAAGACATGCGTTATCTTCTGCCGGTGCGTGACTACAAGGCTCGCCATGCTTCGACGATGCTGACCTTCGATGCCGTTGTCGATGCGATCGGGCAGATCGAGGCGAAACGGGCGGAAGTTGTCGAGGCGTAGCTGACATGTGCGAGTTCTGCGTCCGGCAGGCTGATGATGAGGACGACGGCGGTGCCGCCGGATCAGGCAAGTCGCGTGAAAAGGCCGCAGGCTGCTCCCGCAACTATACCGGCCCGTTCCGCAAGACCCCCGACCGCTTGCTCGGCATGGGGCTTATCCGCCTCTATCAGCTGACGCTTTCCGGCTTTGTCGGCAATTCCTGTCGCCACATCCCGACCTGCTCCGAATATGGCTATGAGTCGATCGCCCGCCATGGCCTGTGGGCTGGCGGCTGGATGACGCTGTTTCGCGTCGGCCGCTGCGGCCCGGGCGGCACCAGCGGCCTAGACCAGGTGCCGGAGAGGCTCGGCGACCGCTTCCGCTGGTGGACCCCCTGGCGTTATCTCGCTCTCGGACGCAAGAGAGGGTGAGCGCCATGACGATGCCCGGTGAATACAGGCGTGCATCGGAGGATTTCGACAGCTATCTCGATGATGTGAGAGCCGATGCGCTGATCGACAGCCGCAATGTGGTCTACACGATGACCCAAGGGGTCTTTCAGACATTCCGCTGCCGCCTCGATGTCGCAGACGCACTGCGGTTCGCCGATGTGCTGCCGCCGGTGCTGCGCGCAATCTTCGTCTCCGACTGGAACCCGCATGACGCCAAACGGTCCTTTGATGATCGTGCCGCGATGACGCGCGAGGCGCAGTCACTGCGCGGTGACCATAATTTTGCCCCCGACACTGCCATCCGAGACGTGGCAATGGCTGTGCGAAAACATGTCGAAGTCGCCGCATTCGACAGAGTGCTGAAGACATTGCCCGACGGCGCAGAGGAGTTCTGGCGGCCATGAGCACCTTCATCGCCCTCCTGCACAGCATTGTCCTGACGCCAGATCGCCGCGTTATCATGCAGGATTTGCGCGCACTTGCCGAAGAGCTCGGCTATCGCGAGCCGCGCACGCTGGTTTCCACTGGCAATCTCGTCTTCGCGGCCGACGATATGCGGCCGCACGAACTTGAAGTCGCCCTCGAAGAGGGTTTTGAAGAAAAGTTCGGCAAACATGTTGATATCATCGTGCGCAGCGACTGCACCTGGATGGCGCTTTGCAGCACCAATCCTTTCAAGGACGGTAATGGTGACCAGGTCATCGTTCGGGTAATGCGCCTGCCGGTCGACCCGAAGAAGGTGGAGGCGCTGAAACCGCTGCTGACCGAGGGACAACGCATCGCCGTCGTCGGCGGCGATCTCTGGATCGATTTCGCCGGCAAGCCGAGCCAATCCAAGCTGCTTTCGGCGCTGACGACCAAGCGGCTCGGCGTCGGTACGATGCGCAACTGGAACACGGTGTGCGGTCTGACTGAAATGATCATCTAGGCCGGCTTCTTCTTTACTCACGTAGGAAATCTGAGTATCAGGCGGCAGCGTTTCCGAGGACGGAGGCGCTGCCGTTGCAACCACCCGCATTCGTTGGCGGGACTGGACAAGGAGAATTTCGATGTCCCAAGCTATTTCCCTGACATTTCCCGATGGTTCCGTGCGCAGCTTCGATGCTGGCGCAACCGGCCGGGATGTCGCTGAATCCATTTCCAAATCGCTCGCCAAGAAGGCGGTCGCCGTCGCAATCGACGGCACCGTGCGCGACCTTTCCGATTCCGTCACGACGGGCAGGATCGAGATCATCACCCGCAACGACGACCGCGCGCTGGAGCTCATCCGCCACGACGCGGCGCACGTCATGGCCGAAGCGGTGCAGGAGCTCTGGCCCGGCACCCAGGTGACGATCGGCCCGGTCATCGAAAACGGCTTCTATTACGACTTCGCCAAGAACGAGCCCTTCACGCCCGACGATCTGCCGAAGATCGAAAAGAAGATGAAGGAGATCATCGCCCGCAACGCCGCCTTCACCAAGCAGGTCTGGTCGCGCGAGAAGGCCAAACAGGTATTCGCCGACAAGGGCGAGCAGTACAAGGTCGAGCTCGTCGACGCGATCCCGGCAGGACAGGATCTCAAGATCTATTACCAGGGCGACTGGTTCGACCTCTGCCGCGGCCCGCATATGGCCTCGACCGGCCAGATCGGCAACGCCTTCAAGCTCTTGAAGGTGGCCGGCGCCTATTGGCGCGGCGACAGCAACAATCCGATGCTGAGCCGCATCTATGGCACGGCTTTCGCCGAGCAGTCGGAACTCGACAACTACCTCCACATGCTTGCCGAAGCCGAAAAGCGCGACCACCGCAAGCTCGGCCGGGAAATGGACCTGTTCCATTTCCAGGAGGAAGGCCCGGGTGTCGTATTCTGGCACGGCAAGGGCTGGCGCATTTTCCAGTCGCTGGTCTCCTATATGCGTCGCCGGCTCGCCGTTGATTATGAAGAGGTCAACGCACCACAGGTGCTCGACACAGCGCTCTGGGAAACCTCGGGGCACTGGGGCTGGTATCAGGAAAACATGTTCGCCGTGAAATCGGCGCATGCAATGACGCATCCCGAAGACAAGGAGGCGGATAACCGCGTCTTTGCGCTAAAGCCGATGAACTGCCCCGGCCATGTGCAGATCTTCAAGCATGGCTTGAAGTCCTATCGCGAATTGCCGATCCGTCTCGCCGAATTCGGCCTGGTGCACCGCTACGAGCCTTCGGGCGCGCTGCATGGGCTGATGCGCGTGCGTGGCTTTACGCAGGACGACGCGCACATCTTCTGCACCGACGAGCAGATGGCTGCCGAATGCCTTAAGATCAACGACCTGATCCTGTCGGTCTATGAAGACTTCGGTTTCAAGGAAATCGTCGTCAAGCTTTCTACCCGTCCGGAAAAGCGTGTCGGCTCCGACTCGCTCTGGGATCGTGCGGAAGCCGTCATGACCGATGTGCTGAAGACGATCGAGGCTCAGTCCGAAGGTCGCATCAAGACCGGCATCCTGCCGGGCGAGGGCGCTTTCTACGGGCCGAAGTTCGAATATACGCTGAAGGACGCGATTGGCCGTGAATGGCAGTGCGGCACGACACAGGTCGATTTCAACCTGCCGGAACGCTTCGGGGCCTTCTACATCGACAGCAATTCCGAAAAGACGCAGCCGGTGATGATCCATCGCGCCATCTGCGGCTCGATGGAACGCTTCCTCGGCATCCTGATCGAGAACTTCGCCGGCCATCTGCCGCTCTGGGTATCGCCGCTGCAGGTGGTGGTGGCAACGATCACTTCGGAAGCCGATGCCTATGGCCTCGAAGTGGCCGAGGCGTTGCGCGATGCCGGTCTCAACGTCGAAACCGATTTCCGCAACGAGAAGATCAACTACAAGATCCGCGAGCATTCGGTCACCAAGGTTCCTGTCATCATCGTCTGCGGCAGGAAGGAGGCCGAGGAGCGCACGGTCAACATCCGCCGCCTCGGCAGCCAGGACCAGGTTTCGATGGGGCTCGATGCCGCCGTCGAGAGCCTTACTCTTGAGGCAACGCCGCCCGACATTCGTCGCAAGGCCGAAGCACGGAAAGCCAAGGCGGCCTGAAAATAGCGAGTTACGACAGCGCCGGGCCCTGGCCCGGCGCTGTCGGAAATCTGATATAAAGCCGCACTCTGTCGATGACGCTGCCCGCCGAAGCGCGGCCTTGCCCAAAGGTCTCGGCTGAGCCAAGCCGATCGAGGTTAAATCAATCGAGGCTGGTGTCGTCGCCGCCTTGTGGCGCGAGTTGCTCGTAGGAGGGCAGCGGAGCGACCGGAGCCGGCTGGACGCCCGGCGGTGGCGGTGTGCCAACCGGCACCTGTTGCACTGTGCGAGCCGCGCTCGCCGGCGGCTGCGGCTGCTGGTCCTTCATCAGAACCTCGACATCGGTATTCCTGCCGGCGACGACGGTGAAATCGCGCTGGTAGATCTTGTCCTTGTTGCGGGCGACGGCGGAATAGCCACCTTCGGCGAGAACCATGGTCGGGAAGGCGCTGACGCTTTCGCCGACGCTGTCGCCGGCGGCCGTCAGGATCGACCAGGCCGTATCGGCGATTGCCTCACCGCCGGCATCGGAGACAAGCTTGAAGGTGACCTGCGCGGCGCGATGCTGGATCGTCGCCTCGGTCAGCTTGCCGGCCTCCACCTGGATGTCGGCGCGGATCACGGCGTTGACGTTGCCGTACTCGGAAACGATGTGATAAGTGCCGGCATTGAGGCGGACGATGGTATTCGGCGAGACATCGGCAACGACGAGGCCACGCTCGCCATCGTCGCGCACTTCCGAGGAATAGATCGAGAAGCTCAACTGGTCGGGGCGGATGCGGGCATCGGTGCCGGAGACGGCATTGAGCAGCAGGCCGCCGGCATCGAGCACCATCACCTGCTTGTCGACATCGCCTTCAGCCGGCACGGTCAGCTTCTTGGTGACGCCGGCGCGGCCAAAGGAAACGTTGACGAAATAATCGCCGGGGGCGAGCTGAAAGGCGGCGGGTCCGCCCTTGGCGCTGGCGATCAGCGGCAGTTTGCCGTCGGTTCCGGCGATCGGGCTGAAGACGTACCAGGAGAGGCCTTCCTCCACCGGCGTGCCGTCCGCCGTCAGCTTGGCCTCCATCGGGACGTCACGCAGTTTGACCCCTTCAGGCGCATTGCCAGGCGCGATGAAAGCATCGAGCTTCGGCATCTTCGGCGTCGATTCAAGCTGTTTGAATTCCTTGAAGGCATCCTGAGCGCCGGCGCCCAAGGGCGTCAGTATCATCAGGGCAATGGCAAGGCCGATGCGTGCAAAAGGCGAAATGCCAAACATCTGTTTCGTGAACCGATTGACTTCTGAAATCGCAAAGGCCACTTCAAGACCAACGCGATGGCAAATTCAAGACCCACCCTTCGCAGCAGCATTAAAATGAGAGTTTCTCCCGCATGAAATCCGATATCAAGCTGATTGATTACCTCGCCGTGCGCCGCTCCATCCCCGCTTTCCAGATGTGTGAACCAGGCCCTGAGAAGGCCGAAATCGAGGAGATCCTGCGGCTTGCCTCGCGGGTTCCCGATCATGGCAAGATCGCGCCCTGGCGCTTCATCGTCTATCGCGGAGAGCAGCGCGCCTGTCTCGGTGAGGAGCTTCTGACCTTGGCGCTCAAGGCAAAGCCCGACCTTTCCGAAGAGATGATCCAGGTCGAGCGCACCCGTTTCACCCGCGCGCCCGTGGTCGTCGCCGTCGTCAGCAAGGCGGGGCCGCATATCAAGATCCCGGAATGGGAGCAGTTGATGTCGGCCGGTGCGCTTTGCCTCAACGTCATCCTCGCCGCCAATGCCAGTGGTTATGTCGCCAATTGGCTGACGGAGTGGTTCGCCTATGACCAGCGCGCTTATCCGCTGCTCGGCGTCGGTCCGGATGAAAAGGTGGCGGGCTTCATCCATATCGGCTCGACCACATTTCCAGCCATCGAGCGGCCGCGGCCGGAGCTTGCCGATACCGTAACCTGGGTCGGTGGAGAAGACTGATGTTCTACGCCACCGACGGGAACCGGCACGGGCTCGCGCATGATCCGTTCAAGGCGATCGTGTCGCCGCGTCCGATCGGCTGGATCGGCAGCAAGGGCAGGGACGGTTCGATCAATCTCGCGCCCTATTCCTTCTTCAATGCCGTTGCCGACCGGCCGAAGCTGGTGATGTTTTCTTCCGCCGGGCGTAAACACAGCCAGCGCAATGCCGCCGAGACCGGCGTCTTCACCTGCAATTTCGTCAGCCGCGATCTTGCCGAGAAGATGAACCTCTCCTCGGCGGCACTGCCCTACGGCAACAGTGAATTCGACTTCGCCGGTCTGACGCCGAAGCAGGCCGAACTGATCGATGCGCCCTATGTCGGCGAGGCCTTCGCAGTGCTCGAATGCAGGGTTACCGAGATCATCGAGCCGAAGACGCTGTCGGGTGAACCGTCCGAAAACGTCCTTGTCTTCGGCGAAGTGGTCGGCATCCGCATCGACGAGGCGATCGTCAGGGACGGCCGCCTCGACATGTCGATCGCCCGCCCTGTCGCCCGCATGGGCTATATGGATTACAGCGAGGGCAGCGATGTTTTCGAGATGGTCCGGCCGCAATTGCCGCCGATTGATGGCTAATCAAGGCATGCAAAGGCTTAAGAAACATGGTGAACCAATCTTAAACCTTTTGCCGCTACCGTCGCAGCATTGAATGGAGCGCGAGGGAATCGCGTTCAAGTGCTGGGGCGTCGCGTGATCGTAGAAGCTTTCCTTCGTTGGATCGAAACGGCCAAGACGGGTGACCGGGCCCGGGCCGCAAACGCGCTCGGGCGAGCCTATCTGCAGTCCGAGATGTCTGCGGATGAGCGAGCGGCGGCTGAGATGGCGATGACCTTTCTACTCGACGATCCGTCGCCGCGCGTGCGGCTGGCGCTGGCCGAGGCGATCGCCTGGTCGCCCGATGCGCCGCGCAGCCTGATCCTTTCGCTTGCCGAGGACCAGCCGGAAGTCGCCTGCCACGCAGTGACCTGTTCGCCGCTTTTGAGCGATGCCGATCTCGTCGATCTCGCCGCCCGCGGCAATGGCGCCACCCGCATGCTGATCGCCGCCAGAGCGCATGTGACGCGCCCGGTTTCCGCCGCGCTTGCCGAGGTTGGTGACGAGGAAGAACTGCTGTGCCTGCTCGAGAATGACGGCGCGGTGATCTCCAGCCTTTCGTTGAAACGCATCGCCGAACGGCTCGGCTACTGCTGCGATATCCGCAACCTGCTTCTCGACCGCAGCGATCTTCCGGCCGATGCCCGCCAGCTGCTGACCCAACATGTCAGCAATGCGCTGGTCGGGCTACCGCTGGCGCAGGCGGCTATCGGCCTGCAGCGGCTCCAGCGCATCAGCCGCGAGGCGACCGAGGCTGCCATCGTTTCGATCGCCGGCGATATCGCGCCGCGCGAAATACCCGATCTCGTCCAGCATCTGCGACTCAACGGCCGGCTGACGCCATCCTTCCTGATGCATGCGCTCTGCGCCGGAAAGGTCGACTTCTTCGCCGGCGCGATCGTCGATCTCACAGGCTGCAGCGAGCGCCGGGTGCGCTCGATCCTGGCAACCGGGCGCATGCATGCGGTGCGCGCGCTCTACGAGTCCGCCGGCCTGCCGAGAGATATCAGTGTCATCTTCGTCGAGGCGACGATGCTGTGGCGCGACGCCGCCAGAAAAGCGCCGGGCAGCGTGCTCGGCAATGTCTGCGGCCGTCTTCTGGAAAAGTTCCGCCATCACGACGCGCATGGCGCGATCGGTGAACTGCTGGACATGGTGGAAAAACTCCACGTCACCGAACAGCGACAATCCGCCCGTGTTTATGTGGCGCTCGCTGCGGCCTAAAGCGCGTCGCGATCTTCAAATTCGCTTGCCGGACTTCAGGTCTTTGTTTCCGCCCGTCTTTTGGCGCAAAACCGCTGCACAGTTTTGCGCGACATGCTCTAATCGGCGAGCCGTGTCACCACCCAGGAATAGCTGGTGGAGACAAAATGCACCGGCTTGGTGAGCGTGTCCTTGACGCTCTTGCCGGAAGGCAGATGGTCGCGCACCTGCTGGGCAATATTATCGGCAAAACCAAGCAGTCCCTGCGGACGCTGTTCTGTCGCTTCAACAACAGCCGGCGGAGCGGGCGCCGGTTTCGGCGGCTCGGCGGCGGCAACGGTCTTCGGGGCCTCGCACACCGCGATTACCGAGGGATAATTGACATTCACATAGGTCTTCAGCCGGCGCTCGGCTTCGGCATCGCAGGCGGCAACAGTTTCCCAGCGTTTATCGACCGTCGCGAGATAATTGCACTGGCTGATGGAATCATCGCAGCCGAGAATGGTCATCGCGATCAGCACCGCTTGCATATTCTGCTTCCTTGACTATTGAGCATGTCATCGTCTTAGACGGCGCAATTCCAACCGAATGAAGGCAGCGGGATTAACTCTTTGTCATGTCGGCAAAAATTGTGTCCCAGTGCCAGCAGGGAGTCAGCATGTCCGTCACCATCGCCCTGGAGCCGCCGCGTCAGGCAGGTGTCATCCGGCTTCTCGATCTTTCCGATGCCTATGCGCAATCGCTCTATCCCCCTGAGAGCAACCATCTGGTCGACCTCTCCTTGCTGGAGAAACCTTCGGTGAGCTTCCTCGTCGCACGCAGCGACGACGTGATCGTCGGCTGCTGCGCGCTGGTCGAGGCCGGCGACGGCACGGCTGAGATCAAGCGCATGTTCGTCGATCCAGAGGCGAGGGGGCTGAGGATCGCCAGCGGACTGATGAATGCGCTGGAAGCGATCGCCGGGTAAATGCAGCTGAAGGCGATCCGGCTCGAAACCGGCATCTACCAGCCCGAGGCGATCAGCCTCTACCGCAAATACGGATATCGGGAGATCGAGCCTTTCGGCGCTTACCTGCCGGATCCGCTCAGCCTGTTCATGGAAAAGCGGCTGGGATGATCGCCCGCTAGGGCGGGTGACGATTTAACAGTCAGGGATTCCCAGGCTGGAGCAAATCAGATTCCACACCGACTTTTGCAGGTCGGTGATGGATTGCGACGCACTTCGAGATGATCGATGGGAGCGTATCAGCGGCTTTGTGCCGGGTCGAACCAAAGGCAAGCGCGGTTCCCGCACGGACAATCGAGCATTTTTGGAGGGGGTATGAGCGATGTGTGCGGGAGCAAATTCGCGGCCGAATCTGGTCGCTCACTTGCGCAATCGGTTTGGTCGAATCTGCCACGGCAGCCCCCATTTTCATCTCGATTAGTACCAATCTTTGGGGAAAAGCTGCCCAAAATAGCTAAATTCAGAAAAAAATTTCGATTCCGCCTTCGACGGCAGGAATCCAGTCACGCCCACTAGCTTTTTCTAATGTTTTCAATGGACGCATTTCGCTATAGTTGCAGAAAGAATAATTCGCGGTACGCGAGACATATATTTTGCCACATTTTGGGCGACTCGAAATTCACCAAATATTTCAAACCGTAACTTCGGATCGATTTAGATAATGTGGCAGCAATATGGCTATACTTCTCAAGCACTTACTGTCGCGTTGCTGTTGCGCCCTCCAAAACGTCGCCCTATAACCTCCCGCCGTAACGCCTGATTAACTAAAAATAGTAACCGGCAAAGACAACGCTAAGGTTGAGGAACAAGAACATGACGACATACTACGTAGCGACGACCGGCAGCGGCGGTAACGGCAGTGCCTCGTCTCCTTTTCGCACGATCAGCGAGGCAATGGCTGCAAACCTTAAACCCGGCGACGAGGTCGTGGTGAAGCCGGGGACCTACAACGAGAGCATCAACATCGACAAGGACGGCTCGGCGGCTGGCGACATCACGCTGCGCTCGGAAGTGCCTGGCGCAGCACTGATCCGTCCGCCCTCGGGCTCGTACACCGGGATCAGCGTCAACGCCAACTACGTGACAATCGACGGCTTCGACATCAAGGGCGGCAACGGCGACGGCATCGAAGCGAACAACGTCCATCACGTCTCAATTCTCAACAACAAGGTCCACGACAGCGGGGAGTCGGGCATTCAGTTCAACTATTCTGACTTCGTCAAGATCGTAGGGAACGAGACCTACAATAACGCGTCGTCGGGCTGGTACTCGGGCATCTCGATCTACGAGAACCGGAACATCACCGGCGATACCTCGACGACCGGCTACCGGAATATCGTGCAGAACAACATCTCGCACGACAACGTCACGAAGTCGGGTGCACACACCGATGGCAACGGCATCATCATCGACGATTTCCAGAGCACGCAGGCGAGCGGTCATCCGAACTACACGTTTAAGACCCTGGTCGACAACAACCTGGTCTACGAGAACGGCGGCAAAGGCATCCAGGTTGCCTGGAGCGACTCCGTCACGGTGCAAAACAACACCGCATACCACAACAATCAGGACCCGCTGAACGACGGCACCTGGCGCGGCGAACTCAGCAACGCGCAATCGAGCAACAACACCTGGGTCAACAACATCGCCGTAGCGGACCCATCGGTGAACAAGAACAACACTGCGGTCGATAACACGTCGTACGGCGGCTACACCAACGCCAACACCGTCTGGGCCAACAACATCACCTACAATGGGACGGCCGGCCAGTCCTCGGTCAGGACTGACGGCGGCAACGCGATGCCGAGCACGGCGAACGGCAATAAGCTCGGCGTCGACCCGAAATTCCTGGGGGCAGCGAGCGGCGACTTCCACCTCGGCTCCGGCTCGTCGGCGATCGACGGCGGAACCAACAAGTACGGCGTCGGCTCGGTCGATCTGGACGGCCACGCTCGCGTCGTTGGAACTGTCGATATGGGTGCCTACGAATCGGGCTCCAGCGCGGCACCGGGAACGCCAACCACGCCGACGAATCCGACGACGCCAACTACACCGACGAACCCGACCACGCCAACCACGCCAACTACGCCGACGACAAAGGAATTCGTCGGCACCAACGGCAACGACATCCTGCCACACACCGGTCAGTCCAACGGCGGCAACGAAACCTTCAAGGGTCTCGGCGGTAGTGACGTGTTGAAGGGCGGCGCCGGCGCGGACGTGCTCGACGGTGGTAGTGGCACCGACACGGCCAGCTATGCAGGCTCCGGCGCGGTCAACGTCAACCTGGCGACTAAGGCCGCATCGGGCGGGCAAGCCACCGGTGACAAGATCGCCAGCATCGAAAACTTGACTGGCTCCAGCTACAACGACGTGCTGACTGGCGGCAATGGCGGCAGCAACATTCTCAATGGCGGGGCTGGCGCGGACAAGCTCAGCGGCGGCGCCGGCGGGGACGTCCTCAATGGTGGTGCCGACAACGACACGGCCGGCTATGCGGGTTCTGGCGGGGTCAACGTCAACTTGGCGACTGGGGCCGCATCGGGTGGGTATGCCACCGGTGACAAGTTCGTCAGCATCGAAAACTTGACTGGCTCCAGCTACAACGACGTGCTGACCGGCAATAGCGGCAGCAACGTTCTCGATGGCGGGGCCGGCGCGGACAAGCTCAGCGGCGGCGCCGGCACGGACGTCCTCATCGGTGGTGCCGGAAAGGACATCATGACCGGCGGTATCAGCTCGGATACGTTTGTCTTCAAAACAGCGGCGGAAGCCGGGTCCGGCTCGACCCGCGACGTCATCACCGACTTCCAGCACGGCGTCGATAAGATCGATCTCCTTGCGATCGATGCGAATGGCTCTGCACAGGGCAATGGAGCCTTCCATTTCCTGGCGCAGGAGGGTGCCTCATTCGACCACAAGGCCGGCGCGCTCACTTGGCACTATGAAGACAAAGCTGATGCTACCGTTGTCCAGGGCGACCTGAACGGCGACGGTGTTCAGGACTTCCAGGTTCAGCTGCATGGCCACGTCCAGCTGGGGGCAGGCGATTTTCTCCTGTAACGATATCCGTTGTGGCGGTCGTTCGATCGCCACAACAATCGCGCTAGCGATCTGAAAATATGTCAATGGCAGAGTAATAACCAGCCACGCGACGCGCAAAAGTCGGTTACTCGGCGCGCGGATGAGTCCACCGGGAGGGCGTAGCCCGAGCGGGGTTCCCATCCGCGCGCTGCGATTTTTCGACGCGTGTCAGCCGTCCTTTCGGGCGCGGCTTTGCGCGAGGCGATAGCTGTCGCCGTTCATCTCGCGGATGTTGACTTGGTGGGTGATGCGGTCCAGCAGAGCGTCGATCAGGCGCTCAGATCCCAAGGTCTCGGTCCATTCGTCGAACGGAAGGTTGCTGGTGATCAACGTGGCAGCCGTGCGCGGTGTTGCGAGATCAGTTCGAACAATAATTCCGCACCGGGCCATATTGCGATTGCGGCGAGCTTGACGAACCTCATGAAGTTGACGAGCAGCTTGTCGTATCGGGTTGCGACGCGTCGAAGTCGTATGGGATGGAATGCTTACGCGTCGGATTGCATGGGATGACAGCTTCGGCATCCAGATTGCTGATGACTTGGCGCAATGCATTAGAATCATAGGCTTTATCGGCGAGAACGCGGCCAGCTTGGAGTCCTTCGAGCAAGGCTGAGGCCTGGGTGACATCGGCGCGCTGGCCGGGAGTGAGGATGATCCTGAGGGGCAGCCCTCTGCCATCGGTGGCCATGTGGACTTGGTGGTCAGTCCTCCTCGGGAGCGTCCCAAAGCCTGGTCCCCTTTTTGGCTGCCATCCTTTCCGGTGGCGGCGCGCACCAGCGAAGAATCGAGGGCGACATAGTCGTTGTCGGGATCCTGGACGAGATGATCGAACGCCGTCTCCCAGACGCCCGCCTTGGCCCACCGGGTGAAGCGCTTGTGGACTGTCTTGTACTTGCCGTAGCGCTCAGGCAGGTCATGCCAATGGGCTCCAGACCGCAACACTCACAAAACCGCGCTCACAAACAAAAGGTTATCGGCCCGATTCGGCTAGGATCTCTGGGCTTGCCCGGCAAAAGATCGCAGATACGACGCCATTGAGATGCCGTCGCTTGGCCATCTGAAGTCTCCAAATCAATCAATCCGGAGACCTATGCATCACACATGAAGCCTGACGTGAATCCTGAATGTCGATTGGACCTACGGCAGGTTCAGCCTTCGGCAACGCGCGGGATCGGTTTCGACGAGCCGGGGATTGCCGGCGGGGCCTGTTCGTCGATGAGGAGCTGCGGTCCCGTCTCGCTCTTGTCGGCATTGCGGGCCTCGTGGATCCATTCGCGCCAGATGGCGACGATCAGCGCCATCAGCACCGGGCCGATGAAGAGGCCGAGGAAACCCATTGTCTTGACGCCGCCGACGAGGCCGAAGAAGGTCGGCAGGAAGGGCAGCTTGATCGGACCGCCGACGAGCTTCGGCCGCAGCGTCTTGTCGACGATGAAAAGTTCGACCGTACCCCAGACGAAAAGACCGATGCCGGCGACATGCGAGCCGCTGGCCAGCAGATAGACGGAGACCAGCGTGAAGGAGAGCGGCGCGCCGCCCGGTATCAGCGCCATCACGCCCGTCAGCACGCCGAGGGTGACCGGCGACGGCACGCCGGCGATCCAATAGGCGAGCCCGAGCACGATGCCTTCGCCGATCGCGATCAGCGTCATGCCCATGACGGTGGAGCTGATCGTCGCCGGCACGACCCGAGAAATGCGTTCCCAGCGGTTCGGCAGGATGCGCTCGCCGAGCATGTCGATCTGCTTGGAAAAGGAGAAACCGTCGCGATAGACGAAGAACAGCGCGATCAGCATGAAGAGCAGCGTCAGCAGCAGATGGAAGGCGCCGCCGCCGGCCGCAAGCACGGCACGATAGATATTGCCGATATTGGCGCCGCTGACCGCCTGAATGACCTCACCCAGGGCGCCGGGACTGCCGATATATTTGGTCCAGGCTTCATCGAGATAGGCGCCGGCCAAAGGCAGCGCGACGATCCAGTCCGGTGTCGGGGCGCCGGCGCGGTTGGCGTGGATCGCCCAGGTGACCCAGGTGCGCACTTCGCCCGTTGTATAAGTGACCGCAAGCCCGATCGGGATGACCAGGAAGGTGATGATCATGATGATGGCGATGGTGGCGGCGATCGTCGTGTTGCCGCCGACGCGGGCAAGAAGCTTACGGTAGAGTGGCCAGCTGGCAAAGCCGATGACGAGGGCTGCGAGCACCGGCACGAGGAAGCCGTAGAAGAAATAAACGCCGGCGGCGACGATCAGAACCAGCAGCCAGCGCGCCGCCGAGATGGAGGGAATCAGCGGCGTGCGTGTTTGCGCCGACGATCCGAGCCATCGCGGTTCATGATTGCTTTTCTGACGGTCGAATACACCCACGCGCGCCTCTTCTTATTCTTGTACTCTGGTTATGGGCCATGATCCCGACGGTTTCAAGGTCCGCAACGTGAAAGCGTATACAAAGCGTCGCTATTCGACTCTCAGAATCGAACGTCTTACTACTGCGGACGGCGCAAGACCTTGAAGGCGTAGAATTGCGTCTTTTGGCTGGGCGAGAAATTATTGTCAGAGCCGAGAATGAGGACATCGGCGTCGTCCTTGGCCTTGCCCAGCGACATGGCCTCGATATTGTCGGGAACAAGGCCGATCGCCCTCAGATCAAGGACCTGGCTCTTGCGGGCAGGGACGACGCGCTGGTCGTTTTTGGCGAGTGACGGCATGGTTGATACGTCGGTGGCATCGGCCAGATCCATCATCATGATCTTGATGGTGTTGCCGAAGCCCTGGGCATAGCTGCGCTCGACGGCGAGCAGCCGATGATCGTCGAGGGCAAGCATCTCGGACATGCCGTTGTCATTGCCGCCTTCGGCCTTGGTGGCGGCCTGCGGGATCGGCGAGACGGGGTAGACGTACTGAGCCTTCGGCTCACCGGTGGCGCCGTCGTAACGGATGATGCGCGACAGGCTGCCCGACGTCAGTGAGGGGTTCGGGCCGTCCTGGTAGAGGGCAGCTTCGACGCCGACGAAAACATCGCCCGAGGGCGCGACTGCGAGATCCTCGAAGGCGAGGTTGTCGCGGATGCCGGTCGACTTGTCGGCGGTCGGCGCAAAGCCCTCCGGCAGCTTGAATTCGCGGACGAAGGAACCGTCCGGCGAAGCGACGCGGACGAAGGGTGCAAGCAACGCCTTGCCGTCGCCTTCGCTGCCCCAATAGATGCCGTCCTTGCCGAGGCGGATCGATTCCGGATCGACGGTCCTGGCAGCGAAGGGCTCACCGTTCTTATCTTTCAAAGTGACTTGCTTGACCACCGAAACGCTCTTGAGACCCGATGCGTCGACATCGACGTCGAGTTCATAGAAGCGGGCAGGGCCTCTTTCCGAGCGGTCGTCGCTGATGGCGATGTAGTGACCGGTGGCGGCATCGAAATCGAGACCTGATATGCCGCCGAATTCGACGCCGTTTTCCATATGGCCGGGGATGACAAATTCGCCGAGATAGGAGAGCGAAATGCCGGCGGCGCAATCGCCGAAGGGGCAGGCAGTCTCGACGGTGGCGCCGATCTCGGTGGCGCTGACGGCGACGGTGCTGGACAGGAAAACGAAAGCGGCAGCCGCGAGAAAACGCTTGGTCATGACAAATATCCGGCAAGGGGTCTGAAAACGGTTCGAAACGGCACCGCCGCTCCCCCAAGGGAAGGCGCGCCAACCGCTTCATCCGCCGGTTGTTTGACGGAGTTGTTACGGTTCTTCGTCAGTTCCGTGAAATCGTCGATGCTAAAATGCGGTGCGCCGAACCGTTTTCACCCGCACCCAAGCGCATTCAGCGCTTTCGATCTAGAGTGCATTTTTATCACATTGTTTCTCCTAATGCGGGAAAAACAGAAATTACCTTGCAATTGCAAATTCAATTTGTAGTCTTCTTTTTGAGGTCATCGCCGCTGAATTGCAACTTCGCAGATGGTATTTGTGATCTAACGTGAGAGACCAGCGAGGCGGCAGATCAACGCTCGGGTCTAAGCAACTCTGACGTCCAAGCCGAGATTTCCGACGGTAGATGGCAGAGGCTTGGCGAGGTCACGCCTGTACCCGGCATGCCGGTCGAAGCTTTCATCAGGCCAGGGAGCGGACTGCTGGCCTATCTGACAAAGCCGTTCATGGATCAGGTCGCACGGGCGTTCAAGGAAGATTGAGAAAGATGCGGCGCTTTGATCAAAGACCAGGGGAAGAAAGGCTCCTAACCACTGCCGACGCATTAGCCCGTTCCGTATTCCCTGCGGCTGCGCGTCCCGGTCCGAGCGATACGCAGGATCTAGGTCACGGTGCAGGTCAAGCGAAAGACCGCTTTATCTTTCTGGATGAGCTTCGAGGACTGGCTGCGCTATCAGTGGTTCTCTTGCATGCCAGCCAGCTTTTCAGCTTTCGGCTCAACTCCCACCCCTCCTTGGCCGTGGATTTCTTCTTTTGCCTGAGTGGCTTCGTTCTCGCAAATGGATACGACCAAAAGCTAAAGGCGGGTGCTCTGGGGAGCAGGGCATTCTTGCTGAAGCGCGTGGTACGGCTTTATCCCATGATGGTGGTTGGCGTCGCCTTGGGCGTCCTCGCGTCGCAATTTGCTTTGACGCCCAATATTGCTCTCGCCGAGGTCTCGATTCTTGCTGTGGGCGCATTATTCCTATTGCCCCTGGGGCTCTTGGTAGGGCAGGAGGCCTTCGCGATCAACAACCCACTCTGGTCCATCTGCTTTGAAATGGTCGCTAGCGTGGTTTACGGCTCAGTCGCTCACCGTCGGATACATTTTTGGCATGAGATAGCGGTCTTCGCGTTGTTGGCCGCAGCGCTTTTCCAAGTTGTCATGTTCGAGGGTGCTATCGGGCCGGTTGGTTTTGCGAACTGGCGAGCATTCTTCGAAGGATTTGTCAGGGTCGGCTTTTCGTTTCTTGCCGGCGTCTTGATCTTCCGCTGGAATATCCATCGTCGCGTCGGGGCTGTTCGACCTCAGATCCCGCTTTTCGTCCTGATCGCCGTGCTATTTTTCCCCTTTGCCGTCCCGAGTGACGTCTACGATTTCACTTGCATCGCGGTCATAATTCCGATCGTGGTCACGCTAGCTTCAGCAGTACCGCAGGGCGCGGAGCGGCCGTTCGCTGTCTATCTCGGGCAGTTGTCTTATCCCCTGTATGTCGTCCATCTGCCTGTTATTCAGTTCGGCGATCATTTCCAAAACCTCACCGATGGCTTCATTCCATTGCCGGTCACGGTGAGCGGGACGCTCCTGGTCGCTGTCGGGGTGGCACATTTTTTACACGGTTGCTTCGATGCGCCCCTTCGCGCGTACTTGGGCCGCAAGTTTCTCTTGAACTAGTTTAATTGCTCTCAAGCCTGTCATTGCTTTTTGGACACGGCTCGGTCCTATGAGCGCGATTATTGAAGCAAACTAGCTGGCAGGTGTCGCCCTGCTCTAGATATCGAGATTCTCCGCGAAGGCCGCGCGCTCCTGGATGAAGCGGAAGCGGGCTTCCGGTTTGGTGCCCATCAGATCGTCGACGGCGCTGCGGGTGCCTTCGAAATCCACCTCGTCGATCAGCACCTTGAGCAGGGTACGCTTGGACGGGTCCATGGTGGTTTCCTTGAGCTGGGCGGGCATCATCTCGCCGAGACCTTTGAAGCGGCTGATCTCGACCTTGGCCTTACCCTTGAATTCCGTCTGCATCAGCTCGGCACGATGGTTGTCGTCGCGGGCATAGGCGGATTTCGAGCCTTGGGTGATCTTGTAAAGGGGCGGCACGGCGAGGAAGAGGTGGCCGCCGCGCACCAGTTCCGGCATCTCCTGATAGAAGAAGGTGATGAGCAGCGAGGCGATATGGGCGCCGTCGACGTCGGCATCGGTCATGACGATGATGCGCTCGTAGCGCAGGTCTTCGTCGCGGTATTTCGAGCGTGTGCCGCAGCCGAGCGCCTGGATGAGATCGGCGAGCTGCTGGTTGGCGCCGAGTTTTTCGCGGCCGGCGCTGGCCACGTTGAGGATCTTGCCGCGCAGCGGCAGAATGGCCTGGTTGGCGCGGTTGCGCGCCTGCTTGGCCGACCCACCTGCCGAGTCACCCTCGACGATGAAGAGTTCGGCACCCTCGGCGGTGTTTTGCGAGCAGTCGGCGAGCTTGCCGGGCAGGCGCAATTTACGCACCGCCGTCTTGCGGTTGACTTCCTTTTCCTTGCGGCGGCGCAGACGCTCCTCGGCGCGCTCGATCACCCAGTCGAGCAGCTTGGCTGACTCGTTCGGATTGTCGGCAAGGTAATGGTCGAAGGGATCGCGCAGCGCATTCTCGACGATGCGCTGGGCCTCGACGGTGGCAAGCTTGTCCTTGGTCTGGCCGACGAATTCCGGCTCGCGGATGAACACCGACAGCATCCCGACGGCCGAGATCATCACGTCATCGGTGGTGATCTGGGCGGCGCGCTTGTTCTGCGTCAGCTCGGCATAGGCTTTCAGGCCCTTGGTCAGCGCGATGCGCAGGCCGGCCTCATGCGTGCCGCCTTCGGGGGTCGGGATGGTGTTGCAGTAGGAATGCACCTGCGGATCGCCGCCATACCAGGTGATCGCCCATTCCATCGAGCCGTGGCCGCTCACCTTCTCGGTCTTGCCGGCGAAGATCTCGCGGGTGACGGTGAACTCCTTGCCCATCGTCGCCTGCAGGTAATCCTTCAGGCCGCCGGGGAAGTGGAAGACGGCCTTGTCGGGCACTTCGGAGCCTTCGGGCAGCACGCCCGGCTCGCAGCTCCAGCGGATTTCGACGCCGCCGAACAGATAGGCCTTCGAGCGCGCCATGCGAAAGACGCGGGCGGCATCGAACTTCATGTGATCCCCAAAGATCTGGGGATCGGGATGGAAGCGCACGCGGGTGCCGCGGCGATTGTGGACGTCGCCCAGCTCTTCGAGCCCACCCTGCGGCAGGCCGCGGGAGAAACGCTGGCGGTAGAGCTTGCGGTTGCGCGCCACTTCGACCTCGAGGTCGTCGGAAAGCGCGTTGACGACGGAGACGCCGACGCCGTGCAGGCCGCCCGAGGTCTCGTAGGCCTTGCCGTCGAATTTGCCACCGGCATGCAGCTTGGTCATGATGACTTCGAGAGTCGACTTGCCCGGCACCTGCGGATGGTTCTCGACCGGGATGCCGCGGCCGTTGTCGGAGACGGTGAGATAACCCTCGAGATCAAGATAGACCTCGATGAAATTGGCGTGGCCGGCGACCGCCTCGTCCATCGCATTGTCGATGACTTCGGCAAACAGGTGGTGCAGCGCCTTTTCATCGGTGCCGCCGATATACATGCCCGGGCGCATGCGCACCGGCTCGAGGCCTTCGAGGACGCGGATCGACGAGGCACCGTATTCATCCGAGTTGGAGGCGGCGGGCGCCGGACGCGCTGACGCCCCGCCAGCAGAGGGCGCTGCAGCGACGGCGGGCGCAGCCGTTACCGACGGCCGCTCGGCCAGAGCGGCAGGCTTCTGCGCCTCCTCGCGTTTTTCAGAGAGGGGCATTCCGGAAAAAAGGTCGTTGCTATCGTCCATGGAGCCGTTCAGATCTTCATCCTGTCTTAGGTCTGGCATTCCCGTCGACCCAAAATCACCGCATTTCATGCCACGTTTGCGAATCAGGCAGATTTTGCCAGAAAGCACCTCTATACGCGACACCGCCTGACTTGGCGGGTTTTTCCCAAATGATTTGCGTTGCCGGGCGCGGAATGGCAAGCGGCGGCAGGCTTCAGGAACCATCCGAATGCGAATGTCCACAAGTCATTGCACCATCATCACTGCAATTGCGGCGTTTTTCTTGTCCGTAGCCGTCCTCTCCGCCGTCGGCGCGCAGGCAGCCGATGCGCTGCCGCCCTTCAAGGACGATCTGTTTTCGAAGCAGACCGTGCTGCAGACGGGTGATGACGGCGCCTTCGAGGTCCTCGACTATGACGAGATGCGCGATATCAACGGCCGCGACCAGATCCCGCAAAAGCGGGTGCAGCAGAAATATGTGGCGCTCGGCATCCGCAAGGCCCAAGCCGACGAGACGCTGTCTCTCGATGGCGTCATGCTCGATGTCACCAGGGTGGGACCGGCCGGGAATGCCGCCTTCACGGTGATCTTCATCCATGGCCGCGACGGCGACCGGCGGCTCGGGGCCAACGACTACAGCTTCGGCGGCAATTTCAATCGGCTGAAGAACCTGGTCGCCGGCAATGGCGGCGTTTATTATTCGCCGACGGTCAGGAGTTTCGACAGTAGCGGCGTTGCCGTAATTGCCAGCCTGATCCGCTATGCCGGCGCGCAATCGCCCGGCCGGCCGATCATCCTTTCCTGCGCCTCGATGGGCAGCCAGGTCTGCTGGGGCATTGCGCGCGACGCTGACAGCGTCAAGCGGCTGAAGGGCATGCTTGTTATGAGCGGGGTCACTGACCCTGATTTCACCAGGAGCGCCTTCTACAAGGCGAAGCTGCCGCTGTGGTTTGCCCATGGCAGCCGCGATCCGGTCTACGCCGCCGCCAACCAGCAGGCGCTGTTCGAAAACCTGCACAAGGCGAAATATCCGACGCGCTTCACGCTGTTTCAGACCGGCAATCACGGGACGCCGATCCGGATGATCGACTGGCGTAACGTGTTGAACTGGATTCTTGCCAGTTAGCGGCTGGTTTTCGGCAGAAATATACGCGGGACCGCTGAGATTCCCCTTACGTCAAGGGCATGATGCTTTTCTTTGCCGCGCGCTTTTGATATTGCCCAAGGCATAAGCAGATTTTGGAAGGCTGGCATGACACCTGACGTGCGCCCGCTTGTGGCGGGAAACTGGAAAATGAATGGCATGCGTGCCTCCCTGGATCAGATCAAGGCGATCGCCGAGGGCGTTCGTTCGCCGCTGGCTGACAAGGTCGAAGCGCTGATCTGCCCGCCGACGACGCTGCTCTATGTGGCGACGGCGCTCTGCACCGACAGTCCGCTGGCGATCGGCGCTCAGGACTGCCACCAGAAGCCATCCGGCGCCCATACCGGCGACATTTCGGCCGAGATGATTGCCGATTGTTTCGGCACCTATGTCATCGTCGGCCATTCCGAGCGGCGTACCGACCATGCCGAGACGGATCATCTGGTCCGCGCCAAGGCGGAAGCCGCCTTCGCCGCGGAGCTGACGGCGATCATCTGCATCGGCGAGACGGCGGATGAACGCCGGACCGGCCAGGCGCTCGATGTCATCAAACGCCAGCTCTCCGGCTCGGTTCCGGACGCCGCCACCGCCGAGAACACCGTCATCGCCTACGAGCCGATCTGGGCGATCGGCACCGGCGTGACGCCGACATCAGGCGATGTCGAGAAGGCGCACGCCTTCATGCGGGCAGAGCTTGTGGCCCGCTTCGGCGATGAAGGCCGCAAGATGCGTCTGCTCTATGGCGGCTCGGTCAAGCCGGCCAATGCCGGGGAGCTGATGGGCATCGCCAATGTCGACGGCGCGCTGATCGGCGGGGCGAGCTTGAAAGCGGCAGACTTCCTCGCCATCTACCGGGCCTATGAGGCGCTGCTCGCCTGAGGCATTGTTTATTCCTGGGTTTATTCGTTTATTCCAGGGCGTATTCCGGGCCGAAGGGCTTGGAATAGATCAAAGCCTCATGTAAAGAGCCGCCAGAATTCTTAACTTTGTCCGTCTCCAGGCGGGCAGGACTGGACCCATGCAGACAGTATTGATTGTCATCCATCTCATGATCGTGCTCGCCCTCGTCGGCGTCGTGCTCATCCAGCGCTCGGAAGGCGGCGGCCTCGGCATCGGCGGCGGTTCGGGCTTCATGTCGGCCCGCGGCACGGCTAATGCGCTGACGCGCACGACCGCGATCCTTGCGACCCTGTTCTTCCTGACTTCGCTCGGCCTCGGCATTCTGACGCGTTACGAAGGCCGCCCGAGCGACATTCTCGACCGCATTCCGGCAACAAGCGGCCAGGGCAACGGTATTCTCGATTCGCTCGGTGGCGGCGCACAGGCTCCGGCAAGTCAGCCGGCCGGCAACGGCGTTCCGAGCAGCGGGGCTGCGACGCCCGCACCGCAGGCTCCCGCCGCTCAAGCTCCCGTAACTGGCGCTCCGGTGACTCAGGCCCCTGCAGCTACCGCACCTGCAACGACTACCCCGGCAGTTCCGGCCGCGCCGGCTCAGCCCTCCGGTGTCCCGACGGGACAATAAACCGGTCTTCGACATAAACCGCCGGCAGGCCCTCGGGTCTGCCGGTTTTCTTTTGTTCAGATTCCCGCGTCACGCTCCGAAAGTTCTGGAAAAGAATTTTTGGGCTGGTGGAATCGTTTTTGAAAAGGTATCCGGTGAATCCCATGGCGCGATACGTATTCATCACTGGCGGCGTGGTTTCCTCTCTCGGAAAAGGAATCGCGGCCGCGGCTCTCGGAGCGTTGCTGCAGGCCCGTGGATATCGGGTCAGGCTTCGCAAGCTCGATCCCTATCTGAACGTGGACCCGGGCACCATGAGCCCGACCCAGCACGGCGAGGTCTTCGTCACCGACGACGGCGCGGAAACCGATCTCGATCTCGGTCACTACGAACGCTTCACGGGGCGTTCGGCGACCAAGACCGACAACATCACCACCGGCCGCATCTACAAGAACATCATCGACAAGGAACGGCGCGGCGACTATCTCGGCGCGACGGTGCAGGTCATCCCGCACGTCACCAACGAGATCAAGGATTTCGTTGTCGAGGGCAATGACGACTACGACTTCGTCATCTGCGAGATCGGCGGTACGGTCGGCGACATCGAGGCGATGCCGTTCATGGAGGCGATCCGCCAGCTCGGCAATGACCTGCCGCGCGGCACCGCTGTCTATGTCCACCTGACGCTCATGCCCTATATTCCGGCGGCCGGCGAGCTCAAGACCAAGCCGACCCAGCATTCGGTGAAGGAACTGCAGGCGCTCGGCATTCATCCCGATATCCTGCTGGTGCGCGCCGACCGCGAAATTCCGGAGGCAGAGCGCCGCAAGCTGTCGCTGTTCTGCAACGTGCGTCCGTCCGCCGTCATCCAGGCGCTCGACGTCGCCAACATCTATGACGTGCCGATGGCCTACCACCGGGAAGGTCTCGACGACGAAGTGCTCGCCGCATTCGGCATCGAGCCGGCGCCGAAGCCGCGCCTCGACCAGTGGGAAGAGGTCTGCAATCGGATCCGCACGCCGGAAGGCGAGGTAACGATCGCGATCGTCGGCAAATACACCGGCCTCAAGGATGCCTATAAGTCGCTGATCGAGGCGCTGCATCACGGTGGCATCGCCAATCGCGTCAAGGTCAAGCTCGAATGGATCGAATCCGAGGTCTTCGAAAAGGAGGATCCGGCGCCTTATCTCGAAAAGGTGCACGGCATCCTCGTGCCGGGCGGCTTCGGTGAGCGCGGTTCGGAAGGCAAGATCCATGCGGCCCGCTTTGCCCGCGAGCGCAAGGTGCCGTATTTCGGCATCTGCTTCGGCATGCAGATGGCGGTGATCGAGGCGGCGCGCAATCTTGCCGATGTGCCGGCCGCATCCTCGACGGAATTCGGCCCGACGAAAGAGCCGGTGGTCGGCCTGATGACCGAATGGATCAAGGGCAACGAACTGCAGAAGCGGACAGCGGCCGGCGATCTCGGCGGCACAATGCGCCTTGGCGCCTACAAGGCGGCGCTGAAGAAGGGCACGAAGATCTCGGAGATTTATGGCTCGACCGATATTTCCGAGCGTCATCGCCATCGCTATGAGGTCAATATCGACTACAAGGACCGGCTGGAGAACTGCGGCCTCGTCTTCTCCGGCATGTCGCCGGACGGCGTGCTGCCGGAGACGATCGAATATCCCGATCATCCCTGGTTCATCGGCGTGCAGTATCACCCGGAACTGAAGAGCCGGCCGCTCGACCCGCATCCGCTGTTTGCCAGCTTCATCGAAGCGGCGACGGAACAGAGCCGTCTCGTCTGATGAAAGTCGCACCAGATCGCGCGGTTAGGCGCGATCTGGACTAGGTCCGGATGCTCTGCCGGATCAACCTTCAAGCCGCGGCCGGCAACGGCCCGATATAGACAGAACGCGGGCGAATCAACCGGCCGTCGAGCGCCTGTTCGCGCGCATGCGCCAGCCAGCCGACGGTGCGGCCGATCGCAAAGACCCCGGTGAAGGCTTGACGCGGAAAGCCGAGGGCTTCGAGCAGCAGCGCGGTATAGAACTCGACATTAACGTCGAGCGGCCGGTTTGGCTTGCGCGCCTTGAGGATCGACAATGCAGCAGCCTCCACCGCTTCCGCCAGCGCGCTGCGAGCCCTGTTGACCTGTCCGGTTGATATCAGCGGCTTCAGTGCGCCCTTCAGCGCATCGGCACGCGGATCGCGGACACGATAGATACGGTGGCCGAAGCCCATCAGCCGTTCGCCGCGGTCGAGCGCTTCGCCGAGCCACGGGTAAGCGTTTTCCGCCGTTCCGATTGCATCCAGCATGTCGAGCACGGGACCGGGCGCGCCGCCATGCAGTGGTCCTTTCAGTGCGCTCAGTGCTGCGAGCACGGACGAGGTGAGGCCGGCCTGTGTCGAGGCGATGACGCGCGATGCGAAGGTCGAGGCGTTGAGGCCATGGTCTGATATCGTCACGAGATAGGCGTCGAGTGCCGCCGTCTGCTCTCTGCTCGGCAATTTTCCGGTCAGCATGCGCAGGATATCGGCCGCCTGCGGCAGCGAAGCGTCGGGCGCGATCGGTTTTTTGCCGCGCTGCATGCGCAGAACCGCCGGAAGGAAGACTGCGGGCGCCGCCAGAAGGCTGAGCGCGGTATCGAAATCCTCGCCGTCGGGCAGCCGGGCGATCAGCGCCCGCATCGCATCGACCGGAGGCAGGGCGAGCAGTGCGGCATCGGCAGCCTTGATATGGTCGAACACCCCGGTTCGCGCTTTGGCGAGCCAGCCGCGCAATTCGGCTTCATCGAAGCTTCGTTCCATCAGCCCGTCGAGCAACAGGGCGGCGACGCCTTCATAGGTACCGTCTGCGACCAGATGATCCAGCGATACGCCACGGATGATCAGCCGTCCCGCTTCGCCATCGACATCCGAGAGCTGCGTTTCGGCGGCGATGACATCTTCCAAGCCATTCGTCATGTTGTTTTCTCCTTTACGCCACGGATGATCCGACCTAGTCTCATTGACGTCAATCTTGATGTAAATGATCAATATGAGGTTCCGATGTCGTGGCTGACCGCCGAGGAGGCGCTACAGGCGCTGAAGACCAAGCCGCAGACGCTCTACGCCAATGTCAGCCGCGGGCGCATCCACGCCAAGCCCGATCCCTCCGATCCGCGCCGCAGCCTTTACCAGGCCAGCGACGTGCAGAGGCTTGCCGAACGCCATGCCGGCCGCCGCAAGGCCGAAACGGTTGCGGCCGAGACGATAAGGTGGGGCGATCCGGTTCTCCCCTCGGCAATCTCGACCATCACAGGCGGACGGCTTTTCTATCGCGGCCGGGATGCGGCCGATTTCGCTGACGTCGCGACGCTGGAGCAGACGGCAGCACTGCTCTGGAACGGCGCGGAAGCCTTCCTCTCCGGGAGCAGAACCGGAAATACCTCTCCGTCGCTTCAAGCGGCCTTCCGGGCGTTGGCAGGGCGGGTGGCATCCGATCTGCCGTCGCTCGGCCGCTCACAGGCCGCACTTCGCCGTGAAGCAGGCGGGGTTCTCTGCACCCTCGCCGATGCGCTGGCCCCGGGGCCGCCGGAGCAGCCGTTGCATCTGCGGCTTGCTGCCAGCTGGCGGCGGCCGGATGCTGCCGATTGCCTGCGCCGCGCGCTGGTGCTGATGGCCGATCATGAACTCAACGCCTCCACCTTCGCGGCGCGGGTCACGGCATCGGCGGGTGCGGCCCTTTCCGCCGCCGTGCTTTCGGGACTGGCGACGCTGACAGGACCGCTGCATGGGGCCGCCTGGCAGGGCGTCGACGCCTTGATCGAGGCAGCATCCGCCCTTGGGGCGGAGCAGGCGATCCGCCGCACGCTTGCCCAGGGCAATCGCCTGTCGGCCTTCGGCCATCCGCTCTATCCCGATGGCGACATCAGGGCTCTGGCGCTGCTGCCGCACTTTCCCCTGCCGCCGCAGTTTGCCGCGGTTCGGGAAACCGGCGAGGAGATGGTCGGCGAGAGGGTCAATGTCGATTTCGCGCTTGCTGCGATGGCAGCCGCTTTCGATCTCCCGAGGGAGGCGCCGATCATCATTTTCTCGCTTGCCCGTTCCGCCGGCTGGCTTGCGCATGCGATGGAGCAGATCGACAGCGGCGAATTGATCCGGCCGCGGGCGCGTTATGTCGGACCGGCACCTGAAACGGACCGCAGAACTTAAGAATTCCGCCGCTTCGCTTTTTTGCCTAGGGAAATATCCGAATTCGGCTATCATGCCGCACATGGAAGAAGACGGTTGGCGGGGCGCTTTCGAAAAGCTGTCCCGCGCGGTCAAGGGGACTTTCCATGAATAGGACGCTTCGTAGCCTGCTTGCCGCCGCACTCGCTGTCGGCCTCATTCCGCATGGGGCGGCCGTTGCGCAGTCTGCCGGCTGCACGGTCTCGCGTGATGCCGGCGCCCGCCAGGTGCTCAGTTGTCCAGGTGGTGTCACGGTAACGGCAGAGGCCGGGGCGGCCTACAGCCTCGTCGACCGCAACCGCGACGGCAGCCCTGATTCGGCGGCATTGCGCCGCAAGGCGATCCTCGTCGATGTAGACAGCACGCAGCATGCCGGCGGTTTCCAGGTCGTGACGCCGCAGGCGATCGCCGCCGTGCGCGGCACTCAATGGGCTGTCGATGTCGCGGGTGGCAAGACCTCGGTGCTGGTCGTCAGAGGCAGCGTCGCGGTCCGCCGGCCGGCCGGCGAGCCGGTGGTGCTGTCGCCGGGTGAGGGCGTCGATGTCAGCGGCGGAACCGAACCCCTCGTCGTGCGTCGCTGGCCGGCGCCGCGCGCCGCCGCCCTTCTTGCCCGCCTTGGCCAATAAATCCTATGAACCACCGCCTGCAGACTGTGATCGCGCTGCTGCTCGCCGGTCTTTGGGCGGCAGCACTCGGCTATACCAATCTCAATGCCGGAAGCGGCATTCTCGACCGGATGGAGGCCTCGCTTGCCGATATCCGCAGCGTCATCGTCGGGGCGAAGACACCGCCTCCTGTTGTCTCGATCGTTGCGATCGACGACCGCACCGCCGGGGCGCATGGTTATCCCCTAAATCGGGCGACGCTTGCGCGCCTCATCGAGGCGATCACCGCGCTGAAGCCGAAAGCCGTGGCCATCGATATTCTGCTGGTCGATCCGGGGCCGGAGGAGGGCGACGCGGCACTGACCTCAGCCCTTCGCCAGGGACCGAGCGTGATTGCGGCTGCGGCCACCTTTGCACAGAGTCGGCAGCGCGTGAGCGATACCGCCGACGATCCGCTTGCCGCCATCCCTGAGGCAAACCAGCTTCTCCTGCCGCTTCCCCGTTTCGCCGAGGCAGCCGCGGTCGGCATCGTCAATGTCGCAACCGACCAGACCGGCACGCCGCGCTTCATTCCGCTGATCTCGCGTACCGCAGAGCGGCTGGATCCGGCTTTTCCGCTGCGTGTCGCTTCAGTGGCGCTCGGAGTCAATCCCACCATCGAACCCGACGCCATCATGCTCGGAAAGCTGCGCATTCCCACCGATATCGGCCAGCGGTTGCCGGTGACCTTCTACGGCGGGCACGGCAGAATCGCCACCTTCAGCGCCGCCGATGCATTGGATGGCAAGCTTTCGGCGGATGCGATCGCCGGCCGCATCGTCGTCATCGGTTCGACGGTCACCGGTGGCGGCGACGTCTTTCCGACGCCGTTCGATCCCGTCATGCCAGGTGTCGAGGTAATGTCGACGGCGATTACCCATCTCGTCACCGGCGACGGCATGGTGCGCGACCACAGGATAAGGCTGATCGATGCCGCCACCGCCATCGGTCTGACGGTCGTGCTCGTTTCGCTGGTCGCCTGGCGCCGCAGTGCGGCAGGCTATGTCATCATCGTGCTGACGCTCATCGTCTGGGCGATGCTCAATCTGTCGGCCTATGCGCATGGCTACTGGCTGAGTGCGGCGCTGCCGATCGCCGCAGCGCTGCCGCCGGCGCTGATCTTCGGCGCGGCCGAACTCTGGCGCGACCGTGGCCGCGCCCGCCATTATGCCGAACAGAGCGCGCTCCTGCAGCGCATCGAGGCGCCCGGCCTCGGCGAGTGGCTGGCGCGCCATCCGAATTTCCTCGCCACGCCGGTGCGCCAGAACGCCGCCGTCATCTTCATCGATCTCTCGGGCTTTACCGGCCTCAGCGAAACCGTCGGACCGGTGGCGGTGAGCAAGGTGCTGAGCGGCTTCTTCGAACTGATCGACGAGGAGGCGCGCGCCCATGGCGGCGCCATCACCAGCTTCATGGGCGACGGGGCGATGATCCTGTTCGGCCTGCCGGAACCCTCCGATGACGATGCCGCCCGGGCTGCTGCCTGCGCGGTGAGCCTGTGTGAGCGCACGCGGGCCTGGCTTCAAGCGCATGCGGGCTTCGCCCAAAAGAAGATCGGCTTCAAGGTCGGCGCCCATTGCGGGCCGATCGTCGCCTCGCGTCTCGGTACCGGCGACCGGCAGCAGATCACCGCGGCAGGCGACACCATCAATGTCGGCAGCCGCCTGATGGAAGTGGCCGCCCGCCATGGCGTCGAGCTGGCGTTGAGCGCCGAAATCGTCCGCGCGGCAGGCCCCGACAGCATGCTTGCGCAGTCCGGCCGGATCGAGGGACCGTTGGAAACGACGCTGCGCGGCCGGGCGAGCCACATCGACGCGTGGCTGTGGCGTAGCCGCACGCTTTGACAATCGCCGCGGGAGCGGTTAGGAACGGCGCAAATACCCCGCCGGCTGGCTCCGGCCATGGCGCAGTCACGCGCCTGACAGCTCCGAAAGATCGAACCCATGACAGAATTCAACGGCGTCGTCCCGGCGATCGCCAAGGCGTTGCAGAAGCGCGGTTACGCCGAACTCACCCCGGTGCAAAAGGCGATGCTCGATCCGGCGCTCGCCGCTTCCGATGCGCTGGTCTCTGCCCAGACCGGTTCCGGCAAGACTGTCGCCTTCGGCCTGGCGCTGGCGCCGACGCTGCTCGAAGGCCGAGAGCGCTTCGGCAATGCCGGCGCGCCGCTCGCCCTCGTCATCGCCCCGACGCGCGAGCTTGCCCTGCAGGTGAAGCGTGAGCTCGAATGGCTCTACGAAATGACCGGCGCGGTGATATCAAGCTGCGTCGGCGGCATGGACATCCGCAGCGAGCGTCGCTCGCTCGAGCGCGGCGCCCATATCGTCGTCGGCACGCCCGGCCGGCTCTGCGACCATATCCGCCGCAGGGCGCTCGATATGTCTGAGCTGAAGGCTGCCGTGCTCGACGAGGCCGACGAGATGCTCGATCTCGGCTTCCGCGAGGACCTGGAATTCATTCTCGATTCGGCGCCGGACGAACGCCGCACTTTGATGTTTTCGGCAACGGTGCCGGCGGCGATCGCCAAGCTTGCCAAGAGCTACCAGCGCGATGCCGTGCGCATCAGCACCGCGGCCGAGGAAAAGCAGCATGTCGACATCGAATATCGCGCGCTCATGGTGGCGCCCAGCGACCGCGAGAACGCGATCATCAACGTGCTGCGCTATTATGAGGCGACCAACGCCATCGTCTTCTGCTCGACGCGCGCTGCCGTCAACCATCTGACTGCGCGGTTCAACAACCGCAATTTCGCCGTGGTGGCGCTTTCCGGTGAGCTGACGCAGAACGAGCGCAGCCATGCGCTGCAGGCGATGCGCGACGGACGTGCCCGCGTCTGCATCGCGACCGACGTCGCCGCCCGCGGCATCGACCTTCCGGGTCTCGATCTCGTCATCCATGCCGACCTGCCGACCAATCCGGAAACGCTGCTGCACCGCAGTGGCCGCACCGGCCGGGCCGGGCGCAAAGGCATCAGCGCCATGATCGTGCCGCTGAACGCACGTCGCAAGGCCGAGCGCCTGCTCGAAAATGCCGGAATTTCGGCTGCCTGGGCGCGGCCGCCTTCGGCCGAGGAGGTGAGCGAGCGCGACGACGAACGTCTGCTTGCTGACCCGATCTTCAACGAAACACCGCAGGAAGAAGAACAGGGGCTGGTGCAGCAGCTTCTCGCCAGCCACGGCGCCGAAAAGCTTGCCGCCGCCTTCCTGCGTCTATACCGCACCAATCATTCGGCGCCGGAGGATCTCATTGAGGTTACCGTGCAGGACGAGCGCAACCGCAAGCGCCGCGACAATGCCGAGCCGTACGAGCCGGCGCAGAAGGGACCGCGTGAGGATTTCGGCGCCAGCGTCTGGTTCTCTATCTCGGTCGGGCGCAAGCAGAATGCCGAGCCGCGCTGGCTGATCCCGATGCTCTGCCGCAACGGCAATGTGACGAAGCGCGAGATCGGCGCGATCAAGATGCAGCCCGAGGAAACTTTCGTGGAGATCGCCGCGGCGAGCGCCGAAAGCTTCCAGGCGGCGATCGGACCCAACAAGGCGCTCGAACGGGGCATCCGCGTGACCCGGCTTTCCGGCACGCCGGATTTCAGCCGGGCGCCATCGCCGAAGCCCTATGCCGGCAAGCCATCCCGTGACGAGCGCCCGGACGATTCGTTCCGCGGCGAGCGGCCGAAGAACAAGTTCGGCAAGGGGCCGGGCGGCGGATATGCTGCGGCTGACAATGCCGGCGGGGAAAGACGGGATAGCAAACCCTGGAGCAAGAAACCCGGCAAGCCCGCTTTCGATGGTCCGAAATCCGACAAGCCCAAATACGACAAGCCGAAATTCGAAGGCGCCAGATCTGAGGCCCCCAGATATGAGGGCAAGGGCGGCGGACCGAAGGCCAAATTTTCAAAAAAGAAGCCCGGCTGATCTTGCTGCTACAGCGCTGGATGCTGCAGCAGTTTGAATCGCGGGACCCCTTCGCCAGTTCGGGCGAAGGGCCTTGGGTCGTATTCCTCGAGGAACTCCTGTGATGGTGGAAACAGCGATCCTCAGCGTTCCGGTTTTCAGTATGCTCTGCAATGAGGCCTTCCGGCTGCGGCGTGCCGTTTTCGTGCATGAGCAGAAGGTTCCCGAAGCCGAAGAATTCGATGCCGACGATCTCAGCGCCCACCATCTCGTCGCCCTCACGGCGGGCGAAGTCTCCGGCACGCTGCGGGTCATTTACGCCGAGGAACATGTGAAGATCGGCCGTGTCGCGGTTGCCCACCCATGGCGCGGGCGCGGCATCGCGGCTGATATGATCGGGCGGGCGATGGACCTGCATCGCAGCGCGCGCGACAACCGCTTCTATCTCACAGCGCAGGCCGGCAAGCTACCGCTCTATGAACGTTTCGGTTTCGTCGCCTATGGCACGGAATTTCTCGATGGTGGCATGCCGCATCTCGCCATGAAGAACTACTGAACCATCGGGCTCAGCCACGCAGGAGAGACAATGAAACGCCCGGTCATCTCGCAACCCGATCCAGTCGCCTTCATCAAGGCCAATCTGCCGATATCAGCCGTTCCCTGCATTCCCGAGATCCGGCTCCATACCGCAGGCCCCGCGAGCGGGCTCTGGCGGCTTGCAGGCCGCGGAGAAGCCGATCCGGCGCCTTATTGGGCCTATCCCTGGGCCGGCGGCGCTGTGCTTGCCCGCCATCTGCTCGACCAGCCGGAGACGGTCGGGGGCCGCCGTGTCCTCGATCTCGGCGCCGGCTCCGGGCTCGTCGCCATCGCGGCGGCCAAAGCCGGCGCAGTGGCGGTGACGGCGGTCGATATCGATGCCAATGCCACTGCCGCAACCGGCCTCAACGCGGCGATCAATGATGTGAACATCGTGGCCGTCGCCGCCGATATCATCGATGAGCCGCCGCCGGAGACAGACCTTCTCGTGGTTGGCGACCTGTTCTACGAACCCGCCCTTGCCTTGCGGGTGATGGCCTTCCTGTGGCGCTGTCAGGCAAGCGGCATCGAGGTGCTGATTGGCGATCCCGAGCGGCCCTATCTGCCTCAGGGAGAATTGAGTCGAATCGCGACCCATGCCGTTGCCGATTTCGGCGCCGGCACAGGCGGCGGGGCGGTGCCGGCAGGGGTCTTCACGCTCCGGCACCAGTTGAAGGCGGGGACTATGCCAGGAGGTCAGGCCGCAACAGCATGACCGGGCAGGGTGCGCCGGCCGGCAACTCACCCGCATGCGGGGGGCGGATGACGAGGCAGTCGGCTGCAGCGAAGACCTTCATCATCGAGGAATCCTGCTTGCCGAATGGTTCGGCGATCCAGCCGCCCGTGGCCGATTTCGCCAGTCTGGCGCGGAGATAATCCTGGCGATGATCGTTGGCTCGCAGCGATATGGCTGTCTCGGCTGTCGCCTCGCGCCGCACCGGCGGCAGCGATGCGAGCCGGCGGATCAGCGGCTCCAGGAACAGCAGGCTGCAGACCAGGCTGGAGACCGGATTTCCGGGCAGGCCGAGCACGTGGATCGGCCCGAGACTGCCGACCATCAGAGGCTTGCCCGGCCGCATGGCGATCTGCCAGAAATCGAGTTCCATGCCGGCAGCCGTCAGCGTCGCCCGCACCAGATCGTGGTCACCGACGGAGGCGCCGCCGATCGTCACGATCACATCGGCGCCGGCCGCCTCAGCCTTGCCGATCGCGGCGGTGATGGCTGCCTGGTCGTCAGGCGCAATGCCAAGATCGAGCACCTCGGCGCCAGCCTTGCGGGCGAGGGCGGCAATGCCGAAACCGTTCGAGGCGATGATCTGCGCCGGGCCGGGTTGGCTGCCTGGCGGCAACAGCTCGTCGCCGGTCGCAAGGATGGCGACCAGCGGCTTGCGTCGTACCTCCACCGTTGCATTGTTCATGCCGGCGGCAACCGTCAGCCGGGTGAAATCGAGTATCGTGCCTGCCGGCAGCACGGCTTCGTCCTCGACGAAATCCTGTCCGCGCGGGCGCACATGCTGGTTCTGACGCACGGGGAATGTCGTGCGGATGGTGCCGTCGTCCAGCCGTTCGGCATCCTCCTGCAACAGCACGCTATCGGCGCCCGAGGGAACCGGGGCGCCGGTGAAGATGCGAACAGTCTCGCCCTTGCCGACCTCGCCTTCGAAGGCACGGCCGGCAGCCGAGGTGCCGATCAACCTCAGCACGGCGCCGGGCTCCGGTGCATCGTCGCGGCGCAGGGCATAACCATCCATAGCGGAGGAATTGAACGGCGGCTGCGTCAGCTTTGACGTGAGATCGCGGGCTAGCACACGGCCCTCGGCCTCGGCAAGGTCGAGCGTCTCGGAGGTTTCGACAGGTTTGGCGCGCGACAGCAAGCGGTTCTGCGCCTCGGCGACGGGCAGCAGGCTCATCGACCGGCCTCCGGATGACGGAAATCGCCTGACTTGCCGCCGGATTTTTCCAGCAGCCGGATGCCACCGATTTCCATCGTCCGGTCGGCAGCCTTGGCCATGTCGTAAATGGTGAGACAAGCGACTGATACGGCCGTCAGCGCTTCCATCTCGACACCGGTCCTGCCGGTCAGCTTGGCCATGGCCGTAACGCGCAGGCCGGGAAGAGCGGCGTCCTCTGATATATCGACCGTCACCTTGGTTAGCATCAGCGGATGGCAGAGCGGGATCAGATTGGCGGTCTGCTTGGCGGCCATGATGCCGGCAAGGCGGGCGGTGGCGATGACGTCGCCCTTCTTGGCGTTGCCGTCACGGATCAGCTTCAGGGTTTGCTCGGCCATGCGCACGTGGCCCTCGGCGGTGGCGATGCGGACCGTTTCCGCCTTGTCGCCGACATCGACCATATGGGCTTCGCCGGCAGCGCCGATATGGGTCAGACGGGGCTTCTCGCTGCCCATCTCACTCGGCCGCCAGCACGGCTTCGCCAAAGAGCAGTGCGCGGGTGGCGGCCGCCACGTCGTCCTTGCGCATCAGGCTTTCGCCGACCAGGAAGGTGTTGATGCCGCTGGCGGCCAGCCTTTTGCAATCGGCATGGGTGAAGACACCGCTTTCGCCGACCAGCAGCCGGTCGTCCGGCACCATTGATGCAAGCGCCTCGCTGACGGTGAGGCTGACCTCGAAGGTGCGGAGATTGCGATTGTTGATGCCGACGAGCGGCGAAGAGAGCTTCAGCGCCCGCTCCATCTCCTCGGCGTCGTGGACCTCGACCAGAACGTCCATGCCGAGGTCGAAGGCTTCGTCCTGCAGGCGCTCGGCTTCATCATCCGACAGCGAAGCCATGATCAGCAAGATGCAGTCGGCGCCCCAGGCGCGGGCCTCGTGCACCTGATAGGTCTCGAACATGAAATCCTTGCGCAGTGCCGGCAGCGCGCAGGCCGCGCGGGCGGCCGTTAGAAATTCCGGCGCGCCCTGGAAGCTCGGCCTGTCGGTCAGGACGGACAGGCAGGCGGCACCGCCGGCCTCATAGGCGCTCGCCAGCGACGGCGGATCGAAATCCGGACGGATGAGACCCTTCGAGGGGCTCGCCTTCTTGATCTCGGCGATGAGGCCGAAATTGCCGGCATCACGCTTGGCCACGAGCGCCTTGTGAAAACCGCGCGGGGCGGATTGACCGGCCTGCATCGCCTTCAAGTCGGCGAGCGACACCGTCGCCTTTGCGGCGACAATCTCTTCACGCTTGTAGAGTTCGATCTTCTTCAGGATATCGGTCATCGGGCAATCCTAGTCGATATCGTTGGAAACGGCGATGAGTTTGTCGAGGGCGAGCGCGGTGGCGCCGCTATCCAGCGACTGCGCGGCAAGCGTCATGCCGTCGCGGATCGTCCCGGCCTTGCCCGCGATGACCAGTGAGGCGGCGGCATTGGCGAGCGAGACATCGCGATAGGCATTCTTGGCGCCGCCGAGCACCTCGCGAAGCGCTGCGGCGTTGGCAACACCGTCACCGCCCTTGATGTCGGCGAGCACGCAAGGGCTGACGCCGAAATCGGCGGGCGACAGCTCGAAGGTGCGGATCTTGCCGTCCTCGAGCGCCGCGACTTGTGTGACGCCGGTGGTGGTGATCTCGTCGAGGCCGTCGCCATGGACCACCCAGACGCATTCGGAGCCGAGATCGCGCATGACTTCGGCGAGCGGCACCAGCCATTGCGGCGAGAAGACGCCGAGCAGCTGGCGTCGGACGCCGGCCGGATTGGAGAGCGGGCCGAGCAGGTTGAAGATCGTGCGCGTGCCGAGTTCGACCCGGGAGGGGCCGACATGGCGCATGGCGGAATGATGCATCTGCGCGAACATGAAGCCGACGCCGGCCTCCGCGATGCAGCGGGAGATGATCTCGGGGCTGACATCGAGCTTGACGCCGAGTGCGGCCAGATTGTCGGCCGCGCCCGATTTCGAACTCAGCGCCCGGTTGCCGTGCTTGGCGACGGGGACACCGGCGCCGGCGACGATCAGCGCCGCCAGCGTCGAGATATTGTAGGTGCCGCTGGCATCGCCGCCGGTGCCGACGATGTCGATCGCATCGGCCGGCGCCTCGACGGCCAGCATTTTCGCGCGCATCGCGGTGACGGCGCCGACGATCTCGTCGACGGTTTCGCCGCGCACGCGCAACGCCATCAGGAAGCCACCGATCTGCGAGGGCGTCGCCTGGCCCGACATCAGGATGTCGAAGGCGGCGCGAGCCTCGTCACGCGTCAGCGGCTCGCGGCTTGCGGCCTTGGCCAGGAACGGCTTCAGATCGGTCATAAGGCCTCCTAGCGGACTGTCGCCTGTTCGGCGAGCTTCTGGTTGATCTGCGCGCCGTATTGCGTCTGCAGCAGGTTGACCATCTGATCGAGGATGTCGTCGCCGGCGGCATTGGCCATGGCGGTGATCTGGGCATCGCGGTTGTTCAGGACGTCGCCGGTCGGCTCACTGTTGACCTCGGTGACCTTCATCAGGATCTGCGTCGAGGGATCGGCGCCCACGGCGCTCGCGACCGTATCGACCGGGCCGGAGAAGGCGGCGGTGACGCCGGCGCGGCCGAGCACCGGATCGTCGGTGGAGCGGGTGACACCGCTCTTGCTTTCGACGGCGATGCCGAGCGGCGTTGCGATATCGGCAAGTGCCGTGCCCTTCGCCGCCTCGGCCTTCAATGCGTCGGCCTTCTTGGCGAGCTCGGCCTTCTGCTGTTCGGCGGTCCAGTCCTCGACGGCCTTTTCGCGCACCTCGGCGATCGGGCGATCGCGGTCCGGCGTGATTTCAAGGACGTTGAACCAGACATAGCCGTCATTGCCGATCGGCAGCGGCGGCGCATCGACGCCGACCTCGGTCTTGAAGGCTTCGCCGAGCAGCTGCTGCTTGGCCGGGAGATCCTTGACCTCTTTGCCTTCCTTGTCGGCGCCGGTCATGTCGACGGCATCGACGGTGACGGCCTGGAGCTTCAGCTGACCGGCGATATCCTCGAGCGTGGAACCTCCGGCGCGCAGGTCTTCGATGCGGTCATGAACGTTGATCACCTCCTGAGAGGCGTTGGAAAGCGCCAGCTGCTTGCGGATATCCTCCTTCACCTCGTCGAAATTCTTCACCGTTTCCGGCTTGATGTTGGTGATGCGCAGGATGACGGCCCCGAAGGAGCCGTCGACCACAGGCGTCGTGCCGCCATCGCGCGAAACCGCGAAGGCTGCATTGGCAACGGCCTGGTCGGGAACCTTGTCCTTGGTGAATTCGCCGAGCAGCACGTCGCTTGCCGTCTTGCCCTGGTCGGAGACCAACTGATCGAAGCTGGTGCCGCTCTTCAGCGCCGTTTCGGCGGCGGCGGCAAGATCCTTGCTGGCGAAGGTCAACTGTTCGATGGTGCGGCTTTCCGGTGTGCGGTAGATATCCTTGCTCTTGTCGAACGTTTCGTGGATCTGATCGTCGGTGACGGTTGCAGCGTCGGCAATATCGGCGGGCTGCAGCTTGAGATAAATGAGCTTGCGGTATTCTGGCGCCCGATAACGCTGCTTGACACCTTCGAACCACGTCGCCAGCACGTCGTCGGCGGGCGCCTTGATCGGCTCGATATTGGCGTTGGTGAGCAGCAGGTAATCGACACTGCGGCTTTCATTGCCATAAAGCTTCAAGGCGTCGACCAGCGTCTTCGGCGCGGTGAATCCGTTCGAGATGGCATCGACGACCTGGCTGCGGACGGCGACCTTGCTGCGCTCCTTGATGTAGTCGTCCTGGCGGATGTTGGCATTGCGCAGGCGCGAGACAAAGAGCTCACGGTCGAACTGGCCGTTGACGGCCTTGAAAGCCGGATCGTCGGCGATCAGCTGGGCGAGGCGATCCTCCGACAGGCCGAGGTTCATGTCTTCGGCTAGCTGATCGAGCGAGGCGCCGGCCACGAGCTGGGCAAGCACTTGCTGCTCGATGCCGAAGGCGCGGGCCTGCTCGGGGGTGAGGCGCATGCCGAACTGCTGGCTGAGGCTTGCCACCTGGCGCTGATAGGCGAGGTGGAATTCGTTGACGTCCACATGCTGATCGCCGACGGTCACGACCGTGGTGCTGTTGCCGCCCGTTAACAGCTCATGCGACACGCCCCAGACACCGAAGGAGACGACGAGCAAAAGCAGCAGGAGCTTGGCAACCCAGGTCTGAGCAGCTCTTCTCAGGATATGGAACATGGAAACGCAAACCTCGCAGTATCATTGAGCCGCGCGCCGGCGGACATTCGACGTTCCTTAAAACAAACCCGACAGGAAATGAAGGGTTTGTCGCGCGAAAAGCTGCACAAGGCGGCTGCCCGGCCGCGGCGGCTTTGCGGCGAACAAAAGATCGGTTGCGGCGGAACTTTTCGGGCCGCCATTTCGTTGAAGCGGCATCCCATGAAACAGGAGCAGACCATGGCAGAATTGAAAACCGCTTCCGCCGAATCCACCGCCGCGCGTGTCAAGGCTGATATCGCAGCAGACGATCTGTCGGCGCAGGTCGCAGCCCTTCGCAACGATCTCTCCCGGCTGACGGAAAGCGTGGTCGCGCTGGGGCAGGGCGCAAAATCGGCGGTGACGGACGAGGCTTCGGTAATGACCGAACGGCTGCGCGACAAGGTGCGCGAAGAACCGCTCATGGCACTCGCGGTGACGGCAGGCATTGCCTATGTGTTCGGCCTGCTCAGCCGCCGCTGAACGGGAATTCAGAGCTCAAGAAAAAGCCGGACGTCATCAACGCCCGGCTTTCGATATGTCTAACGCGCAGATTGAGGCCAGCGGCCGGGGTCAGCGGCGGATGAGACGGCCGATGAAAATCAGGATGCAGGCACCGATAAAACCGGTGATCAGATAGCCCAGCCAACCGGCAAGCGGCTGGATGTGTAACAGACCCAGGATCCAGTTGGCGACAATGGCGCCGACGATGCCGAGCAATATGTTCATGAGCAAGCCCATGTTGCTGCTCATGACCTTTTCCGCCAGCCATCCGGCGATACCGCCGATGATGATGGCTGCAATCCAACCCACGCCTGCGTTTTCCATGGTTATCTCCCTCCTGGCAAAACGAGTCACAGAATGCACGAAACGAGAGGAAGTTCCACTCCCAGTTACCGAGATTGCTTGCGGGTTCAGCAACTTATGTGACTCAGGGCTGCAGCACGGTGACCGGGGAGTTCAGCACGTAGGCGGCTATCTGAAACAGCAGGCCTGATATGGCGAGAATTGCGAATCCCAAAGGCATGATCAGACTTTTCGTAAACATCTTTCCTCTCCCCTATGCTTAAAGCATAAGCTGAAGCGGACGACGCGCAAGATTATTACTAATAAATAGTTAAGCGCTGCATTTGAGTAAAACTTAAGATATCAAAATGACACAACCTGTTCTTTTGCGACACGGATTAATAAATACTCGAATAGCTGGCGACGAGTCGTGCGATAGATGACTAGTGAATGTTTTTCTTGCTTTGAAAAGACTGCGGTCAAACTCGCGATGATAAACAATGCCTCCGGGGGAGTACACTTCAATATTTTACGGCGTTTTGGGATTAACCCAACCCATCGGCCGTTCGCTCCGTTGGAAATACGCAGGATTAATTCCGTGGCGGGGCGAAATTTGTTTCCAGGCGCAAATGAAGCAATTCCGGTGATGGACGGAGTTCAGAATAACTTCGCCGTCATGCCAGCCCCGACGGATTGATTTTGCCACGAAGCGCATCATTTTATCCAGAAGCCATTCGATCCGGGGGAAACACTCGATGTCAAAAGCTGCAATCGCCATCGCCTGCATCTGCCTGCTCACCCTTTCCGGCTGCGGCAATACCGCATACGGGCTGAAGAAGGATGGACAGGAAGCGAGCCACGCAATGGACAACGCGACCCATCGGGTGCTTTCGGCCGGCGCCAAGAAGTGATGCGTATTAATCGCTAAAAAAGCCCGCCTGGGGTGAGGCGGGCTTCAAATAACAGGGAGAATGGACGGATGGAAGCCGTCTCGTCTAATAAAGCATTTCCTTAAGCGTATGGCTTTACGTCATTCGACGTAGCCGCGACCGGCAACGATCCGATGCGACCATGACTCGGAATCGAATCAGAAGTTGCCCCAGTTCTGGGCGCGGGCACGGGCGCGAATAATCCGGTATTCGCGACCGCCATAGAGCGAGCCGATTGTCAGCAGAAGTGTCAGAACGTCCCAGATGATATGCATGTTATCCTCTTAGGTTGGACGGCTCTGCCGTCGATCGGTGAAGCTACAATAGCAATCTTTCGAATGTGCTTATATGACAAGAAATCGGGATAAGCGGAAAAGCGGGCAGGGCGCTCCCGCAGAGGAGAGGCGGCGTCACCGCCTTGGAGCAGCAAGGTGAACAGATTACCGGACGGCGGCCGATGACGATTTTTTCCGTCCGCCACATAACGTCCTATCGTTACGTCAGGGCGGTCGATTTCGGCGAGCATCGCCTGATGTTCCGGCCGCGCGACAGTTTCGACCAGCGGCTGATCGAAGCGTCGTTGACGACCTATCCCGAGGAAAGTCATGTCCGCTGGATCCACGATGTTTTCGGCAATTGCGTGGCGCTCATCGATATTTCGAGGCCGGCGTCCGAGCTTCGCTTCGAAACCTGGATCACCCTCGATCATACGCCCCAGGTCGCCCTGGATCTCAAGGTCGACGAGGCGGCCCTGATTTATCCATTCTCCTACGACAAGGAGGAGATTGCCGATCTGACGCCGGCAATGCAGCGCCATTATCCCGATCCGAACGACGAGGTCGGACGCTGGGCACGGCAGTTCGTGCGCCAGGGGCGTCCGACGGAAACCGGGCATCTGCTGATGACGCTCTGTTACGCCATTCGGGAAAGCTTCGTCTATCAGCGCCGGATGGAACACGGAACACAGACCCCGGTGCAGACCTTGCAGCTTCGCTCCGGCACCTGCCGGGATTTCGCGCTTTTGATGATGGAGGCCGCCCGCGTCCTTGGGCTCGCGGCGCGCTTCGTCACGGGCTATGTCTATGTTCCCGACCGGGACGGCTCCACGGTGCTCGGCGGCGGTTCCACCCATGCATGGTGCCAGATCTATCTCCCCGGCGCCGGCTGGGCGGAGTTCGATCCGACCAACGGGATCGTCGGCAACCGCGATCTCATTCGTGTCGCGGTTGCCCGCGATCCGCGCCAGGCAGTCCCGTTGAGCGGTAGCTATGATGGCGACGGGGCGGATTTCGACAGCATGACGGTGCAGGTCAACGTCACCACGAGATAATCTCGATTCTCTCCGAGGTAATCCGGATTACCTCCGAGATAATCTTCCGGGGCAATCTCGGATCACCACCAAGTCTCTGTATGGTGACAGTTGTCCCTTGCGGGAACCGGGTAGCGCGATCAACGTTCCATACTCACCTCCGCACATGCGGAGCCGCGATAGGGAAGCCACAATGAAGATACGCGCCGGGTTTCATCTGGGCTACGAATGCACGCAACCAACGCCGATGCTGCTCGTCCTCAACATCCATCCCTCTCGGCGCGCCGATCTGCTGAGTGAGCAGGTCCTGACATTCGACCGGCCGATCGAGGCCTGGGAATATACCGACGGGTTCGGCAATGCCTGCAGCCGGATCGTCGCCCCGCCGGGACTGACGACCATTTCCACGGAATTCGAGATCTACGACAGCGGGCAACCCGATATTGTTCCCGATGATGCGGTCCAGCACGCGATCAATGACCTGCCGGACGATGTGCTGGTTTTCCTGCTCGGCAGCCGCTATTGCGACACCGACAGGCTGGCAGATTTTGCCTGGGCAACCTTCTCGTCGACGTCGCTCGGCTGGACGCGCGTCCAGGCAATCTGCGATTTCGTCCACGACCATATCACCTTCGATTACCAGAAGGCCGACCTCCTGCGCACCGCCCATGGCGGCTTCACCGATAAGGCGGGCGTCTGCCGTGACTTTGCCCATCTCGCCATCGCGCTGTGCCGGTGCATGAATATCCCGGCCCGATATTGCACCGGCTATCTCGGCGATATCGGCGTACCGATCGATCCCAATCCGATGGATTTCAGCGCCTGGTTCGAAGTCTTTCTCGGCGGCCACTGGCATACGGTCGACGCCCGCCACAATACGCCGCGCATCGGCAGAATATTGATGGGAACCGGCCGCGACGCCACGGATGTCGCGATGTCGACGGCCTTCGGGCCGGCAACGCTTTCCCGTTTCGAGGTGATCACCGAGGAAGTGCCGCAGGAGGCACCCAGGAACGATTGATGGTGGGCGACGGAGCTCCTATGCCTTCTTCAAAAACTCGGTTTTCAATACGAGACCTTTGACCTGCTTGGTGCTGCATTCGATCTCACCGGGATTGTCGGTGAGGCGAATGCCCTTGACCAGCGTTCCACGCTTGAGCGTCTCTGAAGTTCCTTTGACCTTGAGGTCCTTGATCAGCGTTACGGAATCGCCGTCGTGAAGCTGGCTTCCGTTGCTGTCTTTTACGATAATGTCGTCAGCCATGATGTCCTCGCTTGTTGATGCGAGACGGGAAATCACGGCGACATGGCATAGTCAACCTCAGGCGGCCTTCAATCACGTAGCCGCGCAGACATCCCGGACACACTCGCGCAGCCAGCGATGGGCGGGATCGGCATCCATCCTGGGGTGCCAAAGCAAGGAAATCGTGATCTCACACGTCGGAACGGGCAGGGGAAAACTATGCATCCCCGCGCGCAGCGATTCCGTGTGACGCTCGGGCACGCTGGCGATCAGATCGGAGGTTCGGGCGAGCGCCAGCGCCGTCGAAAAGCCGCCGACGATCGTGGCGACCTGCCTGTCCAACCCCAGCGCATTCAGGGCTTCATCGATCGGCCCCTTGTCGAGCCCGCGCCTGGAGACAATGATGTGCCGGCCGGCCGCGTAACGGGCAGGCGTGATCTCGCCTTCGCTGAGCGGATGGCCCCTGCGCGCCACGCCGATGAAACGGTCCCGGAACAAGGCCTGCGCCCGCACCTCCGGACTGGTCGTATCGCCGACGACGCCGGTTTCGAGATCGACGGTACCGTCGCGTAGCGGGGTGCTGTCCTTATCCGGCTTCTGCATGAAGCGCAGCCGGACGCCTGGCGCTTCCCGGCTGAGGCGGGCGATGAGATCGGGACCGAAATTCTCGGCGAAGCCTTCGCTGCTGCGCAGTGTAAACGTCCGGACCAAGCTTTGGAGGTCGAGCGCCTCCAAGGGCCGCAGCACCGCCTGCGCCTCCTCGACGACCCGACCGACCCGCTCGCGCAGTTCCAGCGCCCGTGGCGTGGGAACGAGGCCGCGGCCGGCGCGCACCAGCAGCGGATCGCCGGTCGTCTCGCGCAATCGGGCCAGCGCCCGGCTCATCGCCGACGGGCTCAGCCGCAGCCTTCGGGCGGCGCGCGCAACGCTGCCTTCTGCAAGCAGGACGTCCAGGGTGACGAGCAGGTTGAGATCGGGTGTCGACATGCATCCCATATAACATGGTTTCATCATGATGTGGCGTCAGACGCATGAATGAAATGCAAATCGTGCGCCTTCCGCCACGCCACGCAGCGGACTAGCTTTTCATCGGCTCCATTCGGGCCCACGGAAAAGGAGGCCATTGTGAAACCAGTCATTGCAGAGCGAGGCGAGGCCGTCGCCGAACGCATACCCTCCGTCCGCTGGGCGCTTGCCAGTCTTTCCCTATCCATGCTGCTGCCATCGCTCGGCACCAGCATCGCCAATGTCGGTCTGCCGACTTTGGCGCAGGCATTCGACGCCACCTTCCAGGATGTCCAGTGGATCGTGCTCGCTTATCTGCTCGCCATCACCACCCTGGTCGTCAGCGTCGGACGGCTCGGCGACATCACCGGCCGCCGCCGGCTGCTGCTCATCGGCATACTGCTCTTCACGCTGGCCTCAATCCTCTGCGGCCTGGCGCCGACACTCTGGCTGATGATTGCCGCGCGTGCGGTGCAGGGCCTGGGCGCCGCCATCATGATGGCGCTGACCATCGCCTTCGTCAGCGAAACGGTGCCGAAGGCGAAGACCGGGAGCGCCATGGGGTTGCTCGGAACCATGTCGGCGATCGGCACCGCTCTTGGGCCTTCGCTTGGCGGGTTCCTGATCGCCGGGCTCGGCTGGCCGGCAATCTTCCTCGTCAACGTGCCGCTCGGCGTGCTGAGCTTCGTTCTCGTCCATCGCTATCTGCCCGCCGATCTCAGCAAGGGGAAGGCGAATCGGACCAGCTTCGATACGATGGGCACGCTGGTGCTTGCCCTGACGCTGTCAGCCTATGCGTTAGCGATGACGATCGGGCGCGGCAGTTTTGGTCCGCTGAACATTGCCCTGCTGCTCACGGCCGTCTTCGGCGCCGGTCTGTTCGTGTTCACCGAGGCGAGAACGGCATCGCCGCTGGTCCGCTTGGCGGTGTTCCGCAACCCGGTGTTCAGCGCCAGCTTGGCGATGAACCTGCTCGTTGCAACGGTGATGATGGCGACGCTGGTGGTCGCGCCGTTCTACCTCTCCCACGCGCTCGGGCTCGAGCAAACTCTCGTTGGGCTCGTCATGTCGATAGGCCCTGTCATCTCCATCTTGAGCGGAATCCCGGCCGGCCGCCTGGTCGATCGTCTGGACGCATCATTCGTGGTTATCGCCGGGCTCGTCGCCATGGCGGCGGGCTCCGTCGCCGTGGCCGTGCTTCCCGGCATTACAGGCTATATCGCTGCCATCGCCATGCTGACGCCAGGCTATCAACTGTTCCAGGCGGCCAACAACACCACCGTCATGGCCGACATCAGCCCCGACCAGCGCGGCGTCATCTCCGGCGTGCTCAATCTGTCGCGCAATCTCGGACTGATCACCGGCGCTTCCGTCATGGGCGCCGTCTTCACTTTCTCTTCGGGAGCGCACGATATTGCGGCGGCGCATCCCGACGCGGTTCACTCAGGCATGCGGATCACCTTCGCCGTCGCGGCAGCGCTGATTGTCGTTGCGCTCGCCATTGCGACCGGGACTTGCCGGAGCCGCCGAGCGCTCGGGGAGAGTTAGCCCGACCCTCATCGGCCGCCGAGCGAAACTCAGACCAAGGTCCGATCTGTCCCGGACTTCATGCCGATACCAAAGCTTCGGTCGCTGCAATAGGTTTTGCGGACTTTGGTGGAGTTTGCGGAGCTATTGCTGTGACCAAGATCATTGTTGCGGGGATGATACTTATGCCAGTAATCTTCTGGGGTTCTGTTGGCGTCCTGATATACTCGCACCTCTCGTGAGGGCACTCACCAGAGCAATTCCAGGATCTGTGGCTCCTCGTAGAGGATCGGGCTGCTCGGACGCCGAGGGGCCTGATCGTGAAGGAATGTCTGATGAAAATTTTGGCGGAGAATGCCGCTCAGCTGGAAGGTTGAACCAAGCCAAACTCGCTTCAAGGCTGCAGCGAGAACGTCTTTGCGACGCCGGCTCAGAGGACGGCCACGTGATCTCGTGGCAGCGACGTGACGTCAATCTGCCGCCCGACCCCATTCTTAAGTTAATGGCAGTCGCGTCCTGCTGCAGCCTGTATATCATCTCATCGTCAACGCAAAGGATCAGTGCGACCACGGCAACGCGCAGCTGCCCGCCTAACGTATGGCGAAGTAAAGCTGCGCTTCATATTGTTCATCCGGCGTCGGCATACGGGTTTCAACCAATGGAAATTTCGCGCCGCGCCGTCGCATGACTATGCCGCCAAGGTTTCCTTTTTCTTCGGAAGGGAAAGGCGCCCATTCAGTCGAGCAACTCATCCAGGAAAGCCATGCAAAAAGCTTCAAGCGAATTATCTCCAAATGACTTTGGGCAGTTTCGCTGACTTGTTCGCAAGTGAATATCCCAGCAACGTCGAGATGATTGAAATCGCGCCAAAAGACAATCGTGATTTTTTGGGAGATTGCCCGCGAGCGTCAGGGCGAGCAGAATCATTGGGGCAACAGCAAAACGGAAGCCTGCGATACCGCGCCGATGCTACTGAGACGGCATCCTACCGTTAAGGTAAGGGCGCAATTCCCGAGCGGAAATCGGAAATTATATAACAAAATCAATATGAAATGGCGGAAGAGGTGGGATTCGAACCCACGGTACGGTTTCCCGCACGCCGGTTTTCAAGATAGAGCCCGACTTATTTACCTTTTCTCTTTTAGTTGCGTTTCTCCGCGTAACGCTTTGATATTTCTTAGCAACTATCAGCGTTAATCGTCGTCGTATTCCGTCGTTTTGCGGCGCCTTGTGCCATTTCTCAAACGGCAAGTGCCGAATAAATGCCGAAATCACGGCTTGTCGGCAGCCGTCATAATTGCGGAAAACTGCCTGCCGAGTTGATCCGCAGCGGCCTTGTCTCGACCTTTGACTGCATGCACGTAAGTCGCCAGCGTGAAGCCTGTCGTGCTATGGCCGAGCCTATCGCTGACAGTCTTAATGTCGATGCCGCTCGCTACCATAGCGCTCGCCATGCCATGCCGAAAGCCGTGGGTGGGCGCAACGCCCTTGACGCCGGCCTGTTGGTGCAATTTACGCAGACGGAGCGTCAGCACGCCGGGTGGTAAGGCCGCGCCGCCGAATGTTGGAAAAAGCAGCAATGGCTCGCGCTGATAGCTCTTACCCCATCTCAGGATTATTTCGTTCATCAGGGTGCGATGCTTTCGGATCATAGGCACAAACTCGGAGGGGATGCTGATCGTCCTAATCGACGTCTCCGACTTGGCCCGCTCGTCGCGCAGGATCGGCTCGCCTTTCTCGCCCGCAACTACCGTGCGGAAAATGCTGATCGTCTCCGAGTGGAGGTCGATAGCGTCGAAGGCAAGGCCGAGGATTTCCGAGCGGCGCATCCCGCAGACCATCAGCAAGGCGACCAGCAACGCCATGCCGGGGTGCTTGCCGCTTTCGTCGGCACGTGTCGCCGCATGATAGACGCGAATGGCTTCCTCCTCGGTCATGATTTTGATTTTTGATTTGCCGGGGGACGGCGCCTTCACGTCCTTAAATGGATTGGACGCAACCAACTTCCAGCGCCTAGCCTGTTCCATAGCCGCGGAGCCGATCCGATAAAGGTGCAGTAGCGTCCGGTCGGCAAGCGGCCTTGTCCCTCGCGGCTGACCGTCTTTGGCAGGCTTTCGCGCCGCACCGCCGTTCGCCTTGAGCGCGGCGAGCGCTTCATCGATATGGAGGGGCGAAAGCTTACCGAGCTGGATGTGCCCGATCTCACGCGCGAGGAGGCCGAGGTTGCGTCGATAGCCGATCAGGCTAGTTTCCGCCAATTCGCCACGCGCTTGCCAGTGGGCGATTAGCCGTTCTGTAAAGACAATGAAGGTCTGTTTTTCGACATCTCCAATACCACGCTTCTCGCACTCAGCTTCCATCTTCGCCGCATGCGCTTTCGCGTCGGATTGTCGGGCGAACGATTTAGTCTGCCGCTTTGTTGTGCCGTCCTTTCCGGTCAAACTCCAGACCGCTTGAAAATATAGAGTTCCGGTCGCGCTTACTTGCCGTCGAACTGAGGCCATCACTTTCTCTCCTTTTTTGATGTGCTGTGCGCCGCCCTGCATGAGGGCGAGCAGAACTGCGTTCCGCGCCGTTGCAAGACGAACCAATCTCCGCATTGCTGGCAAACGGCCATATCGACATGGTGTTCAAGGTGAAGGATCGCGCTCGTAACCATGTAGGCCGCTAGGTCTTTGGGGATGACCCGCATGGTCAACTCACGGCGTGCAGTCACGCCTGTCCCGATGAGTTCGCTGACGCGCGGCGCGAAGGTAACGTCGAACATTGGCGAGGCGAGTAACGCCTCGATGACGTAGCCGTTGTCCCACTCGATACACAGGCTCGTCGGTGGAATAATCTGTTTCCAGCATGAAGCGGCAAGTTTCAGCAAGCCCAAGACATATCTCCACCCGCCGGTGTCTGCTGGAGTCGTCGGGGACAATTGGCCGAACGGGTCGCCGCGACGGCGCACAAAATCAATGATGGCATCACCATCATCGAGGTTTAGTTCGGAAAAATTGCGCCACCAGGCGGCTGGTCCGACGAGTTCGACTGGTCGACCTTTGCCGCTGGTCCTGAAAGTGAAGTCCTCGCCGGTTCTGCCTGCGATTTCAGCAGCGGGCCATGCGCGACCACTCCAGATTAGTTCCCCAAGTACCATCCTTTATCCCCGCTTCGAGTTATTGCGCGTCATACCGCATTTTATAACGGAATATTTAACCGAATGAAATATGGTTATTGCGCTTATTTGTCAGATTTGGCATATTTCATACGAGCAACAAGGGAAGATGCGGCGAGGCGGCTCGACCGGCTGGGAATTGGAGACAGATGACATGGCTAGCCAGCAGAAGATGATGAAGCGGATCGGCCCGGGGTTTTCGATTGCGGCGTTTGCTCGTGAGACAAACATTCCTTATCGGCGTGTCGAAAAAGCCGTCAAAAGCAAAGAAATCGCCTCGGTGACGATAGGCGGCGTTACGCGAATTCCCGAAACCGAGAAGGCTCGCGTTCTCCGTGCCTACGGCATCGAAACTGAAGCGGCAGAATAGAAAGGCCCGACCGCGCTGGCACGCGACGGGCCGAGGTGCAAAGGCAATTTCTGTTGGGCGCAGAAAGATTAACTTGCACTCGCCAATCGCACAAGCCTGGCGCCCGGGGCCATTCCATTAAAGGATCGGCCAGCATGCTCGTGCCTCCAGATATCCCGTCCCTTGGCTGGTTGATGCCACGACATGTTGGCTGGCTGACCGCCTCCGGCGTGCCAATGACGGCGATCATCCGGCCAGAACGGATCCGTCTCTGCCATGGCTTTCGCGCGCCTGATGGTCGGTTTGAAATTGACGCGAACGGCCCGGTCTGGTTCGCTTTTATAGAGCGCGAGGACTATGTTTTCTGGCTGCCGGGAACCTCCGAGCTGGCAACATGGAACGTCAGGAGTTTTGCGCTTGGCGAGAACATGATCTGCAATGCGAGCACCTACGCGCTCGATGGCCACCTGCATGTCTTCCAACACCCGCTTGATTGGCTTCGTTGGAACCGTGACGGCATCGTGATCGTCAATTGGAACCTCGCCTTCGACCGGCTCCGCGACTGCCCGCGCCTCGAGATCGCCGAAGGCCTGCTGCCAACGTACCGGAAGCACATGCGGCCGGCACGGATGCCCGAGCTCGTCCTGCGTGAATACGGGAAGGCAGCGGCATGACCGACACGGACTCCGGCGGCACCGAACGCCTGCGGCAAGCGCGGGAACGGCAGCCCGAACGAGAACAAGCCGCCAAGGGCAACGGCAAGCACGATTGGGACGCCGGGACACTGAAAACCGGCAGGGGCGCACGGTTCAAGCTGACGACTGACGACTTCTGGTGTCACATGCCAAGCCATAAATTCATCTACACGGAAAACGGCGACCTGTGGCCATCCTCGTCGGTCAACAATCGCGTTCCGCCAGTTTTCGTCGGCTGTAATGACGACGGCAAAGAAATCTACATCCCCGCCGCAAGTTGGATCGCTGAACATCAGCCAGTCGAGGCGATGACATGGCACCCTGGCTTGCCACGCCTGATCTACGACAACCTCATGACCGAAGGTGGCTTGATCGATAAGCCCGGCGCGACCTTGTTCAATCTCTACCGTCCCGCTCCGATCCTTCTGGGCGATCCTTCAAAGGCTGGGCCATGGCTCGATCACATCCGCGTCGTCTTTCCTGATGACGTCGAGCACTTGGTTAAATGGTTCGCGCACCGCGTTCAGCGGCCACATGAGAAGATCAATCATGGGCTGGTGATGATCGGCGAGCAGGGTATCGGCAAGGACACAATTCTTTATCCCGTCATCGAGGCCATCGGTCGATGGAACCACAAGGCGATTTCGCCGACCGTGCTTCTCGGCCGCTTCGAAGGTCGGTTCTCTCCCGAGCTATTTGCCCATCATAGCGGAGATGCCGGCAAATGCTGCAGAGCACGTTGACGCTGCGATCAAAGCTGCTAAAAAGCCAGCCATCGAATGATTGGGTCGCAAATCGGCAGCAATGACCGGTTGCTGGAAATCAACGAAATGTCGATTTCTTAACCTTTTCAATCAGATGGAAGAGTGTCCGAGTGGTTTAAGGAACCGGTCTTGAAATTTAGAATCGACTGCGGTTTAACCGCGTGAAACTAAAAGGATATACCGCGCTGAGGGAATGAATTTCGGCATGATTTCGGCATTTGGGCGAAAATAGATGCCGAAGCGGGCGCAGGCCCAATGGATGGGTGGCCGAGTGGTTTAAGGCAACGGTCTTGAAAACCGTCGTGCGGGGAACCGTACCGTGGGTTCGAATCCCACCCCATCCGCCATTCGTCATTGATTTTATTAAATTTTTTCTCGGTATCCTCGCTGAAACTGGGCGGTTATCGTAACCGAAGTTTCCGCTCGCGCTTCCTCTTGTTGGCCCTTGGGTGGCGATCAAGCGTAAGCGCTGTCCTGATCCCACCTTCCGGATCATCGCTTGATCATTGATGTTCAACCTCGAAAGAGGGCTTGGACATATGTCGATTTCAGAACTTACGCTTAAATCCAAGGATGAGCCGATACGCCGGTTTAAGGTATTCACAGGCAATGGCCGCCGTCGCGAATGGAGCGACGATCAGAACGCGCAGATTATTGCGCAGAGTTGCGAGCCCGGCGTCACGGTGTGCTCTGTGGCGCGGCGGCATGGGTTGACGCCGCAGCAGTTGTTCACATGGCGACGGCTCGCCCGAAAGCCGCTTGATGTTCTTTCGGTGCCGGAGGAAGCACCAATGTTTGCACCAGCAGTCGTCGTGTCGCCCGAGAAGTCGCAGCCGAAGAAGGCGCGGCAAGCACGTTTGCCAAGAAGAACTTCTCCGGAGGCGGCTATTGAATTGCAGATTGATGGAGCCATGCTGCGCATTGCCTCTGGCACCGATGCTGCAACCATTGCCGCCGTCATCCAGGCGTTGAAGGCTCAATCGTGATTGGCCTGTCCGGTGCGGTAAAAGTGATGATCGCCACCAAGCCTGTCGACTTCCGCAAAGGTGCTGAAGGATTGGCGGCACTGGTAAAGGCCCAGAGACGCTTCCCGAGGACCAGCTTCTGCTTGGGCTTGAAGAAGCCGAACAGATCGAGGCTGCCGGGCTGGAAGAGATGGAACAGGGCTCGACTGCTCTGCGCCAGGCGCAGGTCGCCAAACGGCGCACCAACCGGGGTTCGCTGCCAGCGCATCTGCCGCGCGTCGAGATCGTGGTCGATATCGATGACCATGCCTGCCCCTGCTGCCGCAACGACCTGCATCGGATCGGCGTGGATGTCAGCGAGAAGCTCGATGTTGTGCCCGCCCAATTCCGGGTGCTTGTGCTGCGCCGCCCGAAGTATGCGTGCCGGGCCTGTGAATAAGTCGTTGTCCAGGCTCCGGCCTCGGCAAGATTGATCGAAGGCGGCATCCTGACAGAGGCAACCGTCGCCCAGGTGCTGGTCTCTAAATATGCTGACCACCTGCCGCGGTATCGCCAGGCGCAAATCTACAAGCGTCAGGGCATCGACCTCGACCGTTCGACGCTCGCCGACTGGGTCGGTCGCGCCGCTTGGCATCTCCGCCCGGTCCATCAGCGGCTGCTTGATCATCTGAAGTCGTCGTCCAAGCTCTTCGTCGACGAGACGACAGCCCCGGTGCTCGATCCGGGACGTGGCAAAACCAAGACCGGCCAGCTTTGGGCTTATGCACGAGATGACCGGCCGTGGCAGGGCGATGACCCGCCCGGTGTCGCCTATGTCTATGCGCCAGATCGCAAAGGCGAACGACCGATGGCCCATCTCGACGGCTTCGTCGGCATCCTGCAGGTAGACGGCTACAGTGGATATCGCCCGCTCGCGGCAAAGAACACCGTGTCGCTAGCCTTCTGCTGGTCGCACGTTCGACGCCGCTTCTATGAGCTGGCTGCGGTCGGTCCGGCACCCATCGCCAGCGAGGCGCTGCGACGCATCGCCGAACTTTACAGAATCGAAGAAGAGATACGTGGCCGGACCCACGAGGAGCGTCGTATCGCCCGTCAGGAAAAAAGTCGTCCGATCACCGACAGCCTCGCTCCCTGGCTGCGTGAACAGCTCGGCTACATCAGCCAGAAGACAAAGCTCGCCGAAGCGATCCGCTATGCCTTGTCACGCTGGGACGGCTTGACCCGCTTCATCGACGATGGCCGGATCGAGATCGACTCCAACGTCGTCGAAGGGTCAATCAGGCCAATTGCCCTCAATCGGAAGAATGCACTCTTCGCAGGGTCGGACGCCGGGGCCGAACACTGGGCGACCATCGCCTCGCTCATCGAGACTGCCAAGCTTAACAATGTCGAGCCACTGCCTATCTCTCAGACGTCCTCACCAAGATCGTCAACGGGCATCCAAATAACCAGATCGACGACCTGCTGCCTTGGGCCTATGCCGCAAAGCAAGAACTCAAAGCCGTGGCCTGAAAACAGTCATACTTTCACTCCCACGTTGTCCTTCATGATCTGATCTGTGATCGGCTTTCCATGGAAGAGCAATTGACCTTGAACCGCCCACCGTGGTCATGAACGTAATCACCTTTCTCGGTCCACCGGGGCACACCCTCAGAAATCAACGACTTACACTTTATTGTTGCAATCAAAGTAAAGTGGAATATAGTCTCCGTAAAGCATAAATCGTGCGAGCCTAGACTGCGTTTGTCTTATTGCGCGCTTATGCGAAATAACGGCTCAATTCATCAGACATAATCCGACGGCAAGAATTTTATTCACCCGACAACACTTTGTTGTTGGGCGGTTGTGTGCAATGCGCGCCATTTTGCGGGAGGCTAGCGTGTCCTCCTCGAGCAGGACAGCTTTGTGCTCCTCGGGATCGAATGTGCCTGAGGTCACTGCGCTAGTTTTAAGAACGCCAAGCTCACCCGGCATTTTCGTGCGGTTTTCAGAGTTCACGCTCACACCGGCTTCGAGGGCGTCGAAGATTTCTGAGAGTTCGACCATCGGCCAATCCGGATCCACAGGTATATGAGGGCGGTAATTGTCGATGACGGCGCGGGCACCTTCGATAACGCGTTGATAGCCCTCAATCTCGGCCACAATCTCGCGCTGAACCTCAAGCGATGGGAGCGGGATTTCAAAACCTTCGACAAACGCACGAGGCACGCGCTGCAACCCACCCGTCCCGGTCATCTGGGCAATAGCTTTGGAACGGAAATCTTCGTGCGTAATGCAGCGATAGACCCACTCTGCGAGTACGCTTTCGCCGGGGCGAAGCACGTAGAATTCACTGGAGCCGAATCCGATTCCATTGCGCAAATTACGAGCGATTCCTGCTTTTCCATTCTCAAAACAAGGTGTTACCTTTGCAAGCAGAACGTCGCCATCTGCAAAGTAGGTGTAGCTTGCTCCGACCTCACCGAACTGCTTAGTCTCTTTAGCTTCAAACCCGGTACGCCACTCGTTTAGGTCTGCCATGGGAACAAATGAAACTTCGGTCTCTGGCGGCAGGTCTTGAAGCAGACGTTTGGCGGGGTTGACGGTACAGATGTCGCCAATCCGAGCACGCCGAACGTCGTGCTCCTCGGCAGCTTCCGACTTGTAACGCTCGCCGCTAAGATTGTAGTCGCCACCGGTGGCAATTACCTCTCGTTCCACGCCAAAGCCATGAATGCTCTCTAGCTCGTCACCTTTCCCACCACGAGCCTCTTGCAACCATGCCGACAAGTCAGCCTTCACTTGGGGAAGTTGAGATCCCTTCTGCGCCTTGCGTTGGGCACCCAGTTGGAAGCCATCATTTTAAATCTTGAAGAACGCGACGTGTTTACTCGCCTTGGCCACTGCCCGGTCAAGGATTAGGATTGAAGTCTTGACACCCGAATAAGGGTTGAAGACGCCAGCGGGGAGCGAAATTACAGCCGCTAGATTGTTCTCAACCAGCATTTTCCGCAATGCTGCGTAGGCGCTTTGGCTCTGGAAGATAATCCCTTCCGGCACGACAATCGCCGCGCGCCCGTTTGGATTCAGGTGCTCGGCGATGTAGTCGACAAACAGCACCTCACTGCGCTTGGACTGCACCTGGAAGCGGGTGTGGGGCTTGATGCCTCCTTTTGGCGACATGAAAGGCGGGTTGGCCAGGATCACGTCCGCCGTTTGGGTCCATTTCTCCTCGCTGGTGAGCGTATCGTATTCCTCGACCTTCGGATCAGCGAAGCCATGGAGGTAGAGGTTCACGAGGCTTAGGCGTACTTTTCATGAAACACCAGCGGTCGGCCTGGCCTTCATGATTGCGCGGCGAGGGGTCATCCCTGCGCGCAATTCCTGCAATCAGATCACCGAGTCCCGCTCGTAGCCATCATGGCCACGACCTTGTAGACGGCGAGGCCCACATCTTTCGGGACTTCAGGCATGCCTTGACTTGCGTATGCCTTTAAGATCGATCCCTGGAGGACTGGCCGAAATCGAACTGATTGGCGGGAATTCAACCCTACGGCCTTGATCAAACCGCGGCCATGAATCGATGCGCGTCGTATATGGCCGCGTGGATGTTCCTGCTTGCGACCGCATCGCCAATCCGAAACAGCTGAAACTTGCCACCGGGATTATTGGCAACAACTTGCGGCTTGCCCGCTATGAACGCCCGGTAATCGATTTCACCTTGGTTCCGGGAGAGCGGCTTGAGCGAGAAATAGAGTTCGTCCATCGGCTTCGTCCCGCTTTCGACGACAACCTGGTCCACCTCTTTTTCGACGCAGACCTTGGAATACTCGTCGAAAAGTATGACTGAGATCCGGTTGCCGCGACGTTCGAGGCGCTCAATGCGCAGGTTCAGGGTGATCTTTGCGCCGGCTTTGTTGAGGGCACGGAAATAGGCGGGGTAGCTCGTTGCCCCGATGTCCGGCGCAAGGGTTCGTGCAGGCGTGACAACTTCAAGATTCGAGCCCGCGTCGGCCAGAAACTCAGCGATCGTCATGGCGGGGTGCGAACCGTTGTCGTCGTAGACCAGCACATTTTTCGCGGGCTGAACGCTTCCGCCGAGGATGTCCCAACTGGTCGTCGCAAGCTCCTGTCCTTCCTCAAGACAGTCAACATTAGGCAGTCCGCCCGTGGCAACGACGACGACGTCGGGTTCTTCCGCCACAACGTCACTCTCATCGACGAAGCGATTGTAGTGGAATTCGACGCCGAGGCGCTCGCATTCAGACAAGCGCCAGTCCACGATCCCAAGGATTTCGCGACGGCGTTTCAGTGCCGCGGTTATTAGAATTTGTCCGCCTGCTTTGGATCCAGCCTCAAAAACCGTGACCTTGTGGCCCCGCTCGGCCGCGACCCGTGCTGCCTCAAGACCGCCCGGTCCCGCTCCGACGACCACAATCTTATGCATTAGCCCGTTGGTCTTCCTGATCACATGCGCGAGGCTGCCCTCCCGACCAGTCGCCGCATTGTGCACGCAGGTGGCGTTGCCAGCGGGGTAAATGGAATCGATGCAGAACCCCATGCCGACACAGGGGCGAATTTGATCCTCCTTCCCTTCGATCACCTTGCGGATGATGTGAGGATCGGCAAGGTGCGCGCGTGTCATGGCGACCATATCAAGCTTGCCGCTCGCAATCGCGTGTCGCGCGGTAGCCACATCCTGAATTCTTGCCGCATGAAAGGTCGGTATCTTCACATTCTGACGAACCTCTCCGGCGAAATCGAGATGGGGAGCAGATGCGGTTCCCATGTTCGGAATCACATGACTCAAGGCCTCGTCTTCTGAGACGTGGCCGCGAATGACGTTGACGAAATCGATCAATCCGCCGGCCTTCAATCGACGGGCAATCTCCACCCCTTCGTCTCGCGAGAGCCCTTTATCCCAAACCTCATCGCAAACCATGCGGACGCCGACAATGAATTCGTGACCGATGCGCTTACGGATGGCGGTGAGAATATCGTTCACCAGGCGCATCCGGTTCTCGAGCGAGCCGCCGTATTCATCCTCCCGCTTATTTGTTGCCGGAGACCAAAAATGCGCGATGAGATGCGAGGCGCATTCGAGCTCGATACCGTCAAGCCCTGCCGCTTTGACCCGCTCCGCACTGTCGGCATAGGCTGTGATCACGCGCTCGAAGTCCCAATCCTCCATCGCCTTGGGATAGGCGCGATGCGCGGGCTCCTGGATGTGGGACGCATCGATTATCGGCAGCCAATCGCCTTTGTTCCAGTTGGTTCGGCTTCCCAGGTGAGTGATTTGAATCATCACGGCAGCGCCGTGGTCGTGAACGTCGTCGGCAAGCTCTCGAAGCCACTTCACGGACTCGTCTTTGTGGAGCTGGATATTGCCGAACGCCTGGGGACTGTCGATGTCGACGACGGACGAACCGCCGATCATCGTCATTGCTATCCCGCCTTTGGCTTTTTCCGAATGGTAGAGACGATAGCGCTCCTTCGGGAGTCCATCCTCAGTATATCCCGGCTCGTGCGCCGTCGACATCATCCTGTTTCGGAGTGTCAAATGCTTGAGTTGGAAAGGCTGGAGCAATGGATCGTTTGACATCTCAATTGTTCCCGTGACGGCCTATTGTCGTAGTCGCCTGTTCTCCCGACGTCGGGTTCTGGCGGGTGAACGACAATGTCCGGCGAGGGCGTGAGGCCGTAAAGGGCAAATAAATTCATGGAAGTATGAGGCGGGATGGATAAAGACCGGATCGGCAGGCAGGTGAGTGGGTGATCGTCCTCCAGGCTTGTTGACCACGCGAACGATAAGGTGTTTCGCTTCTTGCTGGTGCGCAGTCTTGCACCGTGTGACGGAGATTCCGTGCGCTGCAATTTTCGAACGGCGAAGAACTCGAAACCATGAGTCATGACAGTCAGTCGTTACGACGGACAATTCCCTCCCTCCACAGCCTGATCCTGTTCGAGGCTGCGGCGAGATATCTGAATTTTTCGAAAGCCGCCGCGGAATTGTCCATCACTCAGCCTGCGGTCAGCCACGGGATCCGACAACTCGAGTCGTCTCTCGGCCACGCGCTTTTCGTCCGGGAAAGGCGGGCGTTAAGCCTGACAACGCAAGGCCAACGCCTCTATTCGGCGGTATCGGGGGGATTTGCGTCGATCGCCGAAACGCTTGACGATATCGCCGGCATGCCTCGCCGAGACACGCTCGTCATCAGCGCCTCGACGGTCATGGCGACAGAGTGGCTGATGCCGCTGCTGCCGGAATTTCGCCAAGTCCATCCTGATTTGATGATTGACCTGCGATGCTTGGACCGCGATCCAGCTATGACGACGAGCAACATCGATGTTCACATTCGGCTCGGCGATGGAAACTGGCCGGATTGTGATGCCATTCCGCTGTGGGACGAGGAAATATTGCCTGTTTGCAGCCCAGCTTATCAGGCGAAGAGCAAGCCTCTGTCACTCACCAGTGATATATTGCGCCATCGGCTTATACACTACGTTGACCCGTATCGCTTCAGGATCGGTTGGGCCGAGTGGTTGCGGGCCACAGGTGTCGGCGCTCCACCGACTTTGCCGACATCGCTGCAGGTCAACGATTCCCTTGTCGCGATGAAAGCTGCGGAAAATGGCGAAGGCATCGCGCTCGGTTGGCGACCTCTCATCGATCGGCCCCTTCGAGAAAATCGCCTCGTCATTGCTATTGACCGCACCCTGAAGACAGGGAGGCGTTTCTACGTGGTAACGCCAAGTGCCCCAAATCGCAGAAAGGTCGCCCTGATTTTCAGGGACTGGCTGGCGAGCCGTTTTGAAGGTCTTTGAGGCGCGCGTGTCGTTCCCGCCTTTGGCGTGATTTTGGAGGGGATGCTGCGCATAAACGCAATTCCAACGGCTTTGGGAGGTCGCAGCTAGCTCCCATCGGATCCAAGGCCCTTCGGACCGTTGAGCTGGTTCATATCCTCGCAAAGAGAACGAACCGCCTCCATCGTCACGGCGAGTGCCGACATCAGGATCGAGATGTCGTTGTCTTTATCTGGCTGGGAAAGCGCGCGAGATCGAGCGTGCAACTGTTGGCTGACCGTGTCGAGCTGCAGAATGGTTTCATTATTCATCGTGATCCTCCAAAGGTCTAAACCTTCAAAGTTCCCGGCGGGCATTTCGTTCCATACAGCCCGAAGCGTCAAATACGCAATCCGCCATATGGCAATTGGTGACGTGACTAGCCGTTCGGTTTGCGCAAGGGCGGAAGCCGCATGTAGTAGGAGTCCAGGGGGTCGTAGGATCCCTTCGGTTCACCCTTGCCGGGCTTGACCAGATTGGGCGCCAGTTTTCCCTCCGGCCCGAAAATATAGTCGATGCCGGCGCAGAGATGGGCGAGGGAGCGGTAGTTGAAGTGTTTGAACCAGTCGTTCGCGAGGAAGGCGGCTTCGTCCCAGGCCTTTCCGCGGAGGCGATTGTATCCGGCCTGCTGCAGAAAGGCCTCGCCTGTCCTCGTATTGATGCTGGCGCCGAGACATAAGTTGCCGGCGATCAGCGACAGCCTGAGCACTCTGATGGTTTCGGCATCCTTGTTCGATAAGGGTTTCAGGGTCTGAGCCAGATAGAAATTCGTCGATGGATCATTGGTCATCGTCTTGCGCCAATAGGCGGGGAGATCCTCCGCGCCGGCGCCGACGGCCGGTGAGACGGTCATTATGACCAGCAAAATCAAGCTTTTGACAATTCCGCCCATGGCAATCCCCCAACCCTGCGCATAGAATGCATAGCGTTATTTCGCCTGATGAGGCAAGGTGACGCCGCGCCGCGCGGGAAGCACGCGCCGCCTGTGCCAATTTGGGCTTTTCGGGCATTCGGAAGCGAGTTCAGATTTACCATATGCGCCGCATCGGCACGAGGATTTCGGGCCTTATTGCGGCGGCGGAAGGGCAGGGCGGAGAGGTTCGCGTTAGTGATTTATAAACCATAATCATTAGAATTGTCGCTATCGCAGCGAAATCGTTCGTAAATTTGCCACGAACTTCGCATGATTAAAGTCTCGTTAGGCGGGTGGGGATAAGGCGTATTGGCCCAGATTGGGGCAAAGTTCCTTAACCATAACGATCTTTGAGCGGCGTGGGACATATGAAACTGGAATACGGGGCGGCGTCTTTCGCAACGACAGCACGGTGGCTGGCGATCTCGGCGATGTGTGCGACGGTTGCGGCGTGCGGCACGACACAGGCGGTGCCGAAGAAGAAATCCCACGGCAAAGAATATTTCTCCGAATCCGAATATGGCGTGAAGGCAAGCCCGCGCGTCGCTACCGGCAACAACATCCCCAAGGGCGGCGGCCGCTACATCGTCGGCAATCCTTACGAGGTGAAGGGCAGGTGGTATTATCCGAAGGAAGACTTCTCCTATAACAAGGTCGGCGTCGCCTCCTGGTATGGCTCGGCCTTTCATGGGCGGCTGACGGCGAACGGCGAAGTCTACGACCAGATGCATCTTTCCGCCGCGCATCCGACCTTCCCGCTGCCGAGCTATGCGCGCGTCACCAATCTCGAAAGCGGTTCCTCCGTCATCGTGCGCGTCAACGATCGCGGCCCCTATCACGAAGGGCGCATCATCGACCTTTCCAACAAGACGGCCGATATGCTGGATCTGCAGCACAGCGGCACCGGCAAGGTGCGGGTGCAATATGTCGGCCGCGCCCGCATGGACGGCCACGACATGCCCTATCTGATGGCGTCCTACGTGCCGAAGGGCAGCCGCATTCCCGGCGTCAATCCGGAAGGCCAGATCGCAACCGGCGTGATGGTCGCCTCCAGCAGCCGCAAGATCACCCGCGATCAGCTGCAGAATTCGGAAGATTATGAGACGCCGGCCAACGTGCCGGTGCCGATGTCGGCCACTTCCTATGCCGGGTCGACGCCGAGCGCACGCTACAATGCGGCCCCCGTCGCAGCACCCGCTTTGGCAGCGCCCGCCCATGTTCTGGTAGCGCCATCAGCACCATCCGCCACCAATGCCGCTCCGTCCTTCGACCAGATGGTCGTGTTGCCGGAGATCGGCCCCATGCCCTACGAACGGCCGCTGGGGTCTCTCGCGCTCGGCTACCAGAACGAGGATGTGAAGACCGTGACGGTCGATCTCGCCTTCGACGCTGTGATGGTGCGCAATGACGGGCTGACGCAGGAGTCGATCCTTGCTGCGACGAAGCGTCATCAGGCAAAATCCGCCGCGCGCTGAGCGCGGCAATTGCATCGAATTTCCTCTCGCTCTAACCTCCTGAAATACGCCCCCTGATCGATGGGAATTCTTGATGCTGAAGCCTTTGCTTCGTCTGCTTGTATGCATCATGCCGCTCGCCACCGGCGCATTTGCAGCCGATAGCGGTACCGCCGGTTTCGCCACCAAGGCGGCGCAGGCCTATATGATCGAGGCCGCCACCGGCACGGTGCTTCTCGCCAAGAACGAGGACCAGGGCTTTTCGCCGGCTTCGCTCGCCAAGCTGATGACGATGGATCTCGCCTTCGAGGCGGTGACGAAGGGGCAGATCACGCTCGATACCGAATATCCCGTTTCCGAATATGCCTGGCGAACCGGCGGCGCGCCATCGAGGACGGCAACGATGTTTGCCAGCCTGAAATCGCGCGTGCGCGTCGAGGACCTGATCAAGGGCGTCGCCATCCAGGGCGCCAACGACAGCTGCATCATCCTGGCCGAAGGCATGGCCGGCAGCGAGCAGCAATTTGCCGTGTCGATGACACGCCGCGCCCGTGAACTCGGCATGGAGAAGGCTGAGTTCGGCAATTCCACCGGGCTCCCCGACGGGAAGAGCAAGGTGACGGCGCGCGAGATGGTGACGCTTGCGGCCGCCCTGCAGCAGTCTTATCCCAATCTCTATCCCTATTTCGCCCAGCCGGATTTCGAGTGGAACAAGATTTTCCAGCGCAACCGCAATCCGCTGCTCGGGCTCGATCTCGGCGCCGACGGGCTTGCCACCGGCTTTACCGAGGGCGAGGGCTATTCGATCGTCGCCTCAGTCCAGCGCGATGGCAGGCGGCTGTTTCTGGCGCTTGCCGGCATCGCTTCCGACAAGGAGCGGACGGAGGAGGCCAAGCGAGTGCTCGAATGGGGACTGACGGCCTTTGAGGACCGGCAGATCTTCGGTGAGAAGGAAGTGATCGGCGCCGCCAGCGTCTATGGCGGTACGGCGCGTACCGTCGATCTCGTCGCCAAGGAGCCGGTCAGCGTCTATATTCCGATCAGCAATCCCGATCGGCTGTCGGCGCGCATCATCTATCACTGGCCGCTGACGGCGCCGGTCGAGCCGGATACCCAGGCAGGGGTGCTGAGGATTTTCGCAGGCAGCCGGCTGCTCCGAGAAGTGCCGCTTTATACGGTGCAGGCGGTCGGCGAGGGCTCGCTCAGCAGCCGGGCGGTCGACGCCATGCTGGAACTCGGCGAATCGCTGTTCTTCTCCTGGCTCTGGGACAAGTCGGCGCCCGGTTGAGCGGCCACTTTCTGGTGCAATTTGCCGGGAAAGGTGAATATGTCGCCGCGACGAAAGGTTTTCCTCCCTGACATCTTCGGATAGATAGATGGAGCACGGCGCGTGCGGCGCCTGGAATGCGGGAAGTTGTCATTGTCATCCGGTACGGGATTGTTCGTTACGTTTGAAGGCGGGGAAGGCGCGGGGAAATCCACGCAGATCCGCCGCCTCGCCGAAGCGTTGAAGGGCGAAGGTCACGACGTGCTGATGACGCGCGAACCAGGCGGTTCGCCGGGCGCGGAGGCCGTGCGTCACGTGCTTTTGTCAGGGGCTGCCGAAGCCTTCGGCACGCGGATGGAGGCGATCCTCTTTGCCGCGGCGCGCAACGACCATGTCGAAGAGGTGATCCGGCCGGCCCTTGCCGCCGGCAAGATCGTGCTCTGCGACCGTTTCATGGATTCATCCCGCGTCTATCAGGGCATAACCGGCAATCTCGAGCCGGATTTCATCGAGACGCTGCAGCGCATCGCCATCAACGGCGTCATGCCGGATTGCACCGTGATCCTCGACATCCCCGCCAAGATCGGGCTGGAGCGGGCGCAGAAGCGCGCTCCAGCCGACGGTCCCGACCGCTTCGAGAAGGAGCGGCTCGAAACGCATGAGAAACGGCGCGAGGCCTTTCTCGACATCGCCGCCCGCGAGCCGGAGCGTTGCCACGTGGTCAACGCCATGCAGAGCGAAGAGGCGATCGCCGCCGAGATCCTGGCGATCGTCCAACAGCTCAAATCGCCCGCCGGCCGTTTGCGAATGCCGGAAGCCGCCCATCATGAGTGAGGCCCATCTTGAGTGAAGAAAGGCCCGGCCTGCTCGACGGCGCCATCTGGCCGGGAGAAAATACCAGGCTGTTCGGCCATGAGGAGGCGGAAGCCTTCCTTGCGCAATCTTACCGCTCCGGCAAGGGCCACCACGCCATCCTGATCGAGGGCCCGGAGGGTATCGGCAAGGCGACGCTCGCTTTCCGCTTTGCCAATCACGTGCTATCGCATCCCGATCCCGCGCGAGCGCCGGAAATGATCGGCGATCCGGACCCTGCTTCTCCCGTCAGCCGGCAGATCGCCTCCGGCGCCTCGCACAATCTGCTGCATCTTGCCCGGCCGGTGGACGAAAAGACCGGCAAGGTGAAATCGGCGATCACCGTCGACGAGGTGCGCCGCGCCGGCAAGTTCTTCTCGCAGACCTCGGGCACCGGCAACTGGCGGATCGTCATCATCGATCCGGCCGACGACATGAACCGCAATGCCGCCAACGCCATCCTGAAGATCCTGGAAGAGCCGCCGAAGCGGGCGCTGTTCCTGGTGCTTTCGCATGCGCCGGGACGGCTGCTGCCGACGATCCGCTCTCGTTGCCTGCCGCTGAAACTGGCGCCGCTTGCCGACGCCGCGCTCGTGGCGGCCCTTGACCATCTCGGCATATCAGGCGAGGGCGGGGCGGTACTTTCGGCCGCCAAGGGCAGCGTCGGCGAGGCGTTGAAACTCCTGAACTACGGTGGCGGCGAGATCATTGCCGCCTATGATGAGATGCTTTCCGCCCAAGGACCGACGGCGCGCAAGGCGATGCATCGGCTGGCCGACGCGCTTTCGGGCAGGGAAAGCGACACGATCTTCGATTTCTTCGTCAGCCATGTCGGCGACGATATCATGAACCGCGCGCGGGCGGCAGCAAGCGAGGGGCAGATCACAGCTGCGGAGCGGCTGGCTCGGCTCTATTCGGACATTACCGAGCGGCTCACCATTTCCGACGCCTATAATCTCGACCGCAAGCAGACGATCATCAGCATTCTCGCCGATATCAAACAGCCCGGCCTCTAGAGCGGTTCAGCTTTTAACAGAATCGCAGAACCGCTCTATCCTTTTGTTTTGACGCAATTCCCGGCAAAACCGCTTCGCGCTTTGCCTGGGAAAACCGCTTCGCACTTTTCCTGGAATTGCTCTAGGTCAGCAGCTTGCCTGCGACCACGGCAAGCGTGGCGGCGAGCACGATGCGGATGGTGCGCTCGTGCAGCTTCGGCGCCAGAAGGCTGCCGATAATGATGCCGGGGATAGAGCCGATGAGCAGGGCAGACAGCATTGGCCAGTCGATCTCGCCGATCAGCCAATAGCCGGTGCCGCCGATCAAGGTCAGCGGCACCGCATGGACGATATCGGAACCGACGATCTCGCGCACATCGAGCCTGGGATAGAGGATCAGCAGGATCGTCACCCCCAGCGCACCGGCGCCGACCGAGGTCAGGGTGACGAGGACGCCGAGCAGGAATCCGAGAATGACGGTAAGGGCGAGGATGGTTGCCGGCCGCGGCGGCGTGCGGTCGCCGATGGCGCGGTGCGCAAGCTGGAGTATCGGACCTCGGAAGACCAGCATGATGGCGGTCATGACGAGAAGCCAGCCCAGCGCGGTGGTGATCGTATTGGTGACGCCGATGCTCTTGCGGTCGACGCCCGCCAACAGCCAGAGCATCAGCAGGGCGGCCGGCACGCTGCCGACGGCCAGACTGCCGACGATCTTCCAGTTAACCCGCCCATGCATGCCGTGAACGGCAGTCCCCGCCGTCTTGGTGATCGCCGCATAGAGAAGATCTGTGCCGACCGCGGTGGCCGGATGGACGCCGAAGAGCAACACCAGCAGCGGCGTCATCAGCGAACCCCCGCCAACGCCGGTGATGCCGACGAGGGCGCCCACACACAGGCCGGAAAGCGAATAGAGCGGCTCGAATGTCAAACAGGCGCCCCTGTCAGCGCGCAGCCACGACAATTCCGATAGATGAAAACTGGCACTTCGTTCTGTCCCGCCCTCTTTTCCATGACGGGTAGATGGCGGCAGAAGCGGAGTCAAGTTCACCACGCCAGCGTCCGGGAAATCATCGACAGCTGGAAAGTTGAGGTTTCGCTCGACGGTGACATGCGCTAAGAGCGGCTGACCATTTTTATAGAGTTAGCCGGACATTGGCCTCCATGACAGACAAGACACCCTTCTACATCACCACCGCGATTTCCTATCCCAACGGCAAGCCGCATATCGGCCATGCTTATGAGCTGATCGCGACGGATGCGATGGCGCGCTACCAGCGTCTAGACGGCAAGGATGTGTTCTTCCTGACCGGCACCGACGAACACGGCCAAAAGATGCAGCAGACGGCGCGCGGCGAGGGGATTACCGCGCAGGCGCTTGCCGACCGCAACTCCGGCGAATTCCAGGCGATGGCAACGCTGCTCAACGCCTCGAACGATGATTTCATCCGCACTACGCAGGAGCGTCATCACGAGACGTCGCGCAACATCTGGAACCTGATGGCCGACAATGGCGACATCTACAAGGACAGCTATGCCGGCTGGTATTCGGTGCGCGACGAGGCCTATTACCAGGAAAACGAGACGGAGCTGCGCGCCGACGGTGTGCGCTACGGGCCGCAGGGCACGCCCGTCGAATGGGTGGAAGAGGCAAGCTATTTCTTCAAGCTATCCGAATACCAGGAGAAGCTGCTTGCCCATTACGAGGCGAATCCCGACTTCATCGGTCCGGCCGAACGCCGCAACGAGGTGATCTCGTTCGTCAAGTCGGGGCTCAAGGACCTCTCGGTCTCGCGCACGACCTTCGACTGGGGCATCAAGGTGCCGAACGATCCTGCCCACGTCATGTATGTCTGGGTCGACGCGCTGACCAACTACATTACAGCGACCGGCTATATAGAAGACAGGAACGGCCCGCGGGCGAAATACTGGCCGGCCGACGTGCACATCATCGGCAAGGACATCATCCGCTTCCACGCCGTCTACTGGCCGGCTTTCCTGATGTCGGCGAAGCTGCCGCTGCCGAAGCGCGTCTTCGCCCACGGCTTCTTGCTCAACAAGGGCGAGAAGATGTCGAAGTCGCTCGGCAACGTCGTCGATCCCGTCAATCTGGTGAACCATTTCGGCCTCGACCAGGTGCGTTACTTCTTCCTGCGTGAAGTCTCCTTCGGCCAGGACGGCAGCTACAGCGAAGATGCGATCGGCACGCGCATCAACTCCGACCTCGCCAACGGCATCGGTAATCTCGCCAGCCGCTCGCTGTCGATGATCGTCAAGAACTGCGACGGCAAGATCCCGGAATGCGGGACGCTCAGCGACGAGGACAAGGCGATGCTGGCCCAAGTGGACGCGCTGCATGCATCGACGCGCGAGGACATGGGCAAGCAGCAGATACACCGGGCGCTCGCCTCGATCATAGCAGTCGTCTCCGAGACCGACCGTTATTTCGCCGGCCAGGCGCCCTGGGCGCTGAAGAAGACCGATCCGGAGCGTATGGGCACGGTGCTCTATGTGACGGCCGAAGTCGTTCGCCAGATCGCCATCCTGCTGCAGCCCTTCATGCCGGAATCATCGGGCAAGCTGCTCGACCTGGTTGCCGCACCCGCTGACAAGCGCGACTTCGCCGCCCTCGGCGAGGCAGGCCGTCTCGTTGCAGGAACGGCTCTCGAAGCGCCGACCCCGGTCTTCCCGCGCTATGTGGCTCCGGAGGCTTGAAGCCGTGCTGATCGACACGCATTGCCATCTTGATTTCGCCGACTTCGAGGCGGAGCGGGACGAGATCGTCGCGCGCGCCCATTCGGTCGGTGTTTCGCAGATGGTGACGATCTCGACACGGGTGCGCAAACTCGGCGCGCTGCTTGCCATCACGGAGAAGTATCCCTCGGTGTTCTGCTCGGTCGGCACCCACCCGAACAATGCCGACGAAGAGCTTGATATCCAGACGGAAGAGCTGGTGCGTCTCGCCAATGCCCATGAGAAGGTGGTGGCGATCGGCGAAGCCGGTCTCGACTATTTCTACGACACGCAGAAGCCGGAGGACCAGCAGACCGGTTTTCGCCGCCATATCGCGGCGGCGCGCGAGACCCGGCTGCCGCTCGTCATCCACAGCCGCAGCGCCGACGAGGACATGGCGGCGATCCTGACCGAGGAAACCGGGAAGGGGGCCTTCCCCTTCATCCTCCACTGCTTCTCCGCAGGCCCGGAGCTTGCCACGACCGGCGTCGCGCTCGGCGGCTATATCTCCTTCTCGGGCATCCTGACCTTTCCGAAGTCGGAGGAGCTGCGCGAGATCGCCAAGACGATCCCGCATGACAGACTGCTTGTTGAAACGGACGCGCCGTATCTGGCGCCGAAGCGCTGGCGCGGCAAGCGCAACGAGCCGTCCTATGTCGTCAACACGGCCGAGGTGCTCGCCGATACGATCGGCCTTTCCTACGAAGAGGTGGCGCGGATCACGACCGAGAACGCTTTCCGTCTGTTCTCGAAGATGCCGAGGGTCTAGCGGCGTGCTCTACCGGCGGCGTTTCACCATTCTCGGCTGTTCGTCGTCACCGGGCGTGCCGCGCATCACCGGCGATTGGGGCGCCTGCAATCCCGACAATCCGAAAAACCGGCGCACGCGCGCCGCCTTCATGGTGCAGCAATTCGCGCCGGATGGCGGTGTCACCACGGTCGTTATCGACACCGGGCCGGATTTTCGCGAGCAAATGATCAGGGCAGGGGCCGACCATGTCGATGCCGTGCTCTACAGCCATCCGCACGCAGATCATATTCATGGCATCGACGATCTGCGCGGCTATTTTCACAATACCCGCCGACGGGTGCCGATTTTTGCCGACCAATTCACGATGGACAGGCTGCGGGAAGCCTTCGGCTATTGTCTGGAAACGCCGCCGGGCAGCAATTATCCACCGATCGTACTGCCCGTTGTGATCGAAAACCTTGATGAACCCGTCGAAATTCGCGGCCCGGGCGGCACGATCGCCTTCCATCCGCATCTCCAGCAGCACGGGGATATCCACTCGCTCGGCTTCCGGATCGGCGATGTAGCTTATTGCAGCGATATCAGCGATTTCCCGCCGCAGACCGTCGAAAAACTTCAGAACCTCGACGTGCTGATCATCGACGCGCTACAATATACCTATCACCCGAGCCATCTGTCGCTGGAACAGTCGCTTGACTGGATCGGCCGGTTGAAGCCGAAACAGGCGATCCTCACGCATATGCACACGCCGCTTGATTACGACGCTGTCATGGCAGAGACGCCGGACCATGTGGTGCCGGCGTATGACCAGATGAGCTTCGAGACCGAGGTCAGGATTTAGTCTAAAGCTTGAGCCCGCTCGCCTGCACGTAGGGCCACACTTCGACGCCGCCGCGATGGATCATGTCGAGCGAGACGTAGAGAATGATCAGCAGACCGACATAGGCGATCCAGCGATGGTTGTTGAGCAACCGGGCGATCAGGTTAGCGGCGATGCCCATCAGCGCAATCGACAGGGCAAGACCGATCACCAACACGCTCGGATGTTCGCGCGCCGCACCGGCAACAGCGAGCACGTTGTCGAGCGACATCGAGACGTCGGCGATCACGATCTGGGTCGCCGCCTGGAAGAAGGTCTTCTTCGGCGCGCGTTCGGCGCCCGTAGCTTCGTGGTTCTCGCCATGGCCGGCGCGAAGCTCGCGCCACATCTTCCAGCAGACCCACAGGAGCAGCAGGCCGCCGGCCAGTAGCAAGCCGACGATCGCCAGCAGATAGACCGCGACGCTGGCAAAGAGAATACGCAGAACAGTTGCGGCGACGATGCCGACGATGATCGCCTTACGGCGTTGCGTCGCCTCGAGGCCGGCAGCAGCAAGACCGATAACTACGGCGTTGTCGCCGGCGAGAACGAGGTCGATAGCAATGACCTGCAGCAAAGCCGTCAGACCGGCTGCCGTAAAGATGTCCATATGAATTATCCCCAATGCGTCAAAACCGTGCTAGCGTCTCGAAGGTTTAACGTCAACCGCTGACGGATTTCGCAGGCGGCACAATTCGCGACTCTGTGCATCAGACATGCAAGGCGGAAACACGGCGGGGCATCGCTATTCCCATCGCCATTGCCTTGGAACATTCAAGTCAGCCACCGGTTCTTCAAGTCAGGAAAGCTGCCGTCGATCGATGGCAGGATCGAGACATCGAGAGGAGAACCCCGTGAGCAGCATTTACAACGATACCAACCCGGCTTTCTCAGGCCCGACAGGCGGCAGCAGCCTTGCCGCATTTTTCGACAGCCGGTCAGAAGCCGAATCCGCCGTCTCCCGTCTTGAGGACGCAGGCGTGCCGGTTTCAAGAATAAGGTTGATGCCCGGATATGAGGCGGATGGAAAAAATCCCGGCGCCATGAGCGACGACCGCAGCGGCTTCTTCGACGCGCTGGCGGACTTCTTCTTCCCTGACGAAGATCGGGCGGTCTACGCAGAAGGGTTGCGGCGAGGCGGCTTCCTCGTCCAGGTCAATGATATCGATGACGCGCTCTACGAGACCGTCCACGATATTCTGGACGACGAGGGCAGCATCGACATGGATGAACGGGCGGACCTCTGGTCGTTGGAGGACAGGCAACAAGGCGCATCAAATACCGGCTTTGCCGGCCAATCCTCTGGCGGCAAGGCGTCGGAAGACCTCGCCGTGTCCGAAAGCGCATTCGACGATGCGCGCCCGCTGGCAATGCGGGACACCACGCATGGAAGCGCCAAGGTGCGCGCCTATACCTTGCCCGGCAGCAGTTCCGAACCATCGGACGATGCCGATGGGAAATCCCAAGGCCAATCTCAGACCCAGTCGCAATCCCAGGGCGGATCTCACCAGAGCCAGGGCTTCCGACGCGATCACTGATAGCGCCTGACGTGGATCACGGCCCGGCGGCGATGCCGGGCCTTGATCTCCATCCCGCTTGTTTATTCGAGGATATGTCCATGCAATCATCCATCAATCGCGACGGCCGCCTTCCAGACCCCGACGAACTGATCGCAGAAGGTGAGCCGCCCTTTGCCGATGCCGCCGTGGAGACTGCGCGTGAAAAAGCCGACCAGGATCTCAACGCCCTGCAGCAGGAGCTAAGGCTGCTGAAGGCCCATATCGGCGCGCTGCGCGAGGACGCCGAGGCGGCGCTGAAAGCCAAGGCCACATCGGTCGATGCAAGCGCCCATGTCCAGCTCGGCGACTATCCCTGGCTGAAGCTCGCCGCGGCTATCTGCGCAACCTTCATTGCAGCCAGACTGGTTCGGCGCCTTCCACTCGGGGTCATGCTTGCCGGATTTGCCGGTCATCTCACGGACGCGAGAACACCTGGCATGCGAAGCCGCATGAGCGCGCTACGATCGGTCTAGAGCGGTTCAGCTTTTCACGGAAGCGCAGCACCGCTCTATCCTTTTGTTTATATGCAATCCCGGACGGAAAACCGTTTCACACACTTTTCCTGGAATTGCTCTGGCCGCTGCGCACCGAATGTTCCGCTTCCGTCTGCGATGCCGATGCCAGTTCCATGGCGATGTCGACAAAGCGCTGACCGAGCGAATTGAGTTGCCGGCCTGCAATTTTCTGCAGGGCGAACTGGCGTGAGGCGATGTGTTCCTGCAGCGGAATCGCTGTCAGCACGCCCCGGCGGATCTCCTCGCGCAGGAACTCATCGGACAGTATGCTAACGCCATCCGAGCGTTCCACGATTGCCTTCAGCACGCTGAAGGGAGCTGCCTCGACAAGGTGTACCGGGAAGGGGACGCCATTTGTCGTGAACAGGGCTTCAATCTGTTTGCGGAAAGCGCCGCCGCGCGGGGGCATCACCCATGTCGAGCAGGCGAGTTCCGCGAGAGAGACGTCTTGCCGCCCCTCCAATGGATGCCCCGCCCGAACCACGATCACCGATCGGGCCGTGAAGAGCGGAATGACTTCCACTCTCTCCGGTGCCGGTCTCTGTCCGACATTGGAAATGACGAGATCGAGCTTGTGGGTCAGGAGCCGCTCCATCAACTGCTCGTCCGTGCCCTCAACTACCTCGATGGCAGCATTGCCATTTTCCTCGAGAATGCGGCCGACGACCAGCGGCACGAAACTGCCGGTCGCGAGCGGCGTTCCGCCGATGTGGAGCGGGCCTTCAACACCGCGGCCACGCGCTTCCAATTCCCGTCCGGCTATCTCCAGAATGGCTTCAATGCTTTCGGCATGGCGCACCAGTATCTTGCCAGCCTCCGTCATGATCGCACCATGTCGACCGCGGTCAACAAGCTGCATCTGCGTTACGTCCTCCAGACGCGCGACGCTGACAGAAAGTGCCGGCTGGGAAATATGAAGCGCTTCCGCCGCCTTGAGGAAGGAGCCGGCGCGGTCGATGGCGAGAAGGTAGCGAAGCAGTCGGGGATCCAAGTCCATTTGTCACCAGACCTTCGGCGTGGGTGTGTTCAGAATTCCGTCGAATAGCACGTCCGCAATGGATGCCCTACAGCGCCGCCCAACGCCACGCATTTCCATCGGCAACTTTTCATGAGGCTGCCGTCTTCATGTCTTCATGTGCTTTCTTAAAACGTTGATGAATGCTGCGACCTTGGGTTTGCGGAAGGCCGATGGCAACTGGACTGTCTGGATCGCGATCATTCTCGATGGAAAACCGGCCAGCAGCTGAACGAGCCGGCCTTGGGCAAGGTCGTCAGCCAGAAAAACGTCGGGGCAGATGAAGATACCTTTTCCCGCGCGCGCAGGCATCAGGCAGGCGGGAGGGCTATTGGAGAGGAAGGGGCCGGTGACCGACACTTGAATCTGCTTCCCTTCAATCAGGAAGGGCCAACGGTTCGGGTCAGGATTGTTGGCGTCGCGAATGCAAATGTGGCTGGACAATTCGTCCGGATGGGCCGGTGCGCCATGGCGTTCGATGTAGGATGGGGCGGCGACGACCAGAAGCCTTGCCTCTCCGAGCTTTCGTGCCACGAGGCTCGAGTCCTTCAAAGTGCCGATACGCACGGCCAGATCGAAACCGTCTTCAGCGAGATCGACGTATTCATCGGACAATTCCAGCTCAACCGTAACCTCCGGATGGAGATCCATGAACTCGAGAATTGCGGTTGCGACGACCGTTTCGCCAAAGGTCAGAGGTGCTGCCACACGCAGCGTGCCTTTCAAGCCACTTGATGCCTCGAGGGACATGTCCAGCAGATCGAGTTCGTTCAGAACACGTCGGCATCCCTCGAGATAGATCCGACCGTCATGCGTCAACGACATGGATCGGGTGGTGCGATGAAGCAGATTCATTCTCAAGTCAGCTTCAAGCGTCGCGATGTATTTGCTGACGAGCTTACCGGAAATGCCCAGCCGCTCGCTTGCGGCGGCAAACGATCCCGCCTCGACCGCGGCGACAAAGGTTCGCATGCCGTCAATCTTATCCATACCGATTGTCTCCATTTTGGCGAAACTGAGACGCTATAATCGCCATTTTGGCGATTAATTGCCAGTGCTAAATCGGAACCCGGCAGATCCAGGAAACATAGATGGTTGCTTCCGAACTGCCGCTCTCGATCGCACGCGGCGTTCCGGCGGTGAGCAATCGGCGTGCCGTATCGCGTTCGACGAAGATACCGTCAACCCGGTCCCGACCGGTCGTCGGGCGCGAAATTCACAAGTTCTGCAGCGCAGTTCCGCGCTGCCTCATGCAAACCAGGTAAAAGGGATTTTAAAAATGAGCCCAAAGGAAATCGTGCTGAGCGCTGTCGTCGCGCTGTTCACCAATTTTGATCCGGAAGCGGCAAGCCAGCTCCTGAAGGAAAACTACATTCAGCACAATCCCGCCGTACCCACGGGCGCCGCTCCTATCCTCGGCTTTCTGCCTGCGCTCAAGCAAAGCGGCCTGACGGCGACAACTCATCGCGTCCTGGCAGAGGGGGATCTGGTGGTCCTGCATTCGACCTATGAAAATGCCCAGGCCTTTGGCGGCCAGACGATGGTCGCATTCGACGTGTTCCGTGTCGAAGACGGCAAGGTTGCCGAACATTGGGACAATCTACAGGCTGCCGTCCCCGCGTCGAAAACAGCCAGTGGCAATTCGATGACGGACGGCGCGACCGAAATCAAGGATCTCGCCAAAACCGCCGAAAACCGTACGCTGGTCGAGAACTTCGTGCATGACGTATTGCTCGGCACGGCACCGCAGAAGATCACCGACTATATTTCGACGGAAACCTATATCCAGCACAACCCGATGGTGGGCAACGGATTGGACGGCCTGGGCGCCGCGCTGAAGGCGATGGCCGAAGCCGGCCAGCCGATGGCCTACACCAAGACACATTTGATCGTTGCCGAGGGCAACTTCGTCTTCACGGCCTCGGAAGGGAAGCTCGGCGAAACACCAACTGCCTTCTTCGACCTCTTCCGCGTGGAGAGCGGCAAGATTGTCGAGCATTGGGATACGATTTCCACCATCCCGGCTCAAATGGCCCACGACAACGGAAAGTTCTGAGGAAGGCGCGAAATGAAATTCGTCCTGTCAGTCATTCTGGCGTTTCTCGTTTCCATGTCCGGTACAGCGATGGGCCAAGAGAAGCATGTCGTCGAAATCGTGACGATGAACTTGAAGGATGGCGTATCAGCCGAAGCCTTCGCGAAGGTCGACAAGGCCCTCGAAGATCAGCACGTCAGCAAGCAGCCCGGTTTCGTTTCGCGTGAGACTGCCATAAACGGCCGCCAATGGCTTGTTATCGTGCATTGGAAATCGGCTGCCGCCGCGCAGGCTTCGATGGACAGTTTTGCCGATGCACCGGCAGCATCAGAGTTCATGAGCATGATCGACGCCTCAACGATGACGATGACGCGTTACGACCTCGTTATCCGCTGAGCGGCTGCACCCGTGTGGGCTCACGCTGTTGGGTGAGCCCACACATCGATATTGCCGGCGGATGGATGTTTTGGTCGCCGACGCGGGTCGTATCGTTGGGCCATCGTATGCGCTATCTCGCGTGTACATCACGCTGATGGGGGCTGTATGAAGGGCGCCGCTCGGATTAAGACGTTCCGTTTCTGGAAATGTGGGGCTGAAATTGAACCGCCGGCATGCAACGATCCCAATCCGTCAATTGTCGCTCAAAGGCTCTAACATTGATGAGCTTGCGGCCGCTCTTTCCAGCCTCTGCCTGCGAACCGAAGCCGTTCTGGAGAGCAGAGAAGCCGTCTCTTACAATATCCATTCCATCACGGCCGGACCAATCTCTCTCATCGCCGGCGTTTATGAAGGTGATCTGACGGTCCGGCATGGGAGTCCGACGGAGACCGATGTGATTATCCTTCCTCTCTCCGGACGCTCCGTCGTTACCATGAACGGTCAAGAGATGTTATCGGAGGGAACTCGTGGCGTCTTCGTGAACAGTTTGGCCGCAAGCGCAACGCGTTTCATCGGATCAAGAAAACACCTCGGCCTCAGGATCCCTCGCGACGAACTGATACGGCGCCTGGCGCTGCGCCTCAACATGTCAATACGCGGCCATCTCGATTTCGCGCCGGACATCGACTTGTCGACGGCCTCAGGATCCCTGTTGATGCGGCTGTCGGCCCTTATGTACACCGGTTTGGCAGATGGAAGCCTGGTTCAATCGCCGATAGCGCTGAGCAACCTCACCGAGACAACGATCGAACTCTTGATGGAAGCCGCTCGGCATCGCTATTCGAGCGACCTGCTCTACCGCACTGGCGAGCCGCCCCTGCCGAGGAGCGTCAAGCGGGCGATCGACTATATGCGCGCGCATATCTCGGAGCCGATAACCGTGAACGACATCGCAGCCGCAAGCGGCGTCAGCCCGCGGACGTTGCAGCAGGGATTTCGCGACTTTCGTGATACGACTCCCTTTGCCTTTCTCCAGCGCCTGCGGCTGGAGGCGGCTCATCGCGAATTGATGACAGGTGGATCGGACCTGTCGGTCAAGCAAGTCGCGCTCAAGTGGGGTTTCGTCCACCGCGGTCGATTTTCCGCCGACTACAGAAAGCGCTACGGCGTGCTTCCGTCAGAAACATTGCGGAGCTCGGGGTCGAGTTCGGCCGACTGAATAGCCGCGTCCCTCGTCAGCGCCGGGGGTATCGAGGATGCCGGCGTGAGCCACATATCGCGGGAAAGGTCCGATATCCGAGACGGAATCGTACGGCCTCTCGCGGTTTAAGTTTCTGGTAAGCGCGCGCCATTCACTTATCGCTCGGAAGTGCATGCTTTGCCGATATCCGCAGACCAATTTCGCCGCGGTGAAATCCATCTTGTGTCGGCAAGCAGCGTATTTGAGCTGATGAGGTTGGAATGTCGAGATTGCCGCTAACGTTGCTACTTATGTTATTGACTATATTTCCACTGCTGGCCTTCGCGCTTATGGGTGCGTCGACCGCATTGGAATACTACCATGGGTATTCTTCTTTCGAGCAGGCGGACGTCACGCAACGCCTTGGAAGGGCTGGCGGCGTTCTGGCACAGGTCATCCCGGCAGAAGCGTTTTCTTCTGCTGACGACCGTCAGGCGCGCCGGGCCGCATCGGATGCTGCTCTTGCGGGAGTTCAGTCTGCCTACGACGCCTGGAAAGCGTCCGGTCTTGCCGATCCCGCGATCGAGCATGCCGTACAGATCATTGGCGAGAAGCGCGACAATCTTGCGAATTTCCGCAGCCGTGTCGATGCCGGAACCGCCGGCGAGACTGAAGGAGGTGTTGCCCTGCGTCCCGCTGCGGCCGCCGGTCTGGATCTGATCCGCCGCACCGGCGCGACGATCGACGATCTCGAACTGGCGCGTTTCATCAACGGCTTCCACGCCCTAATGCAATTCAGGGAGGCGGGGTTCATGGAAATCAGGCCGGGCAGGGCTTATATCAAGAATTCGACAATGGCGGTCGATCTCTTTTCGTAGCTTCTGTATTCCAAGAGCCTGCGACAGCTTTATTTCGCGCCGATGCATGAGTTTCTGCCAGCGGACCTGGTAAAACCCTACGACGATTTCGAGGCTGGCGCCGAGGGCAGGTTCATAGCGAGCGTGCGCGATCAGGTTTACGCGAACCTGCCAAACGTCTCCTTTCCCGTCGATACAGCTGATCGCTGGAATGCCGCAACTGGGCGGAGAGCCGAACTGCTGGGCCAGCTTGTCACACGCGCCAGCGCACGGCTCGACCAGACGGCCGCCAAACGCTACTCCGAACTTCGGAAATCCTTCCTGGGCTATTCCGGCTTGACACTCGCGATCATGACGATTGTCCTTTTGCTCTGCGTAACGGTCATTCGCAGGATTTCCCGCTACATTCGGTCGCTGACCGGACGCATGACGGGACTGGCGGAGGGCGATACCGCAACGGAAGTGCCGTTGACGAGCCGACGCGATGAAATCGGTGAGATGGCGCGAAGCCTGGAATTCTTCCGTGAGGCAGCGATTCAGAAGAAGAACCTCGAAGCGTCGGCAGAATCCGAGCGGGATCGCTCGGAAAAAGAAAAACTCGACATCCAGGAAAGCGCCGAGCGCGAGGCGGAAGACCGGCTTACGCGGGCGACCACGGCGCTCGCGACAGGTTTGAAGCGATTGGCGCATGGCGACCTGGTCTGTGAGCTAGAGGAGCCGTTCGCTCCGCAATTCGAAAGCCTGCGCGAGGATTTCAACGCCTCTATACGGCAACTGCGGGACGCGCTCCAGACGGTCGGGCGCTCTGTTGAAAGCGTGACCAGCGGCAGCGCCGACGTGTCCGCCGCCTCCGAAGATCTCTCGAAACGCACGGAGCAGCAGGCCGCCTCGCTTGAAGAGACTGCGGCAGCGTTGGAGGAAATCACCGCCAATGTGATGTCCACCACCAAAAGGACTTCGGAAGCCCGCGGCGCCGTTCAACGCATGCGAGATCATGCCGAGATATCCGGTCGTGTGGTGCGTGACGCGATCGGCGCCATGAACCGTATCCAGGGCTCTTCCCAACAGATCAGCCAGATCATCGGGGTCATCGACGAGATTGCCTTCCAAACCAACCTCTTGGCGCTCAATGCAGGTGTCGAGGCGGCGCGAGCGGGCGAAGCCGGGAAGGGTTTTGCGGTCGTCGCCCAGGAAGTCCGTGAACTCGCTCAACGCTCTGCCAACGCGGCGAAGGAAATCAAGAAGCTCATCGACACTTCGGCTTCGGCTGTCGGGGAGGGGGTAAAACTCGTCAGTGAAACCGGTTCGGGGCTGAGGACGATCGAGGAGCTCGTGCTTGATGTCAACGTTCACATGGACGCGATAGCGATAGCGTCCCAAGAACAGTCCTCCGGACTTCACGAGATCAATACAGCCGTCAATCACATGGATCAGACAACGCAGCAAAATGCCAGCATGGTCGCGGAGATGAGTGCAGCCGGTGCGAGTCTTGCACAGGAGAGCCGGAGTTTGGCGACGCTGTTGAAGCATTTCCGCTTCGAGACCGGGCGGAAGGACATTCGCATACAAAGAGCTGCCACAGAACTCAGAAGCGTTCGACGCCCCTTGCCTCAAACGAGCCGTGGCAATCTAGCACTCGCATCCTCAAATGAAGATTGGCAAGAGTTCTGACTCCGGCAAACTGCCATCGAATATATCAACCATGAAGACAACGGCAGGGTCGTTCCCGGCCGTTTCCTCGACGCTGTTTCACCGCGCGGAACTGCTTGGGTTCAGGATTTGTCTGATCCATCCTCACGCGCCTTGCTTGCCAAGATAACGTGCCTGCCACTTGCCCGTCCTGACGTTTTCCTCGGTTGATTTGTGCAGCATTTCAGTGAAGCGTATCGCTGCAAGCGTGCGCTCCGTATTTTGAAGCGAGGCGATCAGCCAAGTGACGTTGAGGTTGTCGATCGGCGACCAGGCGAACTGGGTCAGCGGTGAGTTGACCATCCCGCAATAGGGCATGATGGCAAAGCCGACCTTGCGCCGAATGAGGTCGTCCATAGGCGCATATTCGGTTTCTACGGCAACTTTTGCCCGGCGGCCGATACGGGCGAATTCTGCTTCGACCAGTGTTCTCAGGCCGTCGGGACGCGGCGTCAGGATCAGCGGTCGGTCCGCCACCGCATCGAGGCTGACCGGCCGATCGGGCGACAGACCGCTGTCGACAGGCCCGACCAGGTAAAGCTGCTCCTGAAGCAATGGCACGGTGTGCAGATCGGGCTCCGTCAACGGTGCAGCCAGAATGCCGATGTCGATGTCCCGGAAAAAGATCGCCTCGCGAAGCTGGACCGAATGTGCACCGCGGACGCGAAGGCGCACATGCGGGTAGGTCTCCACGAAGCTTGCCACAAGTTCGCCGGTCAATACGCGTCCCATGAAGGGCGGCGCGCCGAAGGCAAGCCGGCCTGATGGCGTGTTGGCGGCGTGCATGACTTCCTCCGGAATCCTGGCGATCTCTTCCAGAACCGCTTCCGCGCGCGTCCGGAACACTTCGCCGGCCGGCGTCAGTGTCAAGCCTCGACCCGTGCGATGAAACAGTGGCGCGCCGATCTCCTGTTCCAAGGCTGTGATCTGCCGGCTGAGCGCCGGCTGCGAGATGTCGAGCTTTTCGGCCACGCGCGACAGATTGCCGAACTCGGCGGCCTTCAGAAAATATTCCCATTTTCGAAGGTTCACAGCCTCGCCTCCGTTCGTGCCGCGATATGCATTTAAGGTTATAGCTGAACTGCCGTTCTGTCTATTGATGAAAGGCGCCGCGCTTGGAATAGTCGCAATGGGTTGAGGAGCCCGTGTTCGAGGAGATCTTTATGTTCAAGCGCGCAATTCTGACCGCAACTGTCGTCATCGCCGGCGGGACCCAGTCCTGGGCCGAAACCCGGATCGCCATCGGCACGCCTCCCATCGCCGAAGTGGAAGCCGCCTTCGTGGCCAAGGATGAGGGCCTGTTTGAAAAGAATGGCCTCAACGTCGAGTTCCTGCCGACCGGCTCCAACCAGACGCTGGTGGCATCGCTGGTCGCCGGCTCGCACCAGATCGTCGCCGTTTCGCCCACCGTGCTGTTGCAGGCGGTCGACAGCGGGATCGACCTCGTGGTCGTTGCTAATTGCGGCGTGACCGCAGCGCGCACGGCCAGGAATGTCGGTCTTGCGGTACGCGAGGGTGTCGAGATCGCCAAGCCGGAGGACCTGGTGGGCAAGAAGATCGGTACGCCAAGCATCGGCGGCACCCTGGATATCCTGTTCCGCCAATGGCTCAAGCAGAAGAACGTGTCGCAGAAGAACATCACCTTCATCGAGGTGCCGATCCCGAACACCGCTGACGTCCTCAAGGGCGGCACCATCGATGCAATCATCGCCGGACAGCCTTCACTCGGTCGCGCCGTCAGCCAGTCGAATGGCAAGGTGGCGTTCAATTTCATGGCGGACCTTCCCGAAAGCCTGCCTTATACGACCTTCGTGGCGACCCGCGATTGGGCCAAGGACAATGCCGAGACCATCAAGTCGTTCCGCGCCGCCTTCGCTCAGGCGACAGACCTGGTGGCCGCCAATCAGACCAGAACCCGCGAGATCGTCTCGAAATACACCAAGCTGCCCATTGAGGTTCTGAACAAGATCGAACTGCCGGAATGCAAGACCGTGCCGACCACGGCCGCGCTCGACTATTTCGACAAGGCGATGCGGGAAGGCGGCATGCTGACCGGCGAGATCGATACCGCTGGCCTGATCGCTCCCTGAGCCCCCTTCGTCAATATCCACAGGTGACATCATGGCCCAGATGACCGGCGCGGAAGCGCTAACCCTTTTGCTTGTTCGGGAAGCGGTTCCCTTTGTCTTCGGCGTCGCCGGCGGCAAGCTGAACCCGCTGTTGCATGCAATTTCGCGCGAACCGTCGATCCGTTATCTCGGTGTGCGCCATGAGGCATCTGGCCCCCTGATGGGGGCGGCGATTGCCGCAGCGAGCGGACGGATCTGCGTGGCGCTCGGTGAAATGGGACCGGGCTCGTCCAATCTGGTCGGCGGCCTCGGCACCGCCTTCAACAACAACTTGCCACTCGTGCTCGTCACCTCAAACAATCACCATGCGTGCGCCTATCCCCACCGCGGCATGTTCATGGATCTCGACACGCATGCGCTCCTGAAGCCGCTGACCAAATGGAGCGCGGTGGTGCATGACGGGCGACGGCTGCCCGATCTCGTCCGCGACGCCTTCCGCCAAGCGCTGACCGGGCGGCGCGGCCCGGTTCATCTCGATGTGCCGCAGGACGTATTTACGACCAAGTTCGATTTCGACGACGCGGCGCTTTCGCTGCCGCCATCGGCCTATCGCACCGTCGAAGGCCCGAGAGCCTCCGCTGCCCAGATCGCCCGCGCCGCCGACATGCTGGCGCAGGCGGAGCGCCCGGTGCTGGTTGCCGGCGGCGGCGTCGTGTCCGCGGAAGGGGGCGCGCTGTTCCGCAATCTTCTGGAGGTTCTGAAGGCCCCGGCGCTCGCCACGCAGATGGGCATCGGCACGGTTCCTTCGGATTCGCCGTTCTTCATCGGCCATGGCGGCATCATTGGCGGCGACGCGGTTTCTTCGGCCCTTGCCGGAGCTGATGTCATACTAGCTGTCGGATGCCGGTTTTCCTCCTGGCTCTGGAACGAAACCGGTGCCCTTGCAGGCGGCGGTGCCGACCTCATCAACATCAACATCGATCCGATGAGCCTTGGCGCGAATGCCCGCCATGCCCTCGGCATATGGGCGGATGCCGCCAGCGCGCTTGCCGATCTGCTTGATGCCCTGAGGAGCCGGCAGATACCGGATCGGTCGCGGTGGCTGGCGCGCATGCGCGATATCTACGCCAGCTATCGCGGCAAGCTCGAACGCATGAACGAGGACAATGGCCCGGTCATGCATCCCGCCCGTCTCGGCACCGCGCTCGGCAAGCTTCTGCCCGCCGATGCGCTGATCGCCTACGACGGTGGCCACACCTCCTTCTGGAGCAATGATCTCACCCCGGCAACCATCGAACGCACCCGTTTCCACGAGCCCGGCATGTGCCAGCTCGGCTTCGGCACGCCCTATGCGGTGGCGCTCAAGCTACTTCATCCAGACAGGCCGGTCTTCAACATCTGCGGCGACGGCGCCTTCGGCTTCACGCTTTCCGAGCTCGACACCGCCCGGCGCTACGGTCTGCCGATCATCAACATCATCCACAACAATGCCTCCTGGGGCGTCATCAAGATGGGCCAGAGAAAGACCTACGACTTCTCGTTCGGTACGGATCTTGACGGTGTGGACTATGCCGACGTCGCACGCGGTTTCGGTTGCCATGGAGAGCGGGTGACAACGGTGGAAGAGATCGGGCCGGCTCTCGAGCGGGCTATCGCCTCCGGCCTCCCGGCGGTGATAGATTGCCACGTCCGTTTCGAGGCGCATCCCAGCATGCCTTACTTCGCGAAGATGAATGCCTATGGATTCCCGCAGGGGGCAGGCGGCCCGCATGCCGCTCTTGTGAAGGGAGTTTGATGTGGTTGTGACGCAATTTTCCACCCGCCGACCCTATGGTGAAAGCAATGCGCCGGCCTCCGGCGAGACGCGGATTCGCATCCGCGACGTGACGCTCTCCTATGGCCCGCTCCAGATCATCGGCGGCATCAGCCTCGATGTCGCGGCCGGTGAGACCGTCTGCGTCATCGGCCCATCCGGCTGCGGCAAGACCACGCTGCTGCGCATGCTGGCCGGTCTGGCAAAACCGACCTCCGGCAGCGTCGAACTCGATGGCGCGGGGCTTGGCGGACCGAACCGCTCCGTGGCGATCGTCTTTCAGGACTACGGAAAGGCTCTGCTGCCCTGGCGGACGGCAGCAGGCAACGTATCGCTGGCGCTGGAAGCACGCGGCTGCCGCCCCGCCGACCGGCCTGGGATCATCCGAGATCTCCTCGAGAAGATCGGCCTTGGCGCTCACGCCGACAAATATCCGGGTGAAATGTCCGGGGGCATGCAGCAGCGCCTGCAGATCGCCCGCTGTCTGGCGCAGGAGCCGAAGGTGCTCCTGATGGACGAGCCCTTCGGCGCCCTTGATGCCATGACGCGGCAGGCGCTTCAGGACGAGGTTCTCGGACTGGTTGCCGCAACCGGGGCCACCATGGTTTTCGTCACGCATGATCTCGAGGAAGCGATCTATCTTGGCGACCGGATCGTCTGCCTGCAGCCGAATCCCGGCCGCGTCGGGCGGATCGTCGACGTGTCGCTGTCGCGGCCACGCGACCAGCTTCTGACCCGTGAGGATCCGGAATTTCTGCGTCTGCGCCGTGAACTCTACGATCTCATCAAGGATGATCACCAATGACCGCGCAGCGCCTGCTGAGCACTGGCTGGCGCGCGGCTCTGCTGCCGGTCGCCCTCATCGGCCTGGCGCAGCTTGCCGCGACCGCGACTGCGCTGGAAAGCGACAGCCTGGCGAGCCCGTTCGATATTGCCAAGGCCTTCTTCTCCGTCGTCGCAGACGGTTCGCTGCTGCGGGCGACGGCGGATACGCTGAAAGCGGCTGCCGCCGGGTGCCTTCTCGGTGTCGGGGCAGGATCGCTTCTCGGCATCGTGCTCGGCCTTTCCCGCATTGCAGACGATGCACTCGATCTGACGATCGAGCTGCTGCGGCCGATCCCCGTGGTGGCGCTCATCCCGGTCGTGATGATGTTGCTCGGCTTCGGGGCGGAAATGGAGATCGTCATCATCGCGCTCGGCATGCTGTGGCCCTCGGTCGTGCTGGCACGCGCCGCCGTCAAGGAGGTGGAACCGCGCCTGATAGAGGTATCCAGCGTACTTCAACTCGGCTTTGCCGCCCGGCTCGGCAAGATCGTTCTGCCGGCCATCCTGCCACAGCTCTTCATGTCGCTGAAACTTGCCGCCGGCTATGCGCTTGTGGTCGCAGTGACGGTGGAGATCACGGCCAATCCGCTCGGCCTCGGCTATGGTATCATGATGGCGCAGCAGGCCCTGAGGCCGGCTGAAATGTTTGCCTATCTGATCTGGATCGGCGCGATCGGCTGGCTCATCAGCCTGCTTCTCAACGCGGCGCAACGGGCCTTCTTTCCGGCCTTCGTCAAGGGAGAGGGGCGATGAGGCATTTTTCCCTGCGACGGCTTTTGCTCGGCACTGGGGCGCTGGTACTCTTCGTTCTTGCGTGGAAGCTGGTGACCGATGCCAAAATTGTCTCGCCGATCTTCTTCCCCGGCCCGGAGCGAACCTATGCCGCGCTGGTGAAGGGGCTCTTCGGCGGCGCCCTTCTCACGCAGACGCTGGAGACGATCCAGCGCATGCTGCTCGGCTGGCTGCTTGCTTCGTTCGTCGGCGTCTTTCTCGGCGCGCTTATCGGCGTGTCGAAACAGGCTCGCGCATTCATCGCTCCGACGCTCGAACTGCTTCGGCCGCTTCCCGCTTCGGCCATGATTCCGATCGCAATCGCCTTTCTCGGTTTCTCCGATCACATGGTCCTCGTCGTCATCGCCTTCGGTGCTCTCTGGCCGATGCTGCTCGCCACGATGCACGGCTTCGCCGCCATGGAGCCGCGGCTCTATGAGGTCAGTCAGGTGCTTGGCCTCAGTCGTTCAGAGGTGATCTGGAAGTTGGCACTGCCGAGCGCCATGCCGATGATCCTCGCCAGCCTGCGGCTCGGCCTGACCATCTCACTCATTCTGGCCGTCGTCGGCGAAATGCTTGCAAGCCGCGAAGGGCTCGGCCAGAGCATTCTGGCGGCCAGCCGAAGTTTCCGTTCCCCCGATCTTTTCGCCGGCATCGTCATTCTGGGGGCAATTGGCCTCGCCGGAAGCCGGTTGCTATCGGTTGCGGAAAAACGCCTCCTGCGCTGGCAGGCCGCCCGCCGCTGATTTTTGTCTTTTGAATGAATGGATCTTGTCATGTTCAAACTTTCCGATGCCTCAACCATCATCGACACCGCCCTTGTGGAAGGACGGACCCGTGGTCTCGCGCCTCTGGCTGTCGCCGTCCTCGACGCCGGTGGCCATCTGGTCGCGTATAAACGCGAGGACGGGGCCGGCATCGTTCGTTTCGACATCGCCTTCGGAAAAGCCTGGGGCTCGCTCGGCATGGGATTCGGGTCGCGCGAATTGACGGAACGCGCCGGCAAGAACCCAACATTCGTCATGGTTCTATCGGCCGTCAGTGGTGGGCGCATGGTGCCTTCTCCGGGCGGTGTCCTGATCGCCAATGGACAAGGGCACATCATCGGCGCGGTCGGAATTTCCGGCGATCTCGGAGACAATGACGAGCTTTGCGCCGTTGCCGGCATCGAGAAGGCCGGGTTCCGGCCTATCGCAAAACTTGCAGATTGATTTCTGGAAGAATTCGCCTGTTCATTTAAAGGGAAGCCTCCTGCAGACCGCAAGCTGCATCGACGGGGCTTTGTCCAGCGAACGGAATTTCACCGATTAGAGCCTTCACCAGCGCCTGCTGCACCGGCGGCACGGCGGCATAGCCGTTCACGAAGGTTCTGCATTCCGGCATGTGATACAGCAGGAACGGCGTGCCGAGCGAGATGTAGACTGTGGGAAGATAGTCCCACAGTCTTTGCATCGAAAGCGGGAACAAGCCGTGCAGGTCCTCCCAGCGCGGCCCCAGGTTTTCCTTGGCGGACACACCTTCCTCGGCCATCAGATACATGCCGATATCGTGGGCGGCCGGATCGATAGCATCGCCCCGGCGATAGAGCGTGACGTCAAAACCCCGTTCGCGCAGCATATCGGCCACGCGCAGTTGCGGCAGTGGGCCGGAAGGGCTCATCCGGCTTTCCAGTTGCGCCAGCAGGATACGTTTGTGCCGGCTCGGATCAAGCGGCAGCAGAGCCTGCTGGTCCTTGACCAGCGTGATCCCGGCCTCCGCGGCCGACTTCGACCATGCGGCATGCTCGGCGCCGCCGAGCAGCCGCGGGCGATCTTCCGCCTCCGGGGGATGGCCGCCGGTCTCGTGGAGCTTCATCGATGCTTTGAGCGCAAGCACACGCAAGACCGCTTCATCGACACGCTCCTGCTTGAGAAGACCGTTCTGAAGGCCTTCCCTGATATAGCCGAGATCCTTGTCGAGATCAGCCGGGAACAGCAGGATATCGCAGCCCGAGGCGATGCAGAGCGGCACGAGTTCCCGCCGCGCGCCGCGCGCATTGAAGCCGACCATGCCGGAGGCATCGGAAACGACCAGGCCATTGAAGCCCAGCTCTTCTCTGAGAAGGGTGGTGGTGAGGTCGAAGTTGAGCGACGCAGGCATATGGGCGGGGCTCAGGGCCGACGATCCCAGCTCGGCCGTGTAGGCGGGAAGGGTGATGTGGCCTGCCATGACGACCTGCACCCCCTTCGCAAAGGCGTCGGCATAGATTTTGCCAAACGTCCGGCGCCACTCTTCCATCGGCATCGTATTGTGGGTGGTGGCGAAATGCTGGTCCCTGTCGTCGAGGCCGTCACCCGGCCAATGCTTGATCGAGCTTGCGAAACCCGCCGAGCGGGCGCCTTGCTGATAGGCCGTCGTCATTGCCATGACTGTCGAGACATCCGCGCCGAATGACCGGGTGTTGACCACGTTCGAACGGAAATTGACCGCAAGATCGGCAACCGGCGTCCAGGAGATATTGAAGCCGAGAAAACCGCCCTCGCGCGCCGCAACGACACCCATGCGCCGCGCATGCTCGGCGTCTCCCGTCGCAGCGATGGCCATCTGGTTGAGGTAGGGCGTTCCGGCCGCAACGCTGCTCTTCTCCGAGAACTCGATGTCGCAGCTCATCAAGAGCGGTATCGCCGTCTGCGACTGAAGGAATTGCGCGCTGTCGCGCAATTCCTGCTCGGAACGGGAGGGCATGCGATGAATGCCGCCGACATGGCGCTGCAGCGGGGCCGAGAGATTTTCCGGCGAGAGGTCGCGGCAAAGAGGCAGCATGATCTGCCCGAGCTTTTGGTCCAGCGACAGGCTGTCGAAAGTGGATCTCACCCACGCAAGAGCCGTGTCATCGAGATGGAAGGGATGTCCTGCAAGCTTTTCAAGGATGGTCTCGGTCATCAAACCCGCTTTCCGCTGTCTGCGTCAAATATGTGAAGGCGATCCTCGGACAGGCCGAGCCACGCCTTGTCGCCGGGTTTTATGCTGACGGAGGCTGATGTCTTGGCGCAGATGCCAATGCTGCCGCGTTTGCACCAGACGAGCTTTTCGGCTCCCATCGGCTCGACGACGTCGACCTCGACCGCCACGCCCGATGCGGCCTCTTCTGCATGGAGCACGACGTCTTCGGGGCGGATGCCGACGATCACCTTTCGGCCGTTGGCCAGCGGCGCTTGCAGCGCGGACGTGATGCGCACCGCCTTGCCGTCGATGATCACATCGCCGCCTTCAACGGCGGCGTCGAGGAAATTCATGGCGGGCGAGCCGACGAAACGGGCGACGAAGGTGTTCGCCGGCTTGTTGTAGATCTCGTCTGGCGTGCCCTGCTGCTGGATGATCCGGTCCTTCATGACGACGATGCGGTCGGCAAGCGTCATCGCCTCGATCTGGTCGTGGGTCACATAGATCATCGTCGACTTGAGCCGCTGATGAAGACGCTTAATCTCGACGCGTAGGTCTGAGCGCAATTGGGCGTCGAGGTTGGAGAGCGGTTCGTCGAAGAGAAACACGCCCGCGTCGCGCACGACGGCGCGGCCGATCGCCACGCGCTGCCGCTGGCCGCCGGAAAGTTCCGACGGTTTGCGGTCGAGCAAGGGTTCGATCTGCAGCATCCTTGCCGCATTGGCGACGCGCTTTTCGATTTCCGGCTTGGCGGTCCCGGCGACTTTCAGGCCGAAACTCAGATTTCCCCGCACGCTCATCCGAGGATAGAGCGCGTAAGACTGGAAAACCATCGCGATCCCGCGGTTCTTCGGCTCGACATTGGTCATGTCGTGACTGCCGATCAGGATCTGCCCTTCGGCAACGTCCTGGAGCCCGGCGATCGCATTCAGAAGCGTGGACTTGCCGCAGCCGGAAGGCCCGAGCAGGACGATGAATTCCGATGGCGGAATGTCGAGATCTATGCCTTTGAGGACCTCGACCTGCCCGTAGCGGATGCCGAGATTTCGCAGTTGAACGCCTGTCATGATTAGCCTTTCACGGCACCGGAGGCCACGCCGCGGACAAACCAACGGCCCGAGGTGAAGTAAACGAGAAGCGGGATGATCGAGGTGAGCAGCGTTGCCGCCATCTCCACATTGTATTCCCGCTCGCCATAGGTGGAGTGCACGATATTGTTGAGCTGGACGGTCATCGGCGCATAGTTGATGCCGCCGAAGACGAGGCCGACGATGTAGTCGTTCCAGATGAAGGTGACCTGCAGGATGCCGGCGACAGCGATCATCGGAACCGACATCGGCAACAGGATGGAGAAGAAGAAGCGCCAGTAGCCGGCACCGTCGACACGAGCGGCCTTAAAGAGATCGATCGGGATCGTTGCGAAATAATTGCGGAACAGCAGCGTCACGACGGGCAGAGCGAATACGACATGCACCGCGATCACGCCGGCCAGTGAATTGAACAGGCCGATGGTGGAAGTGATGCGCACGAGCGGATAGATCAGCACCTGATAGGGAAAGAAGCCGCCGATCAGCAGCACGGTGAAAAGTACGTTGGCAAAGCGCACCCGCCAGAAGCTCAGCGCATAACCGGTGACCGCGCCGGCTGCGATGGCAAGGGCGACGCTCGGAATGGTGATCAGCACGGAATTCACGAAGCCGACCTTGAGACCCTCGCAACGCAGTCCCGTACAGGCAGAATTCCAGGCCTTGGACCAATATTCGAACGTCAGCGCATGGGGCAGGGACAGCAGCGTGCCCGTCTGGATCTCCTCCATCGACTTGAAGGCGGTCACGATCATCACGTAGAGCGGGATCAGCACGACGATCGCGATTGCGATCAGGAGTACGTAGGTCAACGCGCGCGACAGCGGGGCGGCATAGGCATTGCGGTGTATGGGGGCGAGGCCGTTTTTAGTGGTCATTCGGCAGCTCCCTTGCGACGATTCTTGAGATAGAGAAGAGGCACAGAGACCAGCAGGACGAGAAGCAGCAGCGTGGTTGCCGCGGCGGATGCAAGGCCCACCTGCTGGCGTTCGAACATGTGATCGATGATGAACTTGGCCGGCACATCGGTTGCGATGCCCGGTCCGCCTCCGGTCATGGCGACCACGACGTCGAAGAGGCGCACGACCGTCAGACACATCAGGACCAGCGCAGTCGTGATGCTCGCGCCGATGCTCGGGACGATGATATAGAGATGCGCCTTCCAGGCAGGGATGCCCTCGATGCGGATCGCCTTCCACAGATCGTCGTCGACACCGCGCAGCCCGGCGAGGAGAACGACCATGACCAGGCCGGACGAGTGCCAGACGGCTGCGAAGATGATCGTAAAGATCGCCGTATCCGCATTGACGATCCAGTCGAAGGAGGCATTCTCGAAGCCGAGCTTGCGAGCAACGTCGGCAATGCCGTAATTCGGATCGAATAGCCAGCGCCATACCAAGCCGGTGACGATGAAGGACATGGCGAAGGGATAGAGGTAGATCGTCCGCAGCGCGTTCTCACCGCGGACGCCGCGGTTGATCATGGCGGCGAGCGAATAGCCGATGAACAGCGTGACCGGGATGAAAATCACAGCGAACAGGGCCATATTGGTAAGCGAGACATGCCACCGGGCGTTGGAGAACAGGTTTGTGTACTGGGTGAAACCGGCAAACCTGTAATTGGGCAGCATGGAGGACCGGGTGAAGGATATGCCCGCCGCCCATAGAACGCCTCCGACATAGACCGACAAAACGACGAATGCGACGGGAACAAGTGTCAGGGTCGCTTGAAGGCGACTGTTTGAAGGCGACGTTGCGAACACGGCTGGGGACTCCGAATATCTGGTCGTTCGGGGGAGGCGACTGAACACACTCCCCCGACGCGGTTGCGTCAGCTCGCGGAGAGCCCGTTCGCATAGGCCTCGATGAACTGGTCGGCAGTCAGGCCGCCCTTGCTCCAGAAGCGGGTGATCGCATCCTCGACGGCACCGACAACGGCCGGCGGGAACATCATCTGGTCGCCTGCAGTTGCGAGCTTGGCGTCGCTGAAATAATGCGACGCTTGCGCAATACAGCTGTTGAGCTTCGACGTATCGGCGCCCTTCAGGATAGGGATCGTACCGTTGGCAACCGCAAAGGCGGTCTGTGTCGGAATATCCGTGAAGGTCTTGAGGAGCAGATCCTGCGCCTTGCCCATCGCATCATCCGCGGGTTCGGGGAACAGGAACACGTCACCCGAGATGATCATGCCCTGATCGGCGCCGATGATTGCACATTCATAGTCGCTGCCGGCCGATTTCCCGGCAGCAGCAAAGGCTCCGTTCAACCATGTGCCGCCCTGGGTCATAAGCGCCTTGCCTGAGATGACGAGGTTGGTCGAATCCGGCCAGGAGCGCCCCGGCGAGCCGGCATCGGCATAGGCCTTGAGCTTTTCGAACACTTTGACGGCGGCCTTGAACTTGTCGCCCCGCACCGCTGCCGCATCCCTCTTGTAGATAACCGCATCATAGGTTTCGCGCCCTGCAACGCCGAGCACGACGGCATTGAACATCAGCCGCTCCCAGCGCGGCTCCCCGGAGGGCGCGAAAGGAATGAGGCCAGCCGCCTTGGCCTTGTCGAGCGCAGCAAATACCTCGTCCCAGGTCTTGGGCGTCGACACGCCTATTTTGTCGAGGATCGGCTTGTTGAACCAGAACCAGTTGGCGCCGTTGCCGGAGATCGGAAGCGCCCAGATCTTGCCGTCGACCGTGCCCGAATTCAGCAGGGCTTGCGGCATTTTTTCCTGCCAGTTGTCGGCCGTGGCGGTCTCCGTCAGATCACGAAGCAGTTCGTTTTCCTGGAGTTCGATAAACTGGGCACCGGTATTGAACAGCATGGCGGCGGGTGGGTTGCCGCCGACCACCCGGTTGACGGCCGTCGCGCGGGCGTTCGGTCCGCCTGATATGGCATTGTCGACCCAGCTTCCCCCAAGCTCGGTGAACTTCTCGGCCAGAACCTTGACGCCGGCCGACTCGGCGGCGGAGGTCCACTGATGAATTACCTCAGCCTTGATTTCATCTGCATTCGCAGAGGCTGCGAAGCAAAGCGCGACTGCAGTGGTCGCAGTAAAAAGCAATTTGGAAATCACTGTCTTCTCCTCCTGAATTCCGCGGCGGATTATTCAGGAGCGCATTATCATTCGTCCAATAATGGATTTAGCAAATACCATAACCTCAAATTATATATGCTTATATCCTGACGACGTTCGACAGGTGTCAGGCTGGCGGCGTTGCGGTGCCGGCTCCGCTGGATTCAAGGTCGGCCCTGATGAAATCGGCGGTCTGTTCGTAGTGCCGCTGCAACAAGCGAATAGCCTCATCGCTGTCGTGATCGAGCACGGCTTTCAGAATATCCGCATGTTCTTGCGCTACGTTGCGCACGCGAAACGCCTTGCGGCTGGAAAGCGAGCGATAACGGTGAAGCCGGTCGGCGAGCTGTTCGCAGAAGCCGATCAACGGTCGCGAGCCGCAGCCGCCGATGAGCTGCGCGTGGAAGGCGCGATGCAGCCGCTCCCATTCCGGATTGCTCTCGAACCGCTCCGGGTTCAATGAGCGAGGTGCGCGCTCCAGCCTGTGGTGCGCAACGAGAAGGGCTTCCTCCCATGCCGGTGTGCTGTTTGCGAGCGACTCCCGCAAAGCCAGACCTTCCACCCAGCAGCGGGTTTTGGTCAGCTCCCCCAATTCCCCCAAGCTGATCGGTTTCACGAAGAAGCCACGCTGCTCCTTGCCGATGACCAGATCCTCGGTGGTTAGGCGGTTCAACGCCTCGCGCAAGGGCGTTTGCCCCGCGTCATATTGCTCCATCAGGAAACGCAGCTGCAGCTTGCGGCCGGGCTCCAGTCGCGCGGACAGAATGTCGGCCTTCAGCCGTTCGTAAATGCTGGTTGCCAGTGTTGCGGGGCTCTCCGGCCCCCTGTTCAGCGCATCTGCGTCCATATCGGGTCCATTGTTCAAATCTGTTTTCATATACACGACCACATCCAATTCGTAAAATTTATAAATTTTTACTTTACACGAGCGTTTATGGATATTATTCGAAAACCAGCACAGGAGGAAAGCGTGGGCGTAGGCAAGCAAAGCGCAGGGCGGTTCGACAGCGGTTGCGGCTGCTGTGGCATCGACATTCACTGCCATGTCGTGCCGGCACGTTTTCCGCTGCCGGCTAGTGGCGCGCCGGTGCGCGGCTTTCCCTCTATGGTCGCCTCGGACGATTGCCATGCCACCGTCGTCATCGACGAGAAGCCCTATCGCACGGTCAGCGACGCCTGCTGGGTCGCCGAACGGCGTCTCGAAGACATGGACCGTAGCGGCATAAGGCTTCAGGCACTTTCACCCATGCCGGAACTTTTCGGCTACTGGATCGAAACCAACGCGGCGAACGACCTCGTCCGTCACGTCAACGACGCGATTGCAGCACTCGTTGCGGAAGGAGAGGGGCGTTTCGTCGGGCTGGCCGGCGTCCCCCTGCAGGATATCGACCTTGCTATCGCCGAGCTGCACCGCACGGTCGGCACCCCAGGCTTTCGCGGCGTCGAGGTCGGCAGCAATATCAATGGCGTACCGATCGGCGATCCCAAGTTCCATTCCTTCTTTGCGGAAGTCGAGAAGCTTGGAGCAGCCGTCTTCGTCCATGCGGTGCGGCCGGCCGGCATGGACCGGCTCGTCGGGCCGGCGCCGCTTCAGCAGGTGCTCGGCTATCCCACCGATGTGGGGCTGGCCGCGGCCTCGGTGATCACCGGCGGGCTGCTGTTGAAATTCCCCCAACTACGGATCGCCTTCAGCCATGGCGGCGGCACGCTCGCCTCGCTTCTGCCGAGGCTGGAGCAGGGCTATGCGGCTTTCCCGGCTCTGAAGGAAACGATGGCTGAACCGCCCTCGGCACAGGCCCGCCGGCTCTACGTCGACTCTCTCGTCTTCGATACGGACACGCTGCGCCGCCTGGTTTCAGTTTTCGGAGAGGAACGCGTGTTGCTCGGCACGGACTACCCCTTCAATTTTCGCGACCAGCAGCCCGTTGCGCGCATCGAGGCCGCTTTCGCCGATACAGGACTGCGCGAACGGCTGTCCTTCAGGAACGCGCAGGCCTTCCTTGCCCTGGATGAGGTTTGATCAGATGTCCGACTTTCCCGTCACCGCCCTGCGCAGCGTCGAACTCGGCACGCCCGACCTGGCTGCATCCGTCGATTTTTATAGCCGGGTCTGGGGACTGGACGTGGTCGCCGAAGCCGGCGGCAAGGTTTTCCTCGCCGCGACCGGCGACGATTTCCATGTGCTGGAACTGAAGCCGAGCGACCGCTCGGAACTGCGCAAGATCACGTTCCGCGTCCATTCCGCCGAAGATCTGAAGTCGCTTTTTGCAAAGGCCGTTGCGGCGGGATGCGTCACGATGCGTGAGCCGGGACCTGCCGACGCACCGTCCGGCGGGGAGCGCTTCGTCGTTCGGGAGCCGCAGGGTTCGGTGCTGGAATTCGTCTATGGCGACGACAGGAAGGCGGGCACAGTCGTCGCCAACCGGCCGGAACGCCTCGCGCACGTCAATATCAATAGCGCCGAGATCGATGCGCTTTCGGATTTTTATCGGGAAATCCTGGGCTTCCGCCTGACCGACCGGTCGAAGCTGATGGCCTTCCTGCGCTGCAATGACGATCACCACTGCGTCGTGCTGGCGGAAGCGCCGGTGAACGGCCTGAACCATATCGCCTTTCTGATGCCCGATCTCGAATCGGTCATGCGCGGCTCCGGCCGGGTGGTCGATCACGGTTACCCGATCGGCTGGGGCGTCGGCCGCCACGGGCCAGGCGACAATGTCTTTGCTTACTTCGTCGATCCGCAGGGCGTCGTGGTCGAATACACCGCCGAGGTTCTGCAGGTGGACGATGATTATCGCGTGCGGGGTCCGGACGAATGGGTCTGGCCGCCGGGCCGCACCGATCATTGGGGCATCGCCGCCCCCAAGAGCGACGCCTGCAAGAAGGCACAGATTTCCGTCGGATTTTCCGGCGCCTGACGCGGCCATCATCATAGCAGAGGCATTCCGTTGAATAGCGAGAACAACATTTCCCATCATTATGACGTGCTGGTGGTCGGCTTCGGCCCGGCCGGCGCCGTGGCTGCCGGCATGCTGGGCGCGCGCGGTCATTCCACTCTTGTCGTCGACCGGCTGACTGACATCTATGACAAGCCCCGCGCCATTGCCATCGACCACGAGATCCTGCGCCATTTCGACAATATGGGCATCGCCGACGACGTACTGCCCCATATCGCGCCCTTCACCGCTTCCCAGCACTTCGGCGCACAGGGGCAACTCATTCGCCGCATCGACATGGTACCCGCGCCCTATCCGCTCGGCTACACGCCAAGCATGGTGTTCACCCAGCCTCCGGTCGAGGCCGTGCTCAGGCGGCATGCCGAAAGCTTCGATTGCGTCACGGTCGAACTCGGAACCGAGATGACCGATCTCGATCCGCAGGCCGATCAGGTCGTTGCAACGCTGAGGGACGCCTCCGGCAAGTCCCGGACGGTCGCGGCAAAATACCTGGTCGGTTGCGACGGCGCTTCGAGCCGGGTTCGCGAACTGTCCGGCATGACGCTCGAGGATCTTACCTTCGACGAGCCCTGGCTGGTGGTGGACGTGCAAGTGCATGATGCCGCACTCACCAAGCTGCCGCAGACCTCGGCGCAATTCTGCGATCCCTCGCGGCCGACCAGCTATATCATGGGGCCGAAGAACCATCGCCGTTGGGAAATCATGCTGCTGCCCGGCGAAAATCCGCGCGAAATGGAAAGATCCGAAAACGTCTGGCGGTTGCTGTCGCCCTGGCTCACGTCAGAAGAGGGCGAACTCTGGCGCGCCGCTGCCTATCGCTTCCATGCGCTGGTGGCCGATGAATGGCGCCGCGGCAGGGTGTTGATTGCCGGCGATGCCGCCCACCAGCAGCCGCCCTTTATCGGGCAGGGCATGTGCCAGGGCTTGCGCGACGTTTCCAATCTCGTCTGGCGGCTGGACCGCGTGCTGACGGGACAATCCTCGGAAGCGCTGCTCGATACCTATACGGTCGAGCGCAAGCGCCACGTGCAGACACTGACCGGCAAGATCAAGGCGATCGGCCAGATGATCTGCGAACGCGATCCGGCGGCAGCGGCCGCGCGCGATGCTCGCATTCTCGCCGAGGGCGGCGGCAAGCCGCCGACCATTACCCGCCAGGAAATCGTTCCGCCGATCGAAGAAGGTCTGCTTGCAGCGGCGGGAACGCCGGCGCGGGGGCTGCTCTTTCCGCAGCCCGCCATCGTCGAAGGCGCTTCCACGCGCCTGCTGGATCATTTCACCGGCCCGAATTGGCGGCTCATCCTCGACGGCCGCCGGATCGGGGCCGGGGAGGGAGAAGCATTTGCCGGGGAGATCGATGGGATCGTGATCAAGACCGTCGTCCCTGAAGGTGCGGAGACAGTCGATCCCTCGGCCCTTCGCGAGAAGGATGGCGTGCTTTCCGCTTGGTTCGACCGGCATGGCGCAATCGCCGCACTGGTCCGTCCTGACCACTATGTTTTCGGCGCTGCCCAGAACGTTCAGGCGCTTCGCCAGCAGATCGCGGATCTGCATGCTCGCCTCGCCTGAAGAGCAGGGCCTGTCACACATTGAAGTTCAATCGGTTTCTGGGAGGAAGATATGACCGAACCAACCACTGTTACCTCAGGCAAATGGCGCCCCTTTGCCGTTCTTGCCCTTCTCTTTCTGTTCCAGACGCTGAACTTTTTCGACAAGCTCGTCTTCGGGCTGTCGGCGGTGCCGATGATGAAGGAGCTTGGGATTTCGCCACAGCAGTTCGGGCTGATCGGCAGCAGCTTCTTTTTGCTGTTTTCGATCTCCGGCGTCCTTGTCGGCCTTTTCGTGATCGGCCGCATGCCGGTCAAGTGGATCCTCGTCATTCTGGCGGCGATCTGGTCGATCGCCCAGATCCCGATCTATTTCACCAGTTCGGTGACGGTCCTGATCGCCTGCCGCATCCTGCTCGGCCTTGGCGAGGGACCCGGCCTGCCGACGGCATTGCATGCCTGCCATAACTGGTTCAGCCCGGAAAAGCGCAGTGTGCCGAGCGCCGTCGTGCTGCAGGGCATCAGCGTCGGCCTGCTCGCCGGCGGTCCGATCCTCACTTATATCATCGTCAGCCACGGCTGGCGTTCGGGCTTTCTGTTCTGCGGCCTGATCGGCATTGTCTGGATCGTGGCCTGGCTGCTCATCGGCGGCGAGGGGCCGCATGCGGGCACGGAGAATGAAAAAGTTCGCGCCACTGTCGGAGATTCGCCGGTTCCGGCCCGCAAGCTCTGGCTCGATCCGACCGTGATCGGCGTCATCATCATGTCCACCATGTCCTACTGGATCGTCGGCATGTCGGCCACCTGGCTGCCACCTTTCCTGCAGCAAGGCCTCGGCTATTCGCAGACTGAGACCGGTTCAGTCATCTCGGCCGTCTACATCTTCCAGTCTCCGTTGCTGCTCGTCGGTTCATGGATCGCGCAGCGGATGCTGCAGAAGGGCGTCAGCAAGCGCGCCACGCTCGGCAGCGCCTCGGGTTATGCGCTGCTTGTCAGCGGCGTAGCGCTCATCGCCTCCGTTCATGTGAGCGGCCCGCTGCAACTGGTACTGATCGCGATCGCCTTTGCCGCGCCGAGCCTGACGACGATCTACGGCCCGATCACGCTCGGCAGCGTGGCGCCCGCCGCCCAACGCGGCCGGCTGATCGTCGTGATCTATTCGGCGAACGCCATCTCCGCACTCGCGTCAAACGCCGTCACCGGCATGATCGTGCAGGCCGCAGGACCCGACCATGTGGCTGCCGGTTATGCGAACGCCATGCTGTTCACCGCCGGCATCCTCATCATTGGTGCAATTTCCGCCTTCGCGCTGATCTTCCCGGACCGCACCATCGAGCGCTTCGGCAGGATGACGCGCTTCACCGAACAAATGCAGCGGGTCTGAACGGCGCGCAGGAAATTCTGATCACAGACAGGAGAAGAAGTCATGAGATTGTCCACCGTCAAGATCGCCGGCCGAACGACCTGGGGCGTCGTGGAAGGCGAACGCTTCCTCGATGTCGGCGCCGCGCTCTCGGCCCGCTATGCCGACCTCAAATCGGCTGTCGCTGCTGGCTTTGACGGCGTTGCCGAGGCCGCTGCTGCCGCGGCCGCCACGCCTGTCGACGCGGTCGAATGGTTGCCGGTCATTCCCAATCCCGACAAAATCCTCTGCGTCGGCCTGAACTACGAAATGCATCGCAAGGAAACCGGCCGTTCGGAGGTGGAGAACCCCACCATCTTCGCCCGCTATGCCAATAGCCAGACAGGACACCTCGCTCCGATCATACGCCCGAAGGTCTCGACCGAACTCGATTTTGAAGGCGAACTGGCCGTCATCATCGGCAAACCCGGCCGCTACATTCCGTACGCCGAAGCCATGAACCATGTCGCCGGTTATGCATGCTACAATGACGGCAGCATCCGCGACTTCCAGCGACATACGCACCAGTTCACCCCGGGCAAGAATTTTCCAGATACCGGCGCCTTCGGTCCATGGATGATGACGCCGGGCGAACTCGGCCCGCTTGGCGAGCTGCGGCTGCAGACGCGCTTGAACGGCGAGGTGGTGCAGGACGCGACCTTCAGCCAGATGATCTTCGATATTGCGCGCCAGATCGAATATTGCTCCGCCTTCACCCGGCTCGAAGCCGGCGACGTCATCGTCAGCGGTACGCCGGGTGGGGTCGGCGCCAAGCGCAATCCGCCGCTTTGGATGAAGCCGGGAGACGTGGTCGAAGTCGAGGTCGATCGGCTTGGCAGCCTGCGCAATCCAATCGTCGACGAGACGTGCTGACGAAAGTCGGCGTGCCGCGATACCTCGGCAGTGAGGAACATCTGACTCGTCCGTCGGCGTCCCGTTGGCTGCGTTACAGCCAACGGACAATTGCTGCGGCCGCATCGATGCTGTCGCCGTCGTCTGGGACGGAGGAGCCACTGCCGCAAGGGCATTGACAGGCGCCAGATTGCTTCTGGAACAGGCCTCGCGCGTTGTCCTGATTTCCGTCACCGACGACAAGCAGATTGACGAGCGCAGTCGAGACCACCTTGCGTCGGCATTCGGCAAAGCTGGTTTTGCCGTCGACGTCGTGGCCATGCAAGCGAAGGGAGACTCGCCAGCCAGCGTCATTCAATCGATGGCCCCAGAACGCAAGGCCGATTTACTCGTCGCGGGCGCATTCGGTCATTCGAGACTGCGCGAATTCGTCTCGGAGGGGTCACACGGTCGCTGTTGAGCCGCCTCGAAATGCCCGCCCTTCTTTGCCACTGATTACAATGCGCGCAAGGCATTGCCGATGACTGCAACATCGATCACTCCTGGAGAAGAGCGCCTTGCACGGGAGGTAAGCAAGGCTCGCACAAACCATAGCGATCACCGAGAGTCGGATGCGACAACGAACGCTTGGGAGGATTCAATGAATCTGCGCGAAGTCCGAAGGCATCGGCTTGGCAAGCTCTTTGAGAATTGCTTCAAGCGCATTGGCCGTCGCCTGCAGGCCGGATGACTGCGCAATTTTCAGCGCCTCACGGCAGTGAACAGACAATTGGTCCTTCTGGTGGTCTTGGTGGATGTGGTCGTTCGTCGGGAATACGATGCCCGCATATTGCGACGGGTTTCCGGCTTCATCCCTGAAGCACCGGCCGAAGGCGGCCACGGTGACCATTTGCCCGCTTCGGTCAAACACCCGGTAGTCATGGCGGTACGGATTTCCTGTGATCACCGATTCTGAAATCGCCTTGGCCACGGATGGCTTGTCGTCCGGGTGAATCCGGTCGAGATATCGCATGACCGGCAGCCCCGCGATGGTCTCTTCCGGATCAAGGCCAAAGAGATTTGCCAGCGCCGTATCCGCATAAACCGTGTCGGTCGCCAACACCCAGGTGAAGATGCCAGCCTCTTCAGAGAGAGGAAATTCGGAGGTTCCAAAAGCTCCGTCGACAAGGTTCATTCGCCATCCCCAGTCTGCTCGCCAATGCTGCCAAATAACCCGTCACCCGGCTCTTGAAAAAATACGACACGCTCGATCAAAGCGGTCGACCATTTCACCCTCGATCCTAGATCTTAGATCTTAGCCGCGTTTCCATCGGACGCAACAGCAGGGAGGTTCCAAGCGCCGACTAGCGTTTCCTTGCTTGGCAGCGATCCATGTTTGATGGGGTCAATCTGTGGCGGATGAATGGCAGGCTTGAACGCACATCGCCCGCAGCCCACGTCCGGCGGGCAGCGGAACCGGCGGAAAGAACCCCGGGGAGCGGCGATACGTGCTTGGAGCTGCCGCTGCCGCGAAGTAGTGTTTCAGAAAATCCACGTAAAGTTCGGGGGCACCATGGATTTTCTGAACGTCGCGGCGATCGTTTTCTTTCTTCTTGTCTGGGTGGCGGTCGAGCCTTTGATGGCCGTGGGGTGGCCGAGGAAGAATGATAGTCTTTCCGTCGATATGGTGCGCATTCGCGCGGCCTGGATGCGGGAGGTGCTGACGCGAGACAACAACTTTATCGGCGACGCCGCGATCCTCGGGCACACGATCAATTCGGCATCCTTCTTCGGCTCGGCCAATCTCATCGTCATCGTTGGGCTGAGCGGCGCGCTTTTCATGGAACCGAACTATGGATCGGGTGGCCTGATTGCGATGTTTGCGGCTCAGGACCCCGCCTGGTTTTTCCAGTGCAAGGTCCTCCTGATCATGGCGACGCTGCTGCGGGGCCTATCCGATTTCATATGGGCGGTCCGGCAGATCAACTACTGCCTGGCGGCGATCGGGGCGAGCCCCTCTCGCGATGAAGACAGGGACATTGTCGGCTGGACGAATGCTCTGACTTTGGTGTTGAACCCTGCGCTTCGATCGTTCAGCGTCGGCGTCCGATCCTACTACTTCACCGTCGCAGCCGCGTTCTGGTTCATCGGGCCAATACCGTTCATTGTCGCCACCATCCTCAGTGTCGGCGTGTTGATCTGGCGTCAGTCCTGGTCGGATGCGGCAAAGGGGATCATGGCCATACGCAAGCTGCTCGACTAGGCCTGCGGCTCGGCGCAAGGTGGTAATCTGGCGGGCGTGCGGTTGAGGACGTTGCGAACGTCCGACACTCGTACGACAATAAACAGAAGCGGTATCTCATGGGCGGCGGCTGATGGATCGTCTTGAAGCAATGCGCATATTGCTGGCGGTCGTCGACGCCGGGAGCATCTCAGCCGGCAGCAGGAAGCTGAACGCGCCACTGCCGAGCGTCAGCCGCAAGGTGGCCGAGCTCGAACGACATCTTGGGGCGAACCTCATCGTCCGCACCAGCCGCAATCTTCAGCTCACGGACGCCGGACGCGACTATGTCGATGCGGCTCGAAAGATCATGGCGGATCTGGAGGAGGCCGAGCGAAGGGCGTCCGGGGAATACCAGACGCCCCGAGGCGTGCTGACGATCACGACGCCGGTCGAATACGGTAGCCGATACGTCCTGCCGGTCGCGCTGAGCTTCATGGAGAAGTACCCGGAGGTGTCACTGAACCTTCTGTCGCTCGACCGCACAGTGGATCTCGTCTCCGAGCAGGTGGATATCGCGATCCGTCTCGGCGACCTCGCCGACAGCTCCCTCCATGCCGCCAAGGTCGGGGAGTTCCGGCTGCTGACCTGCGCGAGCCCCACTTATATCAAGCGGCATGGCATGCCTGAGCGTCCCGGCGATCTCATCCATCGCGACGGGATCATCTTCAACAAGCGGACATTCTTCTGGACATTCGACGTCGACGGCACGCCGATGGAGGCCGTGCCCCGCAACCGGCTGGAAGTGAATACCGCGGCGAATTGTGTTGCGGCGGCTGTCGGCGGGGCAGGGATCGCGCGGCTGTTCGACTATCAGGTTTCGGACGAACTGGCGTCCGGCGCGCTCATTCCCATCTTGCGCGACTTTGACGGCGCACCGCAGCCCATCCATATCGTCTACGCGCGCCAGGGGCTTCTCGCCTTGAAGGTACGGGCTTTCGTCGACTGGGCGCTGCCGCGGTTGCGGGTGCAGACAAACCATAAAGATAATCAAATATTATCTGAATGATGCGTGGATTTCCTCAACCGTTTGTTTCGGATTCTGAAGGTGCGGGAAATGACCGATGCCCGGCAGGGTATCGACTTTTGCACCGATCTTGGCGGCGAACTCGATGCCCATTTCGCTTCTGATGTAGATGTCCTTCTCGCCCCAGATCACCCTCACGGGCGTCTTCAGCCGGTCGAGGTTGGCCTCGAGAAAGTTCTGATCACGTGTGAAATTCGCGTAGTAGTGGGCGAAGGCATCTGCCGCCGTCGCGCCGTCGAGGCTCCAGGAGCGAGCCATGTCTTGCTGGACGTCGACAGGTAGATCGAATTGCTCAGCGGGGGAGAGGCCGCGCCTGTGCACGTTCTGAAGGATCTCGTCGCTCGTCTTGTTCATGTAGGCGCGCGTCGGCGAGGCGGTCGGCTCGGCTTTGAGGTTCTGCAGGTTCTCCCACATGTATTGCGGCCGGTCGAACGGCGCGAAGTCTCCGACGATGATCCGCCTGGCGATCGTCGGCTCATCGAGAGCGAGCAACAGAACGGGGAGGGCGGCGATGTCAGTCGCATAGATCACGAGGTTCGACCGGTCGATGCCTGCCCGCTGGAGATAGGCTTTCAACACCTGGGCATACGCCTTCGGCGCGTAGGAAAAGAATTCAGGAACCGGGCGCGACGACTGCCCGTAGCCCGGCCAATCGAAGGCATGGACGTCGTAGTCGCGAGCAAGCATCGTCGCGATGTCCTTCCAGACCGTCAGCGTTTCCGGAAACCCATGCAGGAAAAGCACGGTGCCTTTCGGCGCCGGGGCTCGGACAATCATCCTTCTCAGCGTCAGGATCTCATCGATCTCGATGAAGTCGACGGCGTCGTGCGCGGCCTCTCGGGAAGCGACGGTTTCAGACGTGCGGGAAGTCGGAGTTGCTGCGACCGATGCAGCCGTATTTGCGGTTTTGTCCCTAGACATAGGAGGTCCTTTCCTGAACGGCGGTCAGCCAAAGCCCAGAGCCGGCTGTCTCCTGACACAATTGAGCACGGCGTCAGCGCGCGGTAGCCGGAGAAAGTGAGAGGCACCCTCTCGATGGCGGCAGCGCTGCAACGCGGCTGCCCAAGGTGGATATTTCAACGAGAGGGTGCCTCTCACTTTTCCGGGGTGCCGGCCGGCAGCCGACCGCGACAATATAAGGAAGAACTGATACTCCTCGAATACGAGCATGAGGAGAGCGAACCGTTAAGGTTCAACGCCCGTCAGCAAGAAATATCGACGAGGGCAGGGCGTCCGAGGTGGCGACCTATGTGGTCATCTGGGGCTTGCCCTTGTCGAATATCTCTCCGTTGGCTCTCGATGTCATGAAAGGACACGTGTCATGGCACTGACCTCTTTGAAGCATAGCCACTCCCTGAAACATGGACATATGTCACGACGCTCACTGCTGTTAGCGGTTGCCGCGGCCGGCGTGTCTGCCGCACTCCTTCCACCCAGATCCGATGCTGCCGATGTCGTCGCCGCCACACCCGGGGAGATCCAGCCGTTCAAGGCCGAAGTCCCGGAGGCGGCGCTCGCAGACCTCAGGCGGCGTCTTGCCGCGACGCGCTGGCCCGACGGCGAAACCGTCATGGATCGTTCGCAGGGCGTCCAACCCGACAGGCTGAAGGAACTGGTGCGCTACTGGCGGTCGTCCTACGACTGGCGGAAGGCGGAGAGCAGGCTGAACAGTTTCCCGCAGTTTCTCACCAATATCGACGGACTGGACATCCACTTCATCCATGTCCGTTCCCGTCACGAAAACGCGCTGCCGATGATCATGACCCACGGCTGGCCGGGGTCGGTCTTCGAACTGCTTGACGTCATCGGGCCGCTCACGGATCCGACGGCGCATGGCGGCATGGCGGAAGATGCCTTCCACCTGGTGATCCCGTCGATCCCGGGATTCGGCTTCTCCGGAAAGCCTGCTGCAACCGGTTGGAACCCTCAGCGGATCGCGGCTGCCTGGGACGTACTGATGAAGCGACTGAACTATGACCGCTATGTCTCGCAGGGCGGCGACTGGGGGGCAATCATCAGCGACGCTTTGGGTCGCCTGGCACCCGATGGGCTGCTGGCGATCCACGTCAACAGGGTCGAACGTGCCACGACCCTCCCATCAGACGCAGCCCAGGCGCTTAAAAATGGAGGGCCGGCGCCCGATAGCCTGTCTGCGGATGAGAAAGTCGTCTTCGACGAGGCTCGAGATTTCCTCAACAACGGTTTTGGCTACGCAGCGATCATGAGTACACGGCCGGAGACGATCGGTTACGGCATTGCGGATTCTCCGGTCGGCCTTGCCGCCTGGCTTTACGACAAGATCGCCGACTGGGTGTTTACCCCCGGCGACCCCGAACAGGCGCTTGGCAAGGATGCTATCCTCGACAACATAACCCTGTACTGGCTGACGAACACCGGCCCCTCCAGCGGCCGCATCTATTGGGAAAACGCCATGTCGGGCGCGAAGCTCACGCCCGTCAAAGTGCCGGTGGCGGTCACGGTGTTTCCCGGAGAGGTTTACAAGCCGCCAAGGCACTGGCTGTCCAAGGCCTATCCGACGCTCATCTACTACAACCGCGCCTCCAAGGGCGGTCACTTCGCCGCCTGGGAGGAGCCGGAACTCTTCAGCCAGGAGATCAGGGCAGGGTTCAGAAGCTTGCGGTCTTAGAGCAATTCCAGCAAAAGTGCGTAGCGGCTTTGCCTCCGGAATTGCGTGAAAACAAAGAGATAGAGCATTTCCGTGATTGGGAGAAAAACGTAAATGCTCTAGCGCCTTCTGGCCGTTGGTTCGCAGTCTGCGCCCCGAGACCGGTTCGTCGATTGACGTTGGTCGTGCAACGCTTCACAAAGTCCGAAGTTTCGACCAACCCAGCAAAAGTGACGACAACGTCGCAGGGACCACGGCCACATGCGCATCAACGACGACCGTCATCCCCGCCACAGAATGTGCGCATTCCTGACGCTGGTATTTTCAACGCTTCTGCTCGCGAGCGCAAACCTCGCTTCGGCGGCTGAGCCGACCAATTCCTCGACACCGATCCGGGTTATTATCGAATTGCCGAATGATGATTCCGGACGAGCGCTGGTCAATCGGATCGTTCCGGGCAATCAGGAAGCGGCGCAGCCGGTGGCAGTCTCGCAAGAGGCGGCACCGACGTCGATTGCGACGTCACTACAGGATTTGCGCCAGAGGTTGCTCACACTCGTCGATGCCGTTCCAACTCTTCCCGGGCAGATCCAGTCGGCGATCCGGGTCTTCCAAACGGATGATCGTATCGAACCTGTCGGCCTGATCTTGGCGGTCATACTCTTCGTCGCCGGCGGGTTCGTTGCGCAGCGCCTGGCCTGGTGGTCAGGGCGAGGGCTGCTCCATTTTGTGCTGAACGCGCCCGCCGGCACCGTCCGGCAACGGATCAAGCTCCACGCAGCCCGGCTTTCAATGGGTCTTCTCGCGTTGGCCGGTTACCTGATCGGAAGCCTCGGCGCGTTTATCCTCTTTCCATGGCCCGCCGTGTTTCGCGATATTGCGCTCATCCTGCTATCGGCCGCGCTCATGGTGCGCCTTGGCGTGCTCGTGGGCCGTATTGTCATCGCGCCAGGCGCCCGCCTGCCGCATATGCGGCTTCTGACGCTTGTCACCTCACTTGCCTGGTTCTGGTACTACTGGCTCCTCGCAATCGTCGCAGTGCTGGCGGCTGGCTGGGCCACCATTGAAGTGATCGGGACGATCCGAGCTTCACCCATCTTGGTCGACCTCTTTACCGCAGCATGGCTTGGTGTCGTTTCAATCGCTTTGATCGTTATGATTTGGCTGCGGCACTATCGTTCTGACGGGCCACCCGTGAGCCGGCTGGTCTGTGTTGGCTTCAGCGCGAGCATCCTGCTCTCGTGGCTGTTATGGGTTTCCGGTCTTCGCGGTGCATTCTGGACAGTGGTCGTCATCGCGCTTCTGCCGCTGACCGTTTCGGTGGCTCATGATATCATTCGTCGCATTATTCAATCCGGGGAGAGGCAGGCGGTCGAGGATCCGGCCATCGTCGGATGGTCCGTCGTTATCATGCAAACGCTGCGGAACGCTCTCATCGTGGTCGCTGCGCTGCTCATTGCCCGCGCATGGAATGTCAATCTCAGTGACCTTGCCGCTGCCGAAACGGTGACCACGCGTTTGATCCGCGCCGGAATTCGCATCGTTATCGTGCTGCTAGTGACCGACGTTATCTGGAAGCTCGCAAGCACGTTGATCGACAGTCAGATGGCGATGGCGTCGCGAAGCGTGCAGGCGGGACATCAGGAGGGACCCGACGCGCGCCGGCGTCAGCGGTTGAATACCCTCCTTCCCATTCTTCGCAATGTACTCTTCCTGGCGATCGGCGCTGTCGGCTTCCTGATGATCCTGGATGCCGTAGGCATTCAGATCGGACCGCTGCTGGCGGGCGCCGGTGTCGTCGGCATAGCCGTCGGCTTCGGTGCCCAAACACTCGTCAAGGACATCATCTCCGGCGTCTTCTATCTGTTCGACGATGCCTTTCGCATCGGCGAATATATCCAGGCGGCGAAATATAAAGGGACTGTCGAAGGTTTCTCGTTGCGATCGATCCGCTTGCGACACCATCGCGGTCCGGTCACCATCGTTCCCTTCGGGGAACTCGGCGCGGTGCAAAACCTAAGCCGTGACTGGGTCATCGATATCATTACGCTCACCCTGAACTATGACAGCGACCTTGAGGAGGTCCGCAAGACCATCAAGCGCATCGGCGTCGAGCTTCTCGAGGATGCCGAACTCGGACCCAACATCATCGAACCCCTGAAAATGCAGGGGATTGAGCAGATGGCAGATTACGGTGTGCAGATTCGGCTGAAGTTCATGACGAAGCCCGGCGAACAGTTCGGCGTTCGTCGAAAGGCGCTCGCAATGCTCAAGAAGACATTCGCGGAAAAGGGCATTCAATTTGCAACGCCGACCGTTCATGTTTCCGGCGGCCCCGCCGATGCAGCAGCAACCGCCGCCGCCTCGGAGCTGCAAAGACCATCGAAAGTCATCTCGACACTTGAGGAATAGCAACGGCGAGCGGATCAGGTGAGCTTTCCGTCGAATCCCGTCGAAGTAGCACTCTGACCCGGACGTTGCCGCCAAACGCGCGTCGTCCGAGACATGGGTTTCGAAAGAGTCCATTGGCTGGGATCCGCTGTTCTATGAGGCATGTCCGGCGGTGAACTCGTCGATGCGCTGGATCGTCACGACGCAAATTCGAGCAGACCGATTTTAAAAGAGCGGGCCTATGAGATGGATGACGAAGGTATGCCTTTGTAATCAAACGGCATCCTTATGTTCCATAATCTACCTTATGCGACAGTTGGGCCAGTTAGAGATGCGACATCGATTGGCCTGAGCACCCGCCCCCTCCTTCGAGGCCCTTCGGGGCACCAGGATGAGGTTCTGTTGGATGTTGCGCTCCACAAAACGTCCATCGAATGCGACTCCGGCAGACCGGCGCTGCGCCGTCTCCGCTTGTCATGAGGAACAAAATTCGTATGGCGAGGTTGTCATTACGATAAGCACAAGACCATGGGAGGAACTCATGCGGAAATCTCTTCAATTCGTCCTGGTTGGCTTGGCCGCCATAACTGGGCTGACCATCTCGCCGACGATCGTTGCCGCGCAGGACTTGGAGTTGCGGCTCGGCCCTGGTGGCGTCGGCGTTTATGACCGTGATCGTGATTATGACCGTTATGACCGCCGCGACCGCGGACGGCGCGGTTGTGATCCGGACGATGCTCTCGACATCGCCCGCAGCGAAGGACTTCGCAGGGCGCAGATCGTCCGCATATCTGCCCGCAGCATCGTCGTCCAGGGCATGACGCGCCGCGGACCGGAGCGAATTGTCTTTGCAAACCAGCGAGGCTGCCCGGAAATCTGAGTAGCGGCGTGAGCTGTAAAGTCGGTCGGCCTTTGTGATTGCGGAACGAATCCGCCCGGTGCAGCCTTGTTTGCGCGGCGGCGCGGAACCTTTGGGCGCTCAGGACATTGCTGCCCATGCGGCGACCTGCATTGGGCCGTCTGCACCTTGGAGCACCATAGGAGGATTCATCATGATGAGCGGTCAATTGAAGGCGCTTCTCGCCGTTCTTGCCGTTGCCGGCTACCAGAACAGAGACAAGATCGGGGAACTCCTGCGGGGCATCCAGAACCCTCAGCAGGCTGGCGCGGGGAACCAGCAGCCGGGCGGGCTTGGGGGCATCCTCGGCGGACTGGGCGGCTCCGGCGGTCTCGGCGGCCTCCTCGGCGGGCTGACCTCAGGCGGCATTGTCAGCGGCGGGCTGGGCGATCTTCTGAAGACATTTCAGCAGAACGGTCACGGCGACAAGATCGAGTCTTGGGTACAGCCCGGTCAGAATGCCGACATCAATGATGGGCAGCTGGCGGAAGCACTCGGGCCTGATGTTCTCAACGAGATCGCCGCCAATACCGGCCTTTCTCATGAGGAGATTCTGGGCCGGCTGAGCCGCGACCTTCCCAAGGCTGTCGACGATCTGACCCCAGAGGGGAAAGTGCCCACCGCCGAAGAGGCGTTTTTGTCATCCGCGAGCCAATCAACCACCTCCGGGCGGCCCGGCACCATCTGATATCGGGACGTCGCCCTCGCCTATCACCGCTGGGCAGGTGCTCGGTCATCGAACGCCTGCCAAAGTCTTCACTTGCAGGCCTGGGGCAGCAGGTTCATGCTTGTCCCTGTCCGCTGGTTGCGGCTGAAAGAGCCGCAACGCATCGGGTTTTCGCGAGATGCGTCCGATGGAGTGCGCGGGCTGCGGTTTCGATATTCAGAGCGGTTTTGCTTTCTGTCCGCGATGCGGCGCAAGGCAGCCTGTCACCTGCGCCGCCTGCGGCTATGCCTGTCAGCCCGATTTTGCCTTCTGCCCGCAATGCGGCGCATCGATATCAGGCAAAGTCCAACCTGCATCGAAGCCCAACATCGAAGCGATAACGCCTAAGCCGGACAGCGATGCCGACCGGCGGCCGGTGACCGTGCTCTTTGCCGATCTCTGCGGCTTCACGACGCTGAGCGAGCAGATCGATCCCGAAGTCATGCGGGTGCTGCAGAACGAATTGTTCGAAGAGATGGCACAGGCGGTCGAGGCTTATGGCGGCTTTGTCGACAAGTTCGTCGGTGATGCGCTCCTGGCGCTGTTCGGCGCGCCGGTCGCCCATGAAGACGATCCGGTTCGGGCGCTTAACGCCGCACTCAATATGATCAAGCGCGCCACGGAGGTCGGCGAGCGCTGGCACGCACGCGCCGGCGTGCCGTTGCGTCTGCATATCGGCATCAATAGCGGCCCTGTTGTCACCGGCGGCTTCGGTGCAGTCAGTACGAAATCCTATTCGGTGACCGGCGATACGGTGAATACCGCGCAACGCCTGCAGTCCATGGCCGGCGAAAACGAGATCCTCGTTGGGCCGCTGACCTACCGCCTCACCCGCCATGCCTTCGCCTTCGACAGTCTCGGGGCTCAGACCTTGCGAGGCAAAAGCGGAAACGTGCAGGTCCATCGGCTGACCGGGCTGTCGGAAGCGCCGCATACGGCGCGTGGACTTGAAAGTTTCGGCCTGCGGGCGCCAATGATCGGACGGGACAGGGAGTTGTCGGGCTTGCTGACATGCCTCGACCTCGCCTGCGGCGGCGCGGCACAGCTTGTCCGCCTGATTGGCGAAGCGGGTATCGGCAAGTCGCGGCTGGTCAACGAGTTCGTCGCAATCGCTAGCAATACTGCCCGTTTTCAGGGCCTTGCCATCCGCAAAGCGACCTGCTCTCCCCTCGGCGAACAATCCTATGGGACGCTCGCCGCCGTGGTGCGCAGCGCCTACGGCATCGGCGAGCGGGATGATCTTGCCAGGACGCGGCAATTGCTGGCAACGGGGTTCGCCGCGCTCGATCTGACGCCGGAGGACGTGGAGGCACTTTTGCCGCTCTTTTTGCATGTCCTTGGTCTCGGAGATCCCGATGGCGCGTTGCGCCACATTGAGCCGGAGCAGTTGCGGCGGCAGATTTTCTATGCCGTCCGCACCGTCTTCGAGCGGCGGTTGGGACAAGGCCCCCTGCTGCTCGTCATCGAGGATCTGCATTGGGCGGACGCCGCCTCGCTTGAGGTGCTGCGCTTCATGATGGATCGGCTGGAGCGCAGCCGGCTGATGCTGCTTGTGATCTACCGGCCGACATCGCAGACCGACCCGCTGAACTCCAATCGTGTCAGCGTCACCGTGCAACGTCTTGAGCCACTCTTTGCAGCCGACGGGCAGAAGCTGCTTGCTGCCTTTTTTGGCGAGGGCCATAGCAAGTTGCCGGTGACGGTGCGCAAGCGCATCCTCGATCGCGCCGGCGGCAATCCGCTTTTCATCGAAGAAATCCTGCGCGGACTGATCGACATGGGCACGTTGCACGATGATGGTCAGCATGGCGACGGCCAGCACTGGCATGTCGCCGCCGAAGACACCGATGTCGATATCCCGGTCAATCTGCAGGCCCTGCTGCTTGCCCGCGTCGATCGGCTGCCGCAGGAGATCAGGCGGCTGGCGCAGGAGGCGGCGGTGGTCGGCCCGAAGTTCGATACCGCCCTGCTCCGCACCGTCGCCACCGACCCGGCCGGCATCGACGCTGCCTTGGATTACCTCTGCGATGCCAATATCATCGAGGAATTGCGCGGGTCCGATGCCGTGGTATCGCCGGGCTATCGCTTCAGCCAGACGCTGATGCACGATGTCATCTACCATAATCTCCTGCTGCAGCGGCGGGTGGAGCTTCATCAACGGATCGGCCGGGCTCTGGAACGTCAGTATGGCGCAGCGCCCGACCGGCCCGAGCATCTGGCGCAACTTGGCCATCATTTCAGCCTGACCACCGAAAAGTCCAAGGGCGCCAGCTATCTGATGGCGGCAGGCGATCTGGCGCGCAAGACCTACGCCAATGATGACGCCATGCGTCTCTATCGGCAGGCGCTTGCGGCCTTTGCCAACGAGGCGGAAGTGACACCGGAGCAACTGGCACTGCTGGAGCGTCTTGCCGATCTCTGCGGTCCTGCCGGCCTGCGCGACGCCGCCTTGGCCCATTATCAGCGAGCGCTTGCGATCCACCGCGCCAAAGACAATCCGATTGCCGCGGCGAGGATATTGCGCAAGATCGGCCGTTTGCATCTCGATGCCGGTCGCCGCGATCAGGCGGAGATCCATTGCGCCGAAGCTGAAGCGACGATCGCAACCGTGGATGCGCCGGTCGAACGTGCGCATGTCCTGCAAGAGCGCGGCCATCTCGCCTTCCGCATGGGCGATCAGGCTGCCGCTGCCGAGTGGGCGACGCAGGCGCTGCAATGCCTGCAAACGCTGCCGATCGACGGCACGACCGAGGCCGGACGGGAGACGGCGCGGGCGATGGCAGAGGCGCTGAATACCAAGGGTGCAGCCCTTGCGCGACTCGGACGTAGCCGCGAGGCCGTGCAGGAAGTGGAGCGCAGTCTCTCCGTCGCCGAAAAGGCCGATCTGCAAAGTGCCGCCTGCCGCGCCTATTCCAATCTTGGCGTTCTCTACACGATCGTCGATCCGGCCAGCGCCATCAAGATCTGCCGGCGAGGACTGGAGGTCGCGACCCGTATTGGCGATCTCGGCTTCCAGGCGCGTCTTCTCGCCAATCTCGCCGTTGCCTGCTGCACCTTTACCGATCGGTGCGCCGCCGAGGGCGTACCGGCGGCGGAGAAATCAGTCGAAATCGACCGGGCGCTCGATCAGCGCGACCATCTCTCCGTGCCGCTGATCGTGCTCGGCCAGATTCATCAATGCCATGGGCAGCCGAAGCTAGCTCGTAAGTATTACGAGGAAGCCCTTGAGGTTGCGAAGGAAATTGATGAACCGCAACTGCTCTTTCCGTGCTATGATGGCTTGGCGACACTCAGCCTCGAGCATGACGACATGGACGCGGCAGAACGGTATTTCACGCTGGCACAGGATGTGTGCATCCGCCACAACCTCGATCCAGGCACGCTCGTCGTCTTGCCGTTTCTCGACTGACCCGTCCTCGTTGCAGTGATCGCCGGAGATCGATTTGGCAAGTCGATTCAAAAACATAAAGGGAGGAACGAAACATGCAGGAGAACCACGCCGCAAGGCCATTGCAGCCGGGAGATCGCGCGCCGAACGTGGTGCTGGATGCCATCACCCGCCAGGGGAAAGTTGCCATCGACGATTTTCGCGGCCAGAAGCCGGTGCTCGTCGGGTTGTTCCGCGGATTGCATTGCCCCTTCTGCCGCCGCCAGATCGCCGCCATGGCCGAACTCACCGATGCCTTGCTGGAGAAGGGCATCGACAGCCTGACCGTCGTCAACACACCGATCGACCGCGCCCGCCTCTATTTTCGCTACCATCCGCTTCCCAATCTGCTGGCGGCCTCGGACCCGGAGCGGGTATCGCACAAGGCCTTCGGCCTGCCGAACCTTCAATTTACCGAAGACGAGAATGACTGGCCGCATAAAATCAGCATGAATGCGGTGACGTCGATGCGCATCGACATGCCGGACGAGCTTCCAGCGCCCATGGACCTGATGGCAGCCGTGGAATTTCTCGACAAGGCCGATGGTTACGAATTCACCGAAGATGACAAGCAGATGATCGCCACCGGCCACGGCCAGCTTGTCGGTGAATTCCTGCTCGATCGGGATGGCGTCGTGCGCTGGTGCTTCACCGAAGTCGAGGAGGATGGTCGTCATATGTTCGGCGGCCCTGCCCCTCGCGAAGTGATGTCGGCAGCGTCGAACATGGCTGTTTGAAGCAAAAGAGGCCGTTCTTGACCGGTTGAACGCCGGAGCAAGGCGGGCCATTCCAAACCCGCGTGCTCGCCGTCATTCCGCCCTGAATTTGGCGTGGCAGGTCGTGCAGGTCTGGAGCATGAGGTGGAACGCGTGTTCCGCCGGCATTGCCAGGAGATCCTGCTCGTTGCGGACGTGAGTGCCGAGCGGTCCGCCGCCCATGGCCTCGCCGGGCTTCATGCGCATGCTGGCAGACATCGATCCCGGGTTACTCCGGGCGGCGGCGTCCAGCGCGACCGCGTAGTCGCGCAGGTCGTTCGCGATCCGGTCGAACCGCTCGCGCTCCGCGGGGATGTTCGGCCTGGCCTTCGACTGTGGACTGACGGCCTCGGACATGAAGTGTCCGGAGAGAACGACACCCGACCTGTCGCGGATTGTATCGGCAGCCCAGCTGAACTCGTTAGCCGTGTAGCTCGCCGGATCCTTGAACATGCCGGAGATGGTCTTAACCGCCGCGGCCATGGCCTTCATGTCGGCCTGCCGAAGCGCTACGACATCCTCGGTCGCCGGCGACGAGACTGCCGTGATCGGCATCACACCCACGACGAAGAGCAAACCGAACATGTTCGCAAAAATGGTTCGTCTCATAAGGCTGCTTTCCGAATCCGAGATCGTGCCGCTTGCGACTACCGATATCCGTTCTCATCGGGGCAATAAAAGGGCGGGCGCCCTCCCCGATACGCCGCATCTCGCGATGCTCCAAGCCGATCAGGAAGCGTTAACCGCCGCCGATTAGTCTGCGCCCCTCGGCAGGAGAGGATCGATGAAAGGTGGCTATTCACTGGCCCAGATAGGGCTTCACTGGCTGGTCGCCCTCATGGTGCCGGTGCAGTATCTGACGGGTGGCAGCATCGAGAGAACCCACCATGCCGTCCACATGGGGATGGCGCCGGCTTATTGGGACGTCGTTCAGCACCAGCTCCATAACTATGCAGGAATGGCGATCGGACTGCTGATGGGCGCACGGCTGGTTCTTCGTATCCTTCAGCCGCCAGAGATCGGCGCGCCCGGCACATGGAGCGGACGAGCCGCCACGGCGCTTCATCACGCCTTCTACGCCGCCATCATTGGACAGGCCTGCATGGGATTGGTCGCGAGCTACGTCTGGTTCGCGATCGCGCCGTACCACGTTGTCGGGTCGAGGATCATCCTGGCGATGGTCGCGCTGCATCTCGCCGCGGCGATCTGGCATACGCTCGTCGTCCGTGACGATACGGTCGACCGGATACTGCTGCCGCGCCGGAAGCGGTCAGTCAAAAATCTGTAACGTGGCGAGCGTCAGCAGGACATAGCGGCCCGCCTTGGCGACGAAAACCAGGATCGTGTAGCATTATAGCGCCAAAGGAAGCTCTAGCTTGTGCATAACGTGATGTTCGCGCCACATAAAGGACTCGAACATCCGTGACACAGAGGTCTTAATTGAAATCCGGCTGCATTGCATGTAGGCCGTTGGGAATGGGCAAGATGTACCGAATCGCAATGAGCAAGCTGCTCGTGATGATACGGCTGGTGATCGTCGTATCACTGGCGGGGTACTCGTTGTCGAACGCTAACGCAGCGATGCACGGCTCCTCCTTCCCCGATCTCAAAGCCGTTGTGTCCGACGTGACGTCGCCCCATGAAGGCCACGACATGACGGAGGCCGCCCGTCATGGCCACGCGCATGGCGACGTATCTCATGATGGCGATGGCCCGTCGAAGCTCGTCAAGCAGGAATGCTGCAAGGACTTCTGTGGCGGGCTTGGCATCATTTGTGATGGCCCCGACGTCGGCGGACCCGTCGTGACCTCGATCCGGCAGTTCGTTGACGACCGGACGACCATTGGCGAACTGCCGCCCCTCCACCGTCCCCCGAATATCTGAATAGAGACACACCCGCTTGATCGGGTCCCGTCGGTCGCGTGCCTTTTAGGCGAGCGCCCACAGGTTATCTCTTGTTCGGAAACTTCATAATGAAACCCTCGCTTTTCGTGGTGGGGCTGCCGCTTCTTGTCGGCGGCTGCGCATCCACGCTTCCTCCCGACGTGGTGGCATCCTCCGCCGCCGTCGAACAGCCGTCCGCGCGCCCCATCACATACCGGTCGCCGATCTCGGGCTATGAAGCCAGGCAGCCCGTCGACCCCAAGCCTTGGCGCAGACAGAACGATCTGCAGTCTCCAGCAAATGGAGATGCCTCATGATCGGGCCTAGAAGAATAATCATGGCGCTGGCATTCCCGCTGGCGCTAAGCGGTTGCGTCACGGGCGACGACTATTCCCGCAATGAGGCGGGCTTCATTTCCGTCGCCAACAAGACCGCCAGTGTCGAGGCGAAAGAGACCGTCTGGATCCAGAACCAGAACCAGGCCCGTTCTGCGGGGGCGCAGGTCAAAAGCCTGCTTGCTCGAACGAAACCTCTCGACGTCGAGACGGCCGTCCAGATCGCCCTGCTCAACAACAAAGGCCTCCAGGCCGCCTATGCCGATCTTGGCGACCGTGCGGCTGACGCCTGGCAGTCGACGATGTTCATCAACCCGACAGTCTCCTTCGGTACCACAGGGATCGGAACTCCGGAACTTCAAGCGTTCAAGACGATCGAGGGGATGATCACAACGAACATCCTGGCGCTCGCGACGAAGAGCAGGGACGTGGCGATCGCCGACACACGCTTCCGGCAGGCGCAGTTGACCGCGGCCGTGAGAACGCTCCAGGTTGCCGCCGACACACGGCGTGCCTGGATCGGTGCAGTCGCGGCCTGGGAGAACGTCGGGCAGCTCCAGCGCGCCCAGGCGACGGCCGATGCCGCTTCGGAGCTCGCGGCGAAGCTGGGCGAGACCGGTGCGATGACCAAGGGCGCCCAGGCACGTGAACATGTGTTCGTCGCCGAAATCGCCGGAGAAACGGCGAAGGCCCGCCTGGCGGCCCGCCTCGCCAAGGAGGAGCTGACGCGACTGATGGGCCTCTGGGGCTCCGAGCTGGACTATCAGGTTCCGAACAGCCTGCCGCCGCTGCCCAAGTCCGTCGCAAAACGCGACACCATCGAAGCCGAAGCACTCCGAAACCGGATAGACCTCCAGGTCGCGAAGCTCGAACTCGAAGCCACAGCCAGGTCCTATGGCCTGACCGAAGCGACGCGCTACGTCACCGACCTCGAGATCCTGACCGGCTTCGAAACGGAACGGGAAATCGAGGACGACGAGAAGAAGACAAGGACGACCGCCCAGGTCGAACTGGAGTTCGCAATCCCGATCTTCGACACGGGCAAGGCCCGGATGCGCAAGGCCGAGGTGGCATACATGCGGGCGGCGAACTTACTGGCGGAGAAAGCGGTCAACGTGCGCTCGGAAGCGCGCTCCGCCTACGAGGCCTACCGCTCGAACTACGACATCGCCCGGCACTACCGCAACAACGTCGTGCCGCTGCGCGCCAAGGTCGAGGAGGAATCCCTGCTGACCTACAACGGCATGATCACCAACACGTTCGAGCTGCTGACCGACACCCGCGACAAGATCAACTCCATCCTGCTCTCCGTCAACGCGAAGCGAGACTTCTGGCTGGCCGAAGCCAATCTCGCGCCTGCCATCTACGGCGGCGGCGCGACGAACGCCTCGGCAGAGACCGAGGTCGCCGCTGCTTCCGGGAGCGGCGGTGGCGGCGGCCATTGAGAAAGGAAATTACCATGTTCAACAGACGACAACTGTTCGGTGCAAGCGCGGCCATACTGGCGGCGGGAGCCTGGACGAAGACATCGGCGATGGGTCTGCCCGACGCTCCGACAATGGAATCGGCGGACATGCAGCCGCCGCTCCACCCGACCTCGGGTCCGGACTACCAGCCGGTCGTCACCCTCAACGGCTGGACCCTGCCCCACCGGATGAATAACGGCGTCAAGGAGTTCCACCTCGTCGCCGAGCCGGTCGAGCGCGAGATGGCCGACGGCATGACAGCCTATCTTTGGGGCTATAACGGCCAGTCTCCGGGGCCGACGATCGAGGCGGTGGAAGGCGACCGCGTCCGTATCTTCGTCACCAACAAGCTGCCGGAGCACACGACGATCCACTGGCACGGCATGATCCTGCCGTCGGGCATGGACGGCGTCGGTGGCCTGACGCAACCGCACATCCCGGTCGGCAAAACCTACGTCTACGAGTTCGATCTCGTGAAGTCCGGGACCTTCATGTACCACCCGCATTCCGACGAGATGGTCCAGATGGCCATGGGCATGATGGGCTTCTTCGTCATCCATCCGAAGGATCCGAAGTTCATGCGCGTCGATCGCGACTTCGTCTTCCTGCTCAACGCCTACGACATCGATCCCGGCTCCTACGTGCCGCGGATCATGGAGATGACCGACTTCAACATGTGGTGCTGGAACAGCCGCGTGTTTCCGGACATCAGCCCCCTCGTCGTTTCCAAGAACGACAGGGTGCGGGTGCGTGTCGGCAACCTGACGATGACGAACCATCCAATCCATATGCATGGCTACGATTTCGAGGTGACATGCACCGACGGCGGCTGGGTCCGGCCGGAGGCGCGGTGGCCGGAGGTCAGCATCGACATTCCGGTCGGCGCGATGCGCGCCTACGAGTTCGATGCCAAGTACCTCGGCGACTGGGCGATCCACTGCCACAAGTCCCATCACACGATGAACGCCATGGGTCATGACATCCCGACTTTCATCGGTGCAGACAAGTCGAAGGTCGCCGAGAAGATCAGGAAGCTGCAGCCGGACTACATGCCCATGGGTACCAAGGGCATGGCCGATATGGGCGAAATGGAAATGCCAATTCCCGAGAACACCGTTCCGATGATGACCGGCTGGGGGCCACACGGCCCCATCGAGATGGGCGGCATGTTCTCGGTCGTGAAGGTTCGCGAAGGCATCTCGGCGGACGACTACTCCGATCCCGGCTGGTACGAAAACCCGCCGGGAGCGCAGGCCTGGGAGTGGACCGGCGAGCTGCCGGACGCGACCAAGGCCAAAGACGCAAAGACGCAAATCACGCCGAAGCCGACAAAAGGCTGAGGCCCAATCTCCCACGTCAAGAAAGGATCTACGCATGAAGAACTACGTATTGGCACTGGCGCTCGTCGCCCTGACAACCCCGGCGCTCGCGTCCGGCAATCACGCCGGCGGCCATGGCGACAAGATGGCCATCGGCGAGCCTGGCGACAAGGCGAAAGCGACGCAGACGATCCGCGTCACGATGAAGGAAACCGAGGACGGGAAGATGCTGTTTACTCCGGCCGTCTTCAATGTCCGCAAGGGACAGACGGTCAAGATCGCGATCAAGAATGCCGGAACCGTCGACCACGAGTTTGTGCTCGATCAGGAAGACAAGATTCTCGAGCACAAGGCCGTCATGGAGAAGTTCCCGGAGATGGAGCATGACGATCCGAACTCGATTCGTCTTCCAGCCGGCCAGTCCGGCGAGATCGTCTGGAAGTTCACCACCGACGGCGAATTCAAGTTCGCCTGCCTGATCCCCGGCCACTACGAAGCCGGTATGCACGGCGACGTCACCGTCGCTGGCAAGTAATCTGCAAAAGGAGCCATAACCATGAAAACTGTTATGATCAAAATCGGCGTTGCCGCCCTGCTTTCGGCCAGTGCAGCCTTCGGTGCGTTCGCCCAGGAATTCACCAAGGGCGTCGTCAACAAGGTCGACACCAAGGCGAAGAAAGTCACCATCAAGCATGAGGACCTGAAGGGCCTCGACATGCCGGCGATGACGATGGTCTTCCGGGTCGAGGACCCGGCGCTGCTCGAAAAGCTGAAGGAAGGTTCGAACATCGAGTTCGTTGCCGAACGCGTGAATGGCAAGCTGACCGTCATCGAAGTAAAGTAGGGGACTCCTGCCGCCCGGCCTCGATCCGGGCGGCAGGACATCGAGGAGTGGAAACGATGCACAGGAGAATTTTCATCGCGTGGGCGGCATCAGCCCTGGCGTTCTGTGGCGGAAGGGCCTTCGCCGTCGCGCCGGCGAAGATGACCGTCTACAAGGATCCGAACTGCGGCTGCTGTCATGAATGGTCGAAGGCGATGGCGGCCGCAGGATTTTCGGTCGACGCCCGCGACACCGACGATCTTGCCGCGGTCAAGGCGCGGCTGGGCGTACCTGTCGACCTGGAGGGATGCCACACTGCCGTCGTCGAGGAATACTACCTCGAAGGACACGTTCCGGTCGAAGCCGTCCAGCGTCTGCTGCGGGAACGGCCGCCGGTCCGTGGGCTGGCCGTGCCCGGCATGCCTCCTGGTTCGTTGGGAATGGGCGACGACCAGCAGGCGTCCTTCGACGTCTATGCGATCCCCTCGGGGACCGCCGCGCCATACGTGTTCATGGAGGTCCGCCCCCGGAAGGGCTGACGCACTCGATCGGCCAAGCCATGTCGTACGACCGCTCAGGAAACCGGACTGTTGCAGAGCGCCGCCCAGAGATCGTGCTTCCAGTCGGCCCCCGGCCGCGCCGACACGTCGACCGCATAGTCGGCGGAATTGATCCGGACCGTGGCGGGCGAAACGCAGCGCACGCTCGCCTGGTGTCTTCCTCCGTCCCGATAGAGCACTGTCCCGCCGCCGTCGAACTCCAAAAGCGCAATGACGACGTCGAAATCGAAGGTGGGATCGCGGGCGGGCCTGCCCTCTGCCAGACTGAGGCTGACCGACCGGCTGCTGCCGAACGAAGCTGTATGGAAGATCGCAAATTCGGACGCCGCCGATATCGACGCGGACTGCGTGCAAAGGATCAAAAGCAGAAGGATCCGGTGCATTTACCCCTCCCGTGGTCAATGCATCTCGATCCTATCATATCCGAGGAGACCACGCGAATATTCGCATGGCTGGCCGGCCGTGTTTGAGTCACGCGGCGTCACTCCGGAAGACCGGCCTTGCGATAGCCGTCGATGAAATGCGCAAGCGTACGAGCGTCGCGGAAGGGCTCGGTCGCCGCCCAGTGGCGGGTTGAAAAATGCGGGTTGGCGACGAGGAACAGTTCGACCTCGGCGCGCGCTTCGTCGAGCCGGCCGAGCTGGGCAAGGCTTGCCGCCAGGAAACGGCGTGAGCTCGTCCGATAGGTCTCGTCCCGGCGCAGCGTCTCGACGGCAGATTCGTACTCACCGGCGGCATATTGCGCCTGGCCGAGCGTCAGATAATACCAGCTTGCCGGAAACGGGTTCAGCCGAAAGGCCTTGGCGATGTGCTCACGCCCCTCCCCGATCCGCCCGGCGAGAACCGCGATGTCGGACAGCGCCGCAAAGGTGTCGGCCTCGTTGGGATCGAGCTCGATCGCCTTGGCGAATTCCGCATCCGCCTCGTCGAAGCTGCGCTCATAGGCCAACAGGTAGGCCAGGATCCAACGACAGCCGGCATCGTTGGGGTCGATTGCGACAGCCTTGCGTGCCAGTTCCAAGGCAAGGCTGCGGGTCGGTTGCGTTGGTCCGCCGCTGTGGACCTCTCCCATCCAGTGGTTGATGGCGAGCCAGCGATAGGCCTCGGCATAGTCCGGATCGAGCGAGATCGCACGCATCAGCATCAGATGCGCTTCCCGCGCCGTCTGCGGTGAATCATCCATCAGCCTGCGCGCCCGCACACAGAGATCGTAAGCCTCGAGGTTCTTCGGTCGGTTGCGCGGCGGCGGCGCGCGCAGACGGCCGAGCAGCGCCTCGACGATCTTGCCGGTGACCTCGTCCTGAACGGCAAAGATATCGTCCAGGCTGCGGTCGAAGCGTTCCGCCCATAGATGATCGCCACTGACCGCGTCGACCAACTGAGCGTTGATCCGCACCTGCCCTGCGGCGCGTCTTGCGCTCCCCTCCAGCAGGTAGCGCACCCCGAGTTCCTCGGCGATGGCGCGCACGTCCATCGCCCTTCCCTTATAGGAAAAGGCCGAGTTGCGGGCGATGACGAACAGGCCCGGCATCCTGGAGAGATCAGTGATCAGGTCCTCGGTCAGCCCATCCGCAAAGGATTCCTGCTCGGGATCGTTGCTGATATTGACGAAGGGCAGCACAGCGATCGATGGCTTGTCGGGCAGCGGCAGAGGTGTTCGCTTCACGCCGCCGAGATGATTGATGGCGCCTGCAAAGCGGTAGCCGACGCGCGGCACCGTGGCGATCCATTCACCGCCATCGGCGGCCGGGCCGAGCAGCTTGCGCAACTGCGCGATCTGGACAGTGAGATTGCCTTCCTCGACCGCCCTGCCCGGCCACGCCGCATCCATCAATTCGGCCTTCCCCAAGATTTCGCCGGGCCGCCTGACAAGTGCTTCAAGCAGCTTTACCCCGCGATGGCCAACGGCAACGGGATCGTCGTTCCGAAGGAGCGTTCCCGCCCCCGGATCAAGCACGAACGGACCAAAGGCAAAGCGCGATCCCATGGGGCGCATCCTAGAGACATTAACGCTTGGATGGAACTATTCGTCCGCTTAAGCCACCATGGCATCAAGGACGCGAGCGCCGGCCGGGACTGAGCGACGTCTGGGCAAGGTTGCCTGGAATCCAAAACGCAACGAATGCACGGCCTGCTGCCAGAGGAAGCTGGATTTCAAGCCTGCCGGACGATGGCGCCGATGACATTGACCAGAAGGCGCGCGGCGGTCAGGGCTGACAGACCGTCAACGTCTGCGGGAGGATAGAGTTCGACAAGGTCGAATCCCGCAATCTCAGCCCGCTTGCCGAGGCCGGCAATCAGATCGATCACCTCGGTGTAAGTGAGGCCGCCAGGGGTACGCGCCGCCACGCCCGGCATGATACTGGGATCGATGCTGTCACAATCGAGGGTGACGACGACCCGGGCTCCTTCCGGAATATACTGAAGAGCGGCCTCGACGCCTCGAGCGTGGATCTCGCGGGCGGTCACGAAGCGGCTGCCATAGCGCTGCGCCGCCTCGATGTCGGCGAGGCGCGCACTGCCGACGCTGCGCAGGCCGACCTGCACCATGCCGGCGACATGCGGCATCTCGCTTGCCCGACGCATCGGACTTGAATAGCCGTAGCGTTCACCATGCACTTCGTCGCGCCAGTCGATATGGGCATCGATCTGCAGGACCCAGACAGGCCCTTGATCGGCAAAGCCGGCAAGGAAGGGAATGGTCACGGAACAGTCGCCACCGAGCAGGATCGGTACCGCCTGCAAAGCCAGCACCTCGCGCGTCTTCGCCTCGATGCGGCCCCGGTTGCCGGGATTGTCATGCAGGATGGTCTGGATGTCGCCGGCATCGATGCATGAGACCGGCCCGCCGTCGAACAGCGGGCCGCCGAGATCGAAATCCCAGTGCTCAAGGAGTGGTGCATCGTCCTGGCTCGCCGCGCGGATGGCACCAGCGGCCAGGGCGTAGCCGCTGCTGTTCTTGCCGGGATAGGTGCTGCCATGGGCGGCTGCAAAGATCACCGCACGGGGCAAACGTCCATTGGGGAGGCGATCGGGAAGGCCGAGAAAGGAAAGCGGAGCTGTCATTTCCTGATGGTCCTGATGATGTCTGGCTGAAACTGTCGTGCCGAGGGTTTACGGTTGGGATGAAATTGGGCGCTGACCTGTTTAATCCCTTTGGACGTTTTTGAGAACTTTTTGGAAAAACTTAAGTACGACGCTCCCCTCTGTCCTGCAGAATTCATCCTCTTTGACGTCGAGGCTCCCGGAGCCTCAAAGCCTATGGTCTGACGAGGATAATCTGCATGACTGCCGAAAGCATCACATCACCGCACGCGGACCGCATTCCATGGGCGGCGATGACGGGCATTATCGCCACCGTCACGGTGTTCGCCGTGGCCCAGGGACTGACCTATCCGCTGCTCAGTTTTATCCTGGAGCGACAGGGAACGACATCCGGGCTGATTGGCCTGTCGGCGGCGATGACGCCGCTGGGTTTCATTGTGTCGGCCCCCTTCATTCCGGCGCTTTCGCGGCGCGTGGGCGGAGCGCGGCTGGCGATCCTGTGTTCGATCCTCGCCGCCCTCACGCTGATCGCGATCGCCTGGAAACAGGACGTCTGGGCCTGGATACCGCTGCGCTTCCTGCTCGGCTTCTTCGCCAATCCGCTCTACGTGATCAGCGAAACCTGGCTGATCTCCATCACGCCAGCACCACGCCGAGGCCGCATCATGGGCCTCTATTCATCGATCGTTTCGGGTGGCTTCGCCATTGGCCCGCTGTCGCTCGGCCTCGCCGGCACTGAGGGTTGGCCGCCCTTCATGATCGGCATCGCCGCCTTCCTCCTCTGCGGCCTGATCGTGCTTGCGGTCGCCCCGCGCCTGCCCGCCACGCCTGAGGAAGGCAAGGCAACATCCGTCGGCGGCTTCTTCGCACTGGCGCCGCTGCTGTTGTTTGCGGTTTTCGCGGCCGCCGCCTTTGAGCAGATCCTGCTTTCGCTGTTTGCGGTCTATGGCGCCGCCCTGGGCAGCGGCGAGGAGCGTATCGCTTCGCTGATCACCTGCTTCATCGCAGGCAATGCCGCGCTGCAGATCCTGCTCGGGCGCGTGGCCGAGCGGTTCGGGTCGACACGGACCATGTTGCTTTGCGTCCTGACTTGCCTGGCCAGTTGCCTCTTGCTGCCGCTCGTCTTCGATGCGTGGCTCATCTGGCCGCTGGTTTTCACCTGGGGCGGCGTCTCGTTCGGGATCTATACCCTGTCGCTGATCCAGCTCGGCGAGCGTTTCACCGGCCAGGCCTTGATCGCCGGTAACGCCGCCTTCGCCTTGGTATGGGGCATCGGCGGCATCGTGGGCTCGCCCGCGACAGGACTGGCGATGCAACGGATTGGCCATCAGGGGCTGCCATCGTCCCTCGCCCTGCTCAGCTGCATATTGGCGGTGCTTCTGATCGCGGAAAGGCGACGGGGCTGAGCGAGCCACTGGGTTTGACACAAATGCGGGCTTGGCGTCTCACAAGCAGCCCGGTTTTGCGATGGATCACCTGCACTCAATTTAGCAGGTTGAGCAAATATATAACACGTTATATAACCATCGATACAAATGGGGGAATGGCATGGTCGAGGATGTGGTCCGAACGCTCGGGTTTCTGTGCATGGGCAGCCGTCTGAGGCGCATCGGCGAGAGGTTGCAGGCAGATACGCAGCAGATCATCGACGAGATCGGCCTTGGCATCCAGGCGGGCCAATACCCATTCCTGGCGGCGATCGACCGGGCCGGCCCGCTGACGGTCGGCGAGCTGGCGCAGGCAGTGGGCATTACCCAGCCGGGCGCCACGAGGACCACCGGCCAGCTTCTCGAACTCGGTTTCGTCGACATGCAGCCGGCGCCGGATGATCAGCGCCGCCGATTGGTCTCGCTGACCGACAAGGGCCAGGAACTCATCGACTATTCGAAGATATCGGTCTGGCCGCGTGTCGCGGCAGCCATCGCCGATCTCTGCGGCGATCTCGACGGGCCGATTCTCGAACAGCTCGCCGCCATCGAGGACGGGCTTGCAGAGGCGCCGCTGGCACAGCGGAGCCCCGCCAAGGAGAAAACACGATGAAACATGTTCTCGACCGTCCAATCTGGAGCGCGCTGGAGAGCGCGCACTCCCATCTTGCGGAAGGCAATGAAAATGCGCGGCGATACCCGCCGTCGATCGTCCCCTTCGCGGCGTCTGCCGACGACAGGCCGGAGAGCCTCGACGCGCTGGAGGCGCTGCCGGCGTCGGAGGAGAGCATGATCCTCGTTGAAGCCGGACCGATCGTCATCCCAGCGGGGCTAGCCGTCGTCGCCGAGGCATCGGTGGTGCAGATGGTTGCCGAGCGGCCTCAAGGGCGAATTTCGGATTCTCGCATCGAGCCGCTGACGGAGGCGGACGCCGCCGACATGCTGGCCTTGGCGACATTGACCAAACCCGGGCCGTTCACCCTGCGGGCCCAGAGCCTCGGCAGCTTCTGGGGGATCAGAAGCGAAGGCCGCCTGGTGGCCATGGCCGGTCAGCGAATGCGGCAGACCGGCTTCATCGAGCTCAGCGGGCTTTGCACCCATCCCGATTTCCAGGGGCGCGGTTTCGGCACCCTGCTTTTCCGTTTCGTTGCCGGCGAAATCGCATCCAGCGGCGACACGGCCTATCTGCATGCCTATGCGGCGAATATCTCGGCCATTTCCCTCTACAAAACGCAGGGTTTTACTCTTCGCTCGGAGATGAACATGCGCGTGGTCAAACGCCGTTCCTGAGCGGTGTTCCCTTCCTATCGTACCGCCGCCGGCAGCACTTCGAATTTCCAGAACTTTTCCGGGCCGAAATAGGCCGTGGAAAATGCGCGGATATCGCCGGCGGTGACCTTGTCGTAGCCGCCGAGACTATCGCGTATCCGGTCTAAACGACGCGAATCCGTCTGAGCATGGTGCAGATATGAGAGCCAATATTCATTGCTCTGCTGCTGATGCTTCAATGTCTCAATGATGGGTTCCCGGGCGCGCGCAAGCTCGTCCGGGGAGACCTCCTGCGATCTGAGATCATTGGCGATCTCGTCGACAAGGGCGTAAAAGCGCGCGACCTTTTCCGGGCCTGTCTCGACGTAGAAATAGGCGTAGCCATAGCCAGGGACTTCCCTTGACAGGTCGACGTCGCCCTGCACGGCATAGCTTGCGCCTTCTGCAATGCGAAACTGGTCGATCAGCCTGTTCTGGAAAATCTGCACGGCGACATTGGCGGTGAAGGAGCGCGGCAGATCGGAGAGCAGATCGCCGATGGGAGCTCCAACGACGGCGGCGGCATTGTCTGCCCTGCCGCTATGGGCCTGCAAAACGGGCTTTACGGTCGTCGCCGGAAAACGCACCTCGTCCCGATCGGTGCTCGACGCCGTCTCCGGGCGCGGCGGCAAAGCGCCAAAGGTTTCAGCCGTCAGCCCGATTGCGTCGTCCACCGTTACGTCGCCGACGATGGTGATGTCGATCGGGCCATTGGAAACCATCGGCCGGAACAGCGCCTCGAAATCGTCCGGCTTGGCGGCGGACAATTGCGCGCGGTCGGGGAAGGTCCAGCGCGGATCGCCGGAATGCACGAGACCTGCGAAATCGCGGCTGACAACGCCGCCGGGCGACGCGTCATACTGATTGAGGCCACTCAAATAGGCCTGCTGCACACGCTTGAACGCCTCGGGACGGTAGGCTGGATCGGAGGTGTAGGCGGTCATCAGCTGCAGCTGCGTCGCAAGATCTTCAGTCCGTGTACGACCGTCGAACCTGAAGGAGCTGTCGCCGACCGAGAAGTCGACGCCGACGATGTTGGCGGTCAGCGCTTTCTGTATATCCTCGTAATCCATGGCCTTCACGCCGGACAGCACGACGGCCGGAGATGCCCAGGTCGCGAGGGAACGGTCGCGCGGCAAATCCAGCCGACCGCGGCCGATATCTTCGCGCACCAGCACTTCGTTGGCACGCAGCTTGGTCGGCTTAACGGTCAGCCGCACGCCGTTGGAAAAGCGCACCATGGTCAAGCCGAGGTCTTCGACTGCGCGGCGTTCGACCACTGCGCCCGGCTCGCCGAAATGGGTGTAGGGCCAGGCGACGTCAGCAGCACCGGATGGCGCCGAGACGGCAATGGCATTTGACGCGTCATAGACTTGCCGAACCGTGTCGGCTCCGCCCTGCGGTGATTGGGGCGTCTGCAGCACGACCTGCGGACCGTTGCCGGAGAAAGCACGCTGAAGGGCTTGATTGACCTCGGCCATCGTGACGCCCTTCGTTATCGTCTCGAACAGCGAGAGGTCTTGGGCAGGCGAGGTGAAGACTTGATCGTCGTCGACGCTGCCAGCCAGCGCCGAGGCGATGTCGGTGGTCGCGCGCGTCGCGGCTCCGTCCGCGGCGGCTTGCAGGGCCAAGCGATATTCGCGGATTTCGCGATCGATCTCCGCCTTTTCAACGCCGAATTTTTGGATACGACGCTGTTCCTGGTCGATGGCCGTGAGCGCTGCCTGCCATTTGTCCGCCTCGGAATTTGCCGAGACCAGGACGACATGCGCGGAATCGAGGAGATCCTGGGAGCCGACGCCCGCGCTGATGAAAGGGGCATCCGCCTTGCTGGCGATAGCGCTCACCCGCCGTTTGAGCACCAGGAGCCCGAGATCTTCAATAAGCTCGGCGCGGCGCCTGGCAGAGGTATCAGGCGCGGCGTCATAGGGACGCGTCCAGGCGACCTGTATGCTCGTCATGCCGCCGGGAACAGTGATCACCTCGGCACTTTCGCCTTTCGCCGCCAGTGTGCCAAGATCCGGTTTTGCCGGCGCCGGCCCCACGGCCTTCCAGTCGCCGAAGCGCTGCCGGATTTCGGTTTCCATGGCGGCCGGGTCGATATCGCCCACTACGATCAACGTTGCCCGATCGGGTCGGTAGTTGGCCCGGTAATAATCACGGACGAGGTCTACCGGCGCATTGCTGATGATGTCGGCTTTGCCGATCGGCACGCGCATGGTCGCGCGCTGGCCGGCGAGCAACGAATTCATGATTCCGAGCGCTGCGCGAGACTGCGGTGTATCGCGCAGCCGCTCTTCCGACAGGATGACGCCGCGTTCGCGATCGAAAGCTCCGGCATCGAGGGTCAGCTCGCTCGCCGTTTCCCGCATCAGCATCAGGCCCGTCGAAACTGTGTCCGCATCGACCTCGGGCAAATCGAGCGCATAGACAGTCTCGTCATAAGAGGTATGGGCGTTGGTGTCCGGTCCAAAGGCCAGGCCCTTGCGCTGCAAGATACGGATCATCTCGCCTTCGGCGACATGCGTCGAACCCTTGAAGGCCATGTGCTCGAGAAAATGCGCCAGACCCTGCTGGTTGTCGTTTTCCTCGAGCGAGCCGGCGCCGATGCGAAAGCGGATCGCGGCCTGTCCGGGCGGCGTGACGTTGCGCATGATCGCAAACCGCATGCCGTTGGCGAGCGTGCCGAAATGCACGCCAGTCTCGGCTTGCAGGTCGCTTTGCGTTTGCGGCCAAGGCTCGGATGGGGTGTCCGCATAGGCTGGCAACGCGAAGTTTGCAGCAAGGCAGACCGCCGCGAGAAACCACCGCGCCGTGGAGCATTCCATTTGTTTGTGAGACATTCTTGTCCAGGTGATGAGCAGGAAAAGGGTAGATAGCGTCGATTCGACTATTCCACAGGTTGCATTTCGCATCAACGTCCATGTGCGCGAATGGATAAGAAGGAGACAATTCCGGCCGAGCGTCAGACCAATGTCATTGAACCCACTTAAAGGATTGCGCCTTGATGAGGTTACCAGGAGGCGCTTTCATGGCGACGTTGGAGCAGGTCGCATTCCGGGCAGGCTGCTCGCTGGCGACCGCAAGCCGTGTTCTCAACCGCAACGGACCGGCGAGCGACCTGATGGTGCGCAAAGTGCGCCGTGCGGCCGCCGAACTCGGTTATCACTCCGCCGGCAGGCTTGGCCGCAGGCCCGTGGTCGGCGTGCTGATCCCGAGCATCACCAATCCGGTCTTTGCCTCGTCGTTGTCGAGCATCCAGAACCGCATGCTGGTGGCCGGCCACGGCGTCTTGATCGCCCAGTCGAATTACGATCCGGCGCGCGAGGCCGATGCCGTGGCAGCCCTCCTGAACGACCGGCCGACCGGGCTGATCCTCACCGTCTGCGATCCCTCGACCAGCCAGGCGCTGCTTGCCAGGCTGCCGCCGACCGTGCTGCTCAACAACCTGCCGACGGCGCAATTTCCGGCGGCTGTCACCGCCGACAATCGCGGCGCCGGCCGCGAGATCACGGCGTTCCTGATCGGCATGGGTCATCGCCGCATTCTGTTTCTTTCCGGCAATTTCGCTGCCTCCGACCGCGCACATCTTCGCTACCGGGGTTATCTCGACGCCATGGCCGAGAGCGGGCTGACAGCGCTCGATGTGATGCAGATCCCCTTCGTCAACGGTTTTGACCAGCTCGATCTCGGCATGCCGATGAACTCGCTTGCGCCGACGGCGATCATCGCCTCGAACGATCTTCTGGCGCTCGGCGTCATCGGCGCGCTGAAGCGCGAAGGGCTCTCGGTGCCGGGCGATGTTTCGGTCGCCGGCTTCGACGGCATCGCCATCGGCCGGCTGATCGATCCGCCGCTGACGACGATCGAAATGCCGGATGCCAGCATGGGGGCGACGGCCGCCTCGCTGCTCCTCGACATGGCGGAGAATGCCGCCCCTGCCCGTCATCTCGACGTCGCCTATACGCTACGCCGCGGCGGCACGGTGCGCGCCATCTGAGAAGCTAGGGAAAAGAAGAGGCCGCCACGCGCTCGGCATGGCGACCCCTGCCCTATGCCTGGTGAGATAGGAGATCAGCTGCGCGGCAGCATGTCCTCGACGTCAGCGGCCGCGTCGTCGAGCGCTTCCTTCGGCTCGGCCGACTGGTCGACGATGCGCGACAGGTTGTCGACGATCGTCTGCGTGACCTTGACGCCGTTCGAGCCGGGGAAGGCATACCAGGGGATCATCACCGGCATCTGGCTGAGGCCGGCCTGGAACAGCGGGTTCTGCTTGTAGAAATCGCCGAGATATTCGGGTGACTTCGCGGCAAGCTCATTGTTCGGAACATAACCGGTGCCAGGCACGACGACGGAAGCACCGTAGGGGCCGGCGGCGAATTTAGCGAACTTCCAGGCAGCATCCTGCTTGGCGGCGTCATGCGTCAGGATGACGACGGCGTTGCCGCCCGTCGGCAGGCGGCCGTTCACCGAATCGATCAGCGGGATCCTGGCAGTGCGCAGATCGAACTTGTTGCCGACATTCTTGATCGTGTTGCGCAGCGCGCCCGTCGTCTGGAATTCGAAACCGACCTTGCCGGCTGCGAAAGCCTGTTCGCCTGCGGGCTTGGTGAAGACAGGCATGCCGCCCTCGGTGACCAAGCGATGCAGGACTTCGACGGCCTTCTGACCTTCCGGACCGTTGAAGGCAACCTTGCTTTCGTCATCGCTCAGCATCTTGCCGCCGGCGCCGAAGAGGAGAGCCGAAAACATCCAGTCGTCGCCCTGCCAGCGGAAATCGATGCCGTCGACACCGTTGCCGAGCGCCTTGATCTTGCCGCCGAGCGCGATGACCTCATCCCAGGTCTTCGGCGGATTGTCGGGGTTACCGCCAGCCGCCTTCACGAGATCGGCGTTGTAATACATGATCGGGTTGGAGGTCGCGAAAGCCAGCCCCACCTGCTTGCCCTTGACTTGGGCGAGCTTGAGGATCGTGTCGGAGAAGCCTTGCTCGGCCATGTTGCCGTCCTTCTTGACGAGCGGACCGAGGTCGACGGCGACGTCGCGTTCGTCAAGCATGCGCAGGCGGTTGAGGCCGATGAAGGTGATATCGGGCATTTCGCTGGTGCCGACCTGACGAAGGATCGTCTGGATGCCTTCTTCATAGGTGGCCGAGGGGCTGGCGAACTGGATCTTGATATCGGGGTTTTCTACCATGAATTTCTTCGAGATCGTGTCCATCACGTCCTTGAAGAAGCCCGGCATCGGGTAGTGAACCGTCAGCGTCGTCTCGGCATGCGCGGGAAGCGCGATTGCCAAGGATACGGCCGCTGCGGCGAGAATCTGGGTGATATGTTTCATCGCTCGTTCTCCTGGGTTGAAACCGGTCAGCCTTTGAGTCCGGTCATGGTGATGCCCTCGACGAAACGCTTCTGCGCAAGCAGGAAGGCGGCGACGAGGGGAAGGGTAATCATGAGGGTCGCCGCCATCAGTGCGCCGTAGTCGTCGCCGGCCTCTGCGGCGCGGAAATACATCAGGCCCAGCGGCGGCGTGGCGTAGTCCTGCTTGCTGATGACGATCAGCGGCCAGTAGAGATCGTTCCAATGGGCAACGACCGAGAAGATGGCAAAGGCGGTGACCGCCGGCCAGGCATTCGGCACGATGACGCGGGCAACGATCCCGATTTCCGACATGCCGTCGAGACGGGCGGCATGGATGAGATCATCCGGCATGGCGCGGAAGAACTGCAGGAACATGAAGATCGCGAAGACCGAAATGGTGAAGGGCGCGACCAGGGCGGCATAGCTGTTGAGCAGCGAAGCGCGGTCGAAGGCGACATAGAGCGGCAGCGCGGTCGCATGGATCGGCACCAGCAGGCCGAGCATGACCAGCACCATCATGGCGCGGGCGGCACCAAAGCGCAGCTTCGCCATGGCGTAGGCGCAGGGGATCGCCACCAGCACCTGGAAGAAGAAGATCAGCCCGCAGACGACGACGCCGTTCCACAAGAGCCGCGCCATCGGCACCCGGCTCAAGGCCTTGGCAAAATTCTCGACATAGGTGAGATGCGCCGGGATGAGCGATAGCGACGAGGTGAAGATATCGCTCTGTGCCTTGCCAGCCGTCGAGATCATGAAGGCGTAGGGCGACAGAAAGACGATCGCGCCCAGTGAGAGCAGGGTCAGGCGGATGATCCTGCCGAGGGAAAAAGCGCTGGTCATCATGTGTAATGCACCCGGCGATCGAGGACGCGATACTGCAGGAACATCAGCACCACCAGGATCAGCAGGAAGACCACCGTCATCGCCGAGGCATACCCAACGCGCAGATAGACGAAGCCTTCCTGGTAGATGGTAAAGAGCAGCACTTCCGACGCCTTGTTGGGGCCGCCGTCGGTCAGGGTCTTGACCGTCTCAAAGACCTTGACCGCATTGGTGATGCTGATGGTGATGACGAAGAGCGTCGTCGGCCCGAGCATCGGCCAGGTCACCAGCAGGAAGCGGTCGAAGGAGGATCTGGCGCCATCCACTTCGGCGGCGGCGTAAAGCTCACGCGGGATCGCCGTCAGTCCGGCCAGGAACAGCACCATGTTGAAGCCGGCCGATTGCCAGACGCCGATGATCGAGAGGCTGTAAAGCACGGTGCCGGAGCTGCCCAACCAGTTCGGACCGGGAAGCCCGACAAGGGCCAGCAGCGCATTGATCGGGCCGATTGTGGGGTGGAACATATATTGCCAGACGGTCGCCATGGCGACGATCAGCGAGGCGACCGGCAGGAAATAGGCGGTGCGGAAGAAGCTGCGCGCCGCGGTTTCGCTCTCGATCAGCATGGCAATGCCGAGGCCGAGAAGGATCGAGACGGGGGCGACGATCGCCGTATAGACCGTCGTATTCCACAGCGACTTGCGAAAGGTGCGGTCGGTGATCAGGTGCGCATAATTCTCGAAGCCGACGAAACGGAACTTGCCGAAGCCGAGTTCGAAATCGGTGAAGCCGAGCACGATCACAGATGCAACCGGCAAGAGCACGAAGAGGAACAGCAGGATCATCGCCGGCAGCACCAGCATCCAGGCGATCTGGGCCTCGCTGCGCCGATGCGCAGCGGCGGAATCATGTGGCGCAGCCATCGAGACGACGCTAGCCATGCGCCCTCTCCCATTGAGAGTGGCCCGCCATCAGCCCGGCATCGGCGGAGCCGAGCCCGGCATCGGCAGAGCCGAGCCCGGCATCACCTGCGGTGAGCCCGGCATCACCCGTGGCAACGCTGCCGGCCAGCCGGCTGCCATCCTCGGCAAAGATCAGCGTCCGGCCGGGCGAGAGCCGCAGCCCGACGGCATCACCGGCGGCAAGGCCTGCGGCTTCGGACGGTTGAACCTTGGCGATGATGGTCTCGCTGATCGCTTCGAGCCGGCAATGGAGGATGACTTCGGAGCCCAGGAATTCGACGCGTTCGATCCGGGCGGCAAGTCCATCATGCCGGCTCCTGGACAGAAAGACGAATTCGGGGCGAATGGCGATCGTGACCGGCATCTTCCTGTCCGGCGCATTGTCGAGCATAAGCCGCAGGCCGCCGCAGAGAATGACGCCGCCTTCGGCAAAGGCCGGCAGCAGATTGATGCGCGGCTGGCCGATGAAGCGGGCGACTTCGATATGGGCGGGATCGTCGTAGATGACTTCGGGGCTTGCTATCTGCAGCAATTTTCCGCCCATCATCACAGCGACACGGTCGGCCATCGACAGCGCTTCCGCCTGATCGTGGGTGACATAGAGCGTCGGCACGCCGGCTCGGCGATGCAGGTCGACGATCTCGCCGCGGGCGTGGACGCGCAGATTGGCGTCGAGGTTGGACAGCGGCTCGTCCATCAGGAAGATGTTCGGCTGGCGCACCATGGCGCGGGCAAGCGCCACGCGCTGACGCTGGCCGCCGGACATCTGGCCGGGCTTGCGGTCGAGAAGGTGGTCGATCTTCAGCGACGTCGCCATCTCCCTGACGTCGCGGGCGATCTTCACGCGGGTGGCGCGCTGGCCGGGCATCAGCGAGCCGATGAAGGGCAGCCGCTGCATCCTCGACAGCCGGCGCATCGCCAGAGGCACGGCGATATTCTCAGACGCCGTCAGATGCGGATAGAGCGCGTAGGACTGAAAGACCATGGCGATGTTGCGGTCGGCGGCTGCGACGCCGGACATGTCGCGCCCGCCGATCAGGATCTCGCCGCGGTCGGCATGGTCGAGGCCAGCCAGAACGCGCAGCAGCGTGCTCTTGCCGCAGCCGGAGGGGCCGACTAGCGCGATGAATTCGCCGGCCGCAATATCCAGGCTGACGCCATCGAGGATCTGGTTGCCGGCGAAAGCCTTGGTGATGCCGCGAAGCGAGAGCGCGCTCATTCGACCGGTTCCCGCTGCTTGACCGCCTGGGGATAGACCTCATGAACGACGTCGTCGAGCACATGGGCGGTCATGCCGGGAACGGCGACAATCGTGCTTTCGACTGAAGTATCGAACTCATGGATGACGGCGCCGATCAGACGTTCACCCGGCATCTCCCGCTCCATCTTGTCGATGATGAAGGCGGCCGATGGACCCCATGTCAGCTGGGTGTTGTTAAAGCGCCCCTGCCAAGCCCAGTGGAGATGGCCGCTCGCAAACAGTGCCACGTCATGGGAAGCGATGAGATCATAGAGCCGCCGGCGCTGGACCGGGCGAACGCTCCAATAGCCGGTATCGCCCTCGTCGGGCGCATCGACGAACAGCGGCTTGTGTGCAAACAGCGCCACGCGCCGCCCTGCCCTGTCGGAAAGCGCCTGATCGAGCCATTCGAACTGGGCGTCCTCCTCGTCATCCTCATGGCCGAGAAGCAGCGCGTTCAAGCCGATGAGGCGCCAGCCGGCCGTATCCTCCAGCCAACGGTCGGGGCCAGCAAGGCTGCGCCAGCGGGCGAGCCGCTCGGCATTGACCGGCTGGTCCGATCCTTGGAGATGGCCGACATCGTGATTACCGGGGACGATCAGCATCGGGATCGACACCTGGCGCATCAGGTCCATCGAGAAGGTGATGTCGGCGTCCTTGTCGGCGCCGTCGACGGTGAGATCGCCGGTATGGACGATCAGGTCGGCGCCGGTCTCTTCGATCCAGCTCAGAAGCGGCGCCCAGTTGCCGTTGAAATGCGGCTTGTCGGGACTGAAATGGGTGTCGGTGATCTGAATGATTTTCATGTCTGAATCATCTTCATGGGCGCATCTCCGAGACGTCGGAAGCGCGTCACCCGCGCTTCCTTCTCGGGCCCTCTCTAGAAGGCTCCCATGTCAATCAGACATCTGCTGTTTTCAGCTGTTTTTCAGTTTTGACATCAATTTGTCATGCAAGAAAAAGCTGCCCGCAGGAACCGGGGCAGCCTTGGCCAGCATTTGGGATTGAGATTGCGGTGAAATCAATGCCGTGGTGCGTTGGCTGGGATGGACGATACCGTTGCCGAGACAGGGTCGCTTGCAGGGAAGCTGTCTTCAAGGCCCTCGTTCAACTCCTCCTCCAGCGTCTCGCTGTCCCCAGCCGAACGCGCGCTCGGCTGGCCGATCAGACCCTTGCTGCCTTCGTCAAAATTGCCGTTGCTCAAGGCATCGTAACGGTTGATGCTGCCGTCCGGCTCGCCGCCGGCAAAGCTGGTCAGCTGAACCATCATGACCTTGGCGTGGTCGACCGCCGTCGCATCATCAAGCTCGCCATGGGAGCTGTCGATTTTGACGGAAATCGATTCTCCGCCTTCGCCCAAGAATTCGACGGTGAAGATGTCGCCGGCCTGTGTCACTCGCGTATCGATCAACTGCATCGGAACCTCCTGTGTTCATTGACATCAACGGCGATCAACATCCGGAGTTCCATGGGCCAATCATTTCAACGTCAGGTCAACATCAGGCGATGACTGGTTCTCGCCTGGCGATTATGGTTAATTTATTAATAATTCGGGTTTTATAAATGGAACGAAGCGGCCTTTCCGAGTGTTGATGCTGCGCCGTGGAGGAACCCCAATGATCCTGAAAATCCTTGCCCCCAAAATCGACGCCGATTGCCATGACACCGGCACCTGGCCCGATGGGATCTTCGCCGAAAACCGGATCGATCTTTCCGTTCGCCGCGACGGCCGTCGTCGCTCGCCGCATGAGCGCGACTACGGCAATGACAGGAAACTGGAAAATCTGCCGCTCGGCTTTGCTTGACCGTTGCCGGCGTGCACTTGTCACAGCCTGCGAAAGACCAGAACGCCTGACGCCGGCAGCACGGGATCGAGCACTCCCGCCGTGGCTCGGAGCCTTCCGCCGCTGTTACCGACGTTCCAGCCGCCATATCTGCGAGAATCGCTGTTGAAGACCTCCTCCCAGAGGTCATCTCCCAAGCGGTCGCTGTGCAACCGGTAGCCGTGTTCGAAGGGAGCATCGTTCAGCGAGCCCACGACGAGGAAATCCTCGCCGTCGTTCCAGCGATGAAAGGCGATCACCCGATTTTCGTCGTGAACCAGGGGAATGGCGATGTTGCGCGAGCGAATGGCTGCCTCTCCGACACTGAGCGCTATCAGATCGCGATAGCAGCTGATCATCCCTGCCCCGTGGCCATCGGCTGCGCCGAGAATATTCTCCCGGTTGGCGAGGAAATCATTGTAGCGATAGGGCTTCAGGGCACCGATTTCCTCGCCCATGAAAAACATCGGCGTCCCCGGCGATAGCAGCGTCATCGCCGCCGCGAACCTCGATCTCGCCTCCGCCCACGTCCTGGTCTCACCGACAACAGGCGCGAAATTGACCGCGATCACAGCGGTTCGCGCCGATCCTTCACGATTGCCGCAATCGTCGTGCGACTGGTTATAGACTACCTTGGAGTGCGCGCTTGTCTGCAAAGCGCCGGCAAGAGACGACATGGTCAGCGCCCGCTGGTCCCCGAAGCCGGCATTCTTCAACAGCTGCGCCTGCGCACCGCCGTGATATTCGACGAGATTGTGATGAAAGTCACCATACCAGGTCGCATCGCAGCCGAGCCCGTCGCCGGTCAGGCTTGGCTCGGTCATCGCCGACCAGTCCGAATAATCCTCGGCCGTCAGGAAAAGCTGCGGCTTGATGAGCCGCATCGTGCGGGTCCATTGCTTCAGGAATTTGGCGCCGAAGGCGGCGGCCCGATCGGCGCGCCGGCCATCGGCATGCAGAACCGGATATTGATGGATCGAACTCGTCTGATCGAGCCGGAAACCGTCGATATGGCAGACGGAGACGAAAAAGGCGGCGCTGGAGATGAAAAGCTGGCGCACGGCTTCCTCATGGAAGCGCGGCGCCCATCCCGTCGAGATGTTGTCGATGTAGCCGCCCGTGGGATCGGCGTAATCGCCGGGCCGTCCCTCGTACCAATAGTAGATATTGCGGGTGTGATCGTTGGAATCATAGGCCCATTGCGCCCGCTCGCCATCCGGATCGAAGTGGTTGTAACAGACATCGAGGATGACGGCGATGCCGCGCTGGTGGCAGGTCTTGATGAACATCTTCAGCCGGTCGGTGCCGCCGGCCCCTTGATCGGCGGCAAAGAAATGCGAGGTGCCGTAGCCCCAGTTGGCCCGGGTCTCGAATTCCGCAATCGGCAGCAGTTCCACCGCGTTGACGCCGAGCGCTGCGAGATGTTCGACGAAGGCGACGGCATCATCGAGCGTACCGGGCGCGGGCTTGCCGAAACCGAGGGCGCCGACATGCAGTTCATAGATCACCAGATCCTCGAGCCGATCGGGAATCTTTTGGCCGCCGGCGAATTCGTCGGCCCAGAAGGCCTCGGCGGTAAGCTCCTCTCCCGATGGCAGTACCACCCGCTTCGGGTCGCAGACGACCGAACAGCTCTGCGGTCCGTCCAATGACGCCGGCGATCCGTGATAGACCGCCCCATCCGGATCGAAGTCCCCCGCGCCGATCTGCATGAGCGACCAGATATCCGTGCGGTAGACGAGCGATCCGTCATCCTTCGTGATGCGGTACATATAGGGGGTGCCGACCATGCCGTCGAAATCGGCAAGGCCGTCATCATCGCCGGTTTCGACGGTCCAGAAGCCGTCGACGGTCTTGCGCATCGCGATGGTTGCGACTGCACCGGTGCCGTCGTCGGCGATGTAGCCGATGGCCGGATCGGCCAGGACAAGCGAAACCGCCCTGGCGTTCGGCGCCCAGACCGCGAAGCGAATGCCGTCGGCACTGTTGCGCCGCTCAATTCGATTCGCCCCCAGACGGCCGATCCACGTCAGATAATAGGTCTGCGGCGCCAGGTCCGGGTGGAGGTCGAAGGAGCGTTCGCGACGCGTCGAGACCTCGTCGTCCAATTCGGCGGCGATCGCCCATAGGCCGGAAGCATCAGGCCGATCCAGCTCGACCCCCCAGCGGAAATGCGTGCCGATCCCGGCGTCACGAAACGATACATCGGCGACGAAGACATCATAACCATCCTCATCACGGGAAGGCCGCATCGAAACAGATGTCCACTCATGCGAGACGCGGCCTTGCTCGTCCCAACTGCCGCAGAGACGGACATCGCCGAACGCCATCGATGGCAAGCCGCTGCGAAACCGGAATTGAACATCGACGGTCATCGGATCCTCCAAAACCATGTCGGATTTCACCAGGCTCTGCCTATGGGCCGTCCCGCTCGGGCATGATCAGTTGGCCGGACGAAAAAATGCAAGCGCAGATTTCATAATAAATACAATCCGAAGCGAGCCACATTCGGGACAATATATCATGGATAACGAGTCATCGCCGCACGACCCTCCTCGTGTATTAAATCGAATTGGTTTCAACAAATGGGGATTCATTCCCATCGCCAATTCCCTCGTAAACCGGGAGAAAAACTTATGGCTCAAGCCGTTAGAATAAACGATATTATTCGCTCCTTTGGAATTGATACACATATCGACTACACCGACGGAAAATATTCCGATGTCGGAGAAGTTGTTAAGGCACTCGACTATCTTGGCCTCGATACAGTCCGCGATCACGCCCCCAACTCCGCTTCCGATCCCAACGGCCAAACGCATCTCGGCGACGCGGCCAAGGCCGGCGTGCAATTCGTCTTCAGCGCACAGCGGGAAGTCGACCCCGCCACCGTGGTCCAGCGGTTGCATGATTTCGCGCAGGCCCATCCCGGATCGGTCGTCGGCATCGAAGGCCCGAACGAAGTCAATAACTGGCCGGTCAGCTATCACGGCCTGAGCGGCCAGGCCGCAGCGGTCGCCTATCAGAAGGACCTGTCTGCCGCCGTCAACGCCGATCCGTTGTTGAAGGACATCCCGGTCTTCAGCTTTACCGGATATACGGTCGCTTCCGCGTCCGACTACACGACGATCCACACCTATGCGAAGGATGGCGACCAGCCATATTCATGGCTTTCCCGAGAATCCGGCGTTCAGCGCGCTGCCGATCCGGGCAAGCCGCTTGCGATCACCGAGACCGGTTACCATACGTCGCTGACCGCCGACACCAATGGCGGCTGGGAAGGCGTCAACGAAGCGACGCAGGCCAAGCTCCTGCTCAATACGCTGATGGACGGCGCGGCACTCGGATCGAAAAACACGTTCATCTACGAATTGCTAGACGCCTATTCCGATCCGCAGGGCACCAATCAGGAAAAGCATTTCGGCCTTTTTCATCTCGACTATTCGGCCAAGCCGGCTGCGACGGCGATCCACAATCTGACCGAAATCCTTGCGGATGACGGCGCTCAGAAGGCGAGCTTCAGCACCGGAGCGCTCAACTATTCGATCGACGGGCTGCCGTCCTCGGCCCGCAGCCTGCTTGCGGAAAAATCGGACGGAAGCTACCAGATCATCCTCTGGAACGAGCCCGATATCTGGAACCAGTCCACCGATACGGCCATTCAGGCTGCCAATACAGCCGTCAAAGTCAATCTCGGCGCCTCGTTCGGCTCCGTGAAGGTCTTCGACCCGCTGACCGGGACGACGGCGATCAAAAGCCTCAGCAACGTCTCGTCCCTGACGGCTAATGTCGTCGATCATCCCGTAATCATCGACATCGAAGGCGGCATCACCAGCACGCCGCCGCCGGCACCCAACCATATCTATGGCGGCACCGGCAACGACATATTCACCGTCAGCAACTCCGCTCAAATCGTCGACGAAAGCCGGGGCGGCGGGACGGATACCGTCATGTCGTCGATCAGCTTCAGCCTCAAGGATACGGCGCATACGATCGGAAACGTCGAGAACCTGACGCTGACCGGCACCGCCAATCTGAACGGCACCGGGAATGGCCTGGCGAATGTTCTCACCGGCAATTCCGGCAACAATATTCTTGACGGAAGCACTGGTGCCGACCGCATGTCGGGCCGCGCCGGCAATGACACCTATATGGTCGACAATGCCGGCGATTTTGCCGATGAAACAGGGGCATCCGGCAAGGACACCATCAAGGCTTCGACTTCCTTCAGCCTGGCCGATCTGAAGCGCACGGCCGGAACGATCGAAAACCTTGCCTTGACCGGAACGGCCAATCTCAGCGCGACGGGCAACAACACGTCCAACCTGCTGACCGGCAACGACGGCAGCAACAGTCTCAACGGCGGCAAGGGGGCCGACCAGATGAGCGGCGGACTCGGCAACGACAAGCTGATCGGCAAAGCCGGCGCAGACATTCTGACCGGCGGCGGAGGGGCCGATTCCTTCGTTTTCGACGTTAAGCCCGACAATGTGAGCATCGACAAGATCCGGGATTTCTCCTCGGCGGCCGGCGACAAGCTGCTGCTCGACCATTCGATTTTCGCCGCACTCAGCCTATCGAGATTTTCGGATGAGAATTTCGTCGTCGGCACCAAAGCACTCGAAGCTGACGATAGACTGATCTACGACCAGACCAGCGGCATTCTATCCTTTGATGCGGATGGAAGTGCCGCGGGTGCGGCAATCCATGTCGCCGATCTCGACAATTCCCCGGCGCTTCACTTCAAGGATTTCATGCTGATCTGACCCGGCCAGGCCCGTCGCTATTCGGCGGCGGGCTGCGGCACCACTTATGTTTCTAAAGCGCGTCGCGATCTTTCAACGTCGCGCCTCGCGCTTTAGCTCTTGGTTTTTACGCATGTCGTTGCCGCAAAAACCGCTGCACGCTTTTGTGCGACATGCTTAGCCTCCTCTTGCCGGCAGGAGATTCCCGGCCACATTCCTCCGTCAATGCCACTCGCAGCACCGGAGAAGCCTTTGCCCTGGATCGCGTATATCGCCCATTTCATCGCCGCGGCCTTTCTGACCAATGGCATCCCGCATTTCGTCAACGGCGTCAGCGGCCGGCCCTTCCGCACTCCATTCGCAAAGCTCGGTTCGCCGACAGCCAATGTCGTCTGGGGCTGGGTGAATTTCCTCATCGCCTTCCTGCTCTTTGCCAATATCGGGCCGCTTTATATCGGCTCGCCGGGCGATACGATCTTCGTGGCAGTCGGCATGCTCGTCACCGGCATGGTGCTCGCCCGGATTTTCGAGCGCGAGTCCCGATAGTAACTTGCATGATGATAGTCACTGATGTAGTGACGTCGCCATGCAGCGAACAAGCTTCAGTGATTTCAGATGCCCGGCGGCACGCGCGCTCGAGAGCGTCGGCGACTGGTGGAGCATCCTGATCCTGCGCGACGCCTTCCAGGGACTGTCGCGCTTCGACGAATTCCAGAAGAGCCTCGGCGTGGCGCCGAACATCCTGACGCGGCGGCTGAAACACCTGACGGATCAGGGCCTGTTCGAACGACGGCTCTACCATCAGCGCCCTGCCCGCTACGAATATCGGCTGACGGAAAAGGGCCGCGATTTCTTTCCAGTCCTGATGACGCTGTTTTCCTGGGGAAGCCGGCACATTCCGGAGGAGGACCTCGCCTTTCTCTTGGGCGATGCCGCTTCCGGCAAAGAGCGCCAGACGATGCTGGTCGATGCGCGCACCGGCGAACAAGTGACACCCGAAAATACCAGCCTGCTTGCAGGTCCCGCCGCCGATAACGAAGCGCATGAGCGGATCACCCGCATGCGCGCCTGGTATCTCGGCATCGACGCATAGAAGGAGAATGGAATGGACCGCATCGTTGTCACCGGCATGGGACTTGTCTCGCCACTCGGCACCGGCATCGAGCCCGCCTGGAAACGCCTTCTCGATGGCGGTTCAGGACTGAGGGTATTGGCGGAAGACATCGTTGGCGAGCTCGCGGCCAAGGTCGGCGGTATCGTTCCCGGCATTGCCGAGGATGCGCAAGCCGGCTTCGATCCCGACCGATACATCCCGCCCAAGGACCAGAAAAAGATGGACCGCTTCATCCATTTCGCCATGGCGGCGACGGAGGAAGCGGTCAAGCAGGCCGGCTGGATGCCGACCGACGAGGGCGAGCGTGAACGCACCGCGACGATCATCGCGTCGGGCGTCGGCGGCTTTCCGGCGATCGCCGAAGCGGTGCGGATCGGCGAGACGCGCGGCGTCCGGCGCCTGTCGCCTTTCACCGTGCCCTCCTTCCTCGTCAACCTCGCCGCCGGCCAGGTCAGCATCCGTTACGGCTTCAAGGGGCCGCTCGGCGCTCCGGTGACGGCGTGCGCCGCCAGCGTCCAGGCAATCGGCGACGCGGCGCGGCTGATCCGCTCCGGCGAAGCGGATGTGGCGATCTGCGGCGGTGCCGAAGCCTGTATCGACAAGGTGAGCCTCGGCGGCTTTGCCGCCGCGCGTGCCCTTTCCACCGGCTTCAACGAAACGCCGGAGCTTGCGTCACGGCCCTTCGACACGGCGCGCGATGGTTTCGTCATGGGCGAAGGCGCCGGCATTCTGGTCATCGAAACGCTGGAGCACGCGCTTGCCCGCGGCGCCACACCACTCGCCGAACTCGTCGGCTACGGTACGGCGGCGGACGCCTACCATATGACCTCGGGCCCCGAAGACGGCGACGGTGCCCGCCGGGCGATGGAGGCCGCGCTCCGCCAAGCGAAGATCGCCGCTTCCGACGTCAAACACCTGAACGCGCATGCGACCTCGACACCGGTCGGTGACAGGGGCGAGATCGCCGCGATCGGCACGGTCTTCGGCCGCAATGGCGGCATTGCCGTCAGCGCGACGAAATCAGCGACCGGCCACCTGCTCGGGGCTGCCGGCGGGCTGGAGGCGATCTTCACCATCCTGGCGCTGCGCGACCAGATCGCGCCGCCGACCCGCAACCTGGATGAGGCTGATCCGGCCGCCGACGGCATCGATATCGTCGGCAAGACGGCGCGGCCGCTCACCATGGACTATGCGATCACCAATGGTTTCGGCTTCGGTGGAGTGAACGCCAGCGCCCTCTTCCGGCGCTGGTCGTAAAGTCTGTTTTGCTTGCGGTAGGCCGGTTCAGTTTTCATGGAAGCACAGAACCGCTCTTATTTTTTGTTTTACGCAATTCCGGACGCAAAACCGCTGCGCACTTTTGCTGGCATTGCTTTGGAAATCGCCTACACTTCTGCTCTATCGGGGATTATTCTCCGATAGAGCTGGAGATCAACCCATGCGCGCCTTCTTCGCAGTTCTTATTCTGTGTGCCGCGTCCCTCCTCTCCATCGTCTCGGCCCGCGCCGAAGACCCGATCGACACGACGCGGACGATGATCGAGAAACAGATCAAGGCCTTCCTCAAGGACGATGCCGAGACCGCCTATTCCTTCGCCGCTCCCGGCATCCGGGCGATGTATCCCGACAAGAATCTGTTCTTCGCCATGGTGAAGAAGAGCTACGAGCCGGTCTATCATCCCGGCAACTACGCCTTCGGCCGCAGCCGCTCGATCGACAACGGCGCGCTGATCTATCACGAAGTACTGATTTCAGGCCGCGATGGCAAAGACTGGACGGCGATCTACCAGATCACCCGCCAGCCGGATGGCAGCTACCGGATCAACGGCGTGCAGATCATCCCAGATGCGGACAGCAAGGGTATTTGATCCCGATCGATCCAACCTCGTTGGATTGAATCAAACAGGTTCGATCGGGATCAAACAGGTTTGATCGGGATCACACGGGCTGGAGATCGCCTCTTGCCCATTCCTCCTGCGTTTCCGCCATGAAATCGGCGAAGCGGCCTTCGGCGATCGCCTTGCGGATGCCCTGCATCAGTTCCTGGTAATAGGCGAGATTGTTCCAGGAGAGCAGCATGCCGCCGAGCGCCTCGTTGGAGCGGACGAGATGGTGCAGATAGGCCCGTGAATAATCGCGTGAGGCCGGGCAGTTCGACTGTTCGTCGAGCGGGCGCATATCTTCGGCATGGCGGGCATTGCGGATGTTGACCTTGCCACGGCGGGTAAAGGCCAGGCCATGGCGGCCGGAGCGGGTCGGCATGACGCAGTCGAACATGTCGATGCCGCGCGCAATCGATTTCAGAATATCATCCGGCGTGCCGACACCCATGAGGTAACGCGGCTTTTCCAGAGGAAGGACCGGCAGCGTCGTTTCCAGCATCTGCAGCATGACATCCTGCGGCTCGCCGACGGCGAGGCCGCCGATCGCATAGCCCTTGAGGTCGAGCTGGCTCAACGCCTCGGCCGAACGGATGCGCAGCGCCGGGATGTCGCCGCCCTGAACGATGCCGAACATCGCCTTGCCGGGCTGCTCGCCGAAGGCCACCCGGCAGCGTTCGGCCCAGCGCAGTGACATTTCCATGGCGCGCTCGATCTCCTTCGGCTCGGCCGGCAGCGCCACGCATTCGTCGAGCTGCATCTGGATGTCGGAACCGAGCAGCCCCTGAATTTCTATGGAGCGCTCCGGCGACATGTGATGCAGGCTGCCGTCGACATGCGACTTGAAGGTGACGCCCTGTTCGTCGAGCTTGCGCAGGCCGGACAGCGACATGACCTGGAAACCGCCGGAGTCGGTCAGGATCGGATGTTCCCAACGGATGAGCTTATGCAGGCCGCCAAGGCGGGCGACGCGCTCGGCCGTCGGGCGCAGCATCAGGTGATAGGTATTGCCGAGGATGATGTCGGCGCCGGTCTCGCGCACCTGGTCGAGATACATGGCTTTGACCGTGCCGACGGTGCCAACCGGCATGAAGGCCGGCGTGCGGATCTCGCCGCGCGGCATAGAGATCTTACCGAGGCGGGCGCCGGCATCGGTTTTGTCAAGCGTGAATTGGAAGCGGTCGGTCATCTAATCTTTCCGGAAGAGAAGGCTGGCATCGCCATAGGAATAGAAGCGGTAGCCCGTCTGGATGGCGTGGTCATAGGCGGCGCGCATGGTGTCGAGGCCTGAAAAGGCCGAGACCAGCATGAAGAGCGTCGAGCGCGGCAGGTGGAAATTGGTCATCAGCATGTCGACGGCCTTGAAGCGGTAACCCGGCGTGATGAAAATGCCGGTGGCGCCGCTCCAGGCGCGGATTTCGCCACTGTCTTGCGTCGCGCTCTCGATCAGCCGCAGTGAGGTGGTGCCGACGCAAATGATGCGTCCCCCTCTTTGCTTGACGGCGTTCAGCCGGGCGGCGGTTTCGGCGCCGACATAACCGCTTTCGAGATGCATTTTGTGATCGGCGGTATCATCGGCCTTGACGGGCAGGAAGGTGCCGGCCCCGACATGCAGCGTCACGAAATGGCGTTCGACACCGGCCTTGTCGAGCGCCTCGAACAAAGCGGGTGTAAAATGCAGGCCGGCCGTGGGGGCTGCGACAGCGCCCTCCTCCCGCGCATAGATGGTCTGATAGTCGGCGCGATCGCGTTCATCCTCCGGCCGCTTGGCGGCGATATAGGGCGGCAGCGGTATGTGACCGACGCTGGCAATCGCTTCGTCCAGTGCGGGGCCTGAGAGATCGAAGGCCAGTGTCACTTCGCCGGCCTCGCCCTTTTCTTCCACCGTCGCGTCAAGCGAGCCGATCATGCAGCTTTCGCCGCTATGGCCGAAGGCGATGCGGTCGCCTTCCTTGATGCGCTTGCCGGGCTTGGCGAAAGCCTTCCATTTGTTGGCGCCGATACGCATGTGCAGCGTCGCCGACACCTGCTGGCCGCCAGCACCCTCTCGATGGCGAATGCCCTCGAGCTGGGCCGGAATAACCTTGGTGTCGTTGAAGACGAGCGCGTCACCGGGCCGCAGAAAAGACGGCAGATCGCCGACGCGATAATCCCGGATGGTTTCCACATTCGGATCGACGACGAGCAGCCGCGCGCTGTCGCGCGGCTCGGCGGGCCGCAACGCGATGCGTTCATCAGGCAGGTCGAAATCGAAAAGGTCTACGCGCATCAGGGCACTTTCAGGCAAAGCGAAACCCGCCCCACGCTTTCGCGCAAGGGCGGGTTTCAGCAGAAATCACAATCAGACGTCGGCGGCAACCCGCATGGAGACGATCGAGTCCGGATCGGAAACCGGCTCGCCGCGCTTGATCTTGTCGACGTTGTCCATGCCTTCGATGACCTGGCCCCAGACGGAATACTGCTTGTTCAGCCACGGCGCGTCGGTAAAGCAGATGAAGAACTGAGAGTTGGCCGAGTTCGGGTTCTGCGAACGGGCCATCGAGCATGTGCCGCGCGTATGGGTGGTTGCCGAGAATTCAGCCTTCAGGTCCGGCTTGGAGGAGCCGCCCATGCCGGCGCGGCTGGGATTGAAGGTTTCCGAGCCCTTCTTGCCGAATTCGACATCGCCCGTCTGGGCCATGAAATCCTGGATGACGCGGTGAAAGACGACGCCGTCATAGGCCTTCTCGCGGGCGAGTTCCTTGATGCGGGCGACATGTTCCGGGGCGACCTGCGGCAAAAGCTGAATGACAACCTTGCCCTTGGTGGTTTCCAGAATGATGGTGTTTTCGGGATCCTTGATCTCGGCCATTGCCTTCTCCTCTTGTTTCTCTCGTAACTTACTTCTTGCCCAGGGTGACCTTGATCATCCGGTCGGGACTTTTGACTTCGCCGTTCTGGCCTTCGCCGCGCTTGATCTTGTCGACGTTCTCCATGCCGGAAACGACCTTGCCGACGACGGTGTACTGGCCGTTCAGGAAGGAACCGTCGGCGAACATGATGAAGAACTGCGAATTGGCGGAATTCGGATCCTGCGAACGGGCCATGCCGACCGTGCCGCGCACGAACGGGGTCTTGGAGAATTCGGCCGGAATGTCAGGCAGATCGGAAGAGCCGGTGCCGGCGAGGCTCGCATCGAAGCCCTTTTCCATATTGCCGTATTTGACGTCGCCGGTCTGAGCCATGAAACCGTCGATGACGCGGTGGAAAGCGACGTTGTCGTATTCGCCCTTCTTTGCCAGTGCTTCGATCTGGGCGACATGCTTCGGCGCCACCTCAGGCATCAACTGAATGACGACGGGGCCGTTCTTCAGCTGGATGGTGAGATAGTGATCGGCCGACTGGGCGAAGGCATCCCCGGCGAAGGAGGCGAGATACAGCACGCCGGCAAATGCGAGATAAAAGAGTTTCATATGAGCTCCATTGCGGCGGGTTCCGCCTTGTCTTTGCGCTTGCTAGTCTTTGTTCTGACTAGTTTGGGCGCTTGGATGTGAGGGCTTGCAAGACGGCGGCCGGCACGAAAGCGCTGACATCGCCGCCCATGGCGGCGATCTGGCGGACCAATGTGGCGGTAATGGGCCGCGAGGCCGTGCCCGCCGGCAAAAAGATGGTCTGGATATCGGGCGCCATCGTCCGGTTCATTCCGGCCATCTGCATTTCGTAATCAAGGTCGGTGCCGTCGCGAAGACCGCGGATCAACAGTGTTGCTCCATGGGTGCGGGCGGCATCGACGACCAGATTGTCGAAGGCGACGACGGTGATGTCACCGGTCTTGCCGGGCAGCGCTTCAGCCAGCGAACGGCGGATCAGCTCAGCTCTCTCTTCGAAGGAGAAGAGCGGCGCCTTGCCGGGATGGATGCCGATCGCGACGATCACCTTTTCGGCGACGTTCAGCGCCTGGACCAGAACATCCACATGCCCATTGGTGATCGGGTCGAAAGACCCCGGATAGAAAGCTGTCGTCATGTGACCAGACCGTTGATTTGACGCCTTTTGTCACGGATGCCGCTCTGCCGCAAGTGATTTGGGCAGGTCCGGCGAGAGTGCCGCGCGTCCATCCGGACACGCCAAGGACGTTCTATCATTTTGAATTGGCAGGCGGTTGAACGGCGGATGAATGGTCCGTTCAAGGCCGTTTCAGACAGGATCTGCTTTACTCGGATCATCAAATGCAGCCGATGCCATTCCGGCATCCGGCGCTTCCTGAAAGACCAAGTCCATGCTGATCGTGCTCGTTGCACTTGCCGTCGTTTCCTCCCTCGCCGCAGAGATGGCCTATGGTTATTTCGCCGATCGATATGAGGTGAGCTGGGTGCGGCCGGAGCTTGCCGAACATGCGGCGATCGTGCGCGCCCAGGGCCGGCTGCGCGAAAACGGGCTTCGAATCTGAACGCCAGATGAACGAGACATTCAAGGAGGCTTCAGATCGCCATTGGTAAACACCCCCTCAACATCCGCGGAACCATTTTCAAACGGATGCGTTCATTCAACCGACCCCATAGATGCGATCAGCGCGGCAGGAAGGACTAAAGATGCCCGGTAAGATTACGATGATTAACCTGCTCTGGATGGTAATGGTCACGGGCATGCTGACCGCAACTGTCGCTCTCTATGATCAGAAGGTCGATACGTCCAAGGTTTATGGTCCCTATGCTTCGGCCCGGACGGCCGTGCTGGGCCAGTACTGAGGGGCGAGAACGCAACTCCCCAGGAAAGGAATGCCTATGTTCACGATTTTGACAGTGCTCACCGCCCTCATCAGCGTGATGTTCATCGTGTCCGTGGCCTCGACGATCTCAGCGCTTCGGCGTGAAGGCGAAGAGGTGAAAGCTCTGAACGAAAAACATAGAGCATTCTGACCTTCCTCTCTGACCACCCACTTCCCACCCTCGAGCGGCACCCTTCCGTCGCCAGGGCCATTCAAAGCCGGATGCACCCAGCATCCGGCTTTTTCTTTGGGTATGATCTGAACCATCCCCGGACTTGAAAAGAAATGGGCGCTTGAAAAGAAATGGGCGGCTCGAAGCCGCCCCCTTCATGTGATCATTCCGCGGCAGGCCCGGCCGGATCGCCATCGGCAACCGGGCCTTGATCGGTGGCGCCTTCATCGGTCGCAGGGGCGCCTTCGGCGACCTCGACAGCCTCCTCCGTCTCGTCTTCCTCCGGCTCGCTGATGCGCTCGACCGAAACAACCTTCTCGTCCTTGGCGGTGGAGAAGATGGTGACGCCCTTGGTGGCGCGGCTGGCGATGCGGATGCCGCCGACCGGCACGCGGATCAGTTGGCCACGATCGGAGACCAGCATGATCTGGTCGCCGTCATCAACAGGGAAGGCCGCGACCTGTTCGCCGATCTCGCCGGTTTTCGACGTATCGGTGGCGCGGATGCCCTTGCCGCCGCGGCCGGAGATGCGGAAATCATAGGAGGACGAACGCTTGCCGAAGCCTTTTTCCGAGACCGTCAACACGAACTGCTCGCGTGCCTTCAGCTCTTCATAACGCTCGTCGGAAAGCTGCCCCTCTTCGGTGACTTCTTCGCCAACCAGCGCAATATCCTCTTCATCCACGCCCGTCGCCCGACGTTCGGTCGCGGAACGCTTGAGATAGGCAGCACGCTCCCACGGCTCGGCATCGACATGACCGACGATGGTCATCGAGATGATGCGGTCGCCATCGCCGAGATTGATGCCGCGCACACCTATCGAGTTGCGGCCGGCAAAGACGCGGACGTCGTCGACGGAGAAGCGGATGCACTGACCGAGCGCCGTCGTCAGCAGCACGTCATCCTGATCCGTGCAGGTCTCGACGGAGAGGATTTCGTCGCCCTCCTCCTCGAGCTTCATGGCGATCTTGCCGTTGCGGTTGACCTGGACGAAGTCCGACAGCTTGTTGCGGCGAACCGTGCCGCGCGTCGTCGAGAACATGACGTCGAGATTGTCCCAGCTCGTCTCGTCCTCGGGCAAGGGCAGGATGGTGGTGATACGCTCGCCGGGTGCGAGCGGCAGCATGTTGATCAGCGCCTTGCCGCGCGAGGTCGGCGTGCCGATCGGCAGGCGCCAGACCTTTTCCTTGTAGACGATGCCACGCGAAGAGAAGAACAGGACCGGCGTATGGGTATTGACTACGAACAGCCGGCTAACGAAATCCTCGTCGCGGGTGGTCATGCCGGAGCGGCCCTTGCCGCCGCGGCGCTGGGCGCGGTAGGTGGTCAGCGGCACGCGCTTGATGTAACCGAGATGGGAAACGGTGACGACCATGTCTTCGCGGGCGATCAGATCCTCGTCGTCCATTTCGAGGCCGCCATCGACGATCTCGGTGCGGCGCGGCGTGCCGAACTCGTCGCGGACGGCGGTGAGTTCATCCTTGACGATGGTCTGGATGCGGACGCGCGAAGAAAGAATATCGAGGTAATCCTTGATTTCGTCGCCGATCTTGTTGAGTTCGTCGCCGATTTCGTCGCGGCCGAGGGCCGTCAGGCGGGCAAGGCGCAGTTCGAGGATGGCGCGGGCCTGTTCCTCGGAGAGATTGTAGGTCAGGTCGTCGTTGATGCGATGGCGTGGATCGTCGATCAGACGGATCAGGCTTTCGACATCTGCCGCCGGCCAGCGGCGGGTCATCAGCTCTTCGCGGGCCGACTGCGGATCGGGCGCCTGGCGGATGACGCGGATGACCTCGTCGATATTGGCGACGGCAATGGCGAGACCGACCAACACATGGGCGCGGTCGCGCGCCTTGCGCAGCAGAAATTTCGTTCTCCGGCTAACGACTTCTTCGCGGAAGGAGACGAAAGCGCGCAGCATATCGAGCAGCGTCAGCTGCTCGGGCTTGCCGCCGTTCAGCGCCACCATGTTGCAGCCGAAGGACGTCTGCAGCGGCGTGTAACGATAGAGCTGGTTGAGGATGACCTCGGCATTGGCGTCGCGCTTCAGCTCGACGACGACGCGATAACCCTGGCGGTCGGATTCATCGCGCAGATCGGAGATGCCTTCGATGCGCTTGTCGCGCACCAGTTCGGCCATCTTCTCGATCATCGTCGCCTTGTTCACCTGATAGGGAATCTCGGTGATGATGATCTGCTCGCGGTCGCCGCGCATCGGCTCGATGGCGGCGACGCCGCGCATGATGACGGAGCCGCGGCCGGTCTCGTAAGCCGAGCGGATGCCGGCACGGCCGAGGATCTTCGCACCCGTCGGGAAGTCGGGGCCAGGGATGATCTGCATCAGTTCCGGCAGCTCGATTGCCGGGTCGTCGATCAGCGCGATGCAGCCGTCGATGACTTCAGAGAGATTGTGCGGCGGGATGTTCGTCGCCATGCCGACAGCGATGCCACCGGCGCCGTTAACGAGCAGGTTCGGAAACTTGGCGGGCACCACGACCGGCTCGGAGAGCGTGCCGTCGTAGTTGTCGCGGAAGTCGACGGTTTCCTTGTCGAGATCGTCGAGCAGCGAATGGGCAGCCTTTTCGAGGCGGCATTCGGTGTAACGTTCAGCCGCCGGCGGATCGCCATCGACCGAGCCGAAATTGCCCTGGCCGTCGATCAGCGGCAGACGCAGCGACCAGGGCTGCGCCATGCGGGCGAGCGCATCATAGATCGCAGTATTGCCGTGCGGATGGTATTTACCCATCACGTCACCGGTGACGCGGGCGCATTTGACGTATTTCTTGTTCCAGTCGATGCCGAGCTCGGACATGCCGTAGAGGATGCGCCGGTGCACGGGCTTCAGGCCGTCGCGCACGTCGGGCAGCGCGCGGCTGACGATGACGCTCATGGCGTAATCGAGATACGACCGCTGCATTTCCTCCATGATGGAGATGGGCTCGATGCCTGGCGGGAGCTTCCCGCCGCCGGGGGGTGTTTGCTCAGTCAAAACAGATCACGATCTCTTCTAGAATCACTTGAAGATTTATAGCGGAAAGCCTGTTCCCACGCCAATTTTCACAGCGCGTTTTGAACAGGCTTTTGCGGCTTAAAGAGGGTAAAACATATAAGTTGCGCGGCCGGACCGGACAAATCCGCCCCCGGCCGCCGCGGGAAATTTGCCAAATCGGAATCCCCGCTTCACAATCATAAAAACCAAGTGACTATATGGGGTTCCGGAGAGACGATGGCAAGCGCCGACCAATTGATCAACGCCTTCACGACGCTGCTCGTCACCATCGATCCGCCCGGTCTCGCACCGATCTTTCTAGGCCTGACGACAGGCATGAGCCGCAGTGAGCGCACACAGGTAGCGCTGCGTGGCTCGACCATCGCCTTCATCATTCTCGCCGTCTTCGCGCTGTTCGGCGCCGGCGTGCTCAGCGTGCTGGGGATTTCGATCGGCGCCTTCCGCATCGCCGGCGGGCTGCTCTTGTTCTGGATCGCCTTCGAGATGGTGTTCGAGAAGCGCCAGGACCGCAAGGAGAAGGCCACCGAGGTGGCGATCACCAAGGATCATATCGAAAATATCGCCGTCTTTCCCCTCGCCTTGCCGCTGATTGCCGGCCCGGGCGCGATCTCGGCGACGATCCTGCTTGCTGGAACGCTCGCCACCTCCGTCGGAAAAGCGCAACTGATCGGCGTTCTTGCTGCCAATCTGCTGCTGACCTTCCTCATGCTGCTCGTCGCCGAACGGCTGGACCGTTTCCTCGGCGTCACCGGCCGGGCGATCCTGACACGGCTTCTCGGCGTCATCCTCGCCGCCCTCGCCGCCCAGTTCGTCGTCGATGGCGCGAAATCGGCGCTCAATCTGATCAGCGCGACGCCGCATTGAGCGGTAAAAAATCACAGAGAGCACTGACGCCGTCTTTGGGACATCATGCTCCGAAGCACCGCCACCCGTGGGACCACCGGTCGGAACGGAAAAACAGAACATGGAGTGTAAACTGAAGGAGAGACAACGGATCAAATCGTCGCCTTCTACGAGAATATCTCGTGCTGAACGCGGGCTTGGTGGCTAAACGTGTTCCGAACCCTTACGGATTTGGACACGTACCACACCCACAAACCGGTGACGATGAACGCAGCTACGCTCGGTCCAACAACCTCGGCTTTCAGAAGTTGATTAACACTGACCCCCAGCACAGAGGAAACTAGTGCAAGATCGAGCACGAAGGCGACTGGGATGGCTATCCATTGATAGAAAAACAGCCTTGGAAACATTCTGTCCTTCTTAAACATAAACCAGATTACCACCACCTGAAGTATCACAAGGGCAAAACTTAAGGCCGCCTCGCCAACAGCCACCAATTCACCTCCTTCGACAGCACTATATTTAGCGTAAGTTTCCATCGAGCTCGCGCCAGAAGCTAGTGTCTTAAGTAGCCCCATGACCTCTGCTATTGCTAAAAGCAGAAGCCACCCGCCGAAACCCGATGGACCGTTGACTGGGTCAGTTGTTCTCTTAGCTGATCGAACAGCAAACCAAATTGGCAATCCAAAAAATAGAAAAACGATTAACCAATGCCAAATAGAAAACGACCCCATCAGCGAATCCCCCGAAAGCCTGAAAAGATCACTACCCCGGATACAGTGATTCCGTCTATTCCCGACACCAGTTCTGACTGATCACAGCGCTTTTAAGTCGGCGACCATCTGGAACCAAGAAAATCACGCATAAGACCATTTGCGACCCGCCGAACCGAGCCCGAGGGCAAAGAGGCCGGACAATTCCAGCATGCTCTTCCCGTGATTCTCCGAGGTCGGCGTACCTCTCTTTAGAACGGGATATCGTCGTCGAGATCCCGCGAGAAATTGCCGCCGCCAGCGCCGCCGCGGCTCGGGGATGAAGAGGGAGCCGGCGCGCCGTAGTCGTCGCCATAATCATTGCCGCCGCTGCTGCCGCGGCCGCCGCCGAAACCGGAGCTGGCACCGCCGCCTTCACCGCGGCCATCGAGCATCGTCAGCGTCGAATTGAAGCCCTGCAGCACCACTTCGGTGCTGTAGCGGTCCTGGCCCTGCTGGTCCTGCCACTTGCGGGTCTGCAGCTGGCCTTCGATATAAAGCTTGGCGCCCTTCTTCACATATTGTTCGACAACCTTGCAGAGGCCTTCGTTGAAGACGACGACAGTATGCCATTCGGTCTTTTCACGGCGCTCGCCGGAATTGCGGTCGCGCCAGGTTTCCGAGGTCGCGATACGAAGATTGGCGATCGGCCGGCCATCCTGAGTGCGGCGGATTTCGGGGTCTGCACCCACGTTTCCAACCAGAATTACCTTATTCACGCTACCAGCCATACTTCTCACCCTGCCTGCCGCCCTGCCCGGCGGCGTTTAATCGATCGGCGCACCTTAAACCATCACGGACCGCCGATGCGCATGGGCGGCATTTAATCCACATGTTTATCCATCAGAAAGCCGCATGCATTCATCAGGAATTTTGTTCTTTATTTGTTCTACTTTATCCGTATGATCCTGTCAACAGAATCGAAAACCTTGACCCTTCCCGGATATTCAGCCTCGACTCGCCCGCCGGCATCACTAAATAAGGGCTGTTATCCAGAAAACCAAAGCAGAGACGATGAGCGAACTGAAGACGATCTCCATCCGCGGCGCGCGCGAGCATAATCTCAAGAGCATCGATCTCGATCTGCCGCGTAACAAGCTGATCGTCATGACCGGGCTTTCGGGGTCCGGCAAATCCTCGCTCGCCTTCGACACGATCTACGCCGAAGGCCAGCGGCGTTATGTCGAGAGCCTGTCGGCCTATGCCCGGCAGTTCCTCGAAATGATGCAGAAGCCCGACGTCGACCAGATCGACGGGCTGTCGCCGGCGATCTCGATCGAGCAGAAGACCACCTCGCGCAATCCGCGCTCGACGGTCGGCACCGTCACCGAGATCTACGACTATATGCGCCTGCTCTTTGCCCGCGTCGGCGTTCCCTATTCGCCGGCGACCGGCCTGCCGATCGAGAGCCAGACCGTCAGCCAGATGGTCGACCGCATCCTCGATTTCGGCGAGGGCACCCGTCTTTATATTCTTGCGCCGCTCGTGCGCGGACGCAAGGGCGAATACAAGAAGGAACTGGCGGAGCTGATGAAGAAGGGCTTCCAGCGCGTCAAGGTCGACGGCCAGTTCTACGAGATCGCCGAGGCGCCGGTGCTCGACAAGAAATACAAGCATGACATCGACGTGGTGGTCGACCGCATCGTCGTGCGCTCGGATGTCTCGGCGCGTCTGGCGGACAGCCTGGAGACCTGCCTGAAGCTTGCCGACGGGCTGGCGGTCGCCGAATTCGCCGACAAGCCGCTGCCGCCGGAAGAGACGTCGGCCGGCGGCTCGGCCAACAAGTCGCTGAACGAGACGCATGAACGCGTGCTGTTTTCGGAGAAATTCGCCTGCCCGGTCTCGGGCTTCACCATTCCCGAGATCGAGCCGCGGCTGTTTTCCTTCAACAATCCCTTCGGCGCCTGCCCGACCTGCGACGGCCTCGGCGCCCAGCAGAAGATCGATCCGGACCTGATCGTGCCCGAGCCCGAACGGACGCTGCGCGACGGGGCGATCGCGCCCTGGGCCAAGTCGACCTCGCCCTATTACAACCAGACGCTGGAAGCGCTCGGCAAACATTACGGCTTCAAGCTCGGCACCCGCTGGAACGAGCTTTCCGACGAGGCCAAGGACGTCATCCTCAACGGCACCAACGACAAGATCGAATTCCATTATGCCGATGGCGCCCGCTCCTACACGACGCAGAAGAATTTCGAGGGCATCATCACCAATCTCGAGCGCCGCTGGAAGGAAACCGATTCCGCCTGGGCGCGCGAGGATATCGAGCGCTTCATGTCGGCCGCCCCCTGCCCTTCCTGCAACGGATTCCGCCTGAAGCCTGAGGCCTTGGCGGTGAAGATCGACACGCTGCATATCGGCGAAGTGACCGGGATGTCGATCCGCGTCGCCCGCGACTGGTTCGAGGCGCTGCCGGCAAGCTTCAATGCCAAGCAGAACGAGATCGCCGTGCGCATCCTCAAGGAAATCCGCGACCGGCTGCGCTTCCTCAACGATGTCGGCCTGGAATATCTGAGCCTGTCGCGCAATTCCGGCACGCTGTCGGGCGGCGAGAGCCAACGCATCCGGCTTGCCTCGCAGATCGGCTCAGGGCTGACAGGCGTGCTCTACGTGCTCGACGAGCCGTCGATCGGCCTGCATCAGCGAGACAATGCCCGGCTGCTCGACACGCTGAAGCACCTGCGCGACATCGGCAACACCGTCATCGTCGTCGAACATGACGAGGATGCGATCCTGACGGCCGACGACGTGGTCGACATCGGCCCGGCTGCCGGCATTCACGGCGGCCAGGTCATCGCCCATGGCACACCGCAGGACATCATGGACAGTCCGAACTCGCTGACCGGCAAATATCTCTCGGGCGAACTCGGCGTTCCCGTTCCCGATGAACGCCGCAAGCCGAAAAAGGGCCGCGAGATCAAGGTGGTCGGCGCGCGCGGCAACAATCTGAAGAACGTCACGGCATCGATCCCGCTCGGGGTGTTCACGGCGGTGACCGGTGTTTCCGGCGGCGGCAAGTCCACCTTCCTGATCGAAACGCTCTATAAGTCGGCAGCGCGCCGCGTCATGGGCGCACGTGAAAACCCGGCCGATCACGATCGCATCGACGGTTTCGAGCATATCGACAAGGTGATCGACATCGACCAGTCGCCGATCGGCCGCACGCCGCGCTCGAACCCGGCGACCTATACCGGCGCCTTCACGCCGATCCGCGACTGGTTCGCCGGCCTGCCGGAGGCAAAGGCCCGCGGCTACCAGCCGGGCCGCTTCTCCTTCAACGTCAAGGGCGGACGCTGCGAGGCCTGCCAGGGCGACGGCGTCATCAAGATCGAGATGCACTTCCTGCCCGATGTCTACGTCACCTGCGATGTCTGCCATGGAAAGCGTTACAACAGAGAGACGCTCGACGTCACCTTCAAGCACAAGTCGATCGCCGACGTGCTCGACATGACGGTGGAGGAAGGCGTCGATTTCTTCGCGGCGGTGCCCGCCGTGCGCGACAAGCTGCAATCGCTGAAGGATGTCGGCCTCGGTTACATCAAGGTCGGCCAGCAGGCCAATACGCTCTCGGGCGGCGAGGCGCAGCGCGTCAAGCTTGCCAAGGAACTGTCGAAACGCTCGACGGGACGCACGCTCTACATTCTCGACGAGCCGACGACCGGCCTGCATTTCCACGACGTGGCCAAGCTGCTCGAAATGCTGCACGAACTGGTCAACCAGGGCAATTCGGTGGTGGTGATCGAGCACAATCTCGAAGTCATCAAGACCGCCGACTGGGTGCTCGATTTCGGCCCCGAAGGCGGCGATGGCGGCGGCGAGATCGTCGCGACCGGCACGCCGGAAGCGATCGTCAAGGAAAAGCGCTCCTATACCGGACACTTCCTGAAGGAATTGCTGGAACGGCGGCCGGCGAAGAAGGCGGTTGCGGCGGAATGACGATGAGGCCAGCGTCGCCCGATGATCTGGAAATGATCGCGACGCTGACAGCTGCCGCCTATCGGCCCTATGCCGAACTCTTCGGCGCTGCGCCGATCCCGGTGACGGAGGATTACGCGCCGCGCATCGAACGCGGCGAGGTCTGGCTGCGCGAGGTCGGCGACGAAACGGCCGGCCTGGTGGTGGTCGAGCAGCATTCCGATCACCTCATGCTGTTCAGCATCGCGGTCTCGCCGGCCTTTCAGGGCGGCGGGCACGGGTTGGCGATGCTGCGCTGGCTGGAGGGCAAGGCGCGGGAATGGGCAGTGCCGGAAATCCGGCTCTACACGAATGCGCGGATGGAGCGGAACATCGCGCTCTATCGCGCCTTCGGTTTTCAGGAAACGGGTCGTCGGCCGAGCCCTTATCGGCCAGGATGGACGCTCGTCGACATGACGAAAGAAATCGATGCGGCCTGAGCGGCTGCCAACGGGGAGGACGACATGACGAAATCCGGCACTATCCGCACCGGCATCGGCGGCTGGACCTTCGAGCCCTGGCGCGGGCATTTCTTTCCTGATGACCTGAAACAGAAAGACGAGCTGAATTATGCCAGCCGCCAGCTGAAGGTCATCGAGGTCAACGGCACCTATTACAGCACCCAGAAGCCTGCAGTCTTCGCCAAATGGGCGGCAGACGTGCCCGATGGCTTCATCTTTTCGCTGAAGGCGACGCGTTTCGTCACCAATCGGCGGGTGCTTGCCGAAGCCGGTGAATCGATGGAGCGGTTCCTGACATCGGGTATCAGCGAACTCGGCGATCATCTTGGGCCGCTGCTCTGGCAATTTGCACCGACGAAGAAGTTCGATCCGGAAGATTTCGAGGCCTTCCTGAAGCTGCTGCCGGCAAAACAGGACGGGCTGGCGCTGCGCCACGTGGTCGAGGTGCGGCACGATTCCTTCAAGGTGCCGGAATTCGTGGGCCTGCTGGCGAAATATGGGGTGGCGCCTGTTTGTGCCGAACATTTCGAATATCCGATGATCGCCGACGTCACGGCGGATTTCGTCTATGCCAGGCTGCAGAAGGGATCGGACGACATTGCCACCTGCTATCCGGACAAGGAGCTGAAGGCCTGGGCAAAGCGACTGGAGACCTGGGCCGAAGGCAAGATCCCCGATGACCTGCCGCTGATCGATGCCGATCGCAAAGTGAAGACCGAGCCGCGCGACGTCTTCGCCTTCATGATCCATGAGGGCAAAGTCAATGCGCCACACGGAGCGATCGCCCTGCAGCAAGCGCTGGCGAAATAAGCTTGGTGAGACTTGGCCCGGGGCTCAAAGCACCGGCGGCCCGAAGCTAACGCATCGCGGCCCGAAGCTGAAGCATCGTGCGGGCTAAAGCGGCAAGACGTGGGCGGCAAGCTCCTCCGCCGTCAACCCCTTGCCGGCGCGTTGGCCGGCCTCGCCATGCAGCCAGACGCCGGCCGCCGCGGCCTCGAAGGTCGGCAGGCCCTGGGCGAGCAATCCGCCGATGATGCCGGCGAGCACATCGCCGGAACCGGCGGTGGCAAGCCAGACCGGGGCATTGGTATTGATGAGCGCACGTCCATCCGGCGCGGCGATGACAGTATCGGCCCCCTTGTAAACGATCGCTGCATTGGCGCGGCGGGCAGCAGCGACAGCCTTGTCCACCTTGCCGAGCGCATCATCGCTGCCGATATCGGGAAAGAGCCGCGCGAATTCACCCTCGTGCGGCGTCAGCACCAGACGCGGCTCACCGCGGAAAAGATCAAACAATTGTTGCGGATCGTCCTTGAACGAGGAAATGCCGTCGGCATCGAGTACCAGATGGCGATCGGCAAGAGCGGAGACGAAGCCGCGCGCCCTGGCGCCGATGCCAAACCCGGGGCCGAGAACGAAAGTCTGCAGCCGCTTGTCGGTGAGCCAGCCGCCGAGGTCGACCTCGTCGTCGATGGCATGCAGCATGACGGCGGTGAGATGCGCCGCATTGGCGGAGATCGCCGCGCGGGGAGCGGCGATCGTGACCAGGCCGGCGCCGGCCTTCAGGCCCGCGGTCGCCGACATGCGCGCAGCACCCGTCTTGTCCGCCTCGCCCGAGAACACGACCAGATGACCGCGCTTGTATTTGTGGGTTTCCAGCTGCTCGGCCGGCAGCAGACCCTTCCAGGCATCGGGCGTGTTCTCGGCGATAAGACCGGCAGCCTCAGCGCGGATGATGCGGGCGGGAATGCCGATATCGAAAACCTCCAATTCATTACAAAGCTCCCGGCCCGGCATCAGCAGATGGCCGGGCTTACGCGTCATGAAGGTGACGGTGCTGCAGGCCTGGAAGGCAGCCCCCAGCACCTTGCCGGTGCGGCCATCGAGGCCGGAGGGCAGATCGATGGCGAGCACCGGACGACCGGCCGCGGTGACGCGTCCGATCAGCGCGCGCACTTCGACCGGGACCTCGCGGCCGAGCCCCGCCCCAAACAGACCGTCGATAACGACATCGCCGGTTTCGGGTTGGTAGATGCCGAGTTCCAGTCCCTTAAGCGCGCAGCCGGCTCGGGCACGGGCGGCATCGCCCTTCAGCTTCGCGGGATCACCCAGATGGAACAGCGCCACCGCCGCTCCGCTTTGCTGCAGATGTCGTGCCGCGACATAGGCGTCGCCGCCATTGTTGCCGGGACCGCAAAGCACGACGAAACGAAAAGCGTCGGGATGACGTCGCAGCGCGGCAGCTGCAACCGCGGCACCCGCCTTCTCCATCAGGCCGAAGGAATCGATGCCGGAGGCGGCAGCGGCGGCATCGACGGCAGCCATTTCGGCAGGCGTCAGGAGGAGCTGGGACAGATCTTTACTCATCACCCTATTCAATCGAAAAACGCCTAAAAAACAACCGCCTGAAACATCAAGGCGAAGGACGCATTTTAGGCATTTGCTTATATTTTAATCTTCCAGATTCGTGTATTCGCAGTTGCGAAAATACCTGGCTTTTTCGGTTTCGGATGTGTTTTTGATCAGAGACAATGTTTTTTCACCTGTTCCGTCACCAAAACGACATGAAATTCCCCGCAAACGCGGCTGTTTCGACAAAATCGACGCCTTTTTTCGATAAGATGGATTTCAAACTGGCACGATATCTGCATCATATCCGGCGAGCGGGAAAATTCCTGCCATAACGGGAGAAGCGGAGAGACATTTTCTCATGAAAAAGATCGAAGCGATCATTAAGCCTTTCAAGCTGGACGAAGTGAAGGAAGCCCTTCAGGAAGTCGGCCTGCAGGGTATCACAGTCACGGAAGCCAAGGGTTTCGGCCGTCAGAAGGGCCACACGGAACTCTACCGCGGAGCCGAATACGTCGTCGATTTCCTGCCGAAGGTAAAAGTCGAGGTCGTGCTGGCCGACGAGAACGCGGAGGCCGTCATCGACGCGATCCGCAAGGCGGCGCAGACCGGCCGCATCGGCGACGGAAAGATCTTCGTCTCCAACGTCGAAGAGGTTATCCGCATCCGTACCGGCGAGACCGGCATCGATGCCATCTGACCACTTTGCCAATTGCGCAAAGTCCGTTACCGTCACCGCCGACCTACACCGTCATCGCAAATCGGAGGAAACTAATTAATGGCGACCGCAAGCGAAATTCTGAAGCAGATCAAGGAAAACGACGTCAAGTTCGTCGATCTGCGTTTCACCGACCCGAAGGGCAAGCTGCAGCATGTGACGATGGACGTCGTCTGCGTCGATGAAGACATGTTCGCCGACGGCGTGATGTTCGACGGCTCCTCGATCGGCGGCTGGAAGGCCATCAACGAGTCCGACATGGTGCTGATGCCCGATACCGAGACGGTGCATATGGACCCGTTCTTCGCCCAGTCGACCATGGTCATCATGTGCGATATCCTCGATCCGGTTTCCGGCGAGGCCTATAACCGCGATCCGCGCGGCACCGCCAAGAAGGCTGAAGCCTACCTCAAGGCATCCGGCATCGGCGACACGATCTTCGTCGGCCCGGAAGCCGAGTTCTTCGTCTTCGACGACGTCAAGTACAAGGCCGATCCTTACAATACCGGCTTCAAGCTCGATTCGACGGAACTGCCGTCGAACGACGACACCGATTACGAAACCGGCAACCTCGGCCATCGCCCGCGCGTCAAGGGCGGCTATTTCCCGGTTCCCCCGGTCGACAGCGCCCAGGACATGCGTTCGGAAATGCTGACGGTGCTCTCCGAGATGGGCGTCGTCGTCGAAAAGCATCACCATGAAGTCGCTGCCGCCCAGCACGAACTCGGCATCAAGTTCGATACGCTGGTGCGCAACGCCGACAAGATGCAGATCTACAAATATGTCGTGCATCAGGTGGCCAATGCCTACGGCAAGACGGCGACCTTCATGCCGAAGCCGATCTTTGGCGACAACGGCTCGGGCATGCACGTGCACCAGTCGATCTGGAAGGGTGGCAAGCCGACCTTTGCCGGCGACGAATATGCAGGCCTCTCCGAGAGCTGCCTGTTCTATATCGGCGGCATCATCAAGCATGCCAAGGCGATCAATGCCTTCACCAATCCGTCGACGAACTCCTACAAGCGTCTCGTCCCGGGTTACGAAGCACCGGTGCTGCTCGCCTATTCGGCCCGCAACCGCTCGGCCTCCTGCCGCATTCCGTTCGGCTCCAACCCGAAGGCCAAGCGCGTCGAAGTCCGTTTCCCGGATCCGACCGCCAACCCCTACCTCGCCTTCGCCGCTATGCTGATGGCCGGCCTCGACGGCATCAAGAACAAGATCCATCCCGGCAAGGCCATGGACAAGGATCTCTACGACCTGCCGCCGAAGGAATTGAAGAAGATTCCGACTGTCTGCGGCTCACTGCGCGAAGCGCTCGAAAGCCTGGACAAGGACCGCAAGTTCCTGACAGCCGGCGGCGTTTTCGACGACGACCAGATCGATGCCTTCATCGAGCTGAAGATGGCCGAGGTGATGCGTTTCGAAATGACGCCGCATCCGGTCGAATACGACATGTACTATTCAGCCTGATCGGCTGCGAAGACCGAAAGTCCCGGTTCGCCGGGGCTTTCACCTCCCAGGTCATGGACGCCACCACAGCGCCGCGCGGCTTTGAGACGCGCAAAAGACGCTGTAGCACTTGGAGTGCTGCATAATTTTGTCCCTAAATCCTTTCCGATTTAAGGAATTATGCAGTAGGAGGATATGACGTTCATGTGACGAACTCGCGCACAAATCTTGATTTGCGCGACACCAATCACCAAATTCGGTGATGAAAGGAAGTCGTACCATGAAAGAAAGAGTAGCAAAGTTCAGCATTGGCGAAGTGGTTCGGCACAAGGTTTTTCCGTTTCGCGGCGTCATCTTCGACGTTGATCCGGAGTTCGCGAATACGGAGGAATGGTGGAATTCCATTCCGGCCGAGGTGCGCCCGAGCAGGGACCAACCCTTTTATCACCTGCTCGCCGAAAATGATGAAAGCGAATATGTCGCTTATGTCTCCGAGCAGAACCTGATGAATGACGAAAGCGGCGCGCCGCTTCGCAACCCACAGATCTACCAGATTTTCGATCAGGCCCCGTCAGGGCAGTTCAAACCCAAGATGAGCTTCGCCCACTAAATCAGGCTGACCGACCGCAGGAAACAAGGCCTCGCACACTCCCGGCGAGGCCTTTTTCGTGGCGCAACAAAAAACCCGGCGCGAGGCCGGGTTTCTGTTCAAAGATGATGGCAGGATTACTGCGCCTTGGCTGCCTTCTGGGCGTCTTCCAGCTTCTTGCGAGCTTCCTCGGCCTTCTTCTGCATGCTGTCCTGCAGGCTGCGCTGACTTTCAGCGAGCTTGGATTCCGAAACGGGTTCGCCGTCATAAGCGCCGGTGAAGCCTTCAAGCGAAATCTTGATCGGGTTCGGGGCGCGGCGGAAGTTGATCGAGGTGAAGATCACGTCGCTGCCCTTCTTGAGGCTGGCGATCATCGCGTCGGTCAGCGGGATTTCGGCGGTGCACTTATCCGGCAGGCAGACAGCGTAGTCGAGCTTCTGGCCCTTGCCGCCGTCGATCTGCATGATGATGCCCGGAGGAATCAGGCGTGCGGTGGGAACCGAAACCTGCAGGAGCTTGCGGTTGATCTTGCCGGAAACCGAGATCAGGCCGACGGCCGTGACGAGCTGGCCGCCATTGGCGAGGATCAGGTTCTGGACAACACAGATGTCGTTGTCTTCCTGCTTGCTGCAGGTCTTGTACCAGCCGAGCTTCGGCGCACCGGAGGCCTGCGCATCGGCAGGCGCCGGTGCGGCCGCATCCTGGGCAAAGGAGGAGACCGGAGCCGAAGCGGCGCCGAACATCACTGCCAGAACGGACAGTGCTGCCCGCATTTTCTTTTCAGACTTGAACATCATAACGAATTCCGTCTCCTGATATCCGTTCGGGGCAGCGTCTTTGCCGCCCCAACCATCGGGTCGTTCGGCACTCCACCTCTTAAAAAAATAAGGCAAATGCATGACCCCGAAACTTCGGGTTCACCTGTTACATCGCAGCGTTCAAGATATCCAGCATTTCTTTGGCAATTTGAGAGGCAATTTCGCAGCCACGTCAAAGAAAACGCCGCTGCGTGTTGGAATCACTCGACCCCATGATAATCTCCCGCGTGAATCATGCCCCGTTTTTCACGGATCAAGGATTGCCGAATGCTCCGGATTATCGTCCCCCTCGTCCTCTCGCTGCTGTGCGGCGCTGTCGCCGCCGAGCCGCTGCACGGCATCGCGATGCACGGTGAGCCGGCTTTGCCGGCGGACTACAAACACTTCCCTTACGTCAATCCCGACGTAAAAAAAGGCGGCAAGATCACCTATGGCGTCGTCGGCACCTTCGACAGCCTCAACCCCTTCATCCTGAAGAGCATGCGCACGACGGCGCGCGGCATGTGGGATCCGGAATATGGCAATCTCGTCTACGAATCGCTGATGCAGCGCTCCAGGGACGAGCCGTTCACGCTCTATGGGCTGCTTGCCGAGACAGTCGAATGGGACGACGACAGAAGCTTCATTCAGTTCAACCTCAATCCGAAGGCGAAATGGGCCGATGGCCAGCCGGTAACGCCCGAAGACGTGATGTTCACCTTCGAACTGATGCGCGACAAGGGCCGCGTGCCCTTCGCCAACCGCCTCAACGTCGTCGCCAAGATGGAGAAGGTCGGCGAACACAGCGTGCGCTTCACCTTCAACGACAAGGCCGATCGCGAAACGCCGCTGATCTTCGGTCTTTTCCCGGTGCTGCCGAAACATGCGATCGATCCTGAAACCTTCGACCGCTCGTCCTTGACGCCGCCGGTCGGCTCCGGTCCCTACAAGGTAAAGACGGTGAAGCCCGGCGAGAGCATCACCTATGAGCGCGATCCGAATTATTGGGGCAAGGACATTCCCGCCAAGGTCGGCACCGACAATTACGACCAGATCACCGTCCAGTATTTCCTGCAGGACACGACGCTGTTCGAGGCCTTCAAGAAGGGCGATGTCGACATCTATCCCGACGGCAATCCCGGCCATTGGGCCAATGCCTATAATTTCCCCGCCGTCACCTCGGGGGCCGTGGTCAAGGACACATTCACGCCGAAACTGCCGAGCGGCATGCTCGGCTTCGTGTTCAACACGCGCCGGCCGATCTTTGCCGATCTCAAGGTGCGCGAAGGCCTGTCGCTGGTGTTCGATTTCGAATGGGCGAACAAAAACCTCTATTCCGGCGCCTACAAGCGCACGCAGAGCTTCTGGCAGAATTCCGAACTGTCGAGTTTCGGGGTTCCCGCCAATGCAGCCGAGCTTGCCCTGCTCGGGCCGATCAAGGACAAAATCGCGCCGGAGATTCTCGACGGCGCCTACAAGCTGCCGGTGACCGACGGCTCCGGTCGCGACCGCAATGTGCTGAAGCAGGCCGTCGAACTGCTGAAACAGGGCGGATATACGATCCAGGGCGGCAAGATGCTCGATGCCTCCGGCCGCCAGCTCGCTTTCGAGATCATGACGCAGAATGCCGACCAGGAGAAGCTTGCCGTCGCCTATCAGCGTTCGCTGCAGACGATCGGCATCGCCGCTTCAATCCGCACCGTCGACGATTCGCAGTATCAGAGCCGGACGAACAGCTTCGACTACGATATGATCCTCAAGTCCTATACGTCTTCGTTGTCACCCGGAAATGAGCAGCTCGGCCGCTGGTCTTCAGCCGCCAAAACCCGCGAAGGCACCGACAGTTTCGCCGGTGTCGCCGACCCCGATATCGACACGCTGATCGACCATCTGCTTCGGGCGCGCTCGGCCGAGGATTTCACCGCGGCGGTGCGCTCCTACGACCGGCTGCTGCTTTCCGGCCACTATGTGCTGCCGCTCTACCACATCGACCAGCAATGGGTGGCGCGCAGCAAGCGCATCGGCCGTCCCGACAGCGTGCCGCTCTACGGCTATCAGCTGCCGGTATGGTGGGATACGAGCGTGCAGTAAGAATCAGCCGAACCGCCAGCCAAATGTCTCCCTTGGGAGACGCATGAGAATAAGGAAAATCATCATGGAGCGTATCACCATCGACGTCGTCTCGGATGTCGTCTGCCCTTGGTGCTATCTCGGCAAGGCGCGGCTGGAACTCGCCATCGCCGAGGTGCAGGACGAGATCGGCGTCGATATCAACTGGCGGCCGTACCGGCTCAACCCCGACTATCCCAAGGAAGGTGTCGACCAGAAGAAGGCGCTGGCTGAGAAGCTCGGCGGCGAGGAGCGCGTGGCGCAAGCGCACAAAATGCTCACCGATTACGGCCGCGACGTCGGCATCGCCTTCGATTTCGAGGCGATCAAGATCGGCCCCAACACGCTCGATGCGCATCGGCTGATCCATTGGGCGATGATCGAAGGCCGCGAGAAACAGGACAAGGTCGTTGGCGCGCTGTTCAAGGCGAATTTCGAGGAAGGCCGCAATGTCGGCGACCACGCCGTGTTGCTCGATATCGCCGAAAAGGCCGGCCTCGACCGCTCGGTCATCGCCTCGTTGCTCGCCTCCGACGCCGATCGCGACCTGATCGTCGCCGAGATCAAAGCGGCGCAGGAAATGGGCGTCAACGGCGTGCCGTTCTTCATTTTCGACCAGCAATATGCCGTCAGCGGCGCGCAGACGCCCGACGTGCTGGCCAATGCGTTGCGCGACATCGCCAAGGCGAAGGCCGAGGCGCGATCGGGGCTGAACTAACAGGCGGCAAAGCCCGACAACAGACTTGGCTTTGCTCAGCCCAGAATCGGAACGCAGCGCACCTCTGTTTTCACCGAATTGGCGATGAAACATTCGTCGTGGGCGCGATGATGCAGGGCTTCGAGTTCACTTAGGGAAGGCTGCTTTTCGCCGCTAAAGACGACATGCGGTTTCAACGTCACCACGGTCATGGCAAGACGGCCTTCGGCATTCTTCTCCATGATGCCCTCGGCGGCATCGGTGTAGCTGTCGACGCAAAAGCGCTGTTTGGCGGCGATCGACAGGAACCAGAGCATGTGGCAGCTGGAGAGCGAAGCGACGAAAGCCTCCTCCGGATCCACCGCGTCCTCGGCCGAATAGGGCAATGGGACGACATGCGAGGAAGAAGACGCCCTCACCTCAATGCCGCCGTCGAAGGTCCAGCAGTGGGCGCGGCTGTAGCGGTTGTCGGTGAAAGTCTCGCCGTTCCGCTGCCACACGATCGTCGCGCCATATGTCGCCATCTTCGTCTCCCTCTGCCTACTTCGCCATCTCGGCCAGTTGCGTCATGATCACCGCGGCGCCTTGCAGGCGTTTTTCCGGGGTCGGCAGGTCGCGGGTCAGGAACAGGCTGTGATCGGGGCGGATCTTCGCCATCGTGCCCTGCTTGCCGATATAACCGACGAGGTTTGCCGGATTGGGGAATTCCTTGTTGCGGAACTGCACGACGACGCCTTTCGGGCCGGCATCGAGCTTTTCGACATTGGCGGTACGGCAGAGCGACTTGATATAGACGATCTTCAAGAGATGCTGGACTTCGATCGGCATCGGGCCGAAGCGGTCGATCATCTCGGCGCCGAAGCCATCGATCTCCTTGAGCTCGGTGACTTCGCCGAGACGCCGGTAGAGCGCCATACGCAGATGCAGGTCCGGCACGTAATTTTCCGGGATCATCACCGTCGTGCCGACGGAGATCTGCGGCGACCAACCGGTGTCGTGGATCTCGTCGACGCCCTTGACCTCGGCGACCGCCTCTTCCAGCATCTGCTGATAGAGCTCGAAACCGACCTCCTTGATATGACCGGACTGCTCCTCGCCAAGCAGGTTGCCGGCGCCGCGGATGTCTAGGTCGTGGCTCGCCAGCTGGAAGCCGGCGCCGAGCGTATCCAGCGATTGCAGCACCTTGAGGCGGCGCTCGGCGGTTGCCGTCAGCACCTTATTGACCGGCAGGGTGAAGAGCGCAAAGGCGCGCACCTTCGAGCGGCCGACGCGGCCCCGCAGCTGATAGAGCTGGGCTAAGCCGAACATATCGGCGCGGTGAACGATCAGCGTGTTGGCTGTCGGCACGTCGAGGCCGGATTCGACGATGGTGGTCGACAACAGCACGTCGTAGCGGCCTTCATAGAAGGCGTTCATGATATCTTCGAGTTCGCCGGCCGGCATCTGGCCATGGGCGATCGCCACCTTCAGCTCCGGCACATCCGACTGCAGGAAGGCACTGATATCCTCGAGGTCGGCAAGCCTGGGGCAGACATAGAAGCTCTGGCCGCCGCGATAATGCTCGCGCATCAGCGTCTCTCGGATGACAAGACTGTCGAACGGCGAGATGAAGGTGCGCACCGCCATGCGGTCGACCGGGGGCGTGGTGATCAGCGACAATTCGCGCACGCCGGTCATGGCAAGCTGCAGCGTGCGCGGGATCGGGGTTGCAGACAGCGTCAGCACGTGCACGTCGCTCTTCAGCTCCTTCAGCCGCTCCTTGTGCTTGACGCCGAAATGCTGCTCTTCGTCGATGACGAGCAGGCCGAGATTGGCGAATTTGATGCCGGCGCCAAGCAGCGCATGGGTGCCGACGACGATATCGGTCTTGCCGTCCGCGACTTCCTTCTTGGTCAGCGCCAGCTCCTTGGCCCCGACGAGGCGCGAGGCCTGCTGGACACGCACCGGCAGGCCACGGAAACGTTCGGAAAAGGTCTTGAAGTGCTGGCGGGCGAGCAATGTCGTCGGCACGACGACGGCGACCTGGACGCCATTCATCGCTGCGACGAAGGCGGCGCGCAGCGCCACTTCGGTCTTGCCGAAGCCGACGTCGCCGCAGACGAGGCGGTCCATCGGCCGGCCGGCACCGAGATCGGAGCGCACCGCCTCGATGGCGTTATCCTGGTCCTCGGTCTCGTCATAGGGGAAGCGCGCGGCGAATTCGTCGTAGAGGCCGTCCGGCGTCGTCAGCATCGGCGCGTGGCGCGTCAGGCGCTCGGCGGCGATGCGGATCAGTGCATCGGCCATGTCGAGCAGGCGCTTCTTCAGCTTGGCCTTGCGCATCTGCCAAGCGCCGCCGCCGAGCTTGTCGAGCTGGGCGTCGGTGCCCTCGCCGCCGTAGCGCGAGAGCAGGTCGATGTTTTCGACCGGCAGGAAGAGCTTGGCCTCGTCGGCATATTGCAACTCGAGGCAGGCATGCGGCGCACCGGCCGCCTCGATGGTCCGCAGCCCGACGAAGCGGCCGATGCCGTGTTCGGCATGGACGACGATCGAGCCCTCATCGAGGCCCGCAACCTCGGAGATGAAATCGGCGGCGCGTTTGCGGCGTTTGGAGCGGCGCACCATGCGGTCGCCCAATATATCCTGCTCGCCGATGACGACGAGGTCGCCGGCCTCGAAGCCGGATTCGAGGCTGAGCACGGCCGCGGCCGCCTCGCCTCTCGCCAGCGAACCGACATCCTTCAGCGCCTCGACCGGCTTGACCTTTTCCAGGCCATGTTCGTTCAGCACCTGCAGCAGGCGTTCCAGCGAACCTTCGGTCCAGGCGGTGACCAGCACTTTCGCGCCGGCGGCACGCCGATCGGCAATATGCTTGACGACGACGTCGAAGATGTTGATGCGTTCGGCATCGCCGCCGCCCTCGGCGTTCGAACGGGCCCAACGCTGGCCCTGGCGGGCATCGACATTGACGACCCGCCTCGCCTCGCCCTCATGCTCGTTGAAGGGGCTGATGCGGATTGCGCCGAGCGCGTCGAGGGTTTTGACGAAAAGCTTGCTGTCGAGATAGAGCTGGCCCGGCGTCACCGGCTTGTAGGGCGTGCCCTGGTTCACCTGGCCCTTGGCCGGCTGGCCGGAATTCAGGCGGGCATCGTAATAGTCGAAAACGAGCTTGGAGCGCTCCTCCGCCGCCTCGCGCACCGTGTGGTCGATGACGATACGGAAGCCGCTGAGATAATCGAAGACGGTATCGAGCTTCTCGTAGAAGAGCGGCAGCCAATGCTCCATGCCGGGGTAACGGCGGCCTTCGGACACGGCGAGATAGAGCGCGTCGTCGCGGGTGGTGGCGCCGAAAGCCGAAAGGTAATTCTTGCGGAAGCGACTGATCGTATCCGGCGTCAGCGTCACCTCGCTCATCGGATTGAGATCGAGGGAGCGCACCTGCCCGATCGTGCGCTGGCTGGCCGGATCGAAGCTGCGGATCGATTCCAGCGTGTCGCCGAAGAAATCCAGGCGGACCGGCTCTTCCGAACCCGGCACGAAGACATCGAGAATGCCGCCCCGCACGGCATATTCGCCGACCTCGCGAACGGTCGCGACGCGTTCAAAGCCGTTGCGCTCCAGGCGGCCGGCGAGATCGTCCATGCGCAGCTGGTTGCCGGGACGGGCCGAAAAGCTGAGGCTCTCGATGACATCCTGCGGCGCCACCTTCTGCAGCATGGCATTGGCGGTGACGAGCACGATTGCGGCATGCGGCTTCTTGCGATGGACAATCAGGCCGCCAAGTGCGGCTAGCCGGCGGGCGGAGGTGTCGGCGCTCGGCGAGACGCGGTCATAGGGCAGACAGTCCCAGGCCGGCAGGGTGAGAACCGGAATATCGGGGGCGACGAAACCGAGCATCTGTTCGAGATCGGCCATGCGGTGGCCATCCGACATGACATAGGCGACCGGCTCTCCCGTTCGAGCGAGCTCGGCGAGCAGCAGCGTCTCCAGACCTGCCGGCACATTGCCGATCGTCAGCGGCTCGGCAATGGCCGCAAGCTTCTTCGCATCGAAACCAGGGATCATTCCGGCGTCCTAAGGGGCTTGTCGAAATCGGGCTTGTAGGCGGCGATGCGGGCAAACATCGGTGTCTGGAAACGCTCGGGCACCGGCCATGTTCCCATGATCCAGCGAACGAGATCATTGTCCTCTTCGGCCATGATCGTCTCGAACTCGTCGAGTTCGGCTTCCGACAGCGTGGCGACCTCGGCTTCGGCGAACTGGCCAAAAACCAGATCCATCTCGCGGATGCCGCGATGCCAGCAGCGGAAAAGGATCCTGCGGCGGCGCGGGTCGAGACCGGCACTCGTGAGCGTGACACCTGTCATGGCATTACCTTCCTGTTGATGCGCCTCTATAGACCCTGGAAAGCGGCTTGTCAGCCTTGCCAAGGCCGCATTGTTCATCGCATTTTGGCCGCATGCGCCCCGCCATTCTCGATCCTCTGTTTTCCCCCATTTCGGGCCTTCCGGGCGTCGGTCCGAAGATCGCCGAGCTGCTGGTGAAGCTGCTCGGGCGCGAGACGCTGGAGGATTGCCGGGTCATCGACCTCCTCTTCCACGCACCCTTTTCGCTGATCGACCGGCGCAACCAGCCGGGAATCGCGCGCGCGCCGCAGGGGGCGATCGTGACGATCACGGCGCGCGTCGACCGGCATCAGGTACCGCCGCGCGGCAAAAGCAATATCCCCTACCGCGTCTTCCTGCATGACGAAACCGGCGAGCTGACGCTGGTCTTCTTCCGCGGACAGGCGGCATGGCTGGAAAAGCAGCTGCCGATCGATGCCGAGGTGACGGTCAGCGGCAAGATCGACTGGTTCAACGGCCGCGCCTCGATGGTGCATCCCGATTATATCGTCAGGGCCGACGAGGCGGAGAGCCTGCCGCTGGTCGAGCCGATCTATCCGCTGACGGCGGGGCTCTCGCCGAAGACGCTGCGCAAGATCATCGACGCCGGCCTGCCGCGCTTTCCCGAGCTGCCGGAATGGATCGATCTCTCGCTGACACAGAAGCAGGGCCTGCCGTCGATCCGCGACAGCTTCCACATGCTGCACGAGCCGCGCGACCCCACCGATATCGACCCGCAGGCCCCTGCCCGGCGGCGACTTGCCTATGACGAGTTCCTCGCCGGCCAGCTGTCGCTGAGCCTGGTGCGGCAGAGGCTTCGCAAGGTGGCGGGCCAGCCGGTGCATGCGACAGGTGCCGTCAGCGGCAAGATCCTGAAAACCCTGCCCTTCTCGCTCACGACAAGCCAGAACGAGGCGATCGCCGAGGTTTTGAAGGACATGGCCGGCAACGAGCGCATGCTGCGACTGCTGCAGGGCGATGTCGGCTCCGGCAAGACGCTGGTGGCGCTGATGGCTATGGCGGCGGTGATCGAGAGCGGCGGCCAGGCCGTGCTGATGGCGCCGACCGAAATCCTGGCGCGGCAGCATCATGCGACGATCTCGAAATTCGCCGCCTCCGCCGGGCTTGGCATCGAGGTGCTGACCGGGCGCACCAAGGGACGCGAACGGGAGGAGATCCAGGAACGCATCGCCTCGGGTGCTGCACAGATCGTCATCGGCACACATGCGCTGTTCCAGGACAGCGTCACCTACGCCAATCTGATGCTTGCCGTCGTCGACGAACAACACCGTTTCGGCGTGCATCAGCGCCTGCGGCTGACGGCCAAGGGCATCTCGCCGCATATGCTTGTCATGACGGCGACACCGATCCCGCGCACGCTGGTGCTCGCCGCCTTCGGCGATATGGACGTCTCCAAGCTCACAGAGAAACCGGCCGGCCGCAAGCCGATCCAGACGATCACCGTGCCGATGGAACGAACAGGCGAGATCGTCGGACGGCTGCAAAGCGCGATCGCCGAGGGCAAGAAGGCCTATTGGATCTGCCCGCTGGTCGAGGAGTCCGAAGAGCTCGACCTGATGTCGGCGGAGGAACGGCATGCAACGCTCACCGCCGCACTCGGCCCCGATATCGGCCTCATCCATGGCCGGATGAGCGGACCGGAGAAGGACGCAGCGATGTTGGCGTTCAAAAACGGCGAGACCCGGCTGCTCGTCGCCACGACCGTCGTCGAGGTCGGCGTCGACGTGCCGGATGCGACGATCATGGTGATCGAACATGCCGAACGCTTCGGCCTGGCGCAATTGCATCAGCTGCGCGGCCGGGTCGGGCGCGGCGACGAGGCCTCGACCTGCATCCTGCTCTATAAGGGGCCGCTCGGCGAGACCGGTCATGCCAGGCTCTCGATCATGCGCGAGACGGAAGACGGTTTCCGCATCGCCGAGGAGGACCTGAAGCTGCGCGGCGAAGGCGAATTGCTCGGCACAAGACAATCCGGCACGCCGGGTTTCCGCATCGCCAGCCTCGAGGCGCATGCCGACCTGCTGGAGATCGCCCGCAAGGATGCCGCCTATCTGATCGAGCGCGATCCGGAGCTGACCGGTGAAAGAGGACAGGCGATCCGCACCCTGCTCTATCTTTTCCGCCGTGACGAGGCGATCCGGTTTTTGAGAGCGGGTTGAAACGGGACGCCGCAGCTTTGGACGACAGGCATTATTCCGCCTTGGAAACCGCCACCGGCTTCGGCCGCGGCAAATGCTTCTGCTTCGGATCGGCCGGCTTGTGTTCGGGCGCCACAAGCCCGCCTGAAATCAGGAACTTGGCGGCGTCTTCCGGCGACATATCGAGCATGACGATCTTCTCGCGCGGCACGAAGATGAGGAAGCCGGCCGTCGGCACCGGCGTCGGCGGCAGGAAGACGGCGACCATATCCTGGCCCATGGCATCGAACTTCGAAGCGATTTCGCCCTTGGCGTCGGTGGCGATGAAGATCAGCGCCCAGAGGCCTGGACCCGGATATTCGATGAGGCCGACCTTCTTGAAGGAGTTCGCCTGCTCCTTCAGCACGGTTTCGAAAATCTGCTTCACGCTTCTGTAGATTGTGCGCACCAGCGGCATGCGCTGGACGATCGATTCGCCGAAGCGGACGATACTCTGGCCAATCAGGTTCTTGCCGAGAAAGCCGACGACGGTGATCAGCACGACAGCGATCAGCAGGCCGAAACCGGGAATGGCGAAATTGAGATAACTTTCCGGATTCCAGCGCGCCGGAATATAGGGCCTGACCCAGCTGTCCGACCAGTGGATGAATGTCCAGGTCAGCCAGATAGTGATCGCGATCGGGGCGCAGATGATCAGCCCTGCGAGAAAATTATTCCTCAGCCGGGTCGCGACCGGCATTCTGGGGGTGTTGTCGGTCATCGTTTCCTGATGAACTCCATCTCAGTCGTGGACAGGCCGGAACGCCGGCCCTTCCCCCTTGTCCGCACACCAAAATTGCCAGAATTCGGGACGTCGCACAATATGTTTCGGCGCGACGATCCCGGCGTTGCAGGCTTATTCTACGGTCACGGATTTCGCCAGGTTGCGCGGCTGGTCGACATCGGTGCCCATGAAGACGGCGGTGTGATAGGCGAGCAGCTGGATCGGCAACGAGAAGATCATCGGCGCGATGATTTCATCGACCACAGGCAGGGTGATCGTTGCCATGGTCGGCAGTTTCGAGGCGCTAGCACCGGCCTCGTCCGTGATGAAGATGATCCGGCCGCCGCGGGCTGCGACCTCCTGCATGTTCGAGACGGTCTTTTCGAAGAAACGGTCATAGGGGGCGATGACGATGACAGGCATGTTCTCATCGATCAACGCGATCGGTCCATGCTTCAACTCACCGGCGGCATAACCTTCGGCATGGATATAGGAGATTTCCTTGAGCTTCAGCGCGCCTTCCATGGCGAGCGGGAAGCTGGTCCCGCGGCCGAGATAGAGTACGTCCTTGCACTTCGACAGCTCGCGCGACAGGCTTTCCATCTGCGGCTGGATCAGGTTCAGCACCCGGCTCATGATGCGCGGCATTTCGGCGAGATGGCGCACCAGCGCCCTCTCCTCCTCCGCAGTCACCGTGCCGCGCGCCTTGCCGGCGCCGATCGCCAGCGACGCCAGCACGGCAAGCTGGCAAGTGAAGGCCTTGGTGGAGGCGACACCGATTTCGGGGCCGGCCATGATCGGGAAGACGGCGTCGGATTCACGCGCGATCGTCGATTCGCGGACATTGACGACGGCGCCGATCTTCAGCCCGTTGTCCCGGCAATAGCGCAGCGATGCCAGTGTGTCGGCGGTCTCGCCTGATTGCGAGATGAAGAGTGCCGCCTGCGACGGCGACAGCGGCATTTCGCGGTAGCGGAATTCGGAGGCGACGTCGATTTCAACAGGCAGGCGGGCATAACGCTCGAACCAGTATTTGCCGACGAGACCGGCGAGATAGGCAGTGCCGCAAGCCGAGATCGCCAAGCCGGTCGTCGCCTTGAAGTCGATCGCCGCGGCATTGGCGCCGATGGTGTTTGCGGCGAAATCGACATAGTGGCTGAGCGCGTGGGAAATCACCTCCGGCTGCTCGTAGATTTCCTTTTCCATGAAATGGCGATGGTTGCCCTTGTCGACGACATAGGCGGTCGCCTGCGAGATCTGGCGGGCGCGCTTGACCGGCTTGCCGGCGAAATCGAGCACCGACACGCCGTCGCGGGTGAGGACGGCGCAATCGCCGTCGACGAGATAGCTGATCTCGTTGGTGAAGGGCGACAGCGCGATCGCATCCGAGCCGAGGAACATCTCGCCGCGGCCGTAGCCGACGGCAAGCGGCGGGCCGGAACGGGCGGCCATGATCGTGCCGGGATCGGCCTTCAGCATGACGGCCAGCGCATAGGCGCCGGTCACCCGGTTCAGCATCTTCAGCATGGCGGCGCGCGGCTCCAGGCCTTCGCGCAGATATTTCGCCATCAGATGAGCGACAACCTCCGTGTCGGTCTGGGTTTCGAAGACCGAACCCTCTTCCGTCAACTCGTCGCGAAGCTCGGAAAAATTCTCGATGATGCCGTTATGGACAACGGCCACTCCCTCGACGAAATGCGGATGGGCATTGGTCTCATTGGGAACGCCGTGGGTCGCCCAGCGTGTATGGGCGATTCCGACGGTGCCGGGCAGTGGTTCGGTGTCGAGGCGCTTTTCCAGATTGAACAGCTTGCCCTCGGCGCGGCGGCGATCCATCACGCCGTCATGAATGGTGGCGACGCCGGCGGAATCATAGCCGCGATATTCGAGACGCTTCAGCGCATCGACCAGGCGCCCGGCAACAGGCTGATTTCCGACGATCCCCACAATGCCGCACATATAGTATCCCCATAAAGGCTTCGATGACGAGGCCAGTCCTAACGATTCCTGCTTATTTCTCAATCACCTCGGCGGTCACTTTGAATTTCCGCCGGTTACGCAAGGCCGGTCAGCCCTTCGCCTTCTTCGCCGCCTTGATGGCGAGCGCCCGTTCGCGCAACAGCGTCGCGCGGCCGGGTTTGATCTCCTGCCGGGCGCGGCCTAGCGCCAGCGCATCGGCCGGCACATCGACGGTGATGACGCTGCCGGAGCCGACATAGGCGCCGTCGCCGATCGTCACCGGCGCGACCAGCGACGAGTTGGACCCGATGAAAGCGTTTTCGCCGATCACCGTCTCGCTCTTGTTGACGCCGTCATAGTTGCAGGTGATCGTGCCGGCGCCGATATTGCTGCCGGCGCCGATGACGGCATCGCCGATATAGGTGAGATGATTGACCTTGGCGCCCTCACCGAGCCGGCCGTTCTTGACCTCGCAGAAATTGCCGACCTTGGCGCCGCGGGCGAGGTCGGCACCCGGCCGCAGCCGCGCGAAGGGGCCGACCGTCGCGCCTTGGCTGACATGGGCGCCTTCGATATGCGAGAAGGCATGAATGACGGCGCCGCTGTCGATCACCGCGCCGGGACCGAAGACAACATTCGGCTCGATCAGCGCATCCTGGCCGATGACGGTATCGTAGGCGAGAAAGACGGTTTCCGGCGCGATCATGGTGACGCCTGAAAGCATCATCTCGTGGCGGCGGCGCTCCTGCCAGAAGCGCTCGATAACGGCGAGTTCGGCACGGGTGTTGCAGCCGGTCATCTCGATCTCGGGGGCATCGACCGCGGTGACGCGTCCGCCGAGTGATCTGGCGATCTCGACGAGATCGGTCAGGTAGAATTCGCCCTTGGCATTGGCATTGCCGATGCGCGATAGAAGGTCGAGCGCCTTGCGGCCGTTGATCGCCATCAGCCCGCTGTTGCACCAGGTGACGGTGCGCTCGGCATCGGTGGCGTCCTTTTCCTCGCGGATGGCGATGAGTTCGCCATCCTTGACGAGCAGGCGGCCATAGCCGGTCGGGCGGTCGGTGTGGAAGCCGATGACGACGACATCGCTGCCGTCGGCCAGGCCCTGGCGGGCGGCCTTCAGCGGCCCGTCGGTCTGGAGCGGCACGTCGCCATAGGTGACGAGGATATCGTCATAGCCCTTGCCGATCGCTTCGCGCGCCGCCAGCACCGCGTGGCCGGTGCCGAGGCGTTCCTTCTGCAGATAGGATTGGATGCCGACGCCGGCAACGCTTCCAGCCTTTGCCACCTCCTCGGCATCGCGGCCGACGACAAGCGCCACGGATGAGATGCCGGCGGAGGCGACCGCATCGACCACATGGGCGATCATCGGCCGTCCGGCGACGGGATGCAGCACCTTCGATTTCGAGGATTTCATCCGCGTGCTGTCACCGGCGGCAAGGATGACGGCAAGACAAGTGCGTTCCATGATGTGCTCCGCGAATCCGCGCCATGAGGCGGCTTTGTTGCCTCTTACTGCATAATTCCTGAAATCGGAATCGATTTGAGGATAAAATTGCACAGCAGTTCAGAGTGCCGCAGCGTGCCTTGCGCGTCTGAAGAAACGCCTGGCGCTGTCGATAGGCAGAACCTTCACAAAGGTGAAATTGCCGCCGAAATCGGCCCTGTCACAGCCTCCGAACCGCGAGCCGCGAAGGCCTCGTGCACATGATGGCGGCCGTCCAGGATGACGTCCTCCATTGCGCGGCGCGCGGCAGCGCTATCGCCGGAAACGATGGCATCGACGATGCGCATATGGGTGTCGGCGATATTGGCGAAGCCGTTTTCGGTTGGCGGTGTGCTCATCCGGAACATGCCGACGAGGGCCGCTTCGATGAGGCTGCCCAAGGTGCGCATGAAGGGATTGTGCGAGGCTTCGGCGATCGCCAAGTGGAAACGAAGGTCGGCGAGCGCCAGGCTGTCGGCCGTATGGCCGCTTGCCGCCATATCGAGCGCCAGCCCCCGCAGCGTCTCGATATCCTCGGCATTCGCCCGTTCGGCGACGAGACTGGCGGCGAAGGGTTCGACAGCGAGGCGGATATCATAAAGCTGCAGCAGGAATTCTTCCGTCACGCCGTTGTCGAAGTGCCAGGCGATGATCTCGCTGTCGAACATGTTCCAGAGGTTCTTCTCGGTCACACGTGTGCCGACCCGCGCCTTGGCGACGACCATGCCCTTGGCGGCGAGCGTCTTCATCGTCTCGCGCAACACGGTGCGGGACACTTTGAAGCGTTGCGCCAGTTCCGTATCGCCCGGCAGGATCGAGCCGACAGGATAGGTGCCGGCAACAATCGCCTTGCCGAGCTCATCGACCACCTGCGCATGGCTCGTCCGGGTTCTGCGTCCGGTCTTCCGTGTCTCGTCCAATTTGTTGCGCAAGCGATCCGTCTCCCCCTCAGGCATACCTCTTGTTCAGACTGGAAAGGAACAGGATAGCCTTCTGCATCAGAATGAATGCAAACAGCAGGAGGCCGATCAGGATCTTGGTCCACCAGCTCGACAGCGTGCCGTCGAAGGTGATGTAGGTCTGAATGAGCCCCTGGATCAGGATACCAATCAAGGTTCCCGCCACGAATCCCGCTCCCCCGGTCAGCAGCGTCCCTCCAATGACGACTGCCGCGATCGCATCGAGCTCGACGCCGACTGCTGCAAGGGAATATCCAGCAGAGGTGTATAGCGAAAAAACGATTCCGGATAGACCCGCAAGAAAACCCGACAGCGCATAGATCTGGATCGTCGTACGCCCGACCGGCACGCCCATCAGCCGCGCCGTCTGCGGACCGCCGCCGAGGGCATAGACATTGGTGCCGAAGCGGGTGCGCTGGGCGATGAAGATGCCGACGGCAAAGACCAGAAGCATGATGCCGCCGATCAGCGTCAGCCGGCCGCCGCCGGGTAGACGGTAATAGAGGCTCGTCAGCGTCGAATAATATTCGTTATCGATCGGGATGCTGTCGATCGACAGCACGAAGGCCATGCCGCGCGCCAGGAACATACCAGCGAGCGTAACGATGAAGGCCGGCATGTCGAGATAGTGGATGATCGCGCCCATGATACCGCCAAAGGCAGTGGTGATGACGAGCACGAGGGCGAAGGCGAGCAGCGGATGGATCGAGGTGTTCTGCAGGATCACCGCAAGGAAGACGCCGGTGAAGGCGATGACCGAACCGATCGACAGATCGATGCCGCCGGAGATGATGACAAAGGTCATGCCGACGGCGGCGATGCCGAGAAAGGCATTGTCGGTCAGGAGATTGCCGATGACGCGCGTCGACAGCATGTTCGGATATTGCAGCGTGCAGCCGGCATAGGCGAGCACGAAGATGACGATGGTCGCAAGCAGCGGCAGGTATTTGGAGTTCATTTCGACTGCTCCCTTCCGCCCTGCCGGCGGCTGGCAAAGATAGCGAGCGATTGCACCGCCGGCGACTGGATGACGAGGATGACGATAATGATGACGGCCTTGATGATCAGGTTGAATTCGGGCGGGAAGCCGGAAGACAGGATGCCTGTATTCACCGCCTGGATGATCATCGCGCCGATCAGCGATCCGAGAATGCTGAAACGGCCGCCGAGCAGAGAATTGCCGCCGACGACGACGGCGAGGATGGCGTCGAGTTCCAGCCAGAGGCCGGCATTATTGGCATCGGCGCCCTTGATGTCGGCGGCGACGATGACGCCTGCAATCGAGGCGCAGAGGCCGCTCAGCATATAGACAGCCATCAGCAGTACCGGCGTCTGAATGCCGGAGAGCGTGCTGGCGCGGCGATTGATTCCGACGGCCTCGATCAGCATGCCGAGCGCCGTGCGGCGGACAAGCAGAATGACGAGCAGGCCGACGAGAATCCAGGTGACCACAGGCATCGGCAGAAGCAGCAGCGAACCGCTGCCGAAGAAGGTCAGCCCGTCATCGTTGAAGGTCAAGATGGCGCCTTCGGTGATGAGCTGGGCGATGCCGCGGCCGGCCACCATCAGCACCAGCGTCGCGATGATCGGCTGGATGTTCAGGACAGCCACCAGAAAACCGTTCCAGACGCCGCAGGCAAGCCCAATCGAAAGCGTTAGGATAACGGTATAAGCAACTGAATTTCCAGACACAATCGACGATGCGGCAACAGCGCCGCAGATCGCGATGACCGCACCGACGGAAAGGTCGATGCCCTTGGTGGCAATCACCAGCGTCATGCCGATCGCCAGCAGCGCCACCGGCGCGCCGCGGTTGAGCACATCGATCAGGCTGCCATACAGCCGGTCATTTTGAACCACGACATTAAAAAACTGCGGCGACGTGATGAAATTCAACAAAAGAATGACAACAAGCGCAATCAATTGCGGCGCCAGGCGATAGGCCAGCGCCTTCAGCGAGGACCTCATGCCTCCTCCATCTTATGTTCGGCGGCGGCAATGGCTTCGACGATGCCGGCGGCCGTGATGCGTTCGCCTGTCAATTCGGCGATATGCTGCCGGTCGCGAAGGACGATGACACGTGAACTATAGGCGACAAGCTCTTCAAGTTCCGAGGAAATCACGATCAGCGACATGCCGCCGGCACAGAGCTCTTCGATCAGCTTGATGATCTCGGCATGGGCGCCGACATCGATGCCGCGGGTCGGCTCGTCGAGGATCAGAAACTTCGGATTGGTCGCCAACCAGCGGGCGAGGATCGCCTTCTGCTGATTGCCGCCGGAAAGCAGGCGAATCGGCTTTTCGCGATCAGTGGTGCGGATATCGAGCGCCTTGATGTAGCGGTCGGCGAGCGCGTTCTGTTCGGCGCGCGAGAGCGGCCGGGTCCAGCCGCGGCGGGCCTGCAGCGCAAGCGCGATGTTTTCCCTGATCGACAGGTCGCCGATGATGCCATCGGTCTTGCGATCCTCGGGGCAGAAGCCAAAGTCCTTTTCGATTGCGGCGCGCGGGCTCGAAAGCGTCACAGGCTGGCCGTCGATCGTGGCGCTGCCGCTGTCGGCGTGTTCGATACCGAACAGGAGTTCGGCGGTTTCGGTCCGGCCGGAGCCGAGCAGCCCGGCAATGCCGACCACCTCTCCGGCCCGCACCTCAAGGTCGAAGGGTTTGACTTTGCCGCGTTTGCCGTAGCCTGAAAAACGGTATCGGACTTCGCCTGCCGCGTGGCTGCGTTCCTTCACCGCCTCCTCGACATGCGCCAGTTCGCGGCCGAGCATCATGGCGATCAGGCCCTGGCGCGGCAGATCGGCAGCGTCACGGGTGCCGACGAGCTTGCCGTTGCGCAGCACGGTGATCCGGTCGCTGATCGCATAGACCTGCTCGAGAAAATGGGTGATAAAGACGATGCCCAGCCCACGCTGCTTCAGGTCCTCGATGATGCGGAAGAGCAGCGCCACCTCCTGATTGTCGAGGCTTGCCGTCGGCTCATCGAGGATCAGCACCTTGCCTGACAGGTCAACGGCACGGGCGATGGCAACCACTTGCTGGACGGCGACGGAGAAACGGCTGAGTTCGGCGGTGACGTCGATATCGATGCCATAGCCGGCAAGCAGATCGCGCGCCTTGCGGTTCATCGCCCTGACCTCGGTCATGCCGAAACGCCTCGGCTGGCGTCCGAGAAAGAGATTTTCGGCGACGCTCAGATTGGAAAGGAGATTGACCTCCTGGTAGACCGTGCCGATGCCGAGCTTCTGGGCGGCGAGCGTATTGGCCGGATTGATTTCCTGGCCGTCCAGCATCAGGCTGCCTTCGTCACGATGGTAGGCGCCGGTGATGCACTTGATCAGCGTCGATTTGCCGGCGCCGTTTTCGCCGAGCAATGCATGAACCTCGCCACGGCGCAGCGTGAAATCCACCTTATCCAGGGCGACGGCGCCGGGGAAGAATTTCGATATGCCGGAGGCTGCGAGAATATTCTCGAAATTGTGAACCATGAGGGCTGATGTTTCCTGATATTGCGCCTTACGCCTGTGCCAAAACCGGGCATGATGCCCGGCCGGCACCGGCAGTTCCGCACCGGTCCATGATGGGCCGGTGCGGTTCCAGGTTCAATCAGTAGCCCTGACCCTTCTTCTCTTCATAGACCTTCATCGGGTCGTCGGCAGGCGTGTAGAGCTTGGACTCGGTCTGGATCCATTTCGCCGGAGCCTTCTTGTCCTTCAGGTAGGCATCGAGCGCATCGAAGGCCGGACCTGCCATATTCGGCGTCAGCTCGACCGTGGCATTGGCCTCACCTTCCGACATGGCCTTGAAAATGTCGGGCACGGCGTCGATGGAGACGACGAGGATATCCTTGCCGGGCTTCAGGCCGGCTTCCTTGATCGCCTGGATGGCGCCGACCGCCATATCGTCGTTATGGGCGTAGAGAGCGCAGATATCCTTGCCGCCATTCTCGGCCTTCAGGAAGCTTTCCATGACTTCCTTGCCCTTGGTGCGGGTGAAGTCACCGGTCTGGCTGCGAACGATCTTCAGGTTGTCGTGGCCGGCAAGAGCCTCTTCGAAGCCCTTCTTGCGGGCGATAGCCGGCGACGAACCGGTGGTGCCCTGCAGCTCGACGACGTTGCACTTCTTGTCGCCGACGGTCTTGACCAGGAAGTCGCCTGCAACCTTGCCTTCATGAACCAGATCCGACGTAACCGCCGTCAGGTACAGATCGTCGGGAGCCTTGATGGTACGGTCGAGAAGGATGACCGGAATCTTGGCTTCCTTGGCTTCCTTGAGAACGTCGTCCCAGCCGGTTTCGACGACCGGAGCAATGAGAATGGCATCGACGCCCTGAGCAATGAAGGAACGCAGAGCCTTGATCTGGTTTTCCTGCTTCTGCTGCGCATCGGCAAATTTCAGATCGATGCCGCGCTTCTTGGCCTGCTCCTTGGTCACGGTCGTTTCAGCCGCACGCCAGCCCGATTCCGAGCCGATCTGCGAGAAGCCGACGGTGAGGCCGGCGGCCGAAGCCGAACCGAACATGCAGGCAGCCAGAATCGTGGCACTCAAAAGTGCAGTCTTCAATTTCATGATTTCCTCCCAATGCCGCATCTCGCGGCGCAGGGTCAAAAAATCATATAGTATTACTTTTGTAAATCGGAATCTTGGGATGCGCTGCAGCAAAAAAAGAGCGCCCACAGGGGGCGCCCTTCGCAACTGCGAATTGAGTGCGGCTTATTGCGCGGGCAGCTTGTCGTCGACGCCTTCGACGTAGAAGTTCATGCCGAGCAGCGTACCGTCGTCGGCCTTTTCGCCGGCCTTCAGCCAAGGTGTGCCGTCCTGCTTGTTGATCGGGCCGGTAAAGGGATGCAGTTCGCCCGACTTGATCTTGGCTTCGGTCTCCTCGGCCATCTTCTTCACGTCGTCAGGCATGTTCGTGTACGGCGCCATCTTCAGGATGCCGTCCTTCAGGCCATCCCAGCTCTGCTCGGACTTCCAGGTGCCGTCCAGAAGCGCGTGAACGCGCTTGGAGTAGTAGGTACCCCAGGTATCGACGATCGCCGTCAGCTGTGCCTTCGGGCCGGCTGCGATCATGTCCGACGCCTGACCGAAGGCGTGGATGCCGCGTTCTTCGGCAACCTGCATCGGCGCAGTCGTATCAGTGTGCTGGGTCAGAACGTCGACGCCCTGGTCGATCATCGCCTTGGCGGCATCGGCTTCCTTGCCGGGGTCGAACCAGGTGTTGACCCAGATGACCTTCAGCTTGAAGCTCGGATCGATCGACTTGGCGCCTTGCTCGAAGGAGTTGATGCCCATCACGACTTCAGGAATCGGGAAGGAGGCGATGTAGGCCGCCCCGTGATTCTTTGAGGTCTTCGCGGCGATCTGGCCGAGAATGTAGCGGCCCTCATAGAAACGCGAGTTGTAGGTCGCCAGATTCGGGCCGGACTTGTAGCCGGTGCCGTGCTCGAACTTGACGTCAGGGAACTTGGCGGCGACCTTGACCGTCGCATCCATGAAGCCGAAGGACGTCGTGAAGATCAGCTTGCAGCCGGAACGGGCAAGGCGCTCGATGGCGCGCTCGGCATCCGGGCCTTCCGGCACGTTTTCGAGGTAAGGCGTTTCGATCTTGTCGCCGAACTCGGCCTGGACCTGCTGACGGCCGAGATCGTGGGCCTGCGAATAACCGCCGTCGGTATGCGAACCGACATAGACGAAGCAGATCTTCGTCTTGTCAGCGGCCTGAGCGGCGGAAGAGATGCCAATCACGGCGGCAGCCGAGGCGGCAAGGGCGAATGCGAACTTCTTCATGGTGACCCCTGTTGGTTTGAAGTTATTCCGGAAACCCGTCTTGTGTTGTTGCTTTATCGCTCCGGTACGAAGGCTTTTCCGAGCGACGCGGGCGTGTTGATCAACGTCGTACGCCGATTATGGGAAATGATGATGAGAACCACAATAGTCGCGGCATAGGGCAGCATCGAGAGGAATTGCGAGGGAATGCCGAGACCGAAGGCCTGCGCGTGAAGCTGCAGGATGGTGACCGCGCCGAAGAGATAGCCGCCGGCAAAGACCCGCCATGGCCGCCAAGAGGCGAAGACCACCAGCGCCAGAGTGATCCAGCCGCGGCCGGCCGACATGTTCTCCGCCCATTGCGGTGTGTAGACCAGCGAAAGCTGCGCGCCGGCAAGACCGGCGCAGGCGCCGCCGAACATCACCGCCAGGTAGCGCGTGCGGATGACGTGAATGCCGAGCGCATGGGCCGAACCATGATTGTCGCCGATCGCCCTGAGCTTCAGCCCGGTCCGGCTGCGAAACAGGAACCAGCTGACGCCGACCACAAGCGCGATCGACAGGTAGAAGATCAGATCCTGGCTGAAGAGAACGTGGCCGACGACCGGAATATCCGACAGGACGGGAATGACGATCTCTCCAAGCCGGATGCCGGGCACGCTGACATAGGCTTCGCCGAGCATGCCGGATGCGCCGAGGCCGAGTAGGGTGAGCGCCAGCCCGGTCGCCACCTGGTTTGCCACCAGCGTCAGCGTCAGGAAGGCGAACAGGAGAGAAAACAGCGCACCCGCCGCAATGCCGCAGACAATGCCGATATAGGGGGAGCCCGAGTTCTGCGCACCGGCAAATGCGGCGACCGCGCCCATGATCATCATGCCCTCGACACCGAGATTGAGAACGCCGGAGCGCTCGGTCACGAGTTCGCCGAGTGCCGCGATGACGAGCGGCGTCGAGGCGGTGATGACGGTCAGCAGAATGGCTTCGAAGATGCTCATGCCGCCCCACCCCTTAACCGCGACCAGACAATGCGGATTTTGTAATAGATCAGCGTATCGCAGGAGAGCACGAAGAAGAGCAGCAGACCCTGGAAGACGCGGGTGACCTTGTCGGAAACGCCGAGCGAAAGCTGTGCTGCCTCGCCGCCGAGATAGGTCAGCGCCAGCACCAGGCCGGATGCGATGATGCCGAGCGGATTAAGGCGGCCGAGGAAGGCGACGATGATGGCGGTGAAGCCGTAGCCCGGCGAGATCGCCGGCTGCAGATGGCCGATCGAGCCTGAGACCTCACTGATGCCGGCAAGGCCGGCCAGCGCGCCCGAAAAGAGAAAGCTGAACCAGATCATCTTCTTCGACGAAAAGCCGGCAAAGCGCCCTGCCCGCTCGGATTGGCCGAGCACGACGATTTCGAAACCTTTCAGCGTATAGCGCAGCATGAACCAGACGCCGATCGCCGCAATGATGGCGAAGATGAAGGCCCAATGGGCGCGGCCAGATTCTTCCCAGATCGCCGGCAGCACCGCTTCCGGTGCGAAATCACGCGAGACCGGAAAATTGAAGCCCTTCGGATCGCGCCAGGCGCCGCGGATCAGCCAGTCGAGGAAGAGCTGGGCGATATAGACCAGCATCAGCGATGTCAGGATCTCATTGGTGTTGAAATGCGCCTTCAGCAGCGCCGGAATGGCAGCGAAGAGCGCACCGCCGAGTGCGCCAAGGATCAGCATCAGCGGCAGCACCAGCGGCGAATGCCAGTCGTAGAAGACGATCGGCAGATAGGAACCGGTGATGGCGCCGATGGTGAACTGGCCTTCGGCGCCGATATTCCAATTGTTCGAGCGGTAGCAGACGGCAAGGCCGACGGCGATCAGGATCAGCGGAGCGGCCTTGATCGCCAATTCGTGCAGCGACCAGACCTCGAGCAGCGGCTCGATGAAGAAGGCGTCGAGGGCCTCGACCGGGTCCTTGCCGAGCATGGCGAACATGATGGCGCCAAAGGCCAGCGTCAGGACAAGGGCCAGGAGCGGCGAGACGAAAGCGTAGAGCTTCGAGACGTCGGGGCGTTTTTCAAGTTCAATGCGCATGGGGCGCCTCGGGTACAGAGCTGCTCTCGTGCAGGCCGCCCATCAGCAGGCCGATCTTTTCCCGCGTCAGTTCGCCCGCTGGGAACGGGCGGGAAAGACGGCCCTCGGAGATGACGGCGATATCGGTCGCCACTTCGAAAATTTCGTCAAGATCCTGGCTGATGACGACGACGGCCGAGCCGTTTCTTGCGAGATCGACCAGGGCCTGGCGGATGCGGCTTGCCGCCCCGGCATCGACGCCCCAGGTCGGCTGGTTGACGACGAGGACCGCCGGCTGGCGGTCGAGCTCGCGGCCGACGATGAATTTCTGCAGATTGCCGCCTGATAAGGAGCCGGCGGCAGGATCATCGCCGCTCTTGCGGACATCCATGGCCTCGGAAATGCGCCGTGCGGCAGATTTCACCGCAGCGTGGCGGATGATGCCGAGCAGGCCCAGAAACGCCTTGCGGTCAGACTGGCTGCGGGCAAGGACGAGATTATCCGAGAGTTTCATGGCGGAGACGGCGGCATGGCCGTGACGCTCCTCCGGTACGAAGCCGGCGCCGAGAAGACGGCGGGCGGTAATGCCCTGATTGCCCACGTGCTTTTTGCGGATGACGATCGCCTCTGCCGAGGCGACCGGATATTCACCGGACAATGCATCGAAGAGTTCGCTCTGGCCGTTGCCGGCGACACCGGCAATGGCGAGAATTTCACCCGAGCGCACCGCCATAGACACATCGCGCAGCGGCATGGCGAAGGGGGTGCGGGCAGAGACGGAAAGATTGGCGACGGCAAGCTGTACCTCGCCTTTGTCGCTGCGTTCCGGGTGGGTCACCGTCGCCACTTCGCTGCCGACCATCATGCGGGCGAGCGATGCAGGCGTTTCCTGCCTGGGATCGCAGGCGCCGGTCACGCGGCCATGGCGCAGCACAGTGGCGCGATCGCAGATGCGCTGCACCTCTTCCAGGCGATGGCTGATATAAAGAACAGAACGCCCTTCGGCACGCAGCTTGAACAGCGTCTCGAACAGCTTGTCGGCCTCCTGCGGCGTCAGCACCGAGGTCGGCTCGTCGAGGATGATCAGCTTCGGGTTCTGCAGCAGCGCGCGGACGATCTCGATGCGCTGGCGCTCGCCGACCGAGAGATCGGCGACATGGGCATGCGGATCGAGCGGCAGGCCGTAGGCGACCGACAGCGCCCTCGCCTCCTCGGCGATCCGGTCGATCGGGATGGCGTCATCGAGCGACAGCGCGATGTTTTCGGCAACCGTCAGCGCCTCGAACAGCGAAAAATGCTGGAAGACCATGCCGATGCCGAGCTTGCGGGCTTCGCCCGGCGAGGTGATCGCAACCGGCTGGCCCTGCCACAGGATATGCCCGCCCGTCGGCTCGAGAACGCCGAACAGCATCTTCACCAGAGTGGATTTGCCTGCACCATTTTCGCCGAGAAGCGCGTGAATTTCGCCCGGCGCGATATCGAGATCGATTTCATTGCAGGCGGCAAAGCTTCCGAAGAACTTCGTCAGCTTCTGGACCGATAATAACGCACCGGAATCCGGCACATTCAATGGCGACACGTTCCCCTCATTTCTTCTGCCAACCGGTCCGTTCGGATCTCATGGAATCAGCAGCGTCGTTCCTGTTGTTTTTCTTGTTTCCAGATCCGCGTGAGCCCGCCCAACCTCACGCAGCGGATAAGTTTGATTGATATTGATACGCACTTTGTTGCTTTGCACAATATCAAATAGCGCTTTGGCGCTGTCGATCAGTTCCTGGCGCGCGGCGATATAGGTGAAGAGCGTAGGCCGCGTCGCAAAGAGCGAACCCCTCTGCGCCAGCATCGCCAGGGTGAAATTCTCGATCGGACCGGAGGATTGGCCGAAGGAGGCAAAGAGACCGCGCGGCTTCAGGCAGTCAAGCGACTGTGGAAAAGTATCACGGCCGATCGAATCGTAGACGACATCGACGCCCTTGCCGCTGGTGATTTCGCGGACACGGTCGACGAAATTGTCGCTCTTATAGTTGATCACATGGTCGTAGCCATGGGCAAGCGCCAGCTCGATCTTGTCTTCGGAGCCCGCCGTGCCGATGACGGTGGCGCCGAGCGCCTTTGCCCATTGGCCGGCGATCAGGCCGACGCCGCCGGCAGCGGCGTGGAACAGCAGGACGGTCTCCGGCCCGACCTTGAAGGTGCGGTTCAACAGATATTCGGCGGTCATGCCCTTCAGCATCATCGCCGCTGCCGTTTCGAGCGCGATGCCGTCAGGCACATGCACCAGATAGCGCGTCTCGATATTGCGCTCAGCGCTGTAGGCGCCATCGGCGCTGGCATAGGCGACGCGGTCGCCGACCTTGAAATCCTCGACGCCGGGGCCGACCGATGTCACGGTGCCGGCGCCCTCCTTGCCGGTGACGAAGGGCAGATGCGGCACCTTGTAGCTGCCGTTGCGGAAATAGACGTCGATGAAATTGAGGCCGACCGCCGCCTGCTTGATCTGCACTTCGCCCGCCGACGGCGACGGGAGATCGATCTCGACATAGTCGAAAACCTCCGGCCCGCCCGTCCTCGAAAATGAAACAGCCTGCGTTTTGGTCATCTGCCTATCCTAAGCTTCGCGTCCAAGGGCGGGGAAGAATTGCAGCACCGCGCCGATGACGTAAAGATAGAGCCCGGTCACGATAAAGAGAACGAGTGCCCATTCGGGCGTGTCGAAATGCATCAGCAGCGAAAAAATGCCGAGTGCCGACCACAGGAAAAAGACGCCGAGATTGAGCGGGCGCAGCCTTTTGACGCGGACCGGATGCAGGAAATTGATCGGCAGGAAGGTCAGCACCACCGAGATAATGACGACGGCAAGCGCGGTCGTCGCGCTGGCATCGATGACGAACAGCGTGAAAACGATCATGTTCCAGACGACCGGGAAGCCGGAGAAGAAATACTCATCCGTCTTCATGCCCATATCGGCATAGTAGATGGCGCTGGAGACGACGATCATGCCGGCGGCGACGAAGGACCAGGGCTCGCCGATCATGCCGCTCTGATAGAGCGCGAAGGCCGGCAGAAGCACATAGGTGACGTAATCGATGATATTGTCGAGCGTATCGCCCGACCAAGTGGGCAGCACTTCCTTGACGCGCACCTTGCGGGCTATCGGCCCGTCTATGCCGTCGACGAGAAGGGCGAGACCCAGCCACCAGAACATGTCGATGAAGCGATGCTCGGCAGCGGCAACGACGCCGAGAAAGGCAAGGAAGGAGCCGGATGCCGTCAGGATATGGACGGAAAAGGCGCGCATCTCCGCGTAAGGAACACGCTTGTAGTTGAAAATCTTCATATTCCCCCAACCGCCCTATCGCGCTCGCCCCGGCAAGCATCTTTTTTATTTCGCCACCATTGCCGGACCTGTTGCTGAGGGTTCCGACGCCGTAGGTCTTTGTTGTCGCACCGTTTTTGCCGAAAACCGGCATCCATTTCGGCGCGCCGCTCTAATATGCATCCTTTGCCGGGCTTCGCCAGCAGGAAATACGACTTTCCCCGCCCGCCCCTGCTTGCCCCCTAGTGGCCATTGAATCCTGACAATGACATGCATATTTCCTCTGATGGGCGCTGCATGGAATGGAATGCCTTTAATTCTGGCCCGATATGTAATATCAGCCTCGCATCCGACAGTTCATCCGACGAAACGGGATCCTCTACCGCAATGAACGCGCCTGCAAAGACCGAAGACTTCGCCCCGTCCATCCCCGCCGGCGTTTACGCCGAGACGGTGCTCGCTGTGACGCATTACACCGACCGGCTCTTCCGCTTCACGATGACCCGGCCGCAGGGCTTCCGTTTCCGTTCCGGCGAGTTCGCGATGATCGGCCTGATGGTCGAGGGCAAGCCGGTCTTCCGCGCCTATTCGATCGCCAGCCCCGCCTGGGCCGAAGAGCTTGAATTCTTCTCGATCAAGGTGCCGGACGGCCCGCTGACCTCGCATCTGCAGGCGATCAAGCCGGGCGACCAGGTGCTGATGCGCAAGAAGCCGACTGGCACGCTGGTGCTCGACGCGCTGACGCCCGGCCGTCGTCTCTACATGTTCTCGACGGGAACGGGTGTTGCGCCATTCGCCAGCCTGATCCGCGATCCTGAGACCTATGAGAAGTTCGAGGAAGTCATCCTCACCCATACGACCCGCGATGTCGCCGAGCTGAAATACGGCTTCGACCTCGTGCACGAAATCCAGAATGACGAATTGCTGAAGGAAGTCGTCGGCGACAAGCTGCGCCACTATGCGACCGTCACGCGCGAGGATTTCGAATATCGCGGCCGCATCACCGACCTGATCTCCTCCGGCAAGCTGTTTTCCGATCTCGGCGTACCGCCGCTCGACCCGGCGATTGACCGCGGCATGATCTGTGGCTCCTCGGCGATGCTGAAGGATACCAAGGAACTGCTCGAAAAGGCCGGCCTCAATGAAGGCGCCAACAGCAAGCCCGCCGAGTTCGTCATCGAGCGCGCTTTCGTCGGCTGAAAATTTTCCCGACAATCCGATCTGACAACGGCTCCGGAAACGGGGCCGTTTCTATTCCTGGCTGAGATAATTGATCAGCGTCGCCATGGTGGCGCGCGCCTCGTCCGGCCTGCCCCGATGGATGGCCTGGATGACGGCGACATGCAGCGCGATGGCGCGATCCATGCGCTCCGGGCTTGCGGTGGAATACCAGAGGCGGCGCGAATGCGTCTGTACCGGGCCGAGCGCCGCCATGATGAAGCCGTTTGGGCAGGCATCCTCGAGAATTTCGTCGAAGGCCTTGTCAGCGGCAAAAAAGCCGGCGAGATCACCCGTCACAGTGCATTCGTCCATGGCGCGGGCACAGTCGACGAGACGCGCGCGCTGTTCGTCGCTCGCATGTTCGGCGGCCAAGCCTGCTGCGATCGGCTCCAGCTCGCGGCGCACCTGCATGACATTGCGATGATCCCCAGCCGCGATCTCGGCAACCTGCAGCCCGACGCGCGGCTTCACCAGGATCAGCCCCTGCCAGGCGAGCTTCTGGATCGCCTCACGCACCGGCGTGCGCCCGTGGCCCGCCATATCGATCAGCTGCTTTTCGGTAACAAGCGCGCCGGGCTTCAACGCCAGCGTCACGATCAGATGCTCCAGCGCGAGATAGGCAAGATGGCTTTGTGAAGTCTGCATGCCCGAATCCGTTGCCCTGCTGATATATCACATAGTCGCACGCTCGAAAACCGATGGCAAGTCAGGCTGATATATCATAATAGAGACAGATAGATAACATAGCGAGCCTGCGAAGATCGGTGAATGGTGTTGCGATACCAGCGCCCGAGCCGTGAAATAGCTCCTGCCGCCTCCCCACCCTCCGTTAGCTTGGAGACACATCATCCCACAACGCATTTATTCGTGCCGCAACGCCTCGATGGGGTTGAGCTGCGCTGCCCTTCTCGCCGGGAAATAGCCGAAGATCATGCCGATTGCCGCGGAGAACAGGAAGGCGACGGCGATCATCATCGGGCTGAAGACGAAGGGCACTTTCAGCAACGTCACCGCGCCGAAGCCGAGGCTGAGCCCCAGCACGATGCCGGTGATGCCGCCGAACAGCGACAGCGCCACGGCTTCGACCAGGAACTGGGTGAGCACCTGGTTTTCCAGTGCGCCGATTGCGAGACGAATGCCGATCTCGCGGGTGCGCTCGGTGACGGAGACCAGCATGATGTTCATGATGCCGATGCCGCCGACGAGCAGGCTGATGGCGGCGACGGCGCCGAGCAGGCCGGTCAGCAGCGTCGTCGTGCCGGTCATCGCCTCGGCGATCTGCGTCATGTCGTTGACGTTGAAATCGTCCTGGCGGCCGGGCACGATCTTGCGGCGCTCGCGCAGGAGATTTTCGACGTCGGACTGTACTTTGGCCGTGGAGACGCCGTCGCGCGCCGAGATGATGATCTGCGGCACGTTGGAACTGCCGCTGATGCGCCGCTGGAACACCTTGACCGGCATGATCACGACATCGTCCTGGTCGTTGCCCATGCCGGACTGGCCGCGTTTGGCGAGCACGCCGATGACCGGGCATGAGACCTTGCCGACGCGGATCTGCTGGCCTGTGGGGTCGGCGCTGCCGAAGAGCTGCGATCGCACCGTCTCGCCGATGATGCAGCGAGACTGGCCGCGTTCCTCGGCGGGAGTGAAAGTGCGGCCGAGCGCCAGATTCCAGTCCTGGGCGACGAAATAATCGTTGGTGGTGCCCGACACGCTGGTCGAATGGTTCTGGCCGCCGAAAATCACCGTCGCCGTCGACTGGTTGAGCGGCGCGACAGCCCTCAGGCCGCCAATCTGGTCGCGGATCGCCGCGACGTCCTTGACGCTGAAGCGCTTGGCCTCGGAGCTCGCCCGGCCGGGACCGAACTGGCCGGGACGGACGAACAGCATGTTGGTGCCGAGCCGCGACAGTTCGGTCGAGACCTGCGCGGTGGTGCCGTTGCCGATCGTCACCAGCGCGATGACGGCGGCAACGCCGATGACGACGCCGAGCACGGTCAGGAAGGAGCGCAGCATGTTGCGGCTGATGGCCCGCAGCGCCAGCTTCAGCGTCTCAAAGAACATGATCCGCCCTCCTCCGGTGCTCGACTTCGGTCTCCAGCTTTCCATCGACGAAACGCAGCAGCCGCTGCGCATAGGCGGCAATATCAGGTTCGTGGGTGACCATGACGATGGTGATGCCCTGCTCGCGGTTCAGCCGCGTCATCAAATCCATGATCTCGACGCTGGTCTTCGTATCGAGATTGCCGGTGGGCTCGTCGGCCAGAAGCAGTGCCGGCTCGGTGACGATGGCGCGGGCGATGGCGACGCGCTGCTGCTGGCCGCCTGACAGTTCCTGTGTCTTGTGATGTTCGCGGCCGGTGAGGCCGACCAGCGCCAGGGCTTCGCGGGCCCGTTCGCGCCGCTCGCGCACCGCCATGCCGCGATAGATCAGCGGCAATTCGACATTTTCGACGGCCGAGGTGCGCGACAGGAGGTTGAAGCCCTGGAAGACGAAACCGAGCATATGGCGGCGCAGCAGCGTCAGCTGGCTGCGGTCGAAGCCGCTGGTCGGAATGCCTTGGAAGATGTAGTCGCCTGATGTCGGCACGTCGAGGCAGCCGAGAATGTTCATCGCCGTCGACTTGCCGGAGCCTGACGGACCCATGATCGCGACGAATTCATGGGCGTTGATCGCCAGGTCGACGTGGTCGAGCGCGCGGATCGCCGCCTCGCCCTCGCCGTAGATTTTCGAGACCTGCCTGAATTCGATGAGCGGCGGGCTTGCCATCCGTCTCTCCGCCTAGTTCGCACGCGTCGTGGCGTCGGTCACCAGTGCGTCGTCTTGCTTGATGTCGCCGGAGACGACCTGGGTGAACTGGCCGTCGGATGAGCCGACCTGGATGATGACGGGTACCGGGCGGCCGTTGCGCAGCACCCAGACACGGCGCTGCGTGCCCGTCAACGCCGAACCGGCATTGTTGTTGCGCTGGCGTGGCGGGCCGAAGATACCAAAAATGCCGCGGCCGCGCCGTTCCGCCTGCGCCGGAGCGTAGCGCAGCGCGGCGTTCGGCACCATCAGCGTGTCCTTGACGGCCTCGACGGTGACATCGGCCGTCGCCGTCATGCCGGGGCGCAGCAGCAGATCGGCATTGTCGACCGACAGCACCGCCTTGTAGGTGACGACATTGTTGACCACCTCGGAGGCGAAGCGGATCTGCTCGATTTCGGCGGGAAAAGTCCGGTCGGGATAGGCGTCGACCGTGAACTTCGCCTTCTGGCCGACGGCGATCTGGCCGACATCGGCTTCGTCGACATCGACCTGCAGCTCCATCTTCTTCAGGTCGCCGGCAATGGTGAAAAGGATCGGAGCCGAAAGCGAGGCTGCGACCGTCGCGCCCGGATTGACCGAGCGGGTGAGGATGACGCCGTCGATCGGCGAGATGATCTTCGCCTTGGCGAGATTGACTTCGGCCAGTTGCAGGTCGGCCTCCGCGGCGAGGACTTCGGCTTCGTTGATCTGTTTGGCGGCAACGGCGGAATCATATTTGTAGGTGGCGTCGTCCAGGCTCTGCTGGGTGGAGACATTGCTCCTGACCAGGCTCTTCAACCGCTCGAGCGAGGTGCCTGCCGATTGCATGTCGGCATTGGCCTTGACGACGTTCGCCTTGGCCGAATTGAGCTTGGCGCGCGAACTCTTCACATCCGCCTCGAGCTTGTTGGTATCGAGAAGGGCGAGCACCTCACCTGATTTGACCGTGCTGTTGTAATCGACATTGACGTCGCGGACAGTGCCGGAAAGCTCGCTCGATATATCCACCTGCTCGGTCGGCTGCACCGAGCCGGTGGCGGTGACGAGCACGGTCAGGTCGCCGCGTTTTGCCGGCTGGGTGGCGTAGCTCACTTCGCTCTGCCCTCTGCCCATATAGACATAAGCGGCGCCTGCGGCGGCGGCGATGACGAGGAGAAGAATGAGCAGGCGCCCACGCCAGCGGCTGCGCTTGCCCTGACGTCCCGACGCGGCAAGGATCGCTGCGAGGTCGGACGCTTCACCTGCCTTTGCTCCGGTTTCGCTGCCGCTTACGATTTTGTTCATGTCGTCCTCAATCCGTCAGTGGCCGCCTGCGGCCTCTGCGGTGAAATAATCACAGTGCAGATGAACCGGCGATTAGCGTTGCCGCCGAACTGGCACGGAATTGCGGATGGGTGAAATGAAATATTGGTAAGGAAAGTCAAGTTTCGGTGCGCCTGAGCATGTCGCGCAAAACTGTGCCGCGGTTTTGCGATCACAACATACGGCAAATCAAAGACCTAAAGCGCGGCAAGCGATCTCGATCGTGACGCGCTTTAGCGCCCGTCAATCCGCGTCCTCGGCATATTGGTCCGCGTCAGGCAACGAATGCAACCAAGGCTCGCGCCGCTTGATCCAGACTTCATAACCAGGCGCAAGGTCGGTGGGCGGGCTGTCAAGCGAGCCCAGGCGGATTTCCGCCTCGTCATCCCTAAGACAGAAAAGCCTGCTGCCGCAGGCGGGGCAGAAGCTGCGGCCGGCGAAGGTGGCGATCTCGCCGCTGTGGGAGAAAGCCCGGCGCTGCCAGACCGCGAAGAAGGTGAAGGCGGAGCCGCTCGATTTACGGCAATCGGCGCAGTGGCAGAGGCCGGTGCGCAACGGCTCGCCCTCCACCCTGTAGGCCACCGCCCCGCAAAGGCAGCTTCCGGTTCGGATCCTCATAAAGCGCCGTCAGGCGTCGAGATTGGTCGGCAGGCCCGGCGGGCGCCGCTTCGCCGCCATCAACAGGTCGAGTTCGGTCGCCGACGGGCCGAACTTGTCGTAGAGGCGCTTTGCCTCCTTGTCATCCAACCGGTATTTCCTGGCAAACTCGCCGATGCTGTAGGGGCGGCCACGCAACACTCTCCGCGCCGGGGTCGCCGTATTCGGTGCGTCGGTCATGGTTTTCTCCTTTTCGTCACGTCCCCTTTAAGCTAGTGCGACCCGTCGATTTGGAAAGAGCCGGCGCGCCGCATCGAGGCTTCCGGCATGGGGGAATGCGGTTGTTTTCCTGGAACCTTTTCGCCAATATGTGGGTTATCGGACCGAGGTTGCGGACCGCGCCAAGCGGACGCGGCGGTGCCGGAGAACATCGGGATTTTTCCGCTTTCTCCCGATGGCCAACGAAATGGCAGACGAGTTCCCTACCCGCCCGGTCCGCCTCGTTGACGCCATCCCTTCACCATGAAGCCGGAGAGTTCCGCGATAGCCTAACACGCTTATTGACTCGCCTCGACGTGCTGTTCACACGGTCAGTTTCAAGGGACAATAATAGCCATGGCTAGAAAGCCGCTTTCTCGAAGGTATTCGACCAGTTCAGAAAAGGGGATGGTGGCGATAGTGAAGAGAGAATCTCTGGACGTAACCAGCAGAGCCCGGCTGGAAATCACGGGAACCTGCCCCCATTCGAAATTCGAGAAATGGGGCCAGAACAACGGGGTACGCCGAGAGTATTCTGCATATTGCTCGCCGAACAGGTGAGATAAATATACGGCCTCTCGCTCCGCCGTATATCTGAAGACGAGATAGGCGAGCAATGTGAAAATTGCGGTAGAGAGCAGGCTTCCAAACACCAGGCAGACGCCGATGATCATGCACAGCGAAAAGACGTACAGAGGGTTGCGAGTGATCGAATAGGGTCCCTTAGTCACGAGCTCGGAATTCTTTCGACCTCCAATATAGACGGTCGACCAGATTCGTCCGACTACACCAAAGGCGATCAGCAATGTTCCGACTTGAGCGAGTAACGTCGGAATAATGCTTTCCGAAGGGAATATCGGATGCACAATAAGCTGGACGGTTACAAAAGCCACCGTGAGTGCCCAAAGCACAAAGATTCGCCGCTTCTGCTTGAACGGAAGACTGGCAGACGTTGGATAGACCATAACTGGTTCCTATCTTTATAAAACAATGAAATGGTTTAGGCTCTGGTTGCCCGCTCCTTAGCGAGGAAGGCAGTTATCCGCCGTCTTCCACCTTCTTTTTCTTGCAAGGATGCTCCTCTTGCGCGCGCCATTCCCTCACCAGCTGGCGGCGGTTGCGCGGATAGCGATCGTCCAAGAAATCGACCGCCAAAATGTGGTCGGCCTGAAAAACGCGAAATTCGTTATGCAATTCGCACCAGCCAGCGACAGACCGTTTTGAGTCGATAAATCCCAGCATGATGGGCCATATGGTCCGGTCCGACACAGTGCCTATTTGATCTGTGTGCGTGATGTGGATCTTCCGCTGGTCGCGCATCGCTCGTCTGACCTGCGCCAGGTCAAGCAACGTTGAGCCCTTCTCAGCACCGCCAACAAAGAATGTATTGTCGTCCAAGCCTTGCCGCATGTCATGAGGAAGGACACCGCCAATTTTTGCGAGCGCGTTTTGAACAGCGCACGCCAAAGCGTCGTCAGTATGCCGGCTAACCCATTGCGCCCCGGCTACAAGCGCCTGAATTTCCTCTTCGGTCAGAGAAAGCGGCGGTAAAAGAAATCCTGGGCGCAGTAGATAGCCGACGCCTGGCTCCCCATCGATATCTGCACCCATCGCTTGTAGCGTAACCATGTCACGACGAATCGTTCGAAGCGAAACGCCGAGCTCTCGTGCCAATACCTCGCCGGACACCGTCCCACGGTGACGGCGAAGAACCTGCATGAGGTCAAATAATCGGTGGCTTCGCGACACGATTAATCCATCCCAACAAGGGCTTTCCCACCAAGCCGGCGCCCAGCCTCAAGAGCTGTGATGAGTTGGATCGCCTCGGTAAGGGGCACAATTTCGGCGATTGGAAGGCGAATTTTTCCGTCTTTGGCTGCGCGCGCAAGGTTATCCAGAATATCGGCTCTCGGCGTGCACACGACAACCTTCAGACGCCGATTAAACATCGCACGAACGAATTTTGCTGGTGTGGGATTGATATCCAAAAATCGACCTTTCTCACGCAAAAGACCAGTACCCACCGCTATCGGCATCGTGGCAGCGGTGTCATAGACTACATCGAAGCGCTCGCGAATAGTCGACAAATCAGTCGTGCGATAGTCGAAGACGGTTTGAACTCCGAGAGACCGTGCCCGCTCCATGGCGCCTGCGCTGCAACTGCCCGAAACCGTCGCGCCTCGCATGAGCGCGATTTGCACCGCCGCTTCCCCCACCCCGCCGGTACAGCCATTGATAAAGACACGCTCGCCGGCCTTCAGCTCCGCCTTATCGACCAGGCCGTTCCAAGCGGTGGCTCCCGGAGTTCCGAGGCAGGCGGCATCCTCAAACGAAACTGTTTCAGGCTTCTTTGCCAAGAAGATTTCTTTGGTGACAACGGCCTGCCCTAGCGCACCACTTTCCTTGAAGCGGGCAAGGCCGAACACCGGGTCGCCGATCTTGAAACGCGCAACACCCTGGCCGATGGCAATAACCGTCCCGGAGATGTCCATACCCATCGCACGGGGGAAGGTCTTGCCGGTAACAATCTTCATGCTGCCGGCCCGCAGCTTCCAGTCAATGGGATTGATAGCTGCAAACTTGACCCTAACAGCCACTTCGCCTTTGTTAGGCATGGCCAGTTCAAAGTCTTCGAGCCGCATCAGATGCGGACCGCCATACTGGTGATATTGAATGCGTTTCATCTGCGTGTCACAGTTCCATCTCAAGCCGTGCACAGATCGGCAACCGCCACCTTGGCGAATAGGTGAGGCCGCGCGACGACTGATGGCGGATGGGCCTTGAGCTTCTCCTGGAATTCGGGAGTTTGGAAAGCCTCGCGCCATGCGCTCACGCTGTCGAAGACAGCGTAATTGAGATATGTTGGGTTCTCGCCGATGGCACGGTGTAGCTGCGTCGAGATGAAGCCGGGTTGGCGTTTCATGAACAGCGAGTCAGCGGTCCAGGCAGCAAGGAAGGCATCTTCCTCCTCCGGGACCATAGTTAAGAGATTGATCATCACTATTGGGCCGCCTTCAAGGTCTTTCTGACGCGCGACGGGATAGGCAGGATCGAGTGGTTCAAATCTGGACATGTTTTCAAATGCCTTTTCAACGCATGAAGGAAACTGAGGTCTCGCTCTGTTGAGACGCGGTATACACCCGCATGGTGACAGTTTCCGGCACCATGCTTTCTCAGAACTCGACTTGCCTTCAACTTCATTTGCGAAATCAAGACGCATCTATGCCCGAAAATACACGACCGGCACTCTTCATCCGTATTGATGATTCTCGCTCATAAGTTCATGCGATTTGCCACGCCTAATCATAGCTAGGCGCGCGCTTTATATTCAGAGCATGAGATCGGGAAGCGGTCGACGACTGTGGCCGAGACGAGCGGAGAGCGACGATGAACTGGTCGGATGATGAGCTTAGCAAAATCGATCGGGCCGACGATGTGAAAATCGCACCGTTTCGGGAAGATGGCGCCACCTATGGGACCCCGACCTGGATCTGGGAGGTCGTCGTCGATGGCGCGCTCTACGTGCGCGGCTACCATGGTCAGAATTCCCGCTGGTATCAGGCGGCGGTCCGCCAGAAGGCCGGACGGATCATTGCCGCCGGCATGACGCGCACGGTCGCCTTCGAGCCGGTCGACGGTCCGATCAACGATCGCATCGATGACGCCTACCGCGCGAAATACGGCAAGAGCCAGTATCTACCACCGATGGTCAGCACCCGAGCACGCGCGGCAACCGTTAGGATCACGCCACGCGAGGCAAATACCTAACGGCGGCCGGATCGCATGAGGTCGGCGTCGCCTCGAGGCCCGCCTCGTCGATAGCTCTTCAAATCAGCCTCAAAGGAGGAGAAGCAAATGATCAAGCGCACACTGGGCCAAGGCCTTGAAGTATCCGCTTTGTCGCTAGGCGCCATGGGCTATGGCAAGGCCCGCGAGCTCCCGGACCGGGCTGACATGATCGACCTGATTCGAACTGCTGTCGAACACGGCATGGACTTCTTCGACACCGCCGAAGTCTATGGCCCCTGGACGAACGAGGAGATGGTCGGCGAGGCGCTTGCTCCGGTTCGCGACAAGGTGAAGATCGGGACGAAGTTCGGCTGGGATATCGATCAGGAGACTGGCGAGCACCGTGGTGGCGTCAACAGCAAGCCGGCACAGATCCGCCGCGCCATTGAGGGCAGCCTAAAGCGCCTGCGCATCGACCACATCGACCTCTATTATCAGCACCGGGTCGATCCGGGAGTGCCTATGGAAGATGTAGCCGGGACGGTCGGGGAGCTGATTGCCGAGGGCAAAGTGCGGTGGTTCGGCATGTCTGAGGCGGGTGCCCAATCCATACGGCGAGCGCATGCAGTGCAGCCGGTGGCAGCGTTGCAGAGCGAATATTCCTTGTGGACCCGCGAGCCCGAAGCCGAAGTCATCCCGACGATCGAGGAACTCGGTATCGGGCTTGTGCCGTTTAGCCCGCTCGGCAAGGGATTTCTGACCGGCAAGATCGACGTCAACACCATGTTCGACAATTCCGATATCCGAGCGGGAATCCCCCGCTTCTCCGAGGAAGCACGTATCGCCAACCAGAAGCTGGTCGATCTGATCCGCCAAATCGGCGAGAAGCATCGCGCAACGCCTGCGCAGGTCGCGCTAGCCTGGCTGCTGGCCCAGAAGCCCTGGATAGTTCCACTGTTCGGCACACGCAAGCTCGAGCGGTTCGAGGAGAATATCGGGGCGCTGAACGTCACCTTGGACAAGGTCGATCTGGATGAGATCGCGCAAGCCAACATCATCATTCAGGGAGCTCGTTACCCCGACGCAATGCTGCGCCGATCCGGTCTCTAGCGGCACACTGCGGCATCTATTGCAGGGTTAGCCCAAGGCGATGCCGGAACCACCAAGCTGGAAGGATATCATCATGAAACGACTTTTGGCCGCCACGGCAATCTCGGTCACTGTGGGCGAGCCTGTCATGGCCCAGGAAAGTGTTGGCGGCGGAGCCATGCCGAGAAGTGCTTCATCACTGTCGCTCAGCGACATTCAATCCGTATCGCCGGCCCTTGGCCGATACGCAGAAGAAGACGTGATCGGAAACCTGTGGCAGAGGCCGCAACTGTCACGCCGCGATCGCAGCATCGTCACGGTGGCCGTTTTAATCGCCCGAAGTCAGGCAGTCGATCTGAAGCACCATCTCGGCGTCGCTCTCAATAACGGGGTGACCCCGACGGAGGTTTCCGAGATCATCACGCATCTGGCTTTCTACTCAGGCTGGTCGAACGCGATGTTCGCAATCGTCGCGACGAAGGACGTATTCAAAGATCGGGGCATCACGGCCGATCAGATGCCTGCGGCCTCTCCACAACTGCTGCCGCTCAACGAAGAGACCGAGTGCCAACGCGCGACCGGCGTTGAGAAGAATGTGGGCCCGATCTCTCCGGGGCTGGTGCAGTTTACCACCGATCCACTGTTCCTCGATCTCTGGCAGCGGCCGGGCCTTGCACCGCGCGACCGTAGCCTTGTGACGGTCAGTTCGCTGATCGCATCTGGCCAGAGCACCCAGATTACCTATCACCTCAACCGCGCCATGGATAACGGCCTTACCGCCGAAGAAGCCGGCGAGGTCGTTGCCCATACGGCCTTCTACGCCGGCTGGCCGAACGCCTTCTCTGCGTCGTCGGTTGTCGGAGAGGTACTGCGCAGCCGGGCGATGTGAGGCTCCAACCTGCAGCGGAAGCATGCCGGTCCGCAAAGGTGATCCAGCCTCCTTGTTGCTCCAGGCTTCATTGCTACCATTTCATGGACACGCGTTTATAATGAGCGCCTGTCTATGAAAAGGAATCATCAGTGGAGCGCCAGAATATCAACGACCTGATGGTGTTCCTGGTGGTCGCGAGAGAGCGCAGTTTCACGAAAGCCGCCGCCAAGTTCGGCGTCTCACAGTCGGCGCTAAGCCACACGATCCGTCAGCTTGAAGAGCGGCTGGGCGTGCGACTTCTGACGAGGACGACACGCAGCGTCTCGCCGACCGAGGCCGGCGAACGGATGCTACAGAGCATCGGTCCGCTTTTCGACGAGATCGGATTTGCGCTTGATGGGCTCAACACACTTCGAGACCAGCCGGCGGGCACCGTCCGGTTGACCGCCGGCGACTACCAGATCCAGTGCTACATATGGCCGAGGCTTCGAACCTTTCTCCACCAGTATCCCGACATCAGGCTCGAATTGGACGTGAACTACGGTCTGCAGGACATCGTCAGCGAAGGCTATGACGCTGGCGTGCGCTTCGGTGAGCAGATCGCCAAGGACATGATTTCTGCGAGGATCGGGCCCGATGTTCGCTTCGCGGTCGTTGCCGCAGAATCATATTTTGCGTCACGCGATATTCCGAAGCATCCGAAGGACCTCATGCAGCACAGGTGCATCAATCTGCGCTTGCCAACCTATGGAGGTCTTTATGCCTGGGAATTTGAAGAGAACGGCCGCGAGATCAAGGTTCGGGTGGACGGACAACTCGTTTTCAACACGATTTATAATGTTCTCGAAGCGGCTCTCGACGGCTTCGGTTTCGCCTATGTCCCGGAGGATATCGCCAAGCGCTATCTCGAGACCGGTCGCCTCCACCGGTTTCTGGAAGATTATTCGCCCTATTGGGAGGGCTTTCATCTCTACTATCCAAGCCGGCGCCAATCTTCGCCCGCTTTTTCTCTTCTCGTGAATGCGTTGCGTTATTCAACGTGAGCGGCTGCGAGGCGACAGCGGCAAGCCGCTTTGTGAACGGTGCGCGGGACCGGCGCCAGCGCCAGGAGAGGAAGCGCGAAGTGGTCGACAAAAAGTGTAGCGGCCCGCTTCAGAATTCGAAACGCTTCGGCAATTCGGTGGCGAGCGCATCGATCGCCAGTCGCGACCGCAACGGCAGATATTGGTTGGTTGGCCACACGGCATAGCATTCCATCGCGGCGCGCGGCCGATCGGCCCAGAGTTCAATCAGTTCGCCGGCTTGCACGCGCTCATGGATCAACCAGTAGGGAAGCCAGGCCAGGCCCATGCCGTCGACGGCAGCATCGGCGATCACTTCGAGATCATCAAAGCGCAGTCTGGATGTCACCAACAGGTCGATGAGCGCGCCGGTCGCATCAGGAAGCTGCCAGGTCAGGCCATGATCATTGCGCCAGTATACGAGCGTTTCATGTTCGGACAGATCCGCCAGAGAGTGCGGTTCCCCTCGTGCGGAGAGATAGCCTGGAGAGGCGCATAGCGCCTTGCGGGGGCTGGCCAGTCGCCGGGCGTGGAGTGCGGTTCCATTGCCGAGGGCGCCGTTGCGCACCGCCAGGTCGAAGCCATCGGCGATCAGATCGATCTGACGGTCACTGAAGCTGAGTTCGAGTTCGAGCTTCTCATGCTGGCGCGCGTAGGCACGCAGGATCGGCGCGGCGCAGTAGCGGCCGAACAGAACAGGCAAAGACACGCGCAACCTGCCGACGACCTCACGCCTGCCGGATTCCAGAAGAGACTCGCCTGCGCGCAATTCCTCGATGGCACGGATACAGCGCTCATAATATTGCTGACCATCCTCGGTCAGGCTCTGCGTTCGTGTGGTCCTGTGAAACAACCGGACACCCAGGCGCTCTTCAAGACGCGCGATCGCCTTGCCGACCGCGGAACGTGTCAACGAAAGTCGATCGGCCGCCTTGGCAAAGCCGCCCGTCTCAACCGCCTCGACGAACGCCTGTACACCATCAAACCTGTCGCGCACCGTGCGAATCCTCCCGGGATGGCCGATTCCGCGATTGGAGAATTCGAGGAACCAAAGAAGATAAAAACGATTTCTAATTGTTAGGTCCATTCTACGATATAACGCCGGCCAAGCAAACGATATTCGTGCCGCCGACGACCAATGCGGTCGTCGAAACAGCGGGCAACCATGGCGCTCGGTTCGCGGGCGACTCGTCAATGAAAGGACGGCAATTGCTAATATCCATTGTATATGACAGCGGCTATGGCCATACGGCACGCGTCGCGGAAGCGGTTGCCGCCGGCATCCACGAGGTTCAAGGGGCGGAGGCGAGACTTATCGCCGTCGCGGATGGCGCGATGGACTGGGAAGCCCTTGAGCGAAGCGACGCCATCATCTTCGGGTCGCCGACCTACAACGGCCTGATCAGCGCCAAGCTCAAGCAGTTCTTCGAAAACTCCACCAAAGCAGCCTGGTCAGAGCTGAAGTGGCGCAACAAGATCGCTGCCGGCTTCACCAACTCCGGAGCCCAGCACGGCGACAAGCTGAACTCGCTCGTGTCGATGGCACTGTTTGCAGCCCAGCATGGCATGATCTGGGTCGGCCTCGATTTGATGCCGGGAAACAGCAGCAGCACCGGCAGTGTCTACGACCTCAACCGGCTCGGAAGCTGGCTGGGCGTCATGACCCAGTCGAACACGGATCAGGCGGCGGATATCGCTCCCATCAAGAGCGATCTGGCGACCGCTGCCTATCTGGGGCGACGCGTTACCGAGACTGCGCGCCGGCTTCAGGCCGCTTGAACCGTATTTTCAATCAAGGAAACTCACGATGAAACTGCTTTGCCTCGATATTCCCCAGCCCGGCGCCAACCTGGAAAAATACCAGCCGCATATGTCGGATGAAGCCCGGCACGCCTGGCAAATGTATAAGGGCGGCGTTATCCGCGACATCTATTTCCGCCAGGACCGCCCCGGTGTGGCCATCATCGCCGAATGCGAGTCAGTCGAAGCCGCCAAGCGGGCCCTGCGCGAGTTTCCGCTGGCCAAGGCCGGGCTTATCGACTGGGAGGTCATCCCGCTTGGCCCCTTCCTGAACTGGGAAACGCTGTTCGCGCCAGCGAACGCCTGAGATTTCCCGTCCGGGAAACCACGGAAGACTTTGCGCCCGACCTCGGCTCGACGGGCGCAGTGAGTTTGCCACGCGCTTCGATCGCGTCAGGGTCGAAAGGAATATGAATATGAACGTACTCGGTTATGCCGCTCCGTCGCCCGCCGGCGCTCTCGAGCCTTTCACCTTTGAACGGCGCGCGATGCGGCGCGATGATGTCTTGATCGACATCCTCTATTGCGGGGTCTGTCATACGGATCTGCATCTGGCTCGCAACCACGGCGGCTTCACGACCTATCCGATCGTTCCGGGCCACGAGATCATCGGAAGGGTTAGTCAGGTCGGAGAGAAAGTCAGCCGCTTCAAGGCCGGAGACATGGTCGGCGTCGGCTGCATGGTCGACTCTTGCCAGCACTGCAAACCCTGCCTGATTGGATGGGAACAGGACTGTGCCGAAGGTCCCACCTTCACCTATGCCAGCCTCGACAGGCACGACGGCATGCCGACCCAAGGCGGATATTCCGACGCGATCGTGGTGACGGAGAAGTTCGTTCTCGCGCTTCCCGACAGGCTCGATCCGGCTGGGGCCGCACCGCTCTTATGCGCCGGCATCACCACCTGGTCGCCGCTTCATCGCTGGAATGTCGGCGAAGGAAGCAAGGTCGCAGTGATCGGTCTCGGCGGTCTCGGCCATATGGCGCTAAAGCTCGCCAAGGCGCTTGGCGCCGACGTCACCCTGTTCACGCGCTCCCCCGGCAAGGAGGAAGACGCATTCCGTCTCGGAGCCGATCATGTCGTGCTCTCGAGCGATCCGGCGCAGATGGCGTCGGTCGCGGGCCGCTTCGACGTGATCATCGACACGGTTCCCTATGACCATGACGTCAATCCGTACATGCCGACGCTGACGCTGGAAGGCGTGCTCGTGCTCGTCGGCTATATGGGGCCACTTGGCACGGCGGTTAACGCCGGCGGGGTCGTGCGCGGCCGCAGGGCGATCACAGGTTCGTTCATCGGCGGTCTCGCAGAGACACAGCAAATGCTCGATTTCTGCGGGCAGCACGGCATCGTATCGGACGTTGAAATCATCTCCATCAATCAGATCAACCAGGCCTATGAGCGCATGTTGAAGAGCGATGTCAAATATCGTTTCGTCATCGACATGGCTTCGCTCAAGTCATGAGGAGCCAAGACAATGGCAGATAACATCAAGCCCATCCTTTGCGTGGTCACCAGCCACCCGATCAGAGGCGACACCGGTGAGCCCACCGGCTTTGCTATGGTTGAACTCACCCACCCCCTCGCGGTGTTCCGCGCGGCCGGGATTCCGACCGAGATCGCCTCGATTCGGGGAGGCCATCCGCCGATCGACTTCTTCGATCTTAGCGATCCGGTCAATGACCGCTTCTGGAAGGACCGCGAGTTCCGCGGTGCTCTGGCCAACTCCCTGGTTTTGAGTGAGCTCGATCCCTCCCGCTATTCGGCGGTGTTCTTCGCTGGCGGCCATGGCACCATGTGGGATTTCGCCGACAACCCAGCCGTGCAGCACGTCGTCCGCGAAATCTACGAGGCCGGCGGCATCGTCTCGGCGGTCTGCCACGGCCCCGCAGCGCTGGTAAACGCGACGCTGTCGGACGGCAGTCATCTTGTCGCTGGCAGGAAGGTCGCCTCATTTACGGACGAGGAAGAGGCCGAGGTCAAGTATACCAAGGTCGTGCCCTATCTGCTGGCGGCGACCCTCAAGGACCGTGGCGCGCTGCACCAGCCGGCACCGAACTGGACGGAGAACGTGGTGGTCGATGGCCGCCTGATCACAGGGCAGAACCCGGCTTCGGCGCATGGCGTCGGCAAGGCTGTGGCCAATCAGCTTACCGCGAAGTCCTGAACGACATCCGGCGCTCCGGCCGCAACCTGATGAGGCAACTCCTCGTGAGAGGCTGTCTCCGGTCGGACCCGGAGCCCGACAGGATCGAGATAGAGGAGAACAGCCAATGAAGACCGCCGGTACGAGTGGACAATCCGCTGCCGATTCCGAGATCATTGCGCAATTGGATGGGGGCTGGCGCCTCGTGAAGATCGAGCAGCCCGATGCGAAGGGCGCGGTGAAGACTGCGCGCGTGAATGGTCTCCTCGTCTTTACGCGCGATGGCCACATGGCGGTCCAGGTCCGCAACCTCGAACCCGGACATGTCGACAGTGCGTACAGCAGTGGTGGATACGAGGCGAGCTTCGGTAAAATCACGCTGGATTCCGCAAACAGCATCTTCCTCTATCGTGTCGAGGGAGCTTTGGTTCACGAGTTGGTAGGCCAGGATTTCCCGCGAGCATACAGCTTCGTGAATGATCAGCTCATCCTTACATCCACGCGGGATGATGAAAAGCGGCGTGTCATCTGGCGTCGCGGTTAACACAAGCGGCAAGGACGCTCGATAACGGCATTACGAACGAATCTGAAAGATCGCCACTCGCTTTAGAAGGCGTAGATTCCAGGGTTTCAAAGATGAAGATCATTGCAATCGAAGAGCATGTCCTTCCCGATCAGGTGAAGCACGCATGGAGCACAATACCCGGCACCGACGACGGAACGCTGGGGCTCAATCCAGGTGTGCTGGGAAAACGGCTCGCCGATATGGGGCGACAGCGGCTGGCGCTGATGGATGAGACCGGAGTCGATGTGCAGGTCCTGTCGCTAACAACACCGGGCCTCAACAATCTGGGACGTCACGGCGTCGATCTGGCCCGCCGCGTCAATGATCTCCTCGCCGACACCGTGGCTGCCAATCCGTCCCGCTTCCAGGCGCTCGCGGTCCTGCCGTCCGTAGACGCTGATGCCGCCGCCCAAGAACTTCGGCGTGCTGTTCGGGAACTGGGGTGCAAGGGCGCCATTCTCTATGGCCGGGTCGGCGAGAAAAACCTCGACCACGCGATCTTCGAACAGACATTCGCCTACGCAGCAGAGCTTGGCGTTCCGCTGCTCATCCACCCTCAGATTCCTCAGGTGAGCGTTCGAGAAGCCTATTATGCGGGCTTCGCAGCGCCGATCGATCTTGCCTTGTCGACCTTCGGTCTGGGATGGCATTTTGAGGCCGGCATTCAATTCGTCCGCATCGTTCTCGCCGGCGTGTTCGACCGTTATCCAGGCCTTCAGGTTATCCTCGGCCACTGGGGCGAACTGGTGATCTTCTATCTGGAGCGTTTGGCCATGCTCGACCGGGTGTCCGGACTGCAGCGCCCCTTCCTAGACTACGTCCGCAACAATCTCTATCTGACCGCTAGCGGCATGTTCAGCCCGGCATATCTGCGGCAGGCGATCGACGCGGTCGGGACGGATCGCATCCTGTTCTCCACAGACTACCCGTACCAGTACCGGTCCGGAGGCGAAGCGCGCCGATTTGTCGAAGGCCTCGAACTCGACGATGCCGACAAACCGAAGTTCGCCCATCGAAATTGGGAGCGCTTGACTGGAAGCTGACGAGACGTTTCGCAGCAGCCTATTGGGACAGACGCTGTCCATCCTCGCCGAAGAGGTGCAGAACTTCGGGATCGAGATGCAGCGGCAGGCTGTCGCCGGATTTCATTCGCTGCTGGCCGGCAAAGACTGCAATCAGCTTCTTACCCCCCGCGTCGGCGTGGACGACGGTCTCCGAGCCGAGTTCCTCGACAAGGATGATGCGGGTGTCCAGCCTCCTCTCAGCATTTGCGTCGGCAAAGGTGATATGCTGCGGCCGGATGCCGATGCTGACCCTTTCGCCCGTCGGGCGCGCCTCCTTGGCAATCACGGAAAGGCGATGGCCGCCGACGGTTTCGACCTCAGCGAAACTGCCCTCGTGACCGACAATGGCGCCTTCGAGAAAATTCATGTGCGGCGCACCGATGAAGCCGGCGACGAAGCGGTTGGCCGGTTTGTTGTACAGTTCCAGCGGTGTTCCCACCTGCTCGATCCTGCCGCCTCTCAACACGACGATGCGGTCGGCAAGCGTCATCGCCTCGACCTGGTCATGGGTGACGTAGATCATCGTCGCCCTCAGTCGCGCGTGAAGGGCCGCGAGTTCGGCACGCATGGTGACTCTGAGTTCGGCATCGAGATTGGAGAGCGGCTCGTCGAGCAGGAAGGCATCCGGCCGGCGGACGATGGCGCGGCCGATCGCGACGCGCTGGCGCTGGCCGCCGGAGAGCTGGCCCGGACGGCGCTGCAGGAAAGGCTCGATCTCCAGCATGCGCGCGGCCTCAGTGATGCGCGCTTCGATATCGGCCTTCGCCACCTTGGTATTCTCAAGACCGAAGGCAAGGTTTTCCCTGACGCTCATATGCGGATAGAGCGCATAGGACTGGAAGACCATGGCAAGGCCGCGATCGGCGGCGCTGATGCCGGTAACATCCTTGCCGTCGATGGCGATGCTGCCGCCTGTGGGCTTATCGAGGCCGGCGATCAGGCGCAGCAGCGTCGATTTCCCGCAACCGGAAGGGCCAACGAAAGCGACGAACTCGCCGTCGTTAACGGCAAGGGAGACATCGCGAATGACCTCGACGGCGCCGAAATTCTTGACGATGTTCCTGAGCTCGAGTCCGCTCATGCACTCTCCTGTTTCATTTATTTCAGCCCCGAGCCGGCAATGCCTGTGGTGATGAACCGCTGCAGGAAGACGAAGATCAGCACAACCGGGATCATCGAAACCACGGTCATGGCGAGGATGTAGTGCCATTGCACATTGAGCTCGCCGGCATAGACGTTGAGGCCGACCTGCAGGGTATAGAGTTCCTTGCGCGAGAGTACGATCAGCGGCCAGAGGAAGTCGTTCCAGCGCCAGACGACCGAGAAGATCGCCAGCACCGCCAGTGCGGGCGCCGACAGCGGCAGGATGATGCGCCAGTAGATTTGCCATTCGCTGGCCTTGTCCATGCGCGCGGCATCGATCAATTCGTCCGGGATGGTCAGCATGTATTGCCGGAGCAGGAACACTCCGGTCGGGGTGGCGACCGTCGGCAGGATGACGCCCCAGAGGCTGTCGAAAAGATTCAACGTGCCGATGACGGAATAGAGCGGCACGACGATGACCGAGAGCGGCACCATCAGCGTCGCCAGGATCATCAACATGACGGCGGTGCGGCCGGGGAACTGGTATTTCGACAGGGCGAAGGCAGCCATGGAATTGACGAGCAGCGTAATCGCCGTCGCGACCACGGTGACGAAGACGGAGTTGCGCAGGAACAGGAAGAAATCGAAGCGCTGGAACGGTTCGGTATAATTGCCGCCGGCGAATTCGACCTTGCGCACCGGCGTGCGGTCCTTGATGTTCACCTTGACGATTTCGCCCGGCTGTTTCGGATCGACCATCTGGCCGATGATGCCGATGCGGCGGACCTCTGCGAGCACACGCGTGCTGCCATCCGGCATCGCCACCTGATAGAGCGGCAACGGCTTGTCGTAGCCCGGCACCACTGCCTGTTCAGTGACATAGGGCAGGACCGATGGCGGGAATTCGGCAAGCGCCGCCGGCGTCTTGAAGGAGGAGAAGACGAGCCAGACGGCCGGGCCGAACATCAGGAAGACGCCCGATATCAGCCAGATCCAGGTCACCACATCCGTCCAGTGCCAGCCTCGGCCGCGGCGGCGGAGCAGAAAGGCGCCGACAGCGCTCATTGGCGTGCTCCCTTCTTCTCGTTGCGGCTGCTGACGCCGAGCTGGATCAGCGTCAGGATGACGAGCACGATACCCATCAGGATCGAGGCGGCCGATGCAAGCCCCGGGTTGCGCAGCGAACTCGCAAAGCCGGTCTCGTAAATATATTGGGTGATGTACATGGTGCTGGTGCCCGGCCCGCCGCCGGTCAGCACGAAGACCTCGTCGAAGATCTGCACGGCGCGGATCAGCGCCAAGACCAGGACGACAATAAGGTTCGGCATCAGCAGCGGCAGGGTGATGCGCCGGAAGATGCGGGTCGGGCCGGCGCTATCCATCGCCGCCGCCTCGTAGAGATCCCGCGGGATCGCCTGCAGGCCGGCGAGGAGGATCAGCGCATAAAAGCCCATATGCGCCCAGACCGAGACGAAGACGGCGAAGAAGAAGGCCCAGAAACGATCGCTGAGCCAGGAGAAGGGTTCGAAGCCGAAGGGGCTCAGCGCAAAATTCAACAGGCCTTCACGCTGCAGGATCCATTTCCAGATCAGGCCGACGACGACCGGCGACAGCAGCACCGGGAAGAAGAAGACGGCGCGCCAGAAGCCGCGATTGGAAAGTTCGCGGTTGAGGATCAGTGCCGTTGCGAGCGCCGCGATCAACATGGCCGTCACCTGGAAAACGACGAAGACGGCGGTATTGCGCACGGCCGCCCAGAAGGTGTCGGCCGCGCATGTCGAGGGGTCGAGATAGCTGCCGCAATCGAAGAGGATGCGGTACTGGTCAGCGCCGACATAGGTCCTGTTCTGCAGGAAGATGGCGCTGCCGCTCGTCGTCGAATAGATGAAATTGATGACCAGCGGCAGAAGCACGAAGACGGTGAAAATCAGCATATTGGGCGCCAGGAAGACGCCCGCCATGCCATTCAGCCCCATCAGCTTCTGCCAGGCGCGCATGGGAATGTCGATGAGCCCCATCGCCAGCCGGACAGGCGCAAGGAGCGCCTGCCGCAGACTGGTTTTTTTGACAGGTGGTGCTGAAGAAACTGTCTTCGCCGTCATCTGTTCTTCCGTCAGTTGCCGGCGACCTTGGCCTTGATGTCCTCGTCGATGCGGGCATAGGCGTCGTCGAGCTTCAATTCGCCGGCGATCACCTGGCTGATACGGGCGACGATGGCGCTGTAATAGGCGTCCGACCACTTCCAGCCCGGCAGTTTCATGGCGGGTGCGGCAGTCTGGCCGGCCGCTTCGACGAAGGCTTTCAGCGCCGCCTGCACATGCGGATTGTCGGTCTTGAAGTCGATCTGGCCGGCAGCAACACCCTTATGCGCCGGGATGAACAGGCTGCGCTCGGCGAATTCCTTCTGCACGTCGGCACTTGCCAGGTAATCCATCACCTTGGCGACGTCCTTCGGGTTCTTGGTGTATTTGACGGCGACGAGACCCGCACCGCCCTGCATGCCGGTGCAGGCGACCGTGCCGCAGGGGCTGCCGGCCATCACCCAGTCGAAACTGTCGCCGATCTTCTGGGCGAAGCCCGGCACCTGCCAGCTGCCGGAATAAAGATAGGCGAGGCCACCATTGATGAAGTCCTCGGCGGCGGAACGGTAGGTGGTGCCGGCAGCACTCACCCAGACATCCTTGTTGACGGTGCCATCCTCGTTCCACTTGACGAAGCGGCTGAGGAAGTCCTTGGCGCCCTGATCGATCGGCGCCGGCTTGCCGTCGGCGGCGATATAGTTGGCGCCGTAGGAAATGTTCGGACCGGAGACGCGGTGGCCGGAGCGGTCGATCGCCATGGCGAAGACCTTCTGGCTGTCTGCGACCTTCTTGGCCGCCGCCGCCCAATCGTCCCAGGTGGCCTTCGGGCCGGGGATCTCGACGCCGGCCTGCTCGAACAGCGTCTTGTTGGCGAAGCCACCGGTCAGTGTCAGCTGCGTCATGAAGCCGGTGATGGCGTTCGAACCGTCCGGACGCATCCAGTCGGCCTGGGCGCCGAAATTGTCCTCCCAGTATTTCGCGTCGGTGAGGTAGGGTCGGAGGTCGAGCCAGTGCTGCGCCGGCGCCTTCAGATTGGTGACCCGGGCAATATCGGGCCCCTGCCCGGCTTCGAGCTGCACCGGCAGCTGTTCCTTGACAACGTCGTAGGAGACCTCGTCGAGGACGACGTTGACGTCGGGGTTGGCTTTCGAGAAGCGGGAGAGCAGGTCCTTGATCACCTCGCCTTCGCCGCCGTCGGAATACCACATGATGCGCACGTCTCCGGCGTGTGCGGCAACGGAACTCAAGAGAACCGCAGCAAAGGCCGCGCCGATCGATTTCATTCTGGTCATTTTCTCCTCCTCTGACCGATGAATTGCTGCGTCCGGCCGGTCCTCCACCTGCCGGACACGTCGTCTACGAGGCCGCGCGCCGAGGCTGCCTGCCCGGTATCTTGAGATGTACCGCTTCTCCTCGTACCGACCAGTCCGCAGGGCGAAGAATACGGCCTTCGGCACGCACGGTGCCGTCCTCTTCGAAGACGACCCGGCCATAATCCGGATCGATAACGATCAATGCGCCCTCGTCGTCGCGGCGAGCCGAGAGCGCGGCGAAACGCGCCTGCATGCCGTCAAGGCCAGCCTCGCGCTCGATATCGGAGAGACGGACGATCCAGCGACCCTTGCGGCCGGGCAGACGCAGCTCGATATCCGTCGTCGGCCCTTGTTTCACCGGCACCAGCGCCGCGTTGCCGATCAGCATCGCAATCCCGTTGCCGGAGCGAGCGACCGCCAGATTGCCGTCGACCCTCGCGTCGTCGAAGGCCTCGAGCGGGAACCAGGCGTGAGTGAAATCCGGCTGACCCTCGTGGATGTCGAAATCGAGGATCGCCAGATCGCGATACTGGTGCACACGCGGCAGTGTTCCACAACCACCCCAGAAGCTCGGCCGGCCATAGCCGAACTGAATGGTTTCGCCGGGATGGTTGATCCAGATCTGCGCTTCCGGCCGGTGGCCCAAGCGTAGGTGCAGCACCGTCTCCTGATAACCCCAGGCGCCGGGGCGATAATGGGCGATGGTGCCGAGTGCGGTGTCGCGCGTCTTGTAGTGGTAGAGGGCGGCAAAACGATTCTCGCCCTGGGAAAAGGTCCATTCCTGCGCGGCGTCGGCCTGATGCAAAGCGATCGCCGCAAGCCGTTCCGGAAAGTCCAGGCCGTGGTCGCGGATGCAGACGGCAAGCTGCGGCAAAGCGTGGACACGGCGGCCGTACCAGCCACGGCCCCAGAGCAGGCGGGCGATGGCGGACAGCTCGACCGAGCGGCCGGGGCGCAGCGTATGTTCGTAGGAGCGGCCCTGGCTGCCGGTCAGCATGCCGTGATGGGCCGAACGGGCGACGATCTCCATCAGGCGGATAATGCTGGCGCTCGCCCGGTTGCGGATCGTCTCATCCGGCGCGCAGGCGGCGAGCGCCGTCAGGCCCTTGAGGTCGATCGGGAAATAGGGAACGGAGTTCCACTCAGCCATTTCCCAGCGCTCGAAATGATCGAGCCAGGCGCGGACACGTTCCTCGCCGACCTGCATCTGCTCGGCGCCGGTGCGGCCGGAACGGACGAAGACGGCATCGGGGAACAGCCTGCCGCCGAGATAGGCGGCGGTATGGAAGAGAAGCGCGTGGTTTTCCGAGAAATACCACTGAACGTCGTTGCCGGGCTCATCCATCCAGTATCGGTAATTGAGGACCGCCTGCTTGATCCTGTCGCGCAGCTCGGATGAGAGCAGATCGCTCCAGCGGGTATAGGCAAAGAGCAGCGGCACCAGCACGAAATCGGCGCAGTCGTGGCAATCCTCGATGACCGGCAGCATGGCCGCGATCATCGCCTCGGTTTCCTCGCCGCCCTGCCCCAGCGCCAGACGCGCAAAAGCACAGACCGTGTCGGGCTCGGAACGGGCGGCGACCTCGGCCAGCGCCTCGGCGACGCGGTCGTTGAGGGCGGCGGGTGCCTCGCCCTGCCGCTCGGGATGACAGATTTCGACGCCGAGCGTGCGGCCGAGCGAAAGCTCGCCTGTTGTGAAGGTGATGCGGAAATGGCGGAAATCGGCCGGCATATCAGCCGAGGCGCCGAGCTCCAGCTTGGTCGCTCCTGCTTTCAGCTCGAAATCATAGTCGAAGCGCTCGGTCGACATAAAGTCGCCTTCGATCTCGACATGGCAGGTCAGCGCCACCGGCAGCGGCACGGGAAAGAGGATCGTCACATCTTCGCCGAGATAGGCGGTGCGGTCGAAACGCATGCCTTCGAGGATCTCCTCCAGCGCATCCGCATCACCGGCGGCGATGGGAACAGGGACCGATGTTTCGACCTCAGGCCCGTCGAGATAATCCAGCTGAAAATAGAACCGGGCGTCGCGCTCGGCGAGATCGTCGAAATAGATGCGGATCTCGTTGAGGCCGGCCGTAAGCTCGATCTCGAAGAGCTGCTGGGCTTCCAGATTGCGCTGGTAAGGCGCCATGAAGCCCTGCTCGCGGCCGTTGACGAAGAGGATCGCGCCGCCACAGGTCGACAGGCGAAGCGTGGCGGGCCCCGCCGACTGTGCATCGAGAAACGTGCGTGCCCAGCAGCCGATGCGCGTCGGGCGAAACCAGAAGCCGGAGAGATCGACTCGCGGAGAGGCAAAAGGAAGCCACCAGCGGACGGCCTCGAATTCGCCAGCCGGCTGTGGCCGCCGGCCGGAGAAGGATGTCTTGAATTCGGTGCGGCAGGGATATTCATGCGGGATGAAGTTCTTTGTCTTGGTGACGAAGAAGAACGGATCCATCCTGCCGTCCATCGGACGGTCGGCGACATCGTAGCGCTCCTGCCACAGCTGGGCGAGCTGCCAGTAGACGATCGGACTGTGCTTGGCAGTTGATCGGCGGAGATAAGATTGCTGCTCGGCGGCCATGTTTCAGTCCGCTCGAGCATTGCCACGCCGGGCAAACCGCCGACGCATGGACTGGCCGTCAAGCCGCATCTTCAAAGCCTCCCTGCTCTGCCGCTTGCCGCGGACTCCTCGCAGGTAATTGTGCATAGGCATGCCATTTGCGCAATCTGAAAGATTTTTGCATGATGGCGAAGGAGCGAGGAGATGAGATGACAGGGGAACCGAAAAAAGCCAGGCGTACGCGCCTCGACGACATCGCCGCCAAATGCGGCGTGTCGATCAGCACGGTGTCGCGGGCGCTGGCCGGTGAGAAGGGCGTCAGGCCTGACATTCGCAAGCTGGTGCTGGAAACGGCAAGTGCGGTCAGCTACGCCTTGCCGGCCAGCGTGGCCGGCAAGAAGGTCATGCTCGTCGCCTCCGGTGCGGCAATGATCGACTATGTCCGCAACCAGTTTACGCTCTACGTGCTCGAAGGGTTGAATGCGCGTGCGGCCGCCCTCGGCGTCGAGCTTTCGATGCGCCCGATCGCCGACAAGGGGGATGAAGCGCGCGTCGTCGCCGAGATGCGCGATGATCCGAGTTTCGGCGGCATGCTGATCCTGACCGTCGACGAAGAGGACATGCTGGCGGCAGCCGCCGATCTCGGAAAGCCCGTCGTGCTCGTCAACAGCGACGATCCCTATATGCGGCTTTCGAGTGTTACGCCCTGCAACCGCTCGGCCGCCTTCATCGCCGCCGAACGGCTGATCGAGGCCGGGCATGAACGTATTCTCTTCATGCTGCGGCCGGGACGGCGGACGATCGAGCGGCGCCTGGAGGGATGGCGCGATGCCCTGCAGCTTCATGGGCTGAAGGCCGACGCGGATCTGGTGCTCGAAGTCGACGACTGGCTGCCGGACCTCGGCGCCGAGGCGATTACCCGTCTTGTCCGCGAGAAAGGTCTCTCCTTCACCGCCGTCCTGACGGCGGGCGACAGTCTCGCCAACGGCGCCGTGCGCGGCTTGCAGGCGATGGGTTATGCCGTGCCGAAGGACATCTCCGTCATGGGCATCGACGACCTGCCGCAGTCAGCCTTTCTCAATCCACCGCTCTCGACGGTGCACATTCCGATGCGTGAACTCGGCGCCACCGCGCTCGATCTGCTGCGCGACATGATGCTCGGCCTTGCGACGCCACGCCGCCGCGTCGAGCTCGCCTGCCATCTCGTGGAAAGGGGCAGTGTTGCGGCGGTCAACCGCGCCCATGTCGCAACGGAGGATCGCTGAACTCACACCACGTTTAAGGATATCAAGCCTCGATGAAGCTCGCCTCGAACAGTTCCCGTGCATAGGCATCATGGGTGACGCCGGCCTGCAGATCGGCTTTGGTGAGCTCGTCGACGAAACAGCCGTTCTTCATGATCAGCACCCGATCGCACATATGAGCGATGACCGCGAGGTCGTGGCTGACAAGCAGATAAGTCAGCTCCTTTTCCTCGCGCTGATCGGCAAGCAGGTTGAGGATTTCGGCCTGGATCGAGACGTCGAGCGCCGATGTCGGCTCGTCGAGCAGCAGGATGGGCGGCGACAGGATCAGCGCCCGGGCGATCGCCACGCGTTGCCTCTGGCCGCCGGAAAGTTCGTGCGGAAAACGATTGGCGAAGCTCGCCGGCAGGCCGACCTGGACCAGTGCTTTTTCGACCTTCGACCAGATATCGGAATGCCCCATGGCGCGTAGCGGCTCGGCGAGCGCGGTGCCGATGCGATGGCGCGGATGTAGGGATCCGTAAGGGTCCTGAAAGACCATCTGGGCGAATTTCAGCTCCTCGCGGGAGCGCTTTCTTCCGATCGGTTTTCCGCCAAGCTCGATGTGACCGGTCCAACCGGACTCCATCCCGGCGAGGCAGCGCAGCACCGTCGATTTGCCGCATCCGGATTCACCGACAATGCCGAGCGTCTCCCCCTGGCCGACCTGAAAACTGATGCCCCTGACGACATGGTTGCTTGATTTGCCGGAAGTAAAGACGACATCGAGGTCACGCACATTGATCATTGCGCCGTCTCCAGATCGAGTTTCGCCCTGTCGAGAACAGCAAGCCGGCGAACCGGGTTCTTCGGGTCGGGCAGCGCTGCTATCAGCCCGCGGGTATAGGGGTGGCGGGCGTCCTCAAGGCTGGTCAGGGTTTCGACGATCCGGCCGGCATACATGACGATGATGCGCTCGCAAAAGGCGGCCACCATGCGAATGTCGTGGCTGATGAGGAGCAGTCCGGAATTGTTCTCGCGCACCAGTTCGTCGAGCAGCAGCAGCACGTCCTTGCGGACGCTGACATCGAGAGCCGAGGTCGGTTCGTCGGCGATGACGAGCTTCGGCCGCGCCAGCAGCATCATGGCGATCATCACACGCTGGCCCATGCCGCCCGATATCTGGTGGGGATAAAGCGCCATCACCCGATCGGGATCGCTGATGCGCACGCGTTCGAGCATGGCGCGGGCCGCCTCAAACGCCTGTTTCTTGTGAAGGCCGAGGTGAAGGCGTGCGGCTTCGGCGATCTGCTTGCCGATCGAGAGCACCGGGTTCAGCGAATAGCGCGGATCCTGCATGATCAGTGCGATATCCTTGCCGCGAAGCGCGCCCATCTGACGCTCGGTCTTTGACAGCAAAGGACTGCCGGCAAGATCCAGGCGTTCGGCAGAGACCACCGCGGCCGGCGGCAGAAGACGCATGATGGCGCGACCCGTCGTCGATTTGCCGGAACCGGATTCGCCGACGATGCCGACACGCTCACGGCCGACGTCGAAACTGACATTGGAAACGGCGGGCACGGCGCCTCGCCCGAAACGGACATTCAGCCCCTTGACGGAAAGAACGGGCTTTTGATCACGATCTTGCATGGCGGGGATCCAGAATGTCGCGCAGAGCATCTCCGGCGATGTTGAAGGCAAGGCTGGTTAGCAGGATGGCGATACCCGGCATGACGGCGACCCACCAATAATCGAGCATGAACTTGCGGCCGCTGGAGATCATCGCACCCCATTCCGGGGCCGGCGGCTGGGCGCCAAGACCGAGGAAGCCGAGTGACGCCGCCGTCAGGATGATGCCCGCCATGTTGAGCGTCAGGCGAACGATGACGGAGGGCACGCACATCGGCGCGATATAGAGGAAAAGAATGCGGATCGGCGAGGCGCCATAAAGGCGGGCGGCAACCACATAGTCGGCGTTTCTGACGACAAGGGCCTCGGCGCGCGCAAGCCTGGCAATCGGCGGCCATGCGGTCAGCGAGATCGCGATGATGGCCGTGGTCAAGCCGGCGCCAAGTGCCGCGGCAAAAGCCAGAGCCAGGATCAGCGACGGGAAAGAGAGAACGATATCGGTGGCGCGCATCAGCAGCGCATCGACGCGTCCGCCGAAGAAACCGGCAACGACGCCGATCAACAGGCCGATCGGCCCGACGATCAAGGAGATGGAAAGCACGGTCTGGATGGTGATGCGCGTGCCGAAGATGAGGCGGCTCAGGATATCGCGACCGAATTCGTCGGTGCCTGCGAGATGCGCAGGGCTCGGCGGCTGCAGGGCATCGCCCAGCGCCTGTATGGCCGGATCATAAGGGGCCAGAAGCGGCGCGAAGATCGCGATGAAGCAGAGAAGACCGAGGATGACGAACCCCGCAAGGCCAAGCGGCTCGTGGGCCAGTTTGCGGCCGGCGCGCGCCAGCGACGCCGCCATGCGGCTCGATACACTTGGAGGGCGGATCTGAATCTCGCTGCGGATAACGTCGCTCATCGGGCCGCCTCCCTCATACGGGGATCAAACACGGCATAAGCGACGTCGGCGAAGAAGTTCAACAGCATGAAAATGAATCCAACGATAATGGTGCCGGCGACGACGGCGTTCATGTCGCCGATCATCAGCGCGTTCGTCATGTACTGGCCAATGCCGGGCCAGGAGAAGACGATCTCGGTGACAACAGCGCCTTCGAGCAGCCCACCATAGGAAATGGCCAGGATGGTGATCAGCTGCACGGCAATGTTCGGCAGGACGTGATGCCAGATCGTGCCCAAGGGGCTCACACCCTTGGCACGGGCGGCGATGACATAATCCTGGCTCAACTGTTCCAGGGTGAAGCTGCGTGTCATGCGGGTGATGTAGGCCATGGCCGCATAGGCAAGGATGATGGCGGGAAGAATGATATGGCCGAGTGCATTCCAGAAGATTTCCGTCTCGCCCTGCAGCAGGCTGTCGACCAGCAACAGCCCGGTTTGTGGCGTCACGAGGCCTTCGTAGAAGACATCGATCCTGCCCGGCCCGCCGACCCAATTGAGGCCCGCATAGAAGATGACGAGCCCGACGATGCCGAACCAGAAGACCGGGATCGAATGACCGACGAGCGCAAGCACGCGGGCCGTCTTGTCGATGAAGCTGTCGCGAAACAGTGCGGCGACCAGTCCGAGCGGGACGCCGACGAAAGTGGAGATGATTACCGCCAGCGTCGCCAGTTCGAATGTCGCCGGAAACGCCTGGGCCAGGTCCGAAGAGACGGGATTGCCGGTGAGGACGGCGGTGCCGAAATCACCATGCGCCAACCCGTTCAGATAGAGGAAAAACTGCTGGTAGATCGGCAGATCGAAACCGAGACGCGCCCGCATCGCCGCATAAGCGGCGGGATCGGCGAGCTCGCCGACGATCGCGCCGACCGGATCGGTGGGCAGGATGCGGCCGATCACGAAGGTCACACATAAGAGGATGAACAGGCTGACCAGCAAATGCGCCAGGCGTCGGCCAAATTCGGCTACGGAGAGTTCCTTCATGATCGGCTGCCTCGGGAGTATTACTGGGTTTCAGACTTCGTGACGTTCTCGAGACGCGTCAGCTGGGTCGGATGCCCGATATATCCCTGGACCTTGCTCGACAGGACGATCGGCTCGAAGCGCTCGAACATCGGCAGCACGGCCGGCTTCTGTTCGACGAACATCTTCTGCATCTGCACGTAGAGTTCGCCGCGCTTCTTCGGGTCCGGCTCCATCGATGCCTTGGCGGTCAGGGCCGTCAGTTCGGGAATGTCCCAGGCCGAACGCCAGACGAAGTTGCCGGCATTGTTGGCTTCCTTCGAGTTGTCGGGATTGGACGAGAACTGCTCCATCGAGCCGAGCACGTTCGGCATATAGGCGCTCGTCTGCGGGATCAGCAGATCGAAATCCCGGGCGCGGTGGGCGGCGATGATTTCCGAGCCGTTGCCCTGCTGGATATCGATCTTGATGCCGACCTGGGCAAGCGATGCCTGGATGGCCGTGGCAAGATCGATGCGCGGCGTCTGCGCGATCGTCTTCAGCGTCAGCGAGAATCCGTCCTTGAACCCCGCTTCGGCCAACAGTTGCTTGGACTTTTCGACGTCGAGATGCCAATCGGGATTGGCGATCGCATATTCGAAATTCTCCGGAACGGGAACGTTTCTCGCCCGCCCGTAAGGACCCATGATCGTCTTCTCGATGCCCTTATAGTCGATGCCGTAGGCAATGGCCTCGCGGACCTTGGGGTTGGAAAGGTATTGGTTGCCGGCATTCATCGACAGCACGTAGAATCCGCCTGTCGGAATCCGCTGGATCGTAAAGCCCTGCTTGTCCTTGAAGGTCGCGAGATCGGATGCGGTCAGCGCGCTGGCGATATCGATATCGCCGCGTTCGAGCATCAGCCGTTCGACCTGGCTTTCCGGAACATGCCGAACGATGACGCGCTTCATCTTCGGCGCGCCGGCCACATAATCCTTGTTGGCGTCGAGAATAACAAGTTCGTTCGGAGACCAGCGATTGAGCGTGAACGGACCGGAGCCGGCCGAATGCGTGCGCATCCAGGCATTTCCCCAGTCATTGTCGGCGACATGCTTCTGCACTTCGACGCTATCGACCACGCTGGTGGTCGAGGTCGTCAGCCGGTAGAGCAGCATCTCGGCCGTCACCTGGCCGGAAAAATCGACGCGGACCGTCTTGTCGTCGACTGCCGTGACGAGCTTGTCGATATTGTCCTTGTCATAGCCGATGCGCTTGAGGTTGGCGGCGGCGGCCTGGTCGAGCTTCAAGAGCCGTCCCAGCGAATAGACGACATCTTTTGACGTTACCGCATTGCCGGTGGCGAAATTGGCTTGGCGCAGCGTGAAGGTGATGCCCTTGTCGTCGACCTTCCAGCTCTCGGCCAGCTGCGGCACGATCTTGCCATCCGGCGTGCTGTTGACCAGCCGGTCGTAGAGATTCGACATGATCTCGACCGCTTTTCCCTCGGTCGCCTGATGCGGGTCGAGGGACAGAACCTGCGCCAGCGATGTCCCGATCACCAGCTGGTCCTTCGGCGTGGCGGCGTATAGCTGCGGTGCTGATATCGTCAGGGCGCCGATCACGGCGCCGACGAACAAGCCCTTAGAAAAATGCTTCATTGTCAGTCCTCCCTAGACTACTATAAGAGACATATTATGTCGCCCGTATGTCGTATTATGATTTATCGAAGTCTGATATGATTTGCAAGACCCGAGCGGGAGACTTGATGCAGAGGGATTGGGGAACGGACTATGACAACACTCGGCCGTGGTCGGCAAAGACTGGCGCAGCAGGTCATCGATCAACTGCGGACACAGATCGAGACGGGGAAGCTGCGGGTCGGCGACCAGCTGCCGACCGAGCCACAGCTCGAATCGACATTCGGCGTCAGCCGCACCGTGGTGCGCGAGGCGATTGCCGATCTGAGGGCAGCAGGCTTCGTCAAGCCGATCCAGGGCAAAGGCGTCTTTGTCGCGGATCCGAAGACGCATTCGGTCCTGTCACTGACGCCGGTGGAAATCAAAAGCATCCCGGAAACCCTGGAATTGCTGGAGTTTCGCATGGCCGCCGAAGGTGAAGCGGCCGCAATCGCCGCCTATCGCCGCACAGCCGAGCAGGAGGCGGCGATCCGCGATGCCAACCGCAAAATGGCGCAACTCATCGAAACCGGACAGCAGACCGTGGAGGCGGATTACGCCTTCCACATGGCGATTGCCGCTGCCACCAACAACCGATTCTATGTCGACGTGCTGCGCCATTTCGGCGCCCGGGCCATCCCCCGCGGCCAGTTTCCGACGCTGCCCGAGGCCAATGACCGCGACTATCTCCAAAAGGTTTATGCCGAACATGTCGAAATCCTGTCGGCCATCGCCGATCAGGATCCGGAACGCGCCCGCCAGGCGATGCGCGCGCATCTGATGGCCAGCCAACGCCGCTACCGCATGCTCGCCGAACAGCAATAGGGCTCGACACTCTCCGAAATTCATATTATGTCATATGACATTGTGCAATTTCGAGAGAGACTCAAATGTATCTGGGAACACAGGTGGCCGCGCGGGATGACGACGATTATCGCATCTTCGCGCAACTGGGCGTGAAGCATATCAGTGCCGACCCGCCGGGAAAGCCGAGCAGCTGGACACTTTCCGACATCGAGCGGCATCGCGACAAGGTCGAGAGCTTCGGCCTGATCCTCGACATGATCCAGTTGCCCCTGCCCTCGCAGCCGATCGAGAAGGCGTCCTATCCCGATATCCTGCTCGCCGGACCTGATCGCGACCGACAGATCGACGCCGTCTGCAAGATGATCGAGAATGTCGCCGCAGCCGGCATTCCCGCCGTCAAATATAATCTCAATCTGATCGGCATTCCGCGCACGCCGGACGAACCGGGACGCGGCGGCTCGCTGAACGCCAGCTTCCGCTGGGAGAAGACGGACCAGCAGGCCGCGCCCGGCCTTGCCGGCGTTCTCTCCGAAGACGAAAACTGGGAGCGGATCGACTATTTCCTCGAACGCGTCGTTCCCGTTGCCGAAAGCAACCGTGTCCGGCTCGCCTGCCATCCGCACGATCCCTATACGCCGCCGGGCTACCGCGGCGTCACGCGGGTGCTGGGTACGGTGGAAGGCCTGAAGAAATTCGTGCTGATGCGGGAAAACCCGTATCACGGTCTCAATTTCTGCCAGGGCTCAGTCGGCGAGATGCTCGAAAATCCGGGCGAAGAGATCGACGACATCATTCGCTGGTTCGGCCAGCGCGGCAAGATCTTCAATGTTCACTTCCGCAACATTCGCGGCGGCAAGCTTTCGTTCATGGAGACCTTCCCGGATGAGGGCGACATGGACATGGTTCGCTCGGTCAGGATCTACAAGGAAGTCGGCTTCAAATACATGCTGATGCCGGACCATGTGCCGACCGTCAGCGGCAAGGACCCTTCCGCCACCGCCTTTGCCTTCTGCTACGGCTATATCGCGGCACTTCTGCAAGCGCTCGAAAGCGCCTGACTATTTTCAACAGGTCAAGAATAGGAATTCATGATGAACCCGATTGAATTGAAGAAGGCCGTCGGCAGTGGTCTCCTCTCGTTTCCGGTGACGCATTTCGACGATCAACTCAAGTTCGACGAAGCCAAGTACCGCCGTCATGTCGAGTGGCTTGCAGGATATGACGCGGCCGCGCTGTTTGCCGCCGGCGGCACCGGTGAGTTCTTCTCCCTCAATCCCGCCGAGATTCCACAGGTCGTCCGGGCCGCCAAGGCGTCGGCGGGCAAGACGCCGATCATCTCGGGAACCGGCTATGGCACGTCGCTGGCGATCGAGATCGCAAAGGCGGCCGAGAAGGCCGGCGCGGACGGATTGCTGCTGTTGCCGCCCTATCTGATGTTTGCCGAACAGGCCGGGTTGATTGCCCACGTCAAGGCGGTCTGCCAGTCGGTCGGCATCGGCGTCATCGTCTATAACCGCGACAACGCCATTCTTTCGGCCGAAAGCATTTCCCGCCTGGCGGAGGAATGCCCGAACCTGATCGGCTTCAAGGACGGCGTCGGCGATGTCGACAAGGTCATTGAGATCACCACCCTGCTCGGCGACCGTCTCGTCTATGTCGGCGGCATGCCGACCCATGAGGTCTATGCCCAAGCCTATTTTGCCGCCGGCGTGACGACCTATTCGTCCGCGGTCTTCAACTTCGTGCCTGCACTGGCCCAACGCTTTTACGGCGCCTTGCGCACCGGCGATCAGGCGACCGTCGACGAGATCCTGAAGAGCTTCTTCTTCCCCTTCGTCGCCTTGCGCAACCGCAAGAAGGGATACGCCGTCTCGATCATCAAGGCCGGCCTCCGGGTGCTCGGGCAGAATCCGGGGCCTGTGCGCCCGCCTCTGACGGATCTCACCCCGGACGAGCTCGCGCTGCTGGAGAAGATCGTCCAGGCCAACGGCGTCGAACGGATTGCGGCGGAATAATATATCGCGGCCGCCGGCGGCCGGGCCCCCCCGCCCGTCCGCACTCCGGCGGATCGCCATCCGCCGGAGTGCGGACCGATCATCCAACAATCAGCGCAAATTGAACATGCAAGGGGCTGCTATCGGCGATCTCCTGGGCCGAGGATTCGCTACAGCGCCACACCAGTGCCGCGATCGAAGACATGCACTTGGTCACTCGTAATACTCGCCTCGAAGACGGCGCCGTAACGGGCGGGATATTCGCCGTCGACGATGGCGGTCACCTGCTGGCCGGCGAGGTCGAAGACGACATGGGTCTGGGCGCCGGTGGGTTCCACCAGCATCGTGCGGCCGGCGAGCGGCGTGCCGGCTGATATGCCGGGAACGAGATGTTCGGGGCGCAGGCCGATGGTGATGGCCTGGCCGGGCCTGACCTTGCGGTCGGGGGCGATGCGGATTGCCGTGCCGTCCTCGAGACGGGCGGCGGGTTCACCGTTTTCGCCGTCCACGGTGCCATCCAGCATGTTCATCGCCGGCGATCCGATGAAGGCGGCGACGAAGAGATTGGCCGGCTTCCTGTAAAGTTCGAGCGGTGTGCCCTGCTGCTCCACCCTGCCCTGATTGAGCACGACGATGCGGTCGGCCAGCGTCATCGCTTCGATCTGGTCATGGGTGACATAGATCGAGGTCGTCCTGACCTTCTGGTGCAGCGTCTTGATTTCCGAGCGCATCTGCACGCGCAGCTTGGCATCGAGGTTGGACAGCGGCTCGTCGAACAGGAAGACGGCGGGATTGCGCACGACGGCGCGGCCCATGGCGACGCGCTGGCGCTGGCCACCGGAAAGCTGGGCGGGCTTACGGTCGAGGAGCTCGGCGAGATCCAGCATGCGGGCGGCCTCCGCCACCCGGGCCTCGATCTGGGGTTTGGCAACGCCGGCGAGCTTCAGATTGAAGCCCATGTTTTCAGCCACGGTCATGTGCGGATAGAGCGCATAGGACTGGAAGACCATGGCGATGTTGCGTTCGCGCGGCGTCATGGCGTTGACGACCTTGCCGCCGATGGCGATCTCGCCATCGGTGATCTCCTCGAGGCCGGCGATCATCCGCAGCAGTGTCGATTTCCCGCAACCGGACGGCCCGACGAGGGCGACGAATTCCCCATCCTCGATATGAAGCGAAATTCCGTGGATGACGTCGACGGCGCCATAGGTCTTGCTTACATCAGTGAGTTCAACGGATGCCATGATTGCAGCTCCAATGGTTTGGGCAATGGTTCGGCTCAGGACTTGACGGCGCCGGCGGTCAGACCGGCGATGATGTGTCTCTGGGCGACGAAAAAGACGATGATGGTGGGAAGGATGGTCAGCGTGATGAAGGCCAGCACCAGCTGCCATTCCGTGCCGTATTCGCCGCGATAGACCATGATGCCGAGCGGCCAGGGATATTTCGATTCCGAGTTCAGCATGATCAGCGGCAGGATGTAGCTGTTCCAGCTGCCGACGAAGGAAATGATGCTGACGGTGGCGACGATCGGCCGGGACAGCGGCAGCGAGATATGCCAGAAGAAGCGGAGATAGCCGCACCCGTCGACGAAGGCCGCCTGAAACAATTCTTCCGGAAGGTTGCGGAAATAGTTTCGAAACAGCAGGATGCTCATGCCAAGGCCGAAGGCCACCTGCGGCAGCACCACGCCCCAATAGGTATCGAGCAGGCCGAGATCGCGGATGCGGATGAAGAGCGGCAGGATCGCGGTCGCCGCCGGAAACATCAGGCCCAGCAGGAAATAATTGAGCAGGAACGACGATCCGAAAAAACGGACATGGGCAAAGGCGAAAGCCGCCATCGATGAGACGATCAGCGTCAGGAGGACGGTGAGCGACGCGATCACCAGCGAATTGCCGATCTGCAGCCAGTAGCGCTTACCGAAAAGAATATCGGTATAGTTCGCCCATTGCCACTCCGTCGGCAGGCCGAAGGGATTGGTGCGCAGGTCACCCAGCGTCTTGAAGCCGCCGAGTGCGGTCGTCAGCAGCGGCACCAGCACGATTGCGGCAATCAGGCTCAGCGACACGTAGAGATAGACGCGCGTGGACGTGCTCATGCGGATGGAAGAGCTCATATCAGTCATGGCGCATGAAAATCCTTTTGTAACCGAAGGCGAGCGTCACGCAGATGACGAAGAGCACGACACCGACGGCGCTGCCGAGGCCGACCTGCATGCGCATGACGCCATAGGTGTAGAGGAAGGTGACCATCGTCTGGGTGGAGTTGGACGGCCCGCCGCCGGTCAGCGGCATGATCATGTCGAAGAGCTGCAGCGAGCCGACGACGGCAAAGAAGATCGAAAGACGCAAGGTCGAGCCGAGCAGCGGCAGCGTGACGTAACGGAACTTCTGCCAGCCGGTGGCGCCGTCGATTTCGGCGGCCTCCAGCACGCTTTTGTCGACGGATTGCAGGCCGGCGATGAACAGCATCATGTGGAAGCCGAAATATTTCCAGACGATGACCCCAAGCACGGCATAGATCGCCACGTCCTTGTCGGCGAGCACGTAAGGGTTGGCGAAGCCGAAGAAGTTGGAAACGGCGGCAAACAGGCCGTAATCGCCATCATAGACGAAGCGCCAGATAAGACCCGCGGCAACGTCTGCCAGCACGTAGGGCAGGAAGAAGATCAGGCGGTAGCCGACGACGCCCGGAATGCGATGCGCCAGCATGGTCGCCAGCCAGATGGCGAGCGGCACCTGGATGCAGATCGAGATGACGATGATCAGGCCGTTATTGACCAGCGCCTGGGTGAAAGCCGCATTTCGAAACAGAACCTGGAAATTGCGGAGCGCGATGAACTCGGTCGGCGTGCCGTAACCGTTCCACTTGTAGAGGCTGTACCAGGCCGCCTCGCCCATCGGCATGATGACGAAGAGGGTGAAAAGCAGCAGCGCCGGCGGCAGAAAGATCAAAAGCACCGTCAGCCGGTCATGAGCGACCGAACTCCTGCTGTTTGCGGCTTTTCTTGCCGGCCTTGCGGCCGTCGTTATCGATGGGACTGAGATATTGGCCATGGTTCCTGCTTTCGCATCTCGTCGGCAGCAATCCCGGCGCCCGCTTTCAACAGGAGCGCCGGGAGGATCTGCAGGCGCTGGTTATTGTTCCAGTTCGAAAGCGTCCTGGATCATCTGGGCGCCGTCCTTGGAATTCATCTGACCGGAGACGATTTCCACCGACACGTCGTTGACGACACGGCCAACGGCCGCGCCGAGATCCTGGTCGAAATAGTTCTGATGCCAGGTCGAGCCGGCAAGCTGTTTGGCCGATTCGGCAAGCAGCGGGTTGGTGACGCCGTCACCGGCGCCGACGGCAACGGGCAGCAGCATGCCGGCCTTGGCCATCGCCCGCTCGTTGTCCGCACTCGTCAGGAAAGCGAGGAAATCGATCGCTTCCTTGGAGGCCTTCTTGGTGACGGCCCAGCCGTTCAGACCGCCGAGCGTATCGGTCGGCTTGCCGGCGCCGCCATCGACCGCCGGGAAGGCGAAACGGCCGATATTGTCGGGTGCGAGGCCCTTGCCGTCGCCGGCATTCTTGCGCTGATTGGCCTCGGTATTTTCAAAGCCGAGGATGATCGCAGCCTTGCCGTCACCGAAAACTCCGAGCGCCTGCGGCCAGGTCGAACCGAGATAGCCGGGCTGGAAAGGTTCGAGCTTTCCGAGTTCGGCGAGATCGTCGCCGGCCTTGATGATCGCCGGATCGAGGAAACCTTCGCCCTGCCCCGTCTTTGCCGCTTCGAAGACCTTCTGGCCGCCTTCGCGCATGACGAGATAGCTCCAGTAGAAGTGGATCGGCCACTTCTCACCGCCGCCGCCGGCAATCGGCACGATGCCCGCCGCCTTGATCTTCTTCACCGTGTCCAGAAAATCAGCCCAGTTCTTGATGTCCTCGGCCTTCACCCCGGCCTTGGCGAACAGTTCCTTGTTGTAGAAAAAGCTGACCAGGCCGACCTTGTAGGGAATGGCCCAGGTCTTGCCGTCGAATGTCAGGCCGCTGACCGAAGCCGGGCTATAAGCGCTGCGCAGCTTGCCGCCATCGGCATCGAGTGCCGCTGTCACATCCTGGAGCGCGCCGGTCTCAGATTGCTGCTTCAGGACGCCGCCGCCCCAGCTGAAAAAGAAATCCGGCACGTCGTCGGACTGCAGCAAGGTCGGCAGCTTGGCCTTGAAGGCCTCGTTTTCGAGAAACTGCATCTGGATGTCGACGTCGGGATGCTGGGCTTCGTATTTCTTGACGATGTCTTCCCAGGCCGCGACGTATTTGGGGTCGAGCTCGAGATGCAGCCACTTGACCACCGTCGTCGCCGAGGCCGCACCTGCCCCGGCCAGCAACATGCCGGCTGCCGCGGCCATGGATGCGATGCGTCTGCCGCCGAGACCGGCGCTCTTCAACATAAAATTCATGATTTTTCCTCCCAGGGGCCTGTCCTCACAATTTTTCCCCTATGCGGATTAATTCAACGGAGCTTTGATGCAATGTCAACCCAATGCCTGTATTTTTATCAAATGCGCTTGACAGAGCCGCCGAATTGCCCGCTATTTATTTCGTAACCCGTTAAAAATATTTGGGTTCCGACCCAACGAAACGATCGCCTGGTTAGACCCGATGAAGACCGCAGATCCAGAATTAATGCGCGCGATCAATCGCTTGACCGTGCTCGATACCATCCGGCGCCATGGTCCGATCTCGCGTATCGAGATCAGCGAGCGCACCGAACTCTCCACCACGACCGTTTCCGCCATTACCGCCTCGCTGCTCGACGACGGGCTGATCCTGCCGCGTCATGAAGGTGATATCCGCAACGAGGCGGTGCGTGGGCGCCCGCGGGTGATGCTGGAACTCAATCCCGATGCGGCCCGTGTGGTGGGCGCCAAGATCGCCGCCAACCGGATGGTCTTCGTCGTCACCAATTTCCGCGGCGACGTACTGTCGAAGCTTGCTCTGCCGATCCGCATCGACCGGCAGCCGATCGGCGTCATCGCCGATCTGGTCGAGGATGGAGTGAGGCGCTGCGTCGTCGATGCCGGGCTGTCGCTGGAGGATGTTGACAGCGTCTGCCTCGGCTTTCCCGGCGTCATCGAGCACCGCACCGGCTACATCAGAAGCAGCCCGATCTTTCGCGATACCAATGTCGATTTCGCCGCCGAGATGTCGGCGCGGCTTTCGACGCCGACCATTGTCGAAAGTGACGCCCATGCCATCACGCTTGGCCATCACTGGTTCGGCAAGGCACGCGATCTCGAGGATATGGTGCTGATTTCGCTGGAACAGACGCTGGGGCTCGGCGTGTTGCACGGCAACAGCCTGTTTCGCGGCGCCGGCGGTCTCAGCCACAATCTCGGCGACCTCGTGCTCGGCATGGGGCCGAATGGCGTCGTGCGGCTTTTCAGCCAGGCCGGCGAAAGCGCCATCCTCGGCGAACAGCAGGCCGACGGGCGTTTTGCCGAAGCGATCCGCCTCGGGCGCGGTATGAACCATGCCCAGGCCCTGATCAAGGCCGATGACGACCGGCTGATCGGCGCCGCCATCCGCGCCGGCGAGGCGGTCGGATTGACGATTGCCAATATCGTCACGCTGTTTGCGCCGCCGCGAGTCATTCTTGTGGGATCGAGCCTGGCGCTCGGCGAACCCTTCCTCAACAGCCTGCGCGATGCCTATGCGCTCGCCATTCCGCCGTCGCTGCGCGGCGTGAGCGAACTCGTCTTCGACGATTCGAGCGATGATTTCTGGGCGCAGGGTGCGGCTGCGGTGGCGCTCTACGAACTCTACGAATCGCCCTGGAACACGACAGGGCCGGCGCTCTGACGGGCGGCACAATCAAGATTGAATGGAGGAATTCATGGACAAAGTCGGTATCGGCATCATCGGATGCGGCAATATTTCGGGCGCCTATCTCACGGCGATGGCATCCTTCCCCATCCTGGATATCCGCGGCGTCGCCGATCTCAACCGGGAGCTGGCGGAAGCAAAAGCCGCGGAATTCAACGTTCCCGTCAAATCCGTCGAGGAGCTTTTCGCCGACCCCAAGGTCGAAATCATCGTCAATCTGACGATCCCGAAGGCCCATGTTGCGGTGGCGTTGCAGGTGCTCGAGGCCGGCAAGCACACCTATTCGGAAAAGCCGCTCGGGATTAATTTCGCGGAAGGAAAAAAATTGGCGGAGGCCGCCAAGGCCAGGAATCTGCGCATTGGCGCTGCTCCCGACACCTTCCTCGGCGGCGGCCACCAGACGGCCCGCGCCTTGATCGACCAGGGCGTCATCGGCCAGCCGGTCGGCGGCTCGGCGACCTTCATGTGCCCGGGCCATGAGCGCTGGCATCCGAACCCGGCCTTCTTTTACGAAGTCGGCGGCGGGCCGATGCTCGACATGGGGCCTTATTACATCACCGATCTCGTCAATCTTCTCGGACCTGTTGCGCAGGTTGCAGGCTTTGCGACGACGCCGCGATCGGAACGGCTGATATCAAGCGAACCGCGCAATGGCGAGCGCATTCCCGTGCATGTGCCGACCCATGTCGCCGGCATGATGGCTTTTGCCAACGGCGCCGTCGTCCAGATCGCCATGAGCTTCGATGTCGCCGGCCACAAACATGTGCCGCTCGAAATCTACGGAACCGAGGGCACGCTTCTTGTGCCCGATCCGAACAAGTTCGCCGGCCCAGTGGAATATCTGAAGAAGGGTGGTTCGTTCGAGGACCAGCCGGTCACAACACCTTATGCCGACGGCAATTATCGCTCGCTCGGCGTCGCCGACATGGCGCATGCGATCCGCTCCAACCGGCCGCACCGGGCCAATGGCGATCTGGCGCTGCATGTGCTCGAAGTCATGGAAGCGTTCCATACCGCAGCGGCGACGGGCCGGACGGTCACGATCACCACGGCGACGGAGCGCCCTGCCCCCTTGTCCGATTCCATCGTCGACGGACGACTGGCGAAATAAGTTTCAGGAGGAAAGACTATGCGTGAAGCACTGATCGTCTGGGGCGGCTGGAGCGGGCATGAGCCGCAGGAATGCGCCGAAATCATCAAGACCATGCTCGAGGAAGACGGTTTCAAGGTCTATCTCGAACACGGCACCGAGGCGCTTGCCGACCCTTCCGTCCATGATCTCAGCCTCGTCGTGCCGATCATGACGATGTCGAAGATCGAGAAGGAGGAGGTCAAGAACCTCGCCGCGGCGATCGAAAGCGGCGTCGGCATTGCCGGCTATCACGGCGGTGCGGGCGATGCCTTCCGCGATTCCGTCGACTACCAGTTCATCATCGGCGGCCAGTGGGTGGCTCACCCCGGCAACATCATCGATTATACCGTCAACATCACCCGGCCCGACGACCCTCTCGTCGAAGGGATCGCCGATTTCCCTTATACGTCAGAGCAATATTACATGCATGTCGACCCCTCGAACGAGGTTCTGGCGACGACGAAATTCACCGGCGAGCACGCCTACTGGATCGATGGCGTCGTCATGCCCGTCGTCTGGAAACGGAAATACGGCAAGGGCCGCGTCTTCTATTCCTCGCTCGGCCATCAGGCCAAGGAGTTCGACGTGCCCCAGATGAAGACCATCTTCCGCCGCGGCGCCAACTGGGCGGCGCGGTAGGGCGAGGCTGTCTGGGGGAGACCTTTGGCAAGGGCTTTGCTTCGCCCCATGATCGCCGCCCGCCCCTCATCCGCCTGCCGGCACCTTCTCCCCGCTCGCGGGGCGAAGGGACATGCCGCAACCTCTCCGTCCCACCTCGCTCTCGCAGGGCACGTCCCCTCTCCCCGTCTTTACGGGGAGAGGGTTAGGGTGAGGGGCAGCCCCCTTAGACCGGACCAAACCGATCCCGCGCTCACCCGATGATCAGCGCAGTCCCATAAAGCCCCAATGCAAACACCGTATGAGCCAGCAGGTTGAAGCAGCGGACCTTGTTCGGGGTCGGGTGTTTGGAGGCGGCCCAGCCGATGCCGAGGCCCGGCTGCAGCAGGAACCACCCTGCCCCGACGGTGACGATGCCGAAGATCCAGGCGGGAAGGAATGTCGGCGCCGCCAGCCAGGCCGGCCCCATGATGATGGCAAAGATCAGCCCGTAGAGAATGCCGACGGCGTAATGGCTGATCCAGCCGAGCGCCAGTTCATTGATATAGGGCTCGGCGTCGGCGATGCTGTCGTGAAAGACCTTGCCGCGGCGGAGATGCCAGAACCATCGGCCGACCGGCGCCCAGTTGGGGGCCGCCTGGCCGAACTGGGTGAGCAGGATCGCCCAGAGGTCCATGAGGATGGTTGCGCCGGCGCCGATCACCAGGCCGCGCCACAGAATATCGAACATTGGGAATCACCGGAAAGCGTTGCGACTGCAGGAGGCTACAGAACCATTGCAGACGCGCCGGCGCAATGGCACCGGTGAATTCACCCGGCATATCAGGGAGGAATTCCGAGGCTAATCCGCTTGCGGTCCGCCCTCGCCCTCAGTTTCTCCCGTGCCATTGCCGATATCGCCGCTGATATCCGCGGCAAACTTGCGCATGAGCCGCACGAGTTCATTGAAGTCCTGCTCGTCCCAGGTCTCGAAGATGGCGCGGCCGATCCGCTCGCGGGCGACGTCGATGCGATCGGTCATTGCCTTGCCCTTGGGGCTGATGACCGCCTCGCGCACGCGCCGGTCGGCGGAACTGCCGCGGCGCTCCACCAGATCGAGGCTTTCGAGCTTGGCGACCTGACGACTCACGGTGGTGTAGTCGCGCCCGGCGCGGTCGGCGAGCTCGACGACCCCGATTGGACCGAGCCGCTCTATCGTGACCAGCAGCGGAAACAGGGCGCGATCAAGCGAAATGCCCGCCTCGCGGACCATCTGCTCGTCGCGCTGCGGGCGGTTCATGACGCTGACGATCTCGATCAAGGCCCCATGCAGTTCCCGCAGCTTTTCGCTAATATGTGTATTTTGCACATTCTTTATTGACGTCATACCGATTCTCCTATTATGTGCATAATACACATATGGAGAAAACAATGACAGAGAATTTGACAGTCGACGTGCTGATATCGGGCGCCGGTGCGGCCGGCCTGACGCTGGCGATCGAGCTCGCGCGGCGCGGCGTATCCTTCCGCCTGATCGAGAAATTGAACGACCCATTCCGCGGTTCGCGCGGCAAGGGCATCCAGCCACGAACCCAGGAAGTGTTCGAGGATCTCGGCATTCTCGACCGGATCGTCGCGCTCGGCGGCGCCTATCCCCGGCAACGGGAATATCGCGATGACGGCAGCTTCAGCGAATCCGATGCCGTGGTGGGTGAGGAGCCGACGCCGGCCGAGCCCTATCATCTTCCGCTGATGGTGCCGCAATTCCTCACCGAAGGCGTGATGCGCGAACGCCTGCTCGAACTTGGCCACCGGCCCGAATTCGCCCGCGAACTCATCGGCTTCGAACAGGATGAGGCCGGCGTGACTGCGCGGCTCAGGAGCACATCCGGCGAAGAGACCGTCCGCGTGCGCTGGCTGGTTGGCGCCGACGGCGGCCGCAGCTTCGTGCGCCATGCGCTCGATATCGGCTTTCCCGGCAAGACGCTCGGCGTGCGCGCCATCGTCGCCGATGTCCTTCTGACCGGACTGGATCGCGACGCATGGCATCGCTTCGGCGAAGGCGACATGCAGCGGCAAATCGCGCTTTGCCCGCTCGCCGGAACGGATCTGTTCCAGATCCAGGGCCCCATCCCGCTCGAAGGCGAGGTCGATCTTTCCGCGGCAGGCTTGTCCGCCCTGGTCAAGGAGCGCAGCGGCCGCGACGATATCGAGGTCCAGTCGGTCTCCTGGGCCTCGGCCTTCAACATGAATGCAAGGCTTGCCGATCGCTACCGGCTCGGCCGCGTCTTCCTGGTTGGCGATGCCGCCCATACGCATCCGCCGACCGGCGGACAGGGTCTTAATACCAGCGTTCAGGACGCCTATAATCTCGGATGGAAACTGGCGGCGGTCGCAGCTGGCGCGCCCGACGCGCTGCTCGACAGCTATGAGGAAGAGCGCCGCCCCGTCGCAGCGACGATGCTCGGTCTCGCCACCAGTCTTCTCGACGCTCTCAAACGCGGCGAGATGCGGCGCGGCCGCGAGGTCCATCAACTCGACATCGGCTACCCCGAATCCTCCTTCGCGCTGGAAAAGCCGGAGCGACATGGCGGCCTGCTTGCGGGCGACCGTGCGCCGGATGCGCCGATGCGCGCCGCCGCCGGCCAGCTGGTGCGTCTGTTCGAGCTGTTCAAGGGCGCGCACTGGACGCTGCTCGGCTATGAGGTCGAGCAAGCCGTCTTGCCGCTGCGCACAGGCCTGCACATCCACCGGATCGGACGGCGCGGCGATCTCCTGGACGAAGGCGGGCACTTCCGTGACGCCTATGCCCCCGCCGCGGGCGACTGGGTGCTCGTGCGTCCGGACGGCTATGTCGGCGCCATCGTCGCCTCCGCGGATGTGTGGGCGCTGGAGGCCTATCTCGCGAATGTCGGCCTGACGGGATAGGCGCCAATTCAAAGGGTCACGTGGTCATCGGCGGGTCTGATAACAGGCGCGGCGCCGGAGCCCGGCTGCGGGAAAACCGCCGCGATCGCGGATGGACCGGATGCGTGCGCCTATGCGGATTTTTCGGCACGAGCGCATGTCACACGGTCTTAGCGGCAATGAGAGAGAATATGATGAGCGACGAATTGTGTTCGATCAATGCCGCCGCAGGCGCCGCACCGCAGCGACTTGACTGGCGACTGATGCTTCCGGTTTTCATCATCGTCAGCCTCGATGCCGCCAGCAGCGGCGCCATCCTGCCGATCCTACCTTTCTATCTCAGGACTCTCGGGGCCTCGCCGCTCGTGCTGGGGCTTATTCTCGGTGCGGAAGCGCTCGGCCAGTTCGTTGCCGCTCCGTGGCTGGGGCAGCTTTCCGACCGTTTCGGGCGCAAGAGGGTTTTGCTGGCAAGCCAGGCCGGTGCGCTCGTCAGTCTTTTGCTGTTGGCGCTTGCCAATAGCGTCGTCTTCGTGCTGCTGGCGCGGGTCCTGCTCGGCCTGACCGCCGCCAATTTCTCGGCCGCGGCAGCCTATGCCGCCGACAACAGCAGCCCGACCACCCGGCGGCAGGCCATCGGCATTCTGAGTGCAGGCCTCGGTCTTGGCGGAATGATCGGGCCTGGCCTTTCCGGATACCTCGCCGAGATTTCTCTCACGGCGCCGATCTGGGTCGCGCTTGGCCTGTCGGCGACCAGCATGCTGGTGACCGGGCTTTGGCTGAAAGGCGCCCCTGCGCCCAGCCCGTACGGCGACGACAGCAGAGAGGATGAGAGGCCGCTCGAGAAGGTTTCATTTCGAGCCCTCCTCGCCTCGCCGGTCATTCGCGTCCTCATCATCGTTCTGCTCTGCCATTATTTCTCATACGGGATGTTCAGCTCCCAGCTCGCCGTTTTTCTTCAAGACACCTTCACCTGGAATGAACATCCCTTCGGGCCGAAGGAGTTGGGTTACCTGCTCACCGCCGACGGCGCGATCAACATCCTGGTGCAGCTTTTCCTTCTGAGATGGCTCGGCAGCTACTTCTCCGAACGCGGCCTGATCGTCCTGGTCTTCGCCATTCTTTCGACCGGTTACGTCAGCGCGGGCCTGGCGACCGATATCGCCACCCTCGCCTTTGCCGTCCTCTGCATCAGCACCGGCGTGGCATTGGCGCGGCCAACCTTCGTCGCGGCCCTCTCCGTGCACGTGCCGCAGCAACGGCAGGGCATCGTCATGGGCACGACGCAGTCGCTTGTCGCCGTCACCGACATCGTCACACCGATGCTTGCCGGCGTCATTCTCGGGCAGAGCTTGTATGGCGCCTGGATCGGCGCCGTCGTGGCGATCGCGCTCGTCGGGGCCGTCATCGCCCGCAGCCAGCTTCCCCGGATCGATCCGGAGACGAAGGCCGCACACGCCTGATGCCGATTGCCGCTCCGGATTGCCTCCGTTTCAAAGGGCGTCGCGCTCGTATCGCGGCGCCCAACCGCGGGCCATTCCGCGGCTCATCATGCTTTCCGCCAGCGCCAGTTGCTGGCGGAGATGTTTGCAGTCGTCGAGCAGCGAGCGTATCGCCGCCTTGGCATTGTCGTCATGCCAGGCAAGCACGGCTTCGACTTCCCAAGCCTGATCGGGCCAAGCTTGATCCGACGAGGCTTGATCAGGCCCAGCTCGGTCGGACAATGCCTGTTTCGTGCTTGCGCGATTGGGTTCCAAGATCGTTGCCGGCTGCATCAGTTCAGCGCCAGCGGCAATTGAACCGGACGCGGCAAAGGCGGCAGCGGCCGGCTGAGTTCGACCTTCTTCTGCCAGGCGGCACGCCGCAGCTGATCCCGCTCGCGCGCTGCGCGGGACGCTTCGACAAGCGCAAGGGCGTTGGCGATCACCTGTTCCGTATGCGTCATGATCATCTCCAATGTTCCTGTTTTGTTCTAAAATAGAACTTTGGCCGAAGAAGTCAAGCGCTGGGGTGATTTCGGGTTCGGGACGGGCGTATCAAGCTGGCGGCTTGGGCGCGGCAGACATTCAGTCCGCAGCCTCTATAACGGCGATGCCCGCCTCCTGCGCCGCCCGGATGAATGCCGCCCGCACTTCGTCGGGCGGGAGATCGCCGATGATCGCATCCAGGCATGACTTGACGGCCTCGAGATAATCTTCGCCGTCATCGACGGGCCAGTCGTGCAAAAGCGTACGCGCGGCGTCCCACACAGAGTTGATAACGGCATAATGACCGAGCCCCATCGAGGCCAAGCCGACCGGTCGAAAATGTGCCGTCTGTCTCACTTTGCTACAGCTTTTCCCAATTTCGGTGGAGCTTATGAGTGCGATGCAATTTGCGTGCCGTTGCCAGGCTAGGTACAGCCGAAGCGTGTTGCACGGATTTGATGTTGGAACAGACGTGTCTCTCCATCCCTTCAGTCTCCCGGCCCTGCGGTGTCCCGGCCCGCCAGATCTCCCGGCGTCCTTGAAGATGAAACGCCTGAAGCCTGCTGAACGGCCGCCAGAGTCCTGCGATCAGCCACTAATCGATCAATTATGGTAAAAATCGGGTTCACATCCAGGGTTGACTGATTAAAACTCAAACATCTCCTTTCTATACTCCAAATGGTTTACAGCAACGCCATGTTTTTCTGGAAGAAAGAGCATTTATGATCATTCCTTGACTGTGCCATAGATGGACGGAGTTGCCTCGAGGTCGTACAATGCCGTCCATCTCTCACGCGGCGGATCTGGGAGGAGCGCGCGATGCCTATCTTCATGGACCGGCACTATCTCGAGGGAACGTCAGCCGCCGACGTCGCCCGGGCGCATCGCATGGATCTCGACATTCAGGATCGGTACGGCGTCAAGTTCCTCACCTACTGGTTCGATCAGCGGCGCGGAACCGCCTTTTGCCTGGTGGATGCGCCGGACGCGGAAACCGCGCAATGTGTGCATCGCGAGGCGCACGGCTTCGTCGCCAACGAGATCGTCGAGGTCGCCTTGTCAGCCGTCGAGGCTTTCCTCGGCCGCATTCACGATCCTGAGCCGGCGCCCGGCCAATCCTCTGTCGACGTGGATCCCGGCCACCGGGCAATCCTGTTTACCGATATCGTCGGCTCGACCGCGATGACATCACGCCTCGGCGACCGCATGGCGACCGAAATGGTCCGGGCTCATGACGCAATCGTGCGCCGGTGCCTCAGCCAGAATTCAGGCCGGGAAGTGAAGCACACCGGCGACGGCATCATGGCGGCCTTTGCCACGACGGCTGCAGCGGTGGAATGCGCCATGGCGATTCAGCGCGAATTCGATCGTTACAACGGCGGAAACGCCGAGCCGATTCATATCCGCATCGGACTGGATTGCGGCGAACCAGTGGAGGACAGCAATGACCTTTTCGGCTCGACCGTGCAACTTGCCGCGCGTCTCTGCGCAGCAGCCTCCAGCGACCAGATCCTCGTCTCGGAGAATATTTTTCGGGAATATGGCGCCGCCGATCTTTTCGGTCACGCAACGCGCCGACGGCTCAAAGGGTTTTCGAAGCCTGTGCTGGCCTTCCGATGCGACTGGGCCAGTGCGGGCGCGGCCTAAGTCTGCTGAGAACCGACAACCGCCTGCCTCTTACAGGTGCTTGTCGCGGTGCTTTGTGGCCAAGAAATAGGCGATGGTCAGATCCGTAAATACCGAGACCAGAACGCGCCGCAACTGATGTTACGGCGCGCCCTCGCCTGCGGGATAGGCCCGTTGACCAGCCTATATCTTGCTAAGCATTGCCGACAGTTCGCTCGTTCATCAGCCGCTCGAATTTGGGGGCAGCCTCGACGTTTGCCAGCACGCCCGACATTTTCAGAAAACGCCGAAAATTCTCGCGCGTGGCGCTCAGCGGGAAACGGCCGCTGGCCGTATCCCTGCACGCCTTCAACAGCGTGTCATATGCCAAACCTCGTTTGTCCTCCGGCCATTCGTCCAGGAAATCCAGGATTTCATCGAGGCACGTGATTTCATCGATGAAATGCTTGCGATGAAGCAAAACCGGGTCAAACCGAGTTGAAGACATAGTATCCTCCCATTTATAATACTTTTTATGCTATAAATTTACTGAAAAAACGTGTTTAATTCAAGTCAAAATTGGTTACGTCACGCTCAAAACGCCATTGAAACTACTTCCATAATGGCAGAATAGCCCGATTAGATTAAAGAAGAATAGATTTTAACATCAATCGAGCCTCGACGCATCACGAAGTGAGATCGATTGATCAATGTAACGAATGCTTCAGATCAAGTGAGCGTGATCAAGCCGGCCGGAAGTTTTCGTATAGGCTCGTGTTGGCATAATAGGTTGCGACCATGACAATCTCGCAAGGAGAAGTTCAAATGAACCGATTTCTTTCATTTGTAGCCGCCGCAGCGCTGCTCGGTACATCCACGATTACTTCTGCCTGCACGTCGACGGCAAGGCCCGACAACCAGGATTTTCAATATCAACGCGATAGCTCGATAAACCCTGCCTGCGCGGGTGGATTCAGACCCGGCAATGCGCGCTCGTGCAGCTATTGAAGCACAGACGGCCGACATTCGTTCAACGCTTCGCTGCTGAGATTGTCTAACCGCCGAGGCGCAAGCAGCTACTGAACCCCGCTTTGCAAGAAAACAGCCGTTGAACGACTGCGTCGCGAGAGAAGGCGCGCTGCAGCAATCGGAATGGTTAGGGAACCGCAAGCCCCGCCCCGCATTACGTCATCGGGTCACGGTTGGCTCGATTTAACAGGAGAACGGTTCCCCATGAACAATTTGATCTGGCTTGTCGGCGCTGTCGTTATCGTACTCGCGATTTTGAGTTTCTTCGGCTTTCGCTGATCGTCGCTGATGTAAACATGGCGGCTCGACCGCGCTTTCTCCGCCCGGCGATTCCGCCGAGTGCAACTGCAATGTCTTTTGCATTTAATTAGGAAGCGTCGAGGTCATCGAACGGCCGCCGTTTCTTCAACAATCCACAGAATGCCGAGTAAAGAGTGCATATCACCCCCTTCGACTTCCTTTACAATCCGTCGTTTCGGCCTCCGAGGCAGATCGCAAGGGGAACTCGATGGATCGTCTTATTGGCGCAGATGAAGCGGCTCAATCGGAGAAACGGGCTGCAAAGGCGGATCAACGGGATGGCCTTGCTCGGGATGTTACGACCATCAAACTCGGCGATTGCCTGCTGGGATACAAGGTCGTACAGCGACGCATGCGGGTCAGCCGCTGGAACCATTTCCGGGGCCGGGTGCGCGAGATCGAAAAACTGATCAGGCATCGTCACGGCGACATCGTGCCGGAGGCGGATGACGCATTGATCTACGTCGAGGTGATCGCCAGCCTCGCGTTCGTCGAATTCAGGCAAGAGTTCGTCGACGTGGTGCTTGGCTGGTCGGCGCGCTGGCTTCCATGGGCTGGAAAAGCCGATATAGAGGACATCATCTACGAGCGGACAAAGGTGCGTTTTTCCTCGTTGTCCGCCGACGCTCTCGGTCATGCCCTGCATCTGAGTTACTCCGAGCGGAGAGCGCTCGACATTCGCACCATTGGTGCATTCGATGTGCCGAAGCGGAAAAGAACAAAACTTCAAAACGAAAAGCGGCGGCAGCGGGACCGAGCCCGAAAAGAAGAGCGACGGCGTGCGGCAGGCGCGCTGCCCAGAGCTGACTATCTTGCCAACGCGCTTAGCCAAGCGCGCCCCTGGGAAGCTTTCGGCATCAGCCGCCGCACCTGGGAACGCCGCGGCAAACCGATGCCGGAGCCCGAGACGATTTTGGATTGCGGTTCGATTTCGCTCGCCGCATAGGCCAAGAGCTCACGAATTCTCGGTTCTTAGCCACCTGGTCCGAACCAGGTGTGCATCGCCTCTTGCAGACCATACTGCGTCCCTTCGCCCACCCATGCCACGTAGCCATCGGGCCGGATCAACACCGCGGCCGGCGCGGAAACAATGCCAAGCGCAGGCAGTTCCCATGAACCGCCATATCGGGCATCGACCAACGTGACGCGGCCCGACCACGGCGTGATGTCGACGCTGCCGGGTGCGCCGAGATTCAGGAGCACCGGCCGCGCATTAGGGAGGAGCGTAAAGAGACGCACGGCACCATCCGGCGTGGTGAGCTCGAGGTCTGGCATGCGGCGGCCGAGCAGCGGATGGCCTTCGCCGAGATCGTAATGGATCGCCAGTCCGGACATCTCGGCCGCGATCCGTTTGCGAGGCTCCTCCATGCCGAGGAGCTCGGTCATCATCTCACGCAAGGCTTCGGTGCGATCGTCCGTCCGTTGCAATGCGACCTGCGCCATCGTCGCCCGCAACACCCGGGCGGCCACCGGATGCCGTTCGGCGTGGTAAGTATCGAGCAAGGCTTCGGGCGATATTCCTTTCACCACCTGGGCCAGCTTCCAACCGAGATTGACGGCATCCTGCACACCGGTATTGAGGCCTTGTCCGCCCACCGGAGAATGCACATGAGCGGCATCGCCGGCCAGGAACACCCTGCCCTTGCGGTATGCCGCCGCCTGGCGTGACATGTCGGTGAATCTGGAAATCCACTTGAGACTATGGATGCCATAGTCCGTCCCGCATACGGCAATCAGCGCTTCCTTGAGATCGCCGAGTGTCGGCTCGCCCGTGCCGCCGACCGTCTTTTCCGTTACCATGACATTGATCGGGCCTTCACTGGCAAAGACGACCTTACCGTCGCGAATTTCATATTCCTCCCGACCGAAGGCATGCATGCCAAGTGCGGTGCGATGGACACCCAATGGCGGCTCCTCCTCCATCTCGGCCTCGGCGAGAATGTTGCTGGTCGTTGCATCCCATCCAGGAAATTCTATGCCGGCAACCTTGCGGATCAGACTGCGGCCACCATCGCAACCGACGAGATAGGCTGCCCTGAGCAAAGCGCCGTCGGAGACTTCGATGGTGACGCCGATATCGTCCTCAGCGAAACCCGTCACGTCACGGCCGCGATAGATCGGCACCGCCAGTTCGCCGACCCAGCCGGCCAGAATGCGCTCGATATGCTTCTGCCGCAGCGCCAGCCCGTAATTGTGCCGGGTCGGAAAATCGCTGATATCCAGACGCGTGACCGCAAATCCGGTGACCTGGGCGATCTGGCCTTCGGCGAGGAACCGGTCGACGATCCCACGCTGATCGAGAAGCTCGAGCGTGCGCGCACTTAGACCGCCGGCCCGCATACCGGCAAGCTCCTGGTTGGGACGCCGTTCGACGATCGCCACGTCGACGCCTGCCAAGGCCAACTCGCCTGCCAGCATCAGGCCTGTCGGACCTGCTCCCGATATCACGACGACATGTTCTTTCATCCGCAAACTCCCCTTGGCCTGGTGTCCCAATGCAATATCTCAAAGCCTCGGACAGGCGGCTTCTTCGCAATCTGAATGATCCCACCTCGGTGCCGATTTTCTCTGTCGCAGGTTGTTCTCCCTATAATATTATCCTCTGACTGGTTGGAACGACTTGCGACAGGATTTCCGGCTTGCTTTCCAAAGCCATGTTGGTCGCCGCTTGCGGATCTTTTGCCGAGGAGCGGGGGCCTTTCAACACGACCTGACCCGGTGCGCGCCGGATCTGGCAAGCACCTTTCCCGGTCATCATTCCCACGGCGATCATCCATTACCTGGTACGACGCATCTCACTGCGGAGCCGTGGCTTTTTCCGGAATCGTCTCGGCTGCCGGTCGCTCAGACGGATCGGCGGGATGGCCATAGAGCGTGTACGCGGCGCCGGCCAGAATGCCCAAGACGAGAAGAGCGATGACGTACAGCATCATTCCGCGGATGGCCGTCTTCGGTGTCTTGTCCATCAGGATCTCCAAGATTGCTCAGCGGTCAAATTCACCGCGGGCACTTTTGGTTCCGGCGTAGCTTGCTCAATCTTTCCGTGGAGCTTGTTCAAGCGAGCAGCTACTCACGGAACGATCAGGTCCGGATCTGGTTTACCCCAAGACCCTGGTTTCTATGGAGGTCACCATGTGGGCAATCCTGATCGGAGCCGCTCTCATAATCGGCGGACTTCTTTTTCTCTTTACCTCGGCGCTTCGTCGAAAACCGAGTAATCCGCATCAGATGATGCCGCAAGGCGGCACCACGCTGGAACCGCGGCGCCAAGGCCTCAGATTCCTCGGGATATCCCAAAACTGGCCAGCCCTCGCGGTTATCGCGGTCGGCGCACTCCTCCTGGCTTTCGGCGGATATTCCTGACATCGGAGAGCCCCTGGGCGGCTTAGCTTCTTCGACAGAAAAACCCGGCTTTCACCGGGTCTTGTTCAGGCACTACCAAGTCTGGCGACCGGTCCAGTCATCGATGTCGCGTTTGATACGATCCTTTTCGATGCCATACCGCTCCTGGATCTTGCCCTCCAGCTGATCGCGCTTGCCGGCGATCTGGTCGAGATCATCGTCGGTGAGTTTGCCCCACTGCTCCTTGATCTTGCCCTTCGCCTGCTTCCAGTTTCCTTCGATCCGATTCCAATCCATGGTCGATTTCTCCTGTCTGTTGATGAGAAGAAAACGGACCTCAGTGGAAGTTGGTTCCTGAGTTTTAGTGGATTTCCGCGAACCTCTATTCCTGCGGCAAAGACGGGAATGCCTAGAGAAAGCCGGCTTCTGCATATGTGTGGAGCGGGCCGAACGAGAACTAGTTGCCAAATGGGACAAAGACCCTTCACGACAATGGGGGTGAGATCTCACGACCTTGTGTCTCCCTTCACCCGCTTAAAAGGGAGATATTCCGTCCTCCCATCGATCCGAAGGAAGCGAGGGCGATCATAATCCGACCCCAGATAGCCGATGCACAAACCGTGCTGAGCGACGAAGAAGTTGCCCTCTGCCAGAGAGTTTGACCACATCAGCTCGATGCGACAAATCACAACAGGCACTGAGCGCGAAGATCTGGCTCGGCGGGTGAACATGACCGTGGTTTGCGAAGACCGGTGAGGCCTGAAGCCCTCCGGGCCGCCTTCGGCTAGCTCGCTCTTCGTGCTCACGGCAAACAATCCCGCGCTACAGATCGGGAGACCACTGATTTGGAACGCTTTCGAGATAGTTCACTTTCACAAACATGGTTTGATCCTTTGCGAAACGCTTGGCGTACTCTTCTGTTTCTCCGCCAGGAAGCAGTAGTGCCAGCCTTCCTTCAATCATGTCTTTATCAACTAGTGCCGGGCATAGAAGGGTACCTTGCTGACATAGCCAAGCCGATCGGTAGACCGCGATAACTTTGTGACGCGCCTCTTCCCACCAAGGACTTTCCGGCGGTCGATAAACCGCTTGTGCATGGAGCATGTCAGATAGCTTTTCAGTTGCTTTCCGAAACGTTTCCGTGACTGGCACGTGAAATGCCTCAAGGGTCCAGCCATCTGAAAAACTGAAATTCAAATGTTGAATCTTATCACTCTTGGATATTCTCTGGAGAGCCTTCCACTGTTTCGAGGTTTCCCACGCGGCCGGCATTGATTTGGCATAGGTGCGTTGCGCGTCTAAGTATTCATCTTGTCGGGCTTCCAGAAAGCTCCTGAGCTCCAGCGCCGCATAGAAAAGCCCCTCGTCAGTGTTCTCGTTAATGCGGCACTTTGCGCGTTTGAGGTAACTGCGTGAACTGACCCCGTATCCCATCTTCGCCTTTCCTCTGTTGCACTTAGGTTGCACGCTATGAGAGCATATCAGCGCGTCGCGAGGAAGATGGATGCCGATCAACCACATTGGTGCAGCTTTGAGCCCACATTGCAACTCAGGCAGCACCTTGCCGCACTGCGCGCCCTTTCTGCCTCTTGAGCGCCGGTCGACCGCGATGATGTCTTCGTTCGAACGGAGACTGGGCCTGCGTGATTTTGTGCAGCTCTAATCCCACCCTCAGGCGGCGTGCAGAAATCTTGCCGCCAAAGCATTCCATTGAGATCTGCAGATCAAAGACAGACTACCGACGAAATCCGTCGTCACAACCAGCTTAACGAAATTCGTCGCTTTGCCAGCCGCTCCGAAAGGGGCCGCTTTTCGCTGCAAGACCTGATTAATGATCCTTGGCGATCTTGGTTATCATCTTGGTCAATTCAGCGAGATTGTCATAGGCTCGCTGGTGAACGGCGTTAGGACCGCCTTCCACGTTTGCTACAAGCACCGGTATGATAAAAGTGATGCCGTTGTCGCCGGCAACCTCAAAATTGAACAGATGATGCCCGTCGCGCACGAAAAACTCAGCGCTTCTTAGTTCTACTTTGATCATCTAATTTTCCCCAATTGCCCATTCTGAATCAAATCGCATAAATCACCCCTCCGGTTCGTCGAAGGTGTTCAAGCTGATATCGACGAAGTTTTGGCTAGGTTGCACGCCAATCTTGTCGAGAAGCCACAGAGGGCTGTCGTCCTCAAAAACCACGCGAAGGCTGTATGGATGGCCGTCGTCGCTCTCATTCGTTTCGATCTCATAAGTGAGCTCAGCCAGTTCATCTTCGGAGATGCCTAGCGCTTCCGCCAATCTGGCTACTGCAAAAGTATCGCGCATTTCCATTCCCTTTCTTGCTGATGCCGAGTGTTCATAACAGCTGGTTTCGGGGAATGCCTAGAGCGCAACCGCTTGAGCTTAATCTTGTCGAGGAAGTCGCGGCGGCGCTGGTCAAATGCAGGAGAAAGCCAGCCTTCGCTCGGCGCGCGCTGAGATTAGCTTCTCAGTCACCTGATCCGATCGTACCCATGTCGTACCCAAAAGGCATTTGATCGGCTCCGCACTGGGTAAGCCTCACCCTAAGTCATTGATAAAAATGAATTTTGGTGAGAGCGTCGGGGTTCGAACCCGAGACCTACTGATTAAAAGTCAGTTGCTCTACCGGCTGAGCTACGCTCTCCCTCTCCGCGGGTGTGACCACCCCGGCTGGAAGTGGGCGGAACATAGGCAGGTGACCCATTGCGGTCAACCGAAAAATTTGCCTTTTTCCGACGGTCGGCACATTTCTTGCCGGCGCAAGACGGATGTCTCGCGTGCAAAGACAGATTTCTTGCGCGCGCAAAAAGGTGATTGGCAATCCCGGGCCTGCAAAGCTAGGAACATCACGCAGATTGCAGCCGGAGAGAATGCGTGTCGATTGCCGATATTTCCCTGTGGAGCGCGCTGATTGCCGGGGCGCTTTCCTTTCTGTCGCCCTGCGTGCTTCCCCTCGTCCCGCCCTATCTCTGCTATATGGCCGGCATTTCAGTCGAGCAGTTCCGCGGCGGCGGTGCGGTTGTGGTCGCGCCCGGTGTCAGGCGCGGCGTTTTCTTCTCCGCACTCTTCTTCACGCTCGGCTTTGCCACCGTCTTCGTGGCGCTCGGCGCCGGCGCTTCCAGCATCGGCATGGCACTTCGCCAGCATCTCGACCTTCTGTCGAAGATCGGCGGGCTGATCATCATCGTCATGGGGCTGAACTTTCTCGGCCTCTTCCGAATCGGACTGCTGACCCGCGAGGCGCGCTTCCAAGGCGGCGGCAAGCCGGCGACGCTGACGGGCGCCTATATCATGGGCCTTGCCTTCGCCTTCGGCTGGACGCCCTGCATCGGGCCGGTGCTCGGCGCCATCCTCGGCGTTGCCGCCTCGCGCGAGACGGTCGGCTCCGGCGCCGGGCTGCTCGCCATCTATTCGCTCGGCCTTGCCATCCCCTTCTGGATCGCCGCCGGCTTTTCCGGCGCCTTCATGCGCTTCCTGTCGCGCTTCCGCCGCCATCTCGGCACGGTGGAAAAGGTGATGGGTCTCTTCCTGGTGCTTACCGGCCTCGCCTTCCTGTTTGGATGGGTCAGCAATGTGGCGATCTGGTTCCAGCAGACCTTTCCGATCCTGATGCAGATCGGCTAGGCCACCGGATACCGATTTTCCAGGTCGTGTGGGTGGCGGTATCGGAAGCCGCCGCGAGATCGGCCTCGTCGCTTCCTCCCGCGCCGTCGGTCGTCGTGTGCAGGATCCGACTGGCATCCGCACGCCGACGCTGCCATAAATTGATTTCATCGGGGGAGGCATGATGATGCAGAAGAATGCGCCGGACTTCAGCCTTGAGGGCAAGGTGACTTTGGTGACGGGAGCGAGCCGTGGCATCGGTCGAGCTTGCGCACTTGCCTGTGCCGCAGCAGGTTCCGATATTGTTTTGGGGGTCCGCGATGTCGCAGCGTCGGCGGGCCTGGTTGCCGAACTCGAAGGCACGGGACGAAGAGTTCTCGCTGTTGAACTGGACATTCCCAACAAGGCCCATATCGCGCAGGCCGTCGACGCGGCGCTTGCTACGTTCGGTCGGATAGACGTCCTCGTCAACAATGTCGGGGTGGCTCCGGGCAATCTCGCAGAACTCGTCGAGGAGAAGGACCTTGACGAGATACTCGATGTCAACATCAAGGGCACCTTTCTGATGACGCAGGCTGTGGGCCGCCAGATGATCAAGCGCAATGGGGGCCGGATCATCAACATCAGTTCACAGGCCGGTACCGTGGCACTGCGCGGCGAGGCAATCTATTGCATGAGCAAGGCGGCAATCAATCACCTCACCCGCTGCCTTGCCGCCGAATGGGCACGCTATGATGTCACCGTAAACACCGTATCGCCAACGTTCATCCACACGGATGGCACAGAACCTTTTCTGTCCGATGCCGACAATCGCAAGGCGACGCTCGATCACATTCCGCTCGGCCGGATCGGCGAAACCGATGATGTGGTGGGTGCCGTCGTCTTCCTGGCATCGCCGGCTGCGAGCCTGATCACCGGCGCGAACCTGCTGGTGGACGGTGGATGGTCCGTCGCCTGAGGCGAGGCGGAACCTGCAGCGCAAACCTTGTCCAGACGAGAACAACGATTTCCCCGACAAGGATCTCTTCGGCGACTTGCGGACGCCGATGAGGGATCTACATTCCCTGGATGAAAATCTTCGAATCCGGCGACGGCTCTCAGCAGAATTCGCTCCGCCAGGTGCTGCGAAGGCTCGATAGGGCCGACGGCAGACAGGCGGTCGCCTTCCGGCTGGTATTTGCTGCCATTGACGTTGCCATTCTCGCCTTCTTCCTGCTCGGCCCGTACCTGCGATCCGGTCCGTCCTATCTGATTATCGACTATGCGATAGCAGTGTGGATCGCCGCCGAGATGGTCGGCCGGGCGATCGCCGCATCCTCTGTGCGCGAGTGGATTCGGCGGCCGATGACCTGGATCGACTTCGTGGTGCTGGCCACGCTGTTGTTGCCGGACCTGCTCTTCAATTTCGCTTTCCTGCGAATCATGCGGTTCTGGGCGATCGGCACGAGTCCGCTGCTCAAGGATTTGCTGCGCAAGGCCGGCTATTTACACCTTCTCGACGTCGTCCGGGCGGTGATCAATTTCCTTGTGTTCCTCTTCATGGCAACCGGGTTCGTCTATACGTCCTTCTTCTACAACAGGGAGGGAGGCGAAGGATTCGTCGATGCGCTATATTTCACGGTCGCGACGGTGACGACGACGGGATTCGGAGACATCACGCTCCCGGGAACGCTGGGCAAGCTCACTTCCGTGGTGACGATGATCGTCGGCATCTCCCTATTCGTCAGGCTTGCTCAGGCAGTCGTCCGGCCTCACAAAGTGACCTTTGCCTGTCACCGATGCGGCCTCCAGCGCCATGACGCCGACGCCGTTCATTGCAAGGCGTGCGGAGACGTCTTGAACATACCGGACGAGGGATCGTGACCGTCGGCCCTGGCGTGAGGATACGGCTAGACATTTGTGGCGAGCCCATTCACAGGCTTGCCGCGTTCGCAGAACTGATCGACTCCGCGCTCGTCCAGCATGCCGCCAGCAGTAAGAAGCGAGGCCCGCACCTATTCGGTGGTATGGCTTGCCCTGTCCCTCGGCCCCACCCGCCCTTATCCCTCGACCCAATCGATCGCAAACACGCCTCCATGTAGCGTCGTCGATGCCGTGTTTGAGGCGGCGGTCAGAAGGAGACGAACATGAACCTTGAGACAAAGATGAGCCTGGAAAACACCGCACGCACCGGCAGACCTCGGCTCGACGAATTGGTTCCGTCGCGCTACGCGGTGCAGGTCGGCGAGATTGAGGTGCTGGTGATCAGCGATGGCGTGCTACCGCTCCCAACCGCGATGCTGGGACACAACATCGATCCCGCCGTCCGAGCGGCCTGGCTGAAAGACATGTTCCTGCCGCCGGACGCTTTGGATTGGGCACTGAACGTGGTCGTGGTGCGCAGCGGCGACCAGACCATACTCCTCGACGCCGGCCTGGGGCTCGACCCGGACTTGCACCTGCCGCGGGCCGGGCAGCTGATCAAGCGTCTGGAGGCCGCCGGCATCGATCTTGCGTCGGTGACCGACGTGGTCCTGACCCACATGCACATGGACCACATTGGCGGACTGCTCGTGGACGGGGTGAAGGACCAACTGCGTCCGGACCTGCGGATCCACGTGGCGGCGGCCGAGGTCAAGTTCTGGGAGGCGCCCGATTTCTCCCGGGTCTCCATGCCGCCGGGGTTCCCGGACGCGCTTCGGGCGACCGCCAAGCGGTTCGCGAAGGAATATCGCAGCCATCTCAGGCTGTTCGATGATGAGTACGAGGTGGCGCCGGGCGTGGTCGTCCATCGCACCGGCGGCCACACGCCCGGGCACAGCGTGATCCGCCTGGCGTCCGGCGGCGACCGGCTGATGTTTGCCGGCGACGCCGTGTTCGCGGTCGGGTTTGAACATCCGGACTGGTTCAACGGCTTCGAACACGACCCCGAGGAGGCGGCGCGCGTTCGGGTCCGCCTTCTGCGGGAACTGGCGGAGACCGGCGAGCAACTGGTGGCCACTCACCTGCCGTTCCCCTCCGTCGGCCGGGTGGCGGTCGACGGCGACGCCTTTCGCTGGGTAGCGGCCTTCTGGGACTACTGATCGGTTGTTCGGTTGGTCGTAGAGCGTGTACTCAATGAGTACACGCTCTATCGATTTAGTTTACGCAATTCCGGACGCAAAACCGCTACACACTTTTGCTGGAATTGCTCTTGTTTCTGCGCAATTCCGGACGCAAAACCGCTACACACTTTTGCTGGAATTGCTTAAGTCAGAACCTGACCCGCCGATCATCCCCTGCACTGGAAGACCTCTTGGCCGATATCGTCAGCCTGCTATTGCCGTTCTTCGGCCTGATCCTGATCGGCTACATCGCAGCCAAGGCGACCAAACAGCCAGCCGAAACGTTGGGATGGCTGAACACCTTCATCATCTACGCCGCCCTGCCCGCTCTGTTTTTCAAGCTGGTCTCACGCACGCCGATCGAGGAGCTGACGCGCGTCGATTTCATCGTCACCGATATCGCGGCGACCTATGCGGTCTTCATCCTGCTGTTCGCCATCGGCCGCATTCTGCGTGGCAATTCGCTCGCCGATTGCACCATCCAGTCCTTTGCCGGCGCTTACGGTAATATCGGCTATATGGGGCCGGGCCTGGCGCTCCTGGCGCTCGGCGAAGGTGCCGCCGTGCCGGTGGCGCTGATCATCTGCTTCGAGAACGCGCTGCATTTCATCGTGGCGCCGGCGCTGATGGCGGCGGCCGGCGACGACAAGCGTTCAACCAGCCAACTCGCCGCCGATATCCTGCGCAAGGTGGCGCTGCATCCCTTCATCCTGTCGACGGCGGCAGGCTTTGCCGTGGCCGCCCTTGATATCGACCAGCCGCTGGCCTTCCAGCGCCTCGTCGATTACCTCGCCCAGGCGGCCGCGCCCTGCGCGCTCTTTGCCATGGGCGTGACTCTGGCGCTCCGGCCGCTGAAGCGGATCCCGGCGGAGATCTCCTATATCGTGCCGGCGAAGCTGATCCTGCATCCGATCGCGGTTTTCGTCGCGCTGACGGCGGTTGGCGGTTTCGAGCCGGTGTGGATCCAGGCGGCCGTGCTGCTTGCCTGCCTGCCGACGGCGACCAACGTCTTCGTCATCGGCCAGCAGTACGGCGTCTGGCAGGAGCGCGCCTCGGCGACGATCCTGATCACGACAGTGCTATCGGTGGTGACTGTTTCGCTCTGGCTGATCGTGATCCGCTCAGGCCTTCTTCCGCTTCAGCTTTTCCCGTAGAGCATCCGGAATATCCCGGAAGCCGCGGCCGGGCTCGATGCCTTCGCGCATGACGATGTTGCGCAGCGGCGGAATGGCCGAGAGAATATGCAGGCCGGCAGCGCGCAGCATCTGGACGGGCAGGAAATCCGAGAGCAGCGAGCGGTTGAGGAGATCGACGCTGGCCGTGCGCGTCATGATGTCGGCACGGCGCCTGCGGTCGAAGCTGTCGCCGGCATCGGCCGGCACCGGCAGTTCCGCCCTGTCGCAGAGGATATCGGCGAGCGCCATGATATCACGCAGGCTGAGATTCAGCCCCTGCGCCCCGATCGGCGGGAAGACATGGGCGGCCTCGCCGATCAGCGCGATACGTCCCTTGCCGAAACGATGCGCCATCATGCCGGAGAGCGGCCAGACCTGGACGCCCTCCTCGACGTCAACCTTGCCGAGCATGGATTGCATGCGCGCCTCGACAATAGCCCCGAGTTCGGCAAGCGGCAATTCCGCGCGGCTTGCCGCTTCTGCGGGATCCTGCACCCAGACGAGGCTGGAGCGGCCTCCCGGCAGCGGCACCTGGGTGAAGGGGCCGTGCTTGGTGTGGAATTCGGTCGAGATGTTCTGGTGCGGCAGCGAATGGGCGAAATTCAGCACCATGGCCGATTGCGGATAGGACCAGTTGCGCACGCCGATGCCAGCGGTTTCGCGCAGCTTCGAGCCGCGGCCATCGGCGCCGACGGCAAAATCGGCCGAGAAGGTCTCGCCGCCGGCAAGTGTGATCGAGACTGTATCGCTTGATATTTCGATCGATTCGGCCATGTCGGAGAAGCGAGTGATATTGCCCTCGCCTGATATAGCCGCCTCGAGGATGTCGGTCAGGGCCTTGTTGGGGAAATTGTAGCCGAAGGCATTCAGGCCGACGTCGGCGGCGCGGAAGGTGGTCGTCGGCGCGCGCAGCAGCCGGTCGGTGCCGTCGACGATGCGCATGCTGGTGAGAGCAGCGGTTGCCGGCCGAAGCTTTTCCCAGAGCGTCAGCCGGTCGAGGAAGCGGATCGACTGGTCCATCAGCGCCGTGGTGCGCCGGTCTTCCTTCGGAGCGAGAGGAGCGACAAGCGCCACATCGCGACCGCCGCGCGCGAGCGCGATTGCTGCGATCATGCCGGCGAGCCCGCCACCGATCACCGCCACTTCGAATGTCTTCATGCTACTGTTCCGCCATCGTAAAAAGGCGGACCGTCCGCTTATGCGGCCGGCTTCGCCTGACGGCGCCAACTATAGCCCTTGCCGGCGTCGGCGTCACGCACCGCCGGTTGATAATGATGGGGAATGGCGGGAAGACGGTTTTCGGAAAGCCGCTTCAGCGCCGTGGCGTTGGTGACGGCAAAGCTGTCGATGCCGACGCGCAGCATCAGCGGCACCTGATCGATCAGCACGTCGCCGACGGCACGCAGCTCGTTGGTATAACCCAAGCGCTGGCGTAGCAGCGAGGCGTGGCTGAAGGCGCGGCCGTCGTTGAACGCCGGAAAGGCGACGGCGACGATTTCGAGGCGATCGAGATAGGGCTCGAGCCTGCGCACATCGTCGGCCGGCTTGATCAGCACGCCGAGGCCGACATCGTTGCTTTCATCGGCCTTGGCGATCAATTCGTCGAGACCGAGCAGCGGCTTCTGCTCCTCGGTCGCCTTCACCTCGTCGGTTTCGATCACCCAGGGATCGTTTTCGACAAAACCGGTTTCTCTCCAGATCTTCGTCATCATCCCCTCCTTATGCCGCTTCGGCGGCCGAGCCGTAGAGCGCGGTCTTGAAAGGCTGCGGTCCGACGCGGCGATAGGCGGCGAGGAAGTTCTCGGAATGATCGAGTCGCAGGCCGAGATAGGTGTCGACGATCGTCTCGATCGCGTCGGTCACCCGGTCCGGCTCGAAGCCGCGGCCGATGATTTCGCCGATCGAGGTATGTTCGTCACCGGAGCCGCCGAGCGTGATCTGGTAGAGTTCGGCGCCCTTCTTCTCGACACCGAGCAGGCCGATATGGCCGACATGGTGATGGCCGCAGGCATTGATGCAGCCGGAGATCTTGATCTTCAGCTCGCCGATCTCCGCCTGGCGCTCGGCATTGCCGAAGCGGCGGGAGATTTCCTGCGCGAGCGGAATGGAGCGCGCATTGGCGAGCGCGCAGTAGTCGAGCCCGGGACAGGCGATGATGTCGGTGATGAGACCGGCATTGGCTTCCGCCAAGTTGATGGCGACGAGGCCGCGATAGACGGCTTCGAGATCGGCCAGCGCCACATGCGGCAGGATCAGGTTCTGCTCATGGCTGACGCGGATTTCGTCGAAGCCATATTCCTCGGCGAGATCGGCGATCGCATCCATCTGTGCATCCGAGGCGTCGCCCGGAATGCCGCCGATCGGCTTCAGCGAGATCGTCACCATGCCGTAATCGGGGTTCTTGTGCGGCTGCACGTTCTGCTGCACCCAGCGGGCGAAGCCGGCATCGGCCTTCTTCCAGCGAGCAAGGTTTTCCCAGCCTTCGGCGCGTTCGGGCAGAGCCGGCGGCGCGAAATAGGCAGCGATTGCCTGGACATCCTTTTCCGGCAGCTTGAGCTCGCTATCTTTCAGCGCGGCGAATTCGGCTTCTACCTGGCGCGTCAGTTCCTCGGTGCCGGTCTCGTGCACCAGGATCTTGATACGGGCCTTGTACTTGTTGTCGCGGCGGCCGTGCAGATTGTACACGCGCACGATAGCCGTGGTGTAGGAGAGCAGGTCTTCCTCGGGCAGGAAGTCGCGGATCAGCTTGGCGATCATCGGCGTACGGCCCTGGCCGCCGCCGACATAGACGGCAAAGCCGATCTCGCCCTTGTCGTTCTTCTTCACGTGCAGGCCGATATCATGGACCTGGATCGCGGCGCGGTCGCGCTCGGCGCCGGTGACGGCGATCTTGAACTTGCGCGGCAGGAAGGAGAATTCCGGGTGGACAGACGACCACTGGCGCAGGATCTCGGCGTAGGGGCGCGGATCGGCGATCTCATCGGCGGCGGCACCGGCGAAATGATCGGCCGTGACGTTTCTGATGCAATTGCCCGAGGTCTGCAGCGCATGCATCTCGACGCTGGCAAGATCGGCGAGCGCATCGGGGATGTCGGACAGCTTCGGCCAGTTGAACTGCAGGTTCTGGCGCGTGGTGAAGTGGCCATAACCGCGGTCATAGGTGCGGGCGATATGGGCGAGCATGCGCAGCTGGCGCGCGCTCAGCGTGCCATAGGGAATAGCGATGCGCAGCATATAGGCGTGCAGCTGCAGGTAGACGCCGTTCATCAGGCGCAGCGGCTTGAACGCGTCCTCGGCGAGCTCGCCGGACAGGCGGCGCTGAACCTGATCGCGAAACTGCTCGACGCGCTCGCTGACAAAGGCATGGTCAAATTCGTCGTAACGGTACATCGTCTTCCTCAGACTGCAATGAATTCGGGATCGGCCGGAGCGTAGCCCGGGGCATATTCCATGGTCGGCCCTTGAGCACGGATGCGCTCGCGAAGGCGAAGCGGCCATAAAATGCCGTTGGTTTCCTGAACGTCGACGACGGCGACGTCAACGACCTCGTTGTCGGCATAGGATTTCTTGCCGATCGCCTCCAGCGCCGCAACGGCTTCGGCGTGACGGGCAACGAGCGCCTCCTGCAGCGAGGTGGACCACTTCCCGTTCGCATCCAGCCAGACGGCAATGCCGTCCGTCAGCCGGTTGGCGGTCAGAACCTTGTCACCCATATTCAGCTCCTTGCAAGTTCCTCGAGCCGGGCGTTTGCGCGCACCAGGGGCTCGGACAGTTCGAAATTGGCGCCGGCGACCGCATCGCCGATAATGACCATGACAGGTCCTGTCAATTCGTCGCGGTGCTGCAGATCGGGCAGATCAGCGAGCGTGCCATGCAGCAGGCGGCGATCGGCGCGGCTGGCATTTTCGATGACGGCAACGGTGGTCTCAGCGGGAATGCCCGCCTGCATCAACCGCTCAGCAACGGAGGCTGCAACCGTGCGGCCCATATAGACGGCAATCGTCGCGCCCGACACGGCAAGGCTTGCCCAATCGGGCAGCACGTCGCCGGTCAAATCATGGCCGGTCGTGAAGACCAGCGAGGAGGCAACGCCACGCAGCGTCAGCGGCAACTCGAAATCGGCAGCGGCGGCGAAAGCCGAGGTGATGCCGGGCACGACCTCATAGGTGATGCCGGCAGCGCGCAGCGCGGCCATCTCTTCCCCTGCCCGGCCATAGACCAGGGGATCGCCGGATTTCAGGCGGACGACGCGCTTGCCCTGGCTGCCGAGATCGACCAGCAAGTCGTTGATTTCTTCTTGCGATTTCGAGTGGCAGCCCTTGCGTTTTCCGACGGAAAGCCGCTCGGCATCGCGGCGCCCCATATCGACGATCGCCTGCGGCACGAGGGCGTCATAAACGATGACATCGGCTTCCATCATCACGCGCTGGGCACGCAGCGTCAGCAGATCCTCGGCACCCGGACCGGCGCCGACCAGCCAGACGTGGCCTGCGACCTTGTCCACCGCGCCCAACAGCCCATCGGCCGCGTGATGCGCCTGCGGCAGGTTGCCATTGGCGACAGCATCGGCAACGGGGCCGGAAAAGAAGCGGCGCCAGAAGACGCGGCGGGAGACGCCGCGGGGCACCCGCTGTTCAACGGCCTTGCGATAGCTGGTCGCCAGTGCTGCGAGGCGGCCGAGCGAGGGCGACAGAAGCTGATCGATCTGCGCACGGATCATCTGCGCCAGAACCGGCCCTGCCCCTTCGGTGCCGATCGCGACGGCAACGGGGGCGCGATTGACCAGCGCCGGCGTGAAGAAATCGCAGTAATCGGGCTGATCGACGGCATTGGCCGGAATTCTGGCGGCACGCGCAGCATCGACGATATCGCGGTCGTCAGCGTCATTGCCGGTTGCGGCGAAGACGAGTGCCGAACCCTCGACCTGTTCGGCGGAAAAGGCAGCGCGCACGGTTTCGATACGGTTGGCGATCAGGAAGGCGTGGTAATCGGCTTCCGGCCGCTCGGCATAGGCGACAATCCGCGCCCGTGTGTTGAGCAGCAGCCGCACCTTGGCGAAAGCTTCGTCGCCATTGCCGAAGACAGCCGTCTTCTGGCCTTCCACGCGAAAGAAGGCGGGAAATACCGAAAGCTGTTCAGTCTTGGGAGGCATCATCAATCCACTTCGAAGTTGCCGGAATATGCCCTTGATCGACAAGGGATTGAAGGAACAGAAATTCGAAAGCCCAAGCAAGCAGGTATTCTTTTGCTCGTGCCGTCAATGATTTGAGAAAAGTCACCCGTGCTGCCAAAAAGCCGCATATCTCAAGCCCGCTTGCTGCAGTGCAGTATAAAGCCTGTGACAAAAGACGTCCACCGGTGCTTGACGCATTTCACTCGCGCCGCCAAGGCGATAGACTGAGGAAAACTGGAGGGCCCTCATGCCTGATACGACCATTGCCTCCCGCCTGCTTTCGGTCATGGAAGACGATATCCTGCCGCTGACGGAGCGTGGCGTTTCGCTTGGCAATAAGGTGTTCGGTGCGGCGATCTTAAGGAAATCCGATCTTTCGCTTGTCGTCGCCGAGACCAACAACGAGCTGGAGAACCCGCTCTGGCATGGCGAGGTGCACACGCTGAAGCGCTTCTACGAGCTTGGCGACAAGCCACCAACCAAGGATTTGATCTTCCTGTCGACACACGAACCCTGCACCATGTGCATGTCGGCGATCACCTGGGCGGGCTTCGACAATTTCTACTATTTCTTCAGCCATGAGGATTCCCGCGATGCCTTCGCGATTCCGCACGACCTGAAGATCCTGAAGGAGGTCTTCGGGCTTGAACCCGGCGGCTACCGCAGGCAAAACGCCTTCTGGAACAGCTTTGCCATCGCCGATCTCGTCGAAACCGAAGAGGCTCAGCTGAGAAACGCGCTGAAGGCGCAGACCGCCCGCATCAAGGCGCGCTATGACGCGCTGTCCAACTCCTACCAGTCGTCGAAGAGCGCCAACGACATTCCGCTCAACTGAGGCAACATGGAACCTTCCAAAGATATTTCGCGGCTGATCGAGATCATGGCGGCGCTGCGCCATCCCGAAACCGGCTGCCCCTGGGACATCGAGCAGAACTTCGAGACGATCAAGCCCTATACGATCGAGGAGGCCTATGAGGTCTCCGATGCGATCGAGCGCGGCGATATGGACGATCTCTGCGACGAGTTGGGCGACCTGCTGCTTCAGGTGGTCTTCCATGCCCGGATGGCCGAAGAGGCCGGCGAATTTTCCTTCGGCGACGTCGTCAACGCCATCACCGCCAAGATGATCCGCCGCCACCCGCACGTCTTTGCCCGCTCGGCGGCAGATACGCCTGATGCAGTGAAGAAGCAGTGGGACGAGATCAAGCAGGCGGAGAAACGCGAGCGCGCCGAGCGCCGGTCACGGCGCGGTATCACCGAGGACTTCAAGAGCGGCTTCCTCGGTTCGGTGCAGCGCAGCTTCCCGGCTTTGACAGAAGCGCTGAAGCTGCAGGAACGCGCCGCCAAGGTCGGTTTCGACTGGTCGGCGCCCGAACCGATCCTCGACAAGATCGAGGAGGAGATCGGCGAATTGCGGGCGGCACTTCGGGAAGGCGACCAGGCCAAGGTCAGCGACGAACTCGGCGATCTGATCTTCGCCGTCGTCAATATCGGCCGGCACGTGAAGGCGGATCCGGAACAGGCTGTGCGCGGAACCAATACGAAATTCCGTCGTCGCTTCAGTCATATAGAGCATGTTCTTGAAGCAGAAGGCGAAACGTTGGAAGACGCGACGCTGGAGCGGATGGAGGAGATCTGGCAGGCGGCGAAGGCAATCGAACGGGCTGTTTTGATTGGGTAGGTTGGATCGAGCATGACGGAGGGTGCGGCTGGCCTTGTCGCCGACCAGCCGGCCTGCGGAGGCGAAACATTGCCAGATCTTCCTTCTCCGCAGTGGGGCCGAAGGAAGTCTTGATTTCGCTCACCGCTCCCAATCTTCCTTATCAGGCTTCGGTCCGTTGCCGATGCGGCGCTCGAGTTCGGTTGCCTCGGTTTCGGAGAGGCGCAGGTCGAGGGTGATCGAGCCGTCCTCATTGTCCTCACGACCGTCGACGATGGCATGATCGTAAAGCCAGGGCAGCAGCGCCAGCTTGTCGACCGGAAGGCGGATCGTTGCCTCGGTCATCACGCCCGACAGTCTGCGGCTGATTTCTTCCATCAGCGTATCGACGCCCTCGCCGCTGACGGCCGACACCGCGACGACGTTGCTGGCGCCGGCGGCTTTCTGCACCATGGTATCGTGGACCTCGGGCTCCAGCCGGTCGATCTTGTTCCAGACCTCGATCAGCCGCTTGGCCGATTCGGCTTCGTCGATGCCGAGGTCGTTCAGGATGCGCATGACATCGGAGCTCTGCGCCTGGTTGTCGGCATCGGACATGTCGCGAACATGCAGGATGAGATCGGCTTCCAGCACCTCTTCCAAGGTCGCCCGGAAGGCGGCGACGAGATGGGTCGGCAGGTCGGAGATGAAGCCGACGGTGTCGGAGAGGATGACGGTGCGGCCGTGCGGCAGCTTCATGCGGCGCAGCGTCGGGTCGAGCGTGGCAAAGAGCATGTCTTCGGCCAGCACGCCGGCGCCGGTGATGCGGTTGAACAGCGTCGACTTGCCGGCATTGGTATAACCGACGAGCGCTACGATCGGGTGCGGCACCTTGCGGCGCTTGGCGCGATGGAGCTGGCGGGTGCGCACGACCTGCTCCAGCTCGCGTTCGAGCTTGATGATACGGTCCTGCAGCAGTCGCCGGTCGGCTTCGATCTGGGTTTCGCCCGGGCCGCCCATGAAGCCGCCGCCGCCGCGCTGGCGTTCAAGGTGGGTCCAGCTTCGGACCAGACGGCCTTTTTGATAGTTCAGATGGGCGAGGTCGACCTGCAGCGTGCCTTCCTTGGTGGAGGCGCGGCGGCCGAAGATTTCGAGGATGAGGCCCGTCCGGTCGATGACCTTGGCGTTCCATTCCTTCTCGAGATTGCGCTGCTGCACCGGCGTCAGCGGATGATCGACGATGACGAGACCGGAATCGCGCTCGTCGAGCAGCGCCTTGATCTCCTCGATCTTGCCGGTGCCGAGCAATGTGGCCGGTCTCGGGTCGTTGACCGGGACGATCGAGCCGTTGACGACATCGAGGTCGATCGCCTGGGCAAGACCCGTCGCCTCTTCGAGCCGGCTTTCCGGCGTGCGGGTCGAGGCCGATTCGGACTGGCCGCCGCGACTGCGCGATTTCAGAACCGGCACGACGACAGTCGCGCGCATGTCGTCCCTGTGCTTGGCGGCTTCAGGGATGATCGAATCGTTCTTGGTATCGCGTGTCGAAATGACGGCTGATCCTGTTAGGACGCTGCTTCTTCGCTCTCGAACATCTGCATGGGCTGGCCCGGCATGATCGTCGAGATCGCATGTTTATACACGAGCTGCGAATGGCCGTCACGGCGAAGAAGAACACAGAAATTGTCAAAAGACGTAACAACGCCCGTGAGTTTCACGCCGTTGATCAAAAAGATTGTCAGGGAAATCTTTTGCTTGCGAACAGTATTGAGAAATAAGTCCTGCAGATTCTGAGAACGTTCCGCCATCGCGCCGCTTCTTTCTTTATTGCCGACCTGATCTGGTCGGTAGAATATCAATCAACCTCACCATGCAAGACCGGCAGCACCCTCATTCCACCCGTCCAGCAAATCTTGGTATCAAATCGCAATCTTTTCCGCAACGTCGAAAAAGGCTTCGCGGACTTTCTGCGAAACACTGCCCGGATGACCATTGGCGATAGGCTGGCCATCGACGGAAACGACCGGAAAACAAATGCTTGTGGCTGCAGTCAGGAAGACCTCGCGGGCTGCGAGCATCTCGGAAACGGAGAAATTCCGCTCCGTGATTTTCAACCCGAGCTTGGCTGCGACATCCATCAATGTGGTGCGGGTAATGCCGCGCAGAATTCCGTGTTCGGCCGGCCGCGTCACCAGCGTCCCGTCCCGGTCGACGATCCAGACATTGGTCGCCGCCCCTTCCTTCACCATGCCGTCGCCATCGACATAGATCGCCTCCTGGGCCCCTGCCTCCTTGGCTTGCTGACGGGCCATGGCATTCGGCAACAGGCCGACGGATTTGATGTCGACGCGGTCCCAGCGATTGTCGGCAAGAGTGATCGCCTTGATGCCGTTGGCGTTCTTGGCAGCAATGATTTTGGGATCTGTGCTCTTGGCAGTGATGACAAGCGACGGCGGCGTGCCCTCGGCCGGGAAGACATGATCGCGGCGGGCGACACCGCGCGTCACCTGCATGTAGAAAAGCCCGTTGCGGACATGGTTGCGGCGCAGCGTCTGACGAATGACCTGGGTCAGCGCCGCCCGGCCCATCGGCCAGGCGATGCGCAATTCGCCGAGCGACCGGTCGAGACGGTTCAGATGGCGCGTGAGGTCGACGATGTAGCCGTGTCGGACCTCGCAGACCTCGTAGACGCCGTCGGCGAACTGATAACCGCGGTCCTCGATATGGACGCTGGCATCGGAATGCTTGACGTAGCGGCCATTCACATAGGCAATTCTCGGCATGGGAAACCTGGTCTTCTAAGAATCAGGATGGGAAGGATGCGGCGCGGCATCCGCCGCGCCTTCGCATGATCAGACGCCGAGCGACTTCAGCTTGCGATGCAGCGCCGAACGCTCCATGCCGACGAATTCCGCGGTGCGCGAGATATTGCCGCCGAAACGGTTGATCTGGGCGATCAGATAATCCTTCTCGAACATCTCGCGGGCTTCGCGCAACGGCAGCGTCATGATGTGATAGTCGTTCTTGGCGGAAACCTTCGGCAGCATGTCGCCGAGATCGGTCGGCAGCATGTCGGCGGTGATCGGCGCATCCGGCCCGTCGGTGCGGGCAAGGATCATCAGCCGCTCGATATTGTTGCGCAGCTGACGGATGTTGCCCGGCCAATCATGCGCCTGCAGCACCGCCATGGCGTCGTCGCCGATGCGGCGCGGACGAATGCCGGCCTGCTCTGAGATCTGGCGCATCAGCTGGTCGACAAGGAAGGGAATGTCCTCGCGCCGCTCGGCAAGCGCCGGCACCCGCACCGGCACGACGGCGAGGCGATGATAGAGATCCTCGCGGAACCAGCCTTCGGCGATGCGGCTTTCGAGGTTGTAGGCGGTCGAAGAGATGATGCGGACATCGACCTTGACGCGCTTGGAGCCGCCGACGCGCTCGAATTGCTGATCGACCAGCACGCGCAGGATCTTGTTCTGCGTCTCGCGCGGCATTTCGCCGACTTCGTCGAGATAGAGGATGCCGCGATGGGCTTCCTCGAGCGCGCCGATCTTGCGCGCTTGGCCAGGCGTGCCCTCGGTGCCGAACAGCGCCACCTCCATGCGTTCGGGCGTGATGTTGGCGGCGTTCAGCGCAACGAAGGGGCCGTTAGCGCGGGTCGACTTCTTGTGGATCATCCGCGCCACCAACTCCTTGCCGGAGCCAGAGGCGCCGAGGATCATGATGCGGCTGTTGGTCGGCGACACCTTCTCGATCGTCTGGCGAAGCTGCGAAACGGCGACCGAGGTGCCGATCAGCTCCAGCGCATCGCCGGTGCGGCGCTTCAGCTCGGAGACCTCGCGCTTCAGCTTGGAATTCTCCAGCGCGCGTTCGGCGATCAGGATCAGCCGGTCGGCCTTGAAGGGCTTCTCGATGAAATCGAAGGCGCCGCGCTTGATCGCCGAGACGGCGGTCTCGATGTTGCCATGGCCCGAGATCATCACGACCGGCAGTTCCGGATGGCGGGTCTTAATCTCGTCGAGCAGCGACAGGCCGTCGAGCTTGCTGCCCTGCATCCAGATATCAAGGAAGATCAGCCGCGGCACGCGATCTGATATCGCCGCCAGCGCACTGTCGCTGTCGTGGGCGGTGCGCGTCTCGTGCCCCTCGTCCGAGAGAATGCCGGAAACGATCTCGCGAATATCGTGCTCGTCATCGACGACGAGAATATCAGAGGCCATAAACGCTTTCCTTGTCATTGGCTGCGGGAGCAGCAGGCGACGGATCCAGGCGTGGCAGATGCACGCGGATCATGGCCCCTCTTCCCCGGTCAAAATCGGCGGGCGCATCATGCAGCTCGAGCTGCCCGCCATGTTCCTCGATGATCTTCTTGACGATGGCGAGGCCGAGGCCAGTGCCCTTCTCGCGCATCGTCATATAGGGCTCCAGAATGCTGTGACGGTTCTCCACCGGCAGGCCGCGACCATTGTCGATCACGTCGACGGTAAAGCGGTCGCGGCTGGTATCGAGTGCGGCGCGGACGAGAATCTTGCGTTCGTCCCGTTCGTCGCTCGGCACGGCCTCGATTGCTTCGACGGCATTCTTGATGAGATTGCCGAAAGCCTGGCCGAGCATGCGGCTGTCGAACAGGCCCTCCAGCGGCTGGTCGCCGAAATCCTGCGCGAAGGTGACGTGATGATTGCCCATCTCGCGCAGGAAGATCGCGTCGCGCAAGATATCGCGCAGGTCGCCCGGCTCCTTGGTCGGCTTCGGCATGCGGGCGAAGGCGGAGAATTCATCGACCATACGGCCGATATCGCCGACCTGGCGGATGATCGTATCGGTGCACTGGTCGAAGACGGTCCGGTCGCCTTGGTCGATCTGCTTGCCGTAGCGGCGCTGGATGCGCTCGGCGGACAGCTGGATCGGCGTCAGCGGGTTCTTGATCTCATGGGCGATGCGCCTTGCGACGTCGCCCCAGGCAGTCGAGCGCTGGGCGATGACGAGATCGGTGATGTCGTCGAGCGTGATCACGTAGGATTCGCTCATGTCGCGCACTTCTTCGCGGGTGACCTGCACGCTCAGCGTCCGCACGGTGCCGCCGCGCACCAGCGCGATCTGCTTGCGGAAATCGCCGCGATGACGCGCCGCAGCCTCACTCAGCACGTGATCGACCTCGGGCGCGATGTCGGCCAGCTGCTTTCCGAGCATCTCGTCGGCCGACAGCGACATCAGCGTCTCGGCCGAACTGTTGACGATGGCGATGCGGCGGTCCTGCTCGACGCCGATGACGGCGGCGGTGACGCCCGACAGCACCGCTTCGATGAAGCGACGGCGGTCGTCGACCTCGTCCTTGGCTTCGAGGATCTCATCGCGCTGGGTGCGGATTTCCGAGATCATCTTGTTGAAGGTGCGCGAGAGATTGGCGACATCGCCATCGACCGCGTGCACCGGCACGACGATATCCATATTGCCCGATGCAACGCTGTCGGCCGCCGTGATCAAGAGGCGGATCGGCCGGACGATGCGGTCGGCGACGGCAATCGCGGTCCAGATCGCCGCCAGGAGCACGATCAGCGCGAATCCGATATAAAGCACGGCAAAGGCGACCTGCAGCGAGAAGCGGTTGGCCTCCATCGAGCGGTATTCGGTGGCGTTCTCCTCCATCATGCGCATGGCGCCCATGACCTTGGGATCGACGGCGCGCACGGTATAGAGAAAGGTGCCCTGGATGGCATCGAGCTTGATGATGGCGCCGACGAGATTGGTGACGCCGGGCGGAATCAGCGTCGGCTGGCCGGCAGCGGCCTTTTCCAGCGCATCCTGCGGAATGGCCGGCAGCGGCTTTTCGGTGGCGATGTCGGCCTGGACGTTCACGGAACCGTCGCGCTCGACGAGGAAGGCGCCGAGCAGGCCGCGGCCCCTGGCCTGGCGCGTCATCAATTCGGCGAAACCCGTCCTGTCGAGGCTGTAGAGCGCGCGGTTGCGCTCCAGGTCGTTGGCCATGGAAACCGTCTGCCCCTGCAGGTAGCTGGCGTTCTCCATCATGTAGGCTTGGCCGATATTGCGCGACGAGCTGACGATCGACTGGGTGCGCAGTGCGAACCAGCGGTCGAGGCCGGCATTCAGCGTGATACTGGCGAAGATGGCGACGAGGATCGCCGGCGTGATCGCGACGATCGAAAAAAGCACGACGATGCGGATATGCAGGCGCGCGGCAGCCCGGCCGCGGGTACGCGCCTTGAGCAGCCGTGCCACCTCGCGGCCGATCAGGGCGAGCAGCGTCAGGACGAAGAAGGAATTGACGATCACCGAGGTGATGACGACATGCGAAGTCGGCGCGATCGGCGTGAAGCCGAGCAGCACGAAAAGTGTCGCCGTCGCGCAGAGCAGCGCGCCGCCGGCAAGCACCAGGCCGGGCACGGCGAAAAGGGCGCGGCGATCGGTCACCGTCATCACCGTCTCGCCCGCCGCCGCCGGCGATACCCCATCCTGCGTCATTCGGCCTCTCTTCAGGCGGCACCTGCCGCCCTCGCCATCGATCGAAACCAAGCAACGCCGGCTCAGAAAGCCAGCGCGCAACGACTCGATCGGGAGCGAAATACCTAAACCCTTGCGTGACCTTTAAGCAACGCATTGTGGCGAAAATGCAACGCACCCCGTCACATTGTCAAGCCGCGGCACCTCGTTCTGCGACGGTATCCACGTCCAGTCTGACGCCCGGCCGCGAGCGCCCGGTCCATTCCAGTGATGTGCCGTTGTCTGCAATCCAGCAAAGCTTTGCCAGCCCAGCAAACTTTCGGGAGATTGGCGCGTTAACATCGCGCATTTCGACAGACAGGGACCGCAGATGATCAAAGGATCTCGATTTGATATGCTTGCCAAAGGCGGCTACGCGGCGCGCGGCATCGTCTTTCTGCTTGTAGCGGGGCTTGCCCTCTTCTCCGGCGTGGCAGGCGGCCGGCCCGAGACGAAATCGGCGCTTTCGACGCTCCTTGGGCAGCCGCTCGGCCGCGTCTGGGTCGGAGCGATCGGCCTCGGCCTTCTCGGATTTGTCGCCTGGAGGCTTGCCCAATCGCTGGCTGATACCGACGGCCACGGGAGGGACGCAAAAGCATTGGCGATTCGGGCCGCCCTCCTCGGCAGTGCCATCACTTACCTCGGAGTTGCCGGCTATGCCCTTGGAAATGCTCTTTTCCCGGGGGGCGCCAGCGAGGGTTCGGGTGAGAAGGGCCTGGCGGGATGGATCATGTCGCAGCCGTTCGGTTCCTACCTTGCGATCGCCGTCGGCGTAGGTTTTGTCATCGGCGGCGTCGTGACAGCTTTGAAGGGCATCACCAGGAAGTTCGAGCGGTACCTTCGGGTCCCTGACAACAAGGGTATCGTGACGTTTGTATGCATCTATGGCCTAGTCGCCCGCGGCGTAGTCTTCGCGATTACCGGAATACTTTTCGCCTATGCAGGTTTCAGGGTGGATCCCAGCCAGGCCGGCAGTATGGGCGATGCTCTGGAATGGCTCCACCAGCTTCCGCTCGGGTCATTTCTGTACATCGCCGTCGCCGTTGGCTTGGCGGCTTTCGGAATCTACAATCTTGTAGAGGCACGGTACCGCATCGTCCGGAGTCCATCGATAGCCGAGGCGAAGCGTTCGATCTCGGTGGCGGGTTAACGTCGCTTTCCCAGCGGCAAGGTGCCGATATACCGAGGTTGAGCCGGCAGAAACTGCGTCCGCAATGGCGAGGGCGGGACATACCGGCGTCACGGGTGAGCCACAGGCAGGTTTATTTCAACCTGAACACCTTCGCTCCGCGCGACTCGCGGAGACACCATCTTCACATCGGCTCCGATGCGATCGGCGATGGCCGTGACAATGGCAAGCCCTACACCGCTTCCCCCGATTTTGACATTCCCCCGCTCAAAGCGCTGCATCAGTCTGTTTATGGCATCGGGGGACAGCGTCGGGCCGTCATTGGCAACGATCAGCAGGCCGCCCCGCTGAAGTGAAACCTCGACCTTTCCATCTTGCGCTCCGTGTTTCAGCGCGTTCTCAACCAGATTGCGGCAGAGAATGCCGACTGCGTCCGGATCCAGCATCGAAAGCACCGGCACCATCGGCGCTGTCAACGAGACTCGTCCCTCTCCGGCCCGGGCAAAATCCTGAAGGACCATCTGCAGGACGGTTCTGAGATCGGAAGGCTCGTCACTTTGCAGACGTCCACCCTCGGCACGAGCAAGCTGCATCAGTTTTTCCGATATGCGCATCAACCGCTTCAGCGTAGTCTCGATCTCCGTCGCCCGCTGGCTCGTCAGCTTTTCCTTGGTTTCAGAGCGAATGCGTTGCGCCTGCGCGATTGCGCCGGCCACCGGCGTACGAAGCTCGTGCGCGGCATTCGCAGCAAATGCGCGCTCGGCGTGGAATGCTGCTGTCAGGCGGTCGAGAAGCTGGTTGACACCTGCCGAAATCGGAAGAAGCTCGGTTGGCAGGCCACTGTCGGTGACGGGCGACAAATCCTGCGCGCCGCGATTGGCCAGTTCCTGCCTGAGTGCGCGCACCGGGCGCAAGGAGCGGCGCACCGCGAGATAGATTGCGAGCAGGCTGAGAGGGATCACGACGATCAGCGGCAGGACGAGACCCAGCAGCATCTTGCGTGACAATTCCGTGCGATGGTCGAGCGGTTCGGCAACGGCAATTGTCAGGTTGCCGTCGAAGCTCGCATCGTAATAGAGCTGGTGCGTTTCGGTTCGAAGAAAGCCTCGCTTCGTGAACGGCGGGAAGCTTGAGGCATCAGCACCCTTCGAACCGAGCAGCACCTGCCCGTTTTGATCACGCACGATGAAGCTTACGTCTTCGCCGTAGCGTGCCTCTCGGCCGAGGCGTGCATCACCGTCGTCGTCCTCAACATTGTCGTCGTGGTCAGTCGCATCGCGGTTTTGATGGCCTTCGCGCAGGTCGTGCCGGGCAATCGGCAAAATGCGCTGCGCTGTGGCCTTCAGCCCATCGTCGAACACCTCTTCCATCTGCCCGCCTAGGCGGTGCGCCGTCACGGCTGCCGCCGCAAGCCACAGCAGCGTCACCGAAAGGCCGAGGGCGAGCGCCAGGCGCGTCTGCAGCGAAGCGCCGATTCTCATGGCCGCCCCAGACGATAGCCGAGCCCGCGCTCGGTCTCGATCACATGCGTGCCGAGCTTCTTGCGCAACCGGCTGACGTGGACCTCGATGGCGTTGCTGTCGATTTCCCTATCGAAGGAATAGAGCCGCTCTTCGAGTTGCGCCTTCGAAAGAAGCTGGGCGGGACGTTGCAGGAAGGCCTCAAACAAGACCCATTCTCGCGCCGTCAGAACCATAGCCTTGCCATTCACCGTGATGCTTCTGGCGGCGAGGTCGATGGCAAGCGGGCCGAGCGTGATGTTGGGATTGGGATTGCCGGCATAACGGCGCGCCACCGACCCGATCCGCGCCGAAAGCTCCGCGAGATCGAAGGGCTTCACCATGTAATCGTCGGCGCCGGCGTTCAATCCGGCAATACGGTCGGAGACCTGATCGAGCGCGGTCAGGATCATGACGGGTGTCACGTCACCCCGCCCGCGCAACGCCTTCAGGAAGGGAATGCCAAGCCCATCGGGCAGCATCAGATCGAGCAGCACCAGATCGTAGGCAGCGGCAACGATCGCATCGTTTGCCTGGTCGAGCCGGTTAACCCAATCGACGGAATGTCCGTCGGCGGCGATCTGGTCGCGAATAGCCGCGCCCAGCGCCGTATCGTCCTCGATTAGCAGAACCCGCATCGCTTTTTCCGTTTCTCACATCTCCTAGTCCACCGGCCAGCTTACGGGAAGCTGAAGCAATGTCGCGCCGTTTGTCAGGTACCGGTCAGTTTAGGAGGCGATTGAGACGCTCGAAACGAGAGGAAGGTCGTCCCGCTCGATGAACGCTGCGCGGATCGCTGCCCCTCTCCCGAGCAAGATGCCCAACCGGAGATCACATATGATGTACCGCAAAATTCTTCTGGCCGCATACGCCAGCATCGGCTTCTTCGCCGCCTTTGGCAGTCAAGCCATGCCCTTCCCCCCACTGACGACGAGCGCCGGCACGGTATTGGCCGGTTACCAAGAAAGCGACGACGATGATCACCAGAAAGAACTGCAGCGCCGGCATGACGACGACGGCCGTTATGCCGCCGATGACTGCGAAGACGAGGATGTCGAGGCCTGCGGTCGGGGCAGCGCGGCGCAGCAACTGAACGCCACTCCGCCAAACAACGGCCTATTCACACCTGGTTCCAGGCCGCAAGCCCAGACGAACTGAAGCGCCAGTCCTGCCAAGGAGAATATCGATGAGAATGAAATCCTTTCTTGCCATGCTTGCAGTCACCACGGCCCTTACCGTTCCCGGCCTTGCCATGGCGCGTGAAGTGACCCTCACCACCAGCATGCGCAACTATGGCGGGGATGGCGCCTATCTCGCCTATTACGTGACCGATGCGCAGAACAAATATGTCGGCAGCCTCTGGATGGCAGGGGGCAAGACCAGGTATTACGAGCATCTCAGCGGCTGGTACCGCGCCACCGGCGGCGATACCACCCAGATCAACGGCATCACCGGCGCCAGCGTTGGTGCAGGCCGCTCACTCAAGGTCACGGTCGATCTTGCCGATACACTGTTCGATGCCGGCTATCAGCTTCATATCGATTCAGCCGTGGAAGACATGCGCGACAGCCCGAACGAGATCGTGGTGCCGCTGACATCGGCAGGCTCGGGCCAAAAGGTGAAGGGTACGCGCTACATCGCCGCCTTCACCTATGCGCGTTGAGCAGGAGGACGCCGGTTATGAACCGCAAGCTCCACCGCTGGTTCGGGCTGATCGCCGCGGCGCTTCTCACCGTCCTCGCGCTGAGCGGCGCCCTACTCTCTATTTTCCCTGCCGCAGAGGCGCTCACCACGCCTGCCGCGCAACGCGTCAGCGTCGCGGAACTCGCCGCGCGAGTCCGGGCGGCAGAGCCTACGGTGGAACAGATCAGACGGGCGCCGTCCGGGCAGATCACCGCCTATTACTACGAAGGCGACCAACCCGCCTCCGCCGTCATCGACTCTGCCACCGGCATGCCGGTCGGTAGTGGCGAAACCTCGGCGCTGGAGCGCTGGTTGATCAATCTCCATCGATCGCTTTTCCTTGACGATACCGGAAGGCTCATAGCGGCTGGCGGTGCGGCCATAATGCTTGCCCTTGCAATTTCCGGACTGTTCCTGACGGCAAGGCGCGCCGGCGGCTGGCGCTTCGTTCTGAAATCCGTTCGCGGCACAGGTGATGGACGATTACATGCCGTGGTCTCGCGCCTTGCCCTGCCTGGCCTCTTCCTCTCCGCGCTCACTGCGCTCTGGATGACGGCTGCTGTTTTCGGGGTATTGCCGGAAGGCGCCGGTGCACCGGCCTTCCCTGCCGACGTCAGCGGCAATACCGGCGTGGCGCTCACCTCTGTCCCTCTGTTTCGAGAGACGCCGGTCGATGATCTGCTCTCGTTGAATTTCCCCGCTACGGGCGACGCGACCGATGTTTTCACACTCAAGACTGCAAGGGGAGAAGCTTATATCGACCAAGGCAGCGGTGCGCTGCTGGCCTGGTCGGACGCCGGTTGGGTCGACACGGTCACGCGCCTCATCACGATGCTGCACACGGGGCACGGGCTGGCTTGGCTCGGGCTCATCCTCGGGTTCTCCGCGCTTGCGGTACCCGTCCTCGGCTGGACAGGCCTATGGGTCTGGCTCAGGGGACGCCGCGACCCGAAGCTCGCCTCGGCTGCCGCTAGCGAGGCCGATACAATCCTGCTTGTCGGCAGCGAGAGCGGCACGACCTGGGGTTTCGCCAATACGCTGCAGACCGCTCTTTCCGCACAGGGCGTTCGCGCCTACGTCGGCCCAATGTCCAAATTCGAGCCGGGCCGCTGGTTGAAGGCGCGGCGTGTGATTCTGTTTGCCGCCACCTATGGCGATGGTACAGCCCCCGCCTCCGCCAAAGGCTTCATCGAAAGCTTCGGGGGAGCGCATGCAAGCGCCGGCCTGCCGCTCGCGGTACTCGGTTTCGGCGATCGCAGCTTCCCGGCCTTCTGCGGGTTCGCCGCTGAGGTTGCGAGAATTGCCAAGGACAAGGGCTGGGCCTCCCTTATACCTTTCGACACGGTAGATCGCCAATCGCCACAGGATTTCGCCCGCTGGGGACGGCGCCTGGCCGAGACGCTTGGTCTCGATTTCGAACTGAACCACCAACCGACTGTTCCGAAGACCTGGAGATTGCCGCTCATATCCCGCCGCGACTATGGCGCAAGCATACAGGCCACTACCGCCATCCTCCGCTTTGCCCTGCCGAAGACTTCGCTCTGGCAGCGTCTGGCGGGCAAGGCATTCCCGCGGTTCGAGGCGGGAGATCTGGTCGGCATCGTGCCGCAGGGCTCGGATCTGCCGCGCTTCTACTCGCTTGCTTCCGGTCTCAAGGATGGCTTTCTCGAAATCTGCGTCCGCGAGCAAGTGGGAGGGCTTTGCTCGAGCCAACTCATCGCATTGAAACCCGGTGATACCATTGCGGCCTTCGTGAGGCCAAACCCCTCGTTCCGCCCGGCCCGGGGAGGCAAACCCGTCATTCTCATCGGCGCCGGCGCCGGAATCGGTCCTCTTGCCGGCTTCGCCCGCCGAAACCGGGCGGGCCGCGCCATGCACCTCTATTTCGGAACTCGCCATCCAACCAGCGACGCGTTTTACGCCGAGGAGCTTTCCCACTGGAAAAAGGATGGCCGGCTGACCTCGGTATCGACCGCCTTTTCGCGAACTGCGAGCCCGGCCTACGTGCAGGATATTCTGCGCAAGGACGCCGAGCGCATCGGCAAACTGATCGCCGCAGGCGGTCAGGTTCTCATCTGCGGCAGTCGGGATATGGCGGCGGCGGTCGCCGCCGTGCTCGCCGACATATTGGCGACGCAGGGCTTCAACCTCACACGCCTGAAAGCCGACGGCCGCTATGCCGAGGACGTCTACTAAGATGAAGCGCTACACGATCAACGGTCCGACCATGGGTGCGCGCTGGTCCGCCGTCTTTCACATGCCATCGGATTTCGATGTCTCTTCCGCCCGCAGGGCGATGATCGACGCCGTGACGGAAGTCGACAAACAAATGTCCAACTGGAGGCCTGAAAGCGACCTGAACCGCTTGAACGCCGCCCGGCCCGGTGGATGGGTTGCCCTCCCCGACGGGCTGCTCACCGTGCTGGGAACTGGTCTTGCCATCGGCCACATTTCAGGCGGCGCCTTCGATATCGGCATGGGTGATGCCACCGCCGCATGGGGTTTCGGTCCGGCGGAGGCAAGCGAGGACCGGATCAGGACCGCCCGCCTTGCGAAACGCAGCCCGGCTCATGATGTTCTGGAGCTGGACAGGGCCGCCGGCCGCGCCCGCAAGCACTCCGAGATGTGCTTCGATCTCAATGGCATCGCCAAGGGCTATGGCGCCGATCAGCTGTCGAAGGCTGCGCGTCAGCACGGTATCGAAGCCGGCCTCTTCGCCATCGACGGCGAAGTGCGAGCGCTCGGCACTCAGCCCAACGGTCGCGGCTGGAGCGTCGCCGTCGAGACGCCAAACCCGGAAGTGCGCGCCGCGCATTCCATGCTCGAGCTACAGGATTGCGCTGTGGCAACGTCCGGCGACTATCGACACTGGATCGACGTCGCCGGCTATCGTCTGTCGCACACTATGGACCCGCAGCTCGGCATGCCGCTTAGAGATCCGCCTGCCTCAACGACCGTGCTCGCCTGCGATTGCATGAGCGCCGACGCCTGGGCGACGGCAATGATGGTTCTCGGCGAAGCGTGCGGTCTTGCCCTCGCCGAAAAGCTTGGTCTCTCCGTTCTCTTCCTCAAGCATGACCAGCCGACAGGAATCGGATGCGGCCTGTTTGCGCGGTGATCACCTTCCGAACGGCCAGATCAAAGGTCATCTGCCACGCAGCTTTAGACCAACCATCCAAGTGGTTTGATCCAGCGCAATGTGTGAAGCCGGGATGCATCCTACTCTCAATCGCCTCTCCAGTTCGTGGAGGATAGTGCTCAAAGAGGAGACGAAGTATGTCCATGGTCAGACTGCCAACGATCACTCTGCTGGCCTTGCTCGGTGCGGTCGGCGCTTTCGGCACCGCGTCCGCCCAGACGAAAAGTCCAGACCCGGCCTCGTCGGAGGATAAGCCTGGGGCCGACGAAACGGAAATGATGCCAGGCATGATGGGCCGCAACATGATGCCACCGGGCATGTACGAAAGAATGCGCATGATGGGACCAATGCGCGGTCATATGATGAAGATCATGTTCGCCATCACAGATAGCGACGGGGACGGCGCGGTTTCTTTCGAAGAGTTGACCGCAATCCACAAGCGCGTCTTCGACGCGGTCGACGCGAACAATGACGGTAAGGTTACGCCTGAGGAAATGCAGGCCTTTATGCAGGACATGTGATCGGAGACTCGGCATTTGCCGGCCGTTGCAGGGAAGCGACCGCCGAAAGGAGACTTCTCATGACCTATACGCTCGATAGAACCCTCTGGGCGATCAGTTTCGACGATGCGGTCGGCAGAACGAGATCCGCTCTCATCAAGCACGGTTTCGGGGTTCTGACGGAGATCGATGTCAAGGCGACCATGAAGAAAAGGATCGATGCCGACATCGACGATTACCTCATCCTCGGAGCCTGCAATCCTCGCATGGCGTTCGAGGCGCTGAAACTGGAACCGAAGGTGGGGGCGATGCTGCCGTGCAATGTCATCCTGCGCGCCTTCGACGGCGGCAATGTCATGGTCAGCGCCATCGATCCGGTCGCGTCGATGCAGGCAATCGACAACGAAATGCTGACCACTCTGGCAGCCAAGGTCCGCTCGATGCTTGCGGATGTTGTGACGGACGTTTGAAACCCACCCAACCGAGAGCCGGCTATAGAATCCGTTTCGCATGTGGATCGGAGAATACGGTGACGGCCGCGGCAGAAAAATAGACCAATCCTCGCATCTGACCCGTCCGGTCAGACTGCGGTGCCAACCAGCGCTCCGATTCCGGCCGTCAGCGCCATTGCGAAGGCGCCCCAGAAGATGACGCGAGTCGTGGCTCTCAGGACATTTGCGCCACCCGCTTGCGCACCGATCGCGCCCAGCAGCGCGAGGAAAGCCAAAGACGCGCCTGCAACGCCATAGACCAGCATCCAGGCGGGTGAAAGGACAACCATCATCAAGGGTAATGCAGCTCCCACCGCGAAGGTGACGGCCGACGTCAAGGCGGCCTCAATGGGCCGGGCTGCCATGTGATCAACGATACCGAGTTCGTCACGCGAATGCGCGTCGAGAACGTTATTGGCCGTCAGTTGGACCGCGACCTGCCTGGCCAGATCGTGGCTGAGGCCGCGTTTGACGTAGATTTGCGTCAACTCATCGAGTTCAGCATCGGACTGCGTCTCCAACTCCGTCCGTTCCCGCGCGAGATCGGCTTCCTCGGTATCGGCCTGCGAGCTCACCGACACGTATTCACCGGCTGCCATGGACATCGCGCCCGCAACCAGACCAGCCGCGCCCGCGACAAGGATCTGCGAGGTTCCGGCGGATGCGGTGGCGACGCCCATGATCAAGCTCGCCGTCGAGACGATCCCATCGTTTGCGCCGAGGACGGCGGCCCGGAGCCAGCCGATGCGGGAGACGAGGTGATTTTCCGAATGCAATCTGCTCATGAGGGTCTCCAGGATGCGACATTAACGAAGGGCAGCAACATCGAACATGAGCAACGCCGCACGCGCGATCACACAGCCAATTTCATATCGGTCCTCGGCCAACAAGGATTTGACAACGATCAACTTGGCCGGGGCAATTGCGTTACATCAATGCCGAATGGCGAAGAATGGAGATAGATGATTGCAATCGTGGCGGTCCGCGAGAGATGGAGCAGGACATGTCGGCACAATATTTTCTCCCGCTATCAACATATCCCGATTCAAGTTCGGGACTGATCATTTCAAACGCTGTAGCGTTTGCCGGGCACTACGGTGCCAGTCTTCATGCCTGCGCGCTGAGGGTCGGGATTCCGCACATTCCAAACGCCTGGTCATCGCTACTGCTCGATACTCCAAAGATGATCGAGCATGCCGAGACTCTAAGCCGTGAGCGCGCCGAAACGCTTATTGCAGCAGCGACCAACCTCGCAGCGAACGCCAAGGTCGAACTATCTTGCCGAACGGTCAAAACCACCGTGCCGCTGCTGCACGAGACCTCAGCCACCGAAGCACGTTTTTTCGATCTGGCCATTCTCGAATGTGTCGCGGATGTTCCGGACACTCGTATTGTCGCCGAAGCGGTCATATTCGGCTCCGGCCGGCCGGCCGTCATCATCCCCAACAAGACCCTGGCGGGTCCGATCGACCATCTGGTCATCGCCTGGGACGGAAGCCGAGCCGCCGCTCGCGCCGTCAGCGATGCAAACCCATTCATTCGCAAGGCCAAGCGGGTTACGGTCCTATCGCTGACGGGCGAAAAGCCGCTGCCGGAGACAAGCGGAGCGCACCTTGCTGAGATCCTGGTTTCGAGCGGCGTCAATGCAAGCGCAACGGCCGCTCGCGTTACTTCGTCGTCGATCGGTCAGAGCATTCAGCAAACGGCACTGGAACTGAGCGCCGATATGCTGGTCATGGGAGGATTTGGACACTCGAGGTTGCGAGATTTCGTCCTGGGCGGGGCAACCGATGGCGTCCTGGAAAAGCCTTTGCTGCCAGTGCTCATGTCGCATTGACGGAAACTGTCCGGATGGATCCATGACCTGCTTCTGCCGTTTCCGATTCAACGCCGTCGGCGAAAAGCCAAACTGTAACAGCACCTGCAAGCTGGCCTTCGCCCGAGGAAATTTCGACACTGGCCAACCGAAAGCCAGCTTGATGCGGATCAATGCGACGGACGCCCAACACGCCTAGGTTTGCGGCTCCCGTCAAGGGCGAGACTTCCCAGTAAAACAAGGTGTCGGTCGCGAATATGAGGCCGGCCGGAGAGCGACCATGCAGAAGCATTCCTCCTCGCAAACGAGGCAGCATCTCGAAAAGCACAAGGCGATCCTTGACCAACGCCGGCGCGAGCTACAAACCCGCCTGCAAGCGATCGAACATGATTTCGTGCAGCCTCGCAATCCTGATGACGATGATCGCGCCACAGAGCGCAATAACGATGAAGTCCTGGAAGAGCTCGGCGAGGCTGGACAGAAGGAACTCCTGGCCGTACAGGCGGCACTGGACCGGATACAAGCCGGAACCTTTGGCACTTGTGTAAAGTGCGGCAGGCCGATCAGCGAGAGGAGGCTTGACGCCGTTCCTCACACACCTTTCTGTCAGTCTTGCGCGCAGTCGATCTGAAGCCTGAGTTGCAGGGTCACCATGCTGGTGAAGCGACGTCCGACATCAGGCCAACTCAGTCGGAGCGTGCGCCGATGAGCCATTCATAAACGTCCTCGCGACCGGGAGCCCGGCCAGAGCCCGCTCAGGCGGTGCGGGAGCTCCTATAGACCGACACGCCAAGTTCCCTGATCTTCTTGCGCAAGGTATTTCGATTGAGACCAAGGAGATCGGCGGCCTTGATCTGGTTGCCGCGCGTCGCCGTCAGCGCGGCGAGAATCAGCGGATATTCCAGTTCGGTCAGCACGCGGTCGTAGAGGCCGGGCGGCGGCAGGTTTTCGCCGAAGCTTGCGAAGTAGGTACGCATATTCTCCTCGACGGCTTGCGCAATCGTCATCGAGCCGCTGCGGATCGGCCCCTTGTCGATCGGGCTGTCGGGCACGTCGGAGCGCAGCTCGGCGTCGATGATCTCGCGGGTGATGACATCCTGCGGATAGAGCGCCATCAGACGGCGGATGAGGTTTTCCAGCTCGCGGACGTTGCCAGGCCAGGCATAGGCCTTCATCAGTTCCAGGGCTTCCTGATCGAAGCGCTTGGAGCCGAGGCCTTCCTTTTCGGCCTGCTGGATGAAATGGCGCACGAGATCGGGAATATCCTCGGCGCGGTCGCGCAGCGGCGGCAGGCGCAGCGGCACGACATTGAGCCGGTAATAGAGATCTTCGCGGAACAGGCCCTGGTTGATCGCCTGCTTCAGATCCTTGTTGGTGGCGGCGACGATGCGCACATCGGTGCGGATCGGCGTGCGGCCGCCGACAGTGGTGTATTCGCCCTGCTGCAGGACGCGCAGAAGCCGCGTCTGGGCGTCCATCGGCATGTCGCCGATTTCGTCGAGGAAGAGCGTGCCGCCCTCGGCCTGCTCGAAGCGGCCGGTCGAGCGGGTCTGTGCGCCGGTAAAGGCGCCCTTCTCATGGCCGAAGAGTTCCGATTCGATCAGGTCGCGCGGGATCGCCGCCATGTTGATCGCGACGAAGGGGCCGTTGCGGCGCTTGCCATAGTCATGCAGCGCGCGGGCGACGAGCTCCTTGCCGGTGCCGGATTCGCCGGTGATCATCAGCGTCAGGTCCGTCTGCATCAGGCGGGCCAGCACGCGATAGATTTCCTGCATCGCCGCCGACCGGCCGACCAGCGGCATGCCGTCCTGCATATCCTCTTCGAGCTTGGCGGGCTTGCGCTTCGGCTCGGCGAGCGCACGGCCGATAATGCCGATCAGCTCGGTCAAGTCGAAGGGCTTCGGCAGATAGTCGTAAGCGCCCTTTTCGGAAGCCTTGATGGCGGTCATGAAGGTGTTCTGCGCACTCATGACGAGAACCGGCAGGTCGGGACGCGCCTTCTTGATTCGCGGCAGCAGGTCGAAGGCGTTTTCGTCGGGCATCACCACATCGGTGACAACAAGATCGCCCTCGCCGGCGGAAATCCAGCGCCAGAGGGTAGCGGCGTTGGAGGTGATGCGGACGTCATAGCCGGCGCGGCTCAAAGCCTGGTTGAGCACGGTCCGGATGGCCGCATCATCATCTGCAACAAGGATCGTGGCTGTCATCGAGAAGGTCCTGTCGAGCTTGCGGTAGTGGCGTCTTCGAGCGAGGCGTCCTTCGACGCCGGCATGAGTACGCGGAATGTCGTGCGGCTGTTCTGGCTGTCGCATTCGATAATGCCGCCATGATCGCCGATGATCTTGGCGACCAGCGCCAGGCCGAGGCCGCTGCCGTTCGGCTTGGTGGTAATGAACGGGTCGAAGAGATGCGGCAACAGATCGGAGGGAACGCCGGGACCATTGTCGTGGACGCAGAATTCCAGCGGCAGCGAGATCTTTTCGCGGGTGCCGGCGACCGACAGGCGGATGCCGGGGCGATAGGCCGTCGTCAGCATGATCTCGCCGTCCGGCCGATCGCCGACCGCTTCGGCGGCGTTCTTCACCAGATTGAGGAAGACCTGCACGAGCTGGTCGCGATTGGCATAAACGGCCGGCAGCGACGGGTCGTAGCTCTCGGTGACGCGGATGTTGCGGGCAAAACCCGCCTTGGCGACCGCCTTCACATGATCGAGCACGGAATGGATATTGACCGGCATTCGGTCGACGGGACGTTCGTCGGAAAAGACTTCCATGCGATCGACCAGCGAGACGATGCGATCGGTCTCGTCGCAGATCAGCCGGGTCAGCGCCCGGTCATCGTCGATCGCAGACTGCTCGAGCAGCTGGGCAGCGCCGCGTATGCCGGAAAGCGGATTCTTGATCTCATGCGCCAGCATCGAGGCGAGGCCGGTCACCGAACGGGCGGCGGCGCGATGCGTCAGTTGCCGATCGATCTTGTCGGCCATCGAGCGTTCCTGAAAGACGATGACGACGGCGCCGGGTTCGCTGAGCACCGGGGCGACGTAGAGATCGACGAGCTTGTCCTGGCCAAGGCGCGGCGAACTCAGGTCGACGCGATATTCGTTGACCGGCGCCTTGCGCTCGCGCACCTGATCGATCAAGGCCAGCAACGGGCTGCCGAAGGGAATGAAGGTCGAAATCCGGTACCGCGCCAGATGCGAGGCGCTGGCGCCGAAGAAGGCTTCCGCTTCCCAATTGGCGAAAACGACGAAGCCGGATTCGTCGACCATGATAACGGGGTTCTGGATGGCGTTCAGTACGGCCATGGCGACGGTGGTTCCGCCGGCCTGATCGGACGGAGATGTCATATCCTTCGTCATGCCGCCTCCCGGCTGTCGACAACACCTGCCGCCAATGCATCGTAAAGCCGTGCAGCCACCTCGCTGGGATTGCGCGAGGTCATGATCGCAGCCTTTTCACCGTCGGCGAGATCCGGGGCGAAACGCTGGAGATACCAGCCCAGGTGTTTGCGGGCATGGCGGATAGCCACCGCTTCGCCGTAGAAATCCAGCATCATCCGGTAGTGCTCGACGGCGATATCGGCGATTTCAAGCGACAGCGGCTCGGCCGCACCTGATATGACGCCGGCATGCCACGGCCTGCCCTGGCAGCCCCTACCGATCATGACGGCATCGGCGCCGGAGCGGCGCAATATTTCCTGCGCGTCGCCCGCGGTTTCGACATCGCCATTGGCGATCAGCGGTATGGAGATTACCTCGCGGACAGCGCGGATCGCGTCCCAATCGGCACGACCTTCGTAGAATTGCATGCGGGTGCGCCCGTGAATGGTCACAAGCTGGATACCGGCCGCCTCGGCGCGGCGCGCGATGTCGGGCGCATTGATCGAATTCTCATCCCAGCCGAGGCGCATCTTCAGCGTCACCGGAATGTCGACGGCCTTGACCGTCGCCTCGATGAGGCCGAGCGCGTGATCGGGATCGCGCATCAGCGCCGAACCGGAATAACCGCCGATCACTTTCTTGGCCGGGCAGCCCATATTGATGTCGATGATATCGGCACCATGATCGGCGGCGATCTTGGCGGCTTCCGCCATCCAGTGCGCCTCGCGTCCGGCAAGCTGCACCATATGCGGCCGGAAGCCCGCAGCCCGCAGCCGCGACCATGATTCGGCCGTGTCATTGACCAATTCGCGGCTCGCCACCATTTCGGTGACGACGAGGCCGGCGCCGAAGCGCCAGGCAAGCTCGCGGAAGGGCATATCCGTGACGCCGGACATCGGCGCCAGCACAACGCGGTTCCGCACGGACACAGGTCCGATTCGGAAAGACGCTGCGAGGTCCTTGGAAATCAAATGATTATCTTTCGGGCACACAATAGAACTGCATTATTTTTAGCCACTATTCCCTAGCTTGCCAAGGGGGCTGGGATGGGAATTGATATTTTTCGGGCAGATGCTGGAAAACGCCAAAGCAAGACGTTAGAGCACTCGGGTCAATTCCGCATAATTAGGGGATTTATGCTGCAAATGCCTTCTAAGCAACCGATATCGGCTGGAATTGTCATCGTCGCCGCCGGCCGCGGCGAGCGCGCAGGATCCTCCAAGGAAGGCCCCAAGCAGTATCGCATGATCGGCGGCAAGCCGGTTATCGTCCATACGCTTGAGAACTTCATGACATGGGAAGCGGCAAAGCAGATCGTCGTCGTCATTCATCCCGATGACGAGGCGCTGTTTGCAAGAGCTTTCCGCCACATCATCTCGGCAACGCCGATCGAAACGGTGCATGGCGGCGCGACCCGGCAGCAATCCGTGCTGGCCGGCCTCAGATACCTCAAGGACAAGCAGATCAGCCACGTGCTGATCCATGATGCCGTGCGGCCGTTCTTCGACCATGAGCTTCTGGATCGTATTGCCGACAGCCTTGGCAACGGCGCGCAGGCGGTGTTGCCGGCGATCCCGGTCACCGATACGCTGAAACGCGCCGACAGCACCGGCACCGTGCTGGCGACGGTTTCGCGCGAGCACCTCTATGCGGCGCAGACGCCGCAATCCTTCGCCTTCGAAACGATCCTCGATGCGCATGAGAAGGCGGCCGCCAGCGGACGAAGCGATTTCACCGACGATGCTTCGATCGCCGAATGGCTGGGCATTCCGGTGACGATCGTCGAGGGCACGGCCGATAACGTCAAGCTGACGGTCAAGGACGATATCGCCATGGCCGACGGCAAGCTGTCGGCTTCGCTGCTTCCGGACGTGCGCACCGGCAACGGCTACGACGTGCACCAACTCGAAGCCGGCGATGGTGTCACACTCTGCGGCGTGTTCATTCCGCATGACCAGAAGCTCAAAGGCCACTCCGATGCCGACGTCGCGCTGCATGCGCTGACGGATGCGCTGCTTGCCACCTGCGGCGCCGGCGATATCGGCGATCATTTCCCGCCGTCCGATCCGCAATGGAAGGGCGCGCCCTCAAAGATCTTCATCGAACACGCTGCCCGGATTGTGCGCGAGCGCGGGGGCACGATCATGAATGCCGATGTCTCGCTGATCGCCGAAGCGCCGCGGGTCGGCCCGCATCGCGACGCCATGCGGGCGAAACTGTCGGATTATCTCGGCATCGATATCGAGCGCTGCTCGGTCAAGGCGACGACCAACGAGACGATCGGCTTCGTCGGCCGGCGCGAAGGCATTGCGGCGATTGCGACGGCAACCGTCGTCTATCGCGGGAGAAAGTGATGAGCCTGTTTCCTCCGGATATCATTTCGGCAGCGCAGACGATCATCCGTGAGTTCACGGCCGCCGGGCTGATGCTCTCGACCGCCGAATCCTGCACCGGCGGGTTGATCGCCGGGGCGCTGACTGAGATATCGGGCTCCTCCGCCGTCGTCGATCGCGGCTTCGTCACCTATACGAATAGCGCCAAAGTGGACATGCTCGGCGTGCAGGCGGAAACGCTGCTGCGCTTCGGGGCGGTCTCCGAGGAAACGGCGCGGCAGATGGTGCATGGCGCCCTCTTCCGCTCGCGCGCCGAGATCGCCGTTGCCGTCACCGGCATTGCCGGCCCCGGCGGCGGATCGGCGGAAAAACCGGTCGGCCTCGTGCACCTCGCCGCCAAATCGCGCACCAGCGCGTTCATCCACCGAAAGATGCTCTATGGCGATATCGGCCGCAGCGAGGTTCGGCTGGCAACGGTCAGGACGGCGCTGGAGATGGTGCATTCGCTCTTCGCCGGCTGAAAGGGTAATCGTCCCGTCAGGCCGCAGCGTAGATCCTGTTTGCCCTGGTCTCGAAGGCTTCGGTGAACATGCGGAAGGCGCGGTCGAACATCGAACCCATCAACGCGCCGAGAATGCGGCTCTTGAACTCGTAATCGATGAAGAAATCGACGGTGCAACCGCCAGTCGGCATCTCCGAGAAGTGCCAGCGATTGTCGAGATATTTGAACGGGCCATCAATATATTTGACCTCGATGACCTGCTCGGCCCGGTTCAGAAGCACCTGTGTGGTGAAGGTCTCGCGGATCGCCTTGTAGCCGACCGTCATATCGGCGACGAGCAGGATCTTGCCGTCGCGCTCCTTGCGGCTTCGAATGGTCAGCGCTTCGCAGAGCGGCAGGAATTCCGGATAGCGCTCGACATCGGCGACGAGATCGAACATCTGTTCGGGCGTGTGCGGGACGGGACGGTGCGTTTCGAATTGCGGCATAGGCGGCAATTAAGCGGGCGCGTGGAGAAGATCAAGAAGCTCGCGCACCTCACGGCGGGATTTTAGCTGGAGAACGGGCACATCAGGACCGTGCTCGGCGATGCCGGAGATAATGCGAGGCACGAACTTGTCTTCGAAGGTCCAGATGAAGCGGACAAACTCCCAATCGATCTTCTCAATGCAACCCGCCGCCATTTCCGGCCGGGTGCGGCCGATCCATCTCACCCACCGACTGACCACGCCCCAGATGCAGAGAAGCCGCGGCATGCGCACCCAGATGACGAAATCGGTGCGCGGTAGCCGAATGTCTAAGGAGGATGGGTTCGTGCCGTCCATTATCCAACGTTCTTCGAGTATCCGGCTGGCGATGATATTTCTCTGCTCGCCCCTGTCGCGCGTCACCCAGCCGGGAAGCCAAAAGACGTCGCGGTCGAGCGAAATATAGGAAAGCCGGAAGCGTGTGGCGATCTTCAACGACAGAGTGGATTTACCGCCGCCCGAGCAGCCCATGACGAGGATGCGGCGTGCTGTACCGATATGCTGCGCAGCCAGTCTGAGATCGGCGATCTGCTGTCGCGGTGGCAGCTCTGCCCTCAGGTCCATCATGCAACTCCCTTGAGCCCATACGCGAGAACGGCGAAGCGGCGAGCTGCCTTTCGCGATCTTATGATGACAGTGGAATTGAGAAGCCGATAATCCCGAAGTGCTGCTTCGATCAAGGGGGCGGCATCCCGCTCGAAATTCCAGATATAGGCAAGCAAGCCCAGCGAGAGGTGTTCGGGACAGCCGGCAGGCAGCTCGGGACGGTTGCGCCCGAAATAGCGCAAGCCTCTCGATATTGCTCCGTACAGGCAGGCAGATCTGGGCAACCGAAGCCAAATGACGGTTTCGGCACGCGGAAGGCGCAAATGGAAGGAGCTGAGCCCGGTGCCATCCATGATCCAGCGTTCTTCCGCCACCGCCTTGGCGATCAGACTGTCGATCTCGTCGCGCTGCCTCTTTCGCCAGCCAGGTAGCCAGTAGAAGTCGCGATCCATCGAGATGTAATCAAGGCCGAGCGCTTGCGACAGCCGCTTTGCCAGCGTGCTCTTACCGCTGCCGGGACAGCCGATCACCAGGATACGGTCGGCTTCGACCAGCGTCGATTTCAATCCGGATGTGCCGTTCATCGTCGATTGCTCAAAGAAAAACCGCGGCAAAAATCGCCGCGGTTCATTCAAAAAGCAAGTACCGGATCTTACTCGGCGGCCATCAGCAGCTTCTTCTCCCGTGCCGCCCGCAATCGCGCGAAGTCGTCGCCGGCATGGTGCGAGGAGCGGGTCAGGGGGCTCGAGGCGACCATCAGGAAACCCTTGCTGTAGGCGACGGTCTCGTAGGACTTGAACTCGTCGGGCGTGACGAAGCTCATGACCTTGTGGTGCTTGCGGGTCGGCTGCAGGTACTGGCCGATCGTCAGGAAATCGACGTCGGCGGTGCGCAGATCGTCCATCAGCTGGAGGACTTCGTTTCGTTCTTCGCCGAGGCCGACCATGATGCCTGATTTGGTGAACATGGTGGGATCGAGTTCCTTCACCCGCTGCAGCAGGCGAATGGAATGGAAGTAGCGGGCGCCGGGGCGAACCGTCAGATAATTGCCGGGCACGGTCTCCATATTGTGGTTGAAGACGTCGGGCTTGGCGGCGACGACCCGTTCCAGCGCTCCAGGCTTCTTCAGGAAGTCCGGCGTCAGGATCTCGATCGTCGTCATCGGCGAGGCCGCCCGGATTGCCCAGATCACCTTTTCGAAGTGCTCGGCGCCGCCGTCTGCCAGGTCGTCACGGTCGACCGAGGTGATGACGACGTGGCTGAGGCCCATCTCCTTGACTGCCTTGGCGACATTCTCAGGCTCGGCCATGTCGAGGGCATTCGGCTTGCCGGTGGCGACATTGCAGAAGGCGCAGGCGCGGGTACAAATCTCGCCCATGATCATGAAGGTCGCGTGCTTCTTGTCCCAGCACTCGCCGATATTCGGGCAACCGGCCTCTTCGCAGACGGTGACGAGCTTGTGCTCCTTCACGATCGTACGCGTCTCGGCATAACCCTTGGAGGTCGGCGCCTTGACGCGAATCCAGTCCGGCTTGCGCATGACTTCCGTGTCCGGGCGATGCGCCTTCTCCGGATGGCGCACACGCTTGGCGTCGGGATTGATCGTGTCGAGGATGGTCACCATTGCAGTTTCAGCTTTCTACCGCCTCTATGCGGCACATCATTCGGATCTAGCGCCGCACCAGTCGCACAAGGAATATCAACAGGCAGGCGCCGAGGAAACCCGTCACGAAGTAACCGAGCCGTCCGCCGACCACCTGGACATGGAACTGCGCGAGGACGGCGCTGGCGACGACCGAGCCGACGATGCCGAGCACGATGTTCAGGAAAATCCCGTATCGCGCTTCCATCAGCTTGCCGGCGAGCCAGCCCGCAAGTCCGCCGATGATGATTGCCGAAATCCAGCCGACGCCTTCCATTCCTGCCCTCTTTTGCCCCTTAAGCGACCGCTCTTGCGATCAGAACCACGATAATGGCGCCGACCGTGGCGTGGATGATCTGCACAACCAGCGCGTTCTCGATGCCCAGCGAAATGCCGAGCGCGCTGAACAGATAACCGCCGACGAAGGCGCCGATGATGCCGCTCAGCAGGCATCTTATCAACCCGCCGCCGCCGACGACCAGACTTGCGAGGAAGCCTGCAACCAGGCCGATCAGCAGAAATACCAGCAACGCCTGCGTCTCCATAGACATGATGATTTCCTTTCGTTTTTTCCACCCCGTGATACAGGGCGGATTGGGAAATTATCAAGCATTCAATACACGGCCGTAGGCATCGAGCACCGCTTCCTTCATCGTTTCCGACACGGTGGGATGCGGGAAGATCGTGTGCATCAGCTCTTCCTCGGTTGTTTCGAGGTTCATCGCGACGACGAAGCCCTGGATGAGCTCGGTGACTTCAGCGCCAACCATATGGGCGCCGAGCAGTTCGCCGGTCTTCTTATCGAAGATCACCTTCACCATGCCCTGGTCTTCGCCAAGCGCGATCGCCTTGCCGTTTGCCGCAAAGGAGAAGCGACCGACGCGGATGTCACGGCCCAGCTCCTTGGCTTTGGCTTCGGTGAGGCCGACGGAGGCGACCTGCGGATTGCAATAGGTGCAGCCCGGGACCTTGCCCTTGTCTGTGGGATGAACGTTCGGCAAGCCGGCGATCTTTTCGACGCAGACGACGCCCTCATGCTCTGCCTTGTGCGCCAGCATCGGCGGGCCGGCGACATCGCCGATCGCATAGATGCCGGCGACATTGGTCTTGCCGTAACCGTCGACGACGACGCAGCCGCGGTCGGTCTTCACACCAAGCGCCTCGAGGCCAAGATTTTCGATGTTGCCCTGAACGCCGACGGCCGAAATCAGCCGGTCGGCAGTGATCTGCTGCACTTTGCCATCGGCCGTCTCGACATGCGCGGTGACGCTGCCGGCGCCCTTCTCGACCTTCGAAACCTTGGCGCTGGTGAAGATCTTGAGGCCACGCTTTTCAAGCTGCTTGCGGGCAATCGCGGTGATTTCGGCATCTTCGACCGGCATGATGGTCGGCATGACTTCGACGACCGTCACGTCGACGCCCATCGAGCGATAGAAGCTTGCGAATTCGATGCCGATCGCGCCCGAGCCCATGACGATCAGCGACTTCGGCAGCGCATCCGGCTTCAGCGCCTCGAAATAGGTCCAGATCAGCTTGCCGTCCGGCTCGATGCCAGGCAGCGCGCGCGGGCGGGCGCCGGTGGCGATGATGATGTGCTTGGCGGTATAGGTGCCCTCGCCCTTGACGTTCTTCGGCAGCGGGTGCTGCGGCTCGACGACGGCCTTCGACGACTTGCCGACGACGATCTCGCCGGGCTTGGAAAGCTTTCCTTCGCCCCAGATGATGTCGATCTTGTTCTTCTTCATCAGGAAGCCGACGCCCGCGTTGAGACGGGCAGAGACGGCGCGCGAGCGGCCAACGACGGCCTTGGCATCCGGCTTGACCGTGCCCTCGAGAACGAGACCGTAATCCTTGAAGTGATTTGCATGATCGAGGACTTCGGCCGAGCGCAGCAGCGCCTTTGTGGGTATGCAGCCCCAGTTCAAGCAGATGCCGCCCATATGCTCGCGCTCGACGATCGCGGTCTTGAGGCCAAGCTGGCTGGCGCGAATAGCGGCGACATAGCCGCCGGGACCCGAACCGATGATGATGACGTCGTAGGATTCAGCCATGTGTTTCCTGCCTTTGTTACGCTGCGCTGCGGGTCATGAGCACCCACGCGTGTCTCTTGCTGTTATCGAAGAGCGGCACGGCATCGGCACGCGCAGCCTCCAAGAATCCGTTTCTTCCATAAAGCGACAAAGCCGCTTCGTTATCACTTGCGGTAATGAGACTGACGGAGCGGCGATCGGCCCTTTCGATCTGATCCTCCAGCAATCTGCGTCCGATGCCGATGCCGCGCAGGTGGCGATAGACGCCGAGACTGCCGATGAACCAGCTACCCACAACCGTTTTCTGCAAGGCGAGCATCGGCTCGGTCGCCGGAACTGTCGCCTCGATCTTATCTATGCCTTCCTCCAGCGCGTGGCCGATCGCCACGCCTGCGACCTCGCCATAGGCCTCGGCGATGACGGCATCCCGCCAGCCGCCGACAGCCTCTTCCTCGCTCATCTTCAGCCGGCCCCGCTCCAGCGGCGTGTCACTCATGCCGGTCGCCACATCGGCGAACCAGAGCCAGGAGGCAAAACCGCGCGAGGCGATATCCGCCAGAATCGCCAGCTCCGAAGCATCCCGCCGTGAGGCCTGCCGGAGGGCGATGAAGGAGGTCATGGTCAGATCCCCAGCATCATCCGCACGATCGATTCCAGCCCGCGTCCGAGCGCACGCGTATTGTCCGCATCAAGGTGAATGCCATCGATCGGCGTGGTCTTGGCGACGGAGTTGCCGTCGAAGAAGCCGCAGCCGAGTTCGTCGGCAAGATCACGATAAAGCGTTGCGAGCTTGGCCGATTCCTCGATGCCGCCGGGAAAGGATGCGGCGAAGGGCACATTGCCCGTCGCGCAGATCGCCGGCGGCGCCACGATCAAGATCTCCGGCCCATCGAATTCGAAGGGCCAGGCATGATTGCGGATGAGCCGCACGAGACGGCTGATGCCCTGGCAGGCGGCAAAGGCGGACCCCGCCACGACCGGCTTCATGTCGTTGGTGCCGAGCAGAAGGATGACGAGGTCGAGCGGTGCATGCGTCTGCAGGATCGTCGGCAGGATGCGCGCACCGTTGCGGTCACAATCGGCGAGGTGGTCGTCGAAAGCGGTCGTGCGCCCATTCAGGCCTTCGGCGATGACGCGCGCCTCGCTGCCGAGCGCTGCCTGAAGCACGCTCGGCCAGCGATTCTTGTACTCATGACGGCCGATCGTCTCGGCGTCATAACCCCAGGTCAGCGAGTCACCATAGCAAAGAACGGTCTTGGTCATTTCCGCCTCCGCGCTGCTATCAGACAAGCATGCCCATCGGGTTTTCGATGTAGCCCTTGAAGGCCTGGAGCAGCTCGGCGCCGAGTGCACCATCGACGCAGCGATGGTCGGTCGACAGCGTGACCGACATCACGGTGGCGATCGCCATTTCGCCCTTCCTGACGACGACCCGCTGTTCGCCTGCGCCGACCGCGAGGATCGTCGCATGCGGCGGGTTGACGACGGCTGCGAAGTTCTTCACGCCCATCATGCCCATGTTCGAGACCGAGCTGGTGCCGCCCTGATATTCCTCAGGCTTCAGCTTGCGGTCCTTGGCCCGCTTGCCGAGATCGCGCATCTCGTTGGAGATCGTCGACAGGGTCTTTTCCTCGGCCTTGCGGATGATCGGCGTGATCAGGCCGCCGGGGATCGAGACGGCGACGCCGACATCGGCATGCTTGTGCTTGACCATGTTGCTGTCGGTCCAGGAGACATTGGCATCCGGAACGTCGCGCAGCGCCAGCGCCATGGCCTTGATGACCATGTCGTTGACCGAGAGCTTGTAGGCCGGAGCATTGTCCTTGCGCGGCGCCGCATCGTTCAGCTGGGCGCGCAGCGCCAGCAGCGCATCGAGCTCGCAATCGACGCTGACGTAGAAATGCGGGATCGTCTGCTTGGATTCGACCAGGCGCCTGGCAATCGTCTTGCGCATGCCGTCATGCGGCACGAGCTCGTAGGAGCCAGGTTCGAAGAGCTTGAGCACGGCTTCCTCAGAGGCGCCCTTCGGTGCGGCAGCGGCCGGAGCCGGCGCAGCAGCCTGCGGGGCGGCAGCGGGTGCAGGCGCAGCAGCAGCCTTGGCGCCACCGCCGGCAACAGCCGCCTCAATGTCGCTCTTGACGACGCGGCCATGCGGGCCGGAGCCTGCGACTGCCGAAAGATCGATGCCGGCTTCCTTGGCCAGACGGCGGGCGAGCGGCGAAGAGAAGGTGCGGTTGCCATCAGCCGAAACCGAAGCGGGTGCAGCGGCAGGTGCCGGTGCTGCAGCCGGAGCGGTTTGGGCCGGAGCCGGTGCAGCCTCGGCCTTCGGCGCAGGCGCGGCTTCAGCCTTGGGCGCCGGAGCGGCAGAACCCGCACCGTTTGCGGCAGCGGCGACATCCTCGCCATCGGCGGCGAGAACCGCAATCAGCGCGTTGACCTTGACGCCTTCGGTGCCGGCGGCAACGACGAGCTTGGCGACCGTGCCTTCATCGACGGCTTCGACTTCCATCGTCGCCTTGTCGGTCTCGATCTCGGCGATCACATCGCCTGATTTGACCTTGTCGCCTTCCTTGACCAGCCATTTGGAAAGATTGCCTTCCTCCATGGTCGGAGAGAGGGCGGGCATCGTGATATTGATCGGCATCGAGCTGCCCTCCCCTTATTTGTAGCAAACAGCCTTCACCGCATCGACGACTTCGCCGACGTTCGGAAGTGCGAGCTTTTCGAGATTGGCGGCGTAGGGCATCGGAACGTCCTTGCCCGCAATCGTCAGGATCGGCGCATCGAGATAATCGAAGGCCTGCTGCATGACGCGGGTGGCGATTTCGGTGCCGACCGACGATTGCGGATAACCTTCCTCGACGGTGACCAGACGGCCGGTCTTCTTCACCGATTCGATAACGGTCGGCAGGTCCATCGGGCGAATGGTGCGAAGGTCGATCAGTTCGACGTCGATGCCGATCTTTTCGAGTTCGGCCGCCGCCTTGGTCGCATAAGTCATGCCGATGCCGAAGGAGACCACCGTGACGTCCTTGCCCGGGCGATGGATGCGGGCCTTGCCGATCGGCAGGACGAAATTGTCGAGCTTCGGCACATCGAAGTGCTGACCGTAGAGAATTTCGTTCTCGAGGAAGATCACCGGATTGGGATCGCGGATCGCAGCCTTCAGCAGGCCCTTGGCGTCGGATGCCGTGTAAGGCATGACGACCTTCAGGCCGGGGATTGCGGAGTACCAGGCAGCATAGTCCTGGCTGTGCTGGGCGCCGACGCGAGCTGCGGCACCGTTCGGGCCGCGGAAGACGATCGGAGCGCCCATCTGGCCGCCGGACATATAGAGCGTCTTGGCGGCGGAGTTGATGATGTGGTCGATCGCCTGCATGGCGAAGTTGAAGGTCATGAATTCGACGATCGGGCGAAGCCCAGCCATGGCAGCGCCGACGCCGACGCCGGCAAAGCCGTGCTCGGTGATCGGCGTATCGATGACGCGGCGGGGGCCGAATTCCTGCAGCAGGCCCTGCGTGACCTTGTAGGCGCCCTGATATTCGGCAACTTCTTCGCCCATGACGAAGACGTCTTCATTGGCGCGCATTTCCTCGGCCATGGCGTCGCGGAGCGCTTCGCGCACGGTCGTCGACACCATTTCGGTGCCGGCAGGAATTTCGGGGTCATTCGGAACGACGGCCTTCGGCTCGGCCGGAAGCGGCGCGGAGGCCGAACCGGTTTCGGTCGGCTTCTCTTCCTGGGCAACGGCAGGCGCGGCTGCTGCGGCCGGCTTGGCGGCGGAGAGATCGGCGGCGGATTCGCCATCCTGCAGCAGCACGGCGATCTTGGTGTTGACCTTGACACCTTCGGTGCCGGCATCGACGAGCAGCTTACCGATGACACCTTCATCGACGGCTTCGACTTCCATCGTCGCCTTGTCGGTTTCGATTTCGGCGATCACGTCGCCCGAGGTGACCTTGTCACCTTCCTGCTTCAGCCATTTGGACAGCGTGCCTTCTTCCATCGTCGGAGAGAGGGCGGGCATGAGGATATCGATAGGCATGGGTTCCCTCCCCCGATTAGAGCAGAATGTCGGTGTAGAGCTCGGATGCATCCGGCTCCGGATCGGCCTGGGCGAAGTCGGCGCTGTCGGCGACGATGTCGCGGACATCCTTGTCGATCGCCTTCAGATCGTCTTCGGAGGCCCAGCCCTTTTCGATGAGGCGCGCCTTGACCTGTTCGATCGGGTCATGCTCGGAGCGCATCTTCTGCACTTCGTCCTTGGAGCGATACTTCGCCGGATCGGACATGGAGTGACCGCGATAACGATAGGTCAGCATTTCGAGAATGATCGGGCCCTTGCCGGAGCGGCAATGTTCGAGCGCCTCGTCGGCCGCCGCCTTGACGGCGCGAACGTCCATGCCATCGACCTGAATGCCGGGGATGCCGAAGCCGGAGCCGCGCAGCGAATAGTTCGACTGCGCCGTGGCGCGGGCGGTCGAGGTGCCCATGGCGTAACGGTTGTTCTCGACGATATAGACGATCGGCAGTTTCCAGAGAGCCGCCATGTTGAAGCTCTCGTAAACCTGGCCCTGGTTGGCAGCGCCGTCGCCGAAATAGGCGATCGAGACATTGCCGTTGCCGCGGTAGCTGTTTGCGAAAGCCAGACCGGTTCCGAGCGAGACCTGGGCGCCGACGATGCCGTGACCGCCGTAGAAATGCTTCTCTTTCGAGAACATGTGCATCGAGCCGCCCTTCCCGTGGGAATAGCCGCTGCGGCGCCCGGTCAGTTCCGCCATGACGCCACGCGCTTCCATGCCGGTCGCCAGCATATGGCCGTGGTCGCGATAGGCGGTGATGACCTGGTCGCCTTCCTTCTGCGCCATCTGCATGCCGACGACGACAGCTTCCTGACCGATGTAGAGGTGGCAAAAGCCGCCGATGAAGCCCATGCCGTAAAGCTGACCGGCCTTCTCCTCGAAGCGGCGGATGAGCAGCATTTCGCGATAGGCCTTGAGCTCCTCATCGCGATCGAAGTCGGCTACCGGGCCTCCATTCGATGCTTTGGCTGCGGGTTTTGCTGCAGTTTTGCGGCTGGAAACGGTCGCGGTCTTTCGCGGCGCCATTCAACCCTCCCTATGGGTTTGTCGGTTCTTGGTGGCGCGTACCATAGGGAAGAAATATGACCACAGCAATGCCATAATTGCATGGCTCGTATTCGGCGCTAAATCGTTGATAAAACGCCTGAAATTCCAATTAACCTGTTTCCGGTTAATTGGAATAATGGTTGAATATGACGATCTCGTCCGCGCGCGACACATTGAGCTGATAGCGCGCTTTTTCGTCCAGCATGTCCTTGTCGAGCGAGCCGTCACTGAGCAGCGCGACCTGATTTTCCAGATGTTCGCGCTTCGTCTTCAAGACTGCAAGCTCTTTTTCACGCGCGACACGCTGGTGCTCGAACGCTTCCGTCGCGCGCAGGCCGTAATCGCCGTGAATGCAGTGATAACCGAAATAGGAAAGGAAGGCGACCGTCATGGCCGGAATGACGAAGCGGCCGAGCTTTCTCTTCTTATGATGCTTTGTCCACATACACGCATGCTCTTGAACGCATTACCAATTCGCTCAATCTACAGCGCAGAGATTAACCGTTCGTTGACTCTAAAAAAGAGCAACAAAAAACCCGCGCCGGAGAGGCGCGGGTCGAACCGTTGAAAATCAGATGCGATCAGCCGCGAATGATCGAGCGGCCGGCATACTGGGCCTGAGGACCGAGGCCTTCTTCGATACGGATCAGCTGGTTGTACTTGGCAAGACGGTCGGAACGCGACAGCGAGCCGGTCTTGATCTGACCGCAGTTGGTGGCGACCGCGAGATCGGCGATGGTCGAATCTTCCGTTTCGCCGGAGCGGTGAGACATGACGGCGGTATAGGCTGCCTTGTGCGCCGTGTTGACGGCGTCGAGGGTTTCGGTCAGCGAGCCGATCTGGTTGACCTTGACGAGGATCGAGTTGGCGACACCCATGCGGATGCCATCGCGAAGGCGGGCAGAGTTGGTGACGAAGAGATCGTCGCCGACGAGCTGGGTTTTCTTGCCGGTCAGGTCGGTCAGCGTCTTCCAGCCATCCCAGTCGTCCTCAGCCATGCCGTCCTCGATCGAGATGATCGGGTACTTGGCGGCGAGTTCGGCCAGATATTCGGCCATGGCGCCCGATTCGAGCGTGCGGCCTTCCCCTTCGAGAACATATTTGCCGTCCTTGAAGAATTCCGTCGAGGCGCAATCGAGGCCGAGGTAGATGTCCTCGCCCGGCTTGTAGCCGGCTTTTTCGACCGACTTGACGATGAAGTCGAGGGCTTCGGAAGCGCTCTTCAGGCCCGGTGCGAAACCGCCTTCGTCGCCGACATTGGTGTTGTGGCCCTGTGCGGCAAGTTCCTTGCGGAGCGTATGGAAGACTTCCGAACCCATGCGCACGGCTTCGGCGATCGTATCGGCGCCGACCGGCAGGATCATGAATTCCTGGAAATCGATCGGGTTGTCGGCATGGGCGCCGCCGTTGATGATGTTCATCATCGGCACCGGCAGCAGGCTGGCGGAAGCGCCGCCGACATAACGGTAGAGCGGCAGGCCGGAGGCCTGGGCGGCAGCCTTGGCGACGGCGAGCGACACGCCGAGGATGGCGTTGGCGCCGAGGCGCGACTTGTTCGGCGTGCCGTCCAGCTCGATCATGATGTTGTCGATCTGGATCTGGTTTTCGGCGTCGATGCCGCCGATCGCATCGAAGATCTCGGTGTTGGCGGCGTCGACCGCCTTCTGGACGCCCTTGCCGAGGTAGCGCTTGCCGCCGTCGCGCAGTTCGACCGCCTCATGCGCGCCCGTCGAGGCGCCCGAGGGAACAGCCGCACGGCCCATGCTGCCGTCTTCGAGATAGACATCGACTTCGACGGTGGGATTGCCACGGCTATCGAGAATCTCGCGGGCGATGATATCGGTGATTGCAGTCATGGGTTCTTCCTGCTCAGTGGGTGATAAGTCGTTCGAAACCTGTCTTAATCGAAGGCGAGCAAATTACAATGCCGCAATTGCCAGCCTTCGAACCAGCGTTCCGATGTGGGCGAAAGCGCGTCGCGATCTCTAACATTCGCTTGGTCCGCGCCTTGCTCTTTGGTTTTGCGCGACATGCTTATAGCGCGATCGTGTCAGACTGTTGAACGTCAAGCTGGGTAATCAGGCCTTGGCGACCGCATCGAAGGCAAGCAGCTTTTCGAGGAGCCGCGGCATGTCCTTGAGATAGACCATGTTCGGTCCGTCGGAAGGCGCATTGTCGGGGTCCTGATGGGTTTCGAGGAAGACGCCGGCAATGCCGGTCGCCACCGCTGCGCGCGCCAGCGTTTCCACGAATTCCCGCTGGCCGCCCGAGGAATCGCCCTGCCCGCCCGGCTGCGCCACGGAATGGGTCGCGTCGAAAACAACGGGAGCACCCATCGACGCCATGATCGGCAGCGAACGCATGTCGGAAACCAGCGTGTTGTAGCCAAAGGAGGCGCCGCGCTCGCACAGCAGCACGTTCGGATTGCCGCTGGCGTTGAGCTTCTTCAGGACGTTTTTCATATCCCAGGGAGCGAGGAACTGGCCCTTCTTGACATTGACGACGCGGCCGGTCTTGGCGGCGGCGATGAGAAGATCGGTCTGGCGGCAAAGGAAGGCCGGGATCTGCAGGACATCGACGGTCTTTGCCACCTCGGCGCATTGTTCGGCGGTATGAACGTCGGTCAGGACGGGAAAGCCGAATTCCTTCTTGAGGTCGGCAAAGATCTCCATGCCCTTTTCAATGCCGATGCCGCGTTCGGCCGAAAGCGAAGTGCGGTTCGCCTTGTCGAAGGAGCTCTTGTATACGAGGCCGATGCCGAGCTTTCCGCAAAGCTCCTTCAGCGTGCCGGCCACCATGAAGGCGTGGTCGCGGCTCTCCATCTGGCAAGGGCCGGCAATCAGCGACAGGCGGCCGGTGTTGGAAAAGGTGACCTGGCCCTGGCCCTCGCCGATCTTGACTTGGGAATTCGTATCTGTGCTCATCGTGTTTCCTCGAAGGCGAAAAGCGTGCCCTGCCCGGGCGCGGGCTTCACCAGAATGCGATTGTTCTTGCGCGTATATGTCACCCCGTTAGCAGCCAAATGCGCTTCTGTCACGGCAAGATCGGCGACAGCGAAGAGAATCGCCCGGCCGCGCAGGCCGCGGTCGGCGGATGGGACGGCGACCTCGAAATAGGCCTCCAAACCCTCCGGCGTCATCAGGCTGATTTTCACATTCGACGCCGCGATCTTGACGCCGAAACCGGTGTTCTCGACTGCCGATTGCGCGCTGGCAAGACTGACGAAGGCGGCGAAGGCAGCCGCATCGGGCGCGCAAAACACCACCTCGGCAATGCCGGTGACGCCATTGGCATGCGCCTCCAGCGCGCCGCGGTCGGCCGGCAGCGGATTGACGCGCTCGACGGTGAAGAGAAAGAGATCGGGCGCGCGCAGGTCGCCGGCAAAGGCCAGCCTGAAGCCGGCAATGCTCTCAGAACCATCCGGCATCGTCATCGGCCGGCTGAACGCCAGCATCTCGCCGGCGCTCGCTCCGTCGCCGACGAAATTCCGATGATCGATATCGGCATCCTCGCTGCCGAAGGCCACCGCCGAAAGCCCTTCCTCGCCGCAGCGGAATCGGAAGGCGCGGTTGCGGGCGGTGAAGACATTGCCTTGCCGCGCCGATGCTTCACTTTCCCTAACGCTCGCAATCCCGAGCGGCTCCAGATAGGTCTTATCGGCAAAAAAGACGCAGGCATTCTCCGTTCCGAAGGGATGACGCGCATCGGCGGCAACGGTAAAGCCCAGCTTGCCGAGCCTCTCGCGCGCCAGATCGATATTGACGACCGGCAGCACGACATGATCCAGCGGGCGTGGTTTGGCGGAATGCTCGTTCATGGTATCCCCTCTCCTCACACGGCAGAGATGTGCGACAGTGCCGCGCAAGGCAAGACTTGTCGGCCAATCCGGCGAATGAAAATAAAAATCTCAACGAGTTGGCGCCAAGTTTTACGGAAATTTAGCTACTTGCGGAACACATATGGAACATATAGTGTCTGTTCTGGATTTGTTTCAATCACGAGGTCACAACGTCGATGCTCACGCGCAAACAACAGGAGCTTCTCCTCTTCATTCATGAGCGCATGAAGGAATCCGGCGTTCCGCCGTCTTTCGACGAAATGAAGGACGCCCTGGATCTCGCTTCGAAGTCCGGGATTCACCGGCTGATTACTGCGCTCGAGGAGCGTGGCTTCATTCGCCGCCTACCGAACCGGGCCCGCGCACTCGAGGTCATCAAGCTTCCGGAGGCCTATAGCCCCAGCATCCAGCCCCGGCGCGGCTTTTCGCCGAGCGTCATTGAGGGCAGCCTGGGCAAGCCCCAGCCGGTCGCCACTCCCGCTCCTGCAAAACCCGTCGCCGACAATGGCAACTCAGTCTCCGTGCCGGTCATGGGCCGGATCGCCGCCGGCGTTCCGATCTCGGCAATCCAGAACAACACCCACGACATCGTCGTTCCGGCCGATATGCTCGGCTCCGGTGAACACTACGCGCTGGAGGTCAAGGGTGATTCGATGATCGACGCCGGCATTTTCGACGGCGACACCGTGATCATCCGCAATGGCAGCACCGCAAGCCCTGGCGACATCGTCGTTGCTCTCGTCGACGACGAAGAAGCGACGCTCAAACGCTTCCGCCGCAAGGGCGCCTCGATCGCGCTGGAAGCGGCCAACCCGGCTTACGAGACCCGGATCTTCGGGCCAGACCGCGTCAAGGTGCAGGGCAAACTCGTCGGCCTTATTCGCCGCTATCACTGACACCCTGCAGGCCGGTTTCGACAAAGCTGTTGCTGCGCCAGTCATAGGCGCGATGGCGGATCCATGGCCGCCACAGATCATCGAATGCGGTTGTGACCTCCATGCCGGCCTCGGCGAAGCGCAGCTCGACGGAACCGGTCCGGCGCAACGTCTCGCCGGTGAAGAGCGTCGCGCCTGAGCGGCAGCTGTTGAAACGCAGGCGGACCGACGTTACCACGATATCGGCCGCATCGCAGGCCGGAGCGAGATAGGCGGCATTGTCGATGACGGCGACCACATGACCGTTGCCAAGCCTTGATATGCACCAGGCCTTCTTGACACAGGAAAAGCGGTTTGCGTCACCGCCGGCTGCGGCCGCCCGCATCGCCGCCCTCGCTTCGTTCTGCTGATCGCGGGAAAGCTTGACGCGGCGGTCCTCTCCCGCTGGCGGGACAGCAGGACCATCCAGCATCTTCGGCGGGTCATGCGCCGGCAGGACGAGCGCGCGCTGCCATTGGTCGAAGATGAAATCCGGCGGGTTTTCACGGTTGGAGGCCATTGCCGCCGCCTCGACGACCGCGACGAGACTGCCATCTTCCGAAATCACCAGATCCGGCGGCCGGGGAACCGGCAGAACCAGCAGGATGAGCGTTGCGACTGATATGATCGACGTGCCCATATGGCGCAGCCGAGTGCGGAGTAGCGTCAGCAGCAGGAAGCCTGCCACGGCGACCGCGAAATACCAGGCGGGCAAGCGGCCGATGCCGATGTCGCCACCCCAGCCGGACACGGTCTTGGCGACGGCGATCACCAGATCGAGGCCGAATCCGACAATCTTCCAAGGCAAAACGTCCAGACCGAAAGGCATGAGCAGCATCGCCAGCAACCCGGCCGGCATGATGATGAAGGAGATGATCGGCATCGTCGCGAGGTTTGCCGGCAGGCCGTAGGCGGTCAGGCGATGAAAATGCTCGATCGAAAACAGTGCGGTGGAGAAACCGCCGATCAGCGAGGTCAGGAAGACACCGCCGAAGAACCCCGCAACCGCGACGAAAGGCCTGACGATCGGCAGCTTCAGGAAGGCATTCTCGCGGACGCGCCGATCCTTCCACAGCTGATAGCCCGACACGAGCGCCAAGGTTGCGGCAAAGGACATCTGGAAGCTCGGACCCAGGACCTCGGACGGCGAAATGGCGAGGATGACGAGCGCGGAGAGAGCGACATTGCGCAGGCTGATCGACGGCCGGTCGAAGAAGACGGCAATCAGCATGATCGCCATCATGATGAAGGCGCGCTCGGCCGAGACCGCGAAGCCGGAGATCAGGAAATAGGCCGTGACGGCGATGAGCGCGCCGGCGGCGGCGATCTTCTTCGTCGGATAGGCCTGGGCGACGCCGGGAAAGAGGCTGAGCAGCATCCGGAAGCCGACGAAGAAGATGCCGGCCGACAGCGCCATGTTGAGTCCTGAGATGGCGATGATATGCGCCAGACCGGACTGGCGCAGCGCCTCCGTGGTCGCATTCGAGATGGCGCGCCGTTCGTCCGTCACCAGAGCAGCGGCAAAAGCGCCGGTGTCGCCGGGCAGAATCGATCGGATGCGGTCGCCGATGCCGCTGCGCAGCCGGTAAAGCCATTCGAGCAGGGTTTCCGCCGTCGATCTGGCAGCCTGCGGGCCTGCCTGCAAATCGACTTTCGTCGGCGCGCCGTAGAAGAAACCATTGGCGCCGATGCCATCGAAATAGGCCCCGAAGGAGAAGTCGTTGAGCTGTGGAAGTGCTGGGCCTGACGGCGGTGTCAGCCGAGCCCTGCCGGTGATGATGTCACCGATCTCGAAAGGCGCGTCGGCGCCGCGGGCGATCGCGGTTATCCGTTCCGGCGGCCGCTTCACCTGCGGCACCTCGGTGCCGGTGACGGCCAGAATGTAGCGCCACCGGCCGCGACCATCGCCTTCGCGCCGTTCGACACGGCCGGTCACCGTCGTCGTCACGGCGGAGTCGAGGATCACGGTCGAAGCCCGCCAGCTTTCGAACTCCGCCGAGACCATGCCACCGGCCACAAGTGCAAGCGCCAGCAGGACGGTCCGCAATGCCGCCCGCATACGGCTGGCGATCAGAACCGCGGTCGTCAGCACCAACAGGCAGAGCAGCGGTGCAATGACCGGAAAATCCGATGCTCCAAGAAACCAGAAGGCTGATCCGGCGCCGAGGAAGACCGGCGAGAATAGCAGCAGGCGGCCATGATCCGCCTCCTCGCCCAGCATGCGCCTGCCGGCACGCAGCGATTGCGAGGCCAAAGCCGGCAGGCGATGGCGCAACGGTGTCGCCGACTGCGTCCTTGCCGGCCGCGACACCACGGCAGGGGGAGAAAAACCGGAGGTATCGGCAAGGCCGGCGCCTGCTTCCGGCCGCAATTCGACTGTCGTCAATTCCTGCATGCGCCGCCCAAGCTCAACCGCCAAGGCGGCCAGAATGCAACCTCCCATCAAATCCGGCAAGAATAATCGATTGAAATATGAGGGAAAATCGCGAGTGCCAAAAGGCCAGTCGAATCATCAGCTTCCGATATGCACGCGGCTCATCGCTGCAGTGCCTAAAAGGTGATACCGCAATGCACAAAATGCCGTCACGGTAACTTGGCATTAGCTTCGCGATCATATAGCTATCGGTGAGGACGCTTAACCCCTATGGCGCTTTTAAGGCGCCACCGCCATTTCGGAGGATCAGCATGACGGATCAAAGCGCTACAATAAAAATCGGTGACAAATCTGTCGACCTTGCCGTCAAGAGCGGCACGATCGGCCCGAGCGTCATCGATATCGGTGCCCTCTACAAGAACACGGCTTCCTTCACGTACGATCCGGGTTTTACCTCGACCGCATCCTGTGAATCGAAAATCACCTACATCGACGGCGACGAAGGTGTTCTGCTGCATCGCGGCTATCCGATCGAGCAGCTCGCCGAGCATGGCGACTTCCTGGAAGTCTGCTACCTGCTTCTCTACGGCGAACTGCCGACCACCGCGCAGAAGAAGGATTTCGATTATCGCGTCACGCACCACACCATGGTGCATGAGCAGATGAGCCGCTTCTTCACCGGCTTCCGCCGCGATGCGCATCCGATGGCCGTCATGTGCGGCTGCGTCGGCGCGCTGTCGGCCTTCTATCACGACTCCACAGACATCACCGATCCGCACCAGCGCATGGTCGCCAGCCTGCGTATGATCGCCAAGATGCCGACGCTCGCCGCCATGGCCTACAAATACCATATCGGCCAGCCCTTCGTTTATCCGAAGAACGACCTCGACTATGCGTCGAACTTCCTGCGCATGTGCTTTGCCGTGCCTTGCGAGGAATATGTGGTCAATCCGGTGCTTGCTCGCGCCATGGACCGCATCTTCATCCTGCATGCCGATCACGAGCAGAACGCTTCGACCTCGACCGTCCGTCTCGCCGGTTCGTCGGGCGCCAACCCGTTCGCCTGCATCGCGGCCGGCATCGCCTGCCTCTGGGGGCCCGCACATGGCGGCGCCAACGAAGCAGCGCTCAACATGCTGAACGAAATCGGCACAGTCGACCACATCCCGGAATATATCGCCCGCGCCAAGGACAAGAACGACCCGTTCCGCCTGATGGGCTTCGGCCACCGCGTCTACAAGAACTATGATCCGCGCGCCAAGATCATGCAGAAGACGACGCATGAAGTGCTGGGCGAACTCGGCATCAAGGACGACCCGTTGCTCGAAGTGGCGATGGAGCTGGAGCGCATCGCGCTCACCGACGAATATTTCATCGAGAAGAAGCTCTATCCGAATATCGACTTCTATTCCGGCATCACTCTGAAGGCGCTGGGCTTCCCCACGACCATGTTCACCGTGCTCTTCGCGCTCGCCCGCACGGTCGGCTGGATCGCACAGTGGAACGAGATGATCGAGGATCCGGAACAGCGCATCGGCCGTCCGCGCCAGCTCTATGTCGGCGAACCCAAGCGCGACTATATCCCGGTTTCGAAGCGCTGATCGCTTCAAAGCCTAAAAGAAAACCCGGTCAGAAACGGCCGGGTTTTTTCTTTTTCAGGACATCGAGAAGGATCTTGGCGGCATGCTCGCCGGGCGGCTTTTCGGTCTGCATGCGCTGCCAGATAAGGTCATAGCCTTCCTTCATCGCCTTCAGCTGGTAGGTGTCGGCCGACAGCCTTTCCATCCAGCGGGCGAGACTGGCGCCGCGAACGATATCGTTGAGATATTCCGGCACGACCGCGTAATCGGCGATCAGGTTTGGCAGCGCGCCTGTCCAGGTCTTGATGCTTGATGTCAGCAACCGCATGATCCAGTCGACCTTGTAGGCGGAGACGACGGGCACATCGGCAAGCGCCAGCTCAAGAATGACAGTTCCGGACGCCGCCATGGCTGCATCGGCTTCGGAGAAGGCTTTCCATTTCGCTTCCGCGCCGACGACGATCTCCGGTTTTACCGCCCACCCCGCCGTCATTTCGCGGACAAGCGCCTCCTTGTGCGTCACCGTCGGCAGAATGAAGCGCATCGGCCCATTGCGGGCAACAAGCTCCTTCGCTGCGGCCTCGAAATAGGGCACGAGATTCTTGATCTCGGATGAACGCGAACCGGGAAGAAGAAGGATCGGGCCGTTGCCGGGCTGCCTGCCGGCGCGCAGCCGCCGCGCCTCGAGCAATGCCGGATCGGCAATCAGGCGATGGCCGACATAAGTCGTCTCCGGGCCGCCGAGCGTGCGCATCACTTCCGGCTCGAAGGGCAGGACGGCGAGCACATGATCGACATAGCCGAGCATGCGCGTGGCGCGATATTCCTTCCAGGCCCAAACGCTCGGACAGACATAATTGACAACAGGCAGATCGGGCAGCGCGGTGCGGACGCGCTTTGCAACGCGATGGGTGAAATCCGGGCTGTCGATGATGAGAAGAATGTCCGGCCTTGCGGCGATGATTTCAGCCGTCGTCCGGCGGATCAGGGTATAGAGTTTTGGCAGCCGGCTCAGCACCTGGGTGATGCCCATGATCGACAACTCGGAGAAATCGAACAGCGATCTCAGGCCTTCTGCTTGCAGCGCCTCGCCGCCGACGCCGACCAGTTCCACCGGTCCGCTATGAATCCGTTTCAGGGCGGCGATGAGATCGGCGCCGAGCAGATCCCCCGACACCTCACCGGCAATGACGGCGATCTTCAGCGGCGCCCCGTTCATACAAGCCCCCATGCCGGCAGGCCGCGATCGATGCCGCAGACGAAAAGCCCGGCCTCGTCGGCGGCCTTGATGACGGCGGCGCGATCGAGCACCAGTGAACGGCCGGCCTCAACGGCGACACCGGCAAGGCCGGCTTTCCTCGCGTTCAGCACCGTGGATACGCCGATCGCCGGCAGATCGGCGCGGATATCCTGCTGCGGCTTGCAGAGCTTGACGAGTGCGCCGCGGCGGCGTGGCGAGATGCGTCCGGCGGCTCTGAGACCCGTCACGCGGTCCAGCATCTCATCCGTGCCTTCAAGACCCTCCAGCGCGACGACACGCCCGCCGATGCTGACGGCGCCCTGCCCGACATCGAGCCGGCCGAGCATTTCGGCGGCTTCGCCAGCACGGCTGATATCACGCCGGTCGTCCTCGCCGGGCGCCACAGCACCAAGCGGGCCGACGGAGGCAAGCAGGTCGGGGGCGATTTCATGGGCGCCAACGACGCGGCGGCCGTTTCCCTCGATCAGGCGGATCACCATCTGCAGAACCGTATCGTCGCCGCCGGACAGCAAGGTGCGGATGGCGGCCGGCACTTTCATCAGGATGCGCAGCGTCGGGCGCACCTCGCGCCATTCCGGGCGGCGGCGCACACTGCCCGACATCACGACACGGCCAATGCCATACCGGTTGAGCAACCCATCGAGGGCGGCGAAATCGCCGATACCGATGACAGCGTGGTCATAGCCTTCCCAACGCCGGTCGCTTTCGTCCTTCAGCGCGACGATGACCGGATTTTCGCCGGCGGCGCGCGCGGCTTCGGCGACATAGGAAGGCAGAAGACCGCCGCCGGCGATAATCGCCAGCCGGCCCGCAGCGGTTTCGCCGGAAAATGTCACGGGCTAGCCCTTCTGCCCCCGGGTCGGCGAGGACAAGGCGCGGTCGCTATCGGCGGCGATGAAGTCGAGAATGTGGACCACCTGCTCGCAATCGGCATATTCGTCGCGGATGGCGGCGGCGTTTTCGCGGACGGAGCCCGTTCCTTCAAAGATCGCCTTGTAGGCGCGACGCACCCGGTGAATGACGGCGCGGTCGATGCCGGCGCGCGTCATGCCGACGACGTTGAGGCCGCTCAGCAGCCCGGGATTGCCGTTCAGCATGCCGTAGGGAATGACGTCGTAACTGACCGCCGAGAGCCCGCCGACGAAGGCCTGACGGCCGACACGGGTGAACTGGTGAACGGCAGAACCGCCGCCCAGAATGACACGATCCTCGATGACGACGTGGCCGGCGAGCATTACGTTGTTCGACATGATCACGTGATTGCCGACGCGGCAGTCATGCGCAACGTGGGAATTGGCGAGGAAGAGGTTGTTGTCGCCGACGATCGTCTGGCCACCGAAGTCGGAGGTGCCGGTATTCATCGTCACGCCTTCGCGGATCGTGCAGTTGGCGCCGACCGTCAGCGTCGTCTCCTCACCGCCGTGATGCACGCTCTGCGGATCGCCGCCGATGACGGCCATCGGGAAGATGCGCGTGCCCTTGCCGATCACGGTGCGGCCGGTAACGACCGCATGCGACAAAAGCTCGACATTCGCATGCAGGACGACGTGCGACCCGACATGGCAGAAGGGACCGATCTTGACGCCCTCACCGATAACGGCACCGTCTTCGACGGCGGCCATCGGATGAATAAGGGCGCTTTCGGCGATATTGCTCATGCCTGATCCTTACGAACGATCATCGCGCCGATATCGGCCTCGGCGACAAGCGCGCCGTCAACCTTGGCGTCGCAATGGAATTTCCAGATATTGCCGCGCTGCTTGTGTTTCTTGACATGGAATTCAACGCGATCGCCGGGCACGACGGGCTTGCGGAAGCGCGCATTCTCGATGGTCATGAAATAGACGAGGTTGCCCGGCTGGCCTTCCTTCTTGGCACAGATCGCGCCCGCAGTCTGAGCCATGCCTTCGATCAGGAGAACGCCCGGCATGATCGGAGCTTCCGGAAAATGGCCGGTGAAATGCGGTTCGTTCGCCGTGACGTTCTTGATGCCGATCGCGCTGTTGTCGCCGTCGATCTCGATGATCTTGTCGACCAAGAGGAAGGGGTAACGATGCGGCAGCAGCTTCATGATCTCGATGATGTCAGCCGAAGAAAGCGTTGTCGTGGCTTCCTCAGTCATTTTGCTTGCCTCCAGGTTTACTCTCGCGCTGCTTGGTCTTGGACATCAGCTGCGCAGCCTCTCTCAGATAGTCTTTTAGCGGGCGCGCGGGTACGCCGCCATATTGCCCGCCGGCGGCAAGGTCGGTCATGATACCGCTTTTGGCGGCGATCTGCACGCCGTCACCGATCGTCACATGCCCCTTGATGCCGACCTGGCCGCCGATCTGCACGCCATTGCCGATCTTTGTGCTGCCGGCGATGCCGACCTGGGCGACGACGGCACAGTGGCGGCCGATCTGAACGTTGTGGCCGATCTGGACCTGGTTGTCGATTTTGGTGCCTTCGCCGATCACCGTATCGTCCATGGCGCCGCGATCGATCGTGGTGTTGGCGCCAATCTCGACATTGTCCTGGATGATCACCCGGCCGATCTGGACGATCTTGATCATACCGCGCGGGCCCGGGGCATAGCCGAAACCATCCTGGCCGATGCGGGCGCCGTTGTGGATGATGACGCCATTGCCGATCAGCGCGCAGAGAATGCTCGCGCCGGCCGCAATCGAACAATCCCGGCCGATCTTGACGCCCGGGCCGATGATGCTGTGCGCACCGATGCGCGTCCCCTCGCCGATCTCGGCATGCGCACCGATGACGGCCATCGGCTCGACGATCACACCTTTTTCGAGCTTGGCGCTCGGATCGATCACAGCACTTGGCGCGATCTCGCTTTCACTGGAAAAGACGACCGGGCGCAAGGCAGCGGGATAAAACAGACCGCCCGCCATCGCAAAGGCTGCGTGCGGATTGGACGACAGAATGACCGGAATGTGCTCGGGGATAAGATCGACGAGCGCCTTGTCGCAGATCACCGCCGAGGCTTCGCATGTTGCCAGCTCATCGCGGCTGCGGCGCGACAGGATATAGCAAACATCGCCTGCCCGGGCCCGGTTGAGGGGAGCCACAGATCTGACGATGACATCGGCATGATCGGGATTGGCGAGTCCTGCCCCAAGAAACTCTGCCAACTCAGCGAGCTTCAGACCTTCATGGGGCAGAAAAAAAACGTTTTGCTCCATCGGCAATGCTCCAGAACGGAATTGAGTCTTACAGTTCCGGACTGCCGATATCAGAATTGGTTGTTGATGCCAAACTTGAAGTTCTGCGTCTTGTCGAAGTCTTCCTTGAGGACCGGGATTGCGTAATCCAGACGCAATGCACCGAAGGGAGACTGCCAGACAACACCGACACCGACGGAAGCGCGCAGCGAAGCACTGGTGCCCTCCGCTTGATCGGAGCCGAGAAGCTCGACATCATTGCCAAACAGCGTGCCGGCATCGGCAAAGACGGCGCCGCGCAGGTTGAAGTCACGCGGGAAGCCAGGCATCGGGAAGGTCGCTTCCGCCGACGCCGTGAAATAGGTCGTGCCACCGAGCGGGTCATCATTATCCCCGCTGATGCGTGGGCCGATCCCCTTGTTCTCGAAGCCACGAATATCGCCGTTGGTCAGGGTGAACTGATCGAAGACATTCAGGTGGTCGCCGAGGGGGACGACATAACCCGCCGAAGCCGAGACCGAGCCGATGATGTCGGCATCGTCGGCGAGCAGATGGTAGTAACGGGCCTTGCCGTAGATCTTGTAGAACTGCGAGTCGCCGCCGAGGCCGGCAAGTTCCTGCGTCGCCGTCGCATAGATGCCTTCACGCGGCAGGACGGTGTCATCAAGCGTGTTGTAGGTCAGCGTCTGCGAGACGGAAGAGCGCGTCCACGGGCTCTCATCGACCAGATTGGCATAGGTCGCCGAAAGATCGGAGGTATCGCCGTCATACTTCATCTGCTTGTAGTTATAGCGGAAGGTCGTCGCCAGATCTTCGGTGATCGGTGCGGTCACACGCAGAACGACGCTGGTTTCCTCGTAGTCATAGTCGTCGTTGCTCGACGTTTCGCTGCGGTTGACGTCGAAGCCTGCCGCCAGGCGATAGCCGAGGAAATAGGGTTCGGTGAAGCTGACGCCGTAGGCGCGCGAGCCTTCCTGACCGCCGCCGGCCGAAATGCGGATATACTGGCCGCGGCCGAGGAAGTTCTTTTCCTCGATCGATGCTTCGAGCAGCAGACCGTCGCCGCCCGCGGCATAACCCGCGCCGACACCGAACGAACCAGTCGACTGATCCTGCACGTCGACGACCACCACGACACGGTCGGGCGAGCTGCCCGGCTGGGTGGAGATATTGACGGAAGAGAAGTAACCCAGCGCTTCGAGGCGACGCTTGGCCTTGGTGATCATCTGCTGATTGAAGGCGTCGCCTTCGCTCATGTCGAATTCGCGGCGGATCACGTAGTCGCGCGTGCGGCTGTTGCCGCGGATCTCGATACGCTCGACATAGGCGCGTTCGCCCTGGTCGACCAGATATTCGACGCCGATCGTATTGTTGTTGAGGTCGCGGTTGCCGCGCGGCGTGACGCGCGCAAAGGGATAACCGGCAGACGCCACCTGATCGGAGATCGCCTCGATCGACTTCTGCACGTCCTTGGCGCTGTAGACACGACCTTCATGGGTGCGCACGAGCGGCAGCAACTGATCGGAACCGACGCCTTCGACGGTCGACTGGACGGTCACCGGTCCGAAATCGTAGCGCTGGCCTTCCTCGATGTTGAAGGTGAGCGTGTATTTGTTGGTCGCGTCGTCGAAGGTGGCATCGGAAGAGACGATGCGCATGTCGGCGTAGCCGCGATTGTAATAGAACTGGCGCAGCGCTTCTTCGTCGGCGTGGAGCTTGTCTTCGTTATAGACGTCCTTGCGGGTCAGGAACGAAAGGAAGTTCGAACGCTTGGTATTGATGACGGCAGCCAGGCGGCCGGCACTGTAGGCATTGTTGCCGACGAAGTTGATCGAATCGATCTTGGTGCGATCACCTTCGTTGATGACGAAGGCAAGGTTGACGCGGCCTTCGCCGAGCGGCACCACCTGCGTCGTCACTTCGACCTCGCTGCGGCCGGTGGCAGCGTAGGCATCCTTGATCGACTGAATGTCGGACTGGATCTGGGTGTCGCTGTAGGGACCGGCGGCATGGGTCTGGACGATGGTCGCGAGCTTGTCGTCCTTGATCTTGCGGTTGCCGTTGAAGACGACCTGATTGACGAGCTGAGCTTCCTGAACGTTGACGACGAGCGTGCTTCCCGAGACCGAGATCTTCACGTCGGAGAAGTACCCCGTACCGTAAAGCTGCTTGACCGAAGCATCGATATCGCTGTTGGAAAAACTCTTCCCGGGAGAGATGGTGAGGTTCGACCGGACGGCTTCCGCGCCGACGCGGCTTGCGCCGCGCACATCGATACGCTGGATGACGGCGGCCTCAGCAGCCGTAGCGGAAACGAACGTCAAAGCACCTGCGCCCGAAGCAACAACACTAGCAGACAGCGCAACCGCCGATACTGCGTTCAAAAACTTTGAACCAGCCTTCATTTCACCTATTACCTTTGTTTCCCTCGTCCCCGGCTCCGGGAGAACCCGATTCCGGTCACGTGTGTCGTTTTACCCGCTTTTGACATACAAGCAAGCGAGGTCGTTAATTTCTGTTTACTTCATTTGCAAGCGTGACCCATTCGCCACTACAGCCTTGAAACATCGTAAATAAACAGTAATTCCCTCGCCTTGCTCGTTTACCCTCTGATCGAGCCGATGTCGTTCCAGGTCGTGAAAACCATTAATGTCAATATCATTGCCAAGCCGATGCGAAATGCAATTTCCTGAGCCGTGGAGCCCAGCGGCTTCCCCCTCACCGCTTCCACCGCATAGAACATCAGGTGGCCGCCATCAAGTACCGGAACCGGCATCAGGTTAAGCAATCCTATCGAAACCGAAAGCATTGCCGCAAGCTGCAGCACCGCGCCTATGCCAAGCGTAGCCATCTGGCCCGAAGCTTGCGCCACGCGGATCGGCCCACCCAGTTGGTCGGCCCGCATCGTTCCGGCGAAGATGTTGCCGATATATTTGAAAGTGCCGGTGACGATGTCGCGAGTCTGGATCACGCCCTCCTGCAGCGCCTCGAGAGGCGTATAGGTCTTCAGGCGGAAGTTGCCAGCCTGCTGATTGGTGACGATGCCGATCTGGCCCAGCTCGATCTTGTTGCCGAACTGGTCGGTCTGGTCGGTGCGTTGCGGCACCATCGGCAGATCGAGCTTCTCGCCGCCACGCTCGATCGTCACGACGATCTTCTGGCTCGGGCGGATGCTGACATAGCGGCGCACGTCGTCGAAGGTCTCGACCTTGTTGCCGTCGATGGCGACCAGCAGGTCGCCGGGAAGGATGCCGGCGGCAGCAGCGGCGCCATCCGGCTTGACCTCGGCAACGACAGGATCGGCGATCATGCGGCCATAGACAGAAAAAAGAACGGTGAAGATGGCGATCGCCAGCAGAAAATTGGCGATCGGGCCGGCTGCGACGGTGGCAGCGCGCTTCCAGAGCTTGGCGCCGGCAAAGGAGCGCGCCCTGTCTTCCTCGGACATGGCGGCGAGTTTGTCGGCGTCTGGCTTGCTCGAGGCGTCTTCGTCGCCGAAGAACCGGACATAACCGCCCAGCGGGATCACCGAAATCTTCCAGCGTGTTCCGTGGCGGTCGGTGAAGCCGAAGATCTCCGGACCGAAGCCGACGGAAAAGGCAAGGATGCGAATGCCGCTCCAGCGCCCGACGAGATAGTGGCCCATCTCATGCACGAAGACGAGCAGCGAGAGCACGAGGATGAAGGTGACGATATTCCCCATCAAGAATCCGTATATGCCGGTCACCGTTTCCATGAGTCCCTTCCGTCAAGCTGCCGCGTCATCAGAGGCCGAACAATGCCGCGCCGAGCGAGGTCATCTCAGCCCCCTTTATCAGGGAAAAAAGCCCAGCTAGCAAGAACGCCGAAAAACAGGCAAAAATCAGTCCGTCGACACGGTCCATGACGCCGCCATGGCCCGGAATGAGATGGCTTGAATCCTTGACGCCGAATTTCCGTTTGATGAAAGATTCGAAAAGATCGCCCGACTGGCTGCAAACCGACAGAACCAGCGCTACGCCGGCGGCGATGATTTCAGCGCCCGGAAGGAGAAAATGGACGAGAACGACGCCGGCAGCGACGGCTGAAACGGCGCCGCCGATTGCGCCCGACCACGTCTTTCCAGGCGAGATCGAAGGGGCAAGCTTCGGTCCGCCGAGCGCCCTGCCGACGAAATAGGCGAGGATATCGGTTGCCCAGACGACGGCAAAGACGAAGAGCATGGCATAAAGGCCAGGCCGGTCATCGCTTCTGATCGCGGCGAGCGCCAGGCCGGTGGCGCCGGCATAAAACAGGCCAGCCGGAAACCAGCGGCTCGTGCCGTGCAGGATGATCAGGGCGATGCCGACGGCGGTGACGCCGGCCAGCATCCCGGCGGCGAATTCGAAATTGCCGACAAGCACGAGAAAGGCGACTGCCGCCTCGCCGATCCAGCCGACGGCATTGGCGACCCAATCACGCGCGATGCCTGTTATTTTCGACCATTCATAATAGATCAGCAGGCCGATCGCGGCCGCCAGGATACGGAAGGCAAGACCGCCATACCAGGTGGCGGCAAGAACGATGACCGCAAGAATCAGTCCTGAAACGATGCGGAGCTTCAATTCCCTCTGCATCAGGTGCCGACCGCGGCTGCCTGCGACGACAGGCCGCCGAAGCGCCGGTCACGAGAGGCGAATTTCTCGAGCGCCTGGCGGAAGATCTCGGGGCTGAAATCCGGCCAGTATTCCGGAAGGAAGATGAATTCAGAATAGGCGGCCTGCCAGAGCAGGAAGTTGGAAAGCCGCTCCTCGCCGCTGGTGCGGATGATAAGATCCGGATCGGGGATGCCTGCCGTGTCGAGACGGGCGTTGATGAGCGCGGGGGTGATGTCCTGCGCCCTCAGGCAGCCGGCCTCGACATCCCGGGCCAAACTCACCACGGCGCGGGCGATCTCGTCGCGCGAGCCATAGTTGAAAGCGATGACCAGCGTCAGCGCCGTGTTGTCCTTGGTCGTTTCCTCCGCCTCGAGCAGCAGACCGAGAATGTCGCTGCGCAGGCTGTGGCGGTCGCCGATCACCTTGATGCGCACATTCTGGCGATGAAGCTCGGCGAGGTCGCGCCGAATGAAAGCCTTGAGCAGGCCGAGCAGATCGGAAACCTCGGCCTCGGGCCGGCGCCAGTTCTCCGAGGAGAAGGCAAAGAGGGTCAGATATTTTATACCGACGGCACCGGCGGCGCGCACTGTCTCGCGGACCGCCTCGACGCCCTTGCGATGGCCCATCGTGCGCGGCAGGCCACGCTGCTTGGCCCAACGGCCATTGCCGTCCATGATGATGGCAACATGCTCAGGCACGGTCACAAATACAGATTCCGACATTTCCCGTCCGGTCTTTCCAGGCAAAGGCACAGATCCACTAGACCTGCATGATTTCCTTTTCCTTCTCGCCAAGCAAGCGGTCGATTTCGGAAATCGTCTCGTCCGTCATCTTCTGTACACGTTCCGACTGCGCCCTGCTCTCGTCCTGGCCGATTACACCATCCTTTTCGGCCTTCTTGAGGCCGTCCATGCCGTCGCGGCGGACGTGGCGAATCGCGACCTTGCTCTTTTCAGCATAGTCGTGAGCCACCTTGACGAGCGACTTGCGGCGCTCCTCGTTCAGCTCCGGCAGCGGAATGCGCAGGTTCTGGCCGTCGACGATCGGGTTGAGACCGAGATTGGATTCGCGAATACCGCGCTCGACGGCGCTGACCATCGACTTGTCCCAGACAGAAACCGACAGCATGCGCGGCTCGGGCACGGTGATGTTGGCGACCTGGTTCAGCGGCATGCGCGAACCGTAGGCCTCGATCGTTACCGGATCGAGGATGTTGGCCGAAGCCCGGCCGGTGCGCAGCGATGCGATGTCGCTCTTGAATGCGGAAACCGCGCCATCCATGCGGCGCTTCAGTTCCTTGATGTCGATACCTTCACTCATGTCGATGCTCCCGTATAAAGCGCGTCGCGATCTTTCAGATTCGCTTGCCGCGCTTTAGGTCTTTGGTTTGCGCATGCCGTCATCGCAAAACCGCTGCACACTTTTGCGCGACATGCTCTAGAGCATGATGCCGAAAAGCGTCAGCGGCTTTCGGACGACATCATGCTCTAACTATTTAATGTAGAACATGATTCAGATTTCAGGCCAACCGGCCTAAAATCATCATGTTCTAGCCAGGGCTGCGCCTGATAAAGCGGCGCAGCTTATATCAGTTGTCGGAGACGATGGTCTTGAGGCCACCGCCCGTCAAGATTTCAGCAAAACCGCCCTTCTCGTGGATCGAGAAGACGATAATCGGAATGGAATTCTCCCTGGCGAGCGCCACGGCGGCAACGTCCATCACCGCTAGTCCCCTGTCCAGCACTTCCTGGTGCGTCAGGCGGTCGAGGCGGGTCGCATCGGGATATTTCTTCGGGTCGGCGGTGTAGATCCCGTCCACCTGCGTGCCCTTGAAGATCGCTTGTGCGCCCATTTCGGCGGCGCGGAGAGCTGCGGCAGAATCGGTGGTGAAGAAGGGATTGCCGGTGCCGCCGGCAAAGATCACCACGCGTCCCATCGACAGATGATAAAGGGTTGCACGCTGCGAAAAGCTCTCGCAGATCTCCGGCATGGAGATGGCGGAAAGCACCACCGTATCGATGTTCAGCTTGCGCAGCGAGGTCGCCAGCGCCAGAGCATTGATGATGGTGCCGAGCATGCCCATATGGTCGCCGGTGACCCGGTCGCCGCCCTTGGACGCTACCGCGACACCGCGGAAAATGTTGCCGCCACCGACGACGACGCCGACTTCCACGCCCATATGCCTTGCCTCGGCGATGTCAGATGCAATGCGGTCCGCCACCGCGACATCGATCCCGAAACCCTGGCCACCCATGAGCGCTTCGCCGGAGGCCTTGAGTAGAACGCGTTTATAGACAGGCTCTAAAGACATCTTGGCTCCTCGTAAATTGCCGTGAATGCCCGATACACGAAGGGCATCGCGTTGTCACGCGATGCCCTGGTGTTTTCCCAATTATGGCTGGAAGATCAACCCTTGACGGCAGCCGCAACTTCGGCTGCGAAATCGGTCTCTTCCTTTTCGACGCCTTCGCCGAGCAGAAGACGGGCCATGCCGGCGACTTCGATCGGCGCGCCAACGGCCTTTTCAGCTTCCTTGATGGCGGCTGCGACGGTCAGATCCGGATTGATGACGAAAGCCTGCGAGAGAAGGGCGACTTCCTCGAAGAACTTGCGCATACGGCCTTCGACCATCTTCTCGATGATGTTGTCAGGCTTGCCGGAAGCGCGCGACTGCTCGATGAAGACGTTGCGCTCGCGCTCGGCGACGGCGGCATCGACTTCTTCCGGGCGGATCGCCAGCGGCGCGGTCGCAGCGATGTGCATGGCGACCTGGCGGCCGATTGCGTTCAGGGCTTCCTTGTCGCCGGTCGACTTCAGCGCCACGAGAACGCCGAGCTTGCCGAGGCCGTCGGAAACAGCATTGTGGATATAGGTGGCGACGACGCCGTCCTCGACGGAGAGAGCGGTCGAACGGCGCAGGTTCATGTTCTCGCCGATCGTTGCGATCGCATCCTTGATCGTGTCGGAAACGGACTTGCCCGATGCCGGGTAGGTCGCAGCCGCAACGGCTTCGACGGTACCGTCTGTGGAGACGGCGACCTTGGCGATGCCGCGGACGAGATCCTGGAAGGCGTCGTTACGGGCGACGAAGTCGGTTTCGGAATTGACTTCGACGACGACGGCCTTGGTGCCCTGGCTCGAAACGCCGATGAGGCCTTCAGCGGCGGTGCGGCCGGACTTCTTGTCGGCCTTGGCGATGCCCTTGGCGCGCAGCCAGTCGATCGCCGCTTCCATGTCGCCACCGGTTTCAGCAAGAGCCTTCTTGCAGTCCATCATGCCTGCGCCGGTCTTTTCGCGCAGTTCCTTCACCATTGCAGCCGTAATCTCGCTCATTAGCTTCCTCTTGTCGGTTCATACGGTGGGCCGCAGAGCGCGGCTCGGCACCGGATTGAGGCACGAAATGTACCTGTATGTATGACAGCGTGATGAAGACGCGCCATACCGAAACTTAGTCTGGCGAAGAGCCTGACGCCCTCGCCCTGAAACAGGCAAGGCCGCCGAACTTCGATGAGTCGCGAGCGGCCTTTCCCAGTCTCTGTAAGCTTTGGCGGAGCTTTCGATCCGCCCGCCTTCATCAGCCTTCGGCTGCTTCCTCGAGAGCCGGCTCGACCGGAACCTCGGAGGATGCGCCGAGATCGCGGCCGGAAGAGCTCTGCTGACGCGCAATACCGTCGATGGCGGCGCGGGAGATCAGCTCGCAGTAAAGAGCGATGGCGCGCGATGCGTCGTCGTTACCCGGGATCGGATAGTCGATCAGGTCCGGATCGCAGTTCGAGTCGATGATGGCGACAACCGGGATGCCGAGGCGCTTGGCTTCGTCGATCGCGATCTTTTCCTTGTTGGTGTCGATGATGAACATCAGGTCGGGGGTGCCGCCCATATCGCGGATACCGCCGAGAGCCTTGTCGAGCTTTTCACGCTCGCGCTCGAGGTTCAGGCGTTCCTTCTTGGTGAAGCCCTGGGCTTCGCCGTTCAGGATCTCGTCGAGCTTGCGCAGGCGCTGGATCGAGTTGGAGATCGTCTTCCAGTTCGTCATCATGCCGCCGAGCCAGCGCGAGTTGACGTAATACTGGGCCGAACGCTTGGCGCTGTCGGCGATGATCTCAGACGCCTGGCGCTTGGTGCCGACGAAGAGAACGCGGCCGCCGCGGGCAACGGTGTCGCTGACGACCTGAAGGGCGCGCGACAGCATCGGAACGGTCTGGGCCAGATCGATGATGTGAATGTTGTTGCGATCGCCGAAGATGTACGGCTTCATCTTCGGGTTCCAGCGATGCGTCTGGTGGCCGAAGTGGACGCCTGCCTCGAGAAGCTGGCGCATAGAAAAATCAGGCAATGCCATGCCTTGTTACTCCTTTTCCGGTTGAACCTCCGCAAGGCGAACAGCACCCTCTTCGAGAATGCCACCGGCGGAACAGCCCGGATTTCTCCCGGACGATCCCATGCCTTACGTGTGGAATGCCGGTGCCCATACATTCGATTTGGCGCAAAAGCAAGGCTTATGCCGAAAAAACCGACCCATTAACCCGGCACCGCGTATCGATGCGGGAAAAAATGAAAAGGATAACCGTCGGCTTCTGCGAACGCCGCGGTTCAACTCGCCAGCGCGAGACCTGCGACAGACATCAATTTGGATGCAGGTGCCCTGCCAACAGCCTGCTGCAAGGATCGCATCACCTTGCAGATCAGGGCGGTGCGTGGACGATTTAATCGTCCCGGATCGCCCGACCGTGGTTTTTCAAAAGCCTGCGTCTACTTGCAGACCTCGGCCTTGCGTTCGAGCAACTCCAGCTTGGCAAGCTTGCCGGTCAGGACGAAATCGCCGTAATCCATCGTCAGGTCGCGGGTGATGCCGTTCTCATAGAGCTTGAACGACATGCGGTAGACCGGCAAAGCATCCGATTTCGCATTCTCGTTGAAATAGGCGATCGTCACCGGCCAGAAGGCGGTCTTGGAGAAGGCGCCGGCATTGCCGGCATCGGCCTCCTCGGCAATCGGCGTCTCCTGCTTGCCGACGATCGTCGTCGTCACCAGCGATTTGTCGCCGTCATCGGAACCGTCGAAGACGCGCGCCTCGAAGAAGCGCTTGCCGTCCTTGGCGTTCTGGATGACGTCGAGCATGTGTTCCGTGGGAAAACGGCTTTCGGCAAGCTGCAGTTCGCGGCTCGACGGCTGCTTGAGATCGACCTTGACACCGTCGGGCTGATCCTGCGCGGCACCGTTGACCTCCTTATCGAGCTGGTCGTCGGTGAAGGATTTGGTGTCGAAGGTGAACTTGCCATCCTTCAGGTTCTCGAAGGTCTTCGTCTGCTGGTCGCTGACGCGCACGCTGTCGCCGGTATCGATCTGCGTGACGAAGCGGAAGTTGGTCGTGAAGCCCTGGCAATAGCTGCCGTCGAACTCATAGACCATGCGACCATACATGCCGGCGATGCCGGAGCGGTCCGAAGCGTCCTTCAATTCCAGATCGTAGACCGCGCGATGTGCGACGAGGCCGGTCGCGATCGCAGCGCTTACCGCGGGCGCAGCCGCCCATGCATTGGCGGAAACGCTGGCGAGAAGCAGAGCGACAAGACTCGATCGGAACATTCATTAACTCCTGTTGGACTCGGTCGCGATGTTATAAGAACGCTTTCGGCCAAATCGAGGCTCGAACCTGTCATATTAAAGATTCTAGTCTTGATGCATAATTTTTGAAGAATTGACAACAAAAGCGGAGACGAAAATGTCCGATGAAATTGCTGCACGCCTGACTGAGATGGGGATAACCCTGCCCGAAGCCGCAGCACCTGCTGCAAATTACGTTCCCTATGTCATCAGCGGCAATCTTCTCTACATCTCCGGCCAGCTGCCGCTCGAAGGCGGCAAGGTCGCCGTCACGGGCCATCTCGGCAAGACCGTCGACGTTGCGGGCGGCCAGCGCGGCGCCGAACTCTGCGCCATCAACATCCTCGCCCAGGCGAAGGCGGCACTTGGCGGCGATCTCGGCCGTATCCGGCGCGTCATCAAACTGAATGGCTTCGTCGCCTCGGCGCCCGACTTCGTCGAGCAGCATCTCGTCATCAACGGCGCTTCGAACCTGATTGCCGGCGTACTCGGCGAGGCCGGCAAACATGCGCGCGCCGCCGTCGGCATGGCTGCCCTGCCGCTGAACGCCGCCGTCGAGATAGATGCTATCATGGAAATCGCCGAATGACCACCAATGCTGCCTGGATCAAGGACGTGCCGGTCGCCCATCGCGGCTATCACGACCTCAACAAGCATGTCTGGGAAAACACGCTTTCGGCCTTTTCGCGTGCCGTCGAAGCGGGCTTTGCGATCGAATGCGACCTGCATTACGCCTCCGACGGCGTGCCGGTCATCTTTCACGACGAGGACCTGCAGCGCCTGTGCAATCTCAACGGCGACATCCGTGAGCGCACGTCGCGGGAGCTTGGCCTGATCGCCGTCGGCGGGACCAGCGACAAGGTGCCGACGTTGCGCCAGCTCCTTGACCTCGTCGAGGGCAAGGTGCCGCTGGTGCTGGAGCTCAAGGGTCGCGAGGCCGATGACGAGGGTTTTGCCGAAGCCGTTCTCGAAGTGCTCGAAAACTATGAGGGCAAGGTGGCGCTGATGAGCTTCGACCACTGGCTGCTGCGCGATCTGAAGGCGCTTGGCTCACCCTACCCGCTCGGGCTGACGGCCAACGGCAACACGCCGGAGGAGTTCAAGACGCATGCGAAGGCGATGGAGATCGGTCTCGATTTCATCTCCTATTATTATGACGAGCTGCCGAATGCCTTCATCACAAGTCAACGCGAAAAGGGCATTCCCGTCATTACCTGGACGGTGCGTGACGAAGAGGCGCGCCGGCGTACATTCGCAAACGCAGACCAGATGACTTTCGAAGGCTTCGATCCGCGCGTGGCGGTTTGACGCTCGCTTTTTGGCCAAGATCATGCGCAAACTGCCACATAATTCCTTAGATCGGAATCGATTTAAGGATAAAATTGTGCAGCAACTCAAAGCGTTACAGCGTCCTTTGCGCGTCTGAAAGACGCGTGGCGCTGTAAGGCAGAGCCGAAACCATCCTCCCACAGGCTTCGCATTTGCTCCATGACTGATGAACTGTCCATTCGCGTAGAACGCTCCTTCACCGCGATTTCCCCGGAGAGCTGGTCCAGGCTTTCCGGGGCCTCGAAGACTTGCGCCACGCTTGCCTACAACCCATTCGTTTCGCACGCCTTTTTGTCGTCGCTGGAGGAATCCGGTTCAGCCAGCGCCGAGACCGGCTGGCTCGGCCACCACCTGCTGCTCGAAACCGATCGCGGCGAGCTGATCGGCGCCCTGCCCGGCTATCTCAAGAACCACAGCCAGGGCGAATATGTCTTCGATCATGGCTGGGCCGACGCCTTCGAACGGGCCGGCGGGCGTTATTACCCCAAACTTCAGTGCTCCATTCCGTTCACGCCGGCGACGGGTCCGCGTCTTCTTGTCGCCGAGGGGCTGCAGCGGCTGCCGATCCAGAGCGCCATCGCCGAAAGTCTGAAGGAGGTCGTGCGCCGGCTCGGCATCTCCTCGGCCCATATCACCTTCGTGCCGGACGAGGAGATCGGCGTTTTCGAGATGGACGGCTATCTGCACCGCACCGACCAGCAATTCCATTTCATCAATGACGGCTATGCCAATCACGAGGCGTTTCTCGAAACGCTCGCCTCGCGCAAACGCAAGGCGTTGCGCAAGGAGCGCCGCGCCGCGCTCGAAAACGGCATCAGCATCGACTGGCTGACCGGCCGCGACCTGACGGAGCGCATCTGGGACCAGTTCTTCAAATTCTACATGGATACCGGCGGCCGCAAATGGGGCCGGCCCTACCTCACCCGCAAATTCTACTCGCTGATCGGCGAGCGCATGGCCGATGACATCCTGCTCGTCATGGCCAAGCGCGACGGGCGTTATGTCGCCGGCGCAATCAACTTCATCGGCGGCGATACACTCTATGGTCGTCACTGGGGCTGCATCGAGGATCATCCCTTCCTGCATTTCGAGGTGTGCTATCACCAGGCGATCGACTTCGCCCTTTCGAAAGGGCTGAAGCGCGTCGAAGCCGGAGCGCAAGGCGAACACAAGCTTGCCCGCGGTTACCTCCCTGTGACGACGCATTCGGCCCACTACGTCGCCCATGCCGGCCTTCGCCGGGCAATCGGCGACTATCTCGCGCGCGAGCGCGCCGATGTCGAGCATATGAGCGAGGTGCTGAGTGAGCACAGTCCTTTCCGCAAGGGCGAGCGCCTGCAGGAGGATTGACGCTGCCCTCCCGGGCGCGTTACCCGATCAACCCCTGCATAACTCCTTAAATCGGAATCGATTTAAGGAGTTATGCAGTAATTTAAAATGCTACAGCGTCCTTAGGGCGTCAGAAAAGACGCGCGGCGCGGTAGGAACCGAGGAGATTTCGCGATGACCGACCCGGCCGACTATGACGACAACAATATCTTCGCCAAAATCCTGCGCGGCGAAATCCCCTCACACCGGATCTACGAGGACGGGCACACGATCGCCTTCATGGATGTGATGCCGCAGGCGCCGGGCCACGTGCTCGTCGTTCCCAAACCGGCGTCGCGCAATATCCTCGATGCCGATCCAGCCACCCTCGCCCATGCGATATCAGTCGTCCAGAAGGTCGCCATTGCGGTTAAGGACGTCTTCGACGCTGACGGCGTCTTCATCGCCCAGTTCAACGAACCGGCCGCCGGGCAAACGGTGTTTCATCTGCATTTCCACGTCATCCCGCGCCATGAGGGTGCTGCGCTCAAGCCGCATTCCGGCAAGATGGAGGATGGCGCCGTACTTGCCGCACATGCCGAAAAGATCAGGGCGGCACTGGCGTAACATCGATCCCTGGCGATGCCCAGAAACGAAAAAGGCCGCGTGTAAGACGCGGCCTTTTCCAATTTGGTGGGACGAAAGCTCACTTCTTGCGCGGAACCTTCGGAACCGTGCTTCCCTTCTTCGGAGCGTCGCGGACTTCAGGCTCGGCCTGCGGCACGGTCTTGGCGCGGGCCTTGGGAGCCGGCTTCGTCTTCAGCTCGCCATCACCCTCATCGCCGGCTTCGGGATGCACGACCTCAGCTTCCGGCTTCGGCTTGATCGGCGCCGTATCCGGAATGGCTTCCAGCACGATGCCGGGCTTGCCGTCTTCCTTCGGGCCGACGGTGACGTTGACGACGCCGCCCTTCTTCAGCTTGCCGAAGAGGATCTCGTTGGCAAGCGGCTTCTTGATCGTGTCCTGGATGACACGGGCAAGCGGGCGGGCGCCCATCTTCTCGTCGTAACCCTTTTCCGAAAGCCAGGCGATCGCGTCCTCATGCAGGTCGAAGGTGACGTTCCTTTCGGAAAGCTGGGCCTCCAGCTGCATGATGAACTTCTGCACGACCTTGTGGATGACGGCCGTCGGCAGCGCCGCGAAGGGAATGATCGCGTCGAGACGGTTGCGGAACTCCGGCGTGAAGAGCCGCGTCAGCGCCTCCTCGTCCTCGCCGGTGCGCTTGGACGAGCCGAAGCCGATCGCCGCCTTGGCCATTTCGGAAGCGCCCGCATTGGTCGTCATGATCAGGATGACGTTGCGGAAGTCGATCTTCTTGCCGTTATGGTCGGTCAGCGTGCCGTGGTCCATGACCTGCAGCAGGATATTGTAGATATCCGGATGCGCCTTCTCGATTTCGTCGAGCAGGACCACGCAATGCGGGTGCTGGTCGACGCCATCGGTGAGAAGACCGCCCTGGTCGAAGCCGACATAGCCGGGAGGTGCGCCGAGCAGACGCGAAACCGTGTGCCGCTCCATATATTCCGACATGTCGAAGCGCAGGAGTTCGACGCCGAGCGACGAGGCCAGCTGCTTTGCCACCTCGGTCTTGCCGACGCCGGTCGGACCGGAGAAGACATAGGCGCCGATCGGCTTGTTCGGTTCGCGAAGACCGGCGCGCGCCAGCTTGATCGACGTCGAAAGAGCTTCGATCGCGATATCCTGGCCATAGACGACCGACCGCAGTTCCTGCTCGAGATTGGCGAGCACGGCTTCGTCGTCCTTGGAGACGGTCTTCGGCGGAATACGCGCCATCGTCGCGACCGTCGCCTCGATCTCCTTTTCAGTGATCAGCTTGCGGCGCTTCGACGGCGGCAGCAGCATCTGGGCCGCACCCGTTTCGTCGATCACGTCGATCGCCTTGTCGGGCAGCTTGCGGTCGGAGATGTAGCGGGCCGACAATTCGACGGCCGACTTGATGGCGTCGTTCGAATAACGCAGATGGTGATACTCTTCGAAATAGGGCTTCAGGCCCTTCATGATTTCGATTGCATCATCGATCGACGGTTCGCTGACGTCGATCTTCTGGAAACGACGCACCAGCGCCCGGTCCTTCTCGAAGAACTGGCGATATTCCTTGTAGGTGGTCGAACCGATGCAGCGGATCGCGCCCGATGACAGGGCCGGCTTCAGGAGGTTCGAGGCATCCATCGCGCCGCCCGAGGTGGCGCCGGCGCCGATCACCGTGTGGATCTCATCGATGAAGAGCACGGCGCCCGGATATTCTTCCAGTTCCTTGACGACCTGCTTCAGGCGTTCTTCGAAATCGCCGCGGTAGCGCGTGCCGGCGAGCAGCGTGCCCATGTCGAGCGAGAAGATCGTCGCATCGGCGAGCGCTTCCGGAACCTTGCCTTCGACGATGCGCTTGGCAAGGCCTTCGGCGATCGCCGTCTTGCCGACGCCGGGATCACCGACGTAGAGCGGATTGTTCTTCGAACGACGGCACAGGATCTGGATGGTGCGGCTCACCTCGGCGTGACGGCCGATCAGCGGATCGATCTTGCCGCCCTTGGCCTTCTCGTTGAGATTGACGCAATAGGCTTTCAGCGCATCCTGCTGCTTCTTGGGGCCGCCCTCTTCTTCGCCGCCGCGCGCCGTCGGCTTGCTGCTTTCGGCTTCGTCCTCGGCGCCGCGCGGCGGGCGAGCCTCCGAAGCGCCAGGCCGCTTGCCGATGCCATGGGAGATGTAGTTGACAGCGTCGTAGCGGGTCATCTCCTGCTCCTGCAGGAAATAGGCAGCATGGCTCTCGCGCTCGGCGAAGATCGCGACGAGCACGTTGGCGCCGGTCACCTCTTCGCGGCCGGAGGATTGCACATGGATGACGGCACGTTGGATGACGCGCTGGAAGCCGGAGGTCGGCTTCGAATCCTCGTCATAACCGGTGATCAGATTGGACAGTTCATTATCGACATATTCGACGAGCGTCTTGCGCAGCGCGTCGAGATCGACATTGCAGGCGCCCATGACCGCGGCCGCATCGGCATCGTCGATCAGGGCGAGCAGCAGATGCTCGAGCGTCGCATATTCGTGGTGCCGCTCGTTGGCAAAGGTCAGTGCCTGATGGAGCGCCTTCTCTAAACTAGGCGAAAATGTTGGCACGTTCAGATCCTCACTTCTTTTCCATGACGCATTGCAGCGGATGCTGGTGCTGCCGGGCGAAGTCCATCACCTGGCTGACCTTCGTTTCCGCTACCTCGTATGTGAATATTCCGCATTCGCCGACGCCGTGGTTATGGACATGGAGCATGATGCGGGTGGCACTTTCACGATCCTTCTGAAAAAAACGCTCCAGAATATGGATGACGAATTCCATGGGAGTGTAGTCGTCATTCAAAAGCAGCACACGATAAAGATTGGGCTTCTTGGTCTTCGGCTTAGTGCGTGTGATGACCGAGGTTCGATTTGCGTTGTCCCCGTTCCTTTCGCTGTCGTTCTGCATCCGGATCGGCGTTGCGATCATTGTCATTCATTCCTCAAGCAATCCGGCGGAGCATGGGAGGGTGCTTTTCCCGCCGAATATCTGAAACACTAACTTAGTTCATAATAGGCTGATTTTAAGCCCCCTGTCAGTCACTGCAATCAAGAAATGGCCGGCATGCACGGGACAGACCAAAAAAGTCCCCAAAGCATGTCGCGCAAACCGTGCAGCGGTTTTGCGGCAACGACATGCCTAAAAACAAAGACCTGAAGCGCGAAGAGCGAATCTAAAAGATTGCCCCGCGCCTTAGCCCATCCCATAGAAGCGCTGCAGCGAAAGTGGAAACAAAAAGACCGGCCACAGATGCGTAGCCGGTCCTCATATTTCAATATGTAGCGCAGGTTGCGCCGGGAGAATCAATTCACGCGGCGGCTGATGTCGCCGCCGGCGCCGACTTGGTGGCCTTGGCGACGGCAGCTGCGATCGGAGCCTCGTAGGGCTTGTAAGCGGACTTGGCGAGATCGGCATACATCTCGCCGAGCTTCGTCGTCTCGGAGACAAGGTTCTCATAGTACGACTTGACATAGCTCGTCTGCAGCTCGAAAGCTGCCTCGAAGCTCTTGGCGCCGGCCAGCGTTTCGAAGTGCGTCACCGCATCCTGGAAGGATTTCTTCGAATATTCAGCGGCTTCGGCGGCGATCGCCTGAAAGCCCTTGGCCGTCTCGGAATAGGTTTTCAGCGCCGTGTCGACGGCTTCCTTGCTCTTTTTGTTGGCATCGTCAAAGTTGAACATGAGGCATCCTCCGTTGGGCTGTGGCTGGCGGCAGGGTAGCTGCAATGCACAAATAGTCAAGTAGTCTTGTGCGCTGCAAAACATCCAAAGGTTGCATTACAAAAAGATAACAAAGCATGCGCGCCGGGGCACGTACGTCTTTAGTTGATTTTGCTAATATATATCACAAAGACACAACCGGAGGCTTTAAAAAAATTTTGACTCGGCAACAAAAAAACAAAAAAAGACCGGGCGGATCGCGCCGCCCGGTCCCTTGAAGTTTTCGAGAACGATCAGAGATCGACGTCGAGGATCGCCATCGAAAAGTTGTAGGAGCGGTCGCCGTCCTCGTCATCGATATAGACGACGCCCAGAAATTCTTCGCCGAGATAGACTTCCGCAGAATCATTCTTGCGCGGACGCGCCTTGACGATGATCTGCGGGTTGAACATGCGTTTGAAATAGGCGTCGAGCTTCTTGATTTCTTCTGGCTTCACTCTGTCATCTCCGTAAGCAGTCTTGATTGGCCGCTTCTTGCACAGGAAAAGCAGCGGTGTAAAGGCAAGGCTTGCCGCTTGGCGATTCTGTCCCCGCTCACACTCCGCCGACTGTTCCTATCCTTTATCCAACAGGCGCTCAGATATCAGCGCCGATTACCTGATCCATGTTGCGCGACGGCTCCGAACAACCGGCTTCGCCGACAACCTTGGCCGGCACGCCCGCGACCGTCTTCTTGGGCGGCACCGCCTTCAATACGACGGAACCGGCCGCGACGCGTGAGCAGTAGCCGATCTCGATATTGCCGAGGATCTTCGCGCCGGCGCCGATCATCACGCCGCTGCCGATCTTCGGATGGCGGTCAGCGCCCTCTTTGCCGGTGCCGCCGAGTGTCACGCCGTGCAGGATCGAGACGTTGTCGCCGATAACGGCCGTCTCGCCGACGACGAGGCCGGTGGCGTGATCGAGGAAAATGCCCTTGCCGATACGGGCGGCGGGATTGATGTCGGTCTGGAAGACGCTGGAGGAGCGGCTCTGCAGATAGAGCGCGAAATCACGCCGGCCGCGGTTCAGCAGCCAATGGGCCAGACGATGCGTCTGCAGCGCGTGGAAGCCCTTGAAATAGAGCACCGCCTCCATGAAGCGCAGGCAGGCGGGATCGCGGTCGTAGATCGCCTGGATATCGACGCGCAGAATGGAGCTCCATTCCGGCCAGTCGAGGAGCATCTCCTCGAAGGTCTGGCGAAGCAGGTTCGCCTGCATGTCGGGGTGATCGAGACGTTCGCAGATGCGGTGGATAACGCATTCCTCGAGCGAATGGTAGTTGATCACCGTCGAATAGAGGAAGGCGGCGAGAACGGGGTCCCGTTCGGCGGCGAGCCGGGCTTCCTCGCGCAGGCTGTCCCAGATGGGATCCATCACCTTCACGGGATGGCCTGTGTCAAAAGCACGGATGTCAGTCTTTGCGACCATCGCCGCTCTCCTCGTTGCCAGCCGGAATGCCGTTTTCGGAATGCCAATATATAGAGGAAAACGCCAATAACATAAATGGGTGCCGTCGCCATGGTTTTTTAGCATGGTTTTTCGCCATCACGATGATGTCAGCGATGGGCGACCCTTGCATAGAAGGCCAGCACCGCATGCTTGAAAACCCTGTCGCCGACGGCGAGCATATGATCGCGGCCCGGAATATCGAGTGCTTCGGCATTGGGCATCAGCGCCGCCAATTCCTGCGGTGAGCCGGCGATATCGTCCTTGGTGCCGACGCCGATCAGCGTTGGCATGGCGAGCTTGGCCATGTCAGAACGGGCGACGAGATCGCGTGAGCCGCGGATGCAGACGGCAAGGGCAGTGCGGTCACTCTTCGTCTGCTCGGCGAAGGCGCGGAACATGCGACCGCGGCTATGCGTCACCGCCTCCAGCGAGGGCGCCAGCAGCGCATCGGCGATCGGGTCCCAGTCGCCGACACCGTCGGTCATGCCGATGCCGAGGCCGCCGAGCACCAGCGAACGGACGCGATGCGGATTGGCAAGTGCGGCAAAGACGGAAATGCGCGCCCCCATCGAATAGCCCATGACATTGGCTTCGGGGATGCCGAGATGATCGAGCAACGCGATCGCATCGCCGGCCATGACCCAGGGACGGTAGGCTTCGGCATCGTGCGGCTTGTCGCTTGCGCCATGGCCGCGATTGTCGATGGCGATCACCCGGTAGCCGGCATCACCCAGCGTCTTCAGCCAGCCCGGATGCACCCAGTTGACGTTTGCCGTCGAGGCAAAGCCGTGGATCAACAAGACGGGGACACCGGCCGGATCGCCCTCATCGAAGAAGGCGAGCTGCAATCCATCATGAGTGAAGCTTGAAAATGCGGGCGTATTCAGATTCATCAGGTCTTCCTTTTGGCGCGACCATAATCGAGCGGCCTTTCATCGTGAAGCCAAAAACTGTGGCTGAAAACTGCGCCTGAAAACTGTGATTGGCGCGGCGCTTTGGCTCTACACATTTGCGGCGAAGGCTTATAAGGTTCGCGCACATTTCAAAGCATTCGGAGAGCGACATGGCCGGCCACAACATTCCCCACTTCCAGAACGACGGCGGTCACCGCGTTATCGAAGTCGGCGTCAAGGAATTCATGTGCACCGGCGCTTCGGCTCCCTTCGATCATCCGCACATCTTCATCGATATGGGCGACGACAACGAAAAAGTCTGTTCCTACTGCTCGACGCTCTATCGCTTCAATTCGGCGCTCAAGCCCAGCCAGACCAATCCGGCCGGTTGCGTTTTCCACGTGAAGGCGGCGTAGTCGGTCCAGATCCGGATCGGGCGAACCATGCCGGTCGAACATGCCGCCATCATCGGCGCGGGGATCTCAGGGCTGACAGCCGCCCTTGCGCTTTCGCGCCGGGGTATCAGCTCGGAGATTTTCGAGCAGGCGGGCGAACTCGCCGACATCGGCGCCGGATTGCAGATCTCGCCGAACGCCTCGCGCATCCTTGCCGAACTCGGTATTCTTGAAGGCCTGTCGAAGCTCTGGCTCGAGCCGGACGCGATCCGGCTGATATCGGGCAGTTCACTGCGCCAACTCGCGGCGGTGCCGGCGGGCAAATTCGCGCGGCAACGCTGGGGTGCGCCCTATGGCGTCCTGCACCGCACCACATTGCAGAAAGCCCTTCTGGCTGCAGTCGCGGCCGACCCGCTCTGCCGGCTTCATCTGGGTGTGCGGATGGAATCGACGCTGCCGCCTTTCGAGCGGACCGCCGATGTCGTGATCGGTGCGGATGGTGTCTGGTCGAAGCTGCGGCAATCCGTTCCGGGCAGCCCCTCGCCGCACTTTTCCGGCAATATCGCCTACCGCTTCACCATTGCAGAGGATGAAGCGCCGGCTTTCCTCGACCGGGCAAGCGTTTCGGCTTTCCTCGGCGGTTCGGCGCATCTCGTCTGCTATCCGCTGAAGGAGACCGGCAGCTTCAACATGGTGGCGATCACCGCCGGCAACATCGCACCGCAGGCCTGGCAAAGCGAGCCGACGGCCGAACAGCGCACGCAACTGCGGACGCGGCTTGCCGGCTGGAACGCCGCAATCGTCTCGCTGCTCGAAAAACACCCGAAGCTGACGTTCTGGCCGCTGTTCGAAACCACATCAGGCGCTTGGCAGGACGGCCGAAAGACGATTCTGATCGGCGACGCCGCGCATGCGATGATGCCTTTTGCCGCCCAGGGAGCGGCGATGGCGATCGAAGACGCCTATGAACTCGCCGCCTTTCTCTCGAACCATCCCGTGTCGGAAGCACTGGCGCTGTTCGAAAGACATCGGGCGCCGCGTATCGCGAAACTTCGCCAGCGTGGCGCCTTCAACCGGTTTGCCTATCATGCGAAAGGGCCGATCCGGATCGGCCGCGATCTCGTGCTCGGCCTCAAGCCGCCGCAAAGCCTGGCGGCGGATCTCGACTGGATCTACGGCTATCGGTCCGTGCAGTTGCCATAGAGCGCTGCAAGCGGCAGCATCGCCCGGCGATGCCGCTCAGACGGCACTTGCAGCAGCAAAACCCCGCTCGATATCGGCCTTGAGGTCGGCCACATCCTCGATGCCAATCTGCAGGCGGATGACAGGGCCATCCGGCGGGGCCTTGGCGACCTTGCGATCGTTGAGATGGGCGTGCAAGGCGAGGCTTTCAAAGCCGCCCCAGGAATAGCCGAGCCCAAAAATCCTCAGCGCATCAAGGAAGGCATGCGCCTTTGCCGTGAATTTCTCGGGGCTGTCGGCCGCAAGCACGAAGGAAAAGATGCCGCTGGCGCCCTTGAAATCGCGCTTCCAAAGATGGTGAGAGGGGAAACTCGGCAGGGCCGGATGCAACACGCGGGCGACGTCCTCCCTGCCCTCCAGCCATTCGGCGATATCAAGCGCGCTTTCATAATGCCGCTCGAGGCGCAGGCCCATGGTGCGCAATCCGCGCAGGATCTGGTAGGCATCATCGGGTGCGCCGCAGATGCCGAGCACGCCGTTCGATTCCTTCAGCCGCTCCCAGTGCTCGGCATTGGCCGAAACCGTTCCGAGCAGAATATCGGAATGGCCGGACGGATATTTCGTCGCCGCATGGATGGAGATGTCGACGCCGTGATCGAGCGGCCTGAAATAGAGCGGCGTCGCCCAGGTATTGTCCATCATGACGATGGCGCCAAGGCGGTGCGCAACGGCCGATATCGCCGGAATGTCCTGCATTTCGAAAGTGTTGGAGCCGGGAGCCTCGGTGTGGACGATCTTGGTATTCGGCCGAAACAACGCCTCGATGCCGGCGCCGATCGTCGGATCGTAATATTCCACCTCGACGCCGAGACGCTTCAGCATCGTATCGCAGAAATGCCGGGTCGGACCGTAGACCGAATCGACGACAAGCGCATGATCGCCGGCGGCGGAAAAGCCCAGGAAGGGAATGGTGACGGCCGCGAGACCCGAGGGCACGAGGATCGTGCCGGCTGACCCTTCGAGCGCGTCAATCGCCTCGCAGAGCGCATCGGTCGTCGGCGTGCCGCGCGTCCCGTAAGTGTATTTCTGCGCGTGTGTCTTCATCACCTGCGCATTCGGAAACAACACCGTCGAGGCGTGCACGACCGGGGGATTGACGAAGCCGTGATAGTCGAAGGGGTCGTTGCCGATATGGGTCAGGCGGGTGTTGATGCCGGCATTCTGCAGCAAGCTGTCTTTGTCTTTCATGTCGGAAATAGCCTTTGGCGAAGGGTCGCGAAACCAGACTTTTGGACGCCCCGTAATATCCGGTCAACCCCTTGGAGATGGATCGCCAGCGACGGACCAAAGCGGCGGAACTCACGATTTCGCGTTAATTTTCCGCAACTAGCCGCCTATTTCATAACCAAGTGCCCATCAACGCGGCGCAATCTGCCAAAATGCTGAAATTTGCCGCAATTATTGACCGCGACACTTGACCATGGTGACATTTGCGACTGTGATAGAACAACTCGCGCCGGGAGGGTGTCGAGCAAATGGGGAGGCGGCAGATTTCGCCGGAACTTCCCACAAGAAAATACAAGACAACGGAAAAGGTTGGGAAAAAAAATGAAGAACAAGCTTCTGTCGGCCTCAATCGGCGCAGCAGTTTTCGCTCTTGGCGCTTCGGCTGCTTCGGCCACGACACTCGAAGATGTAAAGGCAAAGGGTTTCGTTCAGTGCGGCGTCAATACCGGCCTTACCGGCTTTGCCGCACCTGACGCTTCCGGCAATTGGGCCGGCTTCGACGTCGACTTCTGCAAGGCGGTCGCCTCGGCTGTCTTCGGCGACCCCACCAAGGTCAAGTACACGCCGACAAACGCGAAGGAGCGCTTTACTGCCCTTCAGTCCGGCGAAATCGATGTTCTCTCGCGCAACACCACGTGGACGATCAACCGCGACACCGCACTCGGCTTCAACTTCCGTCCTGTCACCTATTATGATGGTCAGGGCTTCATGGTTCGCAAAAGCCTGAACGTGAAGTCGGCTCTCGAACTCTCCGGCGCCGCGGTCTGCGTACAGTCGGGCACGACCACGGAACTGAACCTCGCCGATTACTTCAAGACGAACAATCTGCAGTACAATCCGGTCGTCTTCGAGAATCTTCCTGAGGTCAACGCGGCCTATGACGCCGGTCGTTGCGACGTTTACACGACCGACCAATCCGGTCTCTATTCGTTGCGTCTGACGCTCAAGAATCCCGACGAACACGTCATCCTTCCTGAGATCATCTCCAAGGAGCCGCTTGGCCCGGCCGTCCGTCAGGGTGACGATCAGTGGTTCGACATCGTTTCCTGGACGGCTTATGCGCTGATCAATGCCGAAGAGTTCGGCATCACCCAGGCAAATGTCGACGAGATGAAGAACTCGCCGAACCCGGACATCAAGCGCTTCCTCGGCAGCGAGGCCGACACCAAGATTGGTACCGATCTCGGCCTGACCAATGATTGGGCCGCCAATATCATCAAGGGCGTCGGCAACTATGGCGAAATCTTCGAGCGCAATATCGGCCAGGGTAGCCCGCTCAAGATCGCACGCGGCTTGAATGCTCTGTGGAACAAGGGCGGCATCCAGTACGCACCGCCGGTTCGTTAATCGAGCACCAGCATGAAATGCCGGGAAGGCGGCCAGCTGCCTTCCCACTTCCAAAAAGTTAAAAAGAAAGCCCGAAAACGGGCACAAGGGGATTGGCGCGGCATGACGCATGAGGCTGTGGATAGGACACCTTTGCATAACACCGGCTGGAGTTTCCGGTCGGCAATGTACGACCCGAAATACCGGAGCATATTTTTCCAGGTTTTGACAATTGTTGCCCTCGTGGCGTTTGTGTGGTGGGTTGCCCATAACACGGCCGTAAACCTTGCCCGCAGCAATACGGCATCTGGTTTCGGCTTTCTCAGCGGTCGCGCCGGTTTCGAAATCGGCCAGTCGCTGATCGGCTATTCAAGCGACTCGACTTATGCACGCGCACTTCTCGTCGGCATTCTGAATACTTTGCTGGTGGCGGTGACGGGCATCATCACGGCGACCATCATCGGTTTCATTATCGGGATCGGCCGGCTGTCGCGGAACTGGCTGATTTCCAAGCTCTGCACGGTCTATGTCGAAATCTTCCGCAACATTCCGCCGCTGCTCGTCATCTTCTTCTGGTATCTCGGCGTTCTCTCCGTCCTGCCACAGCCGCGCGAATCGGTGGGGCTGCCGTTCAATATGTTCCTCAACAACAGAGGACTAGCCTTCCCGAAGCCGATCTTCGAGACAGGCATGATCGCGGTCGGCATCGCCCTGGTGATTGCGATTGTCGCCACCATCATCATGGCGCGCTGGGCCCATAAACGCCAGGCCGCAACTGGCCAGCCGTTCCATACGGTATGGGCGTCGATCGCGCTGATCGTCGGTTTGCCATTGCTGGTTTTCATTGCTTCCGGCTTTCCGCTCACCTTCGATGTTCCGATCGCCGGTAAATTCAATCTGACGGGCGGCTCGGTCGTCGGCCCGGAATTCATGTCGCTGTTTCTCGCTCTGTCCTTCTATACCGCATCCTTTATCGCCGAGATCGTTCGCGGCGGCATTCGCGGCGTTGCGAAGGGACAATCCGAGGCAGCCGGCGCGCTGGGGCTGCATCCGTCGAGCGTGACGAGACTTGTCGTGGTGCCGCAGGCGCTGCGCATCATCATCCCGCCGCTGACGAGCCAGTACCTGAACCTGACCAAGAACTCCTCCCTCGCCATCGCGATCGGTTTTTCGGATCTCGTTGCCGTCGGCGGCACAATCCTCAATCAGAGCGGTCAAGCGATCGAGATCGTTTGCATCTGGGGTATCGTCTATCTCGGCTTGAGCATTCTCACGTCGCTGTTCATGAATTGGTTCAACGCCAAGATGGCACTGGTGGAGAGATAAGATGTCGGTCGCCGATAAACCCTTCGTCAGAACGTCCATCCTTGCGGCCGAACCGCCGCCCCCCGGGGAGCGCGGAGCCGTCGCCTGGATACGCCGTAATCTTCTTGCAACCCCGAAAGACATAATCCTGACGATCCTGGCTGTTGCGCTGATCGCATGGGCCGTGCCGCAACTGGTCAACTGGCTGTTCATCCAGGCCGTATGGTCCGGCCCGGACCGCACATTCTGCGCGACGACGATCCAGGGCGGTATCCAGCCTGATGGCTGGAGTGGAGCATGCTGGGCCTTCGTCAGTGCCAAATACGATCAGTTTATATTCGGCCGCTATCCGCTCGACGAGCGTTGGAGGCCGGCGATCGTCGGGATCCTGTTCATTGTGCTTCTGGTTCCGATGCTGATCCCGTCGGCGCCGCGCAAGGGACTGAACGCCATTCTTCTGTTCGCCGTCCTGCCGGTCATCGCCTTCTGGCTTCTTCACGGGGGCTTCGGCCTCGAAGTGGTGGATACTCCGCTCTGGGGCGGGTTGATGGTGACCCTTGTCCTGTCCTTCGTCGGCATTGCCGTTTCCCTGCCCTGCGGTATTCTGCTTGCGCTGGGGCGCCGCTCGAAGATGCCCGTCATCCGGATGCTTTGCGTTACCTTCATCGAGGTCATTCGAGGCGTTCCGCTGATCACCGTCCTGTTCATGGCCAGTGTCATGCTGCCGCTCTTCCTTCCCACCGGCTGGAACGTGGACAAGCTTCTGCGGGCGCTGATCGGTGTTTCGATCTTCACCTCGGCCTATATGGCTGAAGTGATCCGCGGCGGCCTTCAGGCGATCCCGAAGGGACAGTTCGAGGGCGCCGATTCGCTTGGCCTCGGTTATTGGCAGAAGACACGGCTGATCATCATGCCGCAGGCCATCAAGCTCGTCATCCCGAGCATCGTGAACACCTTCATCGGAACGTTCAAGGACACGTCGCTGGTCACCATTATCGGCATGTTCGACCTGCTCGGTATCGTCAAGCTGAACTTCTCCGATGCCAATTGGGCAAGCGCCGTCACGCCGATCACCGGCCTGATCTTTGCCGGCTTCATCTTCTGGCTGTTCTGCTTCGGCATGTCGCGCTATTCAGGCTTCATGGAACGCCATCTCGATACCGGCCACAAACGATAAGAACGCTAAAACGATAAGAATGAGGGAAAATAGTCATGGCTGAAGCTCCAGCGAAAAAACTCACCGTTTCCGCAACGGAAGTGGCGGTCGAGATCGTCAACATGAACAAGTGGTACGGTGATTTCCACGTGCTGCGCGACATCAACCTGAAGGTCATGCGCGGCGAGCGCATCGTCATCGCCGGGCCGTCGGGCTCGGGCAAGTCGACGATGATCCGCTGCATCAACCGTCTGGAAGAGCATCAGAAGGGCAAGATCATCGTCGACGGCACCGAGCTGACCAACGATCTGAAGAAGATCGACGAGGTCAGGCGCGAAGTCGGCATGGTGTTCCAGCATTTCAACCTCTTCCCGCACCTGACGATCCTCGAAAACTGCACGCTGGCGCCGATCTGGGTGCGCAAGATGCCGAAGAAGCAGGCGGAAGAGATCGCCATGCACTTCCTGAAGCGGGTCAAGATCCCGGAACAGGCCAACAAATATCCGGGCCAGCTCTCCGGCGGCCAGCAGCAGCGCGTGGCGATCGCCCGCTCGCTCTGCATGAATCCGAAGATCATGCTGTTCGATGAGCCGACCTCGGCGCTCGATCCGGAAATGATCAAGGAAGTGCTCGACACCATGGTGGGCCTTGCCGAGGAAGGCATGACCATGCTCTGCGTCACCCATGAAATGGGCTTTGCCCGTCAGGTTGCCAACCGCGTCATCTTCATGGACCAGGGTCAGATCGTCGAGCAGAATTCGCCGGCCGAGTTCTTCGACAATCCGCAGCACGAACGCACCAAGTTGTTCCTCAGCCAGATCCTGCACTAAGCTTGGGAGCCGAAGCTTTTTAAAGGACCCGCCGCGCCTTCCGGTTCGGCGGGTCTTTTTACGTTCAGCGAGAGGCTGTCGCCTGCAACAGACTGCAGAGACCGACAAGACCGGAATCGGAACCGCCGGAAGCAGAGCCGCTTGAGGCGGAGATATCGGCGCAACGGACAAGCATCTTGCGCTGCTCGTTGACGGGCCTCGCCCGGAAGGCCTCCAGAGTGCGGACCTGCGACGGGCTGAGACCGCCGCCAGGCACGGATCCGTCACCGCCACTTGCCGCGCCAGCCCCGTCCACCCCGCCTACCCTACCGACGGCGAGATTGGCATCGACGCCACTACCGCCTCCGATCGAGGCCGTGGCGTTGGCATCGGCCCCATCTGAACCGCCGGCACGTGCGTTGAGATCGGCATTGACGCCGCGTCCGCCGCCGATCCTGGCATTGGCGCTTGCGTCGAGACCGTTGCCGACGCCGGCGTTGACATCGGCATCGATGCCCTGGCCGCCGCCGGCATTGGCAGTCGCATCGGCATTGACGCCGTTCGAGCCGCCGACGGAAGCATCGGCGCTGACGCCGCGCCCGCCGCCAAGCGAAGTCCCGACATCAGCGCTGACGGCATTGCCTGCATTCACCGACACGCCGACATCGATCGCATGCGCATCGCTTGCCGGCATGGCAAGCAATGCGCAGGTGGATGCGAGCACTGCAAGGGACAGTCTATGATGGTTCTCACTCATGGTTTTCCTCCGTTTCCATTCGCCGAACGATCTGTCCGGCAGTCGAAAATCGAGGAACGCGCGTACCTTCGATCGTTGGATGCCTGCAACCTGCAGGGCGTCCATGGCAAAGCAACGTGAAGGGTTGGCGAATGTTTCGCCACACGGCACGGCAAGTCGGTCCGGCGGCCGGCAATGATGTTACATGCTTATCGAAATACGAATTGTCCGACCGACTGTGCCGAAAACGGCCATGTCTGGCGGCGATTGGAGAGCCGACGAAGTCATTTCCCTCGCAATCGCGCCAGCAATCTTCAGGCAGTTGCAGAACCTGCAAGCAAAGCGCCGTTCTCGATGCGATTGACGGCGAGATCCATTTGCAGTCGCCGATCGGCTGCCCCTGCCCCGGATTTGGCTTTTCCATCGTCGATTGAGACCGGTAAAAATAACTCCCGTTCCGCCTGGATATATCGGGCGAGAATTCCATGTTTCAGCATGTTCTCATTTAATGGAACTGGAGGTTTAGAATGGGCATTTTCGACAAGATCAAACATGCAATCTTCGGAGAGGCGAAAGCAGCCGAACCCGTCGCTGTCAGCCCGCAACAGACAGAGCCGGCGCAAGCGCCTGCCTCACCGTCGGCGGCGCCCAGTCCGACGCCTGCAGCCGCTCCCGCTCAGAGCAAGCCCGCCACGGTCACAGTCGATATCGTGCCCCTCCTTGACGCAGCGGTGAAGAAAAGCGGCCAGAAACTCGATTGGCGTCGCTCGATCGTGGACCTGATGAAAGCCGTCGGGATGGATGCAAGCCTGACTGAGCGCAAGGAACTCGCCGCTGAACTCGGCTATACCGGCGACACCAACGATTCCGCAAAAATGAATATGTGGCTGCACAAGGCCCTAATGAAGCGGCTTTCGGAAAATGGCGGCAAGGTCCCGGCCGATCTCCTGGATTGAACGCAGCGAATGGCTGCCGCCATGATATGGCGGCGGCTATCCAGCCGCCAGAGAGATCACAGCCGGAGCAGACCGCGAAACAAGGCGTCCCCTTGCCCGCAGGCACTGGAACCAATAACGTTCCGCTCGATACTTCGATAAATCGATCAGGGAGAATAAATCCGATGAGATTGATGGCAGTCGTTGGTCTTGCACTTAGCTTGGGCTGTATTTCGGCCGCAGAATCTCCTTCAAACTATCAATCCTACAGCGGCATTCGGGTCGATACCGACCCGGTTCTTCTGGCTCGATACGAAAAAGCTCTCCAGCGGTGCGTGCCGGAGGCAGGGTCATGGCGACGCGGCTCGCCGGATCCACGAAGCCTAGATTACAACGCGGTGCTCAGAAATTGCCTCTACAGGCGCAGCTTTGTCGACAGAGGCGTCTACGCCTACCCCATCCCTCAGGTCTACTTCGATCATTTCCTGGATCGCTAAGAAGAGCTAATCAGTTCCAATCTGCCGCAGCGTCTCACGCATGAAACACAAACCCCGCCAATTTGGCGGGGCTGTATTAACACGGCTGGCAGATGTCAGCGTTTGGCGCCGCCTGGCGGCCGGCCCTTGCCCGTCTGGCGATTGCCGCTCCCGGACGCGGTCTTGGCATCGTTGCCCTGACCGAAGTTGGTGCCGCCGAGATGACCGCCGCCACTGGTGTTGGCGACCTGGCGCTGCGCTCTGCGCAACAGCGCCTCTGCATTGGTCTTGCTCATGACATTCTCCTCAATGGCCGGAAAACCCAGCCGAAATGCTGTCGCCTGCATCCGCGGTCAAAGACCAGCGGCATGTCAGGCAGCGACGATGTTGCCGGCGGAGCTTTTGCCGGAACGGCTATCCTGGATGACGTCGAAGCCAACCTTCTGCCCCTTATCAAGGGACGCCATGCCAGCCTGCTCGACGGCTGAAATATGGACGAAGATATCGGTCGAGCCGTTGTCCGGCTGAATGAAGCCGAAGCCCCGCGTCGGATCAAAGAATTTAACCGTGCCTGTGTTCATGACGGTCTCCTCTCAAGCGCATAAACAATCGCCCTCCGGCGACTGCCGGACGGCGTAGAAATCGATTTTGAAAGGAAAGATCAGCTGGGCCGCCTGAGGCGCGAACCAAAGCTCGACAAGCAATTTCGATGGAAGAATCGATAGGCCGGCAATGTGTTTAAAACAAGTTTCTGGTGACGGTGTTGGGCGTTACAACCCGGATAACACATATAGCGGCGTTCTCTTGGCCAAGACGTCAGGAGCGATCACCACGCGCCAACGAGCGCGTTGCCCGAAAGCGGAACCTTTTTCAGCTTTCCGTTTTGATCGGCAACCGATATCGACGTCAGCAATTGCTTCGGCGACTTTCGAAACCAGTTCGCGGCGATCGTCGCCATATCACCGATCATCGCGTGTTTGTGCCAGGCTGCGAAACGCCGGGCAGTCGCCTCGGGTTCGGCTTGATAAAAGAAATCACCGGATTGGCCAAGATTGTTGATCGACGAAGCCATTGATGAGAGCGGACGTTGAAACATTTTCGGAGGCACCGAAAGCTCTCGGGCAGTCTCGGAAAATGCCGGAGCCATGAAATCGATAACCCAACCATCCGCCTCCACCCAGCAGTGGAAATTTTCCCCAGCGCCAGTCACATAGCCGTCTTCGCGATAGTCTGCGAACAGTATGAGCGTGCCCCCGAGATTGTAAGCAGCAAGCCCGCCCTTAGGCGTGGCCTTGATTTTGTAGTGTTGTTCGAGGATGAAAGCCCCGAAGGTGCTGAAGTACATACAGGCCGTGGCAGGGTCGGCATTTTCGTTGATGAGCAGGCTATTGATAATGCGGTAAATCCGATGGTAGTCGCTCTGCTTGATCAACATGGCCGTTCACCCACAAACTCTAAGGTTTCGCGCAATCACTAGGCGACGACGCCCGCGATGTAAACGACGCGCACCGATGTCCATGCCGATTGGCCGGGTGGCAAGCGTGATCCGAAATCCGACCGGGCCGGGTTCGAAGCACATGTAAAACCATCAAGTCTCCCGGCAACCCCTGCTTGCCGTGGGCCATTCTGCGAACCGCAAAAACGTTGGGAGATAATGGCGCCCCCTGCAGGAATGCCAAAACTCTGAAATTATGCTGTAATTTCAATGAAATTGTTTGATCTGAGGGGCGCCGCGCAAGTATTGATTACCTTATGGAATTTTATAAGCTGCCCCTCATTTCCGAGAGCGGATTGAGGACGCTCCAAAGGACATCCAGCATGAGGAGCATCCGATGATCCACGAATTGCGCATCTATACATGTGTGCCGGAGAGGCTGCCGGCACTGCAACAGCGTTTCGAGACCGCAACGCTGGCGATCTGGGAACGTCTCGGCATCCGCTCACTCGGCTTCTGGACGACGATGATCGGTTCTTCCAGCAACGATCTGACCTACCTGCTCGAATGGCGGTCGCTGGCGGAGCGCGAGCAGAAATGGGCCGAGTTCATCGCCGATCGGGAGTGGCGGGAAGCGAAGGCGAAGAGCGAGGCGGATGGGCCGATCGTGGCCAACATCGTCAGTTCGCTGCTGCAGCCGACACGCTTTTACCGCGGCTTCTCCAAACCGTCGGAATAACGGCCACGTGGTCCCTCCGTGTCCTTGATGCTGACGACCACAAACGAGTGATGGCTGGACCGGCGGGCTCAGCGGCGGACGCGGTAGCGGATGTGCGTGGCCTCGGGTGTATCGATCACCCGAACGATCTCCAACTCGACGCGCGATGTTAAGACTTCGAACATTCGGCGGCCACCTCCGAACAAGACTGGAACCTGGTGTATTTGCAGTTCGTCGAGCACGCCAGCTTCCAGCGCCCGCTGCGCCGTGTACGCGCCAAGCATCAACACGTCCCGGTCCCCGGCGGCGGCCTTCGCCTGCGCCATTGCGCTCGCGATCCCGTCGCTCACGTATTTGACCAAGGGATAATTCGCGACGGATGGCCCGGGCGGCCTGTGACTGGGTACGAAAATCGCGACACCGTGATTGTCACCACCCCAGTGATCGACCTGCTCCACGGTTCGCCGACCCGCCAGAATCGCACCTGGCGCGTTCCATTCGTCCCACAATTGTCCGACCGGTCCGGTCGGTCGGGAAAAATCCCCGTACCACTCGTGCAACCGCATAAAGTCGTCGCCGCCGGGATTGCCCACTTCATCGTTAGGCCCCGCGATATACCCGTCCAGTGACATGGACATGAAGAGCACTGATTTGGACACTGTTATCTCCTGTGGTCTCTTTACAAACTGGGGCCGTGGGAATTCGCTCTGCGGGGTGGGCTATTGATGCAAAAGCTCGTTCAGGCAAGCCGAGTGCGCGCGGACTGTCTTGATGTTCCCAAGGACGCTCGAGCGACACTGACGCCGACATCCCGAATACGGATTTTGGGTTATCGAAATTCATGCCGACCCATCCACGTCGCCGTCTTCATCGAGGTTGTGCACCGGGAGATAGGGGTGTTCTTCTCCATCCACTGGACTATGAATCTGATCGTGTCATTGCGCGTCTACGCTGTGGACGCGGGTATCGTGAAAAACAATCCCGTCCGAGATGTGAAAATGCCAAAGGCGAAGACTGAAGGCTTCAAGCCTTGGGAAGCGGCCGACGTCGAAAAGTTCTATGCCACGCACCCGGAAGGCTCGCAGGAGCGACTCGCCATGGACATGCTGCCTTTCACTGGCCTGCGCCGCTCGGACATCTTCCAGATCGGCCCGCAGCACGTCAAAGATAACATCATCGAGTACCGCGCAGGCAAGAATGACGAGTGGGTTTATATTCCTATTCACCCAGATCTTAGAGCCATTCTCGATGCGGTGAAGAAAGAGCATCTGGCTTATCTGGTGACGCCGGTTCATGGCCGGCCATTTAAGAGCGCGGCCGCGTTCGGGAATTGGTTCGGTCAAATGTGCGCTGAGACGGGCGTGGATGGCCGGGCGCACGACCTAAGGAAAACGCTCGCCCAGCTCCTGGTCGAAAGCGGCAACAGCAACAGCAAACTCAAGGCCCGTTTTGGCTGGAGAAGCGTTTCTATGGTCAACCATTACACGCGGAAGGCCGACAAGCGGAAGCTCGCTATTTCGAGCGCTGCGAAACTGAACGAGAACAGCCTAACCCCTCAAACCAAATCCAATGGGGGTTTACGCCTGAAAACAAAGCAAAAACAAATACTTGAAAATTGATGGCGACCCCTGCAGGAATCGAACCTGCGACAACCTGCTTAGAAGGCAGGTGCTCTATCCAGCTGAGCTAAGGGGCCGTCCGGCGGTCGCGTTCAAGGCGCGCGACCGAATGCGGCATATTTGGACGAGAAATCTCAATGCGTCCAGGGCTGCGTGCGGGTATAGCGGAAATTGTCGGGATAGGCGACCACCTGGCGGGCCGCATCCTTCGGCGCAATGACGCGGTATTCGACGCCGTTGCGCTGGGCATAGGCCTCGGCGAGTTCCTGCGTTTCGAAGGTCAGCTTCACCTGCTGGCGCATGTCGCCCGAGGAGGTGTAGCCCATGATCGGATCGATCTTGCGCGGCGACTCCTGATCGAACTCAAGCACCCAGAGATGGGTCTTGGCCTTGCCGGACTGCATGGCGGTCTTGGCTGGACGATAGATCTTGGCAGACATGACTGCGGCGTCTCCGACTATGCGGGCAGTGCCCGGCTTTCATGGTCTCAATCCCGGTTGCCGGGTCTTTTGCTTCATCGCTTGAGATAGCGCGAAGAGATGAATTTTGCTTATCCGCGAATCCGCGGCTTTTCAAGAAAAAAGGCGGTGCGCGACGCACGCTGCCTGCTCCATCTCATGACAAGCCGATGCATTGGGGAAACAAGGCTATCGGCGGGCGAAGCGGCTTTGGGTCGTCTTCCCACCTGTCGATCCAGCCCTCTCTTCATGGCCGAGGGACCTCAGGCCGAATTGCGCAATGTTACCGATCGTCGCATGTTGTGATTACAAGCTGATTGCCGCAGCCGGTCCCTGGCACTATCTACGGCTCCATCGGTTTCAGTGGATTTGCACTCATGATGAAACGTTCGCCAGAGTTCAATGCCATTGCGTTAGGAGCTGGTATCACGGCTTTCTTCTACGTCGTCATCAGCTACGCCCAATATCTCGGCCTGATCGCCCACGGCTGAGGCAGCCTTGTCCTGACGTTCAATGCGCCCGGCACGGCAGACGTGCGACCCATCAAGATTTTTCTATAGCATCCACAGGGCAGGCGAGGAATCTTCGACCAGCGCTGGATTTATGGGTTGCGACGGCGAAGTGAACCGTGTATCTCCCCTGCCATTCACGGCACGGAGTGTAGCGCAGTCTGGTAGCGCATCTGGTTTGGGACCAGAGGGTCGGGAGTTCGAATCTCTCCACTCCGACCATTCAATATCCTGATATTCCTGAATTCCCTCGCAGCCGCCTGCGCGCGACCCTGCCGCCGTCACTTCGCCTTGCTTGTCGTCGTGGCGCTGACGATCCTGTCGCCGGACTTGATTCCAAGCTTGGCGACGACGCCTGCATTGAGTTCGACGACGTATTTCACCTCGCCCATCGAATCGATGATATCGCGCGAATAGGGCTTTGCGTTTTCCTTGATGTGGCGGATCGTGCCGGTGTCGTCGGCAAAGAGCATGTCGAGCGGCAGAATGGTGTTTTCCATCCACATGGTGACGCGCCGCGGCTCGTCGAAATCGAAGATCATGCCGGCATCATCGGCCATCGTCTTGCGAAACATCAGCCCGCGGGCGCGCTGATCGGGGGTCGAGGCGATCTCTACGGTGAAATGCAGCACCTTGCCCGCGGCGGTCTGGATGAGCAGCGGCTCCTTGTCGAACCGCATCTGCTCCTCGGCCAAGGCCGGCAGCGCAGCCATGAAAAAAAGCGCCAGGATGGCGCTTCGGATGGCATGAAACAGGGACAGGCCACGCATGTCAGTGCGACCGGCTTGCCGGGCTCGGAACATCAGGATGGATCTCTGCGGCCATCAGGCCCTTTTCGCCGTCGCCGAAGCGGACAAGCACCACCTGGCCGGGACGCAGTTCCGTCAGGCCGAAGCGACGGAGCGTCTCCATATGCACGAAGATATCTTCCGTGCCCTCGCCGCGCGTCAGGAAGCCGAAGCCCTTGGTGCGGTTGAACCATTTGACCAGCGCACGCTCGAGCCCGCTCGTCGCGGTGACCTGCACATGGGTGCGCACCGGCGGCAGCTGCGACGGATGAACCGCGGTCGACTGGTCCATCGAGAGGATCTTGAAAGCCTGGTAGCCGCGCTCGCGGCGCTGGATGAGGGCGACGATGCGCGTTCCCTCGAGGATGGTCTGGTAACCGTCGCGGCGCAAACAGGTCACGTGCAGGAGAACATCCTGCATGCCGTTGTCGGGTACGATAAAGCCGAAACCCTTGGCGACGTCGAACCACTTGACGACGCCGGTGATTTCAACAAGATCGACCGCCTCTCCTGATAGCTCGTCGAGATCGGAGTATTCGTTCGATGAAATCCTGTCAGCCATTGTCGCCAGCCCCTCGAATACGCGTCACACTGTTACGGTTAACTGATTCTTGAAATCAAGATTAACATCTTGGTAACGGATAAGCGCAAGTCCTAGTTTTCGGTTATTCCCAGCTGCACATTTTATAAAGTTGACTTGCCCGAAGCTGACCTCGGCTTGCTGAAAAAAGCCAGCCCCAATAAAGGAGTAGATAGAATGCGTTATCTCCACACAATGGTACGGGTCAAAGACCTGGATGCCTCCCTCGCCTTTTACACCACGCTGTTCGGGCTGGAGGAGATTCGCCGCCACGAAAACGAAAAGGGCCGCTTCACCCTGGTTTTCCTGGCCGCTCGCGACGATCTCGACCGTGCACGCAACGAAAAAGCTCCCTGCCTCGAACTGACTTACAACTGGGATACAGAGGATTATAGCGGAGGACGCAATTTCGGCCACCTCGCTTATGAGGTCGACGATATTTATGCGATCTGCCAGAAGTTGATGGACAATGGCGTCACCATCAACCGGCCGCCGCGCGATGGGAACATGGCCTTCGTGCGCTCGCCCGACGGCATCTCGATCGAAATCCTGCAGAAAGGCAGCCCGCTTCCGCCCGCCGAACCCTGGGCCTCGATGGGCAATACCGGCGCCTGGTAAGGGTTTTTCGCCGCAAGGCTTTTGCGAAACTTGCGGCTTTTGCGATTTCGGGTCCGGCCGGCGCCTTGCCGCTTGCCGCGATCCGGCCCCGCAGGCAATCTCCCGATGACTCGAAGCGGAAGGCGGCGTTTATGCCCATTTTCCGCATCAACTGGAGACTGCTCGCTTGCGTAACATGCAGATGCGGATGCCCGTGACGGGCGCTTTGCTGATCGCCACCTCGGTGCTGGCGCTGTCCGGCTGCGCGTCGGACAAGAAGGCGCTCGATTCCGCCGCAGTTGCTCCGGCGGCGTCGGCCACAGTCCCTCAGCTTGCCACGGTAGCGCCCGCAGGCTCTGTCCCTCGTTCGGGCTACACGGACCCTCGACTCGTCAACGTCTCCGGCGCCCAGGCCGCGCCTCAGCTCGTCGCGCAGGATCCGAATGCCGCCGTCCCGCCGGCCGATCCGGCGAGCACAGCACCTGCCAATATCGGCGGGCTCGTCCTGCAGTCGACCCGGATCAACGCGCAGGCGATGAGCATTTTTTCCGATCATCAGCCGGCGCCGCAAAACAACAGCACGTCAACCGTCATCCAGCCGCAGGCCTATGCGCCGGTGCAAGGGGCGGCACCCGCGCGAAGCAGCGTCTACAGCCAGCCATACGTGCCGCAGCCGCCGGCGGAGCCGGTGCTGCCGCAGCAATCCTCACAGAACAACAGCACCCAGCTTGCGCCAGTTCAAACAGCGTCGCTCGCCACGGGCAGCATTCCGACCTCGACGATGAATGCGCTCTACAGCGCGCCGAAGCAGAACCTGCTCGGCAGTCTTTCCGGCCTGCTGCAAAAGGCCGCCCTGCCCGGCATGACGCGTATCGCGCCGAATGGCCTGCATGTGCAGAACGACAAGGTCGAGGTCGGCTGCTTCAAGCCCGACCTGCTGAAAGTGATCAAGACGGTCGAAAACCATTTCGGCCGGCCGGTTATTGTCACGTCAGGCTACCGCGACGAAGAGCACAACCGCCTGGTCGGTGGCGCCGACGAATCGATGCACAAGAGCTGCGAGGCGGCCGACATCCAGATCGACGGCGTAACGAAATGGGATATCGCCGCCTATATCCGTTCGCTCCCGAACCGCGGCGGCGTCGGCACCTATTGCCATACGGATTCGGTCCACCTCGATACCGGCAAAACCCGTGACTGGAACTGGGGCTGCGGCGGCAAACGCGCGCCGATAACGACCGCAAGAGCAATCTGACGACCGCGCGATTTTCGCATTACGTTACGGCAGCACCACCTCGCCTCGTTAAAGAAACAGCCGGCAGCCCGTTGATTCGGCTTCAATAATCGGCTTTTCGAACACGCCCGGATTTCTTGTCACTTTTTTGAAAGAAAAACCGCAATTCCGCTTGCGGGATTCAAAACGCCTGACTATAAGGGCGCCACCACGAAGGAAGCGCCCTTCGTCTATCGGTTAGGACACCAGATTTTCATTCTGGGAAGAGGGGTTCGACTCCCCTAGGGCGTGCCACTTTCTCTCCATATAGAAGCCATCACATCCGCTTGCAGAAGCCGGTGCGCATTCCTATTTCAGTAAAGTTGCCTGCGCCCTTCGTCTATCGGTTAGGACGACAGATTCTCATTCTGTAAAGAGGGGTTCGACTCCCCTAGGGCGTACCACTGGATTGCGCAATGGCGCCCAAACCAGCCCGCTGGCTTATCTTTCCCGGCCCCGTCGCCTGACGATACCAGGTTTTTCCACAGTCGAAAAAAATCGGCGAAAACGATGATTTTTTCACGCCTTGGCGCTTGCGGCCTTCGAAGGTGCTGACTATAAGGGCGCCACCACGAAGGAAGCGCCCTTCGTCTATCGGTTAGGACACCAGATTTTCATTCTGGGAAGAGGGGTTCGACTCCCCTAGGGCGTGCCACTTCTCTCCCCAAAAATCATCCGTCTATTCGAGCCAGATTCGCGGCCTTGTTTGCCGCTCGCACCTCTCCTTCGGCGCAAACCTCTCGTAGCGTCCGCGCTCTACGTACGAACATCGCGGCTTAACCTTTCCCCTGGTCTAGCGAAACTCGTGCCAACAGTGTGGCGCAAGCTTCACGTCCAATAGTCGGCCCCAAACCAGCCCGAATGCCGTTTCGTGAATCACGGAGACGGCGGCCATGCACGAAGGACGATGCCTTGACGATCAATCAGCCCATTTCCGCTCTGCCGGCCGGTCTTCCTGATCTGGCGCTTCTCACGGAAAAAGCGGCCGGCACGGGATCGGTCATCGTCTATCAGCCCTATCTCGATCCTTCGCAGCGCAGCCAGCTCGACGCGGCTGCCGTGCCGCTCGACATCTCGTTCAATACGCAGGCGACAACCCGCGAATATGAGCTCTTCCACATCCTGCATCAGCATCACGAGGCGATCGGCCTCGGTGACGACGTGTTCTGGGGGCTGCTCTCCAGCAAATTCGAGATTAAATCGGTGACCAGCTTCCCGTCCTTTGTCACCGAGGCGGAAAAAGCCAGGGCCGAAGGTGCAGACGCCTATCTTTACAATCCGCTGATCGGCCACGCGGCGATTTACAGCAACGTTTGGGAACATTCGCTGCTTGGCGGCCATCCCGGCATGGAGCCGATCTTCCTGCATATCCAGGAGCTCGGCTATCCGATTGCGCCGCCGCAGGACAAGACTGCCTTCATGTTCTGCAACTATTTCTGCGGCAACCGGAAATTCTGGTCCGGCTATTTCGCCTTTTGCGAACGCATTCTCGAATCGCTCGAAAATCAAGCGCGCGTCGGCACCCCGGCGGGTACCGCCTATGCCGGTGAGGCTCACTATTCACGCGATGCCAACGCGAAGATGCGCCCCTTCGTGATCGAACGTCTGCTCGGGCTTTATGTCCGGCAGGCTGCCGCCGCCGGATTGAAGATCGCCGCCTTCGTACCGACCGTTGCCGATTTCGAATGGAAGTTCGGTGTCCGCCTCGGCCGTATGCTGCATGGTCTTTTCACCACCAAGGAAGCCTTTCTGCGCAGCCGTGACCAGGCTCTCCTGACCTCGTGGCAGGAAGGCCGCCAGCCGCTCATCAAGCAGCCGCATCTGATCTGGGGGACTGATGATCCGCCCGCCTGGATGCCGCGCGGCCAATTCATCGGCGGCCGCGAATTGATGCGCGCCTATGCTTCGCAGGCTTCAGGCGCCTCTGCGGCGCCGCAGCAGCCGGTACGGACCGAAAGGCCCGCTCTGCCAGCCGCGCCGAAGATCGAGCAGCCGCTCCGCAACCCGTTGCAGCCCTTTGCCGGCGGATGGCAGGCGCACAAGGACCGTCATTGCATCTGGATCGTGACGCCGGCCAACTACAGTCATAGCCACGCCTTCGACGAAGTCGCGCTCGGCCTGCAGGGCGCCTTCGAGGAACTCGGCGGCTCGGCACCGATCGTCCGCGACATGAATGCGTTCGCCGGCCGCGCGCCGATCATCTACGGCGGCAATCTTCTCCCCGCCGAAATCGTCGGCCATCTGCCGCAGGACAGCGTCATCATCAATCTCGAGCAGGTGTCGGAAGAAAGCATCTGGATCAATTCGCGCTACACCTCGATCCTGAAGTCGCTTCCGGTTCTCGACTACAGCCCGCGCAACCGGGAAAATCTCGCCGCCAAGGGCATTGACCATGCCGGCGTGCTCGAGGTCGGCTATAGCCGCTGCCTCAGCCAGATACAGCATGCCCCCGTCAAAGATATCGACGTGCTCTTCTACGGCTCGATGAACGAACGCCGCCACCATATCCTGAAGACGCTGGAGCAAGGCGGGCTCAAGGTCGCGCACCTCTTCAACATCTATGGCGCGGAACGCGACGCGGCGATCGCCCGTTCCAAGATCGTCATCAACATCCATCATTATACGAGCGGCGTCTTCGAGATCGTGCGCATTTCCTATCTGCTCGCCAATCGCGTCTGTGTGCTGACCGAAGGCGATATCCGCGACCCGGATCTCCAGCCCTTCAGCGGCGGCCTGGCGGTCGAGCCCTATGACAAGATGATAGAGCGCTGCCATAAGCTGATCGGAGATACCGCCGAGCGCGATTCCATCGCCGCGAAGGGCTTTGCGGCCATGAAGAGCCGATCGCAAGCGGAGATGCTGATGAGCGTCATGACCGCCGGCAGCTGATGAAATTCGCAGAAGATTACCGCGCCGGAGCCGCGTCGCAGACGCGCAGCTGGATGCGGCGTGAACCCTGGTAATGCTCGGCCCCGAGCGAACCCGCGACATGCAGGCTGGCGCCGCGTGAATTGATGAGAAGATTGCCGAGTGCCGTATCGGCGGCGCGGAAGGCGATGCCGTCGAGCCGCGATCCGTCCATTGCCTCCAGCGTCACCTTCACATGTTTCTCGCCGACGAGGCGGGCATCGCGCACGCGATGTGCCGGCACGGCAAAGAGCGGCTGGGCGTGACCGGAGCCATAGGGGCCGGCGGCCTCCAGGCGGTCGATGAGTTCGAGAGTGGCGCCGCTTGCGCCGATCGCGCCGTCGATCTTCAGCGTCTCGTTGGCGACGAGGCTGGCCACCGTCCTTTCGGCCTTCTCCGTGAAGAAGCTTCTCAGCCTGCCGAGATTGGCGCGCTCGACCGTCAGCCCGGCGGCCATGGCGTGGCCGCCGCCCTTGACGAGAATCCCCTCGTCGACCGCAGACCGCACCATCCTGCCCATGTCGAAGCCGTTGATCGAGCGGCCCGAGCCGGTGCCGCGGCCGGAGGGATCGAAGGCGATGGCGAAGGCCGGCCGTTTGAATTTCTCCTTCAGCCGCGCCGCGATCAGCCCGACGATGCCGGGATGCCATTTCTCATGGGCAGTGACGATGACGGAGGCCCCCTCGCCGTCGCCATATTCGGCGAGCGCCTCGGCTTCCGCCTCCTGCAGCATGATGGCCTCCATCGCCTGGCGTTCGCGGTTGAGCTCGTCGAGGCGCTGCGCGATCATTTCTGCCTCACCGGCGTCGTCGAGCGTCAGCAGGCGGCTTCCGAGCGCCGCATCGCCGATCCGCCCGCCGGCATTGATGCGCGGTCCGATCAGGAAGCCGAAATGATAGGGTGTCACCGGACCTGCGAGCCCCGCCTTGCGGAAGAGTGCCGCAAGCCCGGCATTGCTCTGGTGGCGAGCGGCGACCAGCCCCTTCACCACATAGGCGCGGTTAAGGCCCTTCAGCGGCACGACATCGCAGACCGTCGCCAGCGCCACGATATCCAGCCATTGCAGCAGATCGATCGCCAGGATGCGCTTGTTGCCGGCCGCACGCAGCAGCCTCAGCGTTGCGACCAGCACCATGAAAACCACGCCGGCTGCGCAAAGATGCCCCTGCCCCGAGAGATCGTCCTCGCGGTTCGGGTTGACCAATGCATGGCAGCGCGGCAGCTCATGTGTCACCTGGTGGTGATCGATGACGACGACATCGACATTGCGCGCGGCAGCGGCTGAAAGCGCCTCGTGACTGGTGGAGCCGCAATCGACGGTGACGATCAGCTGGGCGCCATTGTCGATCAACTGGTTGATCGCCGCCGGATTGGGGCCGTAACCTTCGAAGACGCGGTCGGGAATATAGATGTTCACCTTGACGCCGAAATGGCTGAGAAAGCGATACATCAGCGCCGAGGACGCCGCGCCATCGACATCATAGTCGCCGAAGATCGCGACGCTCTCGCCGCGCTCGATGGCGCTCACGAGGCGGACTGCGGCCTTTTCGCAATCGGTCAATGTGTGAGGATCGGGCATCAGGCTGCGGATCGTCGGATCGAGGAATTCGATCGCCTCGTCCACCGTGACGCCGCGCCCGGCCAGCACGCGGGCGATCAGATCCGGCAGTCCGTGAATCTGCGACATGGCCAGCGCGCGGTTCTGCCCGGCCTGGTCGAGCCGCGCGACCCAGCGATTGTCGAGCGCGGATTTCTCCACGCCGAGAAACGCGCGCTGTACCGGATCGACGGGATCTGCCATGCCACACTCCGCTGACTTCATCTGCTCTTTCTACAGGAGCAGCGGAGATAACATAGCGATGGATTTACAGACACGGATATTTACCAAAGCATGTCGCGCAAAAGTGTGCGGCGGTTTTGCGAAAACGACATGCGTGCAAGCAAAAACTCTAAAGCGCGAGCGAATCTGAAAGATCGCGACACGCTTTAGAATACCGCCCAGACGATCAGGGCGATGCCGGCCAGTTGCACCAGTATGACCGAAAACAGCGTCAGCAGAATGGCCCAGTTACGGCCTTCCGTGTGTTCGTCGCCGTCAACCTCCTCAGGGACCTCCTGGCGAATTTCATGGTAGGCCGGCTTGAGAGTTTGCTCAAGCATATCAGGACGGCCTGGCGGCACCTCGCTCGGGCGGCCATACCCCTTCCCGGCGTGGCTGTCCTTGCTCATGAAATTCTCCACCCAGACGACTCACCATCTCTGGTTTAGTTATATCAATATTTCGGTATCTGTTAATATAGGCTTCCGTAACGAAAGGTTGCATAGATAGCAGAAAAAACCGCCCTGCCAGAGGCGGGGCGGCTCAACTATTCCGCACGGGAAGAATGGCTCAGCCTTCCTCTTTCGGCCGCTCGATGCGAATGACCTGCGGCTCGCCGAAGAGATAACCTTCCGACTTGATCGAGGCGACCGCCCTGCGCACCGACTCCTCCATCGTCGCGTGGGTGACGAGAATGATCGTCTGGTGATGCGAGGGGGCCAGATGCTGCTTGGAGCGCTGGACGATCGATTCCAGCGAGATGTTGTTTTCTGCCATGCGGGTTGCGACGCTGGCAAAGACGCCGGTGCGGTCGAGCACGGTCAGGCGGATGAAATAGCCGCCTTCATGGCTCTGCATCTGCGCCTTGCGGTAGGGCTCCAGCGTCGTTGCGGGATGGCCGAGCACCGGTACGCGCTGGGCGCCCGGCTGGCTCTTGGCGATATCGGCGATGTCGCCGAGCACCGACGAGGCCGTGGCATTGCCGCCGGCGCCGGGGCCGACCATCAGCAGCTCGCCGAGCACGTCGGATTCGATCGCCACCGCATTGGTGACGCCGTCGACCTGGGCAATGACCGAATCTACAGGCACCATTGTCGGATGGACGCGCTGCTCGATGCCGGTATCGGTGCGCTGGGCAACACCCAGGAGCTTGATGCGATAACCGAGCTCGGCGGCGGCGTGGATATCCTCGATCGAAATGTTGGTGATGCCTTCCAGATAGATATCGTCGGCCGCAATGCGATTGCCGAAGGCGAGCGTCGTCAGGATGGACAGCTTGTGGGCCGTGTCGTTGCCCTCGATATCGAAGGCCGGATCGGCCTCGGCATAACCCAGCCGCTGCGCTTCCTTGAGGCATTCGGCGAAGGAAAGCCCCTCCTTCTCCATCTTGGTCAGGATGTAATTGCAGGTGCCGTTCATGATGCCGTAGATGCGCGAGACGGCATTGCCCGTCAGCGATTCGCGCAGCGCCTTGATGACCGGGATGCCGCCGGCGACTGCCGCCTCGAAGTTCAACAGCGCGCCCTTCTCCTCGGCGATCATCGCAAGCTCGACGCCGTGATAGGCAAGCAGCGCCTTGTTGGCTGTCACCACATGGAGACCACGCTGGAGTGCGGCGCGCACCGAGACGTTGGCCGCCCCTTCGGCGCCACCCATCAACTCGACGAAGACGTCGATATCGCCCTTTTCGGCAAGGTCTTCCGGGCGGTCGAACCAGGTAACAGCGGAAAGATCGATGCCGCGGTCCCTCGTCCTGTCACGCGCGGAGACCGCGGTGATGGTGATCGGACGCCCGCAGGTGACGGCAAGCTCGTTGCTCTTCTGCTGAATGATGCGGACTAGCGAGGCGCCAACGGTGCCCAAGCCCGCAATGCCGATTTTGAGGGCATCTGCCATGGATCGATCCTGAATGTCTGTGTGGCGGCAGCCGTAAAACACGGCTGCCGGAGAGTTGGATTAGCGGTGCGCGTTCAGCGAGATGACGTTATGCATCGTCTCGTCTGCCGTCGACATGAACTTCTTGATGTTGCGCGCAGCCTGGCGGATGCGGTGTTCGTTCTCGACAAGCGCCAGACGGACATAGTCGTCGCCCATTTCGCCGAAGCCGATGCCCGGGGCAACGGCGACGTCGGCCTTCTCGACCAGCAGCTTGGAGAACTCCAGCGAACCGAGATGACGGAACTTTTCCGGGATCTTCGCCCAGGCGAACATGGTGGCAGCCGGCGGCGGCACGTCGAAGCCGGCCTTGCCGAAGCTTTCGACCATGACGTCGCGGCGACGTTTATAGACGTTGCGGACTTCCGCAATGTCGGAGCCGTCGCCGTTCAGCGCATGCGTCGCCGCCACCTGGATCGGCGTGAAGGCGCCGTAGTCGAGGTAGGACTTGACGCGGGTCAGCGCCGCGATCAGCCGCTCGTTGCCGACGGCAAAGCCCATGCGCCAGCCGGGCATGGAGAAGGTCTTCGACATCGAGGTGAACTCGACCGTGACGTCGATCGCACCCGGTACTTCGAGAACCGACGGCGGCGGGGCGCCGTCGAAGTAGATCTCGGAATAGGCGAGGTCGGAAAGCACGATGATGTCGTGTTTCTTGGCGAAGGCGACGACGTCCTTGTAGAAATCGAGCGTCGCGACAAAGGCTGTCGGGTTCGAGGGGTAGTTGAGAATCAGCGCCAAGGGCTTCGGGATCGAATGCCGGACCGCGCGTTCGAGCGGCTCGAAGAAGCTCGCATCCGGCTCCACCGACATGGAGCGAATCACGCCGCCTGCCATCAGAAAGCCGAAGGCGTGGATCGGATAGGTGGGGTTCGGGCAGAGGATCACGTCGCCAGGCGCGGTGATCGCCTGCGCCATGTTGGCGAAGCCTTCCTTGGAGCCCAAGGTGGCGACCACCTGCGTATCCGGGTTGAGCTTGACGCCGAAACGGCGGGCGTAATAGGCGGCCTGGGCGCGGCGCAGCCCCGGAATGCCCTTGGACGACGAATAACGGTGCGTGCGCGGATCCTGCACGACCTCGCACAGCTTGTCGACGATCGACTGGGGAGTCGGAAGGTCAGGGTTTCCCATGCCGAGATCGATGATATCGGCGCCGCCCGCTCGCGCGCTTGCTTTCAAACGGTTGACCTGTTCGAAAACATAAGGCGGCAAACGCCGGACTTTGTGAAACTCTTCCATTTCATTCCCCATGGAAAGGCGGCTTTTCGGGCCGCAGTCGAAGTTCGTTCCGTCTCCCGGCGGCTGCGACACGAACTTCAGAATCGCAACGCCGTATTCATCAGACCCAAGCCACGCGGCAAATCTTTGACGGAAAGGCCGCGTAACGCGCTTTATCGGGAAAATTATGTCTTCCGATCCATCCGGAAGGCTTTGCGTCCAAATTGCCTGAAAGGCAAGGTCTATTTGGAGATTTCGGAGAGCGTATCGGTGCCGTGCTCGGCGGCCAGGCGCCGCATTTCGGCGACCTTGGCCTGATAATCGGCTTCCGAGAGGGTGCCGGCCTTGCGCTGGGCGGCAAGTGCGGTCAGCTGATGCTGCAGGTTGGCCGCCTGCTCGTCGCTCATCTGGACGTTGGCGGCCGTCAGCGGCGCGCCGAAATTCGGATAACCGTCCGGCGACTTAGCAAGGCCGCCTTCGACCGCCTCGCCCTTGGTCGCCGGCATGACGACGGCGGTCGGCGCCGCTCGCTTGGCGGCGGCGGCGGCCTTCTGTTCCGCCGTCAGATTGCATCCGGCAAGGGCCATCGCCGCCGCGGCGCAGATCAGTGCGGTGCGGTTGAAGGTTGCGATGCGCAAAATGCCGTTCTTCGTCATGCCTCAAAAATCCAGTTCTGACTGCTTCGACTGTTAAATTTGTCGCAGCCACAAAGCAATAGCATGAGCCGACGCGCGTGGAACTTGTTTTCTCGTTCAATCACGATGTACAACGATTGGATAAAAAGAGTGCTGCCGCCGGAGGAAATGGTGACCGACAGCAAGAAGGAGAGTGGCGGCAAGGCCGGTATCGACGCGACCGATCTCGATCCCTATCTGCTGAAGGATCCCGAGGCCATGGCGATGAATTTCGCCCGGGCGCTCGAAAATCTCGGACAGGCAGCGTCTGCCTGGCTTGCGCCGCGCGAACGCGGCGAGATCACCGAAAGCGCCATCGATCCGATGACCGACATGGTCAAGACGCTCTCCAAGGTCACCGAATACTGGATTTCCGATCCGCGCCGGACCTTCGAGGCGCAGACCCAGCTGATGTCCTCGTTCTTCGGTATCTGGATGCGATCGATGCAGCGCATGCAAGGCGCGAGCGGCCTGCAGGGCGGCCCCACGCCGCCGGAGCCGGATACCCGCAAGGACAAGCGCTTCTCGGACGAGGACTGGCAGAAGAATCCGTTCTTCGATTTTCTCCGCCAGGTCTATTTCGTCACATCAGACTGGGCGGAAAAGCTGGTGTCGGAGACCGACGGCCTCGACGAGCACACCAAGCACAAGGCCGGATTCTATGTGAAGCAGATTACGGCTGCGCTATCGCCGACCAACTTCGTCGCCACCAATCCGCAGCTCTACCGCGAGACGATCGCCACCAGCGGCGCCAATCTGGTGCGGGGAATGAAAATGCTCGCCGAGGATATCGCCGCCGGACATGGCGATCTTCGCCTTCGCCAGACCGACATGACGAAATTTGCCGTTGGCCGCGACATGGCGCTGACACCAGGCAAGGTGATCGCCCAGAACGACATCTGCCAGATCATCCAGTACGAGGCTTCGACCGAAACGGTGCTGAAGCGGCCGCTGCTGATCTGCCCGCCCTGGATCAACAAATTCTATATTCTCGACCTCAACCCGCAGAAATCCTTCATCAAATGGTGCGTCGACCAGGGTCAGACCGTCTTCGTCATTTCCTGGGTCAATCCGGATGCGCGCCACGCCGATAAGGACTGGGCGGCCTATGCCCGCGAGGGCATCGATTTCGCGCTTGCGACAATCGAGAAGGCGACCGGCGAGAAAGACGTCAACGCCGTCGGTTACTGCGTCGGCGGCACGCTGCTGGCGGCGACACTGGCGCTGCATGCCAAGGAAAAGAACAAGCGCATCAAGACCGCGACCCTCTTCACCACCCAGGTCGACTTCACCCATGCCGGCGATCTCAAGGTTTTCGTCGACGAGGAGCAGCTTACGGCGCTCGAAGAGCATATGCAGGCGGCCGGCTATCTCGACGGCACGAAGATGTCGATGGCCTTCAACATGCTGCGCGCCTCCGAGCTGATCTGGCCCTATTTTGTCAACAACTACCTGAAGGGCCAGGATCCCCTGCCCTTCGACCTCTTGTTCTGGAACGCCGATTCGACCCGCATGGCAGCGGCAAACCATGCCTTCTACCTACGCAACTGCTATCTCCGGAATGCGCTGACGCGAAACGAGATGATCCTCGACGGCAAGCCGGTGTCGCTCAGGGACGTGAAGATCCCGATCTATAATCTCGCCACCCGCGAGGATCACATCGCGCCTGCCAAGTCCGTCTTCCTCGGCAGCCAGTTCTTCGGCGGCAAAGTGGAGTTCGTCGTCACCGGCTCGGGACACATCGCGGGCGTCGTCAACCCGCCCGACAAGAAGAAGTATCAATATTGGACCGGCGGCCCCGCCAAGGGCGACTACGAGACCTGGCTCGACCAGGCGACCGAGACGCCGGGATCGTGGTGGCCGCATTGGCAGGCCTGGATCGAGACGCATGACGGCAGACGCGTGCCGGCGCGCAAACCCGGCGGCGACGCGTTGAACGCGATCGAGGAAGCGCCGGGAAGTTATGTGATGGAGCGCGCCTGAGAAGGCCCAAAGCATCTCTTTGTGAGACGTCGAGAGAAAGAGCGACGCCGCGTAAATAAATTAGAAACCATAATTCGTCATCCTTGCGAAACAGTCGGATGTCGCAACTGGTCTAAATTCGGCCCATTTGCGCCTTTACCGGCCCCGGCGAAGTTTAGTCAGTCAGTGCCGCCGGCCTGCGTAGCGAGTTTGAAAGACGAGTGTAGTATGGCGTTTGCGGTCGGGACGTTCGATAACGTCACCCCTCTTGGCGGATCTGCTTTCCGTTGGCGCAGATCTCGCGGTTTTCTTTGCGGTGTCGTCGGCGCCGGATTTCTGACCTCCACATGGCTGATCGCGACTTTCGCGACGATGCATTCGATGGCCGTGCCCTATTCTCCGTCTGATCGCCTGACACAGGTCGGGACCGCGCCGAAGCTGGCGCCGCCGTCACACCATGAGCGGCTGATTCATGTCGGCAAGGCCGATCGGCTGGCTCCCTTTGACGCGAAACCGAAGATGCCGCTAACGGCGAGCCTCATCCAATCCCATGCCGAAAAGACCGCCGCCGCGGCAACGGCGCTGGCCGCTCTGACAAAGAACAATCGGCTCACCATAGCTGCCGAGCAACCGGTCGTCGCCGCGATTTCCGACAGCGCCAAATTCCGCAAGGATGCTGTGATCGCGCCGCCGCCGCTCGAGCTTGCCTCGGTAAAGCCAGAAGCAGGCGATAGCGACCGGATCATTATTCCCTCGAAAGAGGCCATCGCCGCAGCCGAAGTCCCGGCCCTGCTTGCGCTTGCCGATGCCGGACCCCGGCAGATCGCGCCGGCCCCGGTCGAGCCGGCCGCATCTCCCGTCAGAACCGCCTCCATTCCCGCCTCAGAACCCGCACCTGTCGTGGTTGCCGCCGCGGAAGAAGCGCCGCCCTTCGATCTCGTCCTGGCCCCGGATGAAGGTTCCGTGCCGCTGCCGATGGCGCGTCCCGATGGCCTCGTCGGCAAACCGGCGCCGACCGCCAAGGGTTCGCAGCGCGCTGGCGAGCCGGCACTTGCCTACGCCCAGCCGAACTCGCCGATCGAAGATGACGAAGACGATGCCGTGCCGCGTTACGACAAGCCGGTCTTTTCGCCCAAACTGCGCGCAGGCGTGGCGATCTACGACATCGAGAACAGCACCGTCTATCTGCCGAACGGCGAACGGCTGGAAGCCCATTCCGGCCTCGGCAAGATGCGCGACAACCCGCGCTACGTGGACAAGAAGATGCGCGGACCGACACCGCCGCACACCTATGTCCTCACCATGCGCGAAGCCCTTTTCCACGGCGTCGAGGCGCTGCGCCTGACGCCGGTCGAGGGTTCGGACGCCATCTTTGACCGCGTCGGCCTGCTGGCCCACACCTACATGCTCGGCAGGAACGGCGATTCCAACGGCTGCGTCTCGTTCAAGGATTACAAGCGCTTCCTCGCCGCCTACAAGCGCGGCGACATCAAGCAGCTCGTGGTGGTGCCGCGGCTGAACAACAAACCGGCTTCGACGCTCGCCTCGCTGTTTTCATCGCGAAGCTAGCCGATAGGAGAGCGAGCAGCCGGCTGCCGGCGCGCTACTTCAACCAGGCTGCGATTCGTTCCACCGCCTCGGCGATCTCGGCTTCCGAGCCCGCATAGGATAGACGCAGGGTTCGATTTCCTTCCAGGGGATCGAAGTCAAGGCCGGGCGTTGCCGCGACGTCGATTTCCGCGAGCATGCGTTTGGCAAAGCCCATGCTGTCATTGGAAAAGCGGGTGACGTCGAGGTAGGCGTAGAAGGCGCCGTCCATCGGCGAGGCGATCGAAAGGCCGATCTGCGGCAGGCGCCGCATCAGCAGCTCGCGGTTGGCGGCATAGCTCGCCTTGTAACGATCCAGCTCGGCACCGGCGCCGAGAGCGGCGGTGGCGGCGATCTGGGAGAGCTCGGGCGGGGAAATATAAAGGCTCTGCGCCACCCGCTCTATCGGCCGCACCAGCCGTTCCGGCAGCACCATCCAGCCTATCCGCCAGCCGGTCATGCAATAATATTTGGAGAAGGAATTGATGACGATCGCCTCGTCTGTCAGCTCCAGCGCGCTCGCCTCCTCGCCGGCAAAGGTCAGCCCGTGATAGATTTCATCAGAGATGAAGGCGATGGAATGGGCGGCGCAATAATCCGAAAGCGCCTTCAGCCCCTCGCGGCCGGTCACCGTGCCGGTCGGGTTGGCGGGGCTTGCAAGCAGCACGCCTTTCAGCGTCAGGCCGCTTTCCTTCTGCGCCACTTCCAGGCTCTCAGGGGTGAGCGTAAAGTGGGTCTCGGCCGTGACAGGCACTTCGAGAACCTTCAGACCCAGCGCGCCGAGAATGTTGCGATAGGCGGGATAACCGGGCCTTGCGATCGCCACCGCATCGCCGGCATCGAAGAGCGACAGGAAGGCCAGATTGAAGCCCGCCGAGGAGCCGGTGGTGATGGCAATGCGCGCGGGATCGATCTCCAGTCCGTGGCGATCCCTATAGTGCCAGGCAAGTGCGGATTTCAACCGCGCCGTCCCCAACGCATCGGTATAACCGATCCGGCCGTCAGAAAGTGCGGCGCGCGCCGCCTCGAGGGCTGCCTGAGGCGCCGGATGCGAGGGCTGACCGACCGCCATCGAAATCACGGGATGACCTCTTGCACGCCGTTTCGTCGCCTCCGCCAGAACGTCCATAGCGTGAAAAGGCTCGACTTCGCTGCGTTTCGATATGGAAAACAAGATCGCTTCTCACTCGGCTTCTTCAATGACGGCCCGACAATTGCCGTATTAATCGGCTCATCACAATCCCGCGAGGGCCGCGCGGGGATGAAAAATTCCTGTTTGATGAGAACCGGACGCGCCGTACCTTGACGCGACGCATTCAAGTCCATTAACCCGACGACGGTCTTCTCGACAAAGAGACGGCCACACCGCCGCTGACGAGGATATCATGGCATTCTTCCCGAAAACCTTCACCGCACTGGCGCTTGCCGCATCGATCGCCCTTCCGCTTCCGGCGGCGGCGCTCGACGACCAGCAGAAGAAGGAGTTCGGCGAATTCATCAAGCAATATCTGATCGAGAATCCCGAGATCATGATCGAAGTCCAGGATGCGCTGCAGAAAAAGCAGGAAGCCCAGCGGCTGGTGAAGGCCAATATGGCGATCGAAGAGAACACCGCCGACATCTTCGATTCGAAGAACGACGTCACGCTCGGCAATCCCAAGGGCGATGTCACCGTCGTCGAATTCTTCGATTACAATTGCAGCTATTGCCGGCACGCACTTCCCGACATGCAGGCGATGCTGAAGAAGGACAAGAACGTCCGCTTCGTGCTCAAGGAGTTTCCGATCCTCGGACCGGATTCGGTCGCCGCCCACAAGGTAGCCGATGCCTTCCGCAAGCTGGCGCCGGAGAAATATGCCGATTTCCATGTCGCCCTTCTCGGCACCGAGGGCCGCGCTTCCGACGAAACAGCGATCGCGGTCGCCGCTTCGCTCGGCGTCAGCGAGGACAAGATCCGCGCCGAGATGGCAAAGAGCCCGAATGACGGCATCGTCCAGGCGACCTACCAGCTCGCCTCCAGCCTCGGCATCAGCGGCACGCCCTCCTATGTGATCGGCAACGAACTGGTGCCGGGCGCCGTCGGGCTCGACGATCTCGAAGCCAAGGTCAAGAACATGCGCAGTTGCGGCAAGACTGACTGCTGAGCAAACCAGCCGCCGGTCGGCCGCCCATCAAATCGCCAAAATCGAAGCGTTTCAGCCATGTGGACAAATGTGGCGTGATTCCCGCTGGCCAACCCGTAAGGGCTTTCATTCAGCCTTCGCGGAGTCTATAGGTTGCCGTCGTACATTTTACGGAACATTCGATGACGCAAACGATTTTCGTCCTGAACGGCCCCAACCTGAACATGCTGGGTAAACGAGAGCCCGGCATTTATGGCGGCAAGACGCTGAAGGACATCGAAGCCGACTGCAAGGCCGCCGGCCGCGAGTTCGGGTTTGATATCGATTTCCGGCAGAGCAACCACGAAGGCACGCTTGTGGACTGGCTCCACGAGGCAGATGAAAAGGCCGCCGGCGTTGCCATCAACGCGGGCGCCTATACGCATACATCGGTCGCGCTGCATGATGCGATCCGCGCCATTTCCATTCCCGTCATCGAGCTCCACATATCCAACGTGCATGCACGGGAAGAATTCCGTCACAAGTCGATGATCGCGCCGGCATGCAAGGGCGTGATCTGCGGCTTCGGGACTCACAGCTACATCCTGGCGCTCCACGCGCTGAAGAACATCACGGCATAAGAAGAAGACAGGGCAACACCATGGCTGAAAAGAAATCGGGTATCGATCAGGCACTGATCCGCGATCTCGCCAATATTCTCAACGATACGGATCTGACAGAGATCGAGGTCGAGCAGGACGACCTGCGCATCCGCGTTTCGCGCGCCGGTACGCCGCAATACGTCCAGGCGCCGATCGCAGCACCCAGCTATGCCGCAGCCGCTGCGCCGGCAGCCGCTGCCGCGCCGGCCGCAGCGCCCGCCCGTAACCCCGCCAACGTCGTCAATGCTCCGATGGTCGGCACCGTCTACATGGCGCCGGCTCCGGGCGCGCGTCCGTTCATCGAGGTCGGCGCGACCGTCAAGGAAGGCCAGACGCTCATCATCATCGAAGCAATGAAGACGATGAACCAAATCCCCTCGCCGAAGTCCGGCAAGGTGACCGAGATCCTCGTCGATGACGGACATCCCGTCGAATACGGCCAAGCCCTCGTGGTCATCGAATAGGCCGATGCCCATGATTTCGAAAATCCTCATCGCCAATCGCGGGGAAATCGCCCTTCGCGTGCTCCGGGCCTGCAAGGAGCTCGGCATCGCCTGCGTCGTGGTTCATTCCACTGCCGACGCCGATGCCATGCATGTGCGCCTTGCCGACGAAAGCGTCTGCATCGGCCCGCCCTCCTCGCGCGAGAGCTATCTCAACATCCACCAGATCGTCGCCGCCTGCGAGATCACCGGCGCCGATGCCGTGCATCCGGGTTACGGCTTTCTGTCGGAGAACGCCAAGTTCGCCGATATCCTCGATGCCCATGGGATCACCTTCATCGGGCCGACGGCGGACCATATCCGCATCATGGGCGACAAGATCACCGCCAAGACGACGGCGCTCGAACTCGGCATTCCCGTCGTTCCGGGCTCGGACGGCGAAGTGAAGACCGAAGAGGACGCGCTGAAGACGGCCGCCGAAATCGGCTATCCCGTGCTGATCAAGGCCACCGCCGGCGGTGGCGGACGCGGCATGAAGGTCGCCAAGAGCGAGGCCGACCTGATCGAAGCCTGGTCGACGGCGCGCACGGAAGCGGCAGCCGCCTTCGGCAACGATGCCGTCTACATGGAAAAATATCTCGGCAAGCCGCGCCACATCGAAATCCAGGTGTTCGGTGACGGCGAAGGCAATGCCATCCATCTCGGCGAGCGCGACTGCTCGCTGCAGCGCCGCCACCAGAAGGTTTGGGAAGAGGCGAATTCGCCGGCACTCAACGTCGAGCAGCGCATGAAAATCGGCCAGATCTGCGCCGACGCCATGAAGAAGCTGAAATATCGCGGCGCCGGCACGATCGAATTCCTTTACGAGAATGGCGAGTTCTATTTCATCGAAATGAACACCCGTTTGCAGGTGGAGCATCCGATCACCGAAGCGATCACCGGCATCGACCTGGTGCATGAGCAGATCCGTGTCGCTTCCGGCGGCGGTCTCTCGGTGACGCAGGACGAAGTGCATTTTTCCGGTCACGCCATCGAATGCCGCATCAATGCCGAGCACCCGCGCACCTTCGTGCCCTCGCCCGGCACGATCACCCATTTCCACGCGCCGGGCGGCCTCGGTGTGCGCATCGATTCCGGTGCCTATCAGGGCTACAAGATCCCGCCCTATTACGACAGCCTCATCGGCAAGCTGATCGTGCACGGCCGCACCCGTGTTGAATGCATGATGCGCCTGCGCCGGGCGCTCGACGAATTTGTTGTCGACGGCATCAATACGACGCTGCCGTTGTTCCAGGATCTCGTCTCCAACCAGGATATCGCCAACGGCGACTACGACATCCACTGGCTGGAACACTACCTCGCCAACACACCGGCGGCATAGGGCAGGAATGGCAGGATCGCGCAGGAAGTCACCAGGCATCACCCCTGACATTCTCCTGCGCGCCTATTCCATCGGCCTCTTCCCGATGGCCGAATCCGCCGACGACCCGGAGATCTTCTGGGTCGAACCGGAGCTGCGCGGCGTGCTGCCGCTCGACCATTTCCATGTGTCGAAGAGTCTTGCCAAGACGGTGCGCAGGAAACCCTTCGAGATCCGTTTCGATCACGCTTTCGATCAGGTGATCGCGGCTTGCGCGGAGGAGACATCCGGGCGCCCGAGTACCTGGATCAACAAGACGATTCGATCACTTTACGCGACGCTCTTCGACATGGGCCATGCCCATACCGTCGAAGCCTGGGATGGCGACGAACTGGTCGGCGGTCTCTACGGTGTCTCCCTCGGCTCGGCCTTCTTCGGCGAAAGCATGTTTTCGCGCCGCACGGATGCCTCGAAGATCTGCCTCGTGCATCTGGTCGACCGGCTACGGGAAAGGGGCTTCACCCTGCTCGACACGCAATTCACCACCGAGCACCTGAAGACGTTCGGAGCGATCGACGTTCCGAAGGCCGATTATGCCGTGATGCTTGCGACGGCGATGGAGTCGCCGCACCTCAAGTTTTAAGCCCGATTGATTCATCCAAACGTTGATTTTCCACCTGGTTTGGCTAGGCTCCGGAATGCAACGGGGGATAGAATTTTGAAACGATATTTTGCAGCCGCGATCCTTTTCGCCTTGTTGACGAGTCAGGCCGGCGCACGCCCTTACCAAGAGATGTTTGCGAACAGGAGCGATTTTTCCGACGCAGAAAAGCCATTGCTGGAGAAGCTCGATTTTCAGCACGGCGTGATCAAGCTGCCTGAAGCCAAGGCAACGCTGAACGTACCCGCCGACTTCTACTATCTCAGCCCTGCCGACGCGAAGACGGTGCTGGTCGATATCTGGGGAAACCCGCCGGCGGCGGCGGGAACGATGGGGATGATCTTCCCGGCAAAATATGCGCCGACCGATATCGAGGCCTGGGGTTCCACCGTCGAATACAATGCTGACGGCTATGTTTCCGACGCCGATGCCGCCACGACCAACTACGACGAATTGCTGCAGAACATCAAAGACGCGATCCGCGAAAACAACGCCGAACGCGAAAAGCAGGGGTTTCCGAAGATCACGCTTGTCGGCTGGGCCTCCACGCCGCACTACGACCAATCTGCGCATGCGATGCACTGGGCTCGGGATCTGATCTTTGGCGACGACACGCAGCCGCAGCACACGCTGAATTATTCCGTGCGTGTGTTCGGCCGCCAGGGCGTATTTCAATTCAACTTCGTCGCCGGCCTCGATCAGTTGAAAGAGATCGAAGGCGTCATTCCGACCGTCACCAAGCTCGTACAGTTCGACAAGGGAATGGCTTATGGCGACTATGTCGAGGGCGACAAGATCGCGGCCTATGGGATGGCGGGAATGATCGCTGCGGGCGCGGGCGCCAAGATTGCCGCGAAGGTAGGATTGCTGGCACTCGCCCTCGCCTTCTTCAAGAAGGCCGGCGTTCTCGTCTTCATCGTGCTCGCCGGTGCGCTTCGCTTTGCCAAGGGTCTTTTCAAGAGGAACAAGACACCCACAGCATAACGCGGCCGTCAGGTCGCGTTAGCGGGCTGTCGCCTTGGCGCCGTCAGGCGCCGGGACGTCCGAGCTCGTCTTGCAGTCCTTCAGCCAGACGTCGTAGATCGGGTGCTCGACGGCATTGAGGCCGGGGCTGGCGGCGAACATCCAGCCGGTGAAAATGCGGCGGATCTTGCGGTCGAGGGTGATTTCATCGACCTCAACAAAACCGTCGATCTTCTGCGCTTCGGCCTGGTCGCGCGAATAACAGGCCTTCGGTGTCACTTGCAGCGCGCCGAACTGCACCGTCTCGTTGACATAGACGTCGAAGGTCGTGATGCGGCCGGTAATCTTGTCGAGGCCGGAGAAGACGGCAACCGGATTTTCGATGCGTGCGGCATTTGCCGCAACTGGCGGAAGCAGGGCCGAGAGCGCCAGCAGCGATCCCGCGGCACGCAGCACCATGTTCCGCGTGAAGAGCTTCATGTACCCGTCTCCAGACATTTTCAGTTCACGGCCGCGGTCAAGCGCGGCCAACCTGCGGGTAAAGGTCAATTGTGGCCAAAAGCCGGGCCTGGAATTGCCCGTTCGAGCCGTCTCAGTTGCCGGGCGTCCAGGCGTCGTAATCGCCGGTGACGCGCGGCCGCTCACCCGGAACGGCGATGGAGCCCGGCGGACGGTAAGCCTGCGGCGAACCGGTTAGGTTGGGGCGATGCCCCTTCTGCCATTCCTTGGCGACGTAGTTTTCCTTGGACGGGGGAACGTCGGTGCGATGATGCATCCAGCCATGCCAGCCCGGCGGAATGGCGGAGGCTTCGGCATAACCCTTGTAGATCACCCAGCGCTTCGGCAGACCGTAGGAAGACATGCCGCCTTCGTAATAGACGTTACCGAATTCATCCTCGCCGACACGCTTGCCAAAACGCCAGGTCGCAAAACGCGTGCCCATCGTCTGACTGTTCCACCAGGTGAAGGTTTGAACCAGAAGATTCCACATGTCTTTTCCTTGTGCCCGCCGGGTGCGGGCCAAACCAGAATTCATTCCCTCGCTTATGCCGTCGCGAAGCCGAATTGTCCAGCGATTCCACGACAGCCACGGGTCATTTCAAAGCCATCTTGAAGCCCAGATGCGAGGCCCTGAAGCCCAGCCTTTCGTAGAAACGGTGGGCATCCCTACGCAGGGCATTCGAGGTCAGCTGCACCAGCCGCATGCCGCGGCCTTTTGCCTCGGCAATGGCGAATTCGATCATCGCGGCACCGATCCCCTGCCCGCGCAGATCGGCCCGCGTCTGCACCGCCTCGATAATCATCGCCGAGGAGCCACGGCTGGTCAGCGACGTCGTCACCATCGTCTGGAACGTGCCAACCACCTCACCGCCGCGCTCTGCAACGTAAAGCATCTGGTCTGGCGAAGCTTCGATTGCGGCAAAGGCCCTGGCATAATCCGGGAAGGCTTCAGCTTCCGTGGTATCGCCATGACCGCCGAGCGCATCGGCGGCAAAGATTGCCACGAGCGCCGGCAGATCCTCTTTGCGCGCCTGACGAATGAGTATGTCGGGCAATTCCCCCGCCACGGCCTCAATGCCCTTCGAGCGGTTTTTCGAAGATCAGCGCGGGAATGCCGGATTGCCCGGCCCCACTGTTCTCGTTGCGGCCGACCTCGGTGAAGCCGTGCGTGAGATAGAAGGCGATCGCCGCTGCATTCTGCGGTTCGACTTCGAGACGCATGATCTCCGCATCCGGAAAACAGGTTTCGAGCTCGGCGAAGATATCGCGGCCGATACCTTGGCGCTGCAGCGCCGGCCTGACGTAGAGGAGATGCAGCATGACCGTCTTCGTCAATTGCTGCGACATTGCCGCATAACCCATGCCGCCAATATTGCGGCCGTCATCGGCAACGAGGAATTCGGCATCCTTTCGCGCCAGCCGCGCCTTCAGCGCCGCCGCCGCAAAGAGATGGGCGATGAGATCATCCACCTTGGCTGCGCCATGGAGGTCGTCATAGGTAGCATGAAAGCTCTCCGCCAGCAGGGCGCGCACCTTTTCCACGTCGCGTTCGCCGGCGGTGCGGACGAAGTACACCGCTTATTCCTCGATGCCGAGCTTCGCCTTGACGAGGGCCTGGACAGCCTGCGGATTGGCTTTGCCACCGGTCGCCTTCATTACCTGGCCGACGAACCATGCCGCCATGGTCGGCTTCGCCTTGACCTTTTCGACCTGATCGGGATTGGCGGCGATGATCTCGTCAACGGCCTTCTCGATCGCGCCGGTATCCGTCACCTGCTTCATGCCGCGCGTCTCGACGATCTCGGCGGGATCGCCGCCTTCGATGAGCACGATCTCGAAGAGATCCTTGGCGATCTTGCCGGAGATGGTTCCCGCCTTGATGAGATCGATGATGGCGCCGAGTTGGGCCGGCGAAACCGGCGTCTGCTCGATATCCTTGCCGGTGCGGTTCAAGGCGCCGAGTAGATCGTTGATCACCCAGTTTGCCGCCGTCTTGCCGTCACGGCCTGCGGCGACCGCTTCGAAATAATCGGCAATCGCCTTCTCGGAGACGAGCACCGAAGCGTCATAGATCGACAGGCCGAGCTCGCGCACGAAGCGCTCCTTCTTGTCGTCGGGCAGCTCGGGAAGATCGGCTTCGAGCGCCTTGATGAAGGCATCGTCGAATTCGAGCGGCAGCAGGTCTGGATCGGGGAAGTAACGATAGTCGTGCGCATCCTCCTTGGAGCGCATGGAGCGCGTCTCGCCTTTGTTCGGGTCGAAGAGGCGGGTCTCCTGATCGATCGTGCCGCCCTCCTCCAGAATGCCGATCTGGCGTCGGGCTTCATATTCGATCGCCTGGCCGATGAAGCGGATGGAGTTGACGTTCTTGATTTCGCAGCGCGTGCCGAAACCCTCGCCCGGACGGCGGACCGAGACGTTGACGTCGGCGCGCATCGAACCTTCGTCCATGTTGCCGTCGCAGGTGCCGAGATAACGCACGATCGAGCGCAGCTTGGTCATATAGGCCTTGGCCTCGTCGGACGAGCGCATGTCGGGCTTGGAGACGATCTCCATCAGCGCAACGCCGGAACGGTTCAGGTCGACATAGGACATGGTCGCATGCTGGTCATGCATCGACTTGCCGGCATCCTGTTCCAGATGCAGGCGCTCGATGCCGATCTCGATATCCTCGAACTGGCCCTGGCGGTCCGGCCCAAGCGAAATGACGATCTTACCCTCGCCGACGATCGGATCCTTGAACTGCGAGATCTGATAGCCTTGCGGCAGGTCGGGATAGAAATAGTTCTTGCGGTCGAAGACCGAGCGCTTGTTGATCTCGGCCTTCAGGCCGAGGCCGGTGCGCACCGCCTGCTTGACGCATTCCTCGTTGATGACGGGCAGCATGCCGGGCATCGCGGCGTCGACCAGCGAGACGTTCGAATTTTGCGGCTTGCCGAATTCCGTCGAGGCGCCGGAGAAGAGCTTCGAATTGGACAGCACCTGGGCATGGACTTCCATGCCGACGATGACTTCCCAGTCGCCGGTGGCGCCGGGGATGAAGCGTTTCGGATCAGGCGTGCGGACGTCGACAAGGGTCATCTGATACTCTTTGCAGGCTGTTCTTTTCCACTGGTGAGGTAACGGAAATGGCGTAGCGGTGCAAGGCTTTCCCTTGTGCAAGAGTTGCTGTCGGCGGCTTCTGTCTGGGGCGAGAGGCCGTCTGCACCACGGACGGCGACATCGGCATAAGCCGAGCGATCGACACGAATTCTGACCGCCCCAGTTGTCGATACCATAGTGATCTCTATCTTCAGTCCAAATGCGCTTGGATTTTGGCCATCGCGATAGGGAGGCGCTATTGAAGGGTTATCTGCCCTATCTGGTCGGGACGCTGGCAGGGTTGCTGCTCGCGCTCACCATTTCCGGCCTGTTGACGTTGCAGGGAACACCACAGCTCATGCTTTTCGCATTGCTGCCGGCCATCGGCGGGGCGATCGCTGAGCGCGTCTCCGAGCGTCGATCCGGTAAGTTTTAGAAGCGTCATGGCAAGGCTGAAAGAAATCGTCATCGACTGCGACAATCCCTGGCGAGTTGCTCGTTTCTGGGCGGCGGCGCTCGATGGCTACGAAGTGATGCCTTATGACGATGCCGAGCTGGCCCGCCTTGCCGCATTGGGGCTGACACGGGAAACGGATCCGACGGTGATGGTCGATGGTCCCGGAACACGCCTCTGCTTCCACCTTCGCCAGGGAGAGCGTACCGCCCGCAACCGTGTTCATCTCGATATCGCCGCTCCGGACCGGCAAAAAGAAGTGGAACGGCTCCTATCCCTCGGGGCGACATTCGTCCGCGACACGGATGCCTACAGCGTATTGAATGATCCCGAAGGCAACAATTTTTGCGTGACGTCCGAATAGCCCGCTATGAGCCGAGAACCACGCCCGGCGGCCGTAAGCAATCCTCCGCCTCCTGCAGCACCTTTCAAACGTCAGAATTCCTGCCCGTATCCGCCGCCATCGGAAACGAGCTGTTTTGTCAGTCCGACCGAGGGCACATCGCGATCGAGCTTCGGATTATAGGCGACCGAGAGCCAGTGGATGCTGTAGCCGTGTTTCCGGAAGAAGCCGATCGCCTCGCTATTGCCGGAATGGGTCTGCATCGCCGCCCTCTCGAAGCCCTGATCGGAGATTTCCTTTTCGATGCGGACGAGAAGCGCCGAACCAAGCCCCTGGCGGGTGAAGGCAGGATCGATCCAGAAATCTGAGATGGTTTCGTCCAATCGCTCGCGCGCCGCCCAGCCTGCGACCTGGCCGTTCTGCTCGACGACGGTGATGGTCAGCCAGTCGTTTTCCACGAAGTTCCGAAAGGCGTTGCGCGCTGCATCGATCATCGCGTCCGATTCGCCGATCGACGCCATCGCATTTTGCCAGGCCCTGAGCCCGATCTCGCTCAATAGCTCCGCTTCACCATCGCGGGCATTGCGAATGTGGATCAACGACACCTCCGCGTTACCCCTCAACTAGACCATTGAGTCGCGAAATTTACCAGTGGCTCCAAGGAGATGATGGCTGGAAATTGCGGTTTTCGACCGGTTTTAACCTGAGAGCACGCTCTTGACCGAATTTTCCCGGCTGAATAATAAAGCTTATCGAGGTGTTTTATGTTGAGCCTGCCTGAGACCCGGTAAAGGCCCTGCCCGCAAGTTTTCTTGCGCGCATGGGCCCGAAAAAAACGAAGCCCTGACGTTCGAATGAACGCCAGATCGTTTTTGTGCGCCCTGCCGGGCGCGATACCGGATCTCAACACATGGACATTTCTCGCACGGAGCAGCGCATCCTGCATCTCATGGCCCAAGGCGGCCGCATCGAAATTTCTCGCGACGACAACAGGAAGATCGAGGCAGTCAGTTGCTTCACCCGCGATGGCTGGCTCTATCCCGGCGTCGATCTCGATCTCTTCCGCAGGCTGAAGCAGCTGAGGGCCATCAAGTCCTCGAGCGGCCAACCCTACCGGATCACCGAAAAAGGACTGAGGCTGGTCAGGTCGCAACTAAATAACAGGTAATCGGGCAACCCACCCTGACTATGCTCCAACCGGCGTAGTCAGGGTGTTAGCCTCCAGCCTTTGCAGAGAGTTCCGTCCGCATCGCCGACCACTCGTCGGCCATCGAGCCGGCGCCTCGTCTCTTTCCAGCGCGACGATACCAGTAGTCGGCATTCCAGTCGTCGCCTTCGATGCGATGGCAGAGCGCGTGACCCCAGTCGAACGGCTGTTCACCTTCGTGGCGCTGGCAGATTTCGTGTACCGCCTGCCAATCAGCGCCCATAGTGAACCCACCGGCAGCGAGGCGATCAGCTGCCTCGATCAATCGCGCAAGATCCTTGTTCGGCATGAGGCCCTCCCCGCAAAGTCTTCTTTCTATAACAGGCGCCGCCTCGAAATCCGAGACGGCACCCGCCTTCTTCAGTCGCGAAGCAAATGGTCAGGTGACCTGCCTTGCCGGCAAGGGTTTCAAGGCCCCCGAGGTCCTTCAGACGCAGCGTGACCGGGTTGTCAGCAACTGACATCCAACTCGTGCCACCACAAGCGGTCATTGCGACAGAAGCGGCCGAAGCGCCATTTCCAGTCCCAGAATCAGGAGACAGACGAGAAATCCACGCCGAAAGACATCTTGACTGATCCGCATGCGGACCGCCTGCCCAGCCACCATACCAACTAGGGCGGGGATGACGGCAAGCACCGACGTCGTCAGTGCGCTGATTGGCAGAGTCCCATGGGAGAGAAGGGCGATAGCAAGCGCAATGGTCGAAATGCTGAAGGATAGGCCCAATGCCTGAACCAGTTCGTCCCGCTCGAAACCGAGCGCCTGAAGATACGGAACGGCGGGAATGACGAATACGCCCGTAGCACCTGTCATTACGCCCGTTGCCAGCCCAACCAGAGGCGATGCCCAAGGCTGCCAATGGGAGGGCACGCGGTGCTGATGAGCAAGGAGCGTGTAGGCTGAGTAGAAGACCAGCGCGAGCCCGAGAGCCATCGTGGTGCGGCCGGCATTACCGCCTGCAAGCAGGGTGCAGCTGGCCAGCGTGCCGATGACGATCATCGCCATCATGGGCCACAGTCGCAGCAGAAGCGGCCCAAATCGTGGACCGGCAAGAAGCTGCCAAACATTCGTGACGAAGGATGGCGCGAGCAGCAGCGCGGCCGCCGTCAATGGATTAAGGAGCGCGCCGAGTGCACCCATGGCCACTGTGGGCAAGCCCATGCCCGTGACGCCTTTGACGAAACCGGCAACAAAGAAAATGACGGCGATTGCGACAGTGGTGAAATTGATCTGCTCCATGCTGCCACTTAGAGCAATACGACGCTTGGCCACAATCGGGAACTTCCATCGTCAGGCTTCGGTTTTTCCGAAGCCTGACCGTGTGTTATCTTTGCGCCATGCGCTTCGATCTTGCAGATTTACGTCTCTTTCTCGCCGTTGTGGAGGCTGGCAGCATCACGCATGGCGCTTCGGCGGCCAATCTTTCTTTGGCTGCGGCAAGCGAGCGACTCCGTCAGATGGAAGCATCCGGCGGCGTATCGCTTCTGGATCGCGGGCGGCGGGGCGTCAGCGCGACGCGGGCCGGAGAAGCATTGGCGCATCATGCCCGTCTCGTTTTGCGCCAAGTGGCAACGATGCAGGCGGAATTGTCAGAGCATGCGCGCGGAGTCCGGGCCACGATCAGGCTCCTCGCCAATACCGCGGCAATGGCCGAATTTCTACCCGGCCGTCTTGGACCGTGGCTGGCGGCGCATCCCCGCATCGACGTCGATCTCTCCGAGCGGCCGAGTTCCGAGATCGTCAAGGCAATAGCAGGCGGACTGGCGGAGATTGGGATCGTCTCCGATGCGATCGAGACGTCACCGCTGACAACATCGCCATTTGCGGTCGATCGTCTCGTCGCCGTCATGTCAAGCACTCACCCCATGGCTGGGGAAAGGCGGATCGCCTTTTCTCAACTCCTCGGCGAGGACCAGATCGGCTTTGCAGGTGCGCTTCAGCAGCATGTCGATGACCACGCGGCCCGCGCGGGCCATAGGTTGCAGCCGCGCGTGCATCTCAGAACCTTTGAGGGCATTTGCAGGATGGCGGCGGATGGCGTGGGTTTTGGCATTGTTCCCGAGATCGCCGCGCGCCGCTGCCGTCGCACCATGCCGATCGCATTTGTCAGACTCACTGACGCCTGGGCGACGCGACGACTTCTGCTTTGCTCTCGAGCCGTTGAAGAACTCCAACCCATCACGCGTCAACTGCTTGAGCATCTGGCGCGAGGTCAACATGCACCGATTTTGCGGCCTGATACCGATCCCTAAAGGTACAAGGTTTCTTCACGGACATATCAACGAGCGGGAAGTCCTCCTCATCGACAGCAGGTCTTATCAGCGTTAGCCGACAAGTTCGCACCGGCCTCCGTCAGATCGACTGAATGATGGTTACGGACAACGCGAGGCGCTGAGTTCCGGCTCGAAGGAACAAATATGAAAAAATGGCCTGTCGATCAGGAAAAAGGCCGGGCGCCGACCGCCTTGCGATCGGCGCAAATGGATCGTTAAGTCGGTTACCACCACTTGGCGGGCGTAAACCGGCCGGCCGCCTGCTCGATGACATGGGCGGTCTTGAAGAGGGTTTCCTCATCAAAGGGCTTGCCGATCAGTTGCAGGCCGAGTGGCAGGCCCTTCTGGTCGAGGCCGGCCGGCACGGCGATGCCGGGCAGGCCCGCCATGTTGACCGTCACCGTGAAGATGTCGTTCAGATACATCTTCACCGGATCGGCGGCGAGGTTCTCATCGGCGACGCCGAAGGCCGACGACGGTGTTGCCGGCGTCAGGATGGCGTCGACGCCGGCATCGAAAGCGAGTTCGAAATCGCGCTTGATCAGCGTGCGGACCTTCTGGGCGCGGATATAATAGGCGTCGTAATAGCCGGCGGACAGCACATAGGTGCCGATCATGATGCGGCGCTTGACTTCCTTGCCGAAGCCCGCGGCACGTGTCTTCTCGTACATGTCGACGATATCCTTGCCGTCGACACGCAGGCCGTAGCGCACGCCGTCGTAACGGGCGAGGTTCGAGGATGCCTCGGCGGGAGCGACGATGTAATAGGCCGGAAGGGCGTATTTGGTGTGCGGCAGCGAGATGTCGACGATCTCGGCGCCGGCTTCCTTCAGCCAGGCGATGCCCTGGCGCCAGATGGCTTCGATCTCATCCGGCATGCCATCGACGCGGTATTCGTTGGGAATACCGATCTTCATGCCCTTCAGCGACTGGCCGATCGCGGCTTCATAATCCGGCACCGGCAGATCGACCGACGTCGTGTCCTTGGCATCGACGCTTGCCATCGACTTCAAAAGGATGGCGGCATCGCGCACGTCGCGGGCGATCGGGCCCGCCTGGTCGAGCGAGGAAGCGAAAGCGACGGTGCCCCAGCGCGAGCAGCGGCCATAGGTCGGCTTGATGCCGACGGTGCCGGTGAAGGCTGCCGGCTGGCGGATCGAGCCGCCGGTATCGGTCGCGGTGGCGCCGGCGCAAAGGTGAGCGGCGACGGCTGCGGCCGAGCCGCCGGAGGAGCCACCGGGCACGAGCTGCTGGTTGGAACCCGCGGAGCGCCAGGGGTTGATGACCGCGCCGTAATACGACGTCTCGTTGGAGGAGCCCATGGCGAACTCGTCCATGTTAAGCTTGCCGAGCATGACGGCGCCGTCATCCCAGAGGTTCTGCGTCACGGTCGATTCATAACGGGGCTCGAAACCATCGAGAATGTGGCTGCAGGCCTGGGTGTGCACACCGACGGTGGCAAAGAGATCCTTGATGCCGAGCGGAATGCCTTCGAGATCGCCCGCCTTGCCGGCGGCGATGCGCGCGTCGGAATTCTTCGCCATGAGGCGGGCGAGATCCGGCGTGACCTTTATATAGGCATTCAGCTGACCATTGGCCGCATCGATCGCCGAGATATAGGCTTCGGTCAGTTCGGTCGCGGTGATTTCCTTGGCGCGCAGCTTCTGGCGGGCTTCGGCAATGGTCAGGCTGGTGAGTTCGCTCATCGTGTTTTCGCTTCAGATCTGGAAATGGCAACAGGGTCGGAAAGAGGCTTCGAAGCCTTATTCGACGACTTTCGGCACCAGGAAAAAATTATGATCGGTGACGGGCGCATTGGCGACGATATCGGCCGCCTTGCCGCCGTCTGTCACCTCATCGCTCCGCTTCTTCATCGCCATCGGGGTGACTGACGTCATCGCCTCGACGCCATCGACATTCACTTCGGAGAGTTGCTCGACGAAGCCAAGGATACCGTTCAGCTCGCCGACCATGCGATTTGCCTCATCCTCGGAGACGGCAATACGGGCAAGGCGGGCGACGCGCTTCACGGTGGCAAGATCGACGGACATGGCATTCTCCGGATAGGATTTTTCCTACCCGCTATAAAGGCCATGTCCGCCTTACGCAACGGGGTTTTGCTAGATCGACAGGCTCTCGGAGGGCTTGATCGCCTTCACATCCGTCTGCGATCCCTCCATGCCGGCAACGAATTTTTCGGCCGTCTGGTCGATGATCGGGAAGGTGCCATAGTGGCAGGGGATCGCGGTCTTGAAGTTGAAATAACGCCGGCAGGCAAGTGCCGCCACCGCGCCACCCATGGTGAAGCGGTCGCCGACCGGCACGAGGCCGATATCGGGCTGGTGCAATTCATTGATCAGCGCCATGTCGGAGAAGATGTCGGTATCGCCCATGGCAAGGATCGAGGCTTCGTCGTCGAAGTGCAGCATCAGGCCGTTGGCGTTGCCGAGCGCGTGCGAGACGCCGTCTTCGGTGATCTGGGCAGATGAGTGCAGCGCATTGGTGAAGGTCGCCGAGAAGCTGCCGAGCGCGATCGTGCCGCCGGTATTGCCCATCTCGATCTTGTCGACACCCTTGGAGCCGAGCCAGGCGGCGAGATCGGCATTGGCGAGAACGACGGCGCCGGTTTCCTTGGCAAGCGCCACGGTGTCGCCGACGTGATCGCCATGGCCATGGGTCAGCAGGATGTGGGTGACGCCTGCCGAAACGTCCTTGATATCCTGGCCGGAAAAGGAGGCGTTATAGCTGAGGAACGGGTCGAGCAGGATCTTCGCCTTTGATGTCTCGATGCGGAAGGCGGAATGGCCGAGCCAGGTGATCTTCATGAAATGTCTCCTTTATTACGTGATGCAAAAGCAGGCTTCGATAGGAGATCCGGATGATTTTGGGCGGGATCGGCCTCAATCTCCATCCGCATCTCAATCAAAGAATTGGAGCATGATGTCGCCCGAAAACCGCTCACACTTTTCGGCATCATGCTCTAAGGACATATCTTACGTGGCCACAAAGAAAAGCGGCGACGACTTCAATTTCTTTTGACGGGATGACATGGCGATGACGGTGCTGACGATCGAGGAAATGGCCGAGACGCTTGCCCCGCGACAGGCGATTGCCGGCCTCGATCTCGGCACCAAGACGATCGGGCTGTCGATGTCCGATCTCGGGCGGCGCTTCGCCACGCCGCGCACGGTGATCCGGCGCGTCAAGTTCACCATCGATGCGCAGGCGCTGCTGGACTTTGCACAATCGGAAAAGGTCGCAGGCTTCATCATCGGCCTGCCGATGAATATGGACGGATCGGCGGGTCCGCGCGTACAGGCGACGCGCGCCTTCGTGCGCAACATGGAGCAGAAGACGGCGCTGCCCTTCGTCTATTGGGACGAGCGGCTTTCCACGGTCGCGGCCGAACGGACGCTGCTCGAAATGGACGTCTCGCGCGCCAAGCGGGCCGAACGGATCGATTCGGCCGCGGCAAGTTTCATCCTTCAGGGCGCGCTCGACAGGCTTTCCTTGCTGGCAAGGTCGGGAGACGAATTCAGCGCTTGACGCGCCGTCCACCAGGCGATGATCGACTTGCGCTTTCTGAAGCCGAGGATGGCAAAGACGACGAGGCTGTCGACCGCGATCGCGCGGGCCACGAGCGGTGGGATCGTCTCCGGCGGAATGCCGAGCGCCTTTCCGTAAAGCTCGAACGTCAGGTCATGGACCTGCCGCGACAGCATGAAGATGCCGAAATTCATGTCGTAATAGGAGAGCCAGTACCATCCGCCCAGAAAGACGATGGGGCCGGCCCAGAAGATCAGAAACCACTTCATGCGGCCTCTCCTCCATGCTTGCGCGCGACGGGCAGATCGAGGGAGACCAACCAGGTTGACAATGCCATGATGCAAAGCACCAGCGTCGGAATTGCAATATCCAGCGCCAGGACTGCGAAAAACATCATCGCCGTCACCAGAAACGCGGCTTTAGCGATCTTCGTTCCCATGGGCGTCAACTCGGGCACTCTCACTCATACCATCTCTGCTCACCGCCACACTGTCGGCTTAACCAGGCCCGCGCAACGTAAACCATTTGTTAAGGTTAACGCGAAACCCGCCCCCTGTGGATGAGCAGATCTCAACCGTAGACGCCGCGCACGATGCGCTTCAGCGCCGTCGCCGCCTTTTCCCAATCCTTGGATGTCTTCAGCGACAGGCCGGCGCACTGCCCGCCGGCTGCAGCAGCGAGCACGAGGTGCTGGATCGCCGCGATGACGACGGCGTTGACGGCTGCTGCATCCATGCCCTTCGGCGACGCCAGCGAGCCGCGCATGCGCTCCAGCCAGAGAGCGAGCGCCTTCGAACGCGCTTCGGACAGCCGCCTCACCTGCTCGGTGTTTTCCGATATTTCCCAGGCGAGGATGCGGCGCATCAACGGATCATCTCTCAAGGCATCGAGAAGAAGAAGCGACAGCCGCTCCATCAGGTCGCCATAGGTGAGCAGGAACATGCCGCCGGTGTCTTCCGGAATGCGATCCTTCACCCATGTGCCGAGATCGGCGCCGATCGCTTCGACCAGGCCGTCGAGGCCGCCATAGTAGCGATAGATCAGCTGCTTGTCGCAGCCGGCGCGGCGGGCGACCGCGTTGATGCCGAAATTCTGGAAGCCTTGCTCGGCCAGCAGACCCTTGGCGGCGGCAAGGATGGCGCGTTCGGTGGCGCCGCGATCACGCACGCGCCGTTCCGGCTCGCCGGCGGCCTCCGGTAAGATCTCAAGATTAATCGCTTCGTTCAGCATGAATGCCCCTTCCCCGCTGTCACCAATCGGTGAGTAACGGGGAGATTTCAGGCAATCAATCCTATCCCCTTGGGAAGATTGTGGATATTCCATCCGGTCCAACGATTTGGCCTCGGACCGATTTGGAAAGCTGCACGCCAAACGGATCCGATCCGGTCAGAAATCTCGTCCTGGCGGTTGATCGCGATGGACGAACCCGGCATAGCTGCATTATGAACAAATCTAATAATCTCCGCTAAGGCCCTGCAATGGTGAACTATATCGAAGCCTCTTCCGCGCCGCCGAAGAATACCGGCGCCATCCGGCTTTATGACGCTGAAGCATTCGAGGGTATGCGCAGGGCATGCCAGCTGACCGCGCGCTGCCTCGATGCGCTTGCCGACATCGTCAAACCCGGCATGCTGACCGATGAGATCGACCGATTCGTCTTCGATTTCGGTCTGGAGCACGGCGCCTATCCGGCGACGCTGAACTATCGCGGCTATACCAAATCGACCTGCACCTCGATCAATCACGTCGTCTGCCATGGCATTCCGAACGACAAGCCGCTGCGCGAAGGCGATATCGTCAATATCGACGTTACCTTCGTGCTCGACGGCTGGCACGGCGATTCGAGCCGGATGTATCCTGTTGGCACGATCAAGCGCGCCGCCGAGCGCCTGCTCGAGGTCACCTATGAATCGCTGATGCGCGGCATATCAGCCGTCAGGCCGGGCGCCCGCACCGGCGCGATCGGCGAGGCGATCCAGACCTATGCCGAGGCCGAGCGCTGTTCGGTGGTGCGCGATTTCTGCGGTCACGGTGTCGGCCGGCTGTTCCATGATTCGCCGAACATCCTGCATTACGGCCGCGCCAATGAGGGGCCGGAACTGCGCGAAGGCATGATCTTCACCATCGAGCCGATGATCAACCTCGGCCGACCGCATGTGAAGGTGCTGGCCGACGGCTGGACGGCGGTGACCCGCGACCGCTCGCTTTCGGCCCAGTACGAACATACGGTCGGCGTCACCTCCGATGGCTGCGAGATCTTCACGCTGTCGCCGGGCGGGCTCGACCGCCCGGGCCTGCCGTCGCACAACGGGTAACGATCCGATGGCGAAGGGACCTGTTGCGACATCTTCCGACGACGAGTTGCCTTTCCCAACGCAAGAGCCCATTGCCGCCGACGAACGCTCGTTCTTCGGCGGACGACCGCAAAAGCCGTCCGCGGCGAATGGCAGGACCGCCCTGCCCGCCTCGCTCGCCGCGCAAGAACATTATCATGGTCATCGCGAGCGGTTGCGTGACCGCTTCCGCGAACTGGGCGACACCGCGCTTGCCGACTACGAAATCCTCGAGCTCTTGCTTTTCCGGCTGATCCCGCGGCGTGATACCAAGCCGATCGCCAAGGCGCTGATCGAGCGATTCGGCTCGCTTTCCGGCGTCTTCGGTGCGCCAGCAGCGCTGCTGACGGAGGTGAAGGGCGTCGGCGAGGCCGTGGCGCTCGACCTGAAGCTGATCTCGACTGTGACCCATCGGACCCTGAAGAGCGAGCTCAGGAGCAAACAGGTCCTGTCCTCGTGGTCTTCGGTCATCCAGTATTGCCATGCCGCCATGGCGCACGAAACCCGCGAACAGTTTCGCATCCTCTTTCTCGACAAACGCAATGTGCTGATCGCCGATGAGGTGCAAGGGCGCGGCACGGTCGACCACACGCCGGTCTATCCGCGTGAGGTGGTGAAACGCGCGCTGGAGCTTTCGGCAACGGCGATGATCCTCGTCCACAACCACCCCTCCGGCGACCCGACACCGTCGCGCGCCGACATCGACATGACGAAGGTGATCATCGATGCCGCCAAGGCGCTCGATATCACCGTTCACGACCATGTCATCATCGGCAAGGACGGCCATGTCAGCCTGAAGGGGCTGAAGCTGATCTGAACAAAAGCCAGGACCGACCGCCGACGAGGTGCAAGGCCGCCGCACGTCGATCCTGCGGCGGCCCATCGGCGTGGGAAGACTGCGGAATGCTGGAGTTGACAGCAGTTGGTCGTGCGGGATTGTATGCAATCCTGCAACCACCATGTCTGAACAATGCCCGCCCGAAATACCGAGAAGATGAAGCTCCATGACGATCCGCAGCGGCAACACCGATCGATCGACCCGGCTCTGCCGCGACGTGCTCTGCCTCGATGATTTTGAAATGAAGGCGCGGCGACATCTGCCAAAGCCTCTGTTCGGTTATATCGCCGGCGCGACCGAGACCAATGCGTCGCTGCGGCATAACGCGGAAGCTTTCCAGGCCTATGCCTTCCGGCCTCGTGTCCTTCGGGACGTCTCGAAACGCAGCACCGAGACGAGCCTCTTCGGCAAGACCCATGCCGCACCATTCGGCATCGCGCCGATGGGTATCAGCGCGCTGATGGCCTATCGAGGTGACATCGTGCTCGCGCGGGGAGCGGAACAGTCGGGAATCCCGATGATTATAAGCGGTTCCTCACTTATCCCCTTGGAAGAGATCGCTGCGGTTTCGCCACAAGCGTGGTTTCAGGCCTATCTCCCCGGCGAACCCGATCGTATCGATGCTCTGATCGATCGCGTCGGCGCCGCCGGCTTGCGCACACTTCTGCTGACCGTGGACACAGCCACGCTGCCAAATCGGGAAAACAATGTAAGGGCCGGATTTTCGACGCCTTTGCGTCCAGGTCTGCGCCTGGCATGGCAGGGCATCTCGCACCCGCGTTGGACCACCGGCACATTCTTGCGCACGATCGTTCGGCACGGCATTCCGCATTTTGAAAATTCCTATGCCACAAGAGGCGCGCCGATCATCTCCTCGAACGTCACGCGCGATTTCGGCAGGCGCGACCACCTCAACTGGAATCATTTGGAGCGGATACGCAACAGGTGGTCCGGCAAACTTGTGGTCAAGGGGATCATGCATCCTGACGACGCGGCCCGGGCTGCCGACACCGGGGCGGATGGAGTGATCGTCTCCAACCATGGCGGCCGCCAGCTTGACGGCACCGCTTCACCGCTTCAGGTGCTTCCGGAGATTGCAGCACGTGTCGGAGACAGCGTTGCCGTCATGGTCGATGGCGGTTTCAGGCGTGGAACTGATATCATGAAGGCTCTCGCGCTCGGGGCCCGTTTCGTGTTCGTGGGCAGGCCGTTCCTTTATGCCGCAGCCGTCGCGGGGTTACCGGGCGTGCTTAAGGCGGCGGACATCCTGAAGACGGAACTGCACAGCAATATGGCGTTGCTCGGCGTTACCAAGGTCAGCGATATTTCCGCGGACTACATCACCCGCGCATGAAAACCGTCGCGCGCCGACATCATGGCGTAAAGCTGTTTCCCGAAGGGCTCACTTGCCCGAAAAAGCGCCCGTCAGGACCAATCAGGCGGCCGTAAAACAATCTGTAACATTGACCGGCTAACGATGGACGGGCGACATTTTGCGTCGCAAAATGATTCCTTTCCAATCCGGGGCTTGATGATGCTTCAGTACGATCTCGTTGTGGTGGGCAGCGGTCCCGCAGGGCGCCGCGGCGCCATCCAGGCTGCAAAACTCGGCAAGAAAGTGCTTGTTATCGAGCAGGGCAAACGCGTCGGAGGCGTGTCCGTCCATACCGGCACCATCCCCTCCAAAACGCTGCGCGAGACCGCGCTCAACCTCTCCGGCTGGCGCGAACGCGGTTTCTACGGCCGGTCTTACCGCGTCAAGGAAGAGATCAGCGCAGATGATTTGCGCCGCCGCCTGCTGATCACGCTGAACCACGAGGTCGAGGTGCTGGAACACCAGTTCGCCCGCAACCGCGTGCAGCACATTCGCGGCAAGGCGAGCTTCATCGATGCGTCGACGCTGCAGGTGATCAAGGATGACGGCGAGACCACGCAGGTCACCGCCGCCAGCGTACTGCTCGCCGTCGGCACAAAGCCGTTCCGTCCCGATTACATACCTTTCGACGGCAAGACTGTACTCGACAGCGACGAGTTGCTCGACATCCAGGAGTTGCCGCGATCGATGGTCGTCATCGGCGCCGGCGTCATCGGCATCGAATATGCGACGATCTTCAGCGCGCTCGACACGGCCGTCACCGTCATCGACCCGAAGGCGACGATGCTCGACTTCATCGACAAGGAAATCGTCGAGGACTTCACCTATCAGCTGCGCGACCGCAACATGAAGCTGCTGCTCGGCCAGAAGGCCGACAAGGTTGAGACGCTCGACAACGGCAAGGTCGAGCTGACGCTCGACAGTGGCCGACGCCTGACGACCGACATGGTGCTTTTCGCCGCCGGCCGCATGGGGGCGACTGACGCGCTGAACCTTCCGGCCATCGGCCTCGAAGCCGATAGCCGCGGCCGTCTCAAGGTCAATCCGGAGACGTTCCAGACATCGGTTGCCAACGTCTACGCCGCCGGCGACGTCGTCGGCTTTCCGAGCCTTGCCTCGACCTCGATGGAACAGGGCCGCATCGCCGCCCGCGTCGCGATCGGCGCGGTCGCCAAGGAGCCGCCGAAATATTTCCCCTACGGCATCTATGCCGTGCCGGAGATTTCGACCTGCGGCCTGACCGAAGAGGAGATGAAGGAGCGCGGTATTCCCTATGAGTGCGGCATCGCCCGGTTCCGCGAAACCTCGCGCGGTCATATCATGGGCCTCGACACCGGCCTTTTGAAGCTGATCTTCTCGCTGAAGACTCGCCGTCTGCTCGGCGTGCATATCGTCGGCGAAGGCGCCACCGAGCTGGTCCATATCGGCCAGGCGGTGCTCAATCTCAAAGGGACGGTCGAATATTTCGTCGAAAACACCTTCAACTATCCGACGCTTGCCGAAGCCTACAAGATCGCCGGCCTCGATGCCTGGAACCGGATGGGCGACATCAAGTCGGAACTCTAAAGCTCGCCGTGTAGACAGCAGATCCGGCCGCCAAACGGAGCCGAACGACATTGCGCATCATTTCGCTGAACGCGTGGGGCGGCAGGCTGCATGAGGCCCTGATCGGCTATGTCAGGCAGACAGATCCGGACGTGCTGTGCCTGCAGGAGGTGCTGCGGGCGCCGGGTACGGGCTGCGGATGGTCGATCTATCGGGATGCAGGGCTGGAGCTGCCACAGCGCCTCAATCTATTCACGGAGGTCAGCGCCGCCCTGCCCGGCCACGACGGCTTCTTCTGCCCGACATCGAGAGGCGAGCTGTCCGACGGCGATACCGCCATTGCCGCCGAATTCGGGCTTGCGACCTTCGTGCGCAAGACCCATTCCGTCATTGCCCAGGGGCTGGACTTCGTGCATGGCCATTTTTCCGCTGATGGCTGGGGCGACCATCCCCGGCCGCGAAACGCCCATTGCATCCGCCTCTTCAGCCATGAGCACGCTTCGACCGTCACCATCGCCCACATGCATGGCCTGCGCGATCCCGCAGGCAAGGATGACACGGCGGCGCGCGAGGCGCAGGCCGCAGCGCTGGTCGGGCTCATCGAGCGCGTCTGGCCCGGTGACGAAGGGCTGATCGTCTGCGGCGATTTCAATGTGTTGCCCGACAGCGCGACCTTCACCATGCTCGCCAGACTCGGGCTTTCCGATCTCGTCACCGGAAACGGCCTTGTAGACACGCGAACCTCCTACTATCTGAAGCAGGGCCGCTTTGCCGACTACATGCTGGTTACACCGGCGGTGAAGGTTGCCAAATTCGAGGTGGTCGAGGCGCCTGAGGTCTCCGACCACCGCGCATTGCTGCTCGATATCGGGTAGTATATTGAGGAATGACAAGTTTCGCGAAAGCGTTTACGCGCCGTGTCTTTTTTTACGCCTTAGTTTGACCGCCTAAATCGCATTGATACGCCGTGCCTGATAGATGTCTTCAAATCCATTTTGCCTTCGGGCAAAAGCTTCTAAAGAAAGATAGATACTCTTGTCCCAAGTCTTGGAAGCTGCCCGCAGACGTTTTCAGCTGATCCTGATCAAGCCGTCGCATTATGACGATGACGGTTATGTCATCCGCTGGTGGCGGGCGATGATTCCCTCCAATTCGCTCGCGGCACTCTATGGCATCGCCGCGGAATGCGCCGAGCGCAAGGTGCTCGGAGACGATACGGCGATCGACATCACCGTGATTGACGAGACCAATACGCGGATCGATTTTGCCGGACTGCTGGCGCAGTTCAAGCGTCACGACAATTTCGGGATGATCGCGCTCGTCGGTGTCCAGACCAACCAGTATCCGCGCGCCCTCGATATCGCCCGGCCCTTCCGCGATGCCGGCCTGCCGGTTTCCATCGGCGGCTTCCATGTTTCCGGCTGCCTGTCGATGCTGGATGGCAAGGCGGTCGGGCTCGATGCCTGCCGCGACATGGGCATCTCGATGTTTGCCGGCGAGGCCGAGGGCCGGCTCGACATGGTGCTGCGCGACGCCGCCGCCGGCGAGCTGAAGCCGCTCTACAATTTCATGAACGACCTTCCCGGTATCGGCGGCACGCCGGTTCCCTTCCTGCCGAAAGACAATATCCAGCGCACGCTCGGGCTCAGCACCAGCTTCGATGCCGGACGCGGCTGTCCCTATCAGTGCTCGTTCTGCACCATCATCAACGTGCAGGGACGCAAATCGCGCTTCCGCTCGGCCGACGACGTCGAAAAGCTGGTGCGGATGAACTGGGCGCAGGGCATCCACAAATTCTTCATCACTGACGACAATTTCGCCCGCAACAAGGATTGGGAAGCGATCTTCGACCGGTTGATCGAGCTCAAGGAGCGCGACGGCATTCCGCTCGGCTTGATGATCCAGGTCGACACGCTCTGCCACAAGATCCCGAATTTCATCGAGAAATCCCGCCGCGCCGGTGTCACCCGTGTCTTCATCGGCCTCGAAAACGTCAATCCGGACAATCTGACCGCCGCCAAGAAGAACCAGAACAAGATCACCGAATACCGCAAGATGCTGCTCGCCTGGAAGGCGCAGGGCATCATGACGCTTGCCGGTTATATCCTGGGCTTCCCCGCCGATACGCCGGAATCGATCCGCCGCGACATTACGATCATCCAGGAAGAGCTGCCGCTCGACGTCATCGAATTCTTCATCCTGACGCCGTTGCCGGGCTCCGAGGACCATCAGGTCCTATGGAAGAAGGGCGTCGAGATGGATGCCGATCTCAACATCTACGATGTCGAGCATGTCTGCACCGCGCATCCCAAGATGAGCAAGCAGCAGTGGGAAGACATCTACCACGAGGCCTGGTCGCTCTATTATTCGCCTGATCATATGAAGACGCTGCTGCGCCGCGCCGTGGCAACCGGCGTCCCGCTTGCAAGGCTCGTCAAGGTTCTCGTCTCCTTCGCGACCACCGTGCCGCTGGAAAACGTGCATCCACTGCAAAGCGGCCTGCTGCGCCTGAAGACGCCGTCGGAGCGTCGCCCGGACCTGCCGCGCGAAAATCCGCTGGTGTTCTGGCCGCGCTTCGCCTGGGAAACCTTCCGCAAACATGCCTCGCTCGCCGGCACGATCATTGGCCTGACGATTTCGGCATTCCTGATTTCAAGGGATGCCAAGTCGAAGACCTATATGGATCAGGCCCTGACGCCTGTCGCCGACGACGAAGAGGAAACGCTCCACCTCTTCACCCAGACCGCCGGCGGCGCAGCAGCCGTCAACCATGTCAGGAAAGTCGCGCAACTGACAGCGCATTGAGCGCTAAATCTTAACGGCGGCCGACGCCCTGTCGGCCGCACCAAACCCCAAATCAAGTTTGACAACGCGCTTTGAAGCGCTCGGACTTTGGAGGCCGTTTAAGCGAGCTGGATGATCCGGCTCGTCTCGGCCACTTGCAGCGTGTCGACGAATTCGACGATCTTGACCGGTTTCCCATCCCGGAAATGGATCTTGTCGACGAATTCCGTATGGAAGCTCACGCCCGATGGGATGTGCCTGACCTCGCCTTCGCGGTGGGCAAAGACCATGTGCTCATCTTCGTCGACATAGATGCCTGATGTCTTGATATTCGATAGATCCCATACCGTGATGAGCTGCGTTATCGCTTGGCGAAAGGCATGCCCGCTTGCTTCAGTCGAAAAGGGCGCCAGCCGTGTATTACCGGCCATGCGAAAGGTGCACCCCTCGCCGATCAGCGCCAGCGTGCCCTCGATATCGCCGCGGTCACGCACAGCATAGATTTCCTCCACAAGCTTCTTCATGTCATGCTTTGCAGTCATCTTCAGGTCCTCCCCACCATCAGCGAAATCTGCATCGAATTATACTTTATTGCAACTCTTTGTTGTTCCGGATGAATAGGCACAATGGAGTAGGCGGCGAGAATGAAACTGCCCCAGATAATAGAAAAAGGCCCCGCACGATGGCGAGGCCTTCCAAACTTCTGAACTGAAAAGCGATTATTCGGCGCTTTCGTCAGCCGCCTTCTTCTTCGGAGCAGCCTTCTTCTTCGGTGCGGCTTCTTCGCCTTCACCGGCGTCAACTGCTTCGGCCTTGGCGGCAGCCTTCTTCTTCGGCGCGGCCTTCTTGGTCTCGGCCTTAGCCTCGCCTTCTTCCTCGGCGAGCAGTTCTTCCTTCGTCACCTTCTTGTCGGTAACGTCGATTTCGGTCAGCAGGTGATCGATGACCTTTTCTTCGAAGATCGGCGCGCGGATCGAAGCGGCGGCACCCGGCTGGCTGCGGAAGAATTCGAGGATCTGCTTTTCCTGGCCCGGATACTGACGCAGCTGATCGTAGATGGCGCGCTGCATTTCGTCTTCGCTGACTTCGACGCCGGCCTTTTCGCCGATTTCGGAGAGAACGAGGCCGAGGCGGACGCGACGCTCGGCGAGCGTCTTGTATTCCTCACGTGCCTTTTCTTCGGTCGTGTCTTCGTCCTCGAAGGTCTTGCCGGACTGGGCGAGGTCGTTGTTCACCTGGCTCCAGATGCCGTTATATTCGGCGTCGACGAGCGAGTTCGGGGTCTCGAACTTGTACATCTCATCGAGCTGGTCGAGAATCTGACGCTTCAGCTTCTGGCGGGTCAGCGAGCCGTACTGCGATTCGATCTGGCCACGAACGATTTCCTTCAGGCGGTCGGCGGATTCGATGCCGAGCTTGGAGGCGAGTTCGTCGTTGATCTCGACAGCGCCGGGGGCTGCGACATCCTTGACGGTGACATCAAAGGTCGCTTCCTTGCCGGCGAGGTTCTTGGCCGGATAGTCGGCCGGGAAGGTCACGGTGATGGTCTTCTCATCGCCAGCCTTGACGCCGACGAGCTGGTCTTCGAAGCCAGGAATGAAACGGCCGGAGCCGAGCACCAGTTCGGCGCCCTGGTCGGTGCCGCCTTCGAAGGCTTCACCGTCGACCTTGCCGACGTAATCCATGGTGATGCGGTCGCCGTTGGCGGCCTTGCCGGTCTTGGTCTCGTAGGCGCGAGCGCTTTCGGCGACCTTCAGGACCTGCTCGTTGACTTCGTCGTCCGAGATGTCGATGACTTCGCGCGTGACCTTGATGCCCTTGACCGACTTCAGTTCGATCGGCGGCAGCACTTCATAGGAGAGCGTGAATTCGAAATCCTGCTGGGCGGCGAGGATCTTGTCGGCTTCGTCCTTGTCTTCCGTCATGGCGATTTCCGGCTGCGTGGCCGACTTTTCGCCGCGGCTGGACAGGATGGCGGCCGGCTGCTCGCGGACGATCTCGTTGACGAGGTCGGCCATGATCGACTTGCCATAGACCTTCTTCAGGTGAGCAGCGGGGACCTTGCCCGGACGGAAGCCGTTGATGCGAACCTTGTCCTTCACATCGGCAAGACGCTCATTCATCTTGTCTTCCATGTCCTTGGCCGGGATAACGACCTTGATTTCGCGCTTCAGCCCTTCAGCGAGCGTTTCGATAACCTGCATGTCTTCCTACCTTCATGTCGTGGCGGCCGTGCCCAGACGCCGTTCGTTTCAATGAGCACGACGCCGGCAGCGTGCCGCGCGTGGCTTTTCCAATTCCGTATCATTCCGCCCAAAGCGGAACGGCACTCGCGGGCTATTCGGGACAACTTTCAATTGTTCTGGAACAACCGATTCTCAGTCTCCCGCCTGCAAACAGCTTGGTGCGGGTAGAGAGACTTGAACTCCCACGCCTTGCGGCACCAGAACCTAAATCTGGCGTGTCTACCAATTTCACCATACCCGCGTTCACAAAACCGCATGCCTATGCCTGCGCATGAGGCCTTCCGGAGCGCGGCGTCTCTATATCACCCGATTTGGCCGAGGCAAAGGAAAAATGAACGGTCAATGACAGCGATCTGCGCTTCAGAAGCCGCCCTGCTAAGAAGTGCCGCCGGATCAGTAAAGCGGCTCGTCGTAAACCGGCTTGCCGTCAACGAGAAGGCTGCGAATCTGCGGGCTTCCATCAGGCGAAACCCGCACTGATATAGCGACATTGCCGTCATTGCGGGCCTCCTCGATCGGCTTGCCCTCGCCTTCCGGAACGTAATAGCGCTCGATGCCGTATTCGACACGGATGCTGTCGCCGGCGGCAAGTCCGCCGCTGTAGAATGGCTGGCTGCGCAGGATCACGGTCTCCGGCTGCGGCGACAGTTCATGAAAGGACGATTCGATCACCGTCCAGAAACCGTCCTCCTGCTTCTTCAACCGAACCCATAATACGCGTTCGCCGGGCTCGGCCGGAATGCCACCGGAAACCGTCTGCACCGGCACCGAAGAAATGTCGTAGTTCAAGACGACGTAATCGCCGCGCAGGAAATCGCGCGGGTCGACGGGCGCCGTCTTCAGCAGCACCTCGGCGCCATTGCTGAGGATAGACGCCCGGCTCTGGATGATCGTGCCGAGGATAAGGGTCTGCAGACCGGCGACGATGATCGCCGAAAAGAGATAACCCCTACCGGATTGCAGCCTTGCCATGAACGAGCTCATGCGCGCTCCCCCTGTCCATTCGCCGACTGTGCATTCGCCGAAAAACGCCGCTCGAGACGGATGACGATCCACGCGACAAGTGCCACCACGAGACCGGAGAACAGGAAGAGGCTCGACGTACCGAGGATCGAGCCGACGGTGACGGAGGCAAGATACAGCATCTCGGCGGCAAAGGTGGTGTAGGCGAGATAACGCACCGCGCCGTTATTCCTGCCATGCAGGGCGATTGCCAGCACGGAAGCGGCAAGCGTCGCCACGCCAAGCACCACCAGCCGCCAGCCGTCCTCGATCTCGATATGCAGCAGCAGGAAGCCGATCGCGGCGACAAGGAAGCTGTAGAAGGCCGGGGCCGCACCGGCGCTCCTGACCAGGGAGGCGATCCGCGGGAGCGGCAACGCCGTCAGGACGAAGGCCACCATGCCGCCGATCGCGAAGGCGAGCGCCACGGCGATCTCCTCATAGAGAGTATAGAGCCAGGCGAGCCAGCCGATCAAAAGCAGATAGGCCAGATGGCGGGCCCGCTCGGCGCCGGTATACCGCACCAGGGCGATTGTGATCGCCGCCATGATGGGCGCCATCCAGGGATCGAAGCCTATCCAATGCGTGTCGTTATTCTGCAGGTAGACGGCGAACGACGCCCAGGAGAGGAAGCCGGCGACGATGGTCACGGCGCCCGAACGGAACAGGATTGCCGAGATCGTCGCGATGGCGAACCAGAGATACATCACCGTCTGCTCGTCGCCGGAGAGATGATACATCTGCCCGACAAGTGAGATGGCGCCGCCGAAACTCATCGCGCCGATGACCAGCAAGCCGCTTGCGGCCGCTGTCGAACCGCGGGCAAGCATCCGGGCGGCGGCGATGTGCACCACCCAGATCAGCGCGAGGATGCCGCCGACGCGGACAAGGCGCGGGATGGCCTCCCAGTTGGAGGCGACGACCAGCAGGATGGCAGCGGCAAGCAGCACCGCCGCCAGCGCCATCAGCACCCTGCCGAGGCTGAAACTTGCCGGGCGGCTGTCATATTCGGCGAGAAGTGCGCTTGCCGTTTCCTGACCGAGCAGGCCCTTGCCCACCCAGAGGGAGAGATCCCGCTCCAATCTGCCGCGATACATGCTCCACCCCTTATTTCCGCGACGCCGACTGCGGCACTGCGGCTCTCGCCGTTATAGACGCAGCAGAGGTGTTCGCAAACGCTCCTGCGGCAAATATACAAGTTCCTCATTGGTCTAACTTGTATCGAGTGTTAACCGGCCGCTAACGTCAGAAGCGCTAATATAGACATATGAACGGAGAGGCATGCGCATTACGCATACCACTCATGAATTTATTGCACTGCAAAATAATCATTAGTCATACTATTTGTTTGAGGTATCCAAGCACGGGGATGGCGCCCCGGCCCGGCATCAGCCGGACGCCCGCGGATGCTTGTCCGTGACGAGATTCGCAGCTGCGCACTCCTCCTCCCAGCGCGCTGCGATAGGCTGGCAACACTCCTCCTCCCAGTTGCCAGTCACCATAACACGCCCGCCGGATCCTCCCCCGGCGGGCGTTTTTGTTGAGCGACAGCCCGATTAAAGCATTGACGGTCCGGGGCTTTCCCTCGCATGGCGCCGTCGCGCCACATTATCGCCACACCGCCCCACCGAGCCTGCAGACAAATGGGCGGCTTCCAATTTGAAGCGAAACACTTCTTTGCTCCGGCTGGGCGGGCGGCTTCACCGGAGAGCGCGGCGTTTTTCGACAACGGCACGCCATTGGTCGCTCTCAACCGGATTGCTTCCCCAAGAGTCATTCTGCCTATTCGTTGACCAAAAAACGGTAAGTCTGCGTCAAATACCCCTGGAGCATTGCGTATGCCGCATAGGTGATTTGAAAACTTGGCTGTTTTAGTCTTTTGCGCCGCAACATATATTCCAGTCATCAAATAGAGGTCAGCGCCGATCGGTGGCTGCTGGCAGATGAAACCCTCGGAAAGGGGCTTAACATGAACTTCTCTCGCTCTTTCAATAACTGGCGCAAGTATCGTCAGACCGTCACGGAACTTGGCCGCATGACCAACCGCGAATTGCATGATCTCGGCATCGACCGTTCGGATATCCATCGCGTTGCCCGTGAGGCTTCTGCCCGCTAATTCCAGGCGATCGCGGCTCCTCCCAAGCGCGATTGTTCTCGATTGAAACGCCCGCTGTACCCACAGCGGGCGTTTTCTTTTGTCTGCATGCGGCTGGCACCGCGGTTGCATGTTTTTCCGCTTCTTTAGCCCGCTCAAAAAATATTCACCGCCCAATTTACGAGCATCACATTGCACAATTGCATGGCAGACGCCTTTTATTTGCACTGCACAATAGGACCGATATCGCCTATATAAACACCAACCGCAGAGAGACAGGCGATCCCGCCGTCCCGCGGACATAGGAAGAAAACGATGAACCCGATCCGCATTGCAAAAAGCTGGCTCAGCTACCGCCGTACGCTCAACGAACTCGGCGGCCTTTCCAACCAGACCCTGTCCGATATCGGCGTCAGCCGCTACGACATCCGCAATATCGCATCCCGCTCGTTCCGTTAATAACGGGCACGATGCTTCCAAGACGGCGCCATCAGGCGCCGTTTTTGATTCCGGGGTGTTGGATCGCACCTGCCGACATGATATCAGCCCGGGATGAACACGACCTCCTCCTATTCCCCCATCCACGTCGTCGGCGGCGGGCTTGCCGGTTCGGAAGCCGCCTGGCAGATCGCCAGTTCCGGCATTCCCGTCATCCTGCATGAAATGCGCGGCGTACGCGGCACCGATGCGCACAAGACCGACGGCCTGGCCGAACTCGTCTGCTCCAACTCCTTCCGCTCCGACGATGCGACTAGCAATGCCGTCGGCGTCATCCATGCCGAAATGCGCATGGCGGGCTCGCTGATCATGGCCGCTGCCGATCGATGCCAGGTGCCGGCCGGCGGCGCACTCGCCGTCGATCGCGATGGCTTCTCTGAGGCCGTGACCAAGGCAATCCACGAGCACCCGCTCATCACGGTCGTGCGGGAAGAGATCACCGGCCTGCCGCCCCGCGACTGGGATCTCGCCATCGTCGCCACCGGACCGCTGACGGCGCCGTCGCTCGCAAACGCTATCCAGGCGGAAACGGGCGAGGATTCGCTCGCCTTCTTCGACGCCATCGCGCCGATCGTCTACCGCGAGAGCATCGACATGGATATCTGCTGGTATCAGTCGCGCTACGACAAGGTCGGTCCCGGCGGCACCGGCAAGGATTACATCAACTGTCCGATGGACGAGGCGCAGTACAATGCCTTCGTCGACGCGCTGGTATCAGGCGACACGGTCGGTTTCAAGGAATGGGAAGGCACGCCCTATTTCGACGGCTGTCTGCCGATCGAAGTGATGGCCGAACGCGGCCGCGAGACGCTGCGCCACGGGCCGATGAAGCCGATGGGGCTGACGAACGCGCATAATCCGACGGTCAAGGCCTATGCCGTCGTGCAGCTGCGGCAGGACAATGCGCTCGGCACGCTCTACAATATGGTCGGCTTTCAGACGAAACTGAAATATGGCGCACAGGCGGACATCTTCCGGATGATCCCGGGTCTGCAAAATGCAGAATTTGCCCGTCTCGGCGGCCTGCACCGCAACACCTATATGAACTCCCCCACCCTGCTCGACCCGTCGCTGACGCTGAAATCGCGGCCCGGCCTGCGCTTTGCCGGTCAGATCACCGGTTGCGAGGGTTATGTCGAAAGCGCCAGCGTCGGGCTGCTGGCCGGGCGTTTCGCCGCCGCCGAACGCAAGGGCGAAGCGATCTCGCTGCCGCCGGCGACGACGGCGCTCGGCTCGCTGCTCGGCCATATCACCGGTGGTCATATCGTCACCGACGAGGAGCCGGGTAAACGATCGTTCCAGCCGATGAACATCAATTTCGGGCTGTTTCCGGAGCTCCAACCCGGTTCGATCGTAAAACCCGAAGGCGTCAAGCGTTTCCGCGGCAAGGACAAGACGATCATGAAGCGGCAACTGATCGCGCGCCGCGCGCTGGCAGACTGCGCCGCCTGGCTTGGCCAGAGTCTGACGCTTGCCGAGAGCGCCTGACCGGCGCTTCTACTGCTTGTTCGCCGCCGGCAGATTGCCGGATGGCAGGTCCTTATCCGGCTCGGCAATATAATTGCCGAGCAGCCAGAGCGACACTTCGGAAGCCTCCTTGGCGGAAGCGAATTCAAAATCACCATTGTGATGGGGCGCATCGAGGAAGTCGACCATCAGTCCCCTGCCCGTTTCCGAACCGACGACACGCACGCGGCCCGGCTCGATCAGATGGCAGGCGAAGTGGCGCGACATGTTGCGCATGAAGCCCGCCTTGTTATCGTGCAGGCGTACGAAGATTGCCTGGCCGTTTTCCGTCGCCTGCAACTGGCGGATCGCCTCGGTCGGAAAGGCGCGGCCGAACTCGATGATGGCGAGGCCCGTGTCATGCAGGCCATCTTCCTTGTTCTGCGCGGCCATGCGTGTGGCCACAAAAGCAAAGAAAACAACGATGGCGAAAAGAACGCACCAGACGATAATGCCCACGCCGAGTCTCCGATCAAAGGGTAGCGGTGGAAGTGTTGTACCGCGCGAGACTTGCGCGAATTTGACCGATGTCAGATTTTCCGGCGTGCCGCAGCCAGCCCCATCCGCAGCTGGCGGCGCCATTGCGGCGGCTGCAGCGGATGGTCGAACAGCGAGGCGCCGCGTTTTTGCGCCTTGACGAGCACCGGTTCGGCGAGCACCGTCGGCAGGAAGGCTGGAAACACGGCTGCCGCAATCGGCCCTGCCGCTCTCGCCTTCGCCAGATGTTCGCGACCAAGACCGGCAAAAGCCTCGATGGCGGCGGAGATGCGCGCCCTGTCGTCGCCGGCAAGGAAGGTATCGCGGTCGAGACCGGTTGCCGACAGGATCTGCAGCGGAATATAGACCTGGCCGCGGCGGCGATGCAGCGGCATCAGCAGCAATAGCCCGGCGACGGCCTGGGCAACGCCGGCATGGCCGGCAGCGTCGGCCGATCGTGCGGCCTCCTCAGGCGAAAGCACGAGGCTTGCCAGCTGGATCAGGGCGGATGCCGTCTCGCCGGCGTAACCTTCAAGCGAGAGACGGGTCTCCATCGGATCGTCATAGAGATCGAAAGTGCGGGCCTCGATCATGTCGATCAGCGTCTTGCGCGGCAGACGGTGCGTTTCGATCGCGGCCAGAAGTGCAGAGGCGACGGGATTGGCCGCCGTCGAGCCATGTGCGCTGCCTTCCAGCAGATCGTGCCAATATTGCAGCCTGACTTCGCCAGGCAACGGCTCGTGCACGAGATCGCGGACGCGGGCAAGCTCGGCATTAAAGACATAGAGAGCTGCAAGCGCGCCGCGCTTTTCCTCCTGCGACAGCAGACAGGCGAGATAGCGGTCGCGATCGCTGTCACGCAGCATCGCCAGGCAGATCTCCTGGTTCGTCGTACTATTCGCTTCCGTCATCGTCAGACCGCGATCAATGCCGCGGCGACGGCGCGCTGCTCCGAGAGCATGATATTGAAGGTGCGCACCGCAGCCCCGGTGCTCATCGGATCGGAGGAGATGCCGCGCGATTTCAGCGCCAGCTTCAATTCCTCGGGCAGACGGCGAAGCTCGGTTCCGGTGCCGACGAGCAAAACTTCGATATCACTAGCCTCATCCAGCACACGGCGGAAATTTTCCGGCGACAGCGGTTTCGACATATCCATGTCCCAGCCATGAATGCCGGAAGGCAGGCAAAGGATCGAGCCGCGATGCGACATGTCGGCAAAACGGAAACCGCCATTGCCGTAAGTGTCGATCGGGGCGCGCCCGGGGAAATGCGCAGCGCGGATTTCTATGCCTTTTGCCATGTTTTCAAACCACCGTGCCGGATTTTACACCAGCATCCGTCTTGTTGCTCTCTTCCCCGTCGGGAGCCTCCGGCCGCAGCCGGAAGACGATCAATACAGGAGCGGCGATATAGATCGAAGAGAAAGTGCCGAGAGCGACGCCGAAGAGCATCGTAAAGGTGAAGGAGCGGATGACGTCGCCCCCGAAGAGATAGAGTGCGAGCAAGGCGAGCAGCGTCGTCGCCGCGGTCAGAACGGTGCGCGACAGCGTCTGGTTGATCGAGGCATCGATCAGGATCGGCAGCGGCATCTTCTTGTATCGCTTGAGATTCTCGCGCATGCGGTCATAGACCACGACCGTGTCGTTCAGGGAATAACCGACGATGGTCAGGACCGCGGCGATGCTCGTCAGATTGAACTCGATGCCGGTGAGGACGAAAAGACCGAGCATGATGATGACGTCGTGCAGCGTTGCGACGATGGCGCCGACTGCGAACTGCCATTCGAAGCGGATCCAGATGTAGATCAGGATCGCCGCCAGCGCTGCCAGCACGCCGAGCGTCGCCATCATCGTCAATTCGCCCGAGATGGCGGGGCCGACGACCTCGACTCGGCGGAAATCATAATCCTCCTGGAGCTCGCCGCGCACCAGCGTCGCCGCCGACTGTTCGGCATTCTCGCCGCCGCCCTGGGAAGCGATGCGGATCCGCGCGTTCGCCGGGCCGCCGGTACGCTCGACACTGATATCGCCAAGATTGAGATCATTCAGACGCGAGCTGAGATCGGCGATGTCGGCATTGCCCTGCTTCGCCGTTACCTCGATCAGCGAGCCGCCGGTGAAATCGATGCCGAGATGCAGACCGACGGTGGCAAAAGCGGCCATGGCGATCAGCGAAATAACCGCCGAGGCCGTGAAGACATAACGGCGGATCCCCATGAAACGAATATTGGCATGCTCGAAAAGATGGGTCAGGACACTCTTCGGCAGATGCCGGGGATGGCGCCGTCTCAGCCAGGCGCCGACGATCGAGCGCGTCAGCGTGAAAGCCGTGAAGACGGTCGTCAGGATGCCGACCGCCAGCGTCACCGCGAAACCGCGGATGGTTTCGCTGCCGAGGAAGAAGAGGATAATGGCGGCGATGAAGATCGTGACATTCGCGTCGACGATCGTTGCGAATGCGCGCGAGAAACCCCGGCCGACGGCCTCCGCAAAGGAATGGGTGGTTTTCTCTTCTTCCCGGATGCGCTCGTAGATCAGCACGTTCGAGTCGACGGCCATGCCGACGATGAGCACGATGCCGGCAATGCCCGGCAAGGTGAGCGTCGCGCCGGCAAGGCTGAGCACCGCGACGATGAGGATCAGGTTGAAGAAGAGCGAGACGACGGCGATGACGCCGAGAATACGGTAAAGCGCGATCATCAGCGCTGCGACGAGCACAACGGCGACGAGGCCGGCAATAAGGCCGCTGAAGATGGAATCGGCGCCGAATGTGGGGCTGACGCTACGCTCCTCAACGCTCGTCAGCGTCGCCGGCAAGGCGCCGCCGCGCAGCATGATGGCAAGGTCGCGGACGCCATCCTCGGAGAAGTTTGCCGAAATCCGGCCCTCACCGCCGGTGATCGCCGCATCGATGACCGGTGACGACATTACCTGGTCATCGAAAACGATGGCAAGGTGCTTGCCGATATTCTGCCCGGTCGCCTGCGCCAGCCGCTGCGTGCCCTCGGCGTCGAGACGGTAGGTGATCGAGGTATCCTGCGTCTGCGGGTCGACGACAGGCTCGATATCGACCATGTTGCTGCCGGTGACGAAGGCGGTGCGGTCGACGAGATAAGGTACCGGCGGATCGTCCAGCGAATAGAGCACCTGCGATGTGGCCGGCCAACGGCCGTTCAGCGCTTCCTGCCCCGACATGCTTTCATCGATCAGATGAAAGGAAAGCTTGGCCGGCTGGTTCAGGATGTTTTTCAGCCGCTCCGCATCGAGCGAGCCCAGCACCTGGACGACAATTCGATCGGCGCCATCGGGGCGAACGAGGAAATTGTCATAGCCGAATCCGGCGATGCGGCGGCCTACGATATCGAGCGACCGGGTCCGGGCCGAGGCGACGTCGGCGGTAATGCCGGCGTCGGAAATCTGCAGCGAAAGTTGCCCCTCCCCGCCCTGCTGCAGCGCGATCTCTGGTCCTGAACGTCCCGCAGCCGTCGTCAAAGGCTTGAGGAGATCGACCGCCGCCTGTGTCTGGGCCGGATCGGTGATCCGGACGGTGACGGTCTGGTCATTGCCGGTCAGCCCGGTGTAGCGGATGCCGGCGCCGCGCAGCGCGTTGCGCACATTGGCGACCGCCTGCTCCAGGCGGTCCTTGACGATATCGGAACGCTCGACCTTCAGAACGATATGCGAACCGCCCTGCAGGTCGAGGCCGAGCGTCATGCGGTCGTGGCGCAACCAGTCCGGCAGAGAGGAACGCTGCGCCTCGGTCAGCAAATTGGGCGCAGCGATGACGATGGCCGCAAACGCGACCAGCCAAATCAGAAGTGTTTTCCAGCGGAAAAAATGCAACATTCTCTCGACGATCTTCCGATCCGGCGGTCCTGCCGTTATCGCTTGTTACGCTGCGTCGGCCTTGACTGGTTCACCCTTGACGCGGACGTCCGAAATGCCGCTGCGGACGATACGCACGCGAACGCCTTCAGCGATCTCGACTTCAACTTCCTTGTCGTCGATGACCTTGGTGACCTTACCGACGAGACCGCCACCGGTGACGACCTGGTCGCCGCGACGGATCGCCTTCAGGGTCTCCTCACGCTTTTTTGCCTGTGCGCGCTGCGGACGGATCAGCAGGAAGTACCAGACGACCATCAGCGGCACGAACAGGATGATCATTTCGAAACCGGAGCCGCCGAATCCCGTTGCGGTATCGGTCGCGCTCTGGGCGAATGCCGGGGTGATGAACATGCTAAACTCCTCAGGCTTGGGCGGCGGAACTCCGCCTCTCTTTTCAGGTTGCCGGACTATAGTTACCGCTTCGATGAATGCAACAGAAACAGCCGGAAACAGTACCGATTCCGCTGCCTCATAACCTTTCCGCCGTCAAAACGCCATGGTACCCGGCATCCAAAGATCAAAGCAGATTGCCGCAGTGAGAAATCAGGAGGCCACCGATGACCGAGGAAATCAACACAGCCCTGCTTGCCGAACTGAGACGGCTCGCAGACGCCGTCGAGCGTCTTGCCGGACCGGCGCCTACCCTCAACGACTGGGATGCCGCCGACTGTTTCGTCTGGGCACCATCGCGCCAGCATCTGCAGCCGGTCAAGCGACCGAACCGGGTGGCATTGAAGCTCATCCGCGGCGTCGATCACGTGCGCGACATCCTGCATGAGAATACGGTGCGTTTCGCCGACGGTTATGCCGCCAACAATGTGCTGCTCTGGGGCGCGCGCGGCATGGGCAAATCCTCGCTGGTCAAGGCCGTGCACGAGGATGTCAGGCGCGAAAGCGGCGTCTCGCTGAAGCTGGTCGAAGTCCATCGCGAGGATATCGCCAGCCTTCCCAACCTGCTCGACCTGTTGAAGGACACACCGCACCGCGTGATCGTCTTCTGCGACGATCTCTCTTTCGATCACGACGACACCGCCTACAAGTCGCTGAAGGCAGCGCTCGACGGCGGCGTCGAAGGACGACCGGACAATGTGCTCTTCTACGCCACCTCCAACCGGCGCCATCTTCTGCCGCGGCACATGATGGAAAACGAGCAGTCGACGGCGATCAATCCGTCGGAGGCGGTCGAGGAGAAGGTTTCGCTTTCCGACCGCTTCGGCCTCTGGCTCGGCTTCCATAAATGCAGCCAGGAGGATTATCTCGGCATGATCGACGGCTATGCCGATCACTTCAAGCTCGGGCTCGACCGCAGCAAGATGCATGCGGAGGCGCTGGAATGGGCGACGACCCGCGGCGCGCGCTCCGGCCGTGTCGCCTGGCAGTATATCCAGGATCTGGCCGGGCGCATGCGCGTTCACATCGACAGAGCCTAAATCGCCTAGCATCAGGCGCAGTTCGGACGACATGCCAAAAAACAAAAGCCCGGCGGGTGGCCGGGCTTTTGCGCTTCCTGGTACGCTGTACCTATTCCAGGAAAGTCATCGGGTTGACCGGGGACGCGTCCTTGCGCACCTCGAAATGGACCTGCGGCTGCTTGACGTCGCCGCTCATTCCGGAGACCGCGACGGTCTGGCCGCGCTGGATCTTCTGGCCGCGAGTGACGCTCAGCGTATCGGCGTTGCCGTAGACGGTGACGGTGCCGTCGTCGTGACGGACGAGAACCGTGTTGCCGAGTTCCTTCAGGCCGTTGCCGGCATAGATGACGACGCCGTTTTCGGCAGCCTTGATCGGCGTGCCCTGCGGTACCGAAATATCGATGCCGTCATTGCGGTTGCCGTTGACGTTGGCGCCGTATGAAGCAATGACCTGGCCGCGCACCGGCCAGCGATATTTGCCGATGCCGGTCGATTCCGGCGCGTCGGAGCTGACGTCCGACTTCTTCTCGACATCGTCGACGGTCTGGGTGGCAGCCGGCGCCTTGTAGGGCGCGGGCTGAACGGAAGCCGTCTGCTGGGCGGCAGCCGGCTGGGTCGGCTTCGGATCGACCTTCTCGGCCGGGATCGAGGCGGTCTTGATGTTGTCGGCGGTGCCGTTCGGGATCTTCAGGGCTTGACCGACGCGCAGCGAGCTAGCCGAAAGACTATTGGCGACCTTGAGATCGTCGACATTGGTACCGGTCGCCTTGGCGATCTTTGCCAGCGAATCGCCTTGCTTGACGACATAGGTGCCGGCGGGCGCTTTCGGATCCTTGCCGGCGCCGACCGGAAGCTTGCCGGTGACATCGGCGTTCGCCATGGTCTTGTCGCGGGCGGAATTGGCGCCTGGAACGACAGCGACATTCTGCTCCGGCGCCTTGACCGGCTCCGGCAGCTTGCCGGGCTTGGAGAGATCGGCCGTCTGCGATGCCGCCTTGGCGGCATTGCCGCCGTTGAAGGTCGGGATCAGGATCGCCTGGCCGGGTTGGGCGGCAGATGCGGTCTTCAGATTGTTGACGCGAAGGATTTCCTTTTCCGGAACACCGAAGCGCCTGGAGAGCGTGGCAATGTTTTCACCCGGACGCAGCGTCACCGAAGGGGCATTGGTTGCGGACCAGCCGGAAACCCTCGGCGTCGTGCCTGTCGTCAAAGAATCGGGCGTCACCTTGGGTGCCGCCGGCGCCACCAACCGCGGCTTTTCAGCCTGCGGCGTAGCCGGGAAAGGCTGGGCGAGCGCAACTTCCTTTTCCCGCTGGCGGGATGGCGCCACAGCCGACGGTGCGGCAAGTTCTGTCCGCTGTACCGAGACCGGCGCGGAAGCCAGACGCGCGCTCGAGCTCGACGCGCGGATCGGATCGTAACTTGGGCGGGCGGGATAAGGCTGATTCAGCGCGTCATTGCCGCCGCCATAGCCCTGCTGGCTCGCAACGGCCGAACCGCCGAGATCGGCACGCGGCACCGGATCACCCTGAGAACCGTTCATATTCCTGCGCGGAATGGAACTTGTGGTGATCTGATCCTGCCCTGAGGAGGAAAACAAGCCGCCAAACCGTGTCACATCGGAACTGCAGCCCGTTGCGGCACTTGCCAGCAGGCCAACAACCAGAAGATTACCGGCCGACTTCCCGAACTTTGGCGAAAGACTGAAACGCATGACTCGACCCACTGAGAACGCAACCATTTGTGAGTCTATTAAAACGCGTTAGTATTACCACGCGGTTAAGATGCTGGAATCAGTGCGATATTTTTGAGAAGTTGATAACCATAGGCTTAGGGGTAAAAAATCGCAGTGCGCGGAGCATGATGCCCAAAACTTCGAGCGCTTTTCTGATTGTGATGCATATTCAGATTTCAGGCCGATCCGGCCGAAAAACATTTATGCCTGCGGCAGCCAGGCCCTACAGCAGCGAGGCAAGCCGCGGAACGATCGGCAGATAGGGAGCTTCGAACAGTTCCTCGCGTTCGAAACGGCTGCCGGTTTTCGTCAGCCGCACCATGCGGCACTCGTTTTCTGAAATCATCAGTGGCGCGATCATCGAACCGCCGGAAACGAGCTGGTCGGTATAAAAGCGCGGCATGGCATTGAAGGCGGCCGTCACCAGGATGCGGTCGAAAGTTCCCTCTCCCTGCATGCCGGCGCTTCCGTCGGCATGGCGAACGATGACGCTGCGCAGACCAAGCGATTCCATGCGTCGCTGCGCTGCCGTGGTCAGCGTCTTGTAGCGGTCGATGGACAGAACACGCTCGGCCATGCGGCCCATGACGGCGGCGGTAAAGCCGCTGCCGGTGCCGATCTCCAGAACGCGCTGTCCTGGTTTGAGCTTCAGGTGATGCAGGATGCGGACGGCAAAATCGATGCCTTCGAGGAAGGAGCCGCATTCGATCGGTATCGTCCGGCTCGAATAGGCGTCGTCGGCGAATTGCGGCGGCACGAACAGTGACCGCTGCGTCTGCTCGACCGCCGTCAGCAGATCGAGGTCGGAGATGCCTTCGGCACGCAATCTGAGGACGAGCGCCGCAAAGCCCTCCTTCTCCGCCAGTTTAGCCGTCAAACTTGTGCTCCGTATCCCAAGGCCCGCGCCACGCGGTCCGTCACGGAATAATCGGTCAGATCAAGTTTCAAAGGCGTTACCGAGATCTTATTATGCTTCAAGGCGTGAATATCGGTGCCTTCGATGAAGGCGCCGGCGCGTTCGCCGAACTTCAGCCAGTAGTAGGGAAAGCCCCGGCCATCGGAGCGCGCGTCGACCTGCAGGTTGAAGGCGAGCTTGCCCTGCATGGTCACCTCCGCGCCATCGACCTCGTCGGGACGGCAGTTCGGGAAATTGAGATTGAGGAACGTGCCCTCCGGCAGGTCCAGCACCATCAGCTTTTCCAGGAGCGCTGGGGCATGCGTTTCGCAGACCTCCCACGGCACGATGCGCGCGCCGTCCTCATAGAGATAGGCCTGGCTCAGCGCGAAGGAGCGCACGCCCTGCATCGTGCCCTCGATGGCGCCGGCGATCGTGCCGGAATAGGTGACGTCGTCGGCAACGTTCGAACCTGAATTGACGCCTGACAGCACGAGATCCGGCTTGATGTCCATCACCTGCCGGATGCCCATGATGACGCAATCGGTCGGCGTGCCGCGCAGCGCGAAATGCTTGTCGGAAATCTTGCGCAGCCGCAACGGTTCAGACAGGCTCAGCGAATGGGCCAGGCCGCTCTGGTCGGTTTCGGGCGCAACGATCCAGACATCGTCGGACAGCGTGCGCGCGATCCGCTCCAGGGCGGCGAGCCCTTCGGCGTGAATGCCGTCGTCATTCGTAAGCAGGATGCGCATCGCCTCAGGCCGCCCGTTCGATCTTGGTCAATCCGCCCATATAGGGGAGCAAAACGTCCGGAATCGTGACGGAGCCGTCCTCGTTCAGATAATTTTCAAGGACAGCGATCAGGCAGCGACCGACGGCGGTGCCGGAACCGTTCAGCGTGTGGACGAACCTGTTGTTCTTGTCATCCTTGCCGCGGTAGCGCGCATTCATCCGCCGGCCCTGAAAATCACCGCAGACCGAGCAGGAGGAAATTTCGCGGAAGGCATTCTGTCCCGGCAGCCAGACTTCGAGGTCGTAAGTCTTGCGCGAACCGAAGCCCATGTCGCCGGTGCAAAGCGTCATGGTGCGGAAATGCAGGCCGAGGCGTTTCAGCACCTCCTCGGCGCAGGCGGTCATCCGTTCGTGCTCGGCAACGGCGCTCTCGGCGTCGGTGATCGAGACGAGTTCGCATTTCCAGAACTGGTGCTGGCGCAGCATGCCACGCGTATCGCGGCCGGCGGATCCCGCTTCCGAGCGGAAAGACGGCGTCAATGCGGTGAAGCGGAGCGGCAGCTTGTCCTGATCGAGGATTTCTTCGCGCACCAGATTGGTGAGCGTCACTTCGGCCGTCGGGATCAGCCAGCGGCCGTCCGTCGTCCTGAAGAGATCCTCGGCGAATTTCGGCAGTTGGGCAGTGCCATAGACGGCCTCGTCGCGCACCATCAGGGGCGAGCTGACTTCGGTATAGCCGTGCTCGCTGGTGTGGAGATCGATCATGAACTGGCCGAGCGCGCGCTCGAGCTTGGCGAGCGGCCCGGTTAGAACCGTGAAGCGCGAACCGGAGAGCTTGGCGGCGCGCTCGAAATCCATATAGCCGAGCGCCTCGCCGATTTCGAAGTGTTCCTTCGGCGCGTGGTTCCAGCGCGGCTTTTCGCCGACGGTGCGGGTGACGACATTGTCATGCTCGTCCCTGCCGACCGGGACGTCGTCGAAGGGGATGTTCGGGATGCGCGAGAGTGCGTCGTTCAGTTCGGCCGTCAGCTGCCGGTCTTCTTCCTCGACCGCCGGCAGCAGGGTCTTCAATTCTGCGACCTCGGCCTTCAGCTTCTCGGCGAGCTCGCCGTTCTTCTGAGCCATCGCCGCGCCAATCTCCTTGGAGGCGATGTTGCGGCGAGACAGCAAGTCTTGCGCCTTCTGCACGGCGGAGCGGCGCTTTTCATCGAGGGCAACGAGACTTTGGGCCAGAGGCTCCGCCCCGCGCTTGGCAAGGGCGGCATCGAGCGCTTCGGGATTCTCACGGATCCATTTGATATCGAGCATCGTCGTTCCAGGTCGTTGCAACAGAGATGACCCGGCCAAAGCCTGATCGGGCCTCGACCGGATGTTAAGCGGCGCTCACAAAGGGGGATTGGGATCGCCGCTCAGACGCCGTCCGTCTTGGCAACGTCCGCGGATCCGGTGTCCTTTTCGACCGCCTGCCGGGCACGCTGGCGCTCCACGAGTCGCGCCGCATAGATGGAAATCTCGTAGAGAAGGATCGTCGGTATCGCAAGGCCGATCTGAGACATCGGGTCCGGCGGCGTCAGCACGGCGGCAACGACGAAGGCGAGGACGATGGCGAACTTGCGCTTTTCGGCAAGCCATTGCGACGTCAGCAGGCCGACACGGGCAAGCAGCGTGGTGACGACGGGAAGCTGGAAGACAAGGCCGAAGGAGAAGACCAGCGTCATGATGAGGCTCAGATATTCCGAGACCTTCGGCATCAGCGAGATCGCCACCTCGTCATGACCCGGCGCCTGCTGCATCGACAGGAAGAACCACATGACCATCGGCGTGAAGAAGAAATAGACGAGAGCAGCGCCCATCAGGAACAGGACCGGCGAAGCGATCAGGAACGGCAGGAAGGCCTGACGTTCGTTCTTGTAGAGGCCCGGCGCCACGAACTTGTAAACCTGGGCGGCAATGATCGGAAAAGCGACCACCAGGCCGCCGAACATCGCCACCTTGACCTGGGTAAAGAAGAATTCCTGCGGCGCGGTGTAGATGAGCTGCGCCTTCTCGACATCGAGATGCGCCCACACCACGGCCGTCTTGTAGGGAATGACCAGATAATTGAAGAGATGCTTGGCAAAAAAGAAGCATGCGATGAAGGCGACGAAAAACGCGCCGATCGACCAGATCAGCCGCGTGCGCAGCTCCATCAGGTGCTCGATCAGCGGCTGCGGCTTGTCTTCGATATCACCGCTCATGCCTCGTCCTTCTTCGTCTGCGCCGGCTTCTTCGGCGTTGCAGGCTTCCTGGCTGCCGTCGCGCGCTTCGGTTTTTCCACAGGCACGGCAACGGCCGCCGCAGCATCGATTTTGTCGGCAGCCTTGACGCGCGGCTTGCGCACGGGTTTCGGCTTGGCGGCAACCGTATCGGCCTGGACAGCCGCTGCTGCGACGGGTTCAGGCTGCGCAGGCGCGGGTACCAGCGGCGGCGTTTCCGGCAGGCTCATCGACGGCGTCGGGGCAGAGACAACAGCAGCCGGCACCTCGGTCTTGTTTTCCGTGACCACGGTCGACTTCTGCAGGTCGGCCTTGATCTCGTTGCCCATCTGGCGAAGCGGGTTCATCGCCTCGCGCAGGCTGTTGACCGGGTTGAGCTTCTGGGCGTCGCTGATCGTCTGGCGGACATCGTCAAGCTCGGCTTCGCGCAACGCTTCGTCGAACTGCGCACGGAATTCACCCGCCACCTTGCGGGCGCGCTGCGTCATCTTGCCGAAAGCGCGCAGCATCGGCGGCAAATCCTTGGGACCGACCACCACGATCAGTACGACCGCGATGACCAAAAGCTCGGTCCAGCCAATATCGAACATGCAAGGCTCCTGGACGGGAAGCGCGGGGGCTGCGCTTTTTCCCGGACTTGGTTACTTCGTTTCGTCGGCCTTGTGATCGACGGTCTTTGCCGTGTCCGGCGCGTCCTCGTCCGTCATGCCCTTCTTGAAGCTCTTGATGCCCTTGGCAACGTCGCCCATCAGTTCCGGAATCTTGCCGCGACCGAACAACAACAGCACGATGACCAGAACGATCAGCCAGTGCCACATGCTAAAAGAACCCATCATTACGCTTACTCCCTGTTTCTATGTTCCCACGATGTAAGGATTTCCGACACCGTTTCCAACATCAAGCCCTTTGAACTGCGCTTAATGTCACGGTATCGCCCTTTGTGACAAGCCATTGACCCGCCGAAAAGTGCTGGTTCTATTGTTTTCGCCATGCATGGCAAAAGCAAGACGCAAACCCCTCAATCTTCAGAGGTGCCGCGCGGCGCCAACAACCCCAATTCCTCGAGGTCCATCTGGGTGATCGGGTCTTCGTCCTCGGTCAGTTCGTCGTTCATCAACGGCGAGGGAATATTGAAATTCGCCGGAATGCGGCCCGACAGCAAGCCCGCTCCCTTCAACTCTTCGAGACCCGGCAAGTCACGCAGCTCTTCGAGACCGAAATGGTCGAGGAAATCGCGTGTCGTGCCCAATGTCACCGGCCGGCCCGGCGTGCGCCGGCGGCCGCGGAACCGCACCCAGCCGGCCTCCATCAACACGTCGAGCGTGCCGCGCGAGGTCTGGACGCCACGGATATCCTCGATCTCGGCGCGCGTCACCGGCTGGTGATAGGCAATGATCGCCAGCACTTCCAATGCTGCGCGCGAAAGCTTCTTCACCTCATTGTCATCACGGCGGATGATGAATGACAGGTCGGCGGCAGTGCGGAAGGCCCAGGCGCCCTCGACCTGGACCAGATTGACGCCCCGCGGCGCATACTGCTCCTTCAGGCGCAGCATGATGGCGCGCACGTCGGTCTTCTCAGGCAGGCGCTCGGCGAGGAAGCCTTCGGAGACCGGCTGCGACGAGGCGAAGACCAGCGCCTCGGCGATGCGCTCGGCCTCGATCTCGGCCTGCAGTTCGCGGCTCCTGTCGTCGAAATCGCCTTCGAAATCCTCTTCGCTCTTCGGATCGATCAAGCCGGCTGCTCCTGCTCCACCACCTGCAGCGTGGCATGTTTCGGACCGCGGCGCATGTATATCGGCTGAAAGGCGCCATCCTGACGGATTTCGAGCTTGCCCTCACGCACCAGCTCCAGCGAGGCGGCAAAGGCGCTGGCGATTGCCGTGACGCGTTCCTCGGGTGCTGCGAGATAACGCAGCAGGTAATGCTCCATCGCCGTCCAGTCACCGATCTCGCCGATCATCTGGGTCAACAGCTCGCGGGCATCGGTCAGCGACCAGACACTGCGCCGCTCGATCGTCACCTGGGTGACGGCATTGCGCTGCCGCAGCGCCGCATAGGCGGTCAGGAGATCGTAGAGGCTTGCCGCATAAGCGGATTGCTGACGGTCGGGAATATGCTCGGGGGCGCCACGCACGAAGATATCGCGGCCGAGACGGTTGCGATTGACGAGGCCCTCCGCCGCCCGGCGCATGGCTTCCAGGCGTTTCAGGCGGAAGGCGAGCGTTGCCGCCAGTTCCTCGCCCGAAGGACCGTCATCCTTGACCTGCTGGGGAATGAGCAACCGTGACTTGAGATAGGCAAGCCAGGCGGCCATGACGAGATAATCGGCGGCCAGCTCGATGCGGATCCGCCGGGCGCTTTCGATGAAGAGCAGATATTGCTCGGCAAGCGCCAGCACCGAGATGCGCGACAGGTCGACCTTCTGGTTGCGGGCGAGATAGAGCAAGAGGTCGAGCGGGCCTTCGAAGCCGGCGACGTCAATCACCAGCGCTGGCTCGTGGCTGGCGCGCTCGGCACCGTTATCCTGCCACAGCTTGTCCATCGGCGTTGCCGCCTGCGGACGTTCCGTGCCCTTGACCGTGCTCACCTAGCTGCTCCCTTACGATCAGACCGTCGCAAACATCGCCTCGAATTCCACCCTCAATTCCGCTTCGTCGGACCTATCCGGCGCCGCGAAGCCTGCTTCCACCGCTTTTGCGCGGGCAAGCGAGATGCCGGCGAGCGGCGGAACATTTGCCACGACATCCCGCATCTCGTCCATATCGCCATTGCAATGCAGCACGATATCGCATCCGCCTGCAATGATATTCGCCGCACGCTCACCGATCGTACCGGAAAGAGCGTTCATCGAGCTGTCGTCGGAGAGCAGCAGACCGGTAAAGCCGATATGCTGACGGATGATGCCGTCGATCACCTTGCGCGAGGTCGTCGCCGGATTGTCCGGGTCGATGGCAGTGAAGACGAGGTGACAGGTCATCGCCATCAACTCGTCCTTCATCGCGATAAAGGGCGGGAAATCGTGGGTCTCCAGCTCATCACGCGAGACGGTGACGACAGGCAGTTCCAGATGTGAATCCGCGAAACCGCGGCCGTGGCCGGGCATATGCTTCATCACAGGCAACAGGCCGCCGGCCTTCAGGCCTTCGGCAGCCGCCCGGCCCATGGCGATGACGGTGTCGGGATCGCCGCCATAGGCGCGGTCGCCGATGACGTTGCTGCTGCCCTCCACCGGCACGTCGAGCACCGGCAGGCAATCGACATCGATGCCGAGGCTCGAAAGGTCGAAGGCATGCAGCCGCGACATCAGCCATGCGGCCCGGAGGCCAAGCGCCGGGTCGCGGCGATAAATATCGCCGAGCGCCTGGCCGGAAGGATAACGCGCCAGAATGGGCGGGCGGATGCGCTGGACGCGGCCGCCTTCCTGGTCGATCAGCACCGGCGCATGCCAGCCGACGCTTTCGCGCAGATCGGCGACGAGATCGGTGATCTGCCGGGCTTCGGAGATGTTGCGCCCGAAGAGGATGAAGCCCCAGGGCCGTTCGCCCCGGTAAAAGGCCTTTTCTTCGGATGTGAGGGCAAGGCCGCTGCAGCCAAGGATCATCGCTTTTGATTCGGTCATGTGAGAATCATAGACGGCGCCCGGCCAAATGCGAGCAAGGTCCAGCGCGATGCACAAAAAAGAGCGGCGGACCAATCCGGTCCGCCGCTTCCGATATCAATGAGCCTGATTCTTACTTGGAGATCAGGCAGCTTCCGCCCGCGGCGCGATACTGTTCGCAGAGCGCAGCCGCCTCGTCCTTGGAACCGGCCGGAATGCGAACACGGTAGAACGTGCCCTTGCCGGCGATATCGGCCCTGCGGATCTCATGGCTACGGCCGCCAAGCACACCGGCGAATTTCTTCGACAGGTTGGCATAGGATTTGTTCGCCTCGTCTTCCGACGGCAGCGAGGCGATCTGGATGCCGTAGCCGCCGGCGGACGCAGCCTGCTGCGGCTTTGCGGCAACCGGTGCTGCGGCCGCGACCTCAGCCGTCGTCTGCTGTGCAGGCGGCCGGACATTGCCCTTCTCGGTCACGGTGCCGACGACGTTGACGGGCTGGTCGACCGGACGGGCGGTCGGGATCGGAGCGGTATCGGCAATCGCCGAGCTCTTGACCGGGCGCACCGGCGGCTCGACCGGGGCGGGATTTGCGGCCTGCGCGTCGGCGCTGCCTGCAAGCGGCGGCTCAGCCGGCGCGGTTTCAGCAGGTGCTGCAGAACGAGCATCGGCGGAAGCAACCTCGGCGCTTGCCGGGAAACTTGCGGCCGTTCCGGCGACCGGAGGCGCAGTCGGGGTCGATAGCGTCGTCTGGGCCGTCAACGGCGGCAGAGCCGACTGCGTCGGCTGGGCAGACTGCGCCGCCTGTGTCGGCTGGTCGGCGGGCGCCGGCTCCTCGCGTGCGACCAAGGTGCCGTCAGGCTTGACGATCATCGTGCGGACCTTGCGCGGCGAAACGGACGGCGCCTTGTCGGCATCGGTTGCAGAAGCGTTGTCGGCATTGTCCTGGTTCGGCAGCAGACGCGGATCCTGCGTCTCACCGACCGCGGTCGGCGTGACCTGATCACCGGCATTGGCGTTCTCGTCGTCCTCAGGCAGCGCTTCCGGTGTCAGGGTACGCTGGACGACATCGACGGGCGCCTCGTCGGAAGAAACGAGCGCCTTCTGCTTCGGCTCCTCGGCAGAACCCGCGACGCGGTCGTAGACAGCCTTATCCTGGTTCGGCACGGTCTTGCCGCCCGGATTTTCCGGAACGACCTTGACCGGATCCTTGTCGGCGGTGATCACGCGCGGCTCGCCGGTTGCAACAATGCCGAGCCCCTCGCCGTTCCAGACGGAGGAATAGACGCCATAACCAACGCCGGCAAAAACGACGAGCACGACAGCCCCGGCCAGCAGCCGGCGCATCGACCGGGCGCGGCTGAAATCAGCGGCCTGGCTTGCCGATTCGATACGGACTTCGGAGGTTTCACGGCGCTCGACCGGTTCGCGCACGCTGCGGCGGAAATCCTCCTCCAGCGCCCGTTCGAAATCATCGAGGCCATCGGCGATGGTGGGCTTGACCGGCTTTGCCGCGGCAGCAGCCGTATCCCGGACCGGCGCCGGGGTTTCCCGCGGCTTGGCCGGCTCAAAGAAGCTGGCGATCTCTGCGTCGAGATCGAAATCGAAATCCGCAGTTTTTGCGACCGGCGCAGGCTGCTCCACCGGCGGCAGCGCCGGCACATGCATATCGTCGACGGTCTCGGGACGATCCTCCGGATCGGAGATCATCGCCGGATCGAAAGGCAAGTCTTCGGTGGATTCGGCGACAGGCGCCGCCCAGTTGAAAGCCGGCGCCGGAGCTGGCGCCTGCGGCTCAGAAACGGCGGCCGGAGCGGGCCGCACCGAGGCGGCGGCATCCTGCTGGGGAGCAGGAGCTGGCGGCTCAGGCGCAAAAACGGGAGCCGGCCGCGGAGCGACGGCGGCGACCTGCTGCGGCGCAGGGGTTATCGGCTGCGGCGCAGGCTCGATCTGCTCGGAGAAATCGAGATCGGCGAGTTCCAGTTCGATGCCGGCAAGATCCAGTTCGAAATCATGGCCGGCGAAGGGATCGTCGGCTTCCGGTACGGGCTGCGGCGCCTGCGAATATGCCGTTACAGCAGGCTGCGGCGCAACAACTTCGGCAAGTTGCGGCGCGACAGGCCGTGCGGCTTCGGCAGCATAGACCGGAGCAGGCTCGATCGGAGCAGGTCGGACGAATGCTGCGGCGACCGGTGCGGGCGCGATCACCTCGGGCTGAACAGGTGCTGCGGCCACCGGGACGGCAGGAACGGGTGCCGCCTCGATCGATGCGGGCTGCGGCGAAACGGGCGCCGGATTGGCGCGTTGCGGCACCGGATAACGCGAGACGTCGGCCAGCAGATCGTCGAGATCGAACGTGCCGGCAGTGTGTGGAACTTCCGGCACGACCTCAGTCAGCGCCGCATCAGCCTGGACCTCGCCTTCGACGGCCGCGGCAATGAGATCGAAACCGGCGTCGGAGCCGAAATCCTCCAGCCCGTCTTCGATTTCGACAAATTCCTCGGCCTCGGCAGCCTCTTCCGACGCGACGACCTCATCATGGCGATCGAGTTCGGCGGGGAAGCCAAGCGACGGCGAAGCGGATTCGAATTCCTCGGAGGGCTCGACAGCGGCGACAGACGCCGGCGGTTCGATTACAGATTGCGGCTCGACCACAGGAAGATCGACGGACGGCGCTTCAGCGACCGGTGCTGCGACCGTTTCGGCCACAGGCGCCGGCGCAACAACCGGCTCCTCGCGCTTCGCGGCATGGAAATTGGCGAGCGGCAGCCTGATGCTGGCAGCCGACCATTGCGGCGCCTTGGCGGGTTGCGGCAGCGAAGAGACCGGTGCTGCACCGATCGACAGCTCAAGCTCCTCGATGAGGTCGCGCGCACCGCCGAAGACCGACTGCACCGACGCTTCGGGAGCGGGCTCAGGGGAAAGCTGCTCCGCCCAGTCGGCGGCGGGCGTGTCCTGATTCTCCACGGCCAAAGTCACGTCTTCGTCAGCATCATCGGGAGCGACGGACACCGGCTCAGCAGCCTCCGCACGTTCGTCAGCGGGAGAAACATCGAGAACGGGCTCGACGTAATCTTCAGGCAGGTCGTCAGAGATCGGCTCGGCGGGCCGGTCGAGCTCTGCGAGCGGACGTGGCGAATCGTATCGGTCGAACTCGCGCCCAAGCTCTTCCTCGAGATCGAGGGCCGGCTCGCGCCGAGCCGCCTCGGTCATCGTATTCGCTGCAACACGCGGCTCGAAGCCGACGATACGGGCAAGTTCGGCCAACGGATCGTCGTCGGCAAACAGATCGTCTTTTCCGCGCGTATCATACGCAAGTTGTTTATCAGCCATGCCTATCCCACTCGCAAACGCCAACGCTCAAATGCCAGCGCATTGTGGGGAAATGGTGACGTTATCGCATTTCGTCCGGTGCGGCAGTGCCTGTAATGGCAAGTCCCGACTTCAAAACCGACGCGACGGCGTACACCAGCCCAAGTCTGGCAATACTTGATTCTCGGTTTTTATCATTAACAAATCGTAATTCCGGCTGATCTTTACCTTTGTTCCAGTGCGCGTGGAACGAACTTGCGACGTCGTAGAGGTAAAAAGCGATGCGATGCGGCTCCTGCGACTGGGCGGCCGCCTCGACGATCCGCGGGAATTCGGCGAGCTTGGCGACAAGCTGCAATTCGGCCGGATCACCAATGCCAGCAACGGTTTTCGCGAGATCCTCGGGCGAAACTTCGAGGTCGGGAAAAGCCTCCCTCGCCTGCCGGAAGACCGACATGCAGCGGGCATGCGCATACTGCACGTAAAAAACAGGATTATCTTTCGATTGTTCGGTCACTTTGGCGAAATCGAAGTCGAGCGGCTCGGAATTCTTGCGGTAGAGCATCATGAAGCGGACCGAATCACGACCGACTTCCTCGACGACGTCCCGAAGCGTGACGAAATCGCCGGAGCGTTTCGACATCTTCACCGGCTCGCCGTTTCGATAGAGCTTGACGAGCTGGCAAAGCAGCACCGTCAGCTTCGCCTTACCATCCGAAACGCCGCGTGCAACCGCTTCCAGGCGCTTGACGTAGCCGCCATGATCGGCGCCGAGCACATAGATCATCTCGTCGAAACCACGGTCGAACTTGTTCTTGAAGTAGGCCACGTCGGCGGCGAAATAGGTGTAGGCGCCGTCCGACTTGATCAGCGGCCGGTCGATATCGTCACCCACTTCGGTGGAGCGGAACAATGTCTGTTCGCGATCCTCCCAATCCTCGGGAAGCTGGCCCTTCGGCGGCGGCAGCGTGCCCTTGTAAACATAGCCCTTGAAGGTCAGGTCGTTGATCGCCGTGCGGATCGCCGCGGCCCCATTGGCATGCAGGGTGCGCTCGGAGAAGAAGACGTCGTGATGGACGTTCAGCGCCGCGAGATCGTCGCGGATCATCACCATCATCGCATCGATGGTGCGGTCCTTGACGATCGGCATCCATTGCTCTTCCGGCATGTTGTGCAGCCGCACGCCGTAATCGGCGGCAAGCGACTGGCCAACGGGCACGAGATAGTCGCCGGGATAGAGACCCGAAGGGATTTCGCCGATTTTTTCGCCGAGCGCTTCGCGATAACGCAGGAAAACGGAGCGGGCGAGCACATCGATCTGCGAGCCGGCATCGTTGATGTAATATTCCTTCTCGACGCCGTAACCGGCAAAAGCCAGCAGGTTGGCAAGCGCGTCGCCGACGACGGCGCCACGGCAATGGCCGACATGCATCGGGCCGGTCGGATTGGCCGAGACATATTCGACGTTGACCTTCCTGCCCTCACCCAGCGTCGAGCGGCCGTAATCGGTGCCGGCGCCGATGATCGAGGCGAGCAGCCGCTGCCAGTAGCCGACGGCGAGACGGATGTTGATGAAACCGGGGCCGGCAACCGAGACATCGGCGACGTCGGCATCCTCTTTCAGCTTGGCGATGATGACATCGGCCAGCGCGCGCGGATTGGTTCCGAGCGGTTTTGCCAGCACCATCGCGGCATTGGTCGCGACATCGCCATGGCTCGCGTCACGCGGCGGCTCGACGGTGATGCGGCCGAAATCGAGCTCAGATCGCTTTTCCCTGACCAGATCGATCTGTTCAAGGGCGGTTTTGATCCTGGCTTCGAAGTCGGTAAAAAGGTTCATCGCACTCTTCCATGCATAGGCTGTGCCAAAGGCTCAAATCGGGCCTCGGCGTGGGCGACCGCTGCCTATCGCAAATCCGGAGTGTGGTCAAACAACCGCCTGTGGGCGCTGATCGCATAGGTGTCGGTCATACCGGCGAGATAATCGCCGACATGGCGGGCCTTCGGCGCATCGGACAGGCCGGCGATATGATCGACCCAGTAATGGCTCTGCATCTCCTTGGGATTGGCCATGTAGGCGCCAAACAGATCGGTGACGATCTTTGCCGCGCCGGCGCGGATGCGCATGATATCGGCATTGCGGTAGATGCGTTTGAAGAGCATCGCCTTGATCTGCCGGTCGGTCTCGGCCATCGCCTCGGAAAAGGTGGCGATCACCTGACCGGCGCCGCGGATGTCGCCGGCGCTCTCGGGGCGAAGGAGGGAAAGACGCGCCTGCGCGACGCCGATGACGTCTTCGACCATGCGGGTGATCTGGCGGCGCATGATTTCATGGGTGAAGCGGCTCGGCTCCAGATGCGGATATCGCTCCCTCACCTCGGCCATCAGCCCGGCGAGAAATGGGATTTCCTCCAGCATCTCGAAAGTCAGGTAACCGGAACGCAGGCCGTCATCGATATCGTGGGTATTATAGGCGATGTCGTCGGCGATCGCCGCGACCTGGGCCTCGAGGCTGGCATAGCTTGCAAGCTCGAGATCGTGCAGCTCGCAATAATCGAGGATCGGCTGGGGAACGGGGCCGCGCGTGCCGACGCCATCCGGCGTCAGAAGCGGACCATTGTGCTTGACGAGACCTTCGAGGCTTTCCCATGTCAGGTTGATGCCGTCAAATTCGGCATAACGCCTCTCCAGCTTGGTCACGATGCGCAGCGATTGTGCATTGTGGTCGAAGCCGCCATAGGGCAGCAGCACCTCGTGCAGCGCGTCCTCGCCGGTGTGACCGAAGGGCGTGTGACCGAAATCGTGGACGAGGGCGACGCCTTCGGCCAGATCCTCGTCGAGCTTCAGGGCGCGGGCGAGCGCGCGGGCGATCTGCGCCACCTCGATCGTATGGGTCAGCCGGGTGCGGTAATGATCGCCATCCTGGGCGATGAAGACCTGCGTCTTGTGCTTCAGCCGGCGAAAGGCGGTGGTGTGGACGATGCGGTCGCGGTCGCGCTGGAAATCGGAGCGCGTCGGGCTTCCGTCTTCCTGATAGAGTCGTCCGCGGCTCGTCCAGGGGTCGGCCGCATAGACCGCCCTCTCACTGCTGCCGAAACCCAAAGCACGCGTATCGATCGTCATTCTTCACCGTCATCCTGCATGTTGCCGCATCTGCCCATTGACGCCGCTCTTCGCCCTTCATACCTATAGCCCGATAAAACGGCAAAGAGGCGCTTTCTCAACCGCATCGGCGTATCATCGCCTTTTCGCCAGGATTATGGTAAGTTTCTTTGATATCAGGCATTTGAACATTTCAGTGCCAAAACCCATTCTCTCCGGATCTTGACCCCGGCAGGAGGAAACATGACGGATACGAGTGTAACCCTTTCAGATGCCGCGGCAAAGCGTATCGCTGCGATCGTCGGCGCCGAAGCCGGCAAGAGCGCGTTGCGCGTTTCCGTCGAAGGCGGCGGCTGTTCGGGCTTTTCCTACAAGTTCGATCTTGCCGACGGCGCCGGCGACGACGACATCGTCGTCGAAAAGAACGATGCCAAGGTGCTGATCGACAGCCTGTCGCTCGTCTATATGGCAGGCTCGGAGATCGACTTCGTCGACAATCTGCTTGGCCAATCCTTCCAGATCAAGAACCCGAACGCGGTGGCAAGCTGCGGCTGTGGCACCAGCTTCTCGATCTGACTTCTGAACGCACGGCCTTCTCCCCAACGAACCGGCCGAAGAGTTATTTCCGGCCGGTTTATCGTCTTGTCCCCTGGTGAAATACCGCGATAAAAGAAGCGCACGAAGCTAACGGGACAGAGCCATGAAGATCGCGACCTGGAACATCAACGGCGTTAAGGCGCGCATCGACAATCTCACGCAATGGCTCAAGGATTCCGATCCCGATATCGTCTGCCTGCAGGAAATCAAAACCGTCGACGAAGGGTTTCCGCGGCTGGAGATCGAGGCGCTCGGCTATCACGTCGAGACGCACGGCCAGAAGGGCTTCAACGGCGTGGCGATCCTCTCCAAGAGTTCCCCTTTCGAAGTGAACCGCGGCCTACCCGGCGACCCGCTGGACGAACAGGCGCGTTTCCTCGAAGCCGTGTTCACGCTCCCCGACACGCGCATCCTGCGTGTCTGCTGCCTCTACCTGCCGAACGGCAATCCCGTCGACACGGAGAAATATCCCTACAAGCTCGCCTGGATGGAGCGCCTGCGGGCGTTCGCCGCCGAACGGCTGGCCTATGAGGAGATGCTGGTCCTTGCCGGCGATTACAATGTCATCCCGGAACCGCACGACTGCTTCGATCCCAAGGTCTGGGAAAACGATGCGCTGTTTCTGCCGCAGACGCGGGCGGCGTTCCGCCGGCTCGAAAATCTCGGGCTGACGGATGCGGTGCGCGCGACGACGGATGCGACGCAGTTCTATTCCTTCTGGGATTATCAGGCCGGCGCCTGGCCGAAGAACAACGGCATCCGCATCGACCATCTGATGCTGTCGCCGGAAGCCGCCGACCGGATGACGTCGGCCGCGATCGAGAAACATGTGCGGGCTTGGGAAAAGCCGTCCGACCACGTGCCTGTTATCGCCTATTTCGATTTTGCAGGCTGAGGCTTTTCCGCCTTACCGTGCCGTGGGTCCGAAAGGATGCACGGCACTCCTCTAGTCGTCGGAACCGGTCGCGATGCTGTGCGAGAGGGATACCGCCGTGCGGCGGTCGGCCTCGTTCGCAACAGAGAAGGCCTGCTCCTGCAACGCTTCCATCCAGCCACAGTCCTTGGGCTTGCAGCGGTCGAGTGCCGCCGTCATCAGCGCCAGACCACGGGCCGTCTGGCCTTCGTCGAACAGGATATTGCCGAAGACCGCCATGGCGCCGGGATGGCCGCTCTTGCGGGCCTGGTTCAACCATTTCTTCGCCTGCTGCGGGCTGGCATTGCCGCCCTCGCCGGCGAGCATCATCTGCGCCAGCTGGAACTGCGCTTCGGGGACGCCAAAGGTGGAGGCCACCTGGAAATAAAGTTGGCGTGCCTGGCTGAGGTCGATCCTGACCGGGCTGCCGGCAATGCCGTGCTTGTAATAGTTGGCGAGCGAAAGCAGCGCGTTGACGAAGAAGCCGGTATCTTCCGAACCGGGCTCGACGCCCTGCTGGGCGATCTCGCTATAGATCTTGAAGGCTTCGAAATCATCCTGGGTGACGCCGTCGCCATCGGCATACATGTTGGCAAGCGCCCAGCGCGAGCCGGTGTGCCCCTTTTCGGCGGCGTATCTATAGGCTTCCACCGCCTCTTCCTTCTGGCCGTTCTTGTAGGCCTTGAAGCCGAACTTGAAGAGGTCGAAGGGTCCGGATTCCTTGCTGACGCCGCCTTTGATATCGAATGCGCGGCACGGACCGGACAGCGCCAGCGCGACGGCTATCGACATGCCCATCAGCATGAATTTGAACAGTTTGAACTCGGACGTCACCATTTCAACCGATTTCTTTCGTTCATCTCAGGCAGGCGGCAACGGCGCTCGCGCCCTGCATCCCGCGGATGTATTCCTTCGAGGCGAGCGATCCCGCGGCGAGCTCAATGGCTCCCTTACCCGCGTCGCATCCAGCCCAGTGGCCTTTTCTCAAAGGCGCTATTCTCAGCCCATCATTCAGAACCACCCGGCTCCCGGCATGGCCCCGACTGCAATCTCCGTGGCATTCTTTCGGCAGGTGCGGCATCCGCCTTCCCGCCTCATCGCATTCGTAAACAGCAAATGTGACGAAAGCGGTATCGACGTCTCCGGCAAAGCTAGGCTGCTCATCCGAACGGGTCGAAAACAACGACAATGGATGGATCGGCGACGTCATCGCGAGGCCGGATTGGCGGCCGGAACAGCCTTGTTCGGAAAGCGAAACGACTGCAATCAAACGACTGTCGCCAATCGCGCCGTGCGATCTGGTGTTACCGGAAAAAAATCGACCCATGCTACTATTTACACGCACCGTAAGCCTGCCATCTCCTCGCCTGCAAATAGCGCTGCGCCCTCTTTGTGGCGGGAAATGGACAAATTCGCCCCGCCGCCACCTTACGCCAATCGTCGTAAAAAAGTGTTGCTGAATCGTCACAAATTGGAACGTCGATTTGTCTTGCCGACCGCCCAAAGAAAAGCCCGGCAAACTGCCGGGCTTTAACACTTTTACTTGGATCGCAGGATCAGAACTTGACCTTTACGCTGGTGGAAAGAGCCGCGACCAGATCGTCGCCGAAGGAATAGGAGACGTCGTTGCCATAGGTCCGGCCATTATAGACGTAGGTACCGGAATCCCCGCCCGTCATGATGCCGAGCGCGCCGGCCAGACGCCACTCGACATTCTCGACCGGCGTATAGGCGACACCTGCGCCGAGCGTCCATGTATCGGTCTGGGCGCCGTAGCCCTGGCTCGTGCCGCGATCCCAGGTCAGGCTGAGGGCACCGGACCATTGGTCGTTGAACTTGTGGCCGACGCCGCCGCTGACCGTCCAGCCGTCGCGGTAGAAGAGATCGAGCGAGGTGAGCTGGCTGCTGGCGGAGCAGGCGACGACGCCCTTGGTGGCCTTCGGGCAGAAGGCGATCGACTGCAGCACGCTCCAGTTCGTCCACTTGACCGACCCGAAGGCGAGCCAGTCGGGCGCAATGCCGCTCTGAAGCTTGAGCTCAACGGAATCCGGCGCCTCGGCCTCCCCATAGACCGGCGTCACGACACCGAGGTAGGGATTTTTGGGATTGGCGGCCTTCGGCACCTCGGTCAGGTCGACCGTGCCGGTGAGATCGTCATACTTGACCTTGCTGTTGTAGACCAGGCTGGCGCGGAAGGCATATTCCTCGATTTCGTAGGCGATGCCCGCCCGCCATCCCATAGCCTGGTCGGCAAGATCCAGACGACCAGTGCCGTCATAGATCAGCGCGGCCGGCATTGTGGTGATCGGCGCCACGAGGCGCGTCTTGAAACCTTCGACCGTCTGATAGAATCCGCCGCCGATCAGGCGAAGCTGGCCGGGACCCATATCGAAACGATAGGAGCAGGTGGCGCCGTAATTGCGGGTGCTGATCTTGGTTTCGATATTGTCGTTGACGCCAAGCCAGTCAGCGCCGGGATTGGTGTGTGCGCCGAAGGGTGTCGAAAAATCGCCCATGCAGTCGATCGAGTCGCCGAGACCAACCTTCACGCCGAGATAGGGGACCCAGTAATCCTCGGTATCATCCGCCGTGGTCGAACCGCCGCCGATGCCGTTGGTGCCGAGGCCATCGGTGGGATCGGTGTCCTTGACGTTCTTCAGCTTACGCTGCGGCATGACATAGGTCGCACCGGACTGCACGGCAAACCGCGAATTGTCGAAGAGAAGGTCGATATTGTATCCGCCGCGCTCCAGACCGCCGGCAAAGGATGGCGATGCAAGCGACGAAAAAAGAACGAGCGATGTTATGCCCTTGGAAAACCTACGAGATGCCATTGTGTCTCCCCCACTCCAGCAATTGATGTGACCCCACTCTAGTAAGTGTTCGCGTGATATGGCAACGCGCCCCTCAGCGGCGCTCCCGGCCATTGCAGTGGCTAATTTACGTAAAGAAATTGACGGACACGTCAAAAAATCTGGTTAATAAAATTTTTTTCGAACTTGGCGGCATTTCAGCGGTACTTTTGGGTTTTCATTCCAAACATTGCAGAAGCTGTATCAATCCGACAACAGTGGCACTTTTCGCCGGTAGGCCCCTTGTACGACAACAATCCACAGGCTGAGACGCCTAAAATCTGCTGGTTCGGGACCGAATCGCATGAGGCAGCAGTAAAAAAGACGCACCCCGCAGAGGGCGCGTCTTTGAAATAACTTACCAAAATGGGTCGGGGAAATTTACCCGGCTTCGCTCACCCTGGAAAGAGCGGTCGTCAGGCTGCCGATCTGACCCTTCAGTTCCTCAAGGCGCTCGCGTTCGGCCTCGACCACTTCGGGATTGGCATTGGCGACGAACTTCTCGTTGGAGAGCTTGCCGTCGATCCGGGAGATCTCGCCTTCCATCTTGGCAATCGCCTTTTCGAGCCGAGCCTTTTCGGCGGAAAGGTCGATCAGCTTGCCGAGCGGCAGGCAGATGGTGGCCTCGGCGACAACGATCTGTGCGGCACCCTTCGGCGCGTCCTCCGCCAGCGATATCGCCTCGACGCGCGCAAGCCGCTTGATGGCCGCGTCGTGGCGGAACAGCCTTTCACGCGTCAGGCTGTTGGCCTTGACGACGACGAGCGGGGCTGTCGCCGACGGCGGCACGTTCATTTCAGCGCGCACCGAGCGGATGCCGGAGACGAGGTCGATCAGCCAGTTGATCTCGTCGGCGGCGCCGTCGTCGGCATAGGAGGGCGCAGGCCATTCGGCGTGGCAGACCAGTGTGTCGCGCTCTTTGCCATCGCCTGCGGTATGGGCCCAAAGCTCTTCGGTCATGAAGGGCATGAAGGGATGCAGCAGCTTGTAGATCTCTTCGAGAATATAGGCGCTGCAGGCCTGGGCTTCAGCCTTGGCGCCCTCGTCCTCGCCGTTGAAGACCGGCTTCAAGAGTTCGAGATACCAGTCGCAGACCTCGTTCCAGACGAAGCGATAGAGCGCACCGGCGGCATCGTTGAAGCGGAAGGCTTCGAGTGCTTCCGTAACGTCACGTTCCGTACGGGCAAGTTCCGTCAGGATCCAGCGGTTGATGGTGAGCTCGGCCGCCTCCGGCACGAAATGCGGATCGCTCTTCGCCCCGTTCATCTCGGCAAAACGCGTGGCGTTCCAGAGCTTGGTGCCGAAATTACGGTAGCCGGCGATGCGGGCCGGATCGAGTTTCACGTCGCGGCCCTGCGCGGCCATGATCGCCAAGGTGAAGCGCAGCGCGTCGGCGCCGTATTCGTCGATCAGTTCCAGGGGATCGATGACGTTGCCCTTCGACTTCGACATCTTCTGCCCGTTCTTGTCGCGCACCAGCGCGTGGACATAGACGGTCTGGAAGGGCTCGACGGGCTGCCCGTCCTCGTCCTTCATGAAGTGCAGGCCCATCATCATCATGCGGGCGACCCAGAAGAAGATGATGTCGAAACCGGTGACGAGAACGTTGGTCGGGTAATAACGTGCCAGCTCCGGCGTCTCGTCCGGCCAGCCGAGCGTCGAGAAGGGCCAGAGCGCGGAGGAGAACCATGTGTCGAGCACGTCCTCGTCCCGCGTCAGGATCTCGCCCGGCTTGAAGTTTTCGAGCAGGTCCTCGACATAGGCCTTCATCGGCCCCTCATGCGAGAGGTAATGCTGGATCGCCGCCTGCAGCGCCTCTTCCTCGGTCTTTTCGACGAAGACCTGGCCGTCCGGGCCATACCAAGCGGGAATCTGGTGACCCCACCAGAGCTGACGGGAGACGCACCAGGGCTGGATGTTTTCCATCCATTCGTAATAGGTCTTGTCCCAGCTCTTCGGCACCATCCTGGTGCGGCCTTCGCGGACCGAGGCGATCGCCGGCTCGGCGAGCGTCTTGGCATCGACATACCATTGTTCGGTCAGCCGCGGCTCGATCGGCACGCCGCCGCGGTCGCCATGCGGGACCATGTGCTTGTGTGGCTCGATCTTGTCGAGAAGGCCGGCCTCTTCGAAAATCTCGACGATGACCTTGCGCGCATAGAAACGGTCCTGCCCTTCCAGGCGATCCCAGGCGCCATGCAGCGCCGCCGGATTGTCGAGGCCTTCGAGAAAATCCTCATTGTCCTTGATGGTGATCGTGCCGTCGATATTCAGGATGTTGATCGCGCGCAGGCCAGCCCGTTTGCCGACGTCGAAGTCGTTGAAGTCATGCGCAGGCGTGATCTTGACGGCACCGGTACCGGCGGTCGGATCGGCGTAGCCGTCAGCAACGACCGGAATGCGGCGGCCGACGATCGGCAAGATGACGTGCTTGCCGATGATCGACTTGTAACGCTCGTCCTCCGGATTGACGGCAACACCGGTATCACCCAGCATCGTCTCCGGTCGCGTGGTCGCAACGACCATATAGTCGCGCGTTTCCCATTCGGTCGGCTTGCCTTCCTCGTCGAAAGCGATCGGGTACTGGTAGGTAACGCCCGGCTCCAGCGGATAACGAAGATGCCAGAGATTGCCCTTGATCTCGTGCTGTTCGACTTCAAGGTCGGAGATCGCCGTCAGGAGCTTCGGATCCCAGTTGACCAGACGCTTGTCCTTGTAGATCAGCCCCTCCTTGTAGAGCGTGACGAAAACCTCGAGAACGGCCTTCGACAGGCCCTCGTCCATGGTGAAACGTTCGCGCGACCAGTCGCAGGACGCACCCAGACGTTTCAGCTGGTTGAAGATCAGTCCGCCCGATTCGGCCTTCCATTCCCAGACCTTGTCGATGAAGGCGTCGCGGCCCATGTCGCGGCGGCCCGGCAGCTGCTGTTCCATCAGCTTGCGCTCGACGACCATTTGCGTGGCGATGCCGGCATGGTCCATGCCCGGCTGCCAGAGCACGTCCTTGCCGCGCATGCGCTCGAAGCGGACCAGGATATCCTGCAGCGTATTGTTCAGCGCATGGCCCATATGCAGCGAACCGGTGACATTCGGCGGCGGGATCACGATGGTGAAGGTCTCGGCCCCGGGCTTGGCGTTCGCGCCGGCGCGGAAAGCGTCCGCCTCATCCCATTTCGCGGCGATTTTTGGTTCGACGGCAGCGGAATCATAGGTCTTGTCGAGCATTTTCTGACCAATTTCGAGGTTCGAGGATGGAGGTTGTAAATAGGATGGCCACGGGCAAGTCAATAAAAAAGCCGCCCCGGAGACCGGAGCGGCTTTTCAGGAAAAAGCAATCCGATCAGCGGCGCGGGCCGCGTGCCACGCGCTCAATTTCTTCGCGCACCAACCGCTCGACCAGTGTCGGCAAATTGTCATCAAGCCATTCGCGCAGCATCGGGCGCAGCATGTCCTCGGCGATTTCGTCCAGTGAACGGCGTTCAGCACCGTCGATCGCGGCGGCGAGCTCCTCGAAGGAACGGCTGATCTGCAGGCCGGCATCTTCCGAAAGCAGCGCCGGCTGGACCTCGTCCATAACGCTCGGCAGGAAACGCTCGACCGACGACTGAGCAGGCTCCATAGCCGGCGGCGCTGTTTCGACGGCAGGCGCCGGCTCGGCGACGGCCACCCCAGGCGCTTCCGTCAGCACCGGCTCGGCCGGCTGCTGGATCGGAGCATGCTGAGCAGGCGCTGCGGCAGCCGGGAAAAAGGGCTGTGAGGGTTGCGGTTGGGGTTGTGGCGCCACGGCGCGCGGCGGCTCCGGTATTGCGGCCGGCTGCGGTTCGGGCTGACGGAAGCCGCTCGGAATTTCGCGCAGTGCCTGACCGGCCTGCACGGCGCTGCGCTCGGAGGCAGCGCGCACGCGGGCGGCGACATCGGCAAGCGACAGCGCGCGGGCCGGCACTTCCGCTTCGGGGGTGCCGGCCGAATTGGCGGCGACAAAACGCGGATCGGAAGAGCGCATGACCGGTTCGGGGAATTCCACACCGGCATAGGTGTCGTCGACCGTCAAATGGATTTCGGAGCTGTTCTCATCCTCGTCGGCGCCGTAGACCGGCGGCAGGGATGGGGAAATCGCCTTGCCGGCGCCGGGCTCATTGCTTTCGATAATCTGGCGGATGGAGGCCAGAATTTCTTCCATGGACGGTTCACGCGCTACACTTGGCTGAGCCATATCTATCCCCGTTATTCCAAAACAACGACCGGATGGTGTGGAGCATTCATCCGAATCACCACGACCTTAGAATACCCCAGGCGGGAAAAAAATCATCGCGAATCAAATGAATGCGGCCATGCACAGTTTTGTTACCCAATGTTTGCCACCCGCAAAGCCTGCCGTGATTTTGTGGCGGCGTCAGGATAAATTATGTTTGTGAAGGCTTTCCAGCGGCGCTCATAAAAAACGGGCGCCGATGGCGCCCGTCGTTGAATTTCGTCGACAAGAACGATGTCAGAAAACGAATTCGCGCGCCTTGGCGAAACCCGGCAGCGGCTTGACCGAGGCATTGAAGAAGACGTTTTCCGAAACCGCGCCGCGTTCGGCGACGAAGACCTTGGCGCGGGCGGCATTGCCGTAACCCTCGACCGTGATCAGGCGGCCACCATCGCGCAGTTGACCGAGAAGGGCTGCTGGAACTTCCTCGACGGCGCCGTTGACGAAAATCAGATCATAGGGAGCGCCGGCAGCGTAACCTTTTTCGAGCGGGCCGGTGACGACCTCGACTTTGGCATAGTCGGCAAGCTTGGCCTTCGCCTCGGCGGCCAGCGTCTCGTCGCATTCGAGCGCGATGACGGAGCCGGCAACCATCGACAGCAGCGCCGAGGTGTAACCTGTGCCGCAACCGACTTCGAGGACGAAATCATCCTTGGTGATCGCGGCGAGCTGCAGCAGCTTGGCGAGCGGCGACGCCTCCATCAGGAATCGGGCCGGCTTTCCCGGTGCGGCGGCTGATATTTCGACATCGTTGTCGATATAGGCCAGCAGCTTCGCCTTCTCAGGCACGAAAGCCTCACGCGGCACCGTGAGAAGCGCCATCAGCACGGAATGGGAGGTAACGTCCGTGGTGCGAACCTGAGTTTCGACCATCTTTACGCGCGCTGCTTCGAAATCCATCATGTCCTCTCGCTCTTTGAAAAGCGGTTCCTGTCCTTCGTCTCTTAATCCCCGCCACGGATGCTTTCAAGGCTTGGCAGCCGCCGGCGAAAAGAATCCGGCAGACGCCTCTTCCGCGCCACAGGAGACGGAGTGGACGCTGCAACTCCAGCGTGGAAGCTTCTGCCCCTTCATGATATGATCTGCAACGGAGGAAATGGGAGGAGCAGGCCATGTCTGCGATTTTCGAATATTTCACGCTGTTCGATTTCTTCATCCTCGCAGCGCTTGTCGGCATATTCTGCTGCGGGCTGCTGGACGGCGAAACGACCTGGAGGCGATAGCGCGCCGAACTACGCTCGGCGATCTCCCCCGCATCGCGTCTGCGGCAACCTCAGCTGGCGGACGCAGTTTTGACATGCGCTCCATTCCACTTGAAATAGCGGCGCGACCGCAGGTGCGCGCATTTTTCCAACAGTTCCAACCCTTTGCGACCGCACGCACATTAACGTTACGTCAACCATTTTGTTGCAGCGCCCTCACCTTCCGCTATGGGTGCGCGCATGCAAAGCTTCCTGATCCAATCGCGCGGTATAGAAGCGCTTCACTACAACGCTGATGCCCGGCTGTTGCTGATCAAATACAGCAGCGGCGACATTCGCAGTTTCACCCGCATTTCGCCGCAGGGCATGCGACGGCTGCTCGGCGACGGCCCGGAAATCGATGACCGGTCTGAATTGAGCGATCTGCAATATCAGGCGGAAATCCGCAAAGGCGGCCTGAAGGCGCTCTACCGCCTCACCGGAATCAATCCGTCACAGTTCGATTTTTCGCCTGGCCAGCGGGTCTGGTAGCATTTGCGCCTGAAGCGCCCATCGTTTGGGCGCATTCAGACGGGTTTGTCATGTGGGAAGATGTTGGAGGCCTCGCCCGGAATTGAACCGGGGTACAAGGATTTGCAGTCCTCTGCGTCACCACTCCGCCACGAGGCCTCACGCGCTCGTTATCTGAGCCGTGGCGAGCGTTTAGAATGATCGTAAGGAAATCGCAAGAGGGCATTTCGGAAAAACGCCATTCCACCTCTACCGAAAAGGGCATTTTCCGATCCCGGAACGGCACGGGTGCAGGCTGGAATTTCCATGACCGTCGCGATGCCCCATTTCCTGCCAATGATTGCATTTGAAACAAATTGGCAGCTTGACTTCGATCGCCGTCCAGGCCTCAATTATCCTCGGGAGGGTAAGGAGCTGCGATGGATTGGGCTGCCCTCAAATCTAAGCATATGCATGCCGCATACGATGCCGAAACCAGGGATCTCCATGTAAAGTTTCCCGGTTCTACGCCGGTGAAACACGCGAATATCCCACCGCACGTCTATCGGAACCTGCTGGAAACGGATGATCCGCACTTCTATTATAAATATTATATAGCGCCGTCTCGCGTATCACAGGGCCGTCGACAACCGGTCTCCGTGGCATCTTACACCATGAAGCTCGTCCTCCTCCTTGCCGCCTGCAGCCTGTTGATGGCGACCAGCCTCGACCCTGACCATGGCGGAGTTTTCGAGGAAAGCGAACTCAGATCCAACTAGACCCGAATTTGCATAGGCGGCACGCCCAGTTCCATCACAGGGCCGGCGGCAAGGCGGTTGGCTGTGGGAGCGAAATTGTCGCTTCTGTTCTGAGAACGATAACGACGATTGTTCCGGTCGCGGTCATTGTCCCCATTGCGCTCGTTGCGACCGTTGAAATTGCGATAGTTGCGAGGTCCGCTATAGCCACCCTGGCCATGATCGACCACGCAGCCTTCGGGCCGGCGGCAGATGCCGCGGGCGTCGAAACCGCCGCTGTCGACACTCTGGGCCTCGGCGGGAGCGCCGGAGAGCATGCTCGCCGCGGACAGGACAACCACAAAAAATAGCTTCATTTCGTCACCTGGGCCATTGTGGCGCACTTACACTTCATAAACCACAAATGCGAAAAGCGCTCCACCGTTCCACGGAACCCTTCACAGGGGCGGCCGTCAGCCAGCCGGTTTCCCCCGCCTGTGCCACCAGACCGCCAGCCGACGCCGAAGCCGGCGCGCAAACGGCAGATCGTGCGAGAGCACGATGAAGCCAAGCGGCAGCATCCAGAAGCCGAGGATCGGCAGGAAGCCCAGAAACCCGCACAAGATGAGAGCTACGCCGAGCCCCATCCGCGCGATGCGCGAGCGCGGCAAGCCGATGCTGAAGGAGCCGAGCACAAGCCTGCCGCTGGCATGATCGATGCCGAAGCGCCTTGCCCGCGCCTCGCGCTTTTCGCCGCCCCTCGTCTCTCTGCGATCATTCCCTTTTGTCATTCCCCAGAGATGGGCGCAGGCAACCCAAATACAAGTTCATTTCATTTTTTTGAAAAAACCGCTTGGCAAATCGGGAAAGCGTTTGTATTAGCCCACTCACACCGCGCCAAGCAGTGATCCCTGGTAGCTCAGCGGTAGAGCATTCGACTGTTAATCGACAGGTCGCCGGTTCGAATCCGGCCCGGGGAGCCATTTTTTTCAAGCAAACGCCTGTTTCGTTGATAAATCCGAAATCAGGCGTTTTCTTCCCCCTCGGCGGACAACGCGCTTTTTGCGACGGGTAGTCATTCGCTGGCCAACCAACCGCCGGCGGTGTAAAGCAAACTCCATGGCGTTAGATCCCGAAAAAGCATTTTTAGATTACAGTGCGGCGGACTGCAGTGTGCAGTTCTGGACCGCCAACGCACCGGCCGTGCAATTCACATCTTTGGAAGCCGCCGTCAGGTTCGCAAAAGACCATGGCGGCAGGTGGGAAGAGATTGAGATAACAGTCCATCTGCCGCGCGAGGACATCGCGTTCGCTACCGGAAAAGTGCATCAACTCATTGACGCTTTGCCAGGTGATCTCCGGAAAAAACGGTAATGGGATGGATGGGCCGTCGAAGGACAATCCGGCGCGGCCAGCCTCTGGATCTGCCACAAGCTCTCGTGCCGTTCATCGTCCGCAATCCAGTCGGCGTCAAATCGGTCGAGTTCTCCGATCGCCATGGCGATAGGAATCGGAATAGGCGGCGCATTCGGCCCGATACTGTTCGATGACGCTGCGATCGGCGCTGCCGTTGCGGCTGTCACTAAACGGAATGACCGCTTACGCAGCACCTCTCTCGCAAGCGACAAAGAGGCGGCTATCTCTAATAGCTACACGAACGGCCGTCACCGGGACGGAAGCCGTCCGCACAGGCCCGGTTCATTGAATCGCCCGACTGATATCCTGATGCCGTGCCATATGAATTCGGCGGCGTCGAGCAGGCCGAGGCCATGACGGCAAGACTGATTGCGCCGGCTGCGACAAATGCCCGAAATCTGTTCATCGATGCTTCTCCCGTTTAGGCCGTGACCGAGCGATGAAAGCCGCTGCTCTCCCTTCCAGATCACCTTTCGCCTGAAGATATAGGGGCGCTGCCCGGCTTGCGTTAGTTCCGAATGCGGAAGATTCTTGTCGCTTCCTATCAGCATCGTCGATGACCAAGCCGACCGGGAACAAAGACCGTGGTTCAAAGTTGAGTGGCATCAACCACGTAACGTCAGGTTCTGACAGGAGGTCTTTCATGGGTCGCGGTATTTTGCTTTGGCTGCTTGGTGTTCCACTGCCGATCATCATCCTTCTTGCTCTGTTTATGCGATAGGAACAGATCATGTCGGTTTCAATGACAGGTGCCGGAGAGATTGCTACTCCGGTCGAATCCTCCAAATCCGCCATGGCATGGGGGCCTATCTTCGGCGGCGCCGCTGCGGCCATCGGAGTGACCCTCATTCTGTTGCTGCTTGGATCCGGGGTCGGGTTGACGATGGTGTCGCCCTGGTCGGGGCAAAGCAGTTCGCTCGGCACCGTGGGGGTCACGGCAGCGATCTGGCTCGTTGTCGTGCAATGGCTCTCCTCCGGGCTCGGCGGCTATATCACCGGGCGGCTGCGAACCAAGTGGGCGGCCGTCCACACTGACGAGGTGTTCTTCCGTGACACGGCGCATGGCTTCATAAGCTGGGCGCTGGCGACGATCTTCGTCGCCGGATTTCTCGCCTCGTCGCTGACTTCGCTTGCCGGTGCGGGCGCACAAGCCGTAAGTTCGGCCGCCACTGCCGCCGGTACGGCAGCATCGTCGACTTCATCGCCTGTCGATCTCTCCACCGCCTATTTTACCGACGCATTGCTGCGTCCTGAACAGGCCCGAGCAGGCGCGACATCCGATGATACTGCGGCAACGGCTGAGGTCTCCCGTATTCTCCTCAACGGTGCCGCCGCCGGCCAGATCCCGGATGACGACAAGGCCTATCTTGCCACAATCGTCGCTGCGCGCACCAGCCTTTCCGAAGCCGATGCACGCACCCGCGTCGACGCCGTCCTGAAGCGCATCGAAGACGCCAAGGTCGCTGCCCAGAAAGCCGCCGATGAGGCACGCAAGGCGGCCTCCACAACGGCCTTGCTCGGCTCGTTGTCACTTCTGATCGGGGCTTTCATCGCCGCGGCCGCCGCAGCTTTCGGCGGATCGCAACGCGACGAAGAGGAAGATCTTATCGTTACCTCCCGAACCTAGGGACGGACGAAACGGGGACGCGAGGTCGAAAGGCTCCGCGTCCCATTTTTATCTGGGGCTATCCCTGCCTCGTGTGGCTGGTTATCGGCCGCAGTGAAGCGGCTTCTCTCCTCAGTGGCGGTTTATTTCGCATCAAGCGGAACATGTGGCCGTTGTGGAGCTTCGGTTAGGTCACCCTTTCCGGAGAATATAGATGGCCAAGAACACGTCCAAAACCTCGCCCTCGGACAATGCAACGATCCATGATCAGAAGCTGCACCGCGGCGCAGGCGGCGAGCTTCATCAGTTTGCCGAAGACGGCAAGCCTGTGCTGACCACCGCTCAAGGCGGCCCCGTGTCCGACGATCAGAATACGCTTCGCGTCGGCGCCCGCGGCCCTGCCCTCATCGATGACTTCCACTTCCGCGAGAAGATCTTTCATTTCGACCACGAGCGCATCCCCGAACGGGTCGTCCATGCCCGCGGTTACGGCGCCCATGGCTACTTCGAAACATACGAATCCCTGGCCGCCTATACCCGGGCCGATCTTTTCCAGCGGCCCGGCGAAAAAACACCGGCTTTCGTGCGGTTTTCGACCGTCGCCGGCAGCAAGGGTTCGTTTGATCTGGCGCGCGACGTGCGCGGTTTTGCTGTGAAGATCTACACCCAGCAGGGAAATTGGGATCTGGTCGGCAATAATATCCCGGTCTTCTTTATTCAGGATGCAATCAAGTTTCCCGACATCATCCATTCGGTAAAGCCGGAGCCCGACAAGGAATTTCCGCAGGCGCAGTCGGCGCATGACAATTTCTGGGATTTCATCACGCTGACGCCCGAAAGCATGCACATGATCATGTGGGTGATGTCGGACCGCGCCATTCCACGATCCTTCCGCTTCATGGAGGGTTTCGGCGTCCATACCTTCCGCTTCGTCAATGCAGCGGATGAGTCGACCTTCGTCAAATTTCATTGGAAACCGAAACTCGGTCTGCAGTCCGTCGCCTGGAACGAAGCAGTCAAGATCAATGGTGCCGATCCGGATTTCCATCGCCGCGACCTCTGGCAGTCGATCCAGTCGGGAGCCTTCCCGGAATGGGAACTCTGCGTGCAGCTCTTCGATCAGGACTTCGCCGACACGTTCGACTTCGACATCCTCGATCCAACGAAGATCATTCCGGAGGAGATCCTTCCGGTCAAAGCGATCGGCCGTCTCGTTCTCGACCGAATGCCGGAGAACTTTTTTGCGGAGACCGAACAGGTCGCCTTCATGACGCAGAATGTTCCTCCCGGCATCGACTTCAGCAACGATCCGCTTCTGCAGGGACGGAACTTCTCCTATCTCGACACGCAGCTGAAACGTCTGGGTGGTCCGAATTTCACACATCTGCCGATCAACGCGCCGAAGTGTCCCTTCCACAATTTTCAGCAGGATGGCCATATGGCGATGCGCAATCCTGTCGGGCGCGTCAATTACCAGCCGAACTCCTGGAATCAGGGGCCACGGGAATCGCCGGTGCAGGGCTATCGCCACTTCCCCGCCGAGGAACAGGGTCCCAAGGTTCGGCTGCGACCGGAAAGCTTTGCCGATCATTACAGCCAGGCCCGGCAGTTCTACATCAGCCAGACCCCGCCGGAGCAACGCCATATTGCCGCGGCGCTGATCTTCGAACTGAGCAAGGTCGAAACGCCGGTCATTCGCGAGCGCATGGTCTCGCATCTGATGAACATCGATGAGACTCTGGCCAGCAAGGTCGGCCACGCCCTCGGATTCAAGTCGATGCCGAAGCCTGCCGACGCGGCCATGCCGACCCGGCAGGATCTCGAGCCGTCGCCGGCGCTCAGCATTTTCGAGCGCGGCCCGGGTCGGTTCGAAGGACGCAAGCTCGGCATTCTTGTCAGCGACGGCAGCGATGCCGCTGTCTTCAAGGCGCTGCTTGCCGAGATCACCGAGCAGAAGGCAACATTCGAAGTGATCGCGCCGAAGATCGGCGGCGTGACGCTCTCGGACGGCAATTGGATCGAGGCGCATCAGATGATCGACGGCGGACCTTCGGTGCTTTACGACGCCGTCGCCCTCCTCCCCTCGGCCGAGGGAACCGGCGATCTGCTGAAGGAGGCAACGGCCCGCGATTTCGTGGCGGATGCCTTCGTGCACTGCAAGTTCATCGGCTATGTGGAGACAGCGCTGCCGCTGATGCAAAAAGCCGGCATTGCCGATTCTCTGGATGAGGGCGTGATTGCACTCGGAGCGGCGAAGGATGTCAGCGCCTTTATCAAGGCGCTTGGCAAACTGCGGGTCTGGGGTCGGGAGCCATCGGTCAAATTGAATTGACCGTCTCGTCGTCATGTTCGTAACGTAAAACCCGTGGAAACGCGGGTTTTAGGTCGTTTGCAGCGTCTATTTATCAGCCCGGGCGATGGAAGCTGTCCCGATCTGCTCTATTTTCCTTTTACGCGCTGTGGAGAGCCGTATGCACTGGCGCTTTCGACAGATCTCTGACTTGGCCGTCTCATGGGCAGGGCATCGTGTGGTCCCGGTCATGCTGATCGCGTTCATAGCTCTATGGGCGGCAGTGGGTCTCAGCATTTCCTTCCCACGGCAGTGGTTTCTGCTGACCAACATGCTCGGGACACTCACGATATTTTTCATTTTGCTGCTGGTGCAGCACTCCCAGAATCGGGACATGATGGCACTCCATGCCAAGCTCGATGAGTTGATCCGCTCAAGCAAGGCAGGAAACCACTGGATTGCGGCTGAGAAGAACGACGCCGACGCAATCGAGGGAATGCGCCAGCAACATCACGGCCAAATCTCAGAGAGCGCGAATTAGGCGGACGCTGCCTCTGCGGCAGATTTCTCATCCGCTTTTTCCTCGACGCATTCTGCCTTTTCGGCAAGGGTCTTGCTCATTTCCCTGAGTTCGCCCTCCTCCAGCTTTTCGATACCGACAAATTTGTTGGCGGCCTGGCTCGTCAGGATGAGTTCGTCAAGCTTGGCCTGCAAAGCCTTTCCGTCACGGTTCTGGCTGTTTTGCAACACAAACACCATCAGGAATGTTATGATGGTCGTGGTGGTATTGATGACAAGCTGCCAGGTTTCAGAATAGCCGAAAAACGGGCCCGACACCGCCCAGACGAACACAAGCGCCAGAGCCGCGACAAAGGTGAACGGCTTTCCCGAGAGGTCGGCGACGGCAGTTGCAAAGGAAGAGAAGAAGTTGGGTTTGTTCGACATCTGAAAAGCCTCGTTCGATCGCAGCATCAGTGCTGTCAATCGACAACATCAACTCCATATCCAGGCCGAAGTTCCTCGCGCCGCCGAGGCCGATCAAGTTGGGCGGCCGTCTTTGCTGTGCCAGCAAGCTGCCATCGAATTGGCAGCCTTCACAAGTCGAGCCGCCGCCATGAAAAAGCCGGCCCTGGTGAAGGCCGGCTTTCCAAAACTATTCGCAGAAGATCAGATACGCGGGCCGGTCGAATACCGGCCACGTTCGGCATCCACTTCGGCCGGTGTATAGGGGTCGAGCGTATCGTCGAAGCGCTCCCAGCCGTTTTTGGTATAGGATGCGCGCCGCTCGGCAATGTCGACACTTTCGGAGCGGTCGAGAATCGCTCTGGCCGCCATGGCCCTATCATCCTCGACGCGGGCTGTGACCAGCGAGCCGCCGCGACGGACGCCTTCGGCGTAGACGTGGGCGTCTTCTTCGGGCACACCCGATTTGACGAGCGCGCCAACCACGCCGCCTGCGGCCCCTCCGACGACTGCGCCGGCAGTTGCTCCGGCCAGCGTTGCGACCAGCCATCCCGCGGCAACGACAGGGCCGACACCCGGAATGGCGATCATGCCAAGACCCGTGAGCAGACCGCCGGCACCGCCTGCGAGAGCGCCGATCCCGGCGCCGGTGCCGGCGCCTTCGGCAGCGTTACTGCCCTGCCCCTCGACGGTGCGGCCATCGCCGGTATTCGAAACGATGCTGATTTCCTTCGATGCAATGCCGGCGGCTTCGAGCTCACCAACGGCCGACTTCGCAGCTTCGTAGTTGTCGAACAGTCCTGTTACAGTCTTCATAATGTTATCCTTCGATGTTGAGGAAAGGCGCGGCCGTCACTTGACGACGATGTTGCCCTGGTAATCGAGTGCCACCTGCACCTGCTTGGCATCCTTGGTCGCGGACGCACGCCACACGCCCTGATCGTCAAGCTTGAGACCGGTGACGGCGCTGTAGCCCGCATCCTCAAGCCGCGACTTGGCCTGGTCTTCGGTGAAACTGTTCTTGCCTTGGACAGGCGCGCCCGGGTTGTTGGTATCGGGCGTCGCCACAGCCGGCGTTTCCTGGCTTGTCGTCGGTGTCTGGCTCTGGGCGAGCGAAACGGTGGCCGCCATCAGGAAGGCAGCCGTTGTCAGTAGAATCTTTTTCATTGGTTTCCTCGCGTTCATATCTTCATGGGGAAGATTGCCGCTGATAACCCGGTGCAAGCGGGTATGTTCCCTCGTTTTGCTAAAAGAAAATAAGATATCTGAATAACTTAGCGGGTGCGCTCCTCAGAAGAGCGCGCCCGCCCTTGGAAAGGCTGCCGTTCCAAAAATAAACATTGTGCAGTGCAGCAACCTTTCGTAGGCTGAAGCGTTTAGTCAGGCATCACCGCCATCCCGGCTGCTGATTGGCGGAGAGTTTCATGAGATCTATGTCAGACACCCTTGCACGCCTTGCTGCGCTGCGAGGAACACTTCGCACTCAACCCACGCAGGGCAACTCCGATCTCGTCGCCTTGGACGCGTTTGGCACAAACCCGGGTGCCTTGGGGGGCTACACCTATTTGCCGTCGAAGCGCGGGAAAAACTTGGCCCTGGTCGTTGTCCTGCACGGCTGCACCCAGACTGCCGCCGGCTATGATAGAGGATCCGGGTGGTCGCGATTGGCCGAGGACTATGGCTTCGCGCTGTTGTTTCCCGAGCAGCAAAGGGCAAACAATCCAAACCTCTGCTTCAACTGGTTCAACCCGGAGGATATTCGCCGGGATTATGGCGAGGTCTTTTCCATTCGCCAGATGATCGCAAAGGTCGTTGCGGAACATGGTATTGACGGCAGACGTGTGTTTGTGACGGGGCTGTCGGCCGGCGGCGCCATGGCCGCCGCCATGCTCGCCACCTATCCCGAGGTTTTTGCCGGCGGCGCGATCATCGCAGGCCTGCCATATGCAAGTGCCGCGACCATTCCCGAAGCGTTCGACCGGATGCGCGGTCAAGGTGGCCCGACTGGCAAAGAGCTTGAACTGCGGTTGAGAAACGCTTCAAAACACAAAGGCCCGTGGCCGACATTGTCACTCTGGCAGGGGACCGCAGACAGAACCGTCGCCGCATCCAACGCGAATGCGATCATCGAGCAATGGAGACATGTCCACGGCGTCGGCGCATCGCCGGCGCGCATCGAAGATATCGGACAACATCAGCGGCAGGTCTGGACCGATCCGCACGGTAGCGAGGTGATCGAACTCTATACGATTGCCGGCATGGGTCACGGCACGCCTCTCGATGTCGGCACCGGCTACGGGGCAAGCGGCCCCTTCATGCTTGACGTAGGAATTTCCTCGACTGTCGAAATTGCCAGGTCCTGGGGTCTCGTTCCCTCGTTTGAGAAACGGCGCGACGCGAGGCCCTCAGCTGCTCAACCGGAAAATACCCCGGATCCATTCGGCGCGGGCAGCGACCGTGGCGGTATTCAGAAGGTCATTGAAGATGCCCTCCGGTCCGCCGGGTTGCTGCGCTAGGTATCGATGAGGGTTCCACGACATGTCGCTAATTAAAGTGGAGATTTGTAGACAAGATTAAATACGCGGAATAGGAATGGCGCTCATCGCATATGCCTATACGGGGAGACACCATGGTTCCGCTTTCGCTTGTTATCGCAACTGCTTGCCGCCGCCGCACGGCGGCAGCCCTTGCCGCCGTGCTTTTTGCACCGGCAGCTTTTGCCGAAGAGATCGTCTTCAAGGATCAGGGGAACCGCGAGGTACGGCTGGCAAAAGCGGCCGAGCGCGTCGTCTCGATCGTCATCCCGATGGCGTCCACCGTCATTGCGCTGGATGGCAGCACCAGGAGGCTCGTCGGCATGAACCCGACGGCGAAGAGCGCCGTGGTCGAAGGGATTCTCGGAAAGATCTTCCCCGAAGCCAAGGATATTCCCTCCGACGTGACGGCGCCGAATTTCGTACCGAATGTCGAGGCGCTGACCGCCGCCAATCCCGACCTCGTGATCCAGTGGGGCGATCGCGGCGCCGATATCGTCGCACCGATCACCAATGCCGGCCTCACCACGATGCTGATCCTCTACGGCACGGAAGAGCTGACCCGCGACTATATGACCATGGCTTCGAAGGCGATCGGCAAGCCCGAGCGGATCGGCGAACTGGTGGAATGGCGCGACCGCGTCCAGAAGGATATCGAAGCCAAGGCGACCGTTATTCCCGATGACAAGAGGCCGAACGTTCTCTATCTCGGCCGCGCGCTGTCCGATATCAGCGCATCGGGCACCAAGGGCAATTACAATGCCTGGTCCATCGCGCTTGCGGGCGGGAAAAACGCCTCTGCCGAACTCAACGGCACGGTCTCGGTGAACAAGGAACAGATCGCGCAATGGAACCCCGACGTCATCTTCCTCAATGCTTTTGAGGCCAAGCTGAACGTCGACTGGGTCTATAAGGATCCGATCCTGTCCCTGACCAATGCCGCCAAATCCAAGCGGGTCTACAAGATGCCGCTCGGCGGCTATCGCTGGGATCCGCCGAACCAGGAATCACCGTTGTCCTGGATGTGGACCGCCAACCTGCTCCATCCCGATATCTTCAGATACGATCTGCGGGCGGAAATGAAGACGGCCTACAAGACGCTTTACAACTACGACCTGACCGACGGCGATATCGACAATATCCTTTGGCTGAAGGATCAGGGCGCCTCCGCCGACTACGCGCAGTTCGAGGCTAGGTAATGTCATGACGACGATGACGCAGGACGAGGCGGTGCCCGCTGCCCGCCGAATCCACCTCGCCAGGCAGACGCTGATTTTCGCCTTGCTGCTGGCGCTGCTGGTGATTGCCTTCACCGTCAGCCTCTGCGTCGGGCGGTTCTCGGTGCCGCCAGGACGTGCGCTGGAGCTGATCTGGCAGGGGATCAGCGATCCGTCGCGGGAGCTTGCCGGGATCGACGAACGCATCGTCTTGCTGGTGCGGGCGCCGCGCGTGGTGCTGGCCGCACTTGCCGGCGCCGGGCTCGCCATCTCGGGCGCCGGCCTTCAGGGTGTGTTTCGAAATCCCCTGGTCTCGCCCGACATATTGGGCATATCCCAGGGTGCAGCCTTTGGCGGCGCCCTGGCGATCATGCTCGGTATCTGGGGATTTCCGCTGATCGCCATGGTGTTTTTCTGCGGCATGGCGGCCGTCATCCTGGTGGGACTGCTCTCGCGCATCAACGGCCGGTCGGAAACGGTGACCGTGATCCTGTCGGGACTGGTCATCAGTTCGATGTTCTCGGCGGTCGTCTCGCTGCTGCAATTCATCGCCGATCCCAACACATCCCTTCCCGCCATCGTCTACTGGCTGATGGGATCGTTTGCGACCGCCACCTGGGAACGCACGTTGGTGGCGGCACCGGGCCTCATCCTCGGAAGCTGCTTCCTGTGGATGCTCCGTTTCCGGCTCAACATCCTGTCGCTCGACGAGGCCGAGGCCCGCAGCCTCGGCGCCAATACGACACGCGAGAGATGGCTGGTCTTCTGCCTCATCGCCGTCATCGTCGGCAGCCAGGTCGCGGTCTCCGGCATCATCGGCTGGATCGGCATCGTCATTCCCCACGCCGCCCGCCTGCTGGTCGGTCATGATCACCGCGCGCTGCTGCCGGCGGCCGCCGTGCTCGGCGCAGGGTTCATGGTCTGCATCGATACGCTCGCCCGCGCGGCGACGGCGGCGGAGATCCCGCTCGGCGTCATTACCGCCCTCGTCGGCGCGCCGATCTTCGCAACGCTGCTGCGTCATCACTATCGGGAAAGGACGGGATCATGATCGGCTTGACGGATGCGGTCGTCAGGTTCGGGACGCGCACCATTCTCGACCGTCTCAGTTTCTCGGTTGCCGTCGGGCGGTCGCTCGCCATTCTCGGCCCCAACGGGCGCGGCAAGACGACGACGCTGAAAGCACTGCTCGGTTTTCAACGGCTGGACGAAGGCAGCCGCGTCGCGCCCGCCATTGTCGGTTATGTCCCGCAGACCGGAAGCAGCAACCAGCGCTACCGCGCCATCGATGTCACCGTCATGGGACGGGCAGCGCATCTCGGCCTCTTCGGACAGCCGGGACCTGATGATTTCGAGATTGCCCATGCCGCGCTCGAGCGGGCGGGCGCTGCCCGCTTTGCCGATCATTTCTTCGACCGGCTTTCCGGCGGCGAACGGCAGCTCGTGCTTCTGGCACGGGCGCTCGCCACCGGCTCGCAGGCGATCGTCCTCGATGAGCCGGCAGCGGCACTCGACCTTCGCAACCAGGAGCGGCTGCTCGACCTGCTCAAGAGCCTTCGCGAGCCGCGCGACAAGGCGATCGCCTTCACCACACATGATCCGAACCATGCGCTCGCGGCCGCCGACGACGCACTGCTGATGATGCCTGATGGTCAATCGCTGTTCGGCCCGGTCGCGGAGACGATCACGCCGGACCATCTGGAACGGCTCTACGGGGTGCCGATGCGGGTTGTCGAGCTTGTCGGTCCGGCAGGCGAAAGACATCAGGCGGTCCTGCCCGCCTTTGCAGGAATTCGCGCCGCATGACCATTCTTCTCATCCAGTCGCACTATCAGGACCCCTTCACCCTGAGCGCGCCGGCTTTCGCGGAGGCAACCGCGCAGGGCAAGCTGATGACGGTACGCGAGACGGAGCTTGCGGAGGCGCATTTTGCCGCCGCAAGCGGCCTGATCACCACCATCCATCTCGATCAGATCGGCTTTCTCAAATATGCCTCGGCGGTGGCGTCCTTCCTCGATCGCGGCGGCCGGTGGATCTTCAACGGCCATATGCTCCGGCCGATCCTGCCGGAACTCGGCGTCTATATTCCCATGCCGCAGCCGAAGCGGTCAGACTTCGCCCAAATCAGGCGCTTCGATCATCCGGTCTTTGCCGGCATCGATCAGAGGATGCTGGAAACGAACCGCGGCGTCGCCGGGTTCTATGGCCGGGGACACAATCCGATGCCATCAGGCGCCGTCGCGATCAATACATTGGGACCGGCTGCGGTGCCCATCGACTGGATCTGGGCGCGGCCGGCGGGCGGAGAGATATTGTCGCATGCCGGCAACGAATTCTGGGGTTGCGGAGACGACCCCGACATCCAGAAGCATCTGGCCGGCCGCGCCATCGCCTGGCTGGCGGGGGAACTGAACCGATGAGCGTGCTCGCGATCCATCCTGGCGCCTACTACCATATCGAGACGCTGGAAGCGCCGCGTTACCGGCATTATTTCGACAGCCTGGTGCGGCCGGAGGACCTGCCCTCGGTCGAACTCGGCAAACACCAGGTGCTGTTCATTCCCTGCCGCACACCGGCGGACCGGTTGGCGCCGCATGCGGCCCAGCTGCGCGACTATCTCGATCAGGGCGGCACGATCGTCGCGACCGGCGAGACGGCCTGGCAGGCGTTCCTGCCTGCTATCCATTTCACGCCTCAGCCGACGAACTGGTGGTGGTGGCTGACCGAGGGCGCCGATCTCGGCGTCAGGATCGCCTCCCCGCACCATTCACTGTTCGAACATCTCGGGCAGGACGACCTGACCTGGCATCTTCACGGCTGGTTCGATCCACCCGAGGGCGTCGAGGTTCTTGCGGTGAATGAGGAAGGCAAGCCGATCCTCTATGTGGACGAGGTCACGACGGCGGGGCGCATGGTGATCACCAGCCTCGACCCCTGCTTCCACCACGGATCGCATTTCATGCCGGCGACGACGCGTTTCCTGGATGGTTTTCTTCCCTGGATGCGCCGGGAATTGGACAAAGGAAGATCGAGATGAACGAAGCGAAGATCGAAGTTCTCGAAGACGGCAAGCCGCTTGCCTACGGCTTTGCCGATATCATGCACTATCACGGCTTTGGTTTTCCCGGCGGTGTCGCCCATGCCTTCAAGGTGATGGAGCGCGCCTTTCCGCTGCTCAGCGTCGATGGACCACCGGAGCGCCGCGAAATCTCGATCCGCACGGCCTTTCGCGGTCCCGGCGGGCGTGACGCCTTTGAAATGGTGACGCGTGCGCTGACGGAAGGACGCTATAGCGTCGACCCCTCGCTCGACCGGACGGAGCGCGGCGACATCCTCGCTCGCTACGTCTTCGAACTCAGCTATCGCGGACGAACCGTCACCCTGCAATTGCGTGACGGCCATGTCCGCGAGGAGTTCATCACGCTCGGCCGCAAGACCAACCGGACGCCCGCGGAAGAGGAGCGCCTCGCCTGGCTCAAGCAGGAGATGGCCGACCGGTTGCTGGCGCTGCCGCCAGAGGCAGTTTACGAAGAGGCAACGGCCCGCTTTTGATGGCTGAGGACGAGTTCGTTCTGGACATCCTCCTGAAACCACATTACCCGCTGACGGACGTCGCTCTCCGGTATCCCGGCCGCCAGAAGCTGATCGGCAAGCCTGCGGCATTCGGCCTTCCAGAATTCCAGCGCATCCGCGCCATGCCGTCGGCCGAGTTCGCGGGCGCAACGCTCGATATTGGCAGTTCCGGTTCCGGAGGGGAAAGCAATCACCCTGCCTTCACTGGAAGCGGCGGGGCGGTGGGTCATTTCATCAGCCATCGAACACAGGTTCCCTTGATCCTGTTCGTTATCTAAGGGACTATGGTTAATGCTTTCTATTGCTGCAGTCAGAAGATCAATCAGGTGGATTTTTGGCGCTCCGCAATGTCACCAGACAATCGGATGGGTCTTGCCTGTGAGCACGTTCACGAACCCCTCCGGCGCCAGCTCCGACGGCGCGACCAGGACCCAGCGCCAGGGTGAGCAGGTAAGCGTTGCAAACGACAGGCGTTCGGGAAAGCCCGGCCACCATCGAGGCGAAAAGGTCGGCTCGTACATCCAGTCGATCCCGGCACCGGCCGCATAAAGAGCCTGCATCTCCGCATCGAGCGCTTCGGCCGAACGGGCCGTCATCAGGCCGCCGACCTCGTAGCGGACGCGGGCGAGAATCTTGCCGCCGGATACCAGCGCCCAGCCGCCCTGCTGCTCGTTCAGGGCATTGACGGCCAGCGCCATCGCCTCGTCCGACGAACCGACCGTCCAGATATTGTGCTTGTCGTGCCCGAGCGTGGAGGCGAGCGCCGTCTCCGGCGTGCGCGGTCCGGTGCCCAGCCAGAACATCCTGGAGATCTTGGCCTCCCCGGAAAACCGGTCGACAATCGAGAACTTGGTAACATTGCGCGCGGGATCCCGCTGCACGAGGCCATCTTCCACCGGCAATTCCATGGTGATGAAATTGTCGTGCCAGTGAAACGGCCGCAAAAGTGCTGCGTTGACCGTGGCCCGGTTCGGCGGCGCCTCGATGCGGAAATCGTCTGCCGTGACCGTCCTGTCTATGGTCACGGTGCGCGTCGCCCATTGCGGCCAGTCGATTTCCGGGCGCACGCCAATGAAGGTCGCACCCTCGGACACAGAACGCCCGTCCGCCCACACCTTTTCGATCGACAGGCTGCCGACGTCGCTGAGAAGAACGATATCGGCGAAGCGGCCCGGTGCGATCGATCCGACCCACGGCGTCAGCCGCATATGGCGCGCCGGATTGAGGGTGACGCATTGGATGGCGATCTCCGGCGCAAGGCCGTTTTCGATGGCGAGGCGGACATTGTGGTCGGTCGCACCGATTTTCAGCGTGTCCGAGGCGCTGCGGTCGTCGGTCACCAGGGCGATCTGCGACCAGTCCGTCAGTCCCTTGTCGATCAGGCCGCGGATGACCTCCGGCAGGGAATGCGGCCTGAGCTCGATGAATAGACCGTGGAGGAGCTTCTGCCAGATCTCATCGAGAAACCAGCCTTCGTGATCGGAGGCGAGACCCGCCGCGGCAAAGGCGTTGATCGAGGCCATGTCGCGCAGTCCGGCACCATGGCCTTCGACGACGCCGCGCTGCTCGAAGGTGGCGCCGATCATGCCCCACAGCCTGTTGTAGGAAGGATTGCCGGGATCGGATATGGACGGCCAATCCATGACCTCGTCGAGCCCGGCGACCATCAGGCTTTCGGACAGGAAGGCCTTCTGTTCGTCGTAACCGAACCAGCCGCCACCCCACTCGTAGGCGGTCGGCGGCACGGCGGAGCCAGGCAGGGGAAAGATTTTCATCGGCGATCCGCGCCGGCGCGCTTCCAGCCAGAATTCCAGGTTGCGGGCGCCGTTGACGTTGGAAAATTCGTGGCTCGCCTCACACGTCCAGGTCACGCCATGCGGCATTACCAGCGCCGCCTCCCATTCGGGCGTCAGATGGGAGCTTTCGATATGTTTGTGTGCCTCGCCGAAGCCCGGCACGGCCGCAAGGTCCGGCTCGGAAAAGCGCTCGTTCACCTCGCCAACATAACTGCCGGCAGGACCGACATAGGCGATACGGCGGCCCTTGATGACGATCTCCTGATCGTCGAGCCATGTCCTGGTGTGGACATCGAGCAATCTGCCGACGCGCAGCAGCCTGTCGGCGGGCCGGCGTCCGAGCGCCGCCAGCACAAGATCCTGGCGCGTCCGAACCTCGTCGGACGCATTGATCAGCAAGTCATCAGGAAGTGCGGTGCGCGAGGTAACCATGAATGAAATGCCCGTGAGACGCTGGAACCGCCGCGGACCGTAAAGACCACGCGCGAATGTGTAAAGCGCTGGCGCAACACGTTTTGCGATCAACAACAAGACGTCATCAACCGAGAGCTACTGATGGTTCGATCTTGGAAAATTCCCCAAGCAAGTACGCATTTGCCCAAGTATTGAGCTTGCGAGCCGATCGATCAAAAAATAGTATCCCTCAAATCCAAGGGGCATGATCCCGATTATCAACGCCGTTTTCACAGAAGGATATTGCTCATGAAGGCCAGACGTTTCGCCCGAATCCTGTCTCTTGCGCTGCTTGCCGCCGCCGGCGGCACCGCTGCGGCCCATGCGCAATCGAAGACGCTGACCATCTCCTGGTGGGGCTATAACGGCGAGAAGATGAACGCCAACATCATCACGCCCTTCAAGAAGATCTGCGGCTGCGAGATCGTGTTCGAGACCGGCAACAACGCCGACCGGCTCAACAAGCTGAAACTGCGCGATGGCAAGGGCGTCGATGTCATCTACCTCACCGACAGCTTCTCGCAGCTCGGCATCGAACAGGGATTGTTCCAGGAGATCGATCCCTCGAAGATCCCCAACCTTGCGGATATCTACGAACTGGGCAAGGCGCCTCAGGGCAAATACGGCCCCGCCTATACGATCGGGCGCGTCGGCATCGTCTATGATTCCGCCAAGGTCAACCCGCCGATCACTGCCTGGGGCGACCTGTGGCGCGACGATCTGAAAAGCTCCGTCTCCCTGCCCGGCATCACCACCACCGCCGGCCCGCTGGTCGTTCTGGAAGCCGGCAAGCATGGCGGCGCGGATGCCTATGAGGACACCGACAAGGCCTTCTCGGAAATCGAGGCGCTGAAGCCCAATGTCGTCAAGAACTACAACACCGGCTCGGAACTGGTAAACCTGATATCGACAGGCGAAGTGCGCGTTGCGCTGGCCCAGGACTTTACCCTGGCATCGATGCAGGCGGCCGTTCCGACGATGACATGGGCCAAGCTCAAGGACGGCGACATCGCCACGCTGAATACGGTGAACATCCCGAAGGGTTCGGAAAATGTCGAACTGGCGCATCAGTTCATCAACTTCATTCTGTCCAAGGACGTCCAGCAAGCTGAAGCCGAACAAGGCGTCGATGCGCCGATCTCGACCAAGGTCAGCCTGACTCCGGATCAGGCGAAGATCTGGACCTATGGCGCGGATATGGTCGCGAGCCTCACCCGCATCGACTATGCCAAGATGAATGCCGCCAAGGCCGACTGGATCGACCGCTGGAACGAAGTCTTCGCTCAGTAAGCTGCCGGTATCCCGGCCCGAGGCCGGTTTATTGCCGGGCCTCGGTCAGACCTGGAAGCGCCGCACATCCGAGTCCGAGATGCGGCGCTCCCGATATCAGGACATGCCACGAGTTTTGAGATGAAGCATTTTGCCAGATGGGGATTGACGATGCCGGCGACGATTGCCGTCGTTGCGCTTCTCATCGTTCCCGTCGCCATCACCATCGCGGCGACGTTTGCGGAACCGAAGGGCGTGTTTGCGCCCTATGTGACATTCTTCAGCAGCGGCTTTCGCCGGGCGGTTCTTTACCGAACGCTGGAGATCGCTCTGATCACCACCGCGATCTCCCTCACCGTGGGTTTCATCACCGCCTATGTGATCGCCCAAATGCCCGGCCGCGCGAAGAGTATCATGATCATCGCAGCGGTTTTTCCACTGCTGACAGGTGTCGTCGTCCGATCCTTCGCATGGCTGATTATTCTCGGGAAGAACGGCATCCTCAACACCATGCTGATCTCGACCGGTATGCTCAGTGAGCCGCTTTCGATGCTCTATACCGAAGGCTCGGTGATCGTCGCCATGGTCTATCTCTTCGTTCCCCTGATGATCCTGACGCTCGTCGGCGTGCTTGAGGGCATCCCGCGCGATCTGATCGATGCATCCGCTTCGCTCGGCGCCAGACCGCTGATGACATTCCTTCAGGTGATCCTGCCGCTGGCGACACCCGGCCTCATCGTCGGCGCCGTGCTGGTGTTCACCGGCAGCTTCACCTCTTATGCGACACCGCAACTGCTCGGCGGAGAAAAGCAGATGATGATGGGGACCTTCCTCTACCAGCGCGCCATGGTCACCTTCGATTGGGTGGGTGCATCGACGATCGCCGCCATCATGGTGGTGCTGACGCTCGGCGTCGTCCTCATCATGAGCCGCGTTGCACGCCGGCTCAATCCGATGGCGGTGTGATGGACAGGCGCGTTCACCCGATCCTCGCCGCCTTCGCGGCCTGCGTTTTCTTCTTCCTGCTCGCACCGCTGGTCATCATCGTCGGTGCGGCCTTCAGCGACACGACCTATCTGACCTTCCCGCCGCAGGGCCTGACATTGCGCTGGTTCGTCAATATCTTCGAGATCGAGGCCTTCCGCACGACGGCGCTGACCAGCCTGCAGGTCGCCTTTCTCGGCACGGCGCTATCGCTGCTGATCGGCATCCCGGCCGCCTATGCGATCAACCGCTACCGGGTGGAATTGCCGCGCTGGCTTTCCACCATTTTCGTCCTGCCGATCCTGGTGCCGGAGATCGTCTTCGGATTCTCGCTGATGAAGTCGGTCACGATCGGCCTCGGGCTTCCGATCTTCATCAGCCTGCTGGTCGGTCATGCGCTGCTGATCCTGCCCTATTCGGTGCGGGTCGTCGGCGCCAGCCTGGCGGCCTTCGATTTTTCCGTCGAGGAGGCGGCGATCAGCCTGGGTTGCCCGCCGCTGAAAACCTTCCTGACCGTGGTCCTGCCGAATATCCGCGCCGGGGTCATTGCCGCCTTCATCCTCGCCTTCATCACCTCGATCAACGACGTGTCGGTGTCAGTCTTCCTGACCGGTCCTGGCATCTCGACGCTGCCGATCCAGATCCTTGCGCATATGGAACAGTTCTTCGATCCGACGATCGCCTCGGTATCGGTGCTGCTGATGTTCGTGACAGTCGGCGTCATGGCCGTCGTCGAGGCCACGCTCGGTCTCACCTTCCTGACAAAGTAGAACGCTCTTGACCGTATCCCTCACCATCGATTCCATCTCCGCCCATTACGGCAGCACTGAGGTTCTCAAGGACCTGTCGATCTCAGTCATGGCCGGGGAGCTGGTTTCCCTGCTCGGCTCCAGCGGCTGCGGCAAGACGACGACATTGCGCCTGGTGGCCGGTTTTCTGCAGCCGACCAGCGGCAGCATCAAGCTCGGCGAACGCGACCTCACCGGCCTTCCTGCGCATGCGCGCGACATTGGTCTGGTCTTTCAGAACTACGCGCTTTTTCCTCACCTGAGCGTGCAGGACAATGTCGCCTTCGGCCTGAGGCAGCGTCGTGTTCCCCAGCCGGAACGGACGAAGAGAACGATGGCCATGCTGGAGCGCGTCGGCCTTTCCGCCTTCGCCGACCGCCTGCCTTCGGCTCTCTCCGGCGGCCAGAAACAGCGCGTGGCGCTCGCCCGGGCACTGGTCATCGAGCCGCCGCTGCTGATGTTCGACGAGCCGCTTTCCAATCTCGATGCAAAGCTCAGGATCGACATGCGCGTCGAGATCAGGCAGCTCCAGCGCGCCAACGGCACGACATCGCTTTACGTCACCCACGACCAGGAAGAGGCATTCTCGATCTCCGACAGGGTGGCGATCATGAATGCCGGGCGCATCATGCAGCTCGATGCGCCGGAGGTGCTGTACCGCCAGCCGGCCAATGCCTTCGTCGCCCGGTTCGTCGGCTTCGAGAACCTGATCCGGATGAAGGTAACCGCGCGCAACGGAGCGATCGTGACCGCCGAAGCGACGGGCGGCGCACGGCTGCATCTGTCTCAGGATGAATTCGGGCCGATCAAGGACGACTTCGTGCTGGCCTGCCGCGCAGACGGCCTTGCCGTCAGCCGTGACGGCGATGGCATCGCCGCCGTGCTCGGCACCCGCACCTATCTCGGCCGGGCCTATCAGTATAAATGCGCGACATCGGCGGGAGAGATTACCGCCAATGGGGCTTTGTCCGACCCGCTGGAAACAGGGGCGTCCGCCGTGCTGATACCGCTTGCCGAGCAGTGCTGCATTCTCGACCCGGAAGATTGAGCCGCTGAGGAGAAACCATGGCCAGTATCAGCAATCAGGATATCGACGCCGTTCTTGCCCATGTGGACCGGAGCCTCGATGACAGCCTGGCGCGGCTTTTCGAGCTGATCCGCATTCCGAGCGTCTCGACCGACCCGGCTTATCGCGATCAATGCCGCGCCGCCGCCGAATGGCTGAGCCGGGATCTGGCTGCCATCGGCTTCGAAGCATCGGTGCGCAAAACGACCGGCCATCCGATAGTGGTCGCGCATGAAAAGGCGGCATCCGCACCGCATCTGCTGTTTTACGGCCATTACGATGTCCAGCCGGTCGATCCGCTGGCACTGTGGACCAGCGATCCGTTCGAGCCGCGCATGGAAGCCTTGCCGAACGGCGATACCGCGATCGTGGCGCGCGGCGCCTCCGACGATAAAGGACAATTGATGACCTTCGTCGAAGCCTGCCGCGCCTGGAAAAGCGTTACCGGGAAACTGCCGGTGCAGGTGAGCATGCTGTTCGAAGGCGAAGAAGAGGCCGGCAGTCCGAGTCTCGCACCCTTTCTGGATGCCACGGCGGACGAGTTGAAGGCCGATGCTGTTTTCGTCTGCGACACGGATATGTGGGATCGTGAAACGCCTGCCGTCACCACGATGCTGCGCGGTATCTACACCACGGAAATCGAGATCACCTGCGCCGATCAGGACCTGCATTCCGGCATGTTCGGCAATGCCGCACGCAATCCGCTGCAGGTGTTGTCAGACATCGTTTCAAGCCTGCGGCGAACCGATGGCGGCGTTGCGGTCGAAGGTTTCTATGACGGCGTGAAAGAGCTCCCCGACGCCATCAAGGCGCTGTGGAAAAGACTGCCCTTCGACGAGGAGGCCTTTCTCGGCGATATCGGCCTGAGAGATCCGGCCGGCGAGGCAGGCCGTTCCGTCCTCGAACAGATCTGGGCGCGGCCGAGCTGCGAGATCAACGGCATGAGCGGCGGCTATACGGGCGAAGGCTTCAAGACGGTCATTCCGGCGAAGGCAAGCGCCAAGATTTCGTTTCGACTGGTGGAAGGACAGGATCCCCAAGCGATCCGCGATGCCTTCCAGCGGCATGTGCGCGCACGTATCCCCAGGGATTGTTCGGTCAGTTTCAGGGATTATGGACTTTCGCCGGCCACCGTCATGCCGATCGACAGTCCGTTTCTCACCAGGACGCTTCAGGCGCTTTCGACAGAATGGCAATGCGAAGCGGCTCTTGCCGGCACGGGAGGCTCGATCCCCATCGTCGGCGACTTCAAACGCCGGCTCGGATGCGATGCCCTCCTGGTCGGCTTTGCCCGCTTCGACAACCGCGTCCACAGCCCGAACGAAAAATATGATCTCTCCAGCTTCCACAAAGGCATACGATCCTGGGTTCGTATCCTGGCGGCCCTCGCCGACTGACGCGCGGCACTGTAACAGTTTGAATTATGCAATAGGCTGTGGTGCGGCCAATGTCTTGCGGACCTTCGGGGCCGAGAATTAAAGCACTGTCCCATCCCTATCGACACCGAAGCAGCAGAGACCACCGATGAGGATATCAGCTCCCCGCGACTTCCTGAAAAGCCTGTTCGACGCGGCGGTTCGCGCCGCCGATCCGCTGACCGGCATCAAAGCGCATCTGCCTGACAGGCCGAAGGGAAGGACCGTGGTAATTGGCGCCGGCAAGGGCGCGGCGCAAATGGCGCGTGCCCTCGAAAGCGTCTGGGACGGAGCGATCGAAGGCCTGGTGGTCACCCGCTACGGCTATGGCTGTGAGACGCGCAGCATCGAAATCATCGAGGCCGCCCATCCGGTACCCGATGCCGCGGGGCTCGCCGGGGCAAAGCGGTTGATGGAAACGGTGAACGGCTTGACGGAAGACGATCTGGTGATCGCGCTGATCTGCGGCGGCGGCTCGGCGCTGCTGCCCGCTCCGCCGGAAGGGCTGACCCTCGAAGACGAGATTGCGCTCAACGAAATGCTGCTTGCCTCGGGCGCGCCGATTTCGGCGATGAACGTCGTGCGCAAGCATCTCTCCACCATCAAGGGCGGAAGGCTTGCGGCAGCGACCAGAGCGAAGGTCGTCAGTCTTGTTGTCTCCGACATTCCCGGCGACAACCCGGCCCATGTCGCCTCCGGGCCGACGGTGCCGGATGGTTCGACACGACACGATGCGCTCGAGATCATCCGGCAATATGGATTGCAGCTGCCGCAGGCCGCACTCGACCATCTGAACTCGCCGAAGGCCGATGCCCCTCGCCCGGACGATCCGGTCTTCTCACGGCACGCGCACCACATCATCGCCTCCGCAGGCGTTTCGCTGGAGGCCGCTGCGGCACTGGCAAAATCGCAGGGGATCGAGCCGGCGATCCTTTCGGATGCGATCGAGGGGGAATCGCGCGACGTGGCGCTGGTGCATGCAGCGATCGCCCGCGAAGTATTGGGCCGGAACAGGCCGTTTTCGAAGCCGGTCGTCATCCTTTCCGGCGGCGAGACGACGGTGACGCTGCGCGCCAAGGGCGGCAAGGGCGGACGCAACGGCGAATTCGCGCTCGCCATGGGGCTTGCGATCGACGGACAGGAGGGCATCCATGTCCTCGCCGCCGACACGGACGGGATCGACGGCTCGGAGGATAATGCCGGCGCCTTTGCCGATGGCGGCACGGTGAAGCGCCTGCGCGCCGCCGGGCTCGATCCGCGCCGCCTGCTCGACGGCAATGACAGCTATTCAGGCTTTGCGGCCAGCGGCGATCTGTTTGAAACCGGCCCGACCGGAACCAATGTCAATGATTTCAGGGCTATCCTGATCCGTTAGCAGCCCGCGGCAATGGTGGGTCAGGTCTTGATCCGCCCCTGCCCGACCAGCCAGCCGACCGATTCCTGCACCGCCTGCAGCGACTGATATCTCGGGGTAAACCCAAGCAAGCGCCTGGCTTTGGCGATCGAGCAATTCGGGCTGCGGGCGATATGCTCCCAGGTCGCCTCCGCATCCTCGGCCGTCTGGCCTTTGGCCCAGGCATCGAACGGCGCGAAGGTGAGCTTCGGCTCATGCCCGAACCACCGCGACATGGATTCGGCGTAGCCGCGAAGCGTCAGCGCCTGCTGAGAGACCGCGTGGAAACTTTCGCCGATCGAGGCATTCCAGTTGGCGATCGCATCCATGAACATCGCCGCCACATCATCGGCATGGACGTGATGAACGGTCTCCAGACCGAAATTGGGCAGCGCCAGGGTCTCTCCGCGGGCAAGGGTTGAAAAGACCTGCAGGTTGAAATTGCCGGCTGGATTGAGCGGCGCCCAGCCCGGACCGACAATATGACCGGGATGGATGATGGTGGCCGGAAATCCGCGAAGCCTTGCCTGCTGTAGCAGGTAGGTTTCGATATCAGCCTTCTGCGTGCCGTAATCGCCGAAGGGAGATTTCGGCGCCTCTTCCAGCGTCGGCACGGCGCTGGCATGGCCATGCGTCCAGATCGTGCCGGTATGCAGGAAATGGCCGACATGCCCCGACAGCGCCGTCACCAGCTGCTCGGCACTTTCCAGCGTGAAGCAGATCATGTCGATGACGATATCGGCTTTCGCTTCACGGACGGCCGGGCCGAAATCACCCACCCGCTCCATCGCCGCCCGATCCATCTGACGCTGATCGACAGAAGCCCAGGCATGGTTTTCCGTATAAGGCTTCGCCGTGCCGCGGCTGATCGTGACGACGTCATGACCTGCCTCCACCAGGCGGGGAACGAGATAGGTTCCGACATGGCCCGTTGCCCCGATTACCAAAACCCGCATCGTCATTCCTCCTTTGGCATTTCCGTGTCGAATATGCTGCGCTCAGGCGATCCTGCAAGCAGACTTTTCATGATCCAGGCGGCTTGGTCAGGCCCGCTACCGGTTCTTGAAAACAAGGCAGGTGCCGCCGTGTTTGCGGATCTGGTTGCAGAGATCATTGGCTTCCATACGCGTCTGCCGACCGATGCGGGCAGCGTAGCGCGGGCGAAAACCGAAGCTGCGATCGCGCTGGCGCAGGATCAGCGGCTGCTCGGCATTCAGGGGCGCAGGCAGATCCTGCACGGCATCGAGAAACATGCGTCGGGCCACCGCGACATTCGCATTCGCCGCAAGCTGGACGCCCCAGGGGGCCCATTCGCCCTCCTGACGCCAGGGCGTGTCCTTCAACGTCCGTCTCTCCGCGAGCGCCACGCAACCATCGATGAAGGACTTGTCCTTGTCGAGCGGGGCGGCCGCATCTTGCGGTGGGTTATCCTTCCATTCCTCGACCGTATGGGCAGTGATCGCCGTGACATAGCTGCGCGTTTCGTAGGGTAATCTTCCTGACGTAAGGTAAGATGCTAGGCCGTTTTCGCCGGCATTATAGGCGGCAGCGGCAAGGCCGAGATTGCCGAAGCGATTGCGCAGTTCGTCGAGATACTGCGCCGATTTCCGCAGGGCTTCCAACACCTGGTAGCTGTCTTCAAGACCGCGCAGTTTCGCCGTTCCGGGCATGAACTGCGCAATCCCCTGCGCTCCTTTGAAGCTGACGGCATCGGGGCGAAAGGTGCTCTCGCGCCAGATGAGACGGGCGAAATAATCCGGCGGCAATTGATTGGCGCTGGCGAAATGCTCGATCGCGACGCAAAGGTCACGATTGAAACTGTCCTTACGGATGCAGAGCGCTTCACCCGATCCCGACGCTGAAGGACCTGAATAGAGACAGGCCGGCGGTCCCGCGCTTCCTTCCGGCTGAGCCGTGACCGCATCCACGTGGGAAAACAGAAGGCAAAGCGAAAGCATGGCCTTCGCCGATCTCCTCCCCATGTCGGACTGACATTTCCGGCCTATCATCGGATCTCGGCGGGTTCGAACTTCCATCGCGACGCGGAATTCTCAATACCATCGATACGGGTAGGAAGCTTCCCCCATTTCCATCTCTGCACCAGGTTTCTAATTTCGCCATCAATTTTGGAACAGATATATTCGACCTGCCAAGGTCGCAGCGTCATCCTGATCGCCAGGAAATCCCGAGCGAACGAGGACGCGCAGATGATTGATCTCCACTACTGGCCGACGCCGAACGGCAAGAAGGTTTCGATCTTCCTGGAGGAAACCGGCACGCCCTACCGGCTGGTGCCGGTCAATATCGGCCGGGGCGACCAGTTCAAACCCGATTATCTCAGGCTCAATCCCAATCACCGCATGCCTGCTATCGTCGACCACACGCCTGCCGACGGCGGCGGGCCGCTCAGCGTCTTCGAATCCGGTGCAATCCTCTTCTACCTCGCCGAAAAGACCGGAAGATTCTGGCCGCAGGATCTGCGCGGCAAATACGACGTGACGCAATGGGTGATCTGGCAGATGGCCAACCAGGGACCGAAACTCGGCGAAGCCGGTCACTTCCGCCGTCTCGGCGATCGCGAGGGCGATCAGTCCTATGCGGTGCGGCGTTTCACCGACGAAGCCAACCGCCTCTACGGTGTTCTCAACATGCGGCTTCGTGACCGGCGTTATCTCGCCGGCGACGAATTCACCATCGCCGACATCATCAGCTATCCCTGGACCGTCAACTGGCAGGCGCAGGGCCAGGACATCGACGAATTCAAGCATTTCAAGCGATGGTTCGAGGAGGTCGGCGCACGGCCCGGCGTCCAGCGCGGCCTTGCGGTCGGCGCCGACCTTGGCACCGACAACAGCAAGCTCTCCGAAGAGGAACAGTCGCGCATCCGCAAGATCCTCTACAACCAGCGCGCCCTTCCCGTTCCGGATTGAGCTTCGGCCCGGCTGGAGATAACCATAGCCACAACCGAGCCGGCAGCCAGCACCGGCCGGTCCCGGTTTCCAGGCGCTTTAAATCACCTGCCGGGGAGCCAGGGGGCTTGGACAGCAGCTGGCGTTGCGACTTGGGTGTGACTTGGGGGTGTAACCGGCAATGACAAGACCTGTAATCGGCATCATCGGGAATGCCCGCATCGTCGAAAGCCGATTTCCGGCTCAGCATGTCGGAGAAAACAATCTGCGGGCCGTGGCCGATGTCGCAGAAGCCTTGCCGCTGATGTTTGCCGGCAATCCCAAACTGGCCGATATCGCCGATCTGCTGGCTGTCGTCGACGGCATTCTGCTGACGGGCGCCAGAGCCAATGTCCATCCCAGCCGTTTCAACACGGTGCCGGATCCCAAGCATGAACCTTATGACGAGGATCGTGACGGGCTGGCGCTGCCATTGATCGAAGCCTGCGTAGCGCGCGGCGTTCCTATTTTCGGCATATGCCGCGGTTTTCAGGAAATGAACGTCGCGGCGGGCGGCTCGCTGCATCCCGAAATCCGGGAATTGCCCGGACGCATGAACCACCGCATGCCGCGCCTGGAAACCGGCGAGATCCATCCCGACCTCGCCATCGTTTTCGGCGATCGGCACGACGTTCAACTTATACAGGATGGGATGTTTGCACGCATCCTCGGCCGGGAGACGATCCGGGTGAATTCCCTGCATGGACAGGGCATTCTCGAGCTTGGCGACAGGGTCGTTGCCGAAGGCATTGCCGAGGACGGGACGATCGAGGCGATACGGTTCAAGGACGCGCCGGGATTTGCGCTCGGCGTGCAATGGCATGCCGAATACGATCCGCAGACCAACCCCGTGAACCGTGCGCTGTTTCAGGCATTCGGCGATGCGGTTCGGGCACGAAAAGCCACTGCATAATCCGATAACTGCGGCGATCATCACCGCCTTCCGCATCAAAAGCCGCCGCGAAACTGCTTTCGCGGCGGCTTTGTAGCAGTTGGGAAGCAGCGATCAGGCGGTCGGCTGCTTGGTCTTCCTGAGATAGGGCAGAACCGTATCGAAGGAACCGAAACGCGTGATCGCGTCTTCGTTGGAAACCGCAGCGGTGATGATGACGTCCTCACCCTGGTTCCAGTTCGCCGGCGTCGCCACCTGGTGCTTGGCCGTCAGCTGGATGGAATCGATGGCGCGCAGGATCTCATTGAAATTGCGGCCCGTCGTCATCGGATAGGTCAGGATCAGTTTGATCTTCTTGTCGGGACCGATGATGAAAACCGAACGCACCGTCGCATTGTCGGCAGGCGTGCGGCCTTCCGAGCTCTCGCCGGCGCCGGCCGGCAGCATGTCATAGAGCTTGGCGACCTTGAGGTCCTTGTCACCGATCAGGGGATATTCGACGTCGAAACCGGTGGCGGTCTTGATGTCGTTCTTCCACTTGGCATGGCTTTCCACAGGATCGACGGAGATGCCGATGATCTTGGCACCACGCTTGGAAAACTCCCCCGCCAAGCCGGCCATGGCGCCGAGCTCGGTGGTGCAGACAGGCGTGAAATTCTTCGGATGCGAGAACAGGACGGCCCAGCCATTGCCGATCCAATCATGGAAGCTGATCGGTCCCTGGGTGGTGTCGGCGGTAAAATCGGGGGCAATATCGTTGATGCGTAAGCTCATGGTCGGCCCTCCAAAGCCTTGTGTTCAATGTTGTTCTTCTCAAATCGAGGCCATGGGATCCGTCCGCCGGGAGCGGTCGCGAGATTGCGGTCAACAGGATCGCACCGGCCGAAGGTAAAAGACTTCCCATTCCAGGATTTTAAGTAAGTCATATACCACGATTACCGAAGGCATGCTCTTTCGATTTCCGGCCTGCTCCGGCATTATTTTTCCGGCATGTGCGCGCGACAAAGAGACCGATGGTTTTCCATCGGTCCCGTCAAAAGCGGCAGGCACAACTGCCTTGCCCCTTGCTTCAGGCGGCCTGGATGGATTTGATCCTGTCGATGCCGCCGACAACAGGCGCGAAATCGTCCCATACGCCCTGGGCGCCCTTCTGCCATTCGTCGAAGGCTTCCGGCTTCAGGAGCTTCCGCCATGGCCAAGCGCCGTCTCGACGGATTTGGCTTCACCATCGACGATCAGCTGGTTGAAATAGACGGCTCCTTCGCTGAAGGCCTGCTGGAACACCGCGCCATGCAGTGCGGTCATGCGCTGCTGGCCGACGGAATGTTCTCGCCCGAAAATGCGGCAATTTGATTATTTTTTGCGCATATCTATTTTTGCACAGTTTTCAGGCGACACCTTGCCAAAATTGCTGCAGCGCGTCATAAATATAGCAATGACGCATCGCGATCTGACAATTCTGGTGATCGACGAAAATGCCATTCGCGCCTCCATCATCGAAGAGGGGCTGCGCGAGGCAGGGCATGCGCACGTCACCGTGGTCCATGAGGTCAACGGCATTGCGCGAATCATCGAAACGCTGATGCCCGACGTGATCATCATCGATATCGAAAATCCCAATCGCGACATGATGGAGCATCTCTTCCAGCTGACGCGCACGGTCAGCCGTCCGATCGCCATGTTCGTCGATCGCTCCGACACCGCCTCGATCGAGGCCGCCGTCGATGCCGGCGTCTCGGCCTATATCGTCGATGGCCTGAAGAAGGAACGCGTCAAGCCGATCCTCGACATGGCCGTCAGCCGCTTCAACGCCTTCAGCCGGCTGCGGCGCGAGCTTGCCGATGCCCGCTCAGCGCTGGAAGAACGCAAGCTCATCGAGCGCGCCAAGGGCATATTGATGAAGATGCGCGGCCTGTCGGAGGAAGAGGCCTTCGCGCTGCTGCGCCAGACGGCGATGAACGAAAAGAAGAAGATGTCGGAAATCGCCCAGAGCGTCGTCACCGCCGCGGGGCTGTTGATGTAATGGCCGACCTGATGAATTTCCGGAGGAAACCGGAGTGGATATGATGACGAAGACCGCCAAATCAGGCGGCGAGTTGCCCTCGCCCATGCGCCTGAATGCCGAAGGACCGAAAGTGCTCAGGGCCGGTTTCATTCCGCTCGTCGATGCGTCAGTGCTGATTGCAGCGGCGGAATTCGGTTTCGCGCAGAAGGAAGGCCTGACGCTCGATCTCGTCAAGGATGTCTCCTGGGCGAATGTGCGTGACCGTCTGGCATTCCGCCAGTTCGATATCGCCCACATGCTGTCGCCAATGCCCGTCGCCTCCATGCTCGGCCTCGGCTCCAATCCCTCACCGACGATCACACCGTTTTCGCTGGGGCGCGGCGGCAATGCGATCACCCTGTCGACGCGGCTCTTCGACAGGATGCGCAATGACGCGGGACTGCCGGAAACGGCAGGCGCGCTCGACAATGCCCGCGCCCTGGCAAAAACACTGGCGGCGATGAAGGTGCGCGGCGAACCGCTGCCGACCTTCGGGGTCACCTATCCCTTCTCCTCGCATAATTACGAATTCCGCTACTGGCTGGCCGCCGGCGGCATCGATCCCGATAAGGACGTCAAGCTCGTCGTGGTGCCGCCGCCGATGACTTCGGATGCGCTGGCCGCCGGTGCGATCGACGGTTTCTGCGTCGGCGCGCCGTGGAATATGGTCGCTTCGGAGCGCGGCGTCGGCCGCATCGTCGCCGCCAAGCAGGATATCTGGCCGTCCGCCCCGGAAAAGGTGATCGGCATGCGGCCGGATTGGGCGGAAACCCATCCGGAAACCGTTTCCAGGCTGATCGTGGCGCTCGATGCGGCAGCCCGCTGGTGCGACCAGCCGGACAATCACGATGCGCTGGCGGCCGCTCTTGCCGACCCCCGCTATATCGCTGCCCCCGTCGAGATCATCCGCCGCGTGCTCGCCGGCGAATTCAGCCTCGACGCAAAGGGCAACCGGCGCATCATCGCCGATTATTTCATGTTCCATTCCGGATTCGCCAATTATCCTCGGCCAAGCCAGGCGCTGTGGATATACAGCCAGATGATCCGCTGGGGGCAGGCCGAGGCCAGCCTCAACATGGCAAGGGCTGCCGCGTCCGCCTACCGCCCGGATCTCTATCGGACAGCACTCGGCGACGGCAACGCACCCGATGATGCCGATATCCGCATCGAAGGCGGCGACGAGGGCGACCGTTTCATGGACGGCCATGTCTTCGACCCGGCGAGGCTGCCTGATTATGTCGCAGGCTTTGCCGTCAAAAGCGCCCTGCCCTTCGTTACCGGCGACGAAATCTAATTCACGCCCGCCTGCCCAAAACGCCAGCAAGGATCTGCGCCCCACATGGCAAGCGCACAAAAGATTAGCACAACTGTCGACAGCTCGAAAAACAAGCAAACGGCCGATTTCGAGAAATGTAAATAAATCAATACATTACACAAAAAGCGATAAACTGGCACGCAGCTTGCAAGGATATTACCGCACCGGTCAAAGGCGATCTGCGCAGAAAGAGCGCCAGCAGGCGTTCACGGAAGACACGGAGATCCTCTTCAAATGGAAGAAGCAGATCTCGGTGATTTGAAATCAAATACCTGGGCGATCATGTCGATTGTCTCCGGGTAACCGGCCGGAAGGCCCAAGAATTCGGCGTCCAACGGCGGGCGCCACCAGCAAAGCCGCTGATCAGGATATTTCGCGCACCTCGTGTATGCGCGTCCTGACCAGCGGCTTTTTGTTTTAACCCTCAGCGATGGATCGGCACGACCTTGTCGGGCCCCGGAGAAGTTATGTCTGTCATCGAGAAAGTGCCACCCATGTCCGCCGGCGAACCAGCCAAAGCATTGTGGATTTCCACGGTCGCCTTCACCCTCTGTTTTGCCGTCTGGACGATCTTCGCGATCATCGGCATTCGCATCAAGCAGGATCTCGGGCTGAACGAGGCCGAGTTCGGCCTGCTGGTCGGCACTCCGGTGCTGACCGGTTCGCTCGTGCGCATCGTCCTCGGCATCTGGACGGGGCGTTACGGCGGCCGTCTCGTTTACACGCTCACCATGCTGGCCGCCGCATTGGCGACCTTCCTGCTCTCCTATGCCCAGACTTATACGCAAATGCTGATCGCCGGCCTCGGTGTCGGCCTTGCCGGCGGCTCGTTTGCGGTCGGTGTCGCCTATGTCTCGCCTTTCTTTCCGGCGGAGAAGCAGGGAACCGCGCTCGGCATCTTCGGCGCCGGCAATGTCGGCGCAGCCGTGACCAAATTCGCCGCTCCCTTCGTACTGCTCGCCTGGGGCTGGCAGGCGGTTGCCGAGATCTGGGCCGTCTGTCTGGCGCTGATGGCCATCGTCTTCTGGTTCACCACGACCGATGATCCGGCCTACCGTCTCCGCCGCGAGCGCAACGTCGCGTCCAAGAGTTTTGCCCAGGAATTCGCGCCGCTGCAGAACGTTCAGGTCTGGCGCTTCTCGCTCTACTATTTCTTCGCCTTCGGCGGCTTCGTCGCCCTGTCGCTGTGGCTGCCGCGCTACCTCGTCGGCGTCTACGGCTTCAACCTCGAAACTGCCGGCATGATCGCGGCCGCCTATTCCATTCCCGGCAGCATCTTCCGCGCCTTCGGCGGCGTGCTGTCGGACAAGAAGGGCGCGCGCAGCGTCATGTATACGATGTTTGCCGTGTCGGCGGTCGCCACCCTCATCCTGTCGCTACCGGCTGCGACCATCACGCCGGTCATCTTCATCGTGGTGATCTTCGTGCTCGGCTTCTTCATGAGCCTCGGCAAGGCCGCCGTCTACAAGCACATTCCGGCCTACTATCCGGAAAACGTCGGCGCAGTCGGCGGCGTCGTCGGGATGATGGGCGGCCTTGGCGGCTTCATCCTTCCGATCGCCTTCGGACTCCTCAAGGACATGACCGGCCTCTGGTCCAGCTGTTTCCTGCTGCTCTTTGCGATCGTCGTCACCTCACTCATCTGGATGCACCTGTCCGTCAAGCAACTGTCGCGCCAAGGGCACTCGGCGCCCGTGGCTGCAACCTGATCTAAGGACTTGGAAATATGACCGAAAAACTCGTCATCATCGGCAATGGCATGGCGCCCGGGCGCATGCTGGAGCACCTCTTCGAACAGGCACCCGGACGCTATGAAGTTACGATCTTCAATGCCGAGCCGCGCGTCAACTACGACCGCATCATGCTGTCGCCGGTTCTCTCCGGCGAAAAGGACTACGAGCAGATCATCATTCACGGTGACGGCTGGTATATCAAGCACGGCATCATGCTCTACAAGGGCCACAAGATCGTCAATATCGATCGGGTCGCCAAGACCGTCACCTCCGACCACGGCGTCACCGAAAGCTACGACAAGCTGGTGATCGCAACCGGTTCCGTGCCCTTCATCATCCCCGTTCCCGGCAAGGATCTGCCCGGCGTCATCACCTATCGCGATCTCGACGACGTGCAGGCCATGCTGCTTGCCGCCCAGTCGCGCGAAAAGGCTGTCGTGATCGGCGGCGGCCTGCTTGGCCTGGAAGCAGCCGCCGGTCTTGCCCAGCGCGGCATGGACGTCACCGTGCTGCACGTCATGCCGACGCTGATGGAGCGCCAGCTCGATCCCGCCGCCGGGTATCTCTTGCAGAAGGCGGTCGAGGAGCGCGGCATCAAGGTCATCTGCAAGGCCAATACCAAGGCGATCATCGGCAACGGCAAGGTCGAAGGCATCGAGCTTGACGACGGCCGCATCATCCCAGCTACGCTTGTTGTGATGGCCGTCGGCATTCGTCCCAGTGTCGGCCTTGCGAAGGACGCCGGCATTGCGGTCAACCGCGGCATCGTCGTCGATTCCGGCATGCAGACCTCGGATGGCGATATTCTCGCGCTCGGCGAATGCGCCGAAGTGGGCGGCATGGTCTATGGCCTCGTTGCGCCGCTCTATGAAATGGCCCGAATCGCTGCCGCGCATCTCTCTGGCGATCGCTCGCCCGCCTTCGTTCACGCCGATACGCCGACCAAGCTCAAGGTCACCGGCATCGAGCTTTATTCACTCGGTGACTTCGCCGACGGCGACGACCGCGAGGAGATCGTGCTGCGCGATGCCAGCGCCGGCGTCTACAAGCGCCTGGTGCTGAAGGACAACAAGATCATCGGCACTGTGCTTTACGGCGAGACCGCCGACGGGGCATGGTTCAACGATCTGAAGAAGAAGGCCACCGATATTTCGGAGATGCGCGAGACGCTGATCTTCGGACAGGCCTATCAGGGAGGGTCGCCGCTGGACCCTATGGCGGCCGTTGCAGCCTTGCCGGATGACGCGGAGATCTGTGGCTGCAACGGCGTATGCAAGGGCAAAATCACTTCGACGATTTCAGGCAAGGGGCTGACGTCGCTCGACGACGTCCGTGCCCACACGAAGGCATCCGCCTCGTGCGGCTCCTGTACCGGCCTCGTCGAGCAACTCATGGCACTGACGCTCGGAGACAGCTACAATCCGGCCGCCGTCCAGCCGATGTGCACCTGTACCGAACTCGGCCATGACGATGTCCGCCGTCTGATCAAGGCCAAGGGCCTGAAGAGCATACCTGCCGTCATGCAGGAGCTGGAATGGAAGACTTCCTGCGGCTGCGCCAAATGTCGGCCGGCGCTCAACTATTACCTCGTCTGCGACTGGCCGGACGAATATGCCGACGACTACCAGTCGCGTTTCATCAATGAGCGCGTGCATGCCAATATCCAGAAGGACGGCACCTACTCCGTCGTTCCGCGCATGTGGGGCGGCGTCACCAATTCGAACGAGCTGCGCGCCATCGCCGATGTCGTCGACAAATTCGAGATCCCGATGGTCAAGGTGACCGGCGGCCAGCGCATCGACCTGCTCGGCATCGAGAAGGAAGACCTGCCCGCCGTCTGGGCCGATCTCGGCAAGGCCGGCTTCGTCTCCGGCCAGGCCTATGCCAAGGGTCTGCGTACCGTGAAGACCTGCGTCGGCTCGGACTGGTGCCGCTTCGGTACGCAGGACTCCACCGGTCTCGGCATTCGCATCGAGAAATTCATGTGGGGCTCCTGGACGCCGGCCAAGCTGAAGATGGCCGTCTCCGGCTGCCCGCGTAACTGCGCGGAAGCAACCTGTAAGGACATCGGCGTGATCTGCGTGGATTCCGGTTTCGAAATCCATTTCGCCGGTGCGGCCGGTCTCGACATCAAGGGCACGGAGGTTCTTGGGCTTGTCCGGACCGAGGACGAGGCGCTGGAGCATATCGTGGCGCTGACGCAGATGTACCGCGAGCAGGCCCGCTATCTCGAGCGCATCTACAAGTGGGCCAAGCGCATCGGCCTGGAGGAAATCCGCCGCCAGATCATGGGCGATGCCGAAAAGCGCCAGGCCTATTACGACCGCTTCGTCTTCAGCCAGAAATTTGCCCAGGTCGATCCCTGGTCGGAGCGTGTTTCCGGCAAGGACAAGCACGAGTTCAAGCCGATGGCGACGATCGGCTATCCGCAGGCAGCCGAGTAAGGAGATGGACATGAACTGGCCCAATGAAAACTGGCATCCAATCGGTGACATCTCCGACATCCCCTTACGCGGCGCGCGCTGCGTGAAAACACCGCAGGGCAAGATCGCCGTCTTCCGCACGGCTGAAAACGAGGTCTTCGCCATCGAAGACCACTGCCCGCACAAGGGCGGCCCGCTCTCCCAGGGCATCGTGCATGCCAAGGCGGTCACCTGCCCGTTGCACAACTGGGTGATCTCCCTCGAAACCGGCAAGGCGCTCGGCGCCGACGAGGGCCAGGTGCGGACCATCCCGGTCCGCAATGAGGACGGCGCCCTCTTCATCGCGCTCGAAAGCCTGATGATGGCGGCGGAATAGATGGCGGCTGAGGTCAAGACCACCTGTCCCTATTGCGGCGTCGGCTGCGGCGTCCTCGCCACGGTCGATGAGGCCGGAACCGTCAGCGTCAAGGGAGATCCCGAGCATCCGTCGAATTTCGGCCGGCTTTGCTCGAAGGGGTCCGCCCTTGCCGAAACCATCGATCTCGACGGCCGGATTCTCTATCCCGAAATCGCAGGCGAACCGAGCGGTTGGGACGAAGCACTTGACCTGGTCGCCCGGCGTTTTTCTGAAACGATCGCCGAACACGGGCCTGACGCTGTCGCCTTCTACGTCTCGGGCCAGTTGCTGACCGAGGATTACTACGTCGCCAACAAGCTGATGAAGGGCTTCATCGGCTCGGCCAATATCGATACCAATTCGAGGCTCTGCATGTCCTCCTCCGTGGCGGGGCATCGCCGCGCCTTCGGCGCCGACACGGTGCCCGGAACCTATGAGGATATCGAACTCGCCGATCTGGTGATCCTGACCGGCTCCAACCTTGCCTGGTGTCATCCCGTCATCTACCAGCGGCTTGCCGCCGCCAAGACGGCGCGGCCCAACATGCGAATCGTCGTCATCGATCCGCGCCGGACGATGACATGCGATATCGCCGACCTGCACCTGGCGATCCGCCCCGACGGCGACGTCGCGCTGTTCATGGGACTGCTTGCCCATCTCGCGACAAGCCCGGCCATCGATCAGAACTATATCGGCGCCCATACGGAAGGTTTCGGCGAGGCTTTTGCGGCGGCCGCAGCACTTGATATCAACGAACTCCTGGAACGCACCGGCCTGCCGGCCATGCAGATCAGGGAGTTCTTCCGCCTGTTCGAGACGACGTCGAAAGTCGTCACCTGCTACAGCCAGGGCGTCAATCAATCCGCCTCCGGCACCGACAAGGTCAATGCCATCCTCAACTGCCACCTGGCGACCGGTCGCATCGGCCGTCCCGGCATGGGACCGTTCTCGCTGACCGGCCAGCCGAACGCCATGGGCGGGCGCGAGGTCGGCGGCCTTGCCAATATGCTTGCCGCCCATATGGCGATCGAGCATGCCGAAGACCGGGACCGCGTGCAGCGCTTCTGGAATTCGCCCGTCATCGCCGCAAAACCCGGCCTGAAGGCGGTCGACATGTTCCGCGCCGTGGCCGACGGACGCATCAAGGCGCTCTGGATCATGGCCACCAATCCCGTCGTCTCGATGCCGGATGCCGATAGCGTCGAAAGCGCGATCGCCGCCTGTCCCTTCGTCGTCGTGTCGGACATCCTCAAAGAGACGGATACGACCCGGCACGCAGACGTGCTTTTGCCCTCGCTCGGCTGGGGCGAGAAGGACGGGACCGTCACCAATTCCGAACGGCGCATTTCCCGGCAGCGGCCGTTTCTAGGGCTCCCCGGCGATGCAAGAGCCGACTGGTGGCAGCTTGCCGAGGTCGGGCGCCGCATGGGATTTGCCGCCGCCTTCGATTTTGATGCGCCGGACGCAATCTTTGCGGAGCACGCCGCGCTTTCCGCCTTCGAAAATAACGGCAGCCGCGATTTCGACATCGGCGCGCGCGCCGATATCAGCGGCGACGCCTATGACGAGCTGTCGCCCTTCCAGTGGCCGCAGCCGGCAGGGACCGCACCCGGCGTCACCCGCTTCTTCGCCGAGGGTGGATTCTTCCATCCGGATGGCAAGGCACGTTTTGTCGCGGTCAAACCGCCGGCCACGGATCGCACCAGTGCCGATTTCCCCTTCACGCTGAATACCGGGCGCATCCGCGACCAGTGGCACACGATGACGCGAACCGGAAAGAGCGCACGCCTTTCCGCCCACATCGCCGAACCCTTTGCCGAGATCCATCCGCGTGACGCGATCGAGACCGGTATATCAAGCGCCGGTCTGGTCGAGATCGAAAGCCCCCATGGCAAGGCGATCGTCCGGGCGCTGGTGACCGATCGTCAGGCTCGCAGCGGCGTCTTTGCGCCGATGCACTGGAACGATCAGTTCGCCGCGAAAGCGCGGATCGATGCCGTGGTCGCGCCGATCACCGATCCCGTTTCCGGTCAGCCGGCGTCGAAGAATGTTGCTGTCGCCATCCGGCCCTTCCGCGCCACCCATTATGGCTTCGCCGTCTCTGCTACAAAACCGGCCACGCCCAACGCGGCCTATTGGGCGCTGGCGAAAGCCTCCGGCGGCTGGCGGCTGGAACTTGCCTTCGGTGAAGCTGTCGAAGACTGGACAGCCTGGTGCCGGGCGGTTTTCGCCATTCCGGCCGAGGTCGAACCACTGGGTTATGCCGACCGGCAATCCGGCGACCTCAGGCTTGCCTTTTTCGATGGCGAGGTCCTGCTTGCCGCGCTGTTTCTCGCCCGCGAGCCGGTCGCCGTCGCGCGCAATTGGGCGATCTCGCAGCTTACTGCCTCGCATGGCGACCTCAGGAAGCGCTTTGCGCTAGTCGCTGGCCGTCCCGGAGCCGGCAGGCCGGATCCGGGCGCCACCGTCTGCTCCTGCTTCAGCGTCGGAGTCAATCAGATCGCTGCCGCCGTGCGCGGCGGATGCCACAGCGTCGAGGCGGTCGGCAAGGAAACGAGCGCCGGAACCAATTGCGGCTCCTGCCGCAGCGAAATCGGCAGGATCATCGATCGCTGTCTTGCCGCAGCCGCGGAGTGAAAGCGCAAAGGATGCTGTAACGCGGCCGGACTGATGTCAGGCCGTGGCGGGGACGATCAGCATCTTACGCTCGGCAGAGATGCGAACCGCGATCTCGTCATAGGATGAGAGCGTCGGATGGGGCGTTTCCATCTTGTCGTGATGGGTTGCGGTGACGACCATGACATCGGCGCCCGCCGCTTCGCCGGCGGTGATGCCGGCTGCGACATCCTCGAATACCAGGCAGTCCCGCGTGCCGACGCCGAGGCGTTCGGCGCCGAGAATGTAACATTGCGGATCGGGTTTTCCGACCTTCACGTCCTCCGCCGTCACCATGAATTTCGGCAGCGGCAGCCCCGCCGCCTCCAGCCGCCTGTGGGCAAGGCGCAGAGGCGAGGAGGTGACGATCGCCCAGCGATCCGGCGGCAGTGAACTCAAAAATGCCGCAGCACCCGGGATGGCAACGACATCGCTGACATCGGCGATCTCGGCCTCGGTCACCAGCCTGGATTCATGTTCGGGATCGACGCCGGGCAGGTTCAGCCGGGTGATCGTGTCGATGCCGCGCGATCCGTGCATCTTCGGCAAAAAGGTTGCGACATCGAGCCCGTGGCGCCTTGCCCAGTCACTCCATGCACGCTCGGCCGCACGGATCGAATTGAGGATGGTGCCGTCCATATCGAACAGGAAGGCGGCATAAGGCTTCTCGAAGCCGCGGGGCATCGGCAGGGACAAAGGCGGATCCTTTTAAGGAAGAGTGTCGGATGGTCGTCGTATCGCTCGATCAAACGGCAAATCATGGCCTTTTGCAAGCTTTCGCGAGACGAGCCTATCCACACGCCCGGCCACTCGGATCAACGAAGCAGCTTTAGCGAGCCCGTCAGCGAGCGGATCCATTTCGTCGGGCCGGCGAGCCCGACGCCGTCGATGACCTCCGAAGAGAGGTCGCGTTCGGGCATCGAAGCCTCATAATCGGCATAGACGTGCAGCGCTCGAGCAAAACGCGGGAACGGCACCACCAGCGCCCCTTCGGGCGCCGGCAGTGCCTTCAGCAAGAGCGATCTCAGATCGGCCGCTGCCGCCTGCAGCACCGGAACCGGCTTATTGGCACTGACATGAAATGCCCGACCGGCATGATCGCTCAGCCGTGCCCCGGCAAGTGCGGGTGCCGCGGCACCGAGGCCGATCGACAGCACCGCAACCGTATTGGCGAGTTCGCCGGCCGGCAGCCCCGGCTCGACGATCACGGCGACACGCCAGTCCTCAACCATCATTCGTCCGCTCCTTCTCGGTTCGACGTCCTCACCCTATCGAAAGGCAGAGAAATATCCTGCCTATTCCTGACGTCTCACATCCAAATCAGGTAGGATTTTCCCGGCAACGAAAAAATTCGAAAGGACATACCGATCATGGAATTCGAGCCGGGAGATATCCGCATATTGAAGGCGCTGCAAAGCGAGGGGCGGCTGACGAACCAGGAGCTTGCCGAACGCGTGGGGATGTCGACCTCGCCTTGTTGGCGCAGGGTGAAAAGGCTTGAAGAGGCCGGCGTCATCCGCGGCTATCAGGCTGTTGTCGATCGCCGCGCCGTCGGCCTCGGCGTCCTCGCTTTCGTCCGCGTCCAGATCGACACGCATTCCCATGACGAGGCCGAACGGTTCGAACGCGAGGTCGGCGCACTGGAAGCGGTGGTCGCCTGTTATTCCGTCGCCGGCGAGGCCGATTTCCTTTTGCAGGTGGTCGCGGCGGATCTCGACAGCTATGCCGAATTCGCCATGACGGTGATCCGCCGCCTGCCCGGCATCAAGGAGATGCATACGATGTTTGTGCTGAAGGACATCAAGGCATCGACGATCCTGCCCGTTCAGACGGCGGCCGCCAGCCGTTCGCGCTGAAGTCATCGCCTGCCTCGCTGCCTATGTCTGCGGGCTGGAGGCTGCGGAGAGGCTTCGCCTAAAAGGCTGTGCTGGCGGTCGTGGTGATCAGGTCGCAGGAGAGCCGGAGGCCGATCGGATCGCGGCAAAGATCATCCGCGGCGCCGGCCAGTTCCAGTCCGGCTGGAGCGTCGGCACGCAGGTAGGTCTGTGTGGTCAAGTCGACGCGCACCGGAACGGCGGTCCAGAGCGAGGGACGGCTGACGTTGATCGCGGAAATTTTAGTCTTGTCATTCCTGACGGCGTAAGAGGCGACCGCCATGCCGCTCACCGACAAGGTGAGTGCAAGTGCGATCTGGAGACCGAGATCTGCGGCTTCGCGAAAGGAGATGAACATAGCGGCCTCATGCCACGGTTTTTTAGTATCTCCGCATGCAAGTAGGGCATGCGCTGGCACCGATCCAGCGACATCGCCCGTTAAGGTTTACGCATAACCATGTCGGCTACGCCGTGCGGCTTGAATGCAGGTTTTCGGCAAATTTCGGAACAATGATTCAGCCTGGCAGTTTCATCAGGGTCATCCAAGATGAAAATCCAAGGAGGATATTCCATGTCTAGATCCCTTATCGCCGCTTCGTTACTCGCGATCGGCATGGCATCGTCGGCCTTTGCCCAGTCGAACCCGGATCCGATCGGGCCGACGAATGGCGGCTCGACCGATCCGAGCTCGGGTACCTATTCGTCCGATTACACCAACGATGACAATGGCATACGCCCGGTCCCCGTCTCGCCGGTCGATCCGATGACGACCCAGAGCATCGGGCGGCCGCAGACGATGGAATGCCCCGGAATGCCGCAACAGATGTCCGGCGTCGACACGCGCGGCGGCCAGAGCGGTGCATCGATCAGCGAAGCCTGCCGCGAATACGACAACTGAGCGGACAGTCCCCCGCTCTGAGCATGTCGCACAAACGTGCGCCATGCTTGAAAAAGGCCGGTTCACACCGGCCTTTTTCATGACAGCCATGAAAGCTTTTCTTTCGGATGAAACTTTTGATCCGCGTGTTCCGTACCTCCGTAACAGCTTGAAAGAACACGAACGGGAATGGCTTCATTGGCAAAGGACACGGCAACACCTGTTATCCTCTGGTTTCGCAAGGACTTGCGCCTTGACGACAACCAGGCTCTCAACGCCGCCCATCACTCCGGACGGCCGGTCATCCCTCTCTATATCAGAGAGCCGCAGGCGGCAGGCACCGGTCCACTGGGTGCCGCGCAGGCCTGGTGGCTGCACCATTCGCTGGCGGCGCTGGACGGCTCGCTGGGCAAGCGGCAGGGGCGGCTGGTGCTGGCCAGCGGCGATGCGCTTGCGGTGCTCTGCGCCCTGATCAGGGAAAGCGGCGCGGAAGCCGTCTTCTGGAACCGGCGCTACGATCCATCCGGAATGTCGATCGACATCCGGATCAAGCACGAACTGGAGAAGCAGGCGGTCGAAGTGAGAAGCTTCGGCGGTCAGTTGCTGCACGAACCTTCCCGGCTAATGACCGGCAATGGCACGCCCTATCGCGTCTATACGCCATTCTGGCGCGCGCTGGAGGGTGGCTGCGAACCGGAGCCGCCGCTGGATGCGCCGGCGAAACTGCTTCTCGCATCGCAACTTCCGAACTCGGAAAGGCTGGAGAGCTGGAAGCTGCTGCCGGTGAAACCGGATTGGGCAGGCGATTTCGCCGATCTCTGGACACCTGGCGAAGAAGGCGCCCGGAAGAAGCTCCATGCTTTCGCCGAGGACGCACTCGACGGCTACAAGCAAAACCGCGATTATCCGGCAAGACCGGCAACATCGATGCTGTCGCCGCATCTGGCTCTCGGCGAGATATCCCCTGCCCGCATCTGGCACGCGACACGCGGCCTGTCGAAACGGGTGCCGGCAACCGATATCGTGCATTTCCGCAAGGAGATCGCCTGGCGCGAATTTTCCTATCACCTGCTCTTCCATTTCCCGCGTCTTGCCTCGGCCAACTGGAACGATCGTTTCGACGGCTTCGAATGGCGCAACGACGGCGAGGATTTCAAGGCGTGGTGCAGAGGGCTGACCGGTTATCCGATCGTCGATGCCGGCATGCGCCAACTCTGGCGCCACGGCTGGATGCACAATCGCGTGCGCATGATCGTCGCCTCCTTCCTTATCAAGGATCTGATGATCGATTGGCGACGCGGCGAGGCCTGGTTCCGTGACACGCTTGTTGATGCCGATCCCGCCAACAATGCGGCAAGCTGGCAGTGGGTGGCAGGCTCGGGAGCCGACGCCTCGCCGTTCTTCCGCATCTTCAATCCGGTGCTGCAGGGCGAAACCTTCGATCCCGGCGGCGACTATGTCAGAGCTCATGTGCCGGAGCTTCGAGGGCTCGGGGCAAAATACATCCACCGGCCATTCGAGGCGCCGCAAGGCGTGCTCGACGAGGCCGGCATCACGCTGGGCCAAACCTATCCGAAACCGATCGTCGATCATGCGAACGCACGCAACCGAGCGCTCGCCGCCTACAACGCCACGAGGGATGCCGCATGAACGCGCATGTCCGTCCCGCATCGCGCCGGCTGAAGATCGCCGTCATCGGCTCCGGCATATCGGGCGCCTCCGCTGCCTGGGCGCTGAACACCGTGCACGACGTCACGCTCTACGAGAGCCAGGCGCGGGCCGGTGGCCATACGGCGACCGTCGACGTCGATTACAACGGCTTTCGGATTGCGGTCGACACCGGCTTCATCGTCTATAATGAACAGAATTACCCCAATCTGACGGCGCTGTTTGCCGAGCTCGGCATTGCGACGCATGCCAGCGACATGAGCTTTTCGCTCTCGCTCGACCACGGCAGGCTGGAATGGAGCGGCGGCGGACTGTCCTCGGTCTTCGCGCAGAAGCGCAACCTGCTGCGGCCGTCATTTCTGTGGATGATCCGCGAGATCCTGCGCTTCAACCGCAGCTGCCTCGAAGATCGGGCCGCCGGCCATCTCGCCTCACGCTCGATCGGCGATTATCTCGACTGGCGCGGCTTCTCGCCCGGTTTCACCAACAATTATCTGATGCCGATGGCGGCGGCAATCTGGTCGACGCCGTCCGCCCGCATGCTGCAGTTTCCGGCCGAGCACTTCGTCAATTTCTTCGACAATCACCGGCTGATCTACCGCCGGCAGCACCAGTGGCGGACGGTCACCGGCGGCAGCCGCACCTATCTCGACCGGCTGCTTCGACCCCTCGGCGAACGGGTGAAACTTTCCTGCGGCGTGCGCGCCGTCATCCGCTCCGAGCACGGCGTGACGCTCATCGACGAAACGGGCGGCGAACACCTGTTCGACAAGGTGATCTTCGCCTGCCATAGCGATCAGACGGCACGCCTGCTCGCCGATGCCAGCGATAGGGAAAGCAGGCTCTTTGCCGCCATTCCCTACCAGCCGAACCGCGTCGTCCTGCACCGCGACCAATCGTTGATGCCGCAGCGGCGCAAGCTTTGGGCCTCGTGGAACTATTTGCGCTCCAGCCGTGAAGAGGGAAATGCCGGCGTTGCCGTCACCTACTGGATGAACCGGCTGCAAGGCATCGACGACAATTTTCCGTTGTTCGTCACTCTCAATCCCGACCGGGAGCCGGAACGTGACAAGGTGTTTGCCGAATTCACCTACGACCATCCGCAATTCTCGGCGGACGCCATGGCTGCACAACAGGCGCTTGTCACCATTCAGGGACAAAGCCATTGCTATTTCGCCGGCGCCTGGACGGGCTACGGATTCCACGAGGATGGCCTCGTTTCCGGTCTGGCGGCGGCGGAAGCCTTGGGCGGGATCATACCCTGGCGAACTACCCGAACTGCCATCCTCAAGCCTCAACCGGACGTAGCGGCATGACAGGGCGCGGCGAAAAACACGGCATGAATACGATGACCAACGGCCCTCCACCAGATGCCGCGGCAACGCTCTATGTCGGCGACATCATGCATCAACGGATGAAACCGTTCGGTCATCGCTTCCGCTACCGCGTCTTCTCGCTGCTCGTAGACCTCGACAGGCTGGATGAGGCTGGCAGGCTATCGTCGCTGTTTTCCGTCAATCGGCGCAATCTTGTCTCGTTCCACGAGAAGGACCATGCCAGTGCCGGGAGCGCGACGCTGCGCGCCTATGTCGACCGGCTGTTCGCCGAGACGGGGCTCGACCGCGCGGACAGGATCCTGCTCGTCTGTTACCCCCGAATTCTCGGCTATGTCTTCAACCCGCTCTCTGTCTATCACGCCTATGATGGCGGCGGCGCACTCGTCGCGATGATCTATGAGGTGCGCAATACGTTTGGCGAGCGGCACAGCTATGTCTGTCCCGTCGGCCCCGGTGAGATGTCGGAAAGCGGGCTTCGCCAGAGCTGCGACAAGCGCTTCCACGTTTCGCCCTTCATCGGCATGGCGGCGCGCTATCATTTCCGCATGCTGCCGCCCGGTGCCGAAATCCGCTGGCGCATCCTGGAAAACGATCATGAAGGCCCGCTTCTCTCGGCGACATTTTCCGGACGGCACATGCAATTGACCAGCGCCTCGCTGCTGGGGCTGACGGCGCGCATCCCCTTCCTCACCTTCAAGATCATTGCCGGGATCCATTGGGAGGCGCTGAAATTGTGGCTGAAGGGCGCTCGCTACATCAGGCGTCCGGCACCGCCGCCTGAAGTAAGCGCCCGACAGCCCCGCCCGCTTGCGGAAGCCGCGGAATGACATGACAGCCTCGTTGCCCCGCGCAAAGGAGCCGTAACTTTTTGAACTGCTAAATCTATTCCGATTTCGGGAATTATGCGGTAGCGTTCGATGCAATGGCCGAGGGGGCGGCCGTGCATATCATAATGGGTGTATCGTCGTCCCTAACCGGCACGAAAATGCTGGAGGAGAAAAGATGAGCAAGGCGCAGGATTGGAACCTGCTGGCTCGTGATGCGGTGACGCTGACGGCCGAAAATATGTCCCGCATAGTGAAGGGTCTGCCCTTCAAGGCAAGGCTAGCCCTGCGCGGACTTCTGCACATGCAGCACGGTTCGCTTGCCGTCACACTCCCCGACGGCCGCAGGCTGCTGGTCGAGGGCAAAAAGGCGGGACCGAAGGCGGCACTCCACCTCCGCAACTGGAACCTTGCCTATAGGGCGCTGACGAGCGGAACGATCGGCGTCGCCGAAACCTATATGGATGGCGACTGGGACAGCCCCGACATCGCCGCCTTCCTCGAGCTCTTCCTCGTCAACGGCGAGGCCGCGCACAGCTATGCGCATGGCAAGGGCGGCCTCGGCCGCCTTTTCGAGCGCGTCCGCCATTGGATGAACGCCAATACCAAGACGGGCTCGAAACGCAACATCTCCGCCCATTACGATCTCGGCAACGATTTCTACAGGCAATGGCTCGATCCGAGCATGACCTATTCCTCAGCGCTCTATTCCACGGGCGCCAACGACCTGCAATCGGCCCAGAATGCCAAATACCGGGCGCTTGCCGAAGCGACCGGCATCGGCCCCGGCGACCACGTGCTTGAGATCGGCTGCGGTTGGGGCGGTTTTGCGGAGTTTGCCGCAAGCGAGCTGAACTGCAAGGTAACAGGCCTGACGATCAGCCGCGAGCAACTCGCCTTTGCCGAGGAGCGCATCCAAAAGGCCGGCCTCGACGACCGCGTGAAATTCCGCTTCCAGGATTACCGCGATGAAACAGGCCTCTACGACCGGATCGTCTCGATCGAGATGTTCGAAGCGGTCGGCGAGAGGTACTGGCCATCCTATTTTTCAAAGCTCAGGCAATGTCTGAAGCCGGGCGGCAAGGCCGGCCTGCAGATCATCACCATCCGGCCGGAATCCTTCGACCAGTATCGCAGCAACCCCGACTTCATCCAGAAATACGTCTTTCCCGGCGGCATGCTGCCGACGCGCAATCATCTGGCCGAGCTTGCCGGCAAGGTCGATCTGTCGCTGGTCAAGGATTTCGGCTTCGGGCTCGACTATGCCCGCACGCTGGCCGAATGGCGCGAACGCTTCTGGTCGGTCTGGGAGCGCATCCGCCCGATGGGCTTCGACGAGCGTTTCAAGCGGCTCTGGGAATTCTACCTGTTCTATTGCGAAGCCGGCTTCCGCGCCCGCAACATCGATGTGCGCCAGGTCGTGTTCTCGCGCCGTTGATCATTCCGCCGGATGCGGCGTCGCCGGATGGTGACCAGCCAAGGGCGGCCGCTCCCGCCAGCCGGTCGCGCGGTTCACCAGCGCGAAATAGGCGCTGTAAGGCAACAGGCGTCCGAGCTTCAGCATGGTGGTGAAGCGCTTCGGGAAGGTGATCTCGAAGACCTGCGATTTCAACCCGGCAGCAATCTGCCGGGCGGCCTCCTCGACCGATACCAGGGCCGGCATCGGAAAGGCGTTCTTCCGCGTCGCCGGCGTATCGACGAAGCCCGGGCTGACGAGCTGGATGCGGATGCCCATCTTATCGAGATCGAATTTCAGGCTCTCGGTCATATTGATCAACGCCGCCTTGGTGGCGCCGTAGGCAGCGCCTGTCGGCAGGCCGCCATAGCCGGTGACGGAGGAGACGATGGCGATCTGCCCCTGCCCCTTTTCCTTCATATGGCGGATTGCCGGCAACAGGCAGTTGACGACGCCGGAAAGATTGACGGCGAAGCTCTTCTCGAAATCGGCGCGGTTCAGATCCTCGGCATGAACAGGCAGGTAGACGCCGGCATTGAGGATCGCCATGGCGAGCGTGCCGTGCTCATATTCGATGGAAGCCATGATATGTTCCATGTCCTCGGCATCGGTGACGTCGCCGTCGAGAACGACAATACTGCCGGAAAGGCCGCTGGCCTCGGTCTGCAGCTCGACCAGCTTTTCATGGCTTCTGGCAGTGACGGCGACCTTGTATCCTTCGCCGGCCAGCTTCAGCGCCAGCGCCCGGCCGATGCCGGAACTCGCGCCCGAGATCCAGACGATTCCATGTTCGGGACGGGCGATGAAATCACGCATGACATGTTCCTCCGGGCTGCCTGATCAATGTGAAAACAGGTCCGGAAGTTCCTCACCTCTCCCGGATTTATGGCTCTATCACACCATTGTGGCTGCTTTCAGCCGATCAGGTCGCCGATCAGCTGACGAAAGGATCCCGTGAGCCTGACCGGCCCGTCGGAAACGGCAAAGGCGATGCAAGGCCTGTCCTTTTCGGCGACCGGCCGATGGTCGACCGTCTCGTCGGCAATAGAGATGTCGCCGGGGCCGAAGCGGCCGCGTTCATCGTTGAAGGCGCCGTCGAGAATGAGGATCAGTTCCCTGCCTTTGTGGGTGTGCGCCGGCAAGGCGCGACCCGGACGGATCCACATCAGGTTGACCTCGCAGCCGTCCATGTCGAGCGGATATTCCCTGAAGCCCGGCAGCCGCGTGCGCCAGGGCACATCCTCGGCCTCGAAGCCGACGAGATCGCGCAAGGCTTGGGGAAACAGCGCGTTTTCCGGCCGCGCCGCCGCCGGGGGCGGCGTTCCGGGAGATGCAGAGGAAAAGATCGCCGCAAGCCGCCCGTCGCGATCGGCAATTGCCGCTTCAGGCACGTTTTCCAACGCCTCGCCGGCCAGCAGCTCGAGGCTGTTCACCAGGCTGCGATTGTCGGGTTTCATTTCGAGATGAGACTGTACCAGCACGCGCGCCGGCTCGGGCAAGGAGCCGGCAACATAATGCGCCATCAATGCATCGATCGTGTCGATCTGCTCGTGAACCATGTCTGTTTCGGTCACGCCCTGTTGCCGCGCTCCGTTTCGCTTTGTCGTCATCCGTACGGGGAAAGTCAATCTTCGGATCACCCTCACAGGGCGGGATTGCGGGCCGTACACAATTTCGGGGAGGAAAGCGAAATTTTATCGTGTCCAACAGAGGCGTGGAATAGCTTTTCTTGCCAACCCAGCCTTGTGAAGGGAAAAGACCGTTCCTAAAGTAAGAGTTCGAATAGAGGCAGATTCCATGACCTTCCACCCCTCCGTCCTCGAAGCCATCGGCAACACGCCCCTGATCAAACTCAAGGGCGCCTCAGAGGTGACCGGCTGCACCATTCTCGGCAAGGCGGAGTTCCTGAACCCCGGCCAGTCGGTGAAGGATCGCGCCGCGCTCTACATCATCCGCGACGCAGAGCGGAAGGGACTGCTTCGTCCGGGCGGCGTCATCGTCGAAGGCACGGCCGGCAATACCGGTATCGGCCTGACGCTGGTCGCCAAGGCGCTCGGTTATCGCACCGTCATCGTCATCCCGGAAACGCAGAGCCAGGAAAAGAAAGACGCGCTGAAGCTGCTCGGCGCCGAACTGGTCGAAGTGCCCGCCGTTCCCTACAAGAACCCGAACAACTATGTGAAGGTATCCGGGCGGCTGGCAGAACAGCTGGCGAAGACCGAGCCGAACGGCGCAATCTGGGCAAACCAGTTCGACAACGTCGCCAACCGTCAGGCGCATGTCGAAACGACCGCCAAGGAAATCTGGAAAGACACCGACGGCAAGGTCGACGGCTTCATCTGCTCTGTCGGCTCCGGGGGCACGCTGGCTGGCGTGGCGGCTGGCCTCAAGGCTTTCAAATCAGACGTCAAGATCGGCATCGCCGACCCCGACGGCGCTGCACTCTATGAATTCTACCAGAACGGCACGCTGAAATCCGAAGGATCCTCGATCACCGAGGGCATCGGCCAGGGCCGTATCACCGCCAATCTCGAAGGCTTCACGCCCGATTTCTCCTATCGGGTCTCCGATGCCGAAGCGCTTCCCTATCTTTTCGATCTCGTCGAGAACGAGGGCCTGTGCCTCGGCGGCTCGACAGCCATCAACATTGCCGGCGCGGTCAATCTCGCCCGGGATCTCGGCCCCGGTCACACGGTGGTGACAATCCTCTGCGACTACGGCAACCGCTATCAGTCGAAGCTCTTCAACCCGGATTTCCTGACGTCGAAGGGACTGCCCGTTCCGGGCTGGATGGCCAAGTCGCCTGATATCCACGTTCCCTACGAGCCCGCGTGAGACCCCATGCCCGTTAATGCCCTCTATCGTGACGACTTCTATCTCTCGACGTGCGAAGCGGTCGTCACGGCCGTTCACGAAGACGGGGGCATCGAACTGGATCAGACCTGTTTCTATGCGACATCAGGTGGCCAGCCTGGTGATACCGGTGAGTTCGAACGCGCCGACGGCAGCAAGATCGCGCTCGGCCAGACGAAGCATGGTCCGAGCAAGGATATCATCATCCATGTGCCGCTCGAAAACGAGCCGAGGCCTGTGATCGGCGAAACGCTGGTGCTGCATGTCGACTGGCCGCGCCGCTACAGGCTGATGCGCATGCACACGGCCTGCCACCTGCTTTCCGTTGTCTGCTCCTATCCGATCACCGGGGCTGCCGTCGGCGAGGAGGAGAGCCGCGTCGATTTCGACATGGCCGAGACGATCGACAAGGATGAGGTGACGGCCAAGCTGATGGAACTGGTCGGTGACAACCATCCGGTCTATCTGCAGTGGATCACCGACGAGGAGCTTGTCGCCAATCCTGACATCGTCAAATCGAAGAATGTACGCCCGCCGATCGGGCTCGGGCGCGTCAGCCTCGTCTGCATCGGCGAGAACTCCTCGATTGACAGCCAACCCTGCGGCGGCACACATGTCTCCGAGACCCAGGAAGTCGGCCGGATCCATATCGCCAAGATCGAAAAAAAGGGCAAAGAGAACCGGCGCTTCCGCATCCGCTTCGGCACGCCCGGCGACGAAGCCTGACCATCAAGGGAGACCATCATGAGTGAGACCAAGAGCCGTTTCGTCGTTTCGGCCGATTGGCTGCAGTCCGAACTCGGGAAAGCCGATCTGCGCGTGCTGGACGCCTCCTTCTATCTACCGGCGCAAAAACGCGATGCCGATGCCGAATATGCGGCCGGCCATATTCCCGGCGCCATCCGCTTTGACCAGGACAAGATCGCCGACCACTCGACATCACTGCCGCACACGATCCCCTCGCCCGACTATTTCGCCACCGAAGTCGGGCGGCTCGGCATCAGCGAGAAGGATCGGATCGTCGTCTATGACGGCATCGGCCTGTTCGCCTCGCCACGCGTCTGGTGGCTGTTCCGGGTGATGGGGGCAAAGAATGTCTTCGTGCTCGACGGCGGCCTCGATGGCTGGAAGGCAGAAGGCCGTCCGCTGGAAACCGCAGCACCCAACCTTGCGCCGGCGAGTTTCACGCCTGACTTCGACGAAAGCCGCGTGGTGACGCTCGATAGAATGCGCGACATCGTCTCCAGCGGTGCCATGCAAATCGCCGATGCCCGCAGCGCCGGCCGCTTCGCCGCCGCCGAGCCCGAACCGCGTGCCGGCATGCGCTCCGGCCATATGCCGGGCGCCCGCAGCCTGCCTTCCGGCGTCTTTGCCAACCAGGGCCGGTTCAAATCGCTGCCCGAACTCAGGCAGACGATCGAGGATGCCGGCATCGATCTTTCGAAGCCCGTCGTCACCTCTTGCGGCTCGGGGATCACCGCAGCGATCATCACGCTGGCGCTGGAATCGCTCGGCCATAACGACAACAAGCTTTATGACGGCTCGTGGAGCGAATGGGGCAGCCGTGACGATACGCCCATCGTTACCGGTCCGCCGACACCGGTCAAAGCCTGATCGCCATGGGGAAGACACCTGCTTCGCTGAAAGCTCACATCACCCGGCTCGAAATGACGTCGCCGCCGAAGGCAAGCATGCCGGTGCCCGTCAATATCCAGACGGCGATCATGCGCGCTCCCCAGATTCCGCTACCCTTCTATCGTTATCTCTACCGGCAGGTGGGCGCGCGCTGGCAATGGGTGGACCGGTTGCGCATGAGCGACGAGCAGCTTGCCGAGACACTGAACGACAAGCGCAACAATATCAGCGTTCTCTATGTGAACGGCGCACCCGCCGGATTCTACGAATATTTCTGCGAAGACGAGGATGTGATCGAGCTCAGCCATTTCGGCCTGATCGAACATGCGCTCGGTCTCGGCATCGGCAAATGGTTCCTGCTGCAGGCGCTCTATGCCATCTGGTCGCTCAATCCGAAGCGGGTCACCACCACCACCAACAATCTCGACCACCCGCGCGCGCTGCAGCTCTATCAGATGTACGGCTTCTCCCCCGTCTCCACCGGCACCGGAATCGTCCGGCCGCTGAGCGACAAGGAGCTTCTGGAGCTCGCGCGGAAAAGTTGACGGCCTCCTCCCGACATAGTTGGATGACTAACGCGGTGTAAGGCTGTTCGGGCGGCGCGGATCGTTGCGGCGCTCGAAATCGAGCGTGCGGCCCAACTGTTCCTTGAGCTCCGCCACCTCCCGGCGCAGAGCCCTGAGTTCTTCCAGTATTTCGGCATTCTGTTGCGCCAGCAGCGCGAGATCGATGTCGGCCAAGGGTTTCTCCTTTTCGTCATGCAGTGTTGCGGCGGACCCGGAAAGGCTCTAGCCGTGCCGGTGGCCGGTGATCAGCCATGCGCGCGAATCGAACTGAATTCCATGGGATGTCTGGTGCGCTCGCAGCATGTCGAGTAGACGCGCCCGTATTTCGGACGCAGCAGTGGGATGATTGAGAGCCGTCTCGACATTTTCAAATGTCTGAATAGTCGCCAATGCAGTCTCAGGATCCGGACCGTAGAACACAGGCTCGCTGATTTCACGAAACTCGACGGCAGTGAACCCGGCCGTCTCGAGCAATCGAGACGTCACCGAGGGTTCGCTCAGTGAAAAGGCTTTGCCGGCCGCAACCGGACCGGTTGAATCCGGGTCGAGCGCCTCATGTATAGCGGTCGCCCACTCATTGCGATCTCTGCCCTGCCAGACCATGAAAATGAAACGCCCGCCCGGCCGTACGGCGTTGGCGATATTGGCGAAGGCGGCCGCCGGATCGGCAAAGAACATGACGCCAAATCGGCTGATGCAAAGGTCGAACTCCCCTTGTGCGAAAAAATGGTTCTGTGCATCCGCCACTTCGAACGTAACATTGGACAACCCCTCCTCGGCGCTGCGGCGACGGGCGACGTCCAGCATCGTCACAGACAGGTCGATTCCATGCGCTCGTCCTGTTTCTGTAACACGAGCGGCATCACGAGTGGTTTGTCCGGCGCCGCAACCGATATCGAGCACACAATCAGACTGCCCAACCGCGGCGGCGACCCGAAAATGCGCGTTATGAAGAGCAAGCTCGGCATCATAGAAGTCCGCGAAATTCAATGCCGTTTCGTCAGCCATGATCTATCCCTAGAAACCGAAATTCGTGAGGAGTTAGCCGCCCGGCCCGCGCAGCCTCTCAAACCGAGCATGGGCCGTACATGTACCGTCCCGATCGTGTATCACGGGATGAAGACGCCAGACATACCCGCCGCGGCGACGAGAGACACGATTGACGCGACGATAGCATCATACCGCCAGAAGCTAGCTGGCCTATGATCGCCCAATGCCTGCGGCGCGCAAGAAACGGGTGGCTTGCACGCTCGTCCGGGTGCATTTCATGGCAATCACAAAGGAGATCTGCCATGACCGCCATTCGTTTTGTCGCCATGCCGACGACCGACGCCGAACACCTCTGGAACGGCGGGCGCGACGCCTATGACAGGCTGCCCGAGACGATCGTTTCCGATGGTCCCGGCCATCCCTGCCGCCACTGCCTTCAGAATATCGATGCCGGCAAGGCGTTGCTGGTCTTCGCCTACCGGCCCTTCCCGAAGCTGCAGCCCTATGCCGAAACCGGCCCGGTCTTCCTGCACAAGCAACCTTGTGCACGTTATGCCGCCGAAGAGATCATGCCGCCGGTGCTGACGACGAGTCGCGACTTCATCGTCCGCGGCTATAGCGAGAACGACCGCATCGTCTACGGTACCGGCGCGGTGACTGAGATCGGCGATATTCCGGCCTATGGTGAAGAGCTGCTGGGACGATCTGATATCGCCTATGTGCATGTGCGCTCCGCGCGCAACAATTGCTTCCAGTGCCGGATCGACAAGGTAAAGGCGCCGGCCCTGGCGGAGGCTGGCGCCTGATCAGCGGCCGTCGAGGCGCAACAAGAAGTCGTCAATTCGCCGGCGCGCTCCTTCTGCTGTAATCGGCGGGCCGTTTCGGTTTCCCCTGACGAATGCTGCCAGGATCGCGCCATCGAACGTTATTAAACGCCGCGTAAAGCAATGATCCGCGAACCTGCGGCAGCCTGCCGTTGGTGTGCGAGCGGCGCATATTCGGGCGATGCAAAGAGACGACGGATGGCATCCATATCGAGAAACTCGATGATCAGCATATTCGTCGCCTGCCAGCCTTCGAGTTCGAGGGGGGCGTCATCGAGAGCGATGAGACGGCCGCCGGCCTTTGCCACCAGAGGCAGGGCCTTCGAACGGTAATCGGCAATGGCTTCGGGGTCGTGGATATCGAGATCGACAACGAGATAGGCGGACATGATTATATCCTTTCAATCAATGTGAAGTTTGGGATGTGTGTTTTGCGTGCGGCGGGCGCGCCTTATGGCAAGTGCCGCCACTTAACCATGCGCTTCCGGAGATCGAGTGTGCCGCCATCCACGGTGAAGCTGCCGTCGCCACGATGATGCATGGTCCGCCGTTCCTTGCGGGTCTCGTCGATCCAGATCCTCTTCGCTTCGAGGATGAAGAGATTGTATCGATCGACGAGGCTCGGATCGGCAAGACGGCATTCGATATTGGCAAGGCAGTCCACCAGCAACGGCGCCGCGACATCCTTTGCTGGACGAGTCCCCAAGCCGAACCGCTCGAACTTGTCCACCGTGTCACCGGAGCAATTGCCGATGTCCACCACGGTTTCGGCAAGATCGGTGGCTGGAATCGCAATCACGCATTCGCCGGTCTTTTTCAAAGTCTGGTGGCTGAAGTCCCAGGGGCCGATGACGCAACCGATCAGCGGCGGTGCGTGCTGGACCATCATGTGAAAACCCATTGTCATCACATTGGGCGTTCCCTCAAGGCTCGTCGTCACAAGAACGATCGGGCCCGGTTCGAGCAGGCGATAGGCCTGGGAAGCGGAAATCTCTTTCATCGTGCGGTTCCTTCGCGAGTTTCTTCCCCGCACGTATGCAGGGAAGCTGAAAGACCTTCTGGCGTGGTTACCAGCCCTGTTCGACCGGCAGAACGAAGAGTTCCGCGACATTCACATGTGCGGGCGCCTGCGCCGCAAAGACGATGGTGTCGCCGATGTCCTCGCCCTGCAGGAACGTCATTTGCTTGGCAAGATCGTCCATCTGCTTGATATAGCCGGGTTCGGTGATGTGATCGTACAGCTCGGTCGCCACGGCACCCGGCTGGATGCAGGTCACCCGAATATTGTGCTTCTGGCCCACTTCCATGCGCAGGCCGTCGGAGAACGCGGCCACCGCGTGCTTGGTGGCGCAATAGATCGACAGGCCTTTGAAGACCTTGCGGCCAGCGATCGACGACATGTTGAAGATGTGGCCGGAATGTTGATTGATCATCTGCGGCAGAACGGCAGCCGTGGTATTCAGCAGGCCCTTCACATTGACGTCGACCATCCGGTGCCATTCGTCGACTTTGAACTGATCGACATCCGAAAGCGGCATCAGACCGGCATTGTTGACGAGAATGTCGATCGAACCATAGGCACCCAACAGCTTTTTGACGCCGGCTTCGACGGAGGCTGGATCGACCACGTCCATTTCGATCACAAGGGCTTCACCGCCCCTGGAGGCGATCTCCTTTTGGAGGCCTTCAAGTTTGTCGGTGCGACGGGCGGCGATCCCAACCTTTGCGCCGGCCTCGGCGAGCTTCAACGCGGTAGCGGCGCCGATGCCGCTCGAGGCGCCGGTGACCAGCGCGATTTTTCCACTGATATTCGTCATGGTTTATCTCCTTGTCTGGCGCCCTTCCAACCGAAAGGACGGTCGTGTTCGACAAGGAGGAACATAAGGAAGCGGGCATGATCCCTCTCTCGGGACCTTGCGGGACCTGTTGGGATCTTGCTCAAAACCGCAAGGACCAAGCTGAATTCCTAAAGCATGCCACGCAAAACTGTGCAGCGATTTTGCGAGACATGCGCAAAAACAAAGGCCTAAAAGCGCAAGGAGCCAATCTGAAAGATCGCGACGCGTTTTAACTGCGACGGTAGTCGCTGGGGGAGACGCCGGCCTCCCGGCGGAAAATCTGAGCAAAATGGCTGGGGCTCGAATACCCCACGGACATGCCGATCTCGATGATGCTGGTGCTGGTTTCCTGCAGAAGTTGCTGGGCTTTGGCTATGCGTTGGCGAATGAAGTAATGGGATGGGGAAAGGCCGGTGGCTTTCTTGAAGAGGCGGCTGAAGTGAAAAGCGCTCATGCCGGCCGTTTGCGCCAGACGTGCGAGATCAAACGGCTCTTGAAGGTTGGCTTCCATGAATGCGATGGCCCGCCGTAGCTTGGCGCCCGGGAGGGCATTTGACGGCCGTGTCTCTGCATCAAATGTTGCATATTGTCGAATAAGATGAACAGCGAGCGTCTGCGCCAATCCCTGCACGAAGAGCCGACTTCCCTGCCCTTCTGCCGTCAATTCAGCATGGATCAGTTCCAGCATGGTGGAAAGATGCTGGTCGCGGCCGCCAGATACGTCGCGCAGGCGCATGGCGCTGGCAGCCTTGCCGAGAACCCCTTCCGCCACCCGGTCGAACAACGGAACGGAGAGATAGAGATGCATTACCTGGAAAGGTTCGTCTCCCTCGGCATGCCAGCGCATTTCGTATGGCGTGGGCGACCGCGTCAGAAAAAAGTCCCCAACTTTGACTGTATTGGCCTCCCACTCCCCGCCCAGATCGCGTTCCTCGACACATGCTTGCCTGAGATCACCCAAACAACGAGAGGCTCGGCGACTGCCGGAACAAGAAAGGGGTGTTGCACCTTCAGGCGGGAAAACACCTGCACGAATATGTCGGTCCAGGCTGGGCCATCCCCGCTGACGAGTGTTCTGCCGGCAATATATGTTTCGAGCCCGGTCGGTGATGTTCGAAGCGGAACCGGCGATGTTTGCTCTCGACTCTCAACCGTCATTGCTGCTCCGTTTGGATGGCGACTGCACATCGGCATGATACGATGGCAACTGTTGGGGAGGGACACAACTCATCGCGCTGCTTGACGAGGAAAACCATAGCTCCAACGCGCCGACGGTCGCGGTTCGATTACAGGTGCGCCGTCATACAAAGAAGGCGGCATCCCTTCGGATACCGCCCTGCCGATCGAAGAATAATGCTGTAAGCCATCACCTAGAGTGAGATAGCTTACGCTACGTTCAGTACGCTCTCCGGCGCGAAGGCTTCGTAACCCAGTGCGTCGGCGACCGGCTTGCTGGTGATGCGGCCCTTGTGGACGTTGAGACCATTCCTCAGATGCTTGTCTTCGGCGATGGCGCGCAGGCCGCGATCGGCAAGCGCCAGACCATGAACCAGCGTGGCATTGTTCAGCGCATGCGCCGAGGTGACCGGCACGGCGCCCGGCATGTTGGCGACGCAATAATGCACGACGCCGTCAACCTCATAGGTCGGATCGGAATGGGTCGTCGCATGCGAGGTCTCGAAGCAGCCGCCTTGGTCGATGGCGACATCGACAATGACGGAGCCCTTCTTCATGCCGGAAAGCATTTCCCGGGTGACGAGTTTCGGAGCGGCAGCGCCGGGGATCAGCACCGCGCCGATAATCAGGTCGGCCGAAAAGACTTCCTCCTCCAGCGCCTGGATGCTGGAATAACGGGTGTGGATGCGGCCGGAGAAGATATCGTCAAGCTGGCGTAGGCGCGGCAGCGACCTGTCGAGGATGCTGACATCGGCGCCGAGACCGGCGGCCATCCGGGCCGCATGCAGGCCGACGACGCCGCCGCCGATCACCGCGACCTTGGCCGGCAGCACGCCGGGTACGCCGCCGAGCAGGACGCCGAGGCCGCCGTTGGCTTTCTGCAGCGCGGTCGCTCCTGCCTGGATCGACAGGCGTCCTGCCACTTCCGACATCGGCGCCAGCAGCGGCAGGCCGCCGCGCTCGTCGGTCACCGTCTCATAGGCAATCGCGGTCACCCCGGAGGCGATCAGACCCTTGGTCTGTTCGGGATCCGGCGCCAGATGCAGATAGGTGTAGAGAAGCTGACCGTCGCGGAGTTGCGCCCATTCAGAGGGCTGCGGCTCCTTCACCTTGACGATCATGTCGCACTTTTCGAAGATATCTTTAGCAGAGGCGGCGATCTTGGCGCCAGCCGCGGCATAGGCGGCATCATCGGCGCCGATGCCGGTGCCCGCCTTGGTCTCGACCCAGACTTCGTGCCCGTGGGCGACATATTCGCGCACCGAAGCCGGCGTCAGGCCGACGCGATATTCATGATTCTTGATTTCCTTCGGGCAACCGACACGCATTGGCGTTCCTCTCATGTCACTCCGCAGTCGCGGATCTCCTCAGACGATGAATCCAATCATCAAGGCCGCGAAATGTCCTTGCAAAGACGATTTGCACAAATGCATTTTTTCGGCGATTATTGTGCAATGCCCCTCTTTCTTCGAAGGTTCTTCGAATGGCCGATCTCGACACCATCGATCTTGCGATTCTGAAGGTGCTGCAGGCCGATGCCCGCATCACCAATGCCGAGCTTGCCGAAAGGATCGGACTGTCGCCTTCGGCCTGTTCACGCCGGCTCGACATCTTGGAAAGAAGCGGCGTCATCGACGGCTACCATGCCCGCCTTTCGCACAAGGCGCTCGACTACAAGATGATCGCCATCGTGCATATCTCGCTCTCCGGCCAGTTTGCCAAGACGCTGGCCGAATTCGAGGCGGCGGTGAAGCTCTGCCCCAACGTGCTCGTCTGCTACCTGATGTCGGGCGAATACGATTATATCCTGCGCGTCGCCGCGCGCGATCTCGAGGATTATGAGCGCATCCACCGCGACTGGCTGTCTGCCCTGCCCCACGTCGTCAAGATCAATTCCAGTTTCGCGCTCAGAGAAATCATCGACAGGCCGAATGTCGGCCTTTGAGGCCTTGCATATTCATTGAAAGCCTGCCCAGACTTTCGGTGCGCGCGGGCGTTTCCCGCTCAACGGCATGTCATGACATCGAAGACCCACGGCTATATTTTCGCCCTGCTGGCAATCACCATCTTCTCCTTGCAGGACGCGATCTCGAAACATCTGGCATCGACCTATCCGCCGATCTTCGTGACGATGATCCGCTACTGGGCTTTCGCGCTCTTCACGATCATTCTCGCCTCGAAGATGCGCGGCGGTCTCAAGGCGACGGCCCGCACCAAGCGGCCTTTCCTGCAGGTGACGCGCGGCGTTCTGCTTGCGATTCAGGTGGTTCTCGCCATCACCTGTTTTGCCATGATCGGCCTTGCCCGTTCACAGGCGATCTTTTCCGCGACGCCGATCCTGATCGCGCTGCTGGCAATGCCGATCCTCGGCGAGCGGGTCGGGTGGCGGCGGTGGGCGGCGATCGGCGCCGGACTGTTCGGGGTGTTGCTGATCCTGAAGCCGGAAGGCGAACTTTTCGACCTCAAGCTGCTTCTGGCCGTCATTTCCTGCTTCAACTTCGCCTTCTATGTCATCGCCACCCGCCTGGTCAGCCGCGACGATTCGTCGATGACCAGCTTCTTCTATACCGGCGTCGTCGGCGGCGTCACGATGACGCTCGTCGGGCCATTCTACTGGAGCTGGATGTCGCCGGGCGACTGGGGCTGGATGGCGCTCGTCTGCATCACCAGCATCTCCAGCCATTATTTCCTCATTCGCGCCTACGATATTCTCGATGCTGCCGCCGTCCAGCCGCTGACCTATCTGTCACTTGTCTACGCCTCGATCATCGGCATGGTGATCTATGACGAAACGCTCAGCATCAACATGATCGTCGGCTCGGCGATCGTGGTCGCCGCCGGCATCTTCACGGTCTGGCGCGAACATGTGGTGGGACGCCGAGCCGCCGCGGCAAACTGACGGTTTCACTGCAATTTTAGCCAAGCCCCTAAAACCATTTCAATTTTCGGGCGCTATGCTCCCTCGCTGTAGAAGGGAGACAGTATGACTCGTAATTTGAAAATCACGGCCCGAAAGGCCGACCGGAAAAGCTGCCGCGTTTTCGGCCATGTCAAATATCTGAACAGCCAGGTGGATGCCCGCATTCTCAACCTGTCGGTAACCGGCGCCGCCCTGGAGATGAAAGGGCCGTTCCATGCCGCCTCCGGCAGCAAGGTGCGGATCGAGGCCGAAAACCTCGGGCTGCTCGAAGGCGTCATCCGCTGGAAGCACAACGGCCGCGTCGGCATCCAGTTCGACGTGAATTCGAATGCGCGGGCACAGGTGTCCTCCTATTTCCGCTTCTTCCATAAAGAAGTCCGGCCGGTACTGGCGACCCGCCCGTTGACCATATCAGGCGCCAATGGCGATCGGACGCCTCACTTCGCGGCATCGACACTGAAATCGTAAGGCTGCACCGCCTTTGCCCCGAAGGAGCGGCTAAGATCGTTCCAGTAGCTGCGGTTGACGTTGACGTCGAGGGTGACCGCCCCTTGCGTCTACGACAGCCTGACGCCCCCGAAGTCGATGGCGGCGCTCTTGGCGTTGACGGCGGAGCAGGATCGATCCTGCCGATGATCCGTCCCCGATGAAATTTCAGCCGGACCACTGCACTATAAATTGTATTTCGGAGCCACGCTGCTTTCCCGGCGGATTGTTTTGACGTCCTGTCATTTTCGCAGTGTACTCCACGGCAAATCGTCCTAATTCTGACGGGCCGGACGATGCATGATCCTTGAAGGAGAGTTTCCATGTCTTCTATTTTCGATGTTGGCGTAATGAGCCGCCGTTCCCTGCTCGGCGGCCTCGCCGCCACTTCCGCCCTGGTGCTGCTGCACCCCTTCAGCGCGCGGGCCAACGCCAACCAGGCGCATCTGAGGCTGATGGAAACGACGGATATTCACGTCAACGTCTTCCCCTATGACTATTATGCCGACAAGCCGAACGACACGATGGGTCTTGCGCGCACCGGGACGATCATCGACGGCATCCGCGCCGAGGCGGTCAACTCGCTGCTGATCGACAATGGCGACGTGCTGCAGGGCAATCCGATGGGCGACTACATGGCCTATCAGCACGGCATGAAGGAGGGCGACGTCCATCCGGTGATCAAGGCGATGAACACGCTCGGCTATACCGTGGGAACGCTCGGAAATCACGAGTTCAACTACGGCCTCGACTTCATGTTCAAGGTACTCTCGGGCGCGAACTTCCCCTTCGTCTGCGCCAACCTGACCAAGGGCCAGCTTGCCTCGGACCCGAAGCAGGACGATCTCTTCTTCAAGCCCTACGTCGTCTTGGAAAAACAGATCAAGGACGGCGCCGGCAATGAGAGCCCGGTCAAGATCGGCTTCATCGGCTTCGTCCCGCCGCAGATCATGCTCTGGGACATCAAGAACCTCGAAGGCAAGGCGCAGACGCGCGATATCGTCGAGGCCGCCAAGGCCTGGGTTCCCGCCATGAAGGAGGCCGGCGCCGATATCGTCATCGCACTCTCCCATTCCGGCATCGACGGCAACGCACCGTCCGAAAAGATGGAAAACGCCTCACTGCATCTGGCCGCCGTCGACGGGATCGACGCGATCTTCACCGGTCACCAGCATCTCGTCTTCCCCGGCCCGAAGAGCTGGGACGGCATCGCCAATGCCGATCCAGTCAAGGGCACCCTGCATGGCAAGCCCACCGTGATGGCCGGCTTCTGGGGCTCGCATCTCGGCCTGATCGACCTGCTGCTCGAAAAGGACGGCAATAGCTGGAAGATCGTCGATTTCACCGCGGAAGCCCGGCCGATCTATCATCGCGACGACAAGAAGAAGGTGGTGGCCGATTACGCCGACAAGAAGGAAGTGGTCGAGGCCGCCAAGGCCGAACACGAAGCGACCCTTGCCTATGTCCGCACCCCGGTCGGCAAGACGTCCGCACCGCTCTACTCCTACTTCGCGCTGGTCGCCGACGACCCTTCGGTGCAGGTCGTCTCACAGGCGCAGACTTGGTACATCAGGCAGATGCTCGCCGATACCGCTTTCAAGGACCTGCCGGTGCTTTCGGCGGCGGCTCCCTTCAAGGCCGGCGGGCGTGGCGGCGCCGACTACTATACCGACGTTCCAGCCGGCAATATCGCCATCAAGAACGTCGCCGATCTCTATCTATACCCGAACACGGTGCAGGCTGTCGCCATCACCGGCGCACAGGTGAAGAACTGGCTCGAAATGTCGGCCGGCATGTTCAATCACATCGAAGCGGGCTCGAAGGACGCGCCGCTGCTCAACAGCGACTTCCCCTCCTATAATTTCGACGTGATCGACGGGGTCACCTACCAGATCGACCTGTCGCAGCCGCCGAAATATGATTCATCCGGCAAGGCGATCAATCCGGACGCCAACCGCATCCAGAACCTCGCCTTCGATGGCAAGCCGATCGATCCGGCCCAAAAGTTCGTCGTCGTCTCGAACAATTACCGCGCCGGCGGTGGCGGCAATTTCCCGGAGATCACCGCAGACAAGGTGATCTTCCAGGCGCCGGATACCAACCGCGACGTCATCGTCCGCTATATCCATGACCAGGGCACGATCAATCCGTCGGCCGACGCAAACTGGACCTTCAAACCGCTTCCCGGTACGACCGCGACCTTCGAAAGCGGTCCGAGGGCGAAGCAGTTCCTCGGCGAGGTAAAGAGCGTCAAGATCGAGGATGCCGGCGAAGGCGCCGACGGTTTCTCGAAATTCAGGCTGGTTCTCTAGAGCGCCGTGCGTCCTTTCGGACGCACAAAGGACGCTCTAACACTTTGAATCTACGCATCGAAGGACATGTAGACGAAGGCGCGGCACCCGCGCCTTCATCATTCGGCCGCGAGCGGTGCCGCGGGTTCCTGGAGTTCGGCCATCTGCGCATGGAAATCGGCCTGGCTCGGGCAATGGGAAAGCCGCGTGCGGAAGGCGTCAATCATCCAGGTGGCGGCAGGTCCGGGCGGATTGGCGAGCTGGCGCACCGAATATATCGGATATTCCCCCTGTTCATAGGCATCCAGATCGAGATGGACGAGCGTGCCGCTCACCAGATCGTCATGGATCAGGGAAGCCGGGAGGCCGCCCCAGCCAAGACCGGCTTTGATGAGCTGGTGCTTCGTTGCAATATCGCTGACACGCCAGGTCTTGTAGGACAGAACGTTGAAATCGCGGCCCTTCGTCCGGCCCGACGCATCGGTAACGACGAGCTGCACTTCCTCACGCACATCGCCCAGTGTCAGCGGCCGGCCAATCCCAGCCAGCGGGTGGTTGCGCGCGGCAACCGGCAACATGAAGGAATGACCGATCCGCTCCGTAACGATCGAATCGTCCTGCTTGACGACTGCGCCGCCAATGCCGATCGTCGCCTTGCCGCTGAGGACGAGATCCATGACCATTCCGAGCTCGCCGACGTTAAGGCTCAACGAAACGGAGGGAAACATCTCGCGGAATTCGCGCAGGACATCCACCATGGCCCGTGACGGCACCATGACGCTGATGGCGACGGACACCTCCGCTTCGAGCCCTTCCCTCAGGCTCTTGACCCGCGCCCGCATGACCTGCAGGTCGCCGAGAATGCGCCGCGCATCCTCCAGCATCGCCTTGCCCGCCTCCGTCAGCTTCGGCTGGCGCGCGCCGGAGCGCTCGAAAAGCGGCACTTCAAGCTGCGCCTCCAGATTGGCGATCGTATAGCTCACGACCGATTGCGCCCGGTTCAGCGCCCGCGAAGCGGCCGAGAAGCTGCCGGTCTCGGCAACGGTCAAAAACACCTGCAATTGGTCCAGAGTCGGGTTCGGAAGCATCTTCCATCCATTCCATCGATAGTTTCGATCGACATTATCACCGTTTTTTCGATAGCAGGCCAGACCTATTTTCCTCGTCGAGACTGCGGCTCACCTCCCAGCAACGGGCCGTCAAATTCAATTCGAAAGGAAATGCACCATGTCGTCCATCCTTCTTCTGACGTCCAGCCCGCGTGCCGAATCCCTCTCGACGCCGATCGCCGTCGATCTCGCCGAAAAGCTGAAGAGCCAGAACCCGGGCAGCCTCGTCGTCCGCCGCGATCTGGCCACCAACCCGCTGCCGCATATCGATGACCTCTTTACCGGCGCGATCCGCAAGCCGGCTGAAGCCCGTACCGCCGAAGAAATCGCGGCCATCAAAACCTCCGACGAACTGGTCAACGAGTTGTTTGCCGCCGACACGATCGTCATCAGCACCGGCCTGATCAACTTCAACATCTATTCATCGCTGAAGACCTGGATCGACAACGTCGCTCGCGCCGGCGTGACCTTCAAGTATACGGAAAGCGGCCCGGTCGGCCTCCTGACCGGTAAGAAGGTTTACGTGGTACTTGCTTCCGGTGGGGTCTACTCGCAGGGACCGGCTGCTCCCCTGAACCATGCCGTGCCGTACCTGAAGTCGGTTCTCGGCTTCCTCGGCATCACCGACATCGAGACCATCTATGTCGAAGGCCTGGCCTTCGGACCGGAAGCTGCCGAAAAGGCCATCGACGCCGCCAAGTCGCGCGTCCAGGAAATCGCGCTGGCCGCCTGATCGGCGCCTAAAACGCTCCATGGAACGGCCGGCTTTGCCGGCCGTTTTTCATTTGTCGATACCGGCGACAAAATCCCGGACCGTCGCGAGGATTTCGGCCGAGAGTTCCTCATCGGACGAAATTCTGGCAAGGCCGACGCCGCCGGCCATCATCGCGAAGGCCATGATCGCCTTGCGCCGCCTTTCCCCATCGTCCGCTCCCGCAGCCTTGCCCGCCAATGACGCGAAGTTTCGCCGGAGCCCGTCCGTCGCGATCCCCCGCGCCTTCTCGCCGCTGCGGGATATGTCGGAGGTCAGCGCGGCAAAAGGGCAGCCCTCACCCGGATTGTCACGGTGATAGGCGCTGACATAACGATCGGCGACATCGGCGGCCGTCATCTCCGCCGGGTTGATGCCTTCGGCCTCCAGCTTGCGTCCCCATGAATCGAAAGCGGACTGGATCGCCTCGGCGACCAAATCGTCGCGGGAGGCGAAATGCTTGTAGAAGCCGCCGACGGTCAGTCCGGCTTCCTTCATCAGGTCGGCGACGCCGATACCGTCAAGCCCCTCCTCGCGCAGCCGCTTCGACGCGGTCTCGACAATCTTCTCGTGCGTCTTCTGTTTCTCCAGCTGCGAACGGCCCATCCGAAATCTCTCCAGTACTGCTTCTTGACTCATATGGATTACTATCGTAATCCTGATAGGTAACGATCATAATCTAGATCGTTGCCAATTCCAAGAGGAGCATGAATCATGCGTCTAAGAAACAAGATCGCCCTGATCACCGGCGGAAACAGCGGCATCGGTCTTGCGACCGCCCGAGTCTTCATCGATGAGGGCGCCAGGGTCGTCATCACCGGCCGCAACCCGGAAACGCTCGCCGCTGCCGAAAAGGCGCTCGGGGCCGGCGTGCTGGCGCTGAAGGTCGATGTCACCGATGCCGCCGCCACCGAAAAGGCCTTTGCGGAAGCCGCCGGAAAGGTCGGCAAGTTCGACATCGTCTTTGCCAATGCCGGCATTGGCGGCGCGACGCCACTTGGTGACACCTCGCCGGAGCAGTTCAACCAGATCATCAGCACCAATCTGACGGCGGTTTTCTTCACGGTGCAATCGGCCCTGCCGCATCTCAATGACGGCGCTTCGGTGATCCTCAATGGTTCGGTGCATGCCGTGCTCGGCGCTCCCGGCTGGTCGGCCTATGCGGCGACCAAGGCGGCGGTCCGGGCGATGACGCGCAATATGGCGTCCGAACTTGCGCCGCGCGGCATCCGCGTCAATCAGGTAACGCCAGGCGGCACGAAGACGCCGATCTGGTCGCCGATGGCCCAGACGGAAGATGCAATGTCGGCGCTCGAGGCCCGCATCGGCGGCATGAGCCCGCTCGGCCGCATGAGCGAAGCCGACGAAATCGCCAAGGCGGCGCTCTATCTGGCTTCGGATGATTCGGCCAACGTCACCGGCATCGAGATCACCGTCGATGGCGGCGTGACGAGCGCCCCCTCCGGCGCCAAGATTTTTCGCGCCGCCTGAACCTGCCGGGCCGGGCAAGTGACCTTGCCCGGCCCGGCCGTCAATCTCCTCGCCGACCCGGTCCGCCGTCCTCGAGCGCTGCTATTTTCTCCTGAGGACGCTTGCTTCGTTTGCGCCTGTCGCGCGCAGGGCAATACGAAACAGGACAAGTGCGAAATTCAGGACGGCAAGCAGGAGCACGACGTACAGCATGGTCTGTACGCCGGAGGAAACGATCAGATTGCCGGCGATCAGCGGAAAGCCGAAGACGCCGATGATATAGGCCAGCGAGAACAACAGAAGTGATTGCGGCATAAGGCCGGCGGGAGCCTCATTGGCAGCCAGGCCGTTGATGACGGAATAGGTCAGCCCATAGCCCAGCCCCAGCATCGCTGCGCCTCCGAGATAGGCAAGCTGACTCGATGTCAGCATCAGGAACAGCAGGATCGATGCCAGCGTCAGGCTGGTCAGGATCAAGAGCGAATAGAGTGGGTCCTTCTTGACCACATAGCCCGCCACGAACAGCCGGCTCAGAATCGCGGCGGACATGAAGCCGATGAAGAACAGGGAGTAGTCGAACCCGTGCGCCTTCGCGTAGCTGGTCTGAAAGCTGGACAGCCCGCCGAACATCGCACCGCCGATGCCGACCATGACGATGGAATAGATGGCCGGCGAAGCAATCACCTCCCGCGTCGCGCCAAACGAGATCTTGTTGACATGCGGCAAGATCTTGCCAGCCTTGGTCAGCCTGATGTGGAGCAAAAAGTAAAGCGCACCGCCGGCGAGACTGGAGAGGAAGGCAAATACGAAGGCTGTCTCGATCGGCATCGACCAGCCGGTGGCAATGCGGCCAATGATCGGTCCAGCGCCGATGCCCGACATCATCGATCCCGAAAGCAGGGCAAAAAACCTGATGCGGTGCACGGGCTCGACGATCGCGGCGACCAGAATGGGTCCGAGCGTATAAAACGCGCCCCAACCGATGCCGAGGATGAAACCGACAATCATCAGGCTCAATCCCGCCGATGGGATGATGGCGAATCCCAGCGCCGATGCCGCAAGAAACAGTCCCGAAACAGCCACCGCCCGCGCCGAGCCGATGGCATCCGCGATGTGGCCGGAGAGGATCACCATAATGACGGTGCTGACAGTGGCGGCCGAAATGATCAGACCGGCCAGCGCCTCGTCGCCGCCACGCTGACCCACCAGCACCGGGATCAGAAAGGTCACGCCATAAGCGATCGAAAGAAGAAACCCTCCGATACACAAAACGGCGATCTCGCCGCCATCGACTTTCTTCCGTGCCATTGAATCACTCATGTCTCCACGCCCTTCGCAGGAAAACTCATCCGGGATATTGCGGCAATGGAGATCACGTTTGGATTTTACGAACAAGCCGTTTTTATGTTTCCACTAACATATTGAAAATACTGAAATCCAATGACAAATGTTGCGGTTTGAGCAACATCCTCAACATCGAGTTCAGTCAAGTGGGAAGAGTTTCAAAATTAAGGCCAGCCGGACTAATTGAGTTTCACCACGCCTGAGCGGCCGACGACGCAGTTGCGGCCGCTCTTCTTCGCCGCGTAGAGCCTGCCGTCGGCAGCCGTCAGCACGGCGGTGAAATCGACGCCGTCCTCATCGGCGGTCGCAACGCCGATACTGACGGTGACCGGCCTGTCATCCGGCGTCTTGACGCTGGTCGCGATCGTCCAACGGAGGCGCTCGGCGAGCCGCAGCCCCTCCTCGTGGTCAGTGCCTGGGCAGACGGCAACGAATTCCTCGCCGCCGAAGCGGAAGACGCGGTCGCTGGACCGCAGCGTCGTGCCCAATCGGGCGGCGATCGCCTTCAGCACTTCGTCGCCCTGGAGATGGCCGTAGCCGTCATTGACATCCTTGAAGTGATCGGCATCGAGAATGAGGACGGTGGCGAACAGGCCTTGCTTCAGCGCCTCGCGCAGCATCAGCGGCGCTTCCATCTCCATGCGCGTCCGATCGTAGACGCCGGTGAGCATATCGCGGCCGGTGCGCTCCAGAAGATCGTTGTAGCGCTCGCGGAATGTCAGGTCGCCGAACACGTCGCTGATCGAGCGTGCAGACACGGCCGCCCGACCGCGGCGAATGTAATACTCATAGATGGCGAACATCGCCGCATAGAGGCAGACGGCAAACATCTTTGCCTTCCAGCCGCCCCAGAAGGCGGCGATCGGCACTCCCAAGAAATAATGCAGCGCGGAAAAGAAGCCGATCTGGTCGAAAGTCAGCAGCACGAAGCCTGAAATCAGGAAGCGCAGGACGACGCGGCGGCGGAAGAAGTCGCCGAGTTTTTCGTACAGCAGGATGATGCCGAGCGAATCGACATAGAGCAGCGCCGTGCCCCAGACCATCAGCCAGCCCATCTCCTTGAGGAAATCGACGTCGGGGGTGTGGTCCGGCGACATCTGCAGGGGCTGGTGCAGCTGCAGCACCCCGGCGATGCCGACGGTGAGCAGGTTACCGAGGAACAGGCCATAGATCGGCTGGCGCACCGTCGCGGCATCCTCCTGCAGATAAAGCATCAGGATCATCATCAGCTTGCCGGAGAAGAAGACGGATGAACCCGGCGATACGTCCCCGAACGGCAGCGAGACGTAGAAGACCGCCGCCAGATAGGTCTCCATGAAATGCATGACGCCGAGCGCCGTCAGGAAAACCCCGAGACCGAGCCGATGACGGAAATGCAGAAGCGTCACCATCAGCGCGAAATAGGCGATGGCTTCGACGACGAAGAGAAGGAGGTTGAGTGTCTCCATCACGATAGCTCGGCTCCGGACATCCGCCCTCGGTCTCCTGCCGGCGCGGCGATCGCGACAGCGAATCCTTTGGTCGATCGTCGGAAAAAGTCAAACACGAGGGCGTCCTGCAAATCCTGCAGGAGATACCTTTCACCCCAATCCTTTAAGATTGCGTGAGTGAGATCGCGTTCGCCGGCGGGGGCCCGGGGTCACCCGATTGATAAACAAGAACAATTGCGGGCCGGCATCGCGTGCTGATCCGGCGGATCCCGATTTCAGACCTGACGAATCTTTTCGCCGTCACCAAAGAGTGACGAACCATGCTGATCGATGATCTGATGCGCCTTGCGCACCGTGCATTCGATCGCGTCGTCGGAGGAAGAAAACAGATCGGCGCGAATGAAATTGCGCACCAGCACCTCGTCGCCGACCTTCTTTTCAATGCGGCCGGCAAGGCGATACTGGCTGCCTTCCCTGCGCGGCTCGGCATAGATCGTGCAATCGCCGTAAAGCTGGGGCTCGCCGGAAGGGCCTGCCGCTTCCGTGGCCGGTTTGCCGCCGCCGGAGAACATCGAAAAGATATTTGAAATGAACGAAGCCATGCTCCGCCTTTAGCACGACGGCATCGCTGTCGCCAAGTCAAATGATCAGGTTGGCGAGGATCTCGTTTTCGGTGATATCCTCGTAACCCATGCCGGCAGCTTCGAAATTTCCGATCAGCCGGGCGAAATTCTCAGGCGCCTTGGTTTCGATGCCGATCAGGATCGAGCCGAAGTTGCGTGCCGATTTCTTCAGATATTCGAACCGGGCGATATCGTCGTCGGGACCGAGCAGATTGAGGAAATCCCTGAGCGCGCCGGGGCGCTGGGCGAGCCGCAGGATGAAGTATTTCTTCAGCCCCGCGTAACGCATGGCTCTTTCCTTTACGTCAGGCAGACGCTCGAAATCGAAATTGCCGCCGGAGACGACGGCAACGACGGTCTTGCCACGGATCGTTTGGCCGTCCATCGCGGCGATCGCCGTCAGCGACAGGGCGCCGGCCGGTTCCAGCACGACGCCTTCGACATTCAGCATCTCCTGAATGGTGACGCAGATGGCGTTCTCCGGCATCAGATGCACTTGGCTTGCCGGGAAATGGCGAAGGGCGGCGAAATTCAGGTCGCCGATGCGGGCGACGGCGGCGCCATCGACGAAATTGTCGACCTTGGCCAGTGTCGTCACCTTGCCCGCCTCGATGCTGCGCCTGAGGCTCGGCGCGCCGGCGGGTTCAGTGAAGACGAAGGCCGATTTCGGCACGGTGCCGTCGAGATAACCGGTGATGCCGGCGGCAAGTCCGCCGCCGCCGACCGGCAGGACGACCATGTCGGGCACGGTTCCTTCCGGCAGCTGCTGCATGATTTCGGCGGCGACCGTCGCCTGGCCCTCGATGATGTCCTCATGGTCGAAGGGCGGCACCATGACGCCGCCGACCGCCTCGACATGTTCGCGGGCGGCCTGGTAGCACTGGTCGAAGAAGTCGCCGAACAGCCGGATGGTGATGAATTCGGCGCCGAACATGCGGGTCTTGTCGATCTTCTGCTGCGGTGTCGTCACCGGCATGAAGACGACGCCCGGCACCCCGAAATGGCGGCAGACGAAGGCAAAGCCCTGGGCATGATTGCCGGCCGAGGCGCAGACGAAAGTCTTGCCGGCCGCACCCTGCCCGATCGCCTTGCGGAAGAAATTGAAGGCGCCGCGGATCTTGTAGGAGCGCACCGGCGACAGGTCCTCGCGCTTCAGCCAGATGTCGGCCCCGTAGCGGGCCGACAGATGGTCGTTCAGCTGCAGTGGCGTTGCCGGAAACAGGCTGCGCATTGCCTCTTCGGCGCTTTCGACATCAAGTCTCGTCACGGGCGTGATCCATTCTCATGATTGCAGCGCCGCTATGGCACAGGCCGGCCGGCAATAGAAAGCCCGCTTCGACCATTTGCAGTTCGCTCCTGGGAAGCTTTTCTTAAGCCAATCGCAAAATCAGCGGCACATGAACTGATTTTAACTGTCAATGAAAAGGCCAGCCACTAATATGAAGCCATGATCACATTCAAACTCGCAAAACCGCTCGCCTGGCTGCTGCTCGCCTTCATCCTCGTCGTCACGATTTCACCGATCGGGCTGAGGCCGGATACAGTGACGACGGTCAATACCGATCGCGCAAGCGCCTATGTTCTCCTCGGCCTTGCCTTTGCGCTCGCCTATCCGAAACAGTGGAAATTGGTGGCGGTGCTGCTGATCGCCGGTGCGGTTGGCATCGAATATTTGCAGTACTTCTCGCCGACGCGGCATCCGCGCCTGCATGACGCGGGTATCAAGGCCATGGGTGCCGCCGTCGGGCTGCTCGCCGGCTGGGTGATCAACAGGCGGCGCGACACGAAAGCGCCCAACGCGCTTCCCCTAGCGGAACGCTGATTGTCCCAGCTTAGAAAGCGCGCAACTGCACTGCCCAAAAGAACAGTGGTATTGCAGCCATCGCAGTTCCCAGAACAAGTGCGACACTGGTCTTGAAGATTCGGATGCGCCGAACCCTCGCCCCACTCCAATCGTAAACCATCGTCTTACTCCCACAAGACAACACTTACTCAACCGCCGCGGCGCAATCCTTGCACCGAAAATGTCATTGTCAAGCAACAACGCGCTTTTACGCACAAAATACAGGCATATTCAAACAGGATTGTGAAGATGGTGCGGGCGACGGGGGTCGAACCCGTACAGCCAAGGCCGAGGGATTTTAAGTCCCTTGCGTCTACCAGTTTCGCCACGCCCGCTTGCTGCGTTTTCAATATCTTGCGTCATTGGCGATGGGAAGAGCCGCGAGGCGTAAAATTGTGCTCGTTTTGTCGGCTGCGCCAACGAAAACGGATAAGGCGCGGCGAGCCTCACGCCCGCCGCACCCTTCATCATGTCAGTATCAACGCTCAGGCGAGCTTGGCGGCCAGCTTGGCAACATGGGCGCCCTGGTATTTCGCGCCTTCCAGCTCGATCTCGGAGGGCTGGCGCGAGCCATCGCCGTTGGTGATGGTGGACGCGCCGTAGGGCGAGCCGCCCTTGACTTCCTCGGTGCCCATCTGGCCCTGGAAGGCATAGGGAAGGCCGGCAACGACCATGCCCTGGTGCAGGAAGGTCGGGATGAAGCCGAGGATGGTCGATTCCTGGCCGCCATGCTGGGTGGCCGAAGAGGTGAAGACCGAACCAATCTTGCCGACGAGCTTGCCGGCGAACCAGAGGCCGCCCGTCTGATCCCAGAAATTGCGCATCTGCGAGGCGACCGTGCCGAAGCGGGTGCCGGCACCGACGATGATCGCGTCATAATCCGCCAGTTCGTCGACGGTGGCGATCGGAGCGGCCTGATCGACCTTGTAATAGGAAGCCTTGGCGACCTCTTCCGGAACCAGTTCCGGAACGCGCTTGACGGTGACCTCGGCACCGGCCGACTTCGCGCCTTCGGCGACGGCATAGGCCATGGTTTCGATATGGCCGTAAGCCGAATAATAAAGGACGAGAACCTTCGCCATCTTCTATCTTTCTTGAAACATCGGGTTGAATTTCGTGACCGGAGGATGTCTATCAGCCCGCCTGCTTGAACAAAGCCCCGGCCTGAAGAACTCAGTGTTCAACTGATGTAGACGAAAATTCACTTGCCTTTTCATTTCAGCAAAATGGACGCAGATGCTGCCGTCCGATAACCGCTTGCACTTGCGGCATAATGCTCCGGCTGTTTGCAAAGAGATCGAACGGCGCTACCTATTCACCAGCTTCACATTACGGAACATCCCATGAGCCAAGACATCGTCGTCACCGCCGCCATGCTCGCCATCGGCGACGAACTTCTTTCCGGCCGCACCAAGGACAAAAATATTGGCCATCTCGCCGATCTGCTCACGCTTTCCGGCATCGACCTCAAGGAGGTGCGCATCGTCGCCGACGACGAGGAGGCGATCGTCGAGGCGCTAAATGCGCTTCGCGGCAAATATGATTACGTCTTCACTTCGGGCGGCATCGGGCCGACGCATGACGACATCACCGCCGACGCCATCTCCAAGGCTTTCGGCCTGCCCTGCGAATACGACGAAACGGCGATGACGCTGCTGGCCGAAATGTATCGGCGCCGCGAGATGGAATTCACCGAAGCCCGCCAGCGCATGGCGCGCATGCCGCGCGGGGCCGTGCATATCGCCAATCCCGTCTCGACGGCGCCTGGCTTCATCATCGGCAATGTCCATGTCATGGCCGGCGTCCCGCAGGTCTTCCAGGCAATGGTCGACAATGTGCTGCCGGCGCTTCGGACCGGCACGCCGGTGCTGTCGCTCGCCATCGCCTGCCCTTACGGCGAAGGTGAAATCGGCACGCCCTTGACCGCGATCCAGAAAGCGCATCCGGAAACCAGCATCGGCTCCTACCCGCGCTATATCGGCCAGAAATTCTCGACCGAGATCGTCGTGCGCGGCCGCTCGCAGGCAGTGATCGATGCGGCCGGCGCCGAGGTGCAGGCGATGATCGAAGCCATCCGCCGGAGGAAGGACATCACAGAAAACCATTCTGCCGAGGCTTGAAGGAAACGCCGGAACGGGGGTCATCCTTGATCCCTGTCAAGGAACAGCAGAAGGGGCCGGTGCATTCCTTCCCTCGCGCACGCCATTTCAGCGCAAGGAGAATTGATATGTCTTACAAAACCATTCTCGCCATACTCGATACATCCGATAATAGTGCTGCGGTTGCCGATTTCGCCTTTGCCATCGCCGCTGAAAGCGGTGCCCATGTGATCGGCCTGCATGCCGAAATCATCTCCGCCGTGCCGCTGGTGGCGCCGATGGAAATCCCCGATCCCGTCGCCGTGCAGGCGCTGCAGGACATGGCGCATAGCGAAACGCTCGCGGTTGAGCGCATCTTCCGGGCAAAAGCGGCTGCGACAGGCGCCTCCTACGAGTGGCGCAGCTTTGCGACCTCAACCGGCTACGGCTCCGCGCCGCTGATCGAAAGTGCACGCAGCGCCGACCTTCTGATCGCCTCGCAGGCCGATCCGGCCAAACCTTCCGACAGCCAAGTCGACGTCGACAGCTTCCTTTTCGAAACCGGCCGGCCGGTGCTGATGATCCCCTATATCATCCGCCAGCCGAAGCCGATCAAACGCGTGCTGATCGCCTGGAACGGCTCGAAGGAGGTGGCGCGCGCGACCTTCGACGCGTTGCCGATCCTCAAAGCCGCCGAGGAGGTGGAGATCTTTTCGGTCGATCCGGCCGACACGGCGCTGCAATCGCCGCTCACCGCCGGCGCCGAGATTGCCGCCACACTCGCCCGTCATGGCGTGAAGACGACGCTTTCGACGGCCCAAAGTGTGGACAAGAACGCGTCGCATGTCATCGAGAACCGGCTTTCGGACAGCAGCATCGATCTTCTCGTCATGGGCGCCTATACGCATTCCTGGCTCTGGCAGATGATCTTCGGCGGCACGACGAAGAGCTTGCTGCAATCGATGACGGCGCTGACCCTGTTGTCGCGATGATCCTCTTGCCGCAATCATTGCTGCTCTTGCGTTTTGCCGGCAAATCCCGCTAATTGCAGCGACCGATGAGAGCTTCGAGCCTCGGCCACAACTCGCGCAGTGCAGCTCGCGATCTCGCGCAGCTGCAGCTCGCGATTTCGCGCAGTTTCGGCTACGCGATTTCTCGTTTTGCCGATCGCCGTTCCAAGCCCATCTGGTCGCCGGCAAACGGCGTATCGTTTTTCATGCCGCGGAGCAGCCCGAATGTCCCTTCCCGATAAAGCCTTTCCCGTTTCCTGGGATCAGTTCCACCGCGATGCACGCGCCCTTGCCTGGCGGCTAGCCGGCCTCAATCAGGCGTTCAAGGCGATCGTCTGCATCACCCGCGGCGGCCTCGTTCCGGCGGCGATCATCTCACGCGAGCTGAACATCCGGCTGATCGAGACCGTCTGCGTCGCCTCCTATCATGATTATGTCAACCAGGGCGACATGGTGCTGCTCAAGGGGATCGCGCCCGAACTTCAGGAAAATGGCGGCGAAGGCGTGCTCGTCGTCGACGACCTGACGGATACCGGCAAGACCGCCGCCCAGGTGCGCGCCATGCTGCCGAGGGCGCATTTTGCTTGCGTCTATGCCAAGCCGAAGGGCGTGCCGACGGTCGACACCTTCGTCACCGAGGTGAGCCAGGACACCTGGATCTACTTCCCCTGGGACATGGGCTTCACCTATCAGGAGCCGATCGCCAAAGGCGCAGGCTGATCGCCACCGATCACAGCGCGCGGCCTTCGTATTTACCACTTGAAATTGTTCCAGTTTTTGTCTGCGGGGTTTCCTGAATCCGCTATCGGGAGCAGCACATCTATTTTATCGTGTTCGCATAAACTCGACAGCTGCGAATCGCATCAAATTGCGCTTAAAGCGTGCAGCAAACGATGTGATATAGGGAAACAAGATGGCGCGGTGGGGGCGTAGAGCAGCGGTTGTGACCGTCGGGCTGGCGGCATGTCTGTTTTCCCTCACGCCTGTCCGCGCCGAGCCTGCCTATATCCCCCTTGTGCGCGACTATGTCGAGAAGCAGATCCGGCCAATGGTGGAAACGCCATTGGTGCTGAAGGCCATTGCCGAGCAGAACGCGGAGTTCGGCAACGTCAGCGAAATGGATATGCGGGTGCTCGATGACACTTACCGATCTGAGGTCGATCAGCATCACCTGCATATGGTCAAGCTGCTGCTCGACAGATCCGTGTCGCATTACCTGAAAGCCAGGCAGGACGCCTCGCAGGGAGCGATCGTCGAATTTTTCGTCACCGATAGTCATGGACTGAATGTCGGGCAGAGCATCATTACCGCCGACTACTGGCAGGGCGACGAAGAGAAATATCTCAGAACCTTCGCTAACGGCTCGCGAGAGGTCTTCATCGACCGGGCCGAGCGCAACGAATCCACTCAGATACTCGAGACGCAGGCGAGCTTCGTGGTCATGGACGAAGAGAACAGGCCGATCGGCGTGGCCACCGTTACCATCGCCATCGACGCGCTTTAAGACCGCTCGTTTTCTCGCCGAATCGCCATGCGCATTTGCGCCGGAAATGCCATCACAAGATTTGCCGCAGGGCGCTTTTTTATCGTTCCGGCCTTTTCCTTAGCCGGCAACGCCTGCAAGCCATTGTAATTTCAGCGCTCCCCGGCTTTCCCCAATCTCCACAGGCGCATCCACAACATGTTGTGGTTAGCAATCAATTAAAAGCCAGCCCTTGACGGAATCAGCTGTTTCAAACTTTACTGTTTTCGATGTTGCGGCGGCGACAGGACCGGAGGTAACGAGCCCGGTTCCCTTTTGAAAATCAGGACGCAGAATCAGGGTGATGCACCGGGAGCGGTTCAGGCCCGACAGGTTCTCTGCGCGGTTTTCAGCCTCCAAAAAAAGTGACGTCGGGACTGGCGATAATAAGCTGTTAATACTATATTTAGCGTTTGCAGCCACCATCACCACAAGATACAGGAAGGTCATCTCCGGACGACACCCCTGTCACGATACGGAAACGAGGCTGGCTGCACCACGATAAAGTGCCGCCGGATAGGAATTTTGCGCCCCGGTCGCGGGGACCGGGCGCCAACACGAGGTCAAGACCATGCGCATCGAACGTCGTTTCACGAAGGCCGGCCAAGGCGCCTATGCGGATATCGAATTCCGCAAGGCGACGAGCGAGATCAAGAACCCCGACGGTTCGATCGTGTTCCGCCTCGAGAATATCGACGTTCCCGCGCAGTTCTCTCAGGTCGCGACCGACGTTCTGGCGCAGAAGTATTTCCGCAAGGCCGGCGTTCCCACCCGGCTGAAGAAGGTCGAGGAAAACGACGTTCCCTCCTTCCTGTGGCGCTCCGTTCCCGACGATGCTGCGCTGAAGACCCTGCCGAAGGATGAGCAGACCGGCTCCGAAATCGATGCGCGCCAGGTCTTCGACCGTCTTGCCGGCACCTGGACCTATTGGGGCTGGAAGGGCGGCTATTTCTCCTCCGAGGAAGACGCCGCGGCCTTCAAGGACGAGCTTGCCTATATGCTCGCCACCCAGCGCGTCGCCCCGAACTCGCCGCAGTGGTTCAACACCGGCCTGCATTGGGCCTATGGCATCGACGGCCCCGGCCAGGGCCATTTCTATGTCGATCCCTTCACCGGCAAGCTGACCAAATCCAAGTCGGCCTACGAACATCCGCAGCCGCATGCCTGCTTCATCCAGTCGGTCGAAGACGATCTCGTCAACGAAGGCGGCATCATGGACCTCTGGGTGCGTGAAGCGCGCCTGTTCAAATACGGCTCCGGCACCGGATCCAACTTCTCGATGCTGCGTGGCGAAGGCGAAAAGCTTTCCGGCGGCGGCCGCTCCTCCGGCCTGATGAGCTTCCTGAAGATCGGCGACCGCGCCGCCGGCGCCATCAAATCGGGCGGCACGACGCGCCGCGCCGCCAAGATGGTGGTCGTCGATATCGACCATCCCGATATCGAGGAATACATCAACTGGAAGGTCAAGGAAGAGCAGAAGGTGGCGGCCCTGGTCACCGGCTCGAAGGTCGTCGCCAAGCATCTGAAGGCGATCATGAAGGCCTGCTTCAATTGTGAAGGCGGCGATAACGGCGATTGCTTCGACCCGGCCAAGAACCCTGCCCTGAAGCGCGAAATCCGCGCCGCCAAGAAGGATCAGGTTCCGGAGAACTACGTCCAGCGCGTCATCCAGTTCGCCCGCCAGGGCTACAAGGATCTCCAGTTCAAGACCTACGACACGGATTGGGATTCGGAAGCCTACCTCACGGTATCGGGCCAGAACTCCAACAACTCCGTCTCGATCAAGGACGACTTCCTGCGCGCCGTCGAGAATGATGGCGAATGGAACCTGACCGCCCGCAAGGACGGCAGGGTGATGAAGACGCTGAAGGCCCGCGATCTCTGGGAAACGATTTCCTACGCTGCCTGGGCCTCGGCCGATCCGGGCATCCACTTCAACACGACGATGAACGACTGGCACACTTCGCCGGCCGGCGGCCCGATCCGCGGCTCGAACCCGTGCTCGGAATATATGTTCCTCGACGACACGGCCTGCAACCTTGCCTCGCTGAACCTTCTGCAGTTCAAGGACAAGGCCACCAAGCGCATCAACATTGCCGATTACGAACATGCCGTTCGCCTGTGGACCGTCGTGCTCGAAGTCTCAGTGATGATGGCGCAGTTCCCGTCGAAGCGCATTGCCGAACTCTCCTACGAATACCGCACGCTCGGCCTTGGCTACGCCAATATCGGCGGCCTGCTGATGTCGTCGGGCATTCCCTACGACTCCACCGAGGCCCGCGCCATTGCCGGTTCGCTGACCGCGATCATGACTGGCGTCTGCTATGCGACCTCGGCCGAAATGGCTGCCGAACTCGGGCCCTTCCCGAACTTCGCGCCGAACCGCGAGAGCATGCTCAGGGTCATCCGCAACCATCGCCGCGCCGCCCATGGCGAGACGTCAGGCTATGAGGCCCTGTCGATCAACCCGGTCGCGCTGATCCATTCAGAAAACCCGGACCGGGATCTCGTCGCCCACGCCAAATCGGCCTGGGACAAGGCGCTCGAGCTCGGCGAACAGCATGGCTATCGCAACGCCCAGGTCTCGGTCATCGCGCCCACCGGCACGATCGGTCTCGTCATGGATTGCGACACCACCGGCATCGAGCCCGACTTCGCCCTCGTCAAGTTCAAGAAGCTCGCCGGCGGCGGCTACTTCAAGATCATCAACCGCGCCGTGCCCGAAGCGCTGCGCACGCTCGGCTATTCCGAGAGCCAGATTGCCGAGATCGAGGCCTATGCCGTCGGCCACGGCAACCTGAACCAGGCGCCGGCGATCAACCCATCGACGCTGAAGACCAAGGGCTTCACCGACGAGAAGGTGGAAGCCGTCAACGCCGCGCTGAAGAGCGCCTTCGACATCAAGTTCGTCTTCAACCAGTGGACGCTCGGCGCCGACTTCCTGAAGGACACGCTGAAGGTTTCCGACGAACAGCTGTCCGACATGAGCTTCAGCCTGCTCGACCATATCGGCTTCTCGAAGAAGGACATCGAAGCCGCCAACATCCATGTCTGCGGTGCGATGACGCTGGAAGGCGCGCCCTTCCTCAAGAATGAGCATCTGCCGGTCTTCGATTGCGCCAATCCCTGCGGCAAGATCGGTAAGCGCTACCTCTCTGTGGAAAGCCATATCCGCATGATGGCGGCGGCCCAGCCGTTCATCTCGGGTGCGATTTCCAAGACGATCAACATGCCGAACGAGGCGACCGTCGAGGATTGCAAGAACGCCTACCTGCTCTCCTGGAAGCTCGGCCTCAAGGCCAACGCGCTCTATCGCGACGGCTCGAAGCTGTCGCAGCCGCTCAATGCCTCGCTGATCGAAGACGAGGATGACGAGGATGCGCTGGAGGAACTGCTGCAGGCGCCGGTCGCCGCCCAGGCCGTCACCATCACCGAGAAGATCATCGAGCGGGTGATCGAACGCGTTTCGCGCGAACGCGAGAAGCTGCCGAACCGCCGCCAGGGCTACACCCAGAAGGCCGCCGTCGGCGGACACAAGGTCTATCTCCGCACCGGCGAGTTCGGCGACGGCCGCCTCGGCGAGATCTTCATCGACATGCACAAGGAAGGCGCTGCCTTCCGCGCGATGATGAACAATTTCGCCATCGCCATCTCGCTCGGCCTGCAATATGGCGTGCCGCTCGAGGAATATGTCGAGGCCTTCACCTTCACCAAGTTCGAGCCGGCCGGCATGGTCATCGGCAATGACGCGATCAAGAACGCCACGTCGATCCTCGACTACGTCTTCCGCGAACTTGCCGTCTCCTATCTCGGCCGCCATGACCTGGCGCATGTCGATACGTCCGACTTCTCCAACACCGCGCTCGGCAAGGGCATCCAGGAGGGCAAGACCAACCTGCTCTCCACCGGCTGGACCCGCGGCTACAAGCCGACGCTGGTATCAGGCACCGGCGGCGAACGTCAGGCAGCGGCCGAGCCCAAGGGTGCGGCGACTGCCGCCCCTGCCCGCGCCGCTTCCACCGGTACCGTGACTGCCTTTGCCGGCAGTGCCGCCCGCAAGCTGGAGCCGACGGTCGCCATCTCCACCTCCGAAATCGTCGCCTTCAAGCGCGACTATGAGGAGCGCGCCAAGGAACTGGCGGAAGAGATTGCCGAAGAGGTGATCGACGAAATCACCAGCGACGCAACCGCCCTCTTCTCCGACAAGGCGGCGGCCGACGCGGCCACGGCGAAATCCGAAGCCAAGAAGCGGGAGGCCGAACGCCGCCAACGCTCGATCATGCAGGGCTATACCGGCAACATGTGCTCGGAGTGCCAGAACTTCACGATGGTGCGGAACGGGACTTGTGAGAAGTGCGACACGTGCGGTGCTACGAGTGGGTGCAGCTGAGTGGGCGCTTGTTGTCTAGCGCGCCCCGTTGAAAGGCGTCCGACACAAACTGATCGATAGTCAAAAGCCGCCGACAGTCAGCTGCCGGCGGCTATTTATTTGGCCGAGACGATCGCCACCAGTTTGAAGCTCGAGATAGACGCCGCGGGTCTTCTCGCCTTCTACTCCGCGCTCGCCGCAGCCGACGGTGAAACCGCCTCGGCGCTGGTCATTCCGGAGAAGCGCGGCCAAGGCCCTTCAACGAAGCGTCGATCCACGGCTATTTCGGCGCGATGTCGCAGCCGCTCAAACTCGCGGGCACGGCGCTGCGCGGCAATGATGAGGTCCGGGTTACGTACGAATACGTCACCAATGATGGCCGTCGCTGCCGGATCGCGCCGATGTCCAAACCATCTATGCGTTTGGCGAGACTTGGTCTTGAGGATCAAGGCGCTTGATGACTGCTAAATGGCTGCCTTCGCTTTGTGGGCGCGCTCGCCTATCCTTCAGAGCAACTGCCGAACTTTGCGGTCGTTCGCTTCCGGTCCGGCATACTTAATCTCAATACCTACGGGAGTTGGCATCGCATTTGTGCCATTGCATATCCATTCCGGCTTCATCCTCATGGCCATAGCACCAGTCGACGCGATTGAGCAGCGGACCGATCTGCTCGCGCCGTTTGCAGGCCCGCTCCGTCTCGATGCCGTGGCGATCGGTGCTGCCGCGGCAGATGTCGTCCAGTCCTATCCACTGCTGGATCAACCGATCCGGCGCTTTGGCTCCTTTGTCCGTGGCGATCACCTTTCCGGTCTCGGATTCGATCTGCAGGGAGGCGGTGTTCCACACGAAAGAGAATTCCGCCATCCCGGAGGACGTCTTACCCGTGGCCCTGTTTCCGGCAAACCACTCGACAATTCCCGACATTTCGCATTTTCCGGCACAGCTGGCAGTCACGGAGCCCGGCTTGACGCTGTAGATGCGCTCCGGCCAGCGTTGGGCGAAGGCTGCCTTTTCCTTCAGGACGGCGTCCTTGTCGACCGAGTTTCCGAAGAAGGAGACCTCGTCGGCATAGACGCCCTTCATAAAGGCCAACGCCGAAGCACTGTCTTTCGACCATTCGTCATTGTATGGGTTGACGAAATCAACCGCCTCCGTGGTCAGGTCGCCGGGTTCGGAGGCGGCCACCTCCTCGGAAGCGCTGGGGTCTGACGGCATGTCGGCGGGTGTTGCGCTCTCCTGCGGTGCGGCGCCTGGTGGGGGCGGCGCGCTTTCCTGTGCCGAGGGCATATCCTCAGGCGTGTTGATGTTCCAGTCTCGCATTTCCGCAGTGGTGAGATACCGTATATCGGTGCTGTCGATCGACAGGCTGAGCTGCAGCAGATTGGGGCTTACCCCCATGTCGGTGAGGTAGCCGATGATCTCGCCGGTCATCAGTTGAACGGTCGAGACTGCCAATTTTTTGTCCATGGGGACATCGTCAGATAGGGAAATCCGATGCACGCCGATGGAGCCCGGCTCGGCAAACCTTTCGACGCCACCGACGAAGGCGAAGGCGCAAGCCGATGCACATTCCATGGCTCTGATCTGGAGCGTTCTTGCATTCAGTGCGCGGATGGCGCGGCCGAACATGATCGCGGTGACGACGTTTCCGCCGGGCGAGTCAAAGCTGATGTAGTCCGCTTGGTACTGCGTGTATTCTTCGACAAGCTGCGTCGGATCGTCGGAGAATTCAAACACGCCCTTTATCACCAGACCACGCCCCGGGGCGCCGTCCACACGTTGGTAGGAAATTGCTGCATGCCCCTCTCCGGCCATGGCAACGAACGCCAGCAGCATCGATATCAACGAGACGAATTTGCGCATTCTTACCCAGCCCTCGAGCACCTGTATTTCTCCTGTCGTCACTCGCAGCATAGCTTGCTCACTTGTTGCCAGGCTGATCACCGAATCCTTAGCGTGAGCCCGCTTCAATGCGACCCAAGCCCGTGTCCATCACGAGTTTGAAGATCAACAGCTTTGACGAGAACATTTCAGACCTACCCCAGCGACCTGATCAATGCACAAGGGGCGATCTTCTGGCAAGCGGCACAATCAGAAGTGATGAGACACGGTAAATGCCGGTTGCTCGCCGCGATCGTGAAATCCCAGCCCAGGCGATCCGACGCGGTGCCGGCAATTGATGTGGGAGCAGCAGGAAAAAGGCAGCGCGTCTTCGGATTTCGTCGCTGTTCGGCCTGCCGTTATGGTTTCACCCGGTCAGGATGCGCCGCCTGGAAAGCGGGCAGTTCGGCGCATCTGGCATCGATATCGACGATGCGCTTGAAAGCGGTCAGATCCACGCCCCAGCGGCGGGCGTTGTAGACCTGGGGAACGAGACAGAGGTCCGCCATGGTGAGTGTATCTCCGAAGCTGAACGCGCCATCGCCGTTGCCGATCATGGCTTCCAGTTTGCGAAGCCCGTCGGTGATGAAATGCTTCATCCATTCCTCACGGGCATCCGTCTTGTCTGTTAGCGTCATGAGGTGCGAGACGACATGCAGGTTGCAGATCGGATGGATGTCCATGGCAACCGCATATGCGAGGGCGCGGACTTTCTGGCGATCGGCGATATCAGACGGCAGCAATCCGCATTCCGGTCGGGTTTCGGCGAGATATTCGATGATGGCAAGCGACTGCGTCAGTGTTTTCCCGTTGATCACCAGTGTCGGCACCAAGCCTTGCGGGTTGAGCGCGAGATAGTCCGGCGTCCTGTCCACGCCCTCCAACAGGTTGATCGGCACGGTCCGATAGTCGACGCCCAGGAGATTGAGCGCGATGCGGACGCGATAACTCGCCGATGATCGCCAGTAGTCGTAGAGAACGACCTCGTTCATTGCCGCCCGGCTCCCCCGTATTTTTCGACCGTCTGCTCGATCGCCCCGAAGATCGAATGGCCGGCATGATCCTTCATCTCGATGCGGACCTGATCGCCGAACTTCATGAACGGGGTCTTCGGCGATCCGGTCTCGATGGCCTCGATCATCCGGAGTTCGGCAATGCAGGAGTAACCGTTTCCGCCGCCGTCCACCGGCTTGCCGGGGCCGCCGTCCAGCTTGTTGGACACCGTTCCCGAGCCGATGATCGTGCCGGCCGCGAGATGGCGGGTTTTGGCGGCATGGGCGATCAGCTGGCCGAAATCGAATGTCATGTCGATGCCGGCGTTGGCCTTGCCGAATGCCTCGCCGTTCAAGCTCACCAGCAGCGGCAGATGCAGCTTGCCGCCATCCCAGGCGTCTTCGAGTTCATCCGGCGTTACGGCGACCGGCGAAAATGCCGAGGCCGGCTTGGACTGGAAGAAACCAAATCCCTTCGCCAGTTCGTCGGGGATCAGACCGCGCAGCGACACGTCGTTGACGAGCATCAGCAGGCGAATGGCGCTGCGCGCCGCTTCCAGGCTGGAACCCATGGCGACATCGCCTGTGATGACGGCGATCTCGCCTTCCATGTCGATCCCGTAAGCCTCGTCGGCCATCACGATCGGGTCGCGTGGCGCGAGGAAAGCGTCCGACCCGCCTTGATAGATCAGCGGATCGGTCCAGAAGCTCGCCGGCATCTCGGCGCCGCGCGCCTTGCGCACCAGCTCGACATGGTTGACGTAAGCGGAACCATCGGCCCATTGGTAGGCCCGCGGCAACGGTGACGTAGCGTCATGTTCGTGAAACCGGATCGTCGGCTGGGCTCCGGTCTCGATGCCTTCGGCAATCAGCGCAAGTCTCGGCGCCACATGCGCCCAGTCTTCGAGTGCTGCCTGCAATGTGCGGGCGATGTGGCCGACCTCGGAACAGCGGGTCAGGTCGCGGGAAACGACGACGAGCCGGCCGTCCCGTGTGGAGTCCTTCAAGGTCGCAAGTTTCATGTCCGAATTCCAATGCCGGAGGATGTCTTCACTTGATGCTTCACTTGATACTTCACTTGAATCCGGGGGTCCCGTCGAACTTGCGTTCCAGGCCGTCCCAGCATTCGAGGTAATTATCCTGCAGCGTTTCAAGCTCGGCCGCATATTTCGTCAGCTGCTGCGGGTACCGGGTCTCGAACATGAAGGCCATGGTGTGATCGAGCTTCACCGGCTTGAGCTCGGTATTGGATGCCTTTTCGAAGGCGAGCGCATCCGGCCCGTGGGGAAGCATCATGTTGTGCAGGCTCATGCCGCCCGGCACGAAGCCCTCCTCCTTGGCGTCGTACTGGCCGTGGATCAGGCCCATGAATTCGCTCATGATGTTGCGGTGGTACCAGGGCGGACGGAACGTATGCTCGGCGACCAGCCAGCGCGGCGGAAAGATCACGAAATCGACATTGGCGGTGCCGGCATCTTCGGTGGGCGCGGTCAGCACGGAAAAGATCGACGGATCGGGATGGTCGAAGCTGATGGCGCCGACCGGAGAAAACGTCCGCAGGTCATATTTGTAAGGCGCGTAATTGCCGTGCCAGGCGACCACATCGAGCGGCGAGTGGCCGATCTCCGTGACATAGAATTTTCCGCACCACTTCACATGGACGCGGCAAGGCGTTTCCTTGTCTTCGAAAGCGGCGACGGGTGTCTTGAAGTCGCGCGGGTTGGCCAGGCAGTTGGCGCCGATCGGCCCGCGGTCCGGCAGCGTGAATTTGGCGCCGTAGTTCTCGCAGATATAGCCACGCCAGACCGTCTGTTCACCGCCCCTCAAAATCTTGAACATCATGCCGCGCGGGATGAGGCATATTTCCAGGGGCTCGACATCCATGATGCCCATTTCGGTGAACGCTCTGATGGCGCCGAGCTGCGGCACGATCAGCAGTTCGCCGTCGGCATTGAAGAAATAATCGTCGACCATGTCCTCATTGAAGAGGTAGGCATGGGCCGACATGCCGACCTGGGTGGTGGCATCGCCTGCCGTCGTGATGGTCCGCACCCCTTCGAGAAAGGTCAGCTTCTCCGTGGGCGCGGGGATCGGATCCCAGCGAAGCTGGCCGAGAGGCAGCGAATGCTCGTCCAGGCAGGGGGCGGTTTTCCAGAGCGGATAGGAAGCGTTGGAGAAGCGGCGGGTGTGGCGCACGCTCGGGCGGATGCGATAAAGCCAGGACCTTTCGTTGGTGCCGCGCGGCGCGGTGAACGGCGAGCCGGAAAGCTGCTCGGCATAGAGGCCGTAATTGCATTTCTGCGGGCTGTTCTGGCCCTGCGGCAAGGCGCCGGGCAGCGACTCGGTTTCGAAGTCGTTGCCGAAGCCCGGCATGTATTTCAGTTTGTTTGCCGTCGCGGCTTCACTCTCGGAAGCCTGGATCGATGTCTGGTCCATTCTCAACTCCTCCCCGAAAACACCGCAGCGCCGCGCGTCCGAAAAAACCCGCGGCGCTAGTGAGTTTACTCTGCTGCCGTGCCGATGACACCACGCTTGATCTGATCGGCCTCGATCGACTCGAACAGCGCACGGAAGTTGCCCTCGCCGAAGCCCTCGTCACCCTTACGCTGGATGAATTCGAAGAAGATCGGGCCGATGACGGTCTTGGAGAAGATCTGCAGCAGGATTTTCGTCATGCCGCCATTCACCACGCCTTCGCCGTCGATGAGGATGCCGTGTTTCTTCATGCGCTCGATCGGTTCGCTATGGCCGTTCACCCGTTCATAGGACATGTCGTAGTAGGTCTCCGGCGGACCCGGCATGAAGCGCAGGCCGTTGTCGGCCAGCCTGTCGGTGGCGTCGTAAATGTCCTCCGTTCCAACCGCGATGTGCTGGATGCCCTCGCCCCGGTACTTCTTCAGATATTCCTCGATCTGGCTGGTATCGTCCTTCGATTCATTCAGCGGAATGCGGATCTTGCCGCAGGGTGAGGTGATGGCGCGGCTGACCAGACCGGTGATCCGCCCATCGATATCGAAGAAGTGGATCTGCTTGAAATTGAACAGGTTGCGGTAAAAATCCCACCACTTGTCCATGTTGCCGCGGAAGACGTTGTGGGTGAGATGGTCGAGATAATAGAAGCCGATCCCCTGGGGACGCGGGTTGCGCTCGCCAAGCCAATCGAACTCGGCATCGTAAACCGATCCCTTTGCGCCATAGGTCTCGACGAAATAGAGAAGCGAGCCGCCAATGCCGACGATCGCCGGGACGTCGAGCATCTTGTCGTCGCCTTCATAGGGAACGGCGCCCTTCGACACCGCATGATCGAAAGCGTGCCTGGCGTCGACGACGCGCCATGCCATCGACGGGGCGCAGGGACCATGAGCTGCCACGAAACGGGCGGCATGGCTGCCGGGTTCGGCGTTCAGCACATAGTTGATATCACCCTGGCGCCAGACCGTGATGTCCTTGGTCTTGTGCCTGGCGACCGCCACATAGCCCATGCGTGTGAAGAGCTCGCTGAGCTTCTCGGGCTCGGGATGGGCGAATTCGACGAATTCGAAGCCGTCGGTGCCGGCCGGGTTGTCGGCGGTGATTTCCGAAGGCGGCGCATCATGTGGAAAAGGGCCCATTTTCTCCTCCTGAGGATTGAACCTTGACTGGTGCAAAGTGTGGCCCAAAACGCACGCAAAGTTCTTGCATTCTTCATGCTCCAAGAAGATATTATGCACGGTTCGTGAGTATTTTGGAGATTTTGCGCAATGGATGAACAGCTCGATAAATTGGATTTGCGCCTGCTCCAGGAACTTCAAAAGGACGGACGGCTGACGAACAACGAACTCGGCGAGCGGATCGCGCTTTCACCGTCGCAATGCTCGCGCCGGCGCACGAGACTGGAGGCTGAGGGATATATCCGCAGCTACCGCGCCTACCTCGATCAGCAGAAGCTGGGTCTGGATATGCTGGTGGTCATTTCGGTGACGCTTGCCACCCACAACCGGGACAATGCCCGCCGGTTTTCGCAGCTGATCAACGGATTGCCGGAAGTTCTCGAAGCCTATGCTTTGACCGGTGAAATGGACTATCACCTGAAGGTCGCGACCCGCGGGCTCGCCGACCTCTCCAAATTCGTCAACGACGTTCTGTTGCCGCACGAGTCGGTGCAGCATGTGAAGACGTCGATCGTGCTCGACACGCTGAAGACATTCGAAGGCTTTCCGGTGCACATGCCGGGTCATTGACATGGCGACAACATCGCCCTGTGCAGACGCATCTCAATCAGAGCGGCAGTTCGGTCGAGAATTTCAGCTCGCGCAGCACGAAGCTCGAGACGACGGTGCGCACATGGGGATTGCGCATGAGGTAGCGGGTCATGAAGGCTTCGTAGCTTTCCACGTCCCTCGCCCGGATCTTCAGCATATAGTCGAAGGCACCTGACAGGGCGTAACACTCCATGATCTCCGGCCGCTCCAGCACAACGGAAGCGAAAGAGGCAACCGCCTCTTCGTGGTGATCCTCCAGCGTCACATGCGCAATGACGCAGAGCTTGAGATCGAGTCTGCCGGGATCGAGCAGCGTCACCCGCTTGCGGATGACGCCGTCGGCTTCCAGTTCCTGGATCTTCCGCCAAGCCGAACTCTGCGACATGCCGGCCTTTTCGGCCAGGTCTGCCAGCGAAAGGCTGCCGTCGGCCTGAACGAGTTGCAGAAGCTTGCGGTGAAAATTCCCAGTTTCTTTCATTTTTGGCGCCGCTTTCGGGAAGATTTGCCAACAATATGGCGACTGCCAGCACGAAAGAAAAGAAAATCCTCCAAACCCGGATCATAATGGCAGGAATAGCGCCGTGCCTGGGAGGATCAGCGAATGACCAAGGAAAGCAGCTACACCGCCAAACCGCCCGGCCCGGACGGCCTCTATGACTATACCCCCGATGAAGATGCAATATGGGGCGAGCTCTACCGGCGTCAGATGAAGCTGCTCGCCGATACGGCCTGCCGCGAATATCTCGACGGCGTCAAATTGCTGGGACTGACGCCTGATAAGGTGCCTCAGCTTCTCGATGTGAACAGACGCCTGAACGAGACCACCGGCTTCGGCGTCGAAGGCGTGCCGGCCCTCATTCCGCCCTCACGCTTTTATGAGCTTCTGTCGCAAGGCAAATTCCCGCTTGCAACCTTCCTGCGCCGTCGCGAACATATCGACTATATCGAGGAACCGGACCTGTTCCACGAGGTTTTCGGCCACTGCCCGATGCTCACCAATCAGAGCTATGCCAATTTCGTCCGGCATTTCGGCGAAACCGCCGTCGGTCTCGGCAAGGGTTATTCCTGGCATCTGTTTCGCATCTTCTGGTTCACCGTCGAATTCGGCCTGATCAACACGCCGCAGGGCCGGCGCTGCTTCGGCGCGGGCATCGTCTCATCGCCAAGCGAAGCGAAAGCGGCAATGGAAGGCAAGGCGTGCGAGTTCCGGCCGTTCGATCTCATGAGCGTGCTGAGGACGCCCTACCGGATCGATATCCTCCAGCCGATCTATTACGTCATCGACAGCTTCGCCGATCTCGAAGCGATCGTGGAGCAGGATATCGAGGGAATGATCCTCAAGGCGAAATCGCTCGGGGATTTCGCCCCCGCTTTCGAAGCCAAAGCATCGTGAACCGCTGGCGATAAGACGGCGGGCTCAGGCTTCACTTCGGCGTGGCTGCACTTCGATTGACGAAGTCCACCAGCACGCCGGGCTTGACCATGCCCGCCAGTTCTTCGGCGTCCCAGTTCGTCAGCCGCACGCAGCCATGCGATCCAACCTTGTCGATGAGCTTCGGCTCCGGCGTGCCATGGATTCCATAGGTCGGTTCGGTCAGATCGATCCACACCGTGCCAACCGGGCCATTCGGTCCTTTCGGGATGGTCAGGACCTTGTCGTTCTTTCCCTGCTTGAAGTTGCGCTTCGGGTCATATCGGTAGACCGGCATCTTCGCCACGCCCTTGACCTTATGCTTGCCCGACGGCGCCGGATTGTCTTCGCTGCCGATCGTCGCGGGATAGACGGCAAGCAGTGATCCGTCCTCGGCATAGGCGAGCACCTGCCCCGTCTTCTTGTCGGCTTCGATCCTCTTGACCTTTCCTTCCCTCGGCGGACCTGAGTTCACGACCCACACCGTATCGCCGGGAGCGAACTGCGAACCCGGGTTGAGGGCATTGAGAAGATCGATACCCATGTGGAAGCGCTCGGACAGCTTCTCGGCAACGTTCACATATCCCAAGCTCTGCATCTTCGCCTTCTCGCCATAGTCCTCGGGGATCTTGTCGACGAGGCCGGCAGCATCCTCCGCCGAAACGACGTAGCTTTCAACGATCGGGGCGACGATCGGGCCATTGCCTTCCAGGTGGGAGATGACTTCCGGATCCAGCCTGCCATCGACAGGAAGCTTGTTCATCGCCTCGAAGCCGGCCACGGCCTTGCTGACGTTTTCCCCGTAGAGGCCATCGATCTCGCCTGGAGACGAACCCGCCCGGTCGAGCAGAACCTGAAGGCGGGCGATCGCCGGGTCTGGATCTGCGGGCTTGGGCTTGCCTGCCTCAATGGAAGCAATCGACGCGGTATTGATGGCTTCGGGTTGGAGTTCCCGCGCGCTCGCACCGCCAACGGAGATGGTGAGAGCGAGCAGCGACATCGGCAGGGCTGTTTTCATGGACGACAAATGGCCAGCGCTGCAACTTGTTCCATTGCGACGAGACGGGTTGGAGAATTCCGCCGACAGCGCACGTATCGGCCATATGTTCACGATGATTTCAATGTCCGGCCCCTGCAAATTCGGTACAACCGCCATTTGATCCGAAGGAGCCCATCAATGCCGCGCGAGAACGTCAATGACCTGATGGTTTTTCTGGCGGTCGCCCAAGAGAAGAGCTTTACGCGCGCCGCTGCGAAGCTGGGCGTGTCCCAGTCGGCACTCAGCCATATCGTCCGCCAGCTCGAGGCGCGCCTGGGCATCCGCCTTCTGACCCGGACCACCCGAGCCGTTTCGCTCACCGAAGCGGGAGAACGATTATTTCAAGGCGTGGGGCCACATTTCGACGAGATCGATGCTCAGCTCGACGCTCTCACGGCGCTCCGGGAAAGACCCGCCGGGAACATTCGCATCACGGCATCCGATCACGCTATCAACTGCATCATCTGGCCGAAGCTTCAGCGCTTCCTGCCGGACAACCCTGACATCAAAGTCGAACTGATACGCGAGAACGGACTGTCCGACATCGTGACGGAGCGCTTCGACGCGGGCGTCCGGATGGGAGAGCAGGTGGCGAAAGACATGATCTCGACGCGCATTGGGCCTGATTTCCCTTTTGCCGTCGTTGGCGCGCCCTCCTATTTCGACAGCATGGGGATTCCGGAGCATCCGCAGGACCTCGTCCGCCACAACTGCATCAACGAGCGCCTGCCGACCTACGGGGGCTTCTGGGCATGGGAGTTCGAAGACAATGGGAAAGAAATCAGGATCAGAGTGGAGGGACAGCTTGCCTTCAACAACTCCTATCAGAGTGTGGAAGCGGCTCTGCACGGACTTGGCCTGGCATACGTGCCGGAAGATGTCGCTCTTGCCCATATCGCAAAGGGCCATCTGAGACGCGTGCTGCAATCCTTTTCACCACACTGGGATGGCTACCATCTCTACTATCCCAGCAGAAGGCAGTCCTCTCCAGCCTTCGTCGCTCTGGTGGATGCGCTACGCCATCGAAGCTGATGGGTAAGTGCCTGCCAATGTATTCCTCAATGAATTGTCTTCGGCCGCTTCTTCGTATGCGAAATGTCATCGAGCGTCGCCATTAGCTTTTCGAACTCGTTCAGGACACGATTGAACTCGGCGTCCTGCATGCTGACGATTTCCGAGATCGTCGAAGACACGGAGGCGATGAGGGTGTCGATCCAAACGCAGCGCTCGGCCGGCACGTTTCCGAGCGCCTCCCGCCGATGCGCCTTCAGTTCGTGGAGGATGCGAACGATGAGGGCTCCTCTATCCGCCCTGCTCAAGAACGGGAGCCTTGTCTGCGCCTGCTGGATTTCCGTTATCAGCGTCGTTGCCATCCCCGATCTCCAACCTCTAATACAACCGGTTATCACAACCGCAGCGTTTGTAACACGGACTTTGGTCCGACATCCCGGTCAGTCCAGCTTGGCATAAATCGCGCCCACCCCCTACGATCAATTGCGCGTCGCAACGAGATCCGACATGTCGCAGGAGCGTCTCGGTCCTTCCCATGGTTGATATGTGTTGTCTTCCGGTCGATATGACTTGTAGCGAGCAGCGCACCGGGCTGCCGCCTGTGCATTCGCTTTCATGCCGACGCGTTGATCGGATTCCGCGGTGATCCGCTGGAACGGCGGCGAGCACTCGCGGGTCTCGCCGCTATAGGATCGATAGGTGTTCGTTTCGGGATTGAAGGAGCGGTAGCGTTCCCCACACCAGGCAAGGTGTTCGGCCGAAAGTTTTGGCTGAGGCGGCGGAAGTTCGGTTGACGGGCGAGCGGCCTCCGATCTTGCCGCTGACATCATGATGGCCGGCGCCTCGGTGACATAGCTGGAATAGAGCGGCGGAATTCGCTCATAGCGCTGCTGCCGCGGGTCGATTTTCACTGGCGTCGTCGTCCATAGATCGCGTGCTGCGAGGTCGTTGAAGGTGTGTGGTTCGGACTCCGCCACGACGTGGGACGCGACAGATGCGGCAGCGATGCAGGCTCCGACAGAGCTGACAATGCCAAAGGCGAGGGATGCGATGGCGTTCATTGTCCCGAACCTTGCTGTTGCGCCTGGGGAACCCAGACGCGGCTGACAACTGCGCTCTCTCGGCCGCCGGTAGCGACAAGCACGGCGAGTATGCCGGCAATAGCCAGCATGATGGCGATCAGCGGCACGGCCAGACCACCGGATTTCTCTTCGGAATAGATCATGTTCCTCTCCTCAGGCCCGGCGGCGCAGGGCCGCCGGCTCGTTGCTTTGGCCGCACGACGACGCTGGCGTCCGTCGTGCGGCGGTTCTCGGGTCCTTAAAAGTTGATTTCCGGAAGGAAGGCGCGGCAGAGGCCGCGCAGAGGATCAGGTCACTTGATAACCTGGATCACCTTGCGGGACGACGGTTCGACGATGACGCGTTCATCGTTGACCACCGCGTAAGCATAGGTGGGGTCGTCCGGAATGGGCGTGACGACGACCGTCTCCGGCAGGGGTTGACCGACAACGACCTTTTCCTTCACGACCACGCGTGCCGAGGGCGCCGGGGCCTCGCGGACATAGGTGACGACCTTTGCCGGCGGCGGATCGATCGCCGTGCCGACGACTGCGCCGGCAACGCCGCCGACAGCAGCGCCAACGGGACCACCGACGATCGCTCCGGTGATTGCACCGCCGGCCGCACCATTGACGGTCGAGGATTGGGCGAATGCGACGCCCGACATGAGGGTCGCGGCAGTTGCTGCGCCGACGATAAGTTTGGAGAGCATGGTTTCCTCCTTCTGTTGGAGCGGCCTTCATGACCGCTGCCAAACCAACTGGCTGGAGGCGGGGTCGTTCCACGCCCCGGACCTCAGTCTGAGCGATCCCGGCCTTTGGTCCTAAACCCATTCCAACGTCCGTTGCCGACGCTATTTCAGAATCGAGAAGTAGCGTAATCGCGGGCATAGGCAGGAGATCGAAGGAGATGGCGCGATCCAACCGTCGGGAAGCCGGACGAAGGCGCCTGGCGATGCGCCTGCCGCAGATGCGGAAGCTGATCATGGAAGCGCGCGACCCGTGGCTGCTCGAGCTCTTCGAAGCCTATCAGATGGCAGTCGAAGCCCGCGACTCCGTTCGAAAGCGACGGTTCAATCCGAACCTGGTGCAAGAGTACGACGAGACCTGTTTGGTGATCGAGCGGCACGTCATTCGCGCGATAGAGGACCCCTCCTACGCAAACCCGCTAAAGTCCGATGAGCCGTCATATCCGGGCGGATAGATCTCTTGGACCGCCTGAGGAAGCGCCTGATCGAGACGACACCCTGCGCCACGCAGCATTATGATGCGCGGCCGGCGGCGATGAGCGCGCTCATGCGGCCGCTAGGACGGGCTCCGTAGCGCGATTGCACGCGCTCGGCTACCTGATCGACGATTTCCGACATACGTTCCGGCGCCCGCTGTTCGATTTCTCCCCTGAGCGGAGTGCCTTGGCAGAACGCCGCAGCCACGTCGCGCGCGGTGGCTGCGACGGATGTCAATTCGACCCGATCGCAGGACACCGCATCAAACCCCGCCGCAGTCAGTTGCGCCTTGAACAGATCGGGGTCGAAGTAGGAATATGGCAAGCGCCTGAAAAAATCCGGCGGATCTGACGGGAAGAACCTTCCCAGGCATTCATCCACACATCTTGCGAAATCGTTGGCCTCGAGTGAATCCCACGTCGAGAACAGAAAATGACCGCCGCTGCGCAACACTCTTTTAGCCTCGCCATAGGCCTTCGGCCTATCAGGAAAGAACATCACGCCGAACTGGCAGACGACGAGATCGAACATCGAGGGCGCAAATGGCAGATCTTGCGCATCGGCGTGCATCCAGTGGGTCCGCGACAGCGTCAGCGAAGATGCGCCGACGTCAATCATCGCCTGGCTGAGGTCGGTAGCAACGATCTCGGTTGCCGGATCAAGCCTCGCCCGTAGTGCGCGTGTCAAAGCGCCCGTCCCCGCAGCGACCTCGAGAACACTGCCTGGTTGCGACCGTTCGGCGACGATTGCCATTTCCGCTGCATAGGGTTCGAAGAGGATCGGCACGAGAAAGGTCTCGTATAGGTCGGCAACGCTTTCCGGAAAAAGTGCGAGAGATCCGGCGCCGGCGCCGCCTTCGATATCGACAGAAGCTGTCACTCGCAAACCTCCAGACCCGAGCCCATCGAGCCTGAAATATGCCTGAATCTGCGAATGTCCACGGGATCAGACCTTGGTCCCACCCTTCTCCGACCGAAGTCCCCAATGTGGAACGGGCACCGGTTCCGCTCCGTTTCGAACGATACCGAAGGAGATCCGAACATGTCCCAGACTAATAGATCCCGAATCAATGGCGCCTGCAGCGCGTCCGTTTTCGCTCTTGTTATCGTTCTGGCCGCCCTTCTCTACGTTTTCGGCGCAGCCATGTCGGGCGATAGCCTCCGGTTGACCCAGAGCATAGCGGGCGCCGAGATCTTCGATACGAGGAATGCACCCTGACACCGTTTGGAAAAACTCTAAAGAAGCGGTAGGTTATTCTGCAAGTCTCTCGCCGGTATCAAAATGAATTGGCTTCGCCGCTGGAATGCCCGCACCCTCGCCTCCCAGTTCTTCGTCGCGGGTGGGCTCATATCGATCGCCACCATGTTCTTGGTGGGCATTCTCGTCACCCACCTCATAGAGGAGGCAGTCATCCACAATTCCGGTGCTGCAACGGCACTATATGTGGACAGCGTCGTCGCGCCGCTGCTTCCCGACATGCAAAAGGAATCGCTGCTGGACGAAGGCAGTGCCCAGGCTCTCGACGAGACGCTCGGCCAGGGTGCGCTCGGCAGGCGTCTTGTTTCGTTCAAGCTGTGGCGAGGCGACGGCACCATCCTTTATTCGAACGAGAAGGAACTGGTGGGAAAGAAATTCCCGGTCAACGACAAACTCCGCAGCGCATTCGCAGGGTCTCTGGTTGCGCGCTACGAGATCGCCAGCGATCCGGAAAGCAGCGAGGAGCGCGCACTCGGCAAGCCGCTCATGGAAATCTACAATCCTGTCCTCCAGCCTTGGTCCGGACAGGCGGTCGCCGTCCTTGAGTTCTACGAGACTGCAGAAGGACTGAGCGACAGTCTGGCGCATGCCAGGCTCCGGAGCTGGGGCGCCGTCGCCGCTCTCACGGCAATCTTTTTCCTTATTCTCTCCGCTCTGGTATTTCGGGGCAGTCGCACGATCGAGGCGCAACGCAAGGATCTCAAGGAACGGGTCAATGAACTGTCTGCGCTGCTTTCGGAAAATCGCGGGCTTCAGCGGCGGCTGCAGCGCGCCTCCCAGCGGGCGGCGGCGCTCAACGAAACATATCTGCGCAGCATCGGCGCCGATCTGCACGACGGTCCGGCCCAGCACATCGCCTATGCCTCATTGCGGCTGGACAGCGATTTGTTGATCAACGCTTCCACAGAGCCCGAAGCACGCGAGAAAGAGCTTTCCTGGATACGCTCGAGCCTCGCCGAGGCGATGACGGAGATCCGCAATATCTGTAGCGGGCTGGTGCTGCCGCAGATCGAGAAGTCCTCGATCACCGAGATCGTCATGCGGGTCGTCGAAGCGCATCAGCATAAGACAGAAACCAATGTCGAAACCGTCATCGACGAGGATGGACCTGAACTTGCTCCTGCCGTGAAGATCTGTATCTATCGCTTCGTCCAGGAAGCCTTGAACAACGCCTATCGCCACGGCGGCGGCGTTCAGCAGGCTGTCAGCGCCGTCTCGCACAAAGGCCATGTCCGTGTCGAGGTCAGCGATCGCGGCAATGGCTTCGATCCGACCGAGGTGAGGCCAGCGAGCCTCGGTCTTGTCGGACTTCGGGAACGCATCGACAGCCTCGGAGGATCCTTCGACATCAAGACAGGGGAAGGTGGGACGACCGTGACCATGACCTTCGAGCCTATGGAAGTGGGAGATTAGAGATGACATCAATCACCATCGGCGTCGTGGACGACCACCCGCTTTTTCGCGAGGGCGTCACGCGCAGCCTGTCGGAGATCAGCAGCTTTGTCGTCATTGGCGAAGGCGCCAGCAGCGATGACGCGGCGATGATCGCTTCGGACAACCGCCCCGACATTATGCTCCTCGATGTCTCGATGCCCGGCGGCGGGCTGTCTGCGATCAGCAACGTCCTGGAGCGGAGCCCGACGACGAAAGTGCTGATGTTGACGGTATCCGAGGAGGTGGACACCTTGCTTGACGCTCTGCAACGGGGCGCGATGGGTTATGTTCTGAAGGGTGTCGGCTCCCGCGGTCTCGCCGAAGCAATCCAAACCGTCCTCGGTGGAACGCGATATATCTCGCCAACCATGTCGGCAAAGGTCATGGAGAATTCACTGAATGGCGGAACGTCGGATAAAAGCAGTCTGACGCCACGGGAACGCGAGGTGATGGATCTTGTCGCTCAAGGCTTGTCAAACAAGCATATCGGCTTGCGTCTCGGCCTGCAGGAAAAGACCGTGAAACACCATATGACCCAGATTCTGAGCAAGCTCGGCGCCTCGAACAGGACGGAAGCGGCTCTGCAATGGCGCGAACTGCATTAAAACAAGATTCAGCTTTTAGCGAAAGAAACGGCTCAATCGGAGGGCATCGTTGGCCGTCGCCTGCCGGCTTACGATCGTCCGCCCTTTCGAGTCCTTCATGATGTAGCGGCCACTGCGCAGGCTTTCCGTGATGCCATTCGCGTGACGGACATTGATCGAGCCATCGGACGCTTCGGTCGCTTTCGTTCCCGATCCTCCCGACGCCCCTGTAGAAGAGGTATTTGAAGAGGAACTGGAAGAGGAAGAGGATCCAGAACCGCTACCGGAGTTGCCACCGCTATTGCCATTTCCCGAGCCATTGCCGCTGCCGCCACTATTCCCATTCCCTCCCCCGTTGCCATTGCCGCTGTTGCCGTTCCCTCCCCCATTGCCGTTACCGCCGCCATTGCCGTTGTTGCCGTCTTTTGCCTGTGCGCGTTCCACCTCCAGACCAGGAAGGAAACCGTCGAGATTCAAAGTGGCTGGCGATGCGGCAGCGACCAGGGCGATGGCCGCGCTGCCGCCCAATCTCAGAAAATCGCGTTTCCGGATATTCATGCAATAGCCTCGTTCGGCGGTTCTTCGCCGTTTTCCATACAATATATGCCATATGGCGCATGAGATTTCTCGCTTTTCCCAATGCAGAATGCAACCGACCTAGGTAGTAGGCACTGGCAAGACTTTGGTCCGACTGATTGATTGTGACCCTCGTCGTCCAGAAAAGTCCGAGCGATTGCGCGCGCCGGCATTGCTCGTTTCGCGCGTCGCTGTTGCTCTGTGAGGCGCGGAAGCATTTCTATGGAACTTCTCCGCTCGTCGTCGCTTTGTTTGTCGAAGTGCAACAGAGGAAACCCCGATGGCAAACCCGAACGAATCCCCCGCAGTCCAATCCATGCGAAAAGAACAGGCAGAGCAGCGGAAGCAGTCCCGAAAGGGCGAACTCGACAGCGCAATCGAGGACACTTTTCCGGCCTCCGACCCGGTGTCAGCCACCCACACCTCAATTCCTGCCGGGCGCAGCGACGTCGAGGCCGCCGAGCGCGTGAAGCGAGAGCCCGATCCCACCAAACTCGACGAGGCGTTTCCGCTCGCGGATCAAGCTCTGCGCTCGACCGGCGAATTCGCCCGTTCCTCCGAAGGATTTGATGCCGATCACGAGAAGATGCGCGCGCTTCAGAAAGAAGCCGGTCGGATAGCGGAGTCGGCTTCGGAGCTGGCTTCCGGGACAGCCCGCCTGGCAAAGGCGGAAGCAAGCAGCTTCGTCCACGACCTCGAGGATCGGATACGCCGGCAGCCGCTGACAGCAGTTGCGATCGTCGCCGGCATCGCCTTCGTCTTCGGTGCGACGCGTTGAGGCGCCAGCCATGGCCGGCAAGACATTCCGAGGAGGAAATTCAAGAGCGTTTCTAGAGCATGTCCGGCGGGGGCTCGGCTTCCGGGAGTATGATGAAAATCGCAACCTACAACGTCAATGGGATCAATGGACGGCTGGACATCCTGCTGCGCTGGCTCAAGGAGGACGCGCCTGATGTGGTGTGCCTCCAGGAACTGAAGACAGACGACGCGGGGTTTCCGCGAAGGGAGATCGAAAGGGCCGGCTACGGCGCCGTCTGGCACGGACAGCGATCCTGGAACGGGGTAGCCATCCTGGCCAAGGGCAAGACACCGATCCTGACGCGGCGCGGACTTCCCGGCGATCCCGATGATAGCCACAGCCGCTATATCGAAGCTGTCGTCGACGGCATCGTGATCGGGTGCCTGTATCTTCCGAACGGAAATCCGTTCCCGGGCGTCAAGTTCGAGTACAAACTCCGGTGGTTCCGTCGCCTGCACGAATACGCCGCCGAACTCCTCGAGCTCGAGGTGCCTTCGATCCTGGCCGGCGACTTCAACGTCATGCCGACGGAGATCGACGTCTATAAGCCGGAACGCTGGCTGGACGATGCCCTCTTCAGACCGGAAGTGCGCAAGGCCTATTCGCAACTCGTCGGCCAGGGCTGGACCGACGCCATCAGGCATCTGCATCCGGGCGAGCGCATCTACACCTTCTGGAAATATTGGCGAAACAGCTTCGAACGTGACGCGGGGCTTCGGATCGATCACTTCCTGCTCAGTCCGGCCGTCGCGCCATGGCTTCGATCGGCGACGGTCAGGAGAAAACCGCGCGGCTGGGAACATACGAGCGACCACGCGCCCGTCATAATCGAGCTCGACATTTCCGAAGCTGGAGCCGACCTATGAGCCTGGGCCACCGCCGGCCGACCAGCGAGGGAACCCGTCATGTCGCCGAGCGTTAGCGTGCAAAGCGCCGATGCGGAGAATCGTTTTCCTGCATCGCAATTCCCCAACCTGAGGTGACCGCTATGGACGAAAGCAAGAACTACCTCAACACCGATGAGATCCAGGCCGACGACCAAATGTCGCCGAAGCCTATCGAAGGCAAGAATCCGCCAAGGCGAATGCGCAGAAGCGAGGAAGCCATTGCCGAAGGCTCTGACGACACCGAGCGAGTTCGTGTTCCGCCCGCGGTTGCGAATCCTGATTGATCAGCCGATCTGGCGTCCCCTCATTCGTCCGACCTCAGTCGTAGATGCGGCCCGTCAACCAGGATGGCCAGTCCCGCTCGAAGAAGGACTTGGCGCTTTCATCGAAACTACGGTTCGCCCGCGTTGAAAGCCTTATCTCATCACCATCGAGACGAACGACGATCTGCTCCTTGCGATGCGATTCGCGTTCTTTCCGGAAGCGATAATCCGGCAATGGACCTGAGCGCGCGAGCGGCGTGGATTCGCCCGCTATATCGCATATCGCTCGCGCCCCACGGCTGCCGCCGCCACCGCGAATGAAGAAATCAAGAGCGCTGAGCACGGCTTCCGAGGCGAGCGCCATATGCCGCCATTGCACGCCTCGGACCGCCTCCGCTGCGCGACCATAGGCGACGCCGTTGGCGCGGATGTCCACATTCAGTTTGCGCGCTTCGATCAAGGCTCGGGCCACATTCTGCTGATCGCAGAGGATGCCAGCCTTCTCGCTCATTCGCGCCTGCACCTCCGAGCGGATCGATTTGACGGTGAGCGGGCTCTCGGTGCGAAGGGCGGCAAGGAGATCGGAGATGCCTGTCTCTGCCGTACCGGTTATATCCCCTGAAGCTGCCCGCTTCGCCCTGCCGCTCGCGCTGATGTGCTCGGCCGCGCGGGTGCCGAAGACCTGCCCGGCATTGAGCGCTGCCCCACCCGGCCGCGTCACCCCATGGGTGCCCGCGGCCTCCCCGACCGCGTAACAGCCGCCGAGATTGCTGCGGCCCCAGGTGTCGACCATGATGCCGCCGTTCATATGCTGGTTGTTGACCGCAAATTCGAGCGGCTCTTCGGCAATATCGATCTTGTAGCGGCGGTAGAGTTCGATCGCGAGCGGGTTCATATGCTTCAATCGATCGATCGGCATGTCCTGGTCGGCGCCGGCCTTGCCGAGATAGGCGCTAACGTCTTCATCCAGTCTTTCCAGGCTGAACGGCAGATCGCCGGGTACGGATAGCGGATTACGGTTGAAGTCCATAAAGACGCGCCGGCCGGCGGCGGTTTCGCCGGAGATGGCGAGATCGACCAGGCTCGAGCCGAAATCGAGCATGCGCGTCGCATGAAAGGGCCACTGATAGCCCTTGCGGAAGACGTTCGACGCCAGCTCCCGCGTGCTGCGGTAGTATTCTGCCAGGAAGTGGTGCTCGACGCCTTCGCGATCGAGCGAGTAGATATGCGGGATCGCCTGGACATAGGTGCCCGACAGGTTCCATGGGAAGCCTTCCCTGCGCGTTCCGATGCCGAACTGGCTTTCGGTCAGGTTGACGAGTTCGACGCCGGCTTCCAGCGCCAATCCAAGAGAGCCGAAGCAGCCATTGGGATAAACGCTGTCGCGATAGAGTTCGCCCGGCCCGCCGGCGGCGAGCACGATCACGCTGCTGACGAACAGCGCGATACCCAGCGGATTCTGCTCTGTACGGTCGCTGGCGCGCATGACAAGCATGCCGACGACATGACGGTCAGCCCCCTCGCCCCCAGTGAGGATCTTGACCGCCGTGGTCTGGTTGTAAAACGGCACGCCCAGTCGGATCGCCTCCTCGGCCAGCACCTTGACCATCAGGCGCGAGGTGCGCGGGCCGCAGCTGGTGGCGCGCCCGACCTCATCATGATCGGTCTGATATCTCAGCGTTCCCCCAAGCGGATCCTGGGGCAGCGGCAGGCCCAAGAACTGGAGCGACGCCATCATCCGCGACGAGCCCACCGCCTCGACGTAGGCCGTGTCCTCGTCCATCGCGCCGCCGCTGCGGATGGATCGGGCCATCGCCTTGTAATTGTCGCCCTGATCCGCCGTATTCGCAGTGTGCAGGGTCTGCTTGTCCGATCCCGAACAGGCCGAGGTTCCACCCCACGCGCTTTGGCTGACGATAACGACGTCATCGCCGCGCCGCTTCAATTCCACCGCCGCCCGCAGACCTGCCGCGCCGGATCCGACGACGATGCAGCCGGCCCGATAGACCGGCACCTCGACGCCGGCGAGCCGGACCGTTTCCGAAGGAGCGGCCTCGGGTGGCAGCCGCGGCATGTCGACATCGGTCAGCGCGTCGAGAATTTCCTGCGGAACGTCCATGGTCATTGGCGTTCAGCCAGCGGGATGTCGACCCAGCGCCTCTGCCGGGAAGACTCCATGCATGCGTCGACGATCTGGCAGATGTGGTGACCGGTCTCGAATGTCGGCCACATCGGCCTGTTGGCAACGATCGAGCGGATCACCTCGGCCACTTCGATGATCTTGCTTTCATTATAGCCTAATCCGAAATTCGGCAGCGGGAGAAAAGCCCGGAAGGTCGAATTTTCAGGTCCCACGTCGATCTCCCGGAAGCCGCGCCGCCCCGTCCGGTCGTCGTTGGAGTAGAAGCGCAGCCGGTTTATCTCGTCATAGTTAAAGGCGATGCTGCCTTTCGTTCCGTAGATTTCATAGGTCTGCATGAACTTGCGGCCGGTCGCCACACGGCTGAAATCGACGATCCCGCCGGCGCCGTTCTCGAACCGGCACAGCAGGTTTGTTGCATCGGGGTTGGTAATCTCAGCCCAGGACTCGTTGCCGGTCAGTTTCACCTGCTCGCCATAGGTTAGGCCCTCGACGACGGGCCGGCGCGGCGTCACGATCAGATTGTCGGCGATCAAGCAACTGACGCGACCGACCAGGAAATCCATGAAACTGAAGATGTGCGAGCCGGTGTCGCCGACGATCCCGGTCGGTGCCAGCTTTCCATCGGCCCGCCACATGAACGGTGCATAGGGATCACCATAGATGTCGACGTGCTGGCAGCCGCGGAACAGCTTGATCTCGCCGATTTCGCCGGATTGAATGATGTCTTTCGCCAGATCATGGACCGGGTTTCGGGGAAAGGCGTGCCCGACGCGGGTGATGACACCCTTTTCCCTGGCGATGTCGGCCAGCTCCCGCGCTTCAGCGGCGGTGTTTGCCAATGGCTTCTCGCAGTAGACATGTTTGCCGGCCAGCAAAGCCGCCTTGGCCACCTCGTAGTGAAGATGGTCAGGCAGGCAGATATCGATCAGATCGACATCGGGATCAGCGACCGCCAGTTTCCAATCCCGAAGAATTTTTGCGCCCGGCGCTCGGTGGTCAATATCCTCGGCTGCCGTCGAGGGGCCTTCGACGAGAGCGACGACCCGCGCCGTTCCGTCCGACACTCCGAAGAAATGCGGAAAGGTCTGGTAGGCCATCGTGTGGACCTTCCCCATCCAGCCCGAGGCGCCAAGCACGGCCACTTTGACTTCAGACATTGTCGTCTCTCCTCTCGACGCGGCTCACCGGATTTCGGCGCGAGCCCGAGGCCGCGCATCGTTGCGTTCGTAGGCGAAAATGGTGGGGGCAAGTGCCGGCAAGCCCCGAATGAGGTCCGACCCTTTTTCACCGACCATGATCGTCGGGGCGTTGGTGTTGCACGACGGCACGCGCGGCATGACGGATGAATCGCATACCCTCAGGCCTTCGAGGCCATGGACCTTGAGATCGAGCCCGACAACCGCGTCAGGCCCCGTCCCCATCTTGCAGGTACCGACCGGATGATGATCGGTCTTTGCGTTGGCGCAGCCATAATCGAAGAGCTCTTCGTCGGTCATGACATTCGGTCCCGGAAGCCTTTCGGCCATGACATAGGGCTTCAGCGCCGCCTGCTGCATGATCTCGCGCGCGAGCTTGAGCCCCTCCAAAGACATCTTCCTGTCGTGAGGATCCGACCAGTAATTGGGGTCGATCAAGGGCGCGGCAGCCGGGTCGGCGGATGACAGACGGACCGTCCCGCGCGAGCGCGGATGCAGATAGGCAGAGTTGAGCGTCACACCTGCATTCTTGAGCCGCTCGACGCCCGCTTCGATGCCCGATCCCAGACCGAGGTGGAACTGGATATCAGGGGAACGCGCTTGCGGATCGGCGTACCAGAAACCGCCGGTCTCGAAGAGCGACGAGGCGACCGGACCGGTGCGGAACAGGACATACTGAAGCCCTGCCCAAAGCGTGCGGTGGATCTTTGCGACGCCGTCATAGGTGTGATCGCCGGTGCATTCGGATATGACGAAAAGATCCAGGTGATCCTGGAGGTTGCCGCCGACACCCGGCAGATCGTGAAGCACCTTGACGCCAACCGAGCGCAGATGGTCGGCCGGTCCGATGCCGGACTGCAGAAGCAGCTTCGGCGATCCGATAGCGCCGGAAGAAATCAGCACCTCGCGTTCGGCGCGGATGATCTCCTGGCCGCGCGCGGTCACGATCTCGACGCCTGTCGCACGGCCTCCCTCGACGATGATGCGCGCGACGCGAGCGCCGGTCCGGACCGTCAGGTTCTTGCGGTCCTTGATCGGCGAGAGATAGGCGAGCGAAGCCGACGACCGGCGGCGATTGCGCTGCGTCAGTTGGTAAAATCCCACGCCCGCCTGCTGGCGGCCGTTGAAATCGTGGTTGTAGGGAATGCCGAGTTCCTGCCCCGCACGGACATAGGCGTCGCAGATCGGCAGCGGCGCAGCCGGCATCGAGACCCCCAGCGGACCGCCATAGGCGTGGTAGTCGTCGGCGAAGCGCTGGTTGTCCTCCGCGCGTTTGAAATAGGGAAGGATCGAGCGGTAATCCCAGCCCTCGCAGCCGTCCTCCCGCGCCCAGAGGTCATAATCCGCAGCGTTGCCGCGGGTATAGAGCTGTGCGTTGATCGACGAGCCGCCACCGATGACTTTCGCCTGCGTATAACGCAGCACCCTGCCTTTCATGTGCTTCTGGGGAACGGTTTCCCATCCCCAGCTGGCGACGCCTTTGGTCATCTTGGCGAAGCCGGCCGGCATGTGAAACAGCGGATTCCAGTCGCCTCCACCCGCTTCGAGCAGGAGGACACTGACATCAGGATCTTCGCTCAGCCGGCTTGCCAGCACGCATCCTGCCGGACCGGCGCCGGTGATGATGTAATCGAATCCCATTTTACTGTCCTGTTGCATCCGGCCTGGCGACCGCCAGCGCCTCTGTCATGCCCGCAAAGTCCTTCGCCGCAATGTGATCCGCCACTCTCAGCGCCTGGGCGGCGACGGTGAGCGCAGGATTGACCGCCGCCGAGGTGGGGAGGAAACCGGCGTCGACGACGAAGAGGTTCTGGTGATCGTAGGAACGGCAGTACGGATCCAACGCCGCTGTCGCGGGATCGTTGCCGATGCGGATCGTTCCGCATTGATGGGAGGGCGTGCGTTTGTCGAAGGGCCGCGACAGCACGACCGGAAATCCGATCGATTTCAGGATGACCTTCAGCTTGGCGACAAGGGCAAGATGGGCGTCCCAGTTGCTTCGCTGCCATTGAAGAATGATCCGGTCTCCATCGACCATGACCCGGCTTTCGGGATTGGGCACGTCCTCGCTCATGGCATAGAAGTCGATGGCATGGGTTGTGATGAAGCGCAGAAGCCATTCCGGAGCCTGCGGCAGAGAGCCCTTGAGGACTTTCTCGGAAATGCGGCCCAGGAGCTGCACATTGCCGAGCGGTGGCCCTCCCTCACCGTCCGAGAGATAGAAGTCGTTAAAGGCAAACGTCTTCTGGTAGACAGCCGTGTTCCTGAATTTTGGCGAGAGGCCGATAACGGCCGACGCATTGTGGTTCATGAAGTTGCGGCCCACCTGGTCGGAAGAATTCGCCAGGCCGCTTGCGAAGCGGTCGTTTTTCGAGCGCAGCAAAAGCACGGAGGACTGGACCGCCCCGGCGGCGAGGATGACGATCTTCGCCGAAACGGTCAGCGTCTCACCGTTCTTGACATAGGTCACCCGGTCGATCCGGTTCCCCGCGCCCATGTCGAGCCTCGTCACGCGCGCATTGGTTTCGAGCCGGACGTTCTCGTGCTTCAGCGCCACCGCAAGGGCTGCAGTCTCGGCGTCCATCTTGCCGTCCCGTGAATTGGGATGCGCATCCCAAGGCGTGCGTGCCTTGGAGAGCCAGGCATCGAGATCCAGGCCGAGCGGCAGGGAAAACGGATGCAGGCCTTTCTTCTTGAGACGCGCCCTGACATCGGCGATCGGCGCCTCGTCAGGGACCGGCGGATAGTCGTAGGCAGCCGAATGATATGGTTCGGTGGGATCCTCGCCCAGACTGCCGCGAACCTGATACATCAGTTCCGCCCGGCAATACCACGGCTCCAGGGTTTCATAGGGAAACGGCCAGGCCGGCGACACACCTTCCCGGTGCTCGATGACGTCGAAATCCTGCTCGCGATAGCGCGACAAGACCGCGCCGTAAAACTTCGAATTCCCGCCGACATTGTAGTAGTTGCCGGGGTTGAATCCCTTGCCGTTCGCCTCGTACCAGGTTTCCTTCGGCCGAAAATGCCCGCGCTGGAAGATGGCGCGCTGGTCGCGATTGACCGGAAGATCGGCGATGTGATCGCCGGCCTCGAGGATCAATATCCGGGCGCCGGTCACCGCCAGGCCGGCGGCGACCGTGGAGCCGCCGACGCCTGAACCGATGATGACGATATCTGGTGAACCGCTCATATCAGCACCTGGCCATCACCCGATCCTCGCCTGGCTTTCTGGATCGAAGAAGACGGCCTTATCGAGATTGAAGGCCAGTCGGGTTGTCTGGCCCGGCGCGATACCGGCATCGGCGCGCAGGCGGGCGACGACGGATTTGCCGCCGAGCTTGGTGACGGCGAAAGTGTCGGAGCCGGCCGGTTCGACCACCTCGATCAGGCAGTCGCCCTCGCTCAGCATGCGCGCCTTGCGGTCGGCGCCGTCGGGATCGGTCAGCGCCTCGGGCCGGATGCCGAAGATCACCTGTCTGCCGGTATAGGTGGTCAGGCCATTGTTGCCAGCCATGACGGGCAGCTTGAGCGGGGCGGCATTCGGCCGCTCCAGCGAGACTTCGAGCCCACCGGCGCCGTTTTCGACGGTGGCGGTCAAGAGGTTCATCGCCGGCGATCCCATGAAGTCGGCGACGAAGATGTTGGAGGGGCTGTTATAGATCTCGGCCGGCGTGCCGAACTGCTGCAGCACGCCGTCCTTCAGCACGGCGATCTTGGTCGCCAGCGTCATCGCCTCGATCTGGTCATGGGTGACATAGACGAAGGTGGTGCCCATGCGCTGATGCAGCCGCTTGATCTCGGTGCGCATGTCGACGCGCAGCTTGGCATCGAGATTGGAGAGCGGTTCATCGAACAGGAAGACCTGCGGATTGCGGACCAAGGCTCTCCCCATGGCGACGCGCTGGCGCTGGCCGCCCGACAGCTGGCTCGGCTTGCGGTCGAGCAGATGGCCGATCTGCAGCATGTCGGAGACCTGCTTGATCGCCTTGGCACGCTCGTCCTTCGGCACGCCGCGGATCTCCATGCCGAAGGCGATGTTGCCCGCCACCGTCATGTTCGGATAGAGCGCATAGGACTGGAACACCATGGCGATGTCGCGCTTGGAGGGATGCAGGCCGCTGATGTCGCGCCCGTCGATCCTGATATCGCCCGAGGTGATCGTCTCCAGCCCGGCAATGGTGTTGAGCAGGGTGGACTTGCCGCAGCCGGACGGGCCGACCAGCACGAGAAAGCCGCCCTTGTCGAGTTCGAGGTCGATGCCCTTGAGAATGTCGACGGCGCCGAAGCGCTTTTTAAGACCGGAGATTTCGAGGAAGGCCATGGATTACCCTTTGACAGCGCCCGCCATCAGACCGCGCACGAAGTAGCGGCCGGCGAGGATATAGACGATGAGCGTCGGCACGGCG